>CAWERB010000017.1:0-332132 GCA_963811335.1 uncultured Actinomycetota bacterium | reverse complement strand
GAGATCCGCTACGACGTCTCGGGCGGCACGGCCACGATGACACTGCACCGGCCCGACCGGCTCAACGCCTTCACCGCCACGATGGCGGGCGAGCTTGTCGCGGCCTTCGACCTGGCCGACGCCGACGACGGGGTCCGCGTTGTCCTGCTCACCGGGGCCGGGCGCGGCTTCTGCGCGGGCGCTGACCTGGCGGGCGGCCGGTCGACGTTCGCCGGGCGCGGCGGCGACCGCAGGCCGTCGGCACGATCGCCGGGGTGCGGCGCGATGGCGGGGGTATCGTCTCACTGCGCATCGCCGCCTCCCGCAAGCCGGTGATCGTGGCGGTCAACGGCCCGGCGGTCGGGGTCGGCGCCACCATGACGCTGCCCGCCGACATCCGGATCGCCGCCGACACCGCGAAGTTCGGCTTCGTCTTCGCCCGCCGCGGCCTGGTCCCCGAGGCCGCGTCGAGCTGGTTCCTGCCGCGGATCGTCGGCATCTCACAGGCGATGGAATGGGTGGCGACCGGACGGGTCTTCGACGCCGCCGAGGCGCTGGCCGGCCTGCCGTCTCCCGGGTCGTTCCCGCCGCCGAGCTCATGCCCGTCGCCCGCGCGCTGGCCGAGGAGATCGCGGCGAACACCTCGGCGGTGTCGGTGACCCTCGCCCGGCGGATGCTGTGGTCGATGCTCGGCGAGCCGACACCGTGGGACGCCCACCGGCTGGACTCGCGGGCGATCTCCGTGCTCGGCCGGGGACCGGACGTCGCCGAAGGCGTGGAGTCCTTCCTGGAGAAAAGGCCGCCGCGGTTCTCCGCGCGGGTGGCGGACTACCTCGAGGTCGTGCCCGAATGGCCGCCGCCCGCGGATCTCCGCTGAAGCGAGGCCGGTCCCGCCTCCACCACCGCCTCGTCACCGCCTCGTCACCGCCTCGTCACCGGCCGGCGACGGGGCCGGCGCCTCCTACGTCACGCTTTGTGCTTAGCCTGCTCACTGGCCCGCTGCGGGCGCTGTGGGGCTTGTGCGGTCCAGTTGATGGGCAGTTGTTTGACGCCGCGCTGGAAGTTGGATCGCAGGTAAGACGGCTGGCCTGCGTAGGTGAGGGAGGACGTGCGGCGCAGGACTTCATCGAACAGCGCGCGCATCTGGGTGCGGGCCAGGTGAGCGCCCAGGCAGAAGTGCGGGCCGTGACCGAACGCCAGGTGCGGGTTGGGGTGGCGGCGGATGTCGAAGCGGTCAGGGTCGGTGAAGACGGCTTCGTCGCGGCTGGCCGAGGTGAACGAGACGACTACCTTGTCTCCTTCGCTGATGCGCTGCCCGCTGAGCTCGCAGTCGGAGCTTGCCGTACGTTGCCGGCCACGGCGAGCAGCCAGAACATGTTCTCGAACTCGGTCACCGACACCTGGCCGCCGTCGTCGTCCACCTGTGCCAGCAGGGTCGACATCACGTCGTCCCCGGGGTGGCGCCGCTTGTCCTCCGCCAGCAGGTGGGCGTAGGCGTACAGGTCCGGCATGCCCTCTCGGGTCCGCGGGTCGGGCATCCGGCCGTCACTGCCTGGTGCCCGGGCGCAGCGCCAGCGCCGCCCTGGCCATGGGCGTGCCCTCGGCCGGGTCGAACTGGGCCGAGGAGGCGTAGTCGGGGTCCTGGTAGCCGATCACCCGGTTGGACCAGTCGAAGAGCAGCCAGCGGTCCTGCTGCGGGACGCCCAGCACGTCGGCCAGCGTGAGCAGCGGCAGGTCCGCGGCCACGTCCTTGGCGAAGTCGCATTCACCTCCCGGGCCGGTGAAAACGCGGTCGCAGATGGCGCGCGCATGAGCGCGGATACGCTCCTCAAGCTGGGCGACCGCCTGCCGCGTGAATGAGCGGCTCAGCAGCCGGCGCAGCCGGGAGTGATCCGGCGGGTCCATGTTGAGCATCATCCGCCTGACGTAACCGAGCGCCTGCGGCGTCGCCGGGTCACGGATCTGCGTGGCCCCCAGCGAGGAAGAGAACAGCCGCGGCCTGGCCAGCACCGATGCGACGTCCGCGTGCCGCAGCACCAGCCAGAACCCCGGGCCTTCCGGCCAGCCGAGCACGGGAGTCTCGGCCACCCAGGCGACGGGGGTTTCCCTTCGCAGCCGGGCCAGGGCCTCGAACGGCACGCCGTCGACGTAGGTGGCAGGATCGAATACGGTCTCGGTTTCGGGCCGGGCAGGCCGGGCCGGTGTCATTGTCGCCTCCGGGACCCCTCGGCGAACGTCGTGAGCGGCACGCCGCGTGGTGCCGCGCTGCTGCTATTGCCGACTCTAGCCAGGCGACATGGCTGCGCAAGCAGGCCAGGCCGGGCGCCGGGTGCGCGCCCAGCTTTCACTCGTAGTGGGAGGTGACGGCGGGCTGGCCGGTGTAGTTGGGCCGGTGCGGTCATCTGCGCCGAGGTACCGGTAGGGCAAGATGGCCTGCAGCCTGCCTGTGCGGGAAATCCGGTGGCGCCGGGAATCGTAGGAGAAGCCCAGGCTGGCAGCGGGCAGGCCGCATGAGGACGACGAGAGCGCTACCTGGCCCATCCGCGTGCGCTTCGCGTAGCCGGCAGTACGCCGAGGCCGTGGCCTAGTGGGGTGGTCCACTGGTACCGTTACCGCGCATGTCCGGGAATCTTCCAGATGTGATGTTTCGAGGGATGCTGGCGTGATCAGGCGAGGGCTCTGGCTCGCTGTTGTCCCGCTGCTGGTCATAGGCTGCTCCAGCGCTGGCGGGCAGTCTCCCGCGGTCAACAAGGCGAGTGCGACGTCGGCGCGCACGAAGCCGCCGGCCGGCTGGGTCCGTACTGACCTCACGCCGCTGACCAAGCCGCAGCTAGCAGGCGGCCGCTTGGTGCTCTACGCCGAAGGAGGCGGAGGCATCCAGGTCGTCGGGCTTGACCCGTTGACCGGGAAGACCGCCTGGCGCGAAGATGCGTCACCCGGGGCCACAACCCCGGGGGTCCAGCCGGCGCTCTGGCGTGGCCGGCTCGGATGTAGTCTTCATCAGCCCGGTCGGTAGCAGTCCGCGGTCGACGGAGTTGGTGGGGGTCGACGCCGTTACCGGTCGCCGGCTGTGGCACACCCGGACCGGGGCGTTTGAGGACTGGCCCGTGCCCTGTCCCGACGCGGCCCGCGACATCTGCACGTCCGGATCCCTGGGCTCCGCCCAGGAGACCCTGGCACTGCGGTTCCGGGCCAGCGACGGCACCCGGGTGGGCGCCGTGGCTGTCGCGCAATCGGCGGGCGGGCGCGAGATAGGCCCGGACCTGTACGACCCGGGCGTCCGCGACCCGGAGGCGATGGCGGCGGTCAGCGGTGACTCGCTGTCCTGGGTTAAGCCTCTGGCCAGCGTGTTCTCTCAGGAGGATTCCACCAACTACGGCTGGAACTTCCAGCGGGTCCCGACGGTAGGCCTGTTCGTCGGATCGGTCGGCGGGCCGCCGGTCAGCGTCACCGCCACCAAGGCCATTTTCAACATCGCGCGGGGCGGAACGGCGGGGTTCCGCATCTCCGACGGAAGTGCCGCCTGGCAGGATCCCGGCACCTGGTTCGCGTGCGGGCAGTTGCCTTGCCCAGGTCAGGGGCTGGGCGACGGGATCCCCACCATGGGACTGCGCCTGCGGGCCGCCGGCACGGTCACCAGTGACCTTTCTACCGGGACGCTTGACGATGTCCCCTGGCGGCACCGTGACGATTGAGGGCTTTGACCTGGCTACCGGCAAGACCATATGGTCCTACGATGCCGGGTCCAATGTCGGCCTGCTCGACGGCCAGTTGCCGCCGGTGATCGGATCCGAGGTGGTCGCCCTGCCTGCCAAGTCGAGCGGCGAAATGGTCGCACTGAACCTGGCGACGGGGAAACACGCGCCCGTCTCCCCGACGGCTGCGGGCTGGTGCGCGTCATCGGTCCAGTACAAGACGCAGGTGGGCTACTCGAAACCCGGTGGCGGGCTCCAGTACGAGCGTGAAGCCTCTTCCGGGTATGAGCCCTGCGACGCCTCGGGCGATTCCGCCTCTTTCCCGGCGAAGGTGCCCAGCTTTGCCGGGATCACGGTCGACGGCCTGACCGTGACGAGCGACTCGTCAGAAGTGGCAGCCACGCCGACCGTGCCGTTATCCCATCCGTTGCGAGGTCAGGTCCCGGGCGCGGCTGGCCCTGGAGATCGGCGGCCTGCCCCCGATGACGGGTTCTCGTCCGGGCGAGCCCATAGGCTACAAGGCACGGGCACCCCGGTCGCCCGGAACGGCGGCTGCCGGACGGGACGACGATTCGGAGTGATCATGGCAGTACGGACCTTGCTGTGGCGCGGCCTCGACGCGCCAAGGATGGAGATCGTGCACGTCGAGAGCCTTGACCGGGCCCACGGCACCCAGATCGGGATCGCGTACGAGCTGCGCTGGAACCTGGACGGGGCGGTGCTGGAGCTCGCGATGGGCGGCGGCCCGGGCATCCGGGTCGAGCTAGGTGACGCAGACTTCTTCGACCTGCATCACTCAGCGTTCTTTAACTCGCTGCCCGTCGCCCGCGACGGGCTTCTTGAGGAAGGCGCCGCCGCCCGCGAGTACACCATGCGCTTCGTGCGCATCCCGGAACTGACCGCTGAGCCGACCTGGCAGCGGTACGAGCCGCTCGGCAACCGGGCGGTGCGCTACCACTCCGACGGTTACCAGGCCGACATCACCTTCGACGCAGACGGGTTCGTCACCCTCTACCAGGATTACCTCGAACGAGTCGGGTGAGGCAGTTTCTTGAAGGGCGCCTCGCCGCCGATGGGGCCGTGACGCCCAGACACCGCAGGCTGCCTCTTACGCGCCCGTCATCCCGGCCCGAGGTCAGGCAACGCGGCGAGACCTGCTCCCTCGTCACGCTGGGTCATTACCCTCCAGGCCCGCGGCGCGCGCGAACCGCCTTACCCGCATTGGTTGGGTACCGCAACTTGGGTTGGGGGCGTGCCTGAGCCGCGGCGAGCTGCTAGCACCACCGCAAGGGCTTCACCGACCGCGAGAACACCCCCGCGCGGTTAACCAGTTGCCGGCCTCGGCCGGCCCGCGCATACTGTCGCGGGTGTTCACCGATGCTGGCCCCGCCAAGGCCGGGCACACCGCGATCGTCACGGGCGCTAACCACGGCATCGGCGCGGCCACCGCGCATGCCCTGGCCCGGCGCGGGTCCGCGGTCCTCTGCACGTTCCTGCGGGTCGACGACGCGCCCGATCCTGGAACCCCGCAGGCATACCGGGACAACCGCGCCCGGGACGCCGCCGCCGTCGTCGCCCGCATCAAGGAGGAAGGCGGCACCGCGGTCGCCGTCGAGGCCGACCTGTCCGACCCGGCCACGCCCGCCGTGCTCTTCGATACCGCCGAAGAGCACTTCGGCCCGGTCGACATCCTGGTCAACAACGCGACCGGCTGGCTAGCCGATACCTTCGCCCCGGCCAGCTCGACCGGCTCGGCCGGTCTCTTCAGCCGGTGACGGCCGCGACATGGACCCGGCAGTTCACGGTCGATGCCATGGGCGCGGCCCTCATGATCAGCGAGTTCGCACGGCGGCACGTCGCCCGCCAGGCGACCTGGGGCCGGATCATCGGCCTGACCTCGGGCGGCGACCTCGGCTTCCCCGAGGAAGTTACCTACGGCGCCGCGAAGGCCGCCCAGGTCAACTACACGATGTCCGCCGCGCTCGAGCTCGCCAGGTTCGGTGTCACCGCCAACATGGTCTACCCGCCCGTGACCGACACCGGGTGGGTCACCGACGCCGTCCGCGAGCACGTCGCATCCAGCCTGACGCTCATCCACATCGCGGCCCCCAACGAGGTCGCCGAGGTTATCGCCTACCTCGCCTCCGAGGAAGCCGCCCTCATCACAGCGAACGTCATCACGCTCCGCTAAGCGCCAAGCTCCACCCGTTCAAAGGAGCGGCAATGCCAGGCAAGCGGCGGCCCAGCCAGCCCATCGGCTCGCCCAGCTTGGCCTGGGGCCATCCGTTGCGCTGGCGCAGCACGCGGACGTTCGCGCCGACGATCACAGCCTGAGGCTGGGGAATCTCGCCGGCCCGGTGACGACGGCCGCGCATCACTTGGCCGCCCGCCAGGTCACCGGGCAGTGAACGGCCCCGCGGGCAGTGTGCCCGCGGGGCCGTTACCGTCACGGCGCCGGGTCCGGCGCGCCCGGTTTCAGCGCGCCAGGTTCAGCGACCTGCCTTACGGGCAGGCGGCGCCGAGCG
This sequence comes from uncultured Actinomycetota bacterium, assembly GCA_963811335.1. Lineage (GTDB taxonomy): Bacteria > Actinomycetota > Actinomycetes > Streptosporangiales > Streptosporangiaceae > Trebonia. The sequence goes on along the minus strand of CAWERB010000017.1, from coordinate 325,933 downwards.
CGCCGAGAGCGCCCGTGATGGTGGTCGTCGCGTCCGCCGTGCTCTGCGTCGACGCCTTCTGGACGGCCGCGATCCAGGCGCTCATCACGCTCTTGCCCTGGGCCGAGGTGAGCTTGGCCTGGTCCGCCTGGAGCTGGGTCACATAGGTCTTCAGGGCGGCAGTAGCCTGCGACGCGGACTCTGTCTGCAGCGGCGCCAGGGTGGTGATCGCCGAGGAGTCGACCTGCTTGATGATGACGCAGTCCGCGGCGGAGACCCCGGACGCGCCGGCGAGCGCCGAGCTTGCGGCGGAGCTGGCCGCGGCCGCGGCCGAGGACGCGACCGCGGCGGCGGAGGACGCGGCGGAGCTGGCCGAGGACACCGCGGCGCTGGCCGAGCTCGAGGCGCTCGAGCCGCAGGCGGCGAGCACCGCGCAGCACCCGCCGACGGCAATCACCGTGAGCGCCCGACGCGGGGCGATAGCACGAGATAGCGGGGCCGCAGGGGGCTTAGTTACGTTGAGCAATTCAATCTCCTTCAGGAGAACGGCATTGGGGACACGCTAGACCAGCGGGGAACCAGCCTTCAATAGGACAATGAGGCCGACGGCAGCCGGAGGGCCCCCAGGCGCCACCGTTGGCGCATCCCCGCAGGTCAATACCGCTCATAACGCCTAAGCACAGTAATGTTGCGATCTCATAAAGAATCAATTAAACAATTCTGAGCTATGGTCATATGGTGGTATTCCACCTCGGCCGCCTGTGACTCCAAATGAAGGCGGGCCGCGGAGTCAACCTAAGTATTGAACTTGTGGGATTTCCGGCATCGCCCTGGCCGTCCGACCGGGAAGTCTTCGCCGCGCAGGGTGGATCGGCGGTACTAGAACCGTGGGGTCACCTGACGTACCGGTGTCGCAGCGCCGGGCATGCCGCCGCCGCCGACGCGTACTCGGCGACACCAACGCAGGTGAACAGCAGGCCGTCCAGCGGCTGGCCCAGCAACGCCGGTATCAGGCTGTCGGCGAAGGTCATGCCGGAGGCACTCGCCCCGAGGGCGTAGGCGAGCAAGTGCAGCCGGCCTTCCACCAGGCCAGCAGCGAGCTGCGCTTCACGGTACTCCCGGTCATCAAGGGCACTGACGTCAGTCGCGGCGAGCACGACGAACGATGCGTCACGACCGAGCCCCTGGTCCAGGCAGACGTGGTAGAGCTCGTCGCGCAGCTGGCCGGCGCGCGCCGGCGCCGACAACCCGGCCGCCCGGTAAAGGCCCGGCGCGAGCCCGTCAACGTTGTGGACCACGACCCAGTGGGGGACCGTTACGCCTCTCAGCGATGCCGCCAGCGAGGTGCGCAGCAGGGCCTGCGGCAGTCCGCCGGAGGGGTCCATGCGGCGCTGCGACCCTCGGGAAAGGACGACAGCCTCGACTGGCGGGCCGCCGTGAGCCGGCTCCCCCGCCGGAGCGCCGCGATCCCAGGCCAGCCCGAGCGTGCCTTGCTCGCCCGCTCGCTGCGCGGCCGTGATCAGCGGGAACTCCACTGGTCCCGCGTCCACCGAGCCGGCGGCAGCCGGGCCGCGGTCCAGCGCCGGCGGGCCTCGCCGAGGGCGACGACAGCCGCCGGCCACTCGTGCACGCCGTCCGCGCCGACAAGCGCGGTGACCGCTTCATCGGGGAAACGGCTGTGGAGCCGCGCGGTGATTCCCGCGGACTCGGCGGCCGCGAGCAGCTGCGACAACATCGTGCCGGCGTCCCAGTAGACGTGCCGGTAGCCGCGCTCGCGGTAGCGCCAGCCCGTCCGCCACGGAACACCCGTGACGACAACGACGGGGGAGTCCCCGTGCGGGGGCGGGCCAACCTGGACCAGGGCGTGGTCCTGCGGGTGATACCAATGCACGCCCGCGGGCACCCGGGCACCCGGCGCCATGCGGGCGCTCTCGGGCACCGCGACGTACAGCTCCACCGGGAACCGGCCACCCGCCGACCCGGCGGCACGGAACAGGTAGGTCCCGTACGGCCGCTCCGTCGTGCGCACCACCCCCGCCGACAGGTGCAGCAGCCGGGACAGCTGCGGCAGGTCCAGGGCAGCGCGCGGAACGCCCGCGGTACCCGCGAGCACTTCGACGGCAGGTGCGGTGGTGACCGGCAGGTCGCGCGGCAGCGGTACACGCGGCAGCGGCTGCGCGTACCGCTTGTAGAACCACGGCAAGCGAGCCATGTCGTTGACCACGAGATCTCGCAGCACGCGAGGATCATCGACCGGCGGCTCCCACACACGCTCCGGGTCACCCGGGTCAAAAGCCTGGCAGGACGTGAGCCGATGCAGCGTCTGCGTTGCCGCTCTCCACCCGGCAACTCTGTCACAAACCGGCACCGGAGTCCCTGCACAGACGGCAAGCCTTGACTTCCCGGGAGGCAGCCCTGTCCCGCTCACGGCCCCGGCGCCGAGCACTGCGCCGGCACGGCACAGCGACAGCCCGTACATGGCCACGTCCCTCGGACCTGACGCGCTGAGGGCTGTTAGGCGCCCAAGGATGGCACGACATTGCCATTTAGTGACTATAAGAGCACGAAAAGTAGTGAAAAGTGACTATCCGCCAGTAGTCTCTGGAGTGCGCGGCCGCACGAGATGACTGTCATTGGGTGCAGAGGAGCCTGGGATGGGCGATCCGGCATGGCAGGTGCTAACCGGCCTGCCCGCCTGGGAGATCACCCAGATTCCCCGCCGCGAGACCCCGCGCCCCGGGTCCCCGCCCGGCGACGGGGCCTGGTCCGGGGCCGCGCAGCGGGTGCAGGCGCTCGCCGCCGCCTATCAGCGGGGTGCCCCGGTGGCGTTCGGGTGGGTCCGGGACCGGGCCGGCGGGCCGGTACGGGTGATCGCGGCCGGGTCCCGGGCTGGCGGCCGCCGCCGACGGCACGGGAGAGACGATCCTGACGCTGCCCGCCGGGGCGCGGGCCAGGCCGCTGGCCGGCGGGCGGCATGGCGTCGCTGTTCGCCTCGCTCGCCTGCTGGACGCCGGTCGCGGTCATGGCCGACGCCCTGCTCGCCGAGGATCGGGCAGCGAGCATGGCGGCAGGAACGCCGCCGCGCGCTGCCGCCGTCGCTGGAGGAAGCGCTGCCGGGCAGCTGGCCGCGGACCGTTCGGATGGCTGGTGATCGCGGAGCCCGTCCCGGCGGGCCAGCTCCGTGAGATGGTCAGCCGAGGCCGCGCTGGCGCAGCTGTGCCGCGCAGCGGAACGACAGCCCGCGCGCGCAGCTGGAGGCCCGGCGCGCGGCCGGGCGGCACGCCGAGCTCCAGCGGGCCGCCGGCGACCGGGCTGTGGGATATCTGGCTGCTGGCCGGCGGCGAGTCGCCGGGCGCGGCCGCGCAGGTCGCCGGCCTGCTGTGCGCGTCGGCGGACCTGGACGGGCTCCCGTACGCGCTGGTACCCGGGCGCGGCTGCGGCGCTCTCGAGCAGCTCCTCGGCGGTCCCGGGCCGTCGCGGGCACCCGCGGGCCAGGGCGGAGCACGGCAACGGCCTGCTGCGGACATCATGGCCATGCAGCCCGCCCCGGCTGCCGTTCCGGGCGTGCGGCCCGCCGTCCCGGTCCGGCCGCCGCAGCGGGAGGCGAGCGGGCAGACGATGACGGCGACCCGGTCCCGCGAGTTCCCCTGCGCCGGGTCGTCGCGGCTGCTGGCGGCGCTGGCCCGGCCGCCGGCGCGGGAGGTGCCGGGCATCCGGTTCGTGCTGCGGCCCGACTTCGACGTCACGCCGGAAACCGGCCTCGGCCGCCGGCCAGGGCGGGGTGGTCGCTCGGGGCCGTGCTGGACCAGAACCGGGTTCCCGCCGGGGAGCTGGCGTTTCCCTGGCGTCGCTGAACCGGCACGTGTTCGTGTGCGGCGCGACCGGCGCGGGCAAGTCGCAGACGGTCCGGCACCTGCTGGAGTCCGCCGCCCGGGCGGGTATCCCGTGGCTGGTGATCGAGCCGGCCAAGGCCGAGTACCGGCTGATGGCCGCCCGGCTGCCCGGAGCCGAGGTCATCGTGATCCGGCCCGGTGACCTGGGCGTGCCGCCCGCCGGGATCAACCCGCTGGAGCCGGCGGCCGGGCCGGACGGGTCCGGTTCCCGCTGCAGGCGCATGCGGACCTGCTGCGGGCCCTGTTCCTGGCCGCGTTCCAGGCCGACGAGCCGTTCCCGCAGGTGCTGTCGGCCGCCCTCACCCGCTGCTACGAGCAGGCGGGATGGGACCTGGTCACCGGGCGAGCCCGCCGTGCCCGGCGTGCAGCCGGCCTATCCCGGGCCTGGAGGACCTGCAGGCCGCCGCGATGACCGTGGTGGAGGAGATCGGCTACGGGCGGGAGGTCACCGACAACGTCCGGGGCTTCGTGCACGGTCCGGATCGGGTCGCCTGCGCCTGGGGACCACCGGGCGGTTCCTCGACGGCGGCCACCCGCTGGACTTCGCGCCGGCTGCTCGGCCGGCAACGTCGTGCTGGAGATCGAGGACTGCGGCGATGACCGCGACAAGGCGTTCCTGATGGGCGCGGTGCTGATCCGGCTGGCCGAGCACCTGCGGATGCGGCAGCGCGCCGAAGGCCCCGCCGCCCCGCGGCTGCGGCACCTGACGGTGATCGAGGAAGCCCACCGGCTGCTGCGCCAGCCGCCGCCGGGCACCGGCGCGGCCCGGCCGCGCAGGCGGTGGAGATGTTCGCCGAGCTGCTGGCCGAGATCCGCGCCTACGGCGAGGGCCTGGTCATCGCCGAGCAGATCCCGGCCAAGCTCATCCCCGACGTCATCAAGAACACCGCCGTCAAGATCGTCCACCGGCTGCCCGCCGCTCGACGACCGCGAGACCGTCGGCGCGACCATGAACCTGACCCCGGACCAGTCCGCGCTACCTGGTCACGCTGCCGCCCGGCGAGGCCGCGGTCTTCACCGACGGGATGGACTACCCGCTGCTCGCCCGGATGCCCGACGGCACCGCCCGCGAGACCGCCGCCCCGGCGCCGGCTGCGTCGCCCGAGCCGGTCATCACCGCGCGCAGCGCCTACCTGCGGCCCGGACTGCGCGGCCCGGCCGTGCACGCTGCGGCAGATGCGCGCCGCACAGCGCGCCGCCGCCACCGACCCGCGGATCACCCTGTGGGCCGAGCTGCCGTGCTGGCCCACCTGACCGGCTGGCTCATGCCGCATGCCCGGACCCGCCTTCGCCGCCGCCCTGACCGCGACTGGACAGCCGGCTGCGCGACTGCGCGCTGTCCCACGCCGCCGACGACGGCGGTCGCCGCCCGCGCACCGGCGATCGCCGCGGCGGTCAGCGGCCCGGCGCTGGCCGCCCACGTCACCGGCGCGATGCGCGCCGCCCTCGACGAGGGGCGCTGGGCGTGCGACGCGCACGAGCCGCAGTGGCTCGCGCCCGCCTGGCAGTGGGCGGGCCTGCTCGACGAACTGCGCACCTGGGACCGCGATCACCCCGGCGCGGGCCCGCACCCGCGTACCCAGGACCTGGAAGCCCGGTACTCCCGGGCCATTCCCGGCCGTACCTGCGCCGAGCAGGCCGCCACCGTGCAGCGCTGGCACGACGCGGCCCAGCGGGACCCGGGCACCTTGCGTGCCGTCGCGTTCGGGGTCCGGTCGCCCAGCGCCGTAGAGCGCGCCGTCGGCGCGCGCACCGCCGGCGCGGACTGGGACCAGCGGCTCGCTGACGCGCTCACCGATTTCCCGGACTCCAGCTGGGCGCCCGGGCAGCTACGCGCGGCGCCCCCGGAGGGCGGGCAATGAGCGCCGATACGCCCGCCAGCGCTGACGCCGTTAAGGCGCCTCGCGCCGATCACGCACGGCCTGTGGAACCGGATCACGGACGGCCTGCCGAGCAGGCACCCGAGCGGGAGCCCAGCGATGCCGGACGCTCCCAGCAGCCTGCGCATATGCTCAACCGCGCCGACTACAACGCGGCCAGGCACGCAGAGCCCCCCATCCAGGGGCAGGCCGACGGCAAGAACCGCCTGCCAGCCGACGCGCCAGCCCCGGCGGCCGCAAGTGGCGGAGACCGCCGTGCGGAGCACGCCGCACCCAGACAGGCGGACGACGCGGGTACTCGCGGCCACCAAGGGACGGAGACGCTCAACCGGGCCGACTACAACGCGGCCAGGCACGCAGAGCCTCCCATCCGCAGCCACGAAACCGGCACGATCCGAACGCCAGACTCACCTGCTCGCCAACCCGCAGACGGCACAGCGGCAGCGGGGAATCCGGATTTCAGCGCTCGCGCGGTCGAGGGGGACTCGCGCACGAGCGAACATAACCCGGACGTTCGGCCTTTCCTTACGCACTTTCACACAGAGTTCAAGGGCCGCAGCACCGACCTGTACACCGACTCAGTTAGAAGGATGAAAGGGGGTGAGCCGGCCTGTAGGCCGGGTTCTGTGCCTCGCTGACGCGAGGCGGCGGTCATCCATCTAGGGCTGCCGTTGCCGGCAGTCTCGTGCGGTCTACCCGCGAGCATCGGGCGGGCAGCCCTCAAACGCTCGCGCAGGCGACGCCGGCCGGAGCCGGTCTACCCTCTTGACCTTGCTCCGGGTGGGGTTTACCTAGCCGCCGCAGTCACCTGCGGCGCTGGTGGTCTCTTACACCACCGTTTCACCCTTACCCTCCGGCGGTGCCGGAGGGCGGTTTGTTTTCTGTGGCACTATCCCGCGGGTCGCCCCGGGTCGGCATTACCGACCACCCTGCCGTGTGGAGCCCGGACCTTCCTCACTGGGCTGGGAGCCCAGCGCGACCGCCCGGCCGACTCACCCGCTCAGACAAGCGATACTGCGCGCCGAGGATGAGAGCTGCGTTATACGCTCCGACTGCGCGGCCGAGTCGAGGAGGTGAGTGCGGCGTTTCCTCCCTGAGCGACAAAGGCGGCTGCAACTTTGGCCTTCAACGGCGCTCGGCAAGGGCGGCTGGAGCGGAATTGGCCAGGCGCCGGTCAGCGACCTAGGTTTCGTCGTGCGCCCGTGATCGCAGCGAGGCGCGCCCGCGAGGCTGACAGGAGGCTTAGCCCGCTGAGTCGGGTGGCGTCAGCCTCGCCGCCTGGCTCGCGTAGCAGGTAGCAGCCGACCCGGATCTCGAAGCGCGCCTCGGCGGCGGAGGAGACGCCGGCCAGCCAGCGGTGGGTCGCGGCGCCGAAGACGTCGAGCACGATCCGCAGCCGCAGGCGCAGGTGCTCATCGACGGGGGCGCCCGCGGTGGCGACGTGCTCGATCAGCCGCAGGTGCAGCTGCTGGACCTCGGCGATCACTGGCGCGTACTCGGGCCTGGTCTCGGAGAGCACCCGGACGAGGGCCGCGGTCAGCCGCTGGTCGCGCTGCTCGGCGCGGAACTCGCGGAGCAGGTGGCTGGTGACCCGCTCCTGGACGCCTGAGCCGCGCGGCACCTCGCCGCTGACCCGCCGCAGCGCGTTCTCGTACCGGCTGTGCACGATGGCCAGCAGCAGGTGGTCCTTGGACGGGAAGTAGCGGTAGAGCGTCGCCAGCGAGACCGTCGCGCGCTCGGCGAGCTCCTTCATCTGCAGCGCGTCCTCACCGCCGCTGGCCAGCATCGCCGTGGCCACGTGCAGCATGCGCTGACGGCGGTCGTGCTGCGCTTGGGTGGAGGGGACCGCGGGGATCATCGCGTGCGGTCAGCCGTTGCCGAGCTGGCTGGAGAAGAGGCTGCGCGGCAGGCCGTCGGCGACCGGGCGGAAGCTGCCCTCGATGGCCGAGGCGAGGCGGTCGTACGCCCACGGTTCCGGCGCGCTGAGCTGCCTGATGATCTGCGGGTTGTCGTAGAGGCCCACGTCGAAGCCGGCCGCGGAGATCACCCGGCCGGTGAGCCAGTCAGAGCGTGAGCTCGCCAGGTAGAGGGCGACCGGCGCGATGTTGTCCGGTGACATCCGGGGGTCCTCTTCCGTCGGCCGCTCGTCGCGGCTCACCCGCTTGTCCACCGGGACGGTGGCGGTGAGCCTGGTCGCCGCGCCCGGGGCGATCGCGTTGGCGGTGACGCCGTAGCGGGCCAGGCCCTGCGCGAGGGAGTAGGTGAGGCCGACGATGCCCATCTTGGCCGCCGCGTAGTTCGGCTGGCCCGGTGAGCCGTCGAGGCCGGACACCGAGGTGAAGTTGATGATACGGAAGTGGCCCTGGGGGTTGCGCTGCTCGCGCCAGTACGCGGAGGCCGGGCGGACGGTCGAGTAGTGCCCCTTGAGGTGCACCCTGATCACCGCGTCCCAGTCCTGCTCGGCCAGGTTGAAGATCATCCGGTCGCGCAGGATGCCGGCCACGTTGACCACGATGTCCAGCCGGCCGAACCGCTCCACGGCGGTGCGGACCAGCCGCTCGCCGGTCGCCACGTCGGCGATGTCGCCGCCGTCGGCGACGGCGGCACCGCCGCTGGCGGTGATCTCGTCGGCGACCTGCTTGGCCGGGCCCTCGTCGCCGCCCGAGCCGTCGGCCGCCCCGCCGAGGTCGTTGATGACCAGCGACGCGCCCTCCTGCGCGAACAGCCGGCTGATCGACGCGCCGATGCCGCGCGCTCCGCCGGTGATGACGGCTACCCGTCCGTCGATGACGCCCATCTGCGGTTCCCTTCTGAAGGTCTGCGACTGGTAAGGCGAGCTGGCCGGCCGGCTGCCACAGCCCGACACCGCGATCCGGGGCGCAGGTGACGGCGCGCAGCGACCGCAGGTGCCGCAGGTGCGCGACCACCTCGCCGAGCGCCGCCTGGTGCTGGAAGGAGGACAGCTGGCCCCACGGGCGGGACCAGGTCACCTGCCTGGCGATCTGCCAGGCGGTGTGCCTGGCCGGGCCTGACCGGACGATGTCCGCCGCCTCCCGCAGCCGCTCCAGGTGGTGCTCCCGCAGCGCGTCGAGCCGGGCGCCGATGCCCGCGAAGCGGTACTCGTGCGCCGGCAGCACCTCCGACGGCGCGATAGCGCGCAGTTTCTCCAGTGAGTCCAGGTACGCGGCGAGCGGCTCCGACTCCAGGTCCCAGGCGGAGATGTTGGGCGTGATGCGCGGCAGCACGTGGTCGCCGGTGAGCAGGAGCCCGTGGGTCTCGTCGTGGAAGCACAGGTGCCCGGGCGAGTGGCCGGGCGTCCACACCGCGCGCAGCCGCAGCCCGGGCACGTCGACCAGGTCGCCGTGCGCGATCAGCCGGTCGGCCCGCACCATCGCCGAGCGGGCCATCGCCGCGTTGGCGCTGCGCCGCCCGGTCGTCTGTCAGCTGCCCGATGTGCTCGTCGGGCGCCCCGCACCAGCGCAGGTAGTCGGCCATCGCGCCGTGCATGCCCGGCTCGCGCGAACCTGGCGAGCAGCGCGTCCTCGCCCTCGTGCATGCCGATCCACGCGCCGGACGCCTCGCGCACCTTCCCGGACAGCCCGTGGTGGTCGGGGTGCACGTGGGTGACGAGCACGGCGGTGACGGCGCTCAGCGGCACCGAGCAGGCGGCGAGGCCGTCGCTCAGCGCCTGCCAGCTCGCCGGGGCATCCCACCCGGGGTCGACGAGCACGAACCCGGACTGGTGCTCGATGAGGTAGCTGAGCACGTAGCGCAGCGGGTTATCGGGGATGGGCACGGGCACCGACCACACGCCGGAAGCGACCCGCTCCACCGGCGGGAGCTCCTTGCGCAGCCATGCCTCGCGCTGCAGCGTCCCGGTCACCCGCATCCGCCGACCATCCCTCTCCAGCCGCGGAACCCGGGCTCGGTTGACACCCGCATCCCCGTATGGTTCGCTCAACCCCAGGTAAGTATAACCGATTTCAGTTCTTGACTGATTCTCGCGGACAAGACTTGAACTGCGGTTTAGCAGGGGATGGACTGCGATGAGCGAGCAATCCGTAACCGATTTTCGAAACCGGGCCCGCGCCTGGCTCGCGGAGAACGCCCCGCGCAGGGCCGCCGCCGACGAGGAGGCCGAGCCGGCTCGCGCCGACCTCGCCGCGCAAAAGGAATTCCAGGCCAAGCTGTACGACGCCGGCTTCGTCGGCCTTACCTGGCCGAAGGAATACGGCGGTCAGGGCCTGACCAACGCGGAGCAGATCGCGTTCGGCCAGGAGGCCCGCGGCTACGCGCTGCCGGTCGGCGCGTTCTTCATCGGGATCGGCATGCCGGGTCCGACGATCCTTGAGCTTGGCACGCAGGAGCAGAAGAAGCGCTTCTTGCCGAAGATGCTGCGCGGCGAGGAGATCTGGTGCCAGCTGTTCTCCGAGCCGGCCGCCGGGTCCGACGTCGCGTCGCTGACCACCACCGCGGTGCGGGACGACGACGGCTGGGTGCTGAACGGGCAGAAGGTGTGGACGTCGGGCGCGCAGTACAGCGACTACGGCGCGGTCATCGCGCGGACCGACCCCACGGTGCCCAAGCACAACGGCATCACGATGTTCATCGTCGACATGCACGCCCCCGGCGTGACCGTGCGCCCGCTCAAGGTCGCGACCGGCCACACGCCGTTCAACGAGGTCTTCTTCGACCAGGTGCGGCTGCCCGCCGACGCGGTGATCGGTGAGGTCAACGACGGCTGGCGGGCGGCCGTCGTCATGCTGCGCAACGAGCGCGTGAACATCGGCACCATGGGGGCGCCGCGGACCAGCCCGCTGTCCTACCACTCGCTGAGCTCGCTCGCGGCCAAGCAGGGCAACGGCGCCGACCCGCGGCTCGGCCGGAAGCTCGCCGAACTGTACGTCCGCGAGCGGTCGGCGGGGCTCTTCGGTCAGCTGCTGCGCGAAGAGGCGATGTCCGGGCGTGACCCGGGCGCCCGCGGCTCGGTGGCCAAGCTGGCCGGCGCGGAGCTCGGCACCTTCGCGTCCCTGGTGGCCGCCGACGTGCTCGGCCCGGCGGTCGCCGCGTCCGACAGCGAGGAGGTCAGGGAGGTGCTCAACGCGGCGCTGGCCATGCCCGGCTCGTCGATCGCCGGCGGCACCAACGAGATCCAGCGCAACATCATCGGCGAGCGCGTGCTCGGCCTGCCCAAGGACCCGGGCGTGGACCGCTCCACCCCGTTCAACCAGCTGCGCGTCGGCACCATGCAGAAGAATTGAGGACAGGCGATGGCGCTGATACTTAACGACGACGAAGAGCAGTTCAGGGACTCGGTGCGGCGCGTCGTCGCGGAGCGCAGCCCGCTGTCGAAGCTGCGCGAGCTGATGAGCTCCGGCCAGCCGTTCGACGCGGACGTGTGGAAGCAGCTGTCCGCGCTCGGGCTGCCCGCCCTGGTCATCCCGGCGGAGCACGGCGGCGCGGAGGCGGGCTACTCGGTGCTTTCCGTCGGCCTGTGTGAGCTCGGCGCGGGCCTGGTGGCCTCTCCCCTGCTGGCAAGCACGCTCGCCGCGGGCACGCTGCTCGCCCTCGGCGACCAGGCGGCCCAGGCCCGGCTGCTGCCCGGCCTGGCCAGCGGCGAGCTCATCGCCACCCTCGCGAGCGGCGGCACCGGCACCGTGCTCGCAAACACAGTGCTCGCAAACACAGCGCTCGCAAACACGTGCGCGCCGACGGCGGCACGCTGACCGGCGAGATCAGCCCCGTGCTCAACGCGGCGCAGGCGGGCGTGCTGCTGGTGCCCGCCCTCGACGGTGACGCCACGGCGCTGTTCGAGGTCGACGCCGCGGCACCCGGCGTGCACGTCACGCCGCTGCCCGCACTCGACCACAGCCGCTCACTCGCCCGGGTCCGGCTGGACGGAGCGGCGGCCCGCAAGCTCGACGGCGACGCCGCCGCGGCGCTCGGCTTCGCCCAGGACCTCGCGAACCTGGCCCTGGCGTCGGAGCAGCTCGGCGCGATGGCCGCCTGCCTGCTGATGACCGCGGAGTACGCCAAGATCCGCATCGCCTTCGGCCGTCCGATCGGGTCGTTCCAGGGCGTCAAGCACCGGCTGGCCGAGCTGTGGACCACCTGGGAACTGGCGCACGCCGCACTGCGGGACGCCGCACGGGCCGCCGATGAGCGGCCTGCGGACTTCTCGCGCGCCGCGACGGTGGCGCGGATCGCGGTATCGGCCAGCTACGTCGACGCCGCGGTCGCGACCGTGCAGCTGCACGGCGGCATCGGCTTCACCTGGGAGCACGACGCCCACCTGTACCAGAAGAACGCCATGTCGCAGCACGCGCTGTTCGGCGGCCCCGACGAGCAGCTCGACCGGCTGACCGCGCTGCTCGCGGCTCGCGGGTGACGGGCCGCGGGTCAGCCGCTGACCGGCGCCACGCGCTCGAGCTCCGCGTCGACCACGTCGTCGGGTAGCTCGAGCAGCTGGCAGCCGATCTCGATCTGCGCCTCGGCGTCGGCGACGGAATAGGTGCCGGCGAGCCAGCGCCGGGTCGCGGCGCGGGACACGTCGAGCACCACGGTGAGCAGCTTCTCCTGCTGCTCGCTCAGCCTGCCGCCGCCCGCCGCGACGTGCCGCACCACCTGCGCGTGGGTGTGCTCGGCCGCCTCGATGATCGAGCTGTAGCTGCGACCGCCGCCGTTCATCGCGGCGGCCACCGCCGCGGTGAGCCGCTGGCTGCGCTGCTGCGCCCGGAACTCGCGCCGCAGGTGCAGCGCGACGCGCGTCCGTACCGTGTCCCCGCGCGGCACCTCCGCCGATACCTTCCGCAGCGCGCCCTGGTAACTGGCCAGCGCCACGGCGAGCAGCAGGTAGTCCTTGGACGGGAAGTACCGGTAAAGCGTCGCGAGTGACACGCCCGCCCGCTGCGCGAGGTCCTTCATCTGCACGGCTTCCAGCCCGTCCGCGGACAGCGCGTCGGTCGCCACGGCGATCACCCGGTCGTAGCGCGCCCGCTGGGCCGGCGTCTCCGGCACCGCCGGCAGGCTTTCTGAGCTCACGAGGCCAAATGTAGCCGCAAGTGATGCCCGCCGCGGAGAGGCCGGGCCTGCGGAACGGATGCGTGCTCCGCGTTCAGGCGAAGCACGCACACGTTCTGGCTGACGCGGCGGTGACGCGGCGCCGAGCTACGCCTCGACGGAAGCCGGAGCGGGCTCGGGCTCGGCGGCCGCCTGATGCGCCGCGGTGGCGGCGGCGGCCGGGGGCGTGCGCCGGACGAGGGCGAACACCGCCACGGCCGCGATCAGGCCGAAGCCGGCGGCGACGAGGTAGGCCAGGTCAAGGCCGTCCGCGAAGGCCCGGTGCACCACCGGGGCGAGCGCCGGCGTGCGGGCGAGCACCGCCTGGGCCTGGCCGCCGCTCAGCGCCGCGGCCAGGCCGGCGCCGGCTCGTGCGGCACCCCGTGCCCGAGGCCGGAGCGGAAGACCTCGCCGAGCACCGCGATGCCCAGCGCGTAGCCGAGCTGCCTGAAGGCGCTCAGCGCGCCGCCCGCCATGCCCGCCTGCTGCCACGGGATGGCGGACATCGCGGTCGAGGTGAGCGACGCCATGGCGAGCCCCGCGCCGATTCCGACGAGTACCAGGCCGGGGATGACGACGGGCCAGCTTGAGTTCTCCTCGCAGCACCGCCTGGGCGAGCGCGCCCGCCGCGATGACCAGCAGCCCGGTGCCGACCATCCACCGCGGTGACGTCCGGTGCAGGAACCGGCCGACCTGACCGGACACCAGGAACGCGGAGGCCGCGCAGGGCAGCACGACGAGGCCCGCCTTGATCGCGCTGAGCCCGAGTACCGACTGGAGCCAGAGCGACTGGTAGGTCATGCCCGCCCAGGCGGCCGCGGACAGCAGGGCGCCGGCCAGCAGCATCGCCGTGAACACCGGGTTGCGCAGCAGCCGCAGGTCGAGCATCGGGGCAACGCTGCGGCGCTCGGCGATGACGAACGCGGCGAGGCTGACCGCCGCGACGGCGATCAGCGCGATGGTCTCACCGGACGCCCACGCGCCCCTGATCAGCGCGTAGGTGAGCGCGGCGGCCGCCACGGTGAACGACGTCATGCCCGGCAGGTCGACGCGCCTCGGGCGCGGGTCGCGGGACTCGGTGACCACCCGCAGCGTCAGCGCCACGGCGACGACGCTGACCGGCAGGTTGACCAGGAAGATCCACCGCCAGCCGAAGTTCGCGGTGAGCAGCCCGCCGATGATCGGGCCCACCGCGGACGCGGCGCCGTTGACCGCTCCCCAGATGCCGAACGCCAGGCCGCGCTCGCGCCCGGTGTAGGTGTTGCTGATCAGCGCCATCGTCGTGGCGAACATCGCCGCGGCGCCCACGCCCTGCACGCCGCGGGCCGCGATCAGCAGGCCGACGTCCGGCGCCATGCCGCAGGCGAGCGACGCCACGGCGAACAGCACCAGTCCGATCAGGTAGAGCCGACGGCGGCCGAAGCGGTCCGCCACCGACCCGACGGTCAGCACCAGCGCCCCGAGCACCAGCGCGTACAGGTCGATCACCCACTGCAGGTCGCTGAACGTCGTGTGCAGCTGCCTGGCCATGTCGGGCAGCGCCACGTTCACGATCGTCACGTCGACGAGCAGCATGCACGCCCCGGCGCAGATCGCCGCCAGCGGCAACCACTTGCGCATCGTTGGTTCCTTCCATTCACGCATCTGTCGGCCCCTCACTGGCCCCCGCGACACAGCATGGCCTATTCCCGGGTTCAATCCCTAGCCATCGCGGCCAGATACGCCGGTTCTCGACTTATCCCAGGCTTTGGCGGCGGAATGCGCCACGGCCTTCGGTCAGACCCTGGGCCTGACCTCAACGAGGGCACCGGGACCCGCCCCCGGGTCGACCGTCCACACCGCGCCGTCCTGGGTGATGACCGGCGCCTGAACCACCGGGACGGGGAGGGCGCCGCCGGGCACGCTGAACGGGATGATCCGGGTTCCGCCGCCGGAGGTCACCTCGAAGAAGTACTGGCCACCGGGCGCCTGGCCGCCGGCCGTGCCGTCGACGATGAACCAGAGGTCACCGGATGCGTCCATGCCGGCCGGGTGCACGCTCGTGTTGCCGGCGTGGCCGTCGTCATCGGGTGCCGCGGCGAGCATGGTCTGGCCGCCGAAGGGGTCGACGGAGACGGCGCACTCCTGGGCCTGGCTGGCCGGCGCGCTGAGGGGGCGGCATTCGCCGACGCCCCCGACGGTGAGCGACTGGCTGTTCCCGGCGAGCTGGAAGGGCTGGGCCCGGAGGAAGGCCTGGGTCACCAGCTCGGTGGTGTCCGGGCTCGTCGCGGTGAACGTCTCGGCGCCCGTGGCGGTGATCTGGACGAACCCGCCTGCCGTCATGCCCCACATGACCCCGCCGACGACGGGCGCCAGCGGCCCGATCTTGGCCCGCGGCAGGTTCGCGATCTCGCCGAACAGGCTGGTCCCCAGCATCGCGCGGTTCAGGGTATTCACGAGGTACGGCCGGATGAACTCGCCGTCCCGCTGGAGCCTGACGATGGAGGTGGCCACGGAGTCGGGGCTAGGGCACTCAACCCAGACGCCGCCGTCCGACGCGGTGGAGAGCTGAGCCGGCTGCGCCGCGGGATCGTCGCTACAGGTGCCGACGAGGGAGAAGTGGGTGATGGCGCCCGTGCTCAGCAGGTAACGGACCAGCATGCCCGTGGGCTGCTGCCCGGCGGGTGCCGCCTCCGCGCCGAGCCACAGCTGCCCCACGTTGTCGAACGCCTCCGCTCCGGTGTACCGCAGGGAAAGGGCGCCAAGCGAGGCAGGCAGCGGGTACGTGGACACCGCGTAGGTCGTCGGGTTGACCGCCGCGAGCATGGGCTGACCGGTGGCCTGGCCGACCTCCACCATCCACAGCTGGCCGTCGCGGCCGAGCACCGGCCCGCCGGTAATGGAACCGCTCGTCTTGACGACCGCCACGGTGGCCGCCGCCTCGTTCGCCAGCACGGCCGGGCGGGCAGCGGCTCCGCCCGCCGCGCCTGCGCCCGCGGTGGCGGCGCCGACGGGCGCGGGCGCCGAGTTGCCGGCGACGGAGACGGCGACGATCACGCCGGCCGCCACCGCCGCGGTCACCGCCAGGGCGGTCACGTTTCTCACCAGGCGGCGGCGCCGGGTCCGTGAGCTGACGGCGTCGTCCCCGCTTTCCCCCGCAGGAGCGCCCTGGCTGCCTTCCTGCCCGCCCTCGGGGTCAGGCAGGACATCGCCGGATGCGTCAGCTGATGACGGCATGAGCAATGGTGTCGGCCGCCCGCGGATAGGACATGCCGGAAATCTTAAGTTCTGGCCTTGGACGAGGACGGGCTATTTGCCCTTTTACTGTCATTGTGGCGGCGATTCCCAGTGGGCTGGCACCGGCCGGATGCGCCGGTTCTCGACATTGGCTAGCGTTGTGACGGTGGAAAGCATAACGGTCGACGATCTCGACCGGCAGCTGGCCCAGTGCCTTGGCGTGGACGGCCGCGCCTCGTTCAGTGCGATCGCCGAGGTCCTCGGCGTGTCCGATCAGACGGTGGCCCGCCGGTACCGGCGGCTGCGGTCGGCGGGCGCGCTGCGCGTCGTCGGCCTGCGCTATCCCAAGTCCGGCTACGCGAGCTGGTTCCTGCGGCTGCGCTGCGTGCCTGGTTCCGGGGAGGCGATCGCCGTCGCCCTGGCCAGGCGGCACGACACGGCGTGGGTCCAGCTGCTGTCCGGCGACACCGAGGTGCTGTGCTCGCTGCGCGGCGACGGGCCGGAAGGCGCCGAGTCGCTGCTTGCCCGGCTGCCCAGGTCAGGACGGATCGTCGAGGTGACGGCCTACTCCCGGCTGCACATGTTCACCGGCGGTCCCGACGCGCTCGGCTTCATCGACGTGCTGCCCGCCGCCCGGGTCGAGCCGCTGCGCGTCATGGCCCGCTCCGCGGGCCCGCCGGGCGGCCAGGCCGAGCCGAGCGATCTCGACGCAGCCTTGCTGTCGGCCCTCGCGGCGGACGGCAGGACACCGTTCGCGGACCTTGCCGCCGCGACGGGGTGGTCGGAGACCACGGTCCGGCGGCGCGTCGAGCAGCTGCGGGAGTCCGGCGCCCTGTACTTCGACCTGGAACTCGACATGCCCACCTTCGGCTTCCGGTCCGCGGCCTGGCTGTGGATGTCGGTGCCGCCGTCGCACCTGGCGGAGGTGGGCGCGGCCCTGGCGAAGTTCCCCGAGGTCGCCTACGCCGTCGCGACCACCGGGCCGGCCAACCTGGCGGCCTGCGCCGTCTGCCGCGACGCGGACTCGCTGTATGAGTTCCTGACCGTCAAGGTCGGTCCGCTGCCCGGCGTCGAGCGGGTTGAGACCTCACCGGTCATCCGCACCGTCAAGCAGGCCTCCCCCGTCGCATCCCGCCCGTGAGCCCGCGGCAGGCTCCTAGGCCACCTGGTCGGGGACGGTGGTTTCCGCGTCCGCCGGGGCGGCCGGGGCAACCGGGCCGGCCGGGACGGTCCGGCGCGGCGCGAACGCGAGGCCGGCCGCCAGGCAGGCGAACGGGATGGCCGGGAGCAGGTAGCGGTAGTCGAAGTCGGCCAGCGCGATCGGGGTGACGAGCAGGGCCACGGCGGTGACCCAGGGAAGCATGGTGGTGCCGCGCGGCGCCCAGTGCACGCGCACCGAGCGAAGCGCCCGGGCCGAGGCGAGCGAGCGCGGGCCGCGGCCGCGACGTCCCGCGGCGGTCACCGACAGCACGCCGCCGAGGCCGACCAGGAAGATCACCGCGAGCAGCGGGCCGTAGGTGAACACCACCCGCTGGTACACCAGCAGCGGCACGGCGGCCACCTTGTGCACCACGCCGGGCGCCTGGTGACCGTAGGACAGCCAGTCCTGGTAGGCGGTGCCGCCGGGAATCCACTCGTGATCGGGGTTGTCCGGCGGGAGCAGGTTGTGCTTCGCCGACACGTAGTGCAGGTGGAAGTTGTAGTAGTACGTCGTCCCGGCCCCGGGGTAGGCGATGCGGGGGAAGCCGAACGACAGCATGGTGTTAAAGAACACCGTCTTCGCGTAGTCGAGCGGCTGCGCCTCGACCGCGTGGATCGCGAAGTCGGTCAGCACCTTGTTGCCCGCGGGGCTGACCGGGCCGCAGCTCCTTACGGACTCTTGCCGTTCGTCACGGTGACCGTGCAGATGCCGTCCATGTCGGCGTGCACGTACGGCGCGTGCCAGATGTAGTTGCCCGGCGGGGTCCGGTCCGCGATCGGCTGCCTGGGGCAGACGACCGCCTGCTCGCCGCTCGGGTTGATCCGCGCGCAGTCGGCGAACGACGACACGCGGCCCCACAGGTAGTAGCCCGCGGACATGGTGGTGCCGTAGTGCCCGGTCCGCTCGTGGAACCAGTTCATGTACGCGCCGAGCGGGACGAGCGAGGCGACGGCGAACACGATCGCCACCAGCCAGCCGCGCAGCGTCTTCCACGCCCAGCCGCGCAGCAGCAGGAACAGCGGCAGCACCGCGAGCATGACCACGCCCTCGGTGCGCACGATCACCGCGTACCCGACGAGCAGCCCCGCGATCACCGCGACCCACCAGCGGGGCAGCCCAGGGCGCCACAGCAGCACGATAACCGCGACCATGAGCAGGAAGGTGAACACCGTCTCCGCCATGACCAGGTGCTCGTCCTCGATGACGTACCCGTCGAGCAGCACCGGCAGGGTCGCGACCGCGGCCCAGGCCTTGGGCACGCTGCTGCGGCGGAGCATGACGTAGATCAGCACCGCGATCGCCAGGCCCATGAGGTGCTGCACGGCGGTGACCAGGGTCAGCGAGTGGAACGGCAGCAGCAGGCGCAGGAAGAAGGAGTACCCGGTCGACTTGGACAGGTTCGGCTGCGGGCGCAGCGCGGCGCCGAGGTAGACGTAGGAGTCGCCGGCGAACCAGAGCGCGCCCGGGTAGGCCACCATGGCGAGCAGCCGCAGCAGGGCGCCCGCCGCGAGCGCCCCGGTGAAGAGCTTGTGCTCTCCGGCGAGGCGGCGCAGGCGCGGCAGGACCAGTCGCGGGTTCACGCGATGATCCTATCGGGGCGATTCACCCGCCGTGGCCATCCCGTACCCGCAGGGACCTGGAAGGACCTCGCAAGCCCTGTGGCCTGCCCCGATGACAGGTACTATCTCATCGGGAAGGGAGTACGATGCCGCCGCACGGTTACGAGCGCCCGACCCAGGCCGGGCCAGCGCCCCGCGCCGGGTCCGGCATGCGCCAGGCGGCCGCTCCCGCTTTCGATCTGGACGACACCGAGGCCAACGACTGGCTCTGGGGTGACCGCGACCCCGACGGCCGCGACCCGGACGGCCGGGGCCCGGACGGTCGGGGCCCGACGGCCGCGGCCAGGCGGCGTCCCGCGCAACGGCGTCGGCCGCCCCGGCTCGCCCGATGCCCGCCCGGCGGGTCCCCCGCCGGCCGGGCGGGCCCGCCCCGTCCCCGGGCGGTCCGGCCGTAACGGCGCCGATCCGGCCGGACCGGGCCAGCCTGGTCAGGCCCCGCGCGGCGGATCCGCCGGGCCGCGGCCCCGATCCGCACGCCGGCCCGGCCCCCAACAGGGACTTCGGCCAGCGCCGCGGACCTGCTTCGCGCGCTGACTACGGTCCCGTCACGGTCCCGAGCCGCCCCGCCTTCCGCCCGGGTCCCGACCCGGCGGGCCCGGTTCCCCGCCGCCAGCCGGGCGCCGCTCCCGACCACGGCGGGCGTTCCGGTCCGGGCGGTGACCCCGCTGCCACCACGCCGCGACGGCGGACCGTAGCCGCCCCCGGCGACCTCGGCGGCTCCCGGCAGGCGGATACCGGCGGACCGCGTCCCGGCACCCGCGGCGGTCAGCGTCCCGAGGACATCGGCGGAGCGTGGCCCGCCGATCTCGAGCCGCGGTCCCGGCCCGGCCGCGAGCCGGACCGCGACGTACCGCCGGCCGAGCCTGCGCCTGCTCCCCCGGAGCCGCCGCCCGCTCCCCCCGAGCAGATTGAGCGGCTGCTGCTCGCCGCGCAGCAGCAGATCGCCGAGGTCGTCAGGGCCGCCGCGGAGCAGGCCGAACGAGAGGCGGACACGATCAGGGCCGCCGCCGCGTCCTACGCGGCGGGGCTGCGCTCCTCCGCCGAGTTCGAGAAGGCGAGCGCCCGTGCCGAGGCCGAGCGTGAGGCGGCCAAGGTCCGCGCGGCCGCCGAACGGGAGCGCGATGACATCATCCGCGCCGCGCGCCGCGAGGCGGACGAGATCCGCCGCCGCGAGCAGTTCCTGCTCGAGCAGTCCGAGACGATCCGCTCCCAGGCCGAGGCCGACCTCGAGGTCGAGCTCGCCGACCGCCGCGCGGAGGCGGAACGGCTCGACGTGGAACGGCTCGCCGACGCGCAGGAGGCCACCCGCAAGCTCGTCGAGGAGGCCGAGCGCCGGGCGGCCGACGCCGAGAAGCGGGCGGCCGACGCCGCCGCCCAGGCGGCGCAGTCACGCCGCGACGCCGAGGCCGACGCCAAGAAGGAGCTCGCCGACGCGCACCGCAAGGCCGAGCTGATCATCGCCCAGGCCAAGGACGAGGGCAAGCAGGCCCTTGCTGACTTCGAGGCCGACGCGGACAAGCGCCGCGCGGCCGTGCAGAAGGAACTGGACGAGCTAACCAGGCAGAAGAACGAGGTCGATGCGAAACTGGCCCAGATGCGCCAGATCTTCTCCGTCAGCTCGCTCCTCGACAACCCCGGCGGCTGAGCCGCCCGGGCCGCGGCTGCTAGCGGCCCGCGGCGGCCCAGGTTTCCAGCTGGGCGACGAAGGCGGCGGCGTGCGGGGGCCAGGCGAGGTTCGCCAGGGCGTACTCGTGGCCGCGCAGGCCCATCTTCACCCGCAGGTCCGGGTCGGCGTCCAGCTTCAGTATCGCGTCGCGCGCCGCCTGCGGGTCATTGAACGGGACCACGAAGCCAGCGTCGGCCGCCTCGACCAGGTCCACCGCGAGCGGCAGCGGGGTGGTCACCACCGGGACGGCGCGGGCCATGTACTCGGCCACCTTGGTGGGCATCGAGTGGCGGAAGTTCTCCTCGTCCTGAAGCAGGGACAGGCCCGCGATGGAGCCCTCGACCAGGCGGAGGGCCTCGGCGTTCGGCACGAAGCCGTGATAGCGCACGGCATCGCCCGCGGCCTCGATGTGCGCGCGGGCGGCCGGGTCCGCCTGGCCGATCAGCTCGACCGCGATGCCGTGCGGCGCCAGGAGGCGGCCCAGTTCCGTCATCTCCGCCGAGCCGCGGTCCGGGGAGAGCCAGCCGACGTACACGACGCGGCGCGGGCCGGACGGCGGTGCCGCCATTTCCGGCACGTACGTCGTGTTGGGCACGACCGGGTGGACGCCGGCGAAGCGGTCGTTGTAGCCGTGCTCCGCGAGGATCAGGTGCAGCTTCCGCTCGGCCAGCCGCTCGGCGGAGGCCACTCCCCCGGCGGCGACGGAGCGCAGCCAGGCGGGGAGCCAGGCCTTCGTGGTCAGCGCGGCCGCGGTGTCCTCGTGCACGTCCCAGACGGTGGGCGGGCGCTTGCGCTTCGGCGGGAGGACGAGCAGGAGCTCGGGGTCGTGGACGAGCAGCAGGTCCGCGCCGCGCGCCGATGCCGCCATTGCCGCCTTCGCGGCGCGCAGCGCTGCGATGCGGCGGCGGCCGACTGCCCGCGGAATGGTGACGGTGCGCAGGGTCCCGCGGGCCCGCGCGCCTGCGGCGGGGGCCGGGGGGGCGGGATCGGTCGACGCACGCACTCGTTCTGGCTGCTCGTCGTGCGGGGCGATGTAGGTGACGTCGTGACCGGCGTCGAGCAGCGCCTGGATCTCGCGGTAGAAGATGCGCGCGTCGGCGGGGTGGTGCACGACTGTGCAGACGACGACGTGCATCCTGACCTCCCGCGCTTGGCTGACCGGCTCCGGAGGAAATCCTGCCACGGGCACCGGAGGGCCGGGGGCCCCTTTTGAGGTTACTCGACGTTACGCCGCGGGCCGGAACGTGGCGGCGAAGACCTGGAAGTAGCGGTAATAGGCCTGCCACTGGGCTTGCGGAACCGACCAGTAGAGCGCGTACGCGTGGTGTGCGTTCGCGCGGATGTTCCTGTTCAGGATGTGGACCGGCACGCCCGCCCGGTCATAGGTGAACTCCCAGTCCGCCGCCTGCTGCGCCTGCGGGTAGTTCACGGACTGCAGGCGGATCAGGTGATAACCCGGGTAGGTGCCCGCCCGGTTGGCCGCCTGCTGCTGCCAGTCGGCGAGCGGGTCGGGCTTCGGCTGGTCGGACTGGTCGATGAGCAGGAAGATGTTGCCGTTCGACGGGTCATCCACGTAGACGTAGTGGCCCACGTGCTTGATCGGCCAGCCGTTCGGCACGCCGATCGAGAAGCCGGTGGAGTTGGTGAACCGGTAGAAGCCGGCGGGCATCGCGCCGTATCCGGTGCTCCCGGTGCTCCCGGTGCTCCCGGTGCTCCCGGTGCCGGCGGCTGGCCGGCCAGGCGACGCAGGCGGCGTGCGACGTCGCGGCGGGGACGGAACTGCTCGTGGACGTGCCGGGGCGGGCACCAGCGGAGTGCGTTCCGGCCGGGGAGGTGCCGGCCGGGGAGGTGCCAGCCGCGGGCCGCCCCGGTGAGCTCAGGTTGGCCAAGAGCAGCGCCGCGGCGCAGGCGGCGGCCGCGAGCACGGCCAGTCCGGCCGGCACCGCCAGCCGGCGGTACGGCCGCCGCGGACGGCGCGGGACCCGGCCGGCCTCTGCGTCTTCTGGTGCGCTAGCCGGCTCGGGTGCCGACGGGCCGGCCGGCGCCTGGGAGCCAGGGGACGCCGACGGGACAGGCGGTGCGGATTCCGCCATCACGCGCGTGGCCTCCCCGCTGGCGACGCCGCGGAGCATCCGCTCGACCTCGGCCTCATCGGGCCGTGCGTCCGGGTCCTTGCGGAGCAGGGCGCTGATCACCGGCCACAGCGGTCCCGCGTGGGCGGCCGGGTCAGGCTCGTCGGCGACGACGGCGGTGAGGGTCGCCAGCGCATGCTCGCGGTGGAACGGCGGCCGTCCTTCCACCGCCGCGTAGAGCGAGGCGCCCAGCCCCCACAGGTCGCCCGGCGCGCCGGACCGCTGTCCCCTGGCCCGCTCGGGGGCGATATAGGACGGTGACCCGATCAGGTCGCCCGCGTTGGTGAGCGTCGCGCTGTCGGCGGCGCGGGCGATGCCGAAGTCGGTGAGCACCGCCCGGTCGTCCGGGCCGACCAGGATGTTGGCGGGCTTCACGTCCCGGTGCACGATGCCCGCGGCGTGGGCGGCGCGCAGCCCGGCGAGGACGCCGAGCCCGATCCTGGCGGCCCGGGCGGGGGCGAGCGGCGTCTCCTCTCCCGCGATGTCGCGGAGCGAGCGGAACGGGAGGAGCTCCATCACGATCCACGGGTCACCGTCTTCCTCGACGATGTTGTAGATGCGGATGATGTTCTGGTGATTGAGCCGGGCCGCCGTCTGGGCTTCCCTGACGGCGCGGCGGCAGGCGGTCTCCCGTTCCTGCTCGGTGAAGTCAGGCGGCCAGATGAGTTCCTTCACCGCCACGTCACGGTCGAGCAGCTCGTCGCGGGCACGCCAGACGACACCCATCCCGCCGTGGCCGATCACCGAGCCGAGCCGGTACCGCCCGGCGATGAGCCGTCCCGCCACAGCCGATCGCATGTCGGGGCGGCTACCCAGAAGGAACCGGCCCTAACGGACCTAAAGGGGGTAAACGGACTCGCCTGAGATGCTGCCGCGGGTGTCGAGCAGCAGGTGGGCGTGCGCGGCGATGCTGCCCAGGTCGTACCCGGAGTGCGCCTGGAGCAGGATCGTCAGGTCGGCGGGCTCGTCCGGGGACTTTGCCCGGCGCACGTCCCTGCCGTCGACCTGCCAGCCGTCCACGAACGGGTCGTGGTAGCTCAGCACCGCGCCGCGCTGCAGCAGCTTGCGGGCGATCGGGCGGGCCGGGCTCTCCCGCTGGTCGGCGATGTCCCTCTTGTAGGTGACGCCGAGGAGCAGCACCGTCGCGCCGTTGAGCGGCTTGGCGTCGGTGTTGAGCAGCTCGGCGGCGCGGTCCACGACGTAGCCGGGCATCCGCGAGTTGATCTCCTGGGCCAGCTCGACGAAGCGGAACGGGTGCTTGAGCTCGGCGCGCACCTTGTAGGACAGGTAGTTCGGGTCGATCGGGATGCAGTGGCCGCCGACGCCCGGGCCGGGGTAGAACGCCTGGAAGCCGAACGGCTTGGTGGCGGCGCAGCGGATCGAGTCCCACAGGTCGACGCCGAGCTCGTGGCAGAAGATCGCCATCTCGTTGACCAGCGCGATGTTGACGTGCCTGTAGGTGTTCTCGAGCAGCTTGGCCATCTCGGCCTCGCGGGCGGACTTCGCCTTGACCACGGTGTCGCAGACCGTGCCGTAGAACGCCGCGGCGGCGTCCGTGCAGGCGGGGGTGATGCCGCCGACGACCTTGGGCGTGTTGCGTATCCCGAAGCGCTCGTTGCCCGGGTCGATGCGCTCAGGGGAGAACGCCAGGTGGAAGTCGATGCCCGCGGTCAGGCCGCTCGCCTTCTCCAGCACCGGGCGGACGATCTCGTCGGTGGTCCCCGGGTAGGTCGTCGACTCCAGCACGACGAGCGCGCCCGGCTTGAGCAGCTTCGCGGCGGTCTCCGTGGCGGCCCGCACCGCGGTCAGGTCGGGGCCGTCCGACTCCGACAGGGGGGTGGGCACGCAGATGACGGTGACGTCCGGCAGCGGCGAGACGGCCGACACGTCCGCGGCGGCCCGGAAGCCGCCGGCGACCATCGCGGCGACGTCGGCGTCGGACAGGTCGTCGACGTGGGACCGGCCCGCGTTGAGGCCGTCGACCGTCGCCTGCCTGATGTCGAGGCCGGTGACATTCAACCCGACGCGGACCGCCTCCTGGGCAAGCGGCAGCCCCACGTAACCCAGGCCGATGATCACCACGTTCACTCGACGACCTCCTCGCTGCGGTAACCACCCATGGTAGCCGCGGCGCGGTCGGCCCGCTGCCGCTCGAAGGTTACCGCGGGTGACCTAGCCATAGCCATACGGCAGGTTACGCGCCGTCGCCGCCGCCGTCGCCGTCGCGCAGGCGGCTGTAGATCTCCCGGTAGCGGGCCGCGTTGTGCGCCCAGGTACGGTCGCGGGCGACCCACTCCCTGGCGCTCGCGCCCAGCTTCCTGCGCAGTTCGGGGTTGTCGATCAGCTGCTTGAGCTGGTCCGCGAGGGCGCCCGCGTCAAGCGGCGGGAACAGCAGGCCGGTCTCGCCGTCCTGCACGATCTCGGCGAGCGCCCGCACCGAGCTGACCACCACGGGCAGGCCGCTGGCCATCGCCTCGACCGGCTTGAGCGGGGTGACGAGCTGGCAGACCCGGTCCGGGGTGCGCGGCACCACGAAGGCGTCGAGCACGGCGTGGTAGTCACGGACCCTGGACGAGGGGACCCGGCCGGTGAAGATGGCGTCGAGGCCGAGCCCGGCGGCCTGGCGCTGCAGCGCGGTCCGCTCCGGGCCGTCGCCCACGATGAGCGCGCGGGCCCGTACCCCCCGGTCGCCCAGCAGCTTGACCGCCTCGAGCAGGGTGCCGATGCCCTCGTGCGCGACCAGGCTGGATACCAGGCCGATAACCTGCTCGTCCGGCTGGATGCCGAGGCTGGCCCGCAGCCGGCCGCCGTCCGACGGCAGCGGGCGGAGGAAGCTCTCGCTGACCGCGTTGGGGACGATGACGACGCTGCGCGCGGGGACACCGCGCTCGATGATCTCCTCGCGCATCGCCTCGCCGAGCGTCACCACCAGGTCGGCCGCGGTCATGCAGTGCGTCTCGAGCGCCCGGGTGCGCACGTAGCGGTCGGACAGCGTGAGGCTGGCGGACGCCGCGTGCCGCGACAGCCAGGTGTCCTCCCAGAACCCGCGCACCTCGTAGACGACGGGCAGCCCGGTCGCGTCGCGCAGCGCCAGGGCGATGACCGCGTTGGCGTAGTTGGAGGCGGCGTGCAGCACGGCGGGCCGCAGCCGCTCGGTCAGCCGCGCGGCGCGGCGCAGGTGCGCCGCCTGCAGCCGGTCCATCCGGCCCGGCATGACCCACGGGAGCAGCCGGTGGTACGGGACGCCGTCCACGGTGACGGTGGCGCGGCCGTCGATGGCGCCTGCCGTGACCGGGAAGCCGATCCGGGTGGTGACGTGCGGGTCAAGGCCGGCCGTGCGCTGCGCGCGGGCGATCTCCTGGGTGCGGATCGTGTACCCGGCACTGGTCGACGGCAGCGCGTCGGTGACGATGTGGAGGATCTTGGTGCCGTGGCCGGCCGGGACGGGCGCGGGCGGCAGGGCCGGGCGGGACGGCCCGCCCAGCGTCAGGCTCCCCGGTTCGAGCATGGCCATTTCCGCCAGGAGCGACCGGCGCAGCCGGGCGGCGCGCCAGCCGCCCGCGCCCTCGAGCTCGGCCACCGCGTCCGCGAGCCGCCCCTCGCGGTAGGCGAGCCGGGCGGCGAGCCGGGGACGTGCGCCGTTGTGCTCCGACAGCCGCGCGAGCGCCGACCTGGCGACAGTGGGCTGGTCTACCGCGAGGCTGAACGCGGCGAGCCGGGCTGGCGACCCTTCCAGCGCGGTAAGCGCGCCGCGGCGGTCCCCCGCGCCCCACAGCGCGGCGGCCCGGCCGTAGGGGCCCGCGAGCCCGACCAGGCCGCGCAACGGTGGCGGCAGCGCCCGCCAGGCGAGCGTCACCGCGCGCACCGGGTCATCGGTCACGTGCCGCAGCATCACGGATGCGGCGAGCACGACCGCTCGCGGCGTGGGCGTTAGAGTCACGCCGGAGATATTACCGCCGATTGCGAGACACGGCGGACCTTGACGCGCGCCCCATCCTGACGGACGAGGATTCAGTCCGAACCGTGCGCGCGAGGGGATACTACTTACCGGCCCGGGTTAGTCCCGGCTTAGGCCAGACTGGTTCCAGCGATGCGGGCGCTGGTGACGAGATCGCGCATGCTCTTTCGCCGCTGTCCTGAAGGCCGACGCCTTACCAGAGGCGGACTTGGTAGCTTTCAGGTACGCACGGAGCCACTCGCAAGAGCTGACCGCCTGGGCGGAACCGATACGATGACGGTCGTCGATGCGGTGCGCCCAAATGCTGGCGGCCTTCCGGCGAAGTTCGCCGGCAACCCTGCTTGTGCGACTTCGGACCACGGGTCACTCAGCCGCAAGGCAACTCATCGAAGGAGAGTCCACAGGCGAATGAGCGCCACGATCACGCACGTACTCGGGGCCAGGCCGAACTTCGTCAAGGCCGCGCCGGTGATCCGGGCGCTCGCCGCGCTCGGCCACGCCCAGCGCGTCGTGCACACCGGGCAGCACTACGACGAGCGGATGTCGGACGTGTTCTTCGTCCAGCTCGGGCTGCCGCGGCCAGACGTCAACCTGGGCGTGGGCTCCGGGTCGCAGGCCGCGCAGACCGCGGACGTCCTTGTCGGCATGGAGCGGGAGTTCCTCGCGGCCGCGCCGTCGCTCGCGGTGCTGTACGGCGACGTGAACTCGACGGTCGGCGCGGCGCTCGCCGGAGCGAAGCTCGGCGTGCCGCTCGCCCACGTCGAAGCGGGCCTGCGGAGCTTCGACAACACCATGCCGGAAGAGATCAACAGGCGGCTCACCGACCAGCTGTGCGACCTGCTGTTCTGCACCTCGCCCGAGGCGCTCGGGCACCTGGCCCGCGAGGGCCGCCCGGACAGCGCCATGCACTTCGTCGGCAACCCGATGATCGACACGCTGCTCGGCAACCTGGACAAGTTCGACGCCGGCGCGGCCCGCGCCGCCCGCGGCCTGGATGGCCGGCGGTACGTCGTCGCCACCTTGCACCGGCCCGCCAACGTCGACTCGCCGACGGTGGCGGCGGGCCTCGTGCGGGCGCTGCACGAGGTCGCCGCCGAGCTTGACGTGATCATCCCGCTGCACCCGCGCGGCCGTGCCACGCTCACCGCCGCGGGCTTGTTGAAAGAAGAGCGAATTCACGTGATAGAGCCGCTCGGTTACATCGAGTTCATGTCACTGGTGCGCGGGGCGGCGGCGATCGTGACCGATTCTGGCGGCGTGCAGGAGGAGACTACGCTGCTGCGCGTGCCCTGCCTTACCCTGCGGCCGAACACCGAGCGGCCGATCACCATCACCAGCGGCTCCAACCGCCTCGTCACCAGCGACGAGCTGGCCGCCGCGGTGCTCAAGGCCTGCGACGACGGACCGTACGCGGGCGAGCTGCCGCCGCTGTGGGACGGCCAGGCGGGGCCGCGGATCGCCCGGGTCATCACCGCGTGGCTGGCCGCCCGATGAACGAGGCGCCGATGACGAGCTTGCGAGCGAACTGGCAAGCACAGTGCGTCCGCGAATGCGGACTCCGAGCGCCAGCGAGGTGGCCGTATGAGCGAGACGCCGATCGAGCGGCGCGGAAACGGGCGAGGCCGGCGAGCACAGCGAGGACGCGGGGATCGCCGCGGAGCGGGAGCGGCTGTCGCGGCAGCTGCGCGACACCCGGGTGCAGCTGGCCATGACCGAGACGCGGCTCGCGGCCCTCGAGCAGTCATCGACCATGCGGTTCGGCCGGACGATCGCGAACGCGGCCAAGAAGCCGTGGCCGCGCGGCGCGCTGCTGCCGCGGGACCTGTACAAGCTGTGGCGTGAGCGGGGCGCGCCGAAGAGCGGCGCGCAGAACGCCGCCGCCGCGCTCGCGGCCGCGCAGCTCGCCGACCTCAAGGGGACCGGCGGGCGGTTCCTGTCCTCGCTCACCGCACCGGGCGCGCTCACTCTCGCCGACCCGGGGCTGGCCCTGGCCGGCGCGCCGTCCAGCACGCCGCGGCTGGTGATCACCGGCGCGCTGAGCGTGCTCGGCTGCGCCACCCTGGTGCCGGACGCCGTGGTTCACCCGCTGCTGCCGCACGACGCGGACATCGTGGTGGAGGCCACCGGCGCCGACCTCGTGGTGATCGAGGCGTCGGCCCTGCTGCCCGGCTCGCCGTGGGCCCACGCCACCGACCCCGCGGCCGTGGACCGTGGCCGCCGGCTCGCCCGGATGATCGTCATGGCCCGCGCGCTCGGCAAGCCGGTGGTGCTGCTGCGGGACGTGCCGCAGTCGCTGATGCCGGGCATCGGCTGGCTCGCCGCGAGCTGCGACGCGGTGCTCGACGGCGGGCTCGGCGTGCAGCTGGCGCGGTTCAACCCGGTGGGCGTGACCGCGGCCCGGCCGACCGCGCCGTTGTACGCGGGCGCGCGCGACCCGCGGGAGGCGCCGGCCGTGCGCGCCCTGCTCGACTCGCTCACCGGGGACGGGCCTGACGCCACAGTGCCTGGTACCACAGTGCCTGGTACCACGGTGCCTGGTGCCACGGTGCGGCTGGCCGGCGCCCGCTCCTGGCGGTCGCTGCCCGCGCTCTACCGGGATAACGCCGTGTTCGTCACCGCGTCGGCGGCCCAGGGTCTTGAGCAGGCCGCGTGCGGCGCCCGGGTGATCGGGCCGCTCGGGTCCGGCACAGGCACGGGCACAGGCGAGCACGGGCACGGACGCCGCCACCGTGCGGGCCGAGATCGAGGCGGCGCGCTCCGCCCGGCCGCTGTCGGTCGGCGAGGTCCGGGTGCGGCTGCGCGACATCTTCCTCGCCGATGCCACGCCCGTCCGGCTCGCCGCGCTCGTCAAGGCCGCCGAGCTGCCGGGCGCGCTCGTCGGCGGGCGGCAGATCGCGGTCCTCGCCGAGGTCGCCGACGGCGCGCAGGCGGGCCGGCTGGCCGCCGCGCTGCTCGCACAGCGGCTGCGGCCCGCCGAGGTGGTGGCCGGCTGCGGCGCGGCCGCGGCGGGGGCGGTGCGGGACGCGCTCGGGGGGCTGTCCAGGCACGGCATCCGGGTCGTGGTCACCGAGGCCGGGCCGGCCGTGCGCGACGCGGACGGCGCGGACTGGGCCCGGCCGCTCGCCCGGCTGGCCAAGGCCGCATGGCTCGCGCCGTGGGCGGCGGACGGCGGACGAGAGGAACTGGGCGGACGGGAGGGACTGGGCGGGCGGGAGGGACTGGGCGGGAAAGAAGAGGACTACCTGCTCGACCTGGCCTGCGCGCGGGAGTGCGGGCAGGCCGACGCGGTTGGCTTCTTCGGGGCCTGCGCGGGGAGTACGAGTTCACCCGGTGGCTGGATGAACCCGCCCTCGTTCGGGCTGACCTCCTCGGGCCGCGCGGGCCCGCGGCAGGCGACTGGGGCAGCCACGGACTGCGGCTGTTCACCATCTCGCGCGGGCCGGCGAACCGCTAGCCGTGGCACACCAGGACAAGGAGCGACAGGCATTGGCCGGATCAAGACCGAGAGCGCTGGTCTACGGTGACGTCGACATGAACCTGCTCGACGGCTCGGCCGTCTGGCTGCAGTCGGTCACCCAGGCCCTGGTGGCCGCCGGGTGCGCGGTCACCCTGGTGCTCAAGGCGCCGGTCCGCACCGACCGGCTGGTCGCGCCGCTGCGCGAGCTGCCCGAGGTCGCCATCAGGTCACCGCACGCGGAGCGGCTGCTGCCCGGCCTGACCGAGGCATCGCTGACCGTCACCCAGGCGATCACCGCGCTCGCCACCGTCGACGCGGTGAACCGGCACGACCTGGTGGTGCTGCGCGGGCGCGCGCTGGTGTCGGCCGCGGCGCGGCACGGCGCGTTCGACGGCCGGCTCTGGTCCTACCTGACCGACGTGCCGCAGGCGGTACCGGCGGTGACGCCCAAGGCCGCCGAGGACCTCACCGCCATCGCGAAGGCGTCACGCTACCTGCTGTGCCAGACCGAGGAGCTGCGCTGCTTCCTCGAGGGCTCGGTCCCCGCCGCCTGCGGCAAGTCGGTGCTCTTCCCGCCGGTGCTGCCCGCCCTCGACATCCACCGGGATCCAGAACGTGAGGTGGCTCCGCCCGGCACCCCGCTGCGGCTCGTGTACACGGGGAAGTTCGCGCCCCGGTGGAACACCCTTGAGATGACTTCCCTGCCTTCGCTGCTCGCCTCGCGCGGTGTGACCGCCGAGGTCCACATGGTCGGCGACAAGGTGCACAACGACCCGCGCGACCCCACCTACAGCCGCCGGATGCAGGCCGCGCTCGGCGAGGCTCCTTCGCCCGCCGGGCTCGGGCGGTTCGGGCGGGTCGGGCCGAGTCGGGCGGGGGAAGCGGAACGCCCGGTGTCATCTGGCACGGCGGGCAGCCGCGCGCCGAGGCGATGCGGCTCGCGGCCGCCGGCGACGTCGGGCTGTCCTGGCGGCATCCCGAGCTTGACGCCTCGCTTGAGCTGTCCACCAAGGTCCTCGAGTTCGGCCAGCTGGGGCTGCCGGTGATCCTGAACAGGACGCCGATGCACGAGGCGCTGCTCGGCGCGGACTACCCGCTGTTCGCCGCGACGAATCGACGACGTGGCCGACGTGGCGGCCGCCGCGTGCGACCCGCGGGTGTTCGCGCTCGCCGCGTCCCGCACCTCGGCCGCGGCGGCGTCGTTCGCGCTTGACGAGGCGGCCGCGCGGCTGCGGGCCTACCTGGCGCGGGCGGTGCCGGCCGGCGGCGGCGCGGGCGCTACGGGCGGCTTGGGCACTGCGGGTGCCTTGGGCGCTGCCGGGACTGCCGGGACTGCGGGCTCGGTGGACGCTGGGGGCCGCGAACGCCTGCGCGTGGTCATCGCCGGGCATGACCTGAAGTTCTTCAACCAGCTGGTCCAGTACTTCCGGCTGCAGCCGGACCTGGAGGTCCGGCTGGACCAGTGGGCGGCACTCGGTGAGCACGACGAGGCCGCCTCCCGCGAGCTGGCCGAATGGGCCGACGTCGTCGTCTGCGAATGGTGCGGCCCGAATGCCGTGTGGTACTCGCGGCACAAGCGCCGTTCCGCGCGGCTCCTGGTGCGCCTGCACCGGTTCGAGCTGAACTCGCCGTACCCAGCCCAGGTCAAGATCGGCAACGTCGACACGGTGATCTGCGTGTCCGACTACTACACACGGCTCACCAGGGAGAAGACCGGCTGGCCGGCGGCCAAGATCGTCACGGTGCCCAACGCGCTCGACGTGCCGCAGTTTGACCGGCCCAAGCTCGAGGGTGCGCGGTTCAACCTCGGCATGATCAGCATGGTGGACATGCGCAAGCGCGTTGACCTTGCCCTGGACGTGCTCGAGGAACTGCGTCGCGACGACGACCGGTACCAGCTGTTCATCAAGTCCCGCATGCCCTGGGAGCTGTGGTGGGTGTGGCAGCACCAGGAGCAGCGCAAGCACTACTTCGACGCTTTCCGCCGGGTGCAGCGGTCCCCGCTGCTGCGCGGGGCCGTGGTGTTCGACGACGGAGGGCCTGACGTGCCCGCCTGGCTGCGCCGGATCGGGTTCATCCTGTCCACAAGCGACGACGAGTCGTTCCACATGGCACCGGCCGAGGGCATGGCGTCGCGGGCGGTGCCGGTGATCAGGCACTGGCCAGGCGCGGAGACGATCTACGACACGCGCTGGATCAGGGAAAACCCGGCGGAGATGGCCGAGGCGATCGTCGCGCTGTCCTCCCCCCAGGCGTGGGAGGCCGCCCGGCAGGATGCGCACGAGCAGATACGGGCGATCGACCTTGGCACGGTCGCCGAGGAACTGCTGCGGCTCATCCGCGGCGCCTCCCCGGCCGGCGACGGCACGGGCCCCGCGTACCAGCTGCAAGGCTCCGCCGGCCGGTGAACCACCGCCTCCGGATCGGCTGACGCCGGTGTTCTTCACGCTCGCGGTCAGCGCCGCCACGGCCGAGGGCTGCGCATCGCTGACCGGGCGCGCGCTGGACGTGGACCCCTCCGTGATGCCGGTTCCCGGCCCCGCGACGGTCGCGTGGCGGTCCGCCGACGGCCGGGCCGCGCTGCTGCACTGGGGTAACGCCGAGGGCGGCACTCCGGGCTCCGGTACTCCGGGCGCCTCGCACGCGGGGACGATCCGCGCCGGCGCGCCGGCGGCCGGCGACGACCGTGACGTCGTGTACGCGCAGACCTCGGTCACCCGCGTCGACCCGGTCTACCTGGCGGAAGTCCCTGGCGCGGTCATTATCGCCGACCGGGCGATGTGGGCCGCCTGGACGTCCTCCCGTCTCGACGGCTTTGACCCGCTGCACCTGTGCGCGCTGCTCAACCCTGGGTTCCCGCTCGGCTCAACGACCCCGTTCACGGGCGTTACCGCCCTGGCCGGATCGACGACGTTGCGGCTGTTTCACGGGGCGAGCTCGCGTGTGGCCGACGCTGCTGGCGGCACGCCTGACGTTCACGGGCGCCCTGGCGCGGGCGGGGTCGCGGACGCGCTTGTCGCGGCGGTCGCGCCGCTGCGCGACGCGGGCGGGCCGGTCCAGCTCAGCCTGACCGGCGGCAAGGACAGCAGGCTCATCGCCGCCGCGCTGGTCAAGGCCGGCGTGCCGGTGACGGCCGTCACCCACGGGTTCGCCGATCACCCGGACGTCGTGGTGGCGGCCGAGATCGCCCGGCGGCTCGGCATCGAGCACGCGGTGCGCACCCCGACCGCGCCAGGCCAGCGGGTCGATGTGCTCGGCCGGATCCGCGCCACCGTACTCGTCGCCGACGGGATGCTGTCCGCGTTCGAGAACGTGGGCCGACCCGACCCCGCCACCTCACCCGCGGTCACCGCGGGGGGTCACGGCGGCGAGCTGCTGCGCGGCGGCTACGCCGAGACGGCGGGCCGTCCCGGGACGCCCGGCGGGCTGCACAATGCCCTGTCGCTTCGTGGTGCCCTGTCGCCGGCCCGCCGCGCCGCGCGCTCCGCCGAGCTGCTGCGCCGCCTCACCACCAAGCACCTCGGCCTGATCCGCCGGGGCCCCGCCGCGTCCTACGTCGCCTCGCTCGCCCCGTGGACGCCGCGGCTCGCCAGGCATCCGCTGCGCGCCCTTGACGACTTTTACCTGGTTAACCGGGCCGGACGCTGGTCGGCGGCCGCCCGGCAGGCCTACCTGCTGCGGGAGCGCCTGGTCCAGCCGCTGTTCGACGACCGCGTGGTGCTCGCCGCCAGGACCGTCCCGCTCGCCGACCGGGTGCGCGGCACCCTGTCGGCCGCGGTTCTCGCCGAGCTCTCCCCCGCCCTGGCCGACGTCCCCCTAGCGGGCAAGCCCCCGGCGGGCACCGAGGCCCCCTTCGACTGGCGCCGCCAGTACGGCGAGGAGGTGGCGTCATTCCTGCGCGGCTACATCCTCGACCAGGGCGCCGCCGGCGGCCTGTTCGACGTGGTCAGCCGCCCGGCCGCCGAGGCCCTGCTCCGCCCGCCGCAGGCTGACCGCGCCACCGTCTGGGCCCTGGCCACCCTCGCCTGCCTAACCTCCGCCGACTACCGCAACGCCCGCGAGCCAGCGCCCCACCTCCCCGTCAGCTAACCTTTAGACCAAACCTGGACCTGGCGACGGCGCTGGCGCGTTGACGGTTCAGCGGCCCGGGCGAGGTTAGCCGCGGCCGTACTTGTTCTCGGCCTGCCAGAAGAAGACGATGCCGAAGACCAGGAACGCCACGCCCCAGCCGACGGCCGCGATCCACAGGTCGTTGTTGGTGACGATCGGTTGGCAATAGGCCTGGAGCGACCAGTTGCGGATCCCTGGCTGGCCGGGGATGTTCATGGCGCCCGGGTGATCGAGGAACAGGTTGCACAGGTTGGCGTTATAGGGCTTGTTGCCGGCCGAGTTGAGCCGGATGGACTGCATCAAGCCGACGCGGACGAGGGAGATGAAGACGGCAGGGGGGTTGAGCGAGAGGACCTTCCCGATCCAGGCGTGATCCCGAGCCGGGGCCAGCGTGATGATCAGGTACATCACGCCGCAGAAGTACCTGGTGATCCGCAGGAAGAACGGGATCAGCTCGGATACGTCCGCGAGACTGCCACCGAGCCGAGCGACGATCAGCGCCGCCCCGATGTTGAACATCGCCTGCAGCAGGACCGCGGGGATGACGAGCAGCCAGTACCAGCTCGGATACTCGCCGCTGATCAGCATGATGGGGATGAGCACCACCATGCCGACGAGCATCTGCTGCAGCTCGACGATCACGTAGGCGAGCGGCAGCGAGGCGCGGGGGAAGTAGAGCGCCCTGATGAGCTGCAGGTTGGCTCGCATCACGTTGGAGCCGGTTACGATCGACCGCTCGGTGAACGCGAAAACGAACACTCCGGCGACGAGGAACGCCGGGTAGTTCTCCACGCCGCGGGCTGCCTGGAACAGCAGGCCGAAGATCAGGTAGTAGACGCCGCGTTCAGCAGCGGCGTCAGCACCTGCCAGATCTGGCCGAGCTTGGCATCGGTGTACATCGAGATGTTGCGCGCGGTGGCGTAGCCGGTGATGAAGTGCCTGCGCTGCCAGAGCGCCTTGATGTACGTGGTCAACGACGGGCGGGCGCCTGCGAGCTTCAGCTCGTACTGGGCGGCGAGCTGGCCCAGGTCCTGGTCGGGCACACGGGGCTTGTCGGGCGCGATGATCGTGCCCGCCTCCAGGCTGCCCGGGGCGCTGATCTGACCGCTGTTGTCCACGACCGGGAAGTCTATTGGACGCAGTGGCGAATTCCGGCATCGGCGTCGGGTCCGATGCGAACCGCGTCCGTTCCGCAACCTGCGGCGTTGCCCGGCCGCCGGGGCCGCGGCCAGGGGCACGGACCGGGAACTTTTAGCTATATCGTTATCTGTCGAACGCGGCGCGGCCGCCGGGCGGACGGGGGGACCACGCCCTCGTTCTGGATGATGTCCGGCGGATTCCCTACAGGCCGGAGTCGGCGGTCCGCACCAGGATCCTGCGGCACTCCTCGTGGCGCACCACCTCGTCGGGCGCGGCGCTGCGGATCTCGTTCAGCTCCACCGTGGACAGCATCTCCCGGCAGCCGCCGCACTGGCCGCGGCGCAGCTCGGCCGCGGCCCGGCCGCCGGAGGACGCGCGGATCTTGTCGTACAGGGCGAGCAGCTCGGCGGGCACGTCGGGGAGCACCGCGGCGCGCGCGGCGGCGGCCTTGGCCGCCTGCTCGTCGATCTCCGCCAGGGCCGCGGCGCGCCGCGCCGTGGCGGCGGCGACGTCGGCGCCGACGGTCTCCGCCTCGGCACCCGCGCCGTCGCGCAGCGCCTGCGCCGCCTCGCGGCGCTCCATCAGCTCGAGCACGACCTCCTCCAGGTCGCCCTGCCGCCTGCGCAGCGAGGTGACCTCGGACTGCAGCGACTCGAGTTCCCGCGCGTTGGACACCTGTCCCGCGTTCAGCCGCTGGTTGTCCTTTTCGATGCGGGTGGTGACCTGCTCCACGTCCTTTTCCGCACGGGACAGGTCGCGGTCCAGGTCGGCGAGGTCAGTGTCCGCGATGGTGATCGCGTCCCTGACCTTCGCGGCGCGCTCCGCCAGCTGGTCGAGTTCGGCATTTTCTGGCAGGGTCCGCCGCCGGTGGTCGAGCCTGCCAAGCTCGGTATCGCGGTCGGCCAGTTCGAGCAGCCGCAGCTGCGCCTCGGGAGATGCCTTCACGAAGGGCAACGTTAGTCGCCCGCGCGAGCGTTGTCGCATGGTAGACACATCGGCATGGGGATCCCTCGGGTAAGCCGGCCCTATATGCCCGGATACGGCATCGCTGGCCCGGAGCACGGGAGCGGGCTGCTGCACTGGTCATGGGCGGCGGAACGGCTCACCGCCGCGCGGAACTACTGGGTGGTCAGCACCTGGCCTGACGGCCGCCCGCACACGATGCCCGTCTGGGGCATGTGGGACGACAGCACGCTGTGGTTCACCTCGGCGGCGGAGTCGCGGAAGGTGAAGAACCTGCGCGCCGACCCGCGCTGCTGCGTGACCACGGAGGACGCGTCGGACCCGGTGATCATCGAGGGCGCGGCGCGGTTCGCGACCGACCCGGTGGTGCTGCGCCGGGTGGTCGACCTGATGAACGCCAAGTACCACAGCGGCGTGGACCTGAATTTCCTCGACCCGGTGAAGAACGCGACGATCGGCGTCCGGCCGATGCGCGTGTTCTCCATGTTGCACAGCGACTTCACCGGGTCGCCGACGCGCTGGGTGTTCGACGAGGACGCCTGATGGCGGTTGGCGTCTGCCTTTCTAAGCGTCTTGATCTGGAATTTCGCGGGGATATTTTCGGCGTACGTCGACTTTCTCCGGTTTGTAAGGGGATTGCAGTGATCCCGAACGGGGGCGTGCTGAACCCGGCGGGTAGCGTGGCCGTGTATTCCAGTAGAGCCGCGACCGCGGCCTCCCTTGACGACTTCGCGTTACGACTTTCCTGTAACGCTTGCGGGATGGCGACGGACCATACGGGCATGACTTCCAGGACTGGGTTCAGCCGTTGGTGGGGCGCGGCGTGCGGGCTGGTCGCCGCGGCGGCGGCCATGGGCATCGGGCAGCTGTTCGCCGGGTTTACCGTGCCCGCCGCGTCGCCGGTGGTCGCCGTCGGTGAGGCGGCGATCGACCGCACGCCGCTCGCCGTCAAGGACTGGGCGACCTCGGCGTTCGGCACGTCGGACAAGACGGTGCTGCTCGCCGGGGTGCTCGTGGTGGTCTTCCTCTACTCCATGGCGGTGGGCGTGCTCGCGATGCGGCGGCTCGCCCTGGGGTTCCTCGGCCTGGCGGTCTTCGCGGGGATCGGCCTCGCCGCCGCGCTGACCAGGCATAACGCGACCGGCTCTTACGTGGTGCCGACGCTGTTCGGCGCCATAGCCGGGGCGCTGGTGCTGTGGTGGCTGGTGGTGACGGCGCGGCGGGCCGCCTCGGCGGGCGCGGCCGGGCGCGCCGTTCGGGGGTCTGGCGGCGCTGACCGGCTGCCGCCGATCGCGTTCGGGCCTGGTCGCCGTGATGACCGTGACGGCGGTGATGAGAGCGGCGCGAGCGGGAGGGAGGCGTTCCCGGCGTGGACGCCGGCCGGGCAGGCCAGGCGGTCCGGGCGGCGGCAGTTCCTCGTCGCGGCGGGCGTCGGCGTCGCGGCGGCCGCGGTCGGCGAGTTCGGCGGCCGGTCCCTGGCGACGCGCAAGAACGTGTCCGCGGCGCGGCAGGCGCTTCGCTTCCCCCGGGCCGCGGTGCCCGCGCCGCCGCTGCCCGCCGGGGTGAACCTGCCCGTGCCGGGCCTCTCCTCGTTCATCACGCCCAACGGGCAGTTCTACCGCGTGGACACCGCCCTCATCGTCCCCCAGGTAGACCCCTCGAACTGGCGGCTGCGCATCCACGGCATGGTCAGCCGCGAGGTCGTCATCACCTTCGATGAGCTGCTGCGCCGGCCGCTCATCGAGGACTACGTCACGCTGTGCTGCGTGTCCAACCCGGTCGGCGGCCCGTACATCGGCAACGCGAAATGGCTTGGCGCGTCCTACGGCTCGCTGATCCGCGCGGCGGGGCCGCTGCGCGGCGCGGACCAGCTGCTGTGCACCTCGGTC
Organism: uncultured Actinomycetota bacterium; assembly: GCA_963811335.1. GTDB lineage: Bacteria > Actinomycetota > Actinomycetes > Streptosporangiales > Streptosporangiaceae > Trebonia. The sequence continues at coordinate 287,771 of CAWERB010000017.1, read as the reverse complement.
GACGGGTTCACCGCGGGCACCCCGCTGGCGGTGGTGCTCGACGGCCAGCGCGACTCGCTCATCGCGGTCGCCATGAACGGCGCCGCGCTGCCGACCGAGCACGGGTTCCCTGCCCGCCTCGTCGTGCCTGGCCTGTACGGGTACGTGTCGGCGTGCAAGTGGGTGGTCGACATCGAGGTCACCACGTTCGCGTCGGCGCAGGCGTACTGGGTGCCGCGCGGCTGGTCGCAGCTTGGCCCGATCAAGACCGAGTCCAGGATCGACGTGCCGGCCGGCGGGTCATCGGTGAAGGAAGGCCGGGTGGCCGTCGCCGGGGTGGCCTGGGCCCAGCACAAGGGCATCGAGGCCGTCGAGGTACGCGTCGACCGCGGACCGTGGCACCAGGCCACCCTGGCGGCCGTGCCGGACATCGACACGTGGCGGCAGTGGACCTGGCAGTGGGACGCCACCAAGGGAACGCACCTGATCGAGGCCAGGGCCACCGACAAGACCGGCTACACCCAGACCTCGGCGCTGGCGGACGTCGCGCCCGACGGCGCGACCGGCTACCCGTCCACCCAGGTCAACGTCTCTTAGTCAGCGCGCACCGGGCTTAGGCGAGGGCTACGGAGATCGGGGTGTAGAGGCGCTCCGGGGTGCCGCGCGGCCGGAGGTCGCCGTGGGCCATGACGACGGTGCGCGCGACCGGTTCGAGGCCGTGGGCGTGGGCCCAGCCGGGCAGTTCGGGGCGGTCCGGGTCCAGATCGAGGCGGACTGGTGTCTTGACCCGCGCGGCGAGCTCCGCGATGAGCCGGGTGGCCGCCTCGGCGTCGGGCGCCACGAGCGGGCCGATCACCGTGGACGTTACGTGGTTACGCCACGCGGCGGCGTAACCGGCGATGCCGTGACCGTTTTCGATGACGGCGATCCGGTCCGCGAAATCCGGCAGCCGGCCGACGATCGCGCCGCGGTCGGCGCCGAAGGCCGCACGGTCCACGGCAAGGATCGCGGGCATGTCTGGCCGCCCGGCTAGCCGGATGAGTCCGGGCGCGTCCGGGCCACCGGACGGCGCGGGCGCGGCGCGCCCCGGTCGAGCGCTCCGCGCTTCTTGCTGTTATCAGGACTGACGGGAGGCGCGGAAGCGGCCGAGGAAGGAGACGTTGCGGCGGACCGGGGCGAAGCCGAGCTTCTCGTACAGGGGACGGCCCATGTCCGTGGCGAACAGCGTCACGGCGGCGCCCTCGCCGGCCCTCGCGAGAAGGTGCTCCATCAGCGCACGGCCCAGGCCGCGCCGTCCGTAGCGCGCGGCGACCAGCATCATGCCGACCGACGCGAGGTCCGGTCCCCAGCGGGTCAGCACGACCACGCCGGCCAGCCCGCGGCCGTCGGGCGCGTCGACGCCGAACACCTCGCACGCCGCGAGCAGCAGCGACCACTTGGCTCGCTCCGGCGACCAGCCACGATCAAGCGAAAGCGCGACGCATCGCTTGAGGTCGGCCGGGCCGAGCAGGCGGATCGGCGGGAAACCGGACGGGCGCTGGTCATCGACGGGCATGATCTTCGAGGCTACGTGCCGTCCCCGGCGGCTGCCACCGGTTTGCGCGGGCGCCTGGCCAAGGGCAGGCGGGTGAGGTCAGCGGGCGATCTCGGTGATGCCCTCGAGGAAGCGGTCCACGTCGGTGGCGTCGTTGTAGTGCACCAGGCCCGCGCGGACCGCGCCGTCCGGCTCGAGGCCGAGCACGGTGCACAGCTCGTAGGCATAGTTGTCGCCGTCCCAGACGTTCACGCCGCGGGCGGCCAGCCGCTCGGCGACCACGCGCGGCGCCAGCCCGGCGACGCTGAAGAACGCGGTCGGCGCGCGCCGCGCGGCCCTAGATCCTGGTGGCGGGCCGTACAGGGTGACCCGGTCCAGCTCCGCCAGGCCGCCGAGCAGCCGGGCGAACAGCGCCGCCTCGTACGCCTCCACGGCCGTCATCGACGCGAGGACCCGCTCCCTGCGGGACGCGGGCGGGACGCCAGAACCACCAGTGCCCGGGGCGAGCGCGGCGAGGTGCTCCACCGCGGCCGTCGTCCCGGCCAGGTCGGCGAACGGCAGCGTGCCGCGCTCGAACCGCCACGGCACCGCGTTGGAGGACGGCGCGAGCTTGTCCGGCCATACCGTCTCGAGCAGCTCCGGCGGGGCGACCGCCGCGGCCAGGTGCGGCCCTGACCACTTGTAGGCGCTCGTCGTGAAGAAGTCGGCGCCGAGCGCGGCCACGTCCACCGGCACGTGCGGGGTGGCGTGCACGCCGTCCACGTAGCACAACGCGCCCATGGCGTGCGCGAGCAACGAGATCGTCGCGACGTCCGGCCGTGTCCCGATCGCGTTGCTCGCCGCGGTGACCGCGACCAGCCGGGTCCGCGGGCTGATCAGGTCCGCGTACTGCGCGACGGGCAGCTCCCCCGTTACCAGGTCGACCTCGGCCCACTTCACGTCCACGCCGGCCCGCCCGGCCGCCTGGATCCAGGGCCGCACGTTGGAGTCGTGGTCGAGCCGGGACACCACGATCTCGTCACCCGGCGTCCAGGCCCGGGACAGCGCGTCAGACATCCGGTACGCGAGCGCGGTGGCGCTGGGCCCGAAGACCACGCCGTCGGCGGTGCCGCCGGTCAGGTCAGCGACCGCGGCACGGGCCCCGGCCACGATCTCGACCGCACGGCCGCTCGCGGCGAACGCGCCGCCGAGGTTGCCGATGCCCGCGCGGTACGCGGACGCGATCGCGTCGATCACCGAGACGGGCACCTGCGTGCCCGCCGCGCCGTCCAGGTACGCGTGCCCGTCCCCCAGTGCCGGGTACAGGGCCCGCACCGCGGCGATATCGAATGAACCGGAACCGGGCGCGCCCTCGTCAATGCCAGCAGTCAACTCCCGGAGTTCCTCCCGTCGGCCCTGCCCGTGCCCGGTGCGGCAAGCGAGGCGGCAGAGCGGGGATTAGCATACAGCTCGCTCACCCGCCCCGCGATGACGGCGAAGATCCCGGCGAACCCGGCCACCGCGAGCAGCCCGCCGGCGATGACGTCGGTCCTGGTGGCCCCGGTCCACCCGGCGCCCGCCCGCTGGTAGCCGAGCGCGAACGGCGCGGCGACGAGCCAGAGCCCGGCGGCGAACACCAGCCCCACCCCCGCGGTCCCGATCCGAGTCACCACCACGCCTCCTCGCCTTCGGCGAGATTGAGCAGCTCCTGGTCGCCCGCCAGCAGGCCGCCCGCGGGCCCGGCCGCGGGCCCGGCCGCCGGCCCGGCCGCCGGCCCGCCTGAATCACCGGCCGCGGGCCCGCCCGCCTGGCCGGCCTGCCGACGAGGAATCGCCGGCCGTTCCTGCCCCGGCTGCCGCTGCGGCAGCGGAGGGGACGACGGCTCCGGCTCGGCGGCGGTCAGCAGCGGGCCGAGCAGGGTGCGCAGCTGGCCGAGCACCTCCGCGGCGCTCGGGCCCGCCTGCCCGGGTACCTGGCAGGCGCTTCCCGCGACCTGGCCGGCGTCCGCGAGCAACCCGGTCCCGGCCAGCTGCGGCCCGGCCGGCTCCCGTCCGGGGAGTCCCGTCCCCGTCGGTACCGGGACGTCGCGCCCGGCGCCGTGCGGCGCGTGCCCCGTCCAGCCGCCGATCCAGCCGCGCGGCTCGCCGAGCCCGCCACCGGACAACCCGCTCCCCAGGGACCCGGTCCCGGTGAGCCCGCCGCCGAGCCGCCGCGCCGAGGCCGCCACCGCCGAGGCCGTCGAGCTCGCCGTCGGCGAGCCGCGGAAAGCGGCGCGCGCGCCGCCTGGCCTCGCGAGCCGACCGTTTCGCTGACCGGGCGGCCCGCCGGACGTCCCGCGTCAGCTCACGCCTGTTCCGCCGCGCCTGGCGGCGGGACACCGTGGCGAACCGCCCGCCAAGCACGCCGTCCGCGCGCATCCGGCGCCGCCACGCCACCGCCCAGGCCGCCGCCGTGGCGCAGGCGATCACCATCAGGCCCGCGCCGGTCGCCAGGTTGACCCGGCCCGCGTCCCCGCCGTCCATCCCGCCGAACGCCACCGCCGCCACCACGAGCCAGCCACCCCCGCACAAGCCCAGGCCGGCGACACACAGCCCGGACAGGTATCGGGTCATCATTACCCTCCGCTGTCATGAGATTACCGAATGCCTCAACTTACCATCGAGTCACGTGAGGTAATGACAGAAACACGCACCGCTATACACACCAATATCCAACGAAAAAAACCAGGTGACAACGAGAGGTGCGGCAATTAGGCTTCAAATGGTGTCCCAAAGCCCAGTCGCCGCCCTATGGCGGCTGCGCCCTTACCTGCGCCCTTATCGCAAACAGCTGACCATCATGGTGACGGCGGCCCTCGCCGCTGAGGCCGCGGATATCGCCGTGCCGCTGGTCACCAAGGCAGTCATCGACGGTGCCATCGCCCACCACGAACGTGGCCTGCTGCTGCCGCTCGGCCTGCTCGCGGTCGCGCTCGGTGCCGCGTCCGCCAGCCTCAGCCTGATCCGCCGCTGGGTTCAGGGCAACGCGGTCGCCGGCATGGAGAAGGCGATCAGGGACGACCTGTACGCGCACCTGCAGCGGCTCGAGCCCGCCTTCCATGACGAGTGGCAGTCCGGCCAGCTGCTGTCGCGCGCCACCACCGACCTGGGGACCATCCGGCGGTTCATGGGGTTCGGCATCGTGTTCCTGTTCATCTCAACCATGACGTTCACCGCGGTGAGCGCGCTGCTGATCAGCCTCAACTGGTGGCTCGGGCTGATCACGATGGCGTTGTTCGCCCCCGTCTTCCTCTTCTGCCTCAGGTTCGAGAAGAAGTACAAGGTCCTCGCCAGGCGCGCGCAGGACCAGGACGGCGACCTCACCACGCTGGTCGAGGAGGCGGCGACCGGGGTCCGGGTGCTGAAGGCACTTGGCCGCGCGCCGCAGGCCGCGGGCACCCACTACGCGCAGGCGGACCTGCTCCTCCGGACGCGGGTCGCGATGGCTGGCGTCGTCGGCTGGTTCTGGTCGGTGCTCACCCTGGTGCCGAACGCGGTGATCGCCCTGGCCGTGGTGCTCGGCGCGGTCGCGGTCAGCAGGCACGCGATGACCGTCGGCGGCCTCGTCGCCTTCATCACCCTCGGCTTGCAGCTGGTGTGGCCGGTGGAGGCGCTCGGCTACATCCTCGCCTCCGGCGAGGAGGCCGCCACCGCCGCGCAGCGGGTGGTCGAGATCTTCGACACCGAGCCCGCGATCACCGGCGACGCGGCCGAGGAAGAAGAAGATGGTGCGGAACGGAGCGTGGTCCCCCTGGTGGCTGAGCCGCGATTCCCGGTATCCCGCGGGGCGGGTCACGGGGCGGATCTGGGGCAGCAGGCCCACGTTCTGTTCGACCACGTGTCCTTTTCCTATCCGGGAGACCGGAGCCCCGTGCTCCGTGAGGTCAACCTGGAGGTCGCGCGGGGGGAGACGCTGGTGCTCACCGGGGCGACCGGCTCGGGGAAGACCACGCTGCTCTACCTGGTGCCGAGGCTCGCCGACGTGTCGGGCGGCCGGGTGCTGCTGGCCGGCCGGGACGTGCGGGACATACCGCTGCCGCGACTGCGGCAGCGGGTGGCCTGCGGGTTCGAGGAGGCAACGCTGTTCTCCGCCTCGGTACGGGAGAACGTCACGTTCGGCGCGGCCGACGCGACCACCGACGAGATCGAGGCGGCGCTGCACGCGGCGCAGGCCGGCTTCGTGTTCCAGTTGCCGTGGGGGCTTGACACCAGGATCGGCGAGCAGGGCATGGCCCTGTCCGGCGGCCAGCGGCAGCGCGTCGCGCTCGCCAGGGCGATCCTGTCCAGGCCGGAAGTGCTCGTACTCGACGACCCCTTGTCCGCGCTCGACGTGCAGACCGAGGAGCGGGTGACCCGCGCGCTGCACGAGATCCTGGCCGGGGTGACCGCACTGGTCGTCGCGCACCGGCCGTCCACGGTGGCGCTCGGCGACCGGGTGGCGCTGCTTGACGACGGGGTGATCTCGGCGGCGGGCAGCCACCGCGAGCTGATGACGACCGACCCGGTGTACGCCGACCTGATGACCATGGAGGAGGTGGCACGTTGACCGCTGATGTCACGACCGGCACGGCGGGATGCAGCAAAGACGAGGCTGAGCTCGTTCCCGCCGGGACGGGCGACGGCAAGGACTCGTTGGACGGCACGTCGTGGCGCGGCATCGCGGCCGAGCACGCCGACGACGTGTCAGCGCCGCTCGCGGCGCTGCTGCGGCGGCGCAGCCGGGTGCTGCTCGCCAACCTGCTGCGGCCGCACCGGCGCAGCGTGACGCTGACCGCGGTGCTGATCGTGCTCTCCTCGCTGTGCGCGCTCGCCGGGCCGTGGCTGATCGGCGTCGCGATCGACAACGGGCTGCCGCCGATGCTGAAGGGGAACGCGGGGCCGCTGCTGTGGATCGCGCTGGCCTTCGCGGTGACGGTCCTCGTGCAGGCGTTCGCGTCCCAGTCGTTCGTCACGATGACCGGGCGGATCGGCCAGACGGTAGTGCTCGAACTGCGGCGGCGGCTGTTCGCGCACACGCTGCGCCTGTCGGTGTCGTTCCACGAGTCCTACACCTCGGGCCGGGTGATCTCGCGGCAGACCTCAGACGTGGAGGCGATCTCCGCGCTGTTCGACGAGGGCCTCGACTCGCTGATCATGGCGGTGCTGACGCTGCTGCTCGTCGGCACCGGCATGCTGCTGCTCGACTGGCCGCTCGCGCTCGTCGTGCTGTCCGGCTTCATTCCGCTCGTCTGGCTGTCGGCCTGGTTCCGTCGCGAGTCCGCGATCGCCTACCGCCGCATCCGAGATGCCAACGCGCTGGTCATCGTGCACTTCGTGGAGACATTCGGCGGCCTGCGAGCGGTGCAGGCGTTCCGCAGGGAAAAGCGGAACGAGGAGATCTTCGACGGGCTGTCCGGGGATTACGCCGCCGCGTCGAAGCGGTCGTCGCAGCTGTCCGCGGTCTTCGCACCGGGCATCGCGATGGTGGGCAACGTCATCACCGGCATCGTGCTCTGCTACGGCGGTTTCCGTGTGCTCGACGGTGACATCAAGGTCGGCGTGCTCGCCTCGTTCCTGCTGTACCTGCAGCGGTTCTTCGACCCGCTGCAGGAGGTCTCCCAGTTCTACAACTCCTTCCAGGGCGCCGCCTCCGCGCTTGAGAAGCTCTCCGGCGTCCTTGAGGAGGAACCGTCCGTCGCCGAGCCAGCGCTCCCGGCCGAGTTGCCTGGCGTGGCTGTCCGGCCGGCGGGTGTCGTTCGACTCGGTGCGGTTCGGTTACCGCAAGGCGGTCGTGCTGCCTGACTTCTCACTCGACATACCCGCCGGGCAGACGGTGGCGCTGGTCGGCGAGACCGGGGCGGGCAAGACCACGGTGGCGCGGCTGCTCGCCAGGTTCTACGACCCCAACGCGGGCCAGGTGCTGCTCGACGGGGTGGACCTGCGCGAGCTGCCCGATGACGTGCTCCGGCGCGAGATCGTGCTGATCACGCAGGAGTCTTACCTCTTCGAGGGGTCGGTCGCGGAAAACATCAGGCTCGGGCGGCCCGCGGCGACCGACGAGGAAGTCGAAGCGGCGGCGCGGGCGATCGGCGCGCACACGTTCATCGCGGCGCTGCCCGACGGATACGCGACCGCGGTAGGCAAGCGCGGCGGCAAGCTGTCGGCGGGACAGCGGCAGCTGATCTCGTTCTGCCGTGCGTTCATCGCGGCGCCCTCGGTACTCGTACTCGACGAGGCGACCGCGCTGCTCGACATCCCCTCGGAGCGGCTCGTCCAGTCGGCCTTGCGCACGGTGCTCGCCGGGCGCACCGCGCTGATCATCGCGCACCGGCTGTCCACGGTGGCGATCGCCGACCGGGTGCTCGTGCTGGCGGCCGGCGAGATCGTCGAGGACGGCTCGCCCGCCGAGCTGATGGGCGGCACCGGCCAGTACGCCGACCTGCACGCCCGCTGGGCCGCCAGCCTCGCCTGACGGCGCTTGGAAATCCTCCGCGCTAACGGCTCGCGGCGCTGCGCCCCGCGAGCGAGCCAGTTGCCCGCAGGTCAACTACCAGCCTGCGGGCAACTGGCTTACGGCAACGCCCTGGCGTCAGGCGGCGGCGCTGAAGGCGGGCAGGTAGCCGCTCGCCTGGCCGGTGGCGCTCGGGTGATACGAACTGCCGATCGGGATGGTGAGCGAGTGGAGCCAGCCGGAGCCGTCGCACAGCTCATGACCGGAGAACTCCGGCCGCGGGTCGGCGAACACGGCGCCGTTGTTCGCCGCCGCGGTCGCGAGGATGCCGTCGAGGTCGTTGATGCCGGCGTCGATTGCCTTGTGGTCGCCGCGACTCAGGCCGATGCAGATCGACGGGCTGAGGTCGTAGAAATCGGGATACCCGAGGACGACGACCCGGGCCGCCGGGGCAGCGGCGTGCACGTCGGACAGCAGCGTGGCGAGTTTCCCTGGCAGCGTCGCGTTGATGCTCGCCTCGGCCGAGGCGACGTCATTCTCGCAGGTGCTGGTGGAGGACAGGATGCAGCTTTCCATGATCGAGGCGAAACCAGCGTCGTTTCCCCCGATCGTGAAGCTGACCAGGGTGGTCGAGGAGCTGAGCGCGGAGAGCTGGCTGCTGATGACGTCGGCCACCTCGGCGCCGGAGCAGGCGGCGAAGGTGAACGAGGTGACTGAGTTGGCCGCCGCCCACAGCGCCGGATAGGCGTTGGGGCTGCGGTCGCAGGAGCCGCTTGATGAGTAGTAGTTGCCGGCCCCGACGCCGGAGGAATAGGAATCGCCGAGGGCCACGTAGTTCACGGTGGCGGCGTTCGCGGGCAGCGCCGCTGCGACGAGAGCCAAGGCGAGTGCTGCGGCGAGTGCGGTACTGCCGGTCAGGATGCCGACGGTGGGCATGCGTGAGGGGCGCATGGGGGTTTCCCTTTCGAGCGGGGGGCTCCGAATGACCAGTTGCACGCGCGCGCACCATTGTTGTAACACCGGTTACCGGCGAGTAGAAGTGGCGTAACTACGAAACTTCTGACGTTGTTAAATGTCCTGCTATGTTCATCCGGCGGCCGGGATGAGTTTCTCCGGCGGCCCGTGGCAGGATGGCCGGAGCAAAAAGGAGCGGCATGCAGGTCTTGCTGGTATCGGGGAGCACGCGGAGCGGCTCCGCCAACACCGCCGCGCTGGCGACCGCGGCGGCGCTCGCGCCGCCTGGGGACACGGCGGTGCTCTACGAGGGCCTCGCCGGCCTGCCCGCGTTCAACCCCGATCACGACGGCGAGGTCGTGCCGGAACCCGTCGCGGAGCTGCGGCGGGAGATCGAGGCGGCAGACGCGGTGCTGTTCTGCACCCCGGAGTACGCGGGCACGTTGCCTGGCAGCCTCAAGAACCTGCTCGACTGGACGGTCGGCGGCGGCCAGCTCTACGAGAAGCCCGTCGCCTGGCTCAACGTTGCCGCGGCGAACCGGGGTCTCGGCGCGCAGCGGACCCTGGCGAGCGTGCTCGGGTACGTGGGCGCGGTCGTCGTCGAGGCCGCCTGCCGCCACATCCCGGTGGACCGGCCGGCGATCGGCACGGACGGGACGATCGCCGATCCCGCTTTCGCGGACGGCCTGGCGCAAGCGTGGGCGGAACTCGCCCGGCAAGCGGGGCGGCCGGCCAGCGGGTGACGGCGTTACGCCTGCAGGCCGTACAGGTAGCCGTCGATGCTTCCCGCGAGAAACCCTGTCCTGGTACACCGCGATCCCGGAGTCGACCGCGCCGCCGGTCTGGTAGCTCCATTTCAGGTGGCCGCCCGCGGCGTCCACCGCGTAGACGCGGCGGTCCTCGCAGCCGAAGTAGACCACGCCGTTCGCGGCGGCGATTCCGGATTTCACGAACCTGTTCGCGTTATGGGCCCACTTCAGGCTGCCGTCAGCGGTATTGATCGCGCGGACATAGCCGTCGTCGGACGCCACGTACGCGACGCCGCCTGAGGCCAGGATGTGCGTGACGGTCCCGCCGACGTCGGAGGACCAGGACTGCGCGCCCGTCTGCGCGTCGACCGCGTAGCAGGTTCCGCTTCCGCCGACGAGCACCGCGGTGCCGGCCACGGCGAGGACGATGGAACTGCCAGGCGATGACCAGGCGGTGGTGCCGTCGCTGACGCGCAGCGCCGCGGTTTTCGACCCCGCCGCCGCGTAGACGTAGGATCCGCCCGCGGTGACGAACGACACGCTGATCCCGATCAGCGAACGCCAGATCAGCTTGCCCTTGGCGGCGCTAACCGAGTAGACGAACTGGTCGTAGCTCGCGAAGTAGACGGCCTGGCCAGTCACCGCGGGCGGCGATTCGATGACGTCGCCGACGGTGGCCTGCCAGACGCCGTGCCCGGTGGCGGCCGACAGCGCCGTCACCGTGTGGTAGTCGCTGCCGAAGTAGACCAGCCCGTTGCCCACCGCAGGGCCGGTGTAGATCTCGGCGTAGTTGCTCCCCTGCCAGACCACCTTGCCGGTTGACGCGTCGACGGCGGACACGAGGTGGTCGCCGGGCCCCCCGCTCGTGGTGTTGTCCGCCGTGTAGACCACTCCGTCGGCCGCGACCACGTTGTCCACCAGCTGGCCGGGCGACTTGGCCTTCCAGAGCATGGTTCCCGGTGCCTGCGGCGGGCCGCTGCCGGCCGTCGCCGGGCTCGAGGCGGTAGCGGACCTGGCCGCCGATGGCGTGCCACCGCGGCTCTTGCCCGCCGCAGGCGACGAGATGCTGGTACCTGGGCCCGCACTACCGCTCCCTGGCCCGGCTGCCTGGTCGAGCCCCCAGCCAAGCAGCGCACCTCCCGCGGCAAGCCCGGCGATCCCGCCAAGGACCTGCCGCCGGGCGAGCCGGCGCGTTACCCGGCCGCGCGCCTCCTGCGGCGTTCCTGTCCCCGGCCATGCGGTGCCCGGGGAAATCGTGCTAGCCAGGCCGGCGGCGTCGGATTCCCGTCGCGAGCGCTCGCCGGGCCACGCCGGCGGTGCGCCTGCTTGACGGAACGCGCCCGCGCCGGCGGGGACGGGGCTTGGCGAGGCGGCGTACGCCGCGAGCGCGGCGGCCGCGGCTTCCGCGGTGCGCCGGCCGCCGGGGTCCTTGGAGAGCAGCGCCCAGATCAGGCCGCCAAGCGGGCCCGCGTGCTCGGCCGGGCGGGGCGGCTTGGTAAGGATTGCCGAGATGACTGCCATCAGCGTGGGGCCGTCGAACGGCGGTACTCCCTCGACGGTGGCGTACAGCGTGGCGCCGAGCGCCCACATGTCGGCCGGCGGGCCGACGCTACCGCCCTCCAGCTGCTCGGGCGCCATGTAATGCGTGGTACCCATCCGCACGCCTGAGCCGGTCAGCTCGGTGGTGGCGTCGACGATCCGGGCGATGCCGAAGTCGGTGACCAGGGCACCGCGCGCATGCAGCAGTATGTTGTCCGGCTTCAGGTCACGATGAACGATGCCCGCGGCGTGCGCGTGCGCCAGCGCATCCGCGACCTGGGCACCGATTTCGGCCGCCCGCTGCCAGCCAAGCCGCCCCCGTTCGGCGATCTCGGCGCCCAGCGAGCGGCCGGAGACGAACTGCATCACGATCCACGGCGTCCCGTCATGCTCCACCACGTCATGAACGGTGATCACACCCGGATGATCGAGCCTGGCCGCGGCCTGCGCCTCGCGCATCGTCCGGGCGACGAGCTCGGCGTGCTCCTCGGGCAGCAACTGTCGCGGCAGCAGCACTTCCTTAACCGCAACCTCGCGGTCAAGCAGGCAGTCCCGGCCGCGCCAGACCCGGCCCATCCCGCCACGGCCGACGGGCTCGGCCAGCAGGTACCTGCCGCCCACCAGAGTCCCCACCGAACCAGGCATAGAGGGATGATAGCGACGAAAGGCGGAGCGGCGGCGGATGGACGGGCCCCAGCGGAGATCTCAATGGCATATCGCCCTGCCGCCCGTCGCGCTGCGCGTCACCCTGATCAGGTAGCCGAGCCTGCCCGGCCGGGAGCGCACCGTGACCGGGTGTCCGAGCTGGCCCCGCCGGGAGCGCGTCGTGACCGGGTGTCCGAAAAAGGATCATGTTAATAAAAAGACATGTCTCTAAAGATGCACCGCCCTTTCTTGTACACTGGGGCCATGAGCGGCACGGACACGGAGGCGAGGGCCGGCGCCCTGAGCGGGGCGGGGGCCGGCGGCGGCCGGCTGATCGGGTACGCGCGGGCAGCCGGCGACGACCCGGCGATGGCCGGGGAGCGGGCCCGGGCGCTCCAGAGCGCCGGGTGCGCCGCGGTCTTCGCCGATGAGGCGGCGGGCCGGGAGGCCGGCCTGCCGCGGCTGCGCGAGTGCCTTGCCGCGCTCCGCCCCGGAGACGTCCTGGTGGTGACCGACCTCGGTCAGCTCGGGCGGGCCCAGCGGGACGTGATCTCCGCCGTGACGGAGGTGCGGGCGCGCGGTGCCGGGCTGCGGTCGCTGCGCGAGGACCTCGATACCGGCGCGCCGGGCGGTGACGCGGTATTCCGGGTATTCGCCGGCCTGGCCGACGCCGGGCGCGCGGCGATCTCCGCGGGGACCAGCGACGGGCTCGCCGCCGCGCGCGCCCAGGGCAAGCGCCTCGGGCGGCCGCCCGCGCTCACCGCCGGGCAACTCCATGAGGTACGGGACATGCTGCTCACCCCGGAGAGCACCGTCTCAGGCGTCGCCAGGCAGCTGGGCGTCAGCCGGTCCACGATCTACAAGTACTTGCCGGATGTCATGCGCGCGGGCGCGGCCGGCAAAGCCGGCGGCCGGCCTCGGCGGCTACGCGCACGGGCAGCCTGCCCGGCCCGTCCCCGCCGCGCACTTGGCCCCGTACCAGGCGCGGCCCGGCCGCCACGTGCTGGTCATCGACGACCTCGGTGACCTGCACGGCCCGGTCACCGGGGCCGTCAAGCTGCCGCTGCGGTTGTTCTGGAGCCTGCCCGACCACTGGTTCGACCTCGCTGACCCCGACATGCTGCGCTGGTTCTACCAGACGGTGCTGCGTGAGGCCAGCCGCGCGGAGGACCTCACCACGTACCTCGACGGCGCCACCCTGGCCAGCCTGTGGCCGGACCTGTTCCTGCCCAAGGGGGTCAGGCGGGCCTGGGAGGAGCGGCACCAGTCACTGCGGGCGGCGGTCAGCGCCTTACGCGGTCCAGCCCGGCCTGACCGGGCAACCAGCCGGCGCGGCTGCCCTACCAGGCGTCATCGAAGCTGGGGACCCAGGGAAACGGCCTGATCTTGCCGCCGCCGATGAACGCGTAGTGGTTCGTCACCGTCGTGGCCGGACCCGGGAAGTCCTTGCTGTACGCCACGGTCTCCGTGTTCCAGGAACCGAGCACCTCGGTGCCTGTCGCGTTCGTCCACTCCACCGTGTTCGGGATGGCGAAGTCCTTCACGTTCGGCGGCACCTGGACGCTGCCGATGACGCGGGGCCGCGCCGGAGTGGCAAGCGGGTAGGCCAGCCATAGCCCTGACAGGCGCCTGGTGCTCGCCGAGTAGGACCTGGTGGCGCACACCACCGCCTGCCCGTTGCCGGTGAGGAACGGCGTGTCGCAGGTTCGCGGTGTGCCCTTGCCGTACTTGCCGCCGGCGGGCGGCGGGACGTACTGCGACCAGACGACCCGGCTGTCGGCGAGCAGGCCCGGGCCGGCCGCGTTGACGTCCAGCGTCCGGACGTCCTGGCGGACATGCGGGGCCTGGATGAACGCGAACGCCACGGTGGCGTCACCGACCCAGCTGACGTCGGTGACCGGGGTGTTGACGCGGTTCAGGCCGCTGATGGCGGCGGACCAGAAGTGCTGCCGCCGCCCGGTGGCCACCGAGTAGACGCCAAGCCCGACCGACTTGCCGTCATTGGACAAGACGGCGAGCTCCGTCCCGTCCGCGGACAGCGCTATCGAGATGACCCGCGTGGCGTCCGCGGTGGCCGACGTGGCCTGGAGGGCCAGCGGGGTCACCCGGACCGGGTTGGCGGACCCGGGGAAGACCTTGAACAGGTAGAAACGGGCGGGACCGGCGACCGGGGCCGGCGCGGGCTTGAAGGTGCTCGCGGACACCGCGAACGTCCGGTCATCCGCCGCGCCGCTGGCCGCCCACACGAACGCGTTGCCTCCCTTGGAGTCGCCCTCCTTGGGGAGGTCGTACGAGCCGAGGGTCTTCCCGGTCTGCACGTCACCCACCCAGATGGCCCATTTCAACTGGTTCTGGTGCTGACCCGGCGCCGTGCCCCAGCCGATCCGCACGTAGTACCGCGGGGTGGCACCGGCGGTGGCTCCGGCCGACGCGGCCGGGACGGGACCGGGGCTGGCCGCGGGAACCACGCTCCCGTTCTGCAGCACCTTGGCGGTTACCAGGGCGGCGGCGACCAACACGATCGCGGCCGCGGCCATGACCGGGGCCTGCCACGGGCGCTGCCAGCGCGGCCCGGGGGCGCGCAGTGCGTGCCCCCGCCCCCGGGGAGCGGCCGCGGGCGGCAGGGGCAACGGGCGCACCGCGCCCAGCCGCTCCGCCTCCGAGCGCAGGCTGTCTCGGATGTCCTGTTCGAGCGGGCTCATGATTCCTCCCTGAGCATCCGGCCAACGGCGGCGACGGCCCTGGAGGTGGCGGACTTGACGGTTCCTCGGCTGACCCCCATCGCCGCGGCGGCCTGGTCCTCGGTCATGTCGAGGTAGTAGCGCAGCACGAGCGCCTCACGCTGCCTGGCCGGGAGCCGCCGGACCGCGGCGAGCACCCCGCGCTGCTCCTCGGTGTGGATCAGGGCCGCCTCGGCCGACTCCAAGGGCTCGTCAGCGGTCTCGAAAGGCACCCGGGACCGCTGCTTCAGCACCGTCCGGCAGCCGTTAAGTACGCTCGCGCGCAGGTAGGCGGGCGCGGCGCCGATGTCGGTGAGCTTGTGCCACCGGCGGTACAGGCCGAGGAAGGCGTCCTGTACCACGTCTTGCGCGGCAGCGGAATCGCCGAGCATGAGCAGCGCGAGCCGGGCCAGGCTGAGCGCGTGCGCCTCATACAGGACGGTGACGCGCCGTTCGGCCTCGGTGCGTGCCGCCCCGGGAGCACGGGTGTCCATTCGGTCCACGTAGTTATGACTGCGGGCGGACGGAAAGGTTGCCCGCCGTGTCCTGTTAATGAAGCCGCCCCCTGCTACGCTAGAACGTATGAGCGATAAGATGGCGGCCCTTGAGGCCGGCGCGGCACCATCGCCTGTGGTGATCGTGTTCCGGCCGCGGCCCTGATGCCGCTCACTGAGCTGCACCGGAGGGTCGCCACCGTCGCGCTGCGCGTCGCCACCCGGTACGGTTTCGCGCTCGGCGGCGGCAACGCGCTGATCGCGCACGGCCTCATTACCCGGCCGACCCAGGACGTGGACCTGTTCACCAACGACGAGGCCGGCGTCGGGGCCGCGGCGGGCTCCGTCGAGGCGGCTCTCCAGGCAGCCGGCTTCGAAGCGCAGCGCGAGGATAACGCCGACGGCATGTCCGACATCTTCGAAGGCATGGGCGAGGGCCTCGCCGAGTGGACCGTCACCGCGCCCGACGGGCAGCAGATGATGCTCCAGATGGCCTACTTCGACCGGACCAGGCAGCCGGTGACCATGGACGTGGGACCCGTGCTCAGCCTTGAGGACGTGGTCGGCGGCAAGGTCTGCGCGCTGGCCGGGCGAGCCGAGCCGCGTGACTACATCGACACGGCCGCCGCCCTCGAGCACTACAGCGTGCAGGACGCGATCCGCCTCGCCCGCCGGCTCGACCCCGGGCTTGAGGACCGCGACTTCGCCGACGCCGGACGGCGGCTCGACCGCTGGGGAGAGTCCGTCTTCACTCCCTTCGGCCTCAGCGCCGCTGACATCGCCGCCCTGCGGGACGCGTTCCGCGACTGGCCCCGCTAGCGCACACAGCCGACGGAGGATTCACGGGAGCCGGCCCGCGAACGGGAGCGCGGGTGGCGTAATCTACGTGCGGGCCGACACTGAGGACGGAGACGGAACCGGGATGTACAAGCCGAGCCAGGAGGCACTCAACCTGCACGCGGCGGACGTCGCGGAGGCGGCGGAGCGCGGGAAGCTGCTCGACGCCGCGCGCGCCGCGGACGCGGCGCTGCGCAGGGCCGAGGCCGCGCACGCCCCGGTGACCGAGGTGCACCGGCTGGCCAAGGAGCTTGACGCGGCGCTGACCGCCGCCATGCGGGCCGCCTACGCCGCGCAGCGCGCCGAGATCGGCCCGCGCGGCTACGAGGACCGCATCTTCAATCGCCAGGCGAAGGCGAAGCCCGCCGTCCACGCGCTTACCGCCGAGGCCGAGCGGCTGCTCACGCTCCGCGAGAACCACCGGCTCAACCGCATCCCCGAGGTCCCGCGCGTCCCGGCGGTCTAACCAGCCGGCGAGGCCGCCGCCCGGACGGCGCGTGGTAGACCGGGCCATCGCGAATTGGAGCGGTTGGTCCGGTGCGTTCGGTAGGATTCTGGACAGTCGCCCCGCGACGGTCAGTTTTGCCGAAGGTCTGAACCAGTACCTCCGCTTGACCGTGTCAATATTTGGGAAATCTCTGCTTAACGCGCCGGCAAGTCACTTGCACTCACCGGCGCGGCGGGGCAAAGTTAAGTTAAGTGGTCTAGGCCACTTGGTGGGGATTTGGGGAGCAACAGGTTGCCGCGCATCGTCGCGCAGCATCAAGTGACCGTCCGGGCCAGGTGACGTTAGGCCGTGGACTGATGAAGAAATCCAGGAGGCACTGACATGTGCCCGCACGTTCCGCCCTGTCCGGATGCTTCAGCGCCGGACCGTGAGGCGGCGCACACGATCGCGAGCCACCCGGAGCAGGGTTGGTCACTGCTCTGCAATGGCGTCGTGATCTTCGAAGACACCGGTGAGCTGCTGCCCAACGGGCGAATGATCGCACCGCACCGGCCCACCGACCATCACGCGCCGGCCGCCTAAGGACCGGCAGGGCAACGGGGAACTCACCCGCAGCCCGCGCGCCAGCTGAGGCGGCGGCCCTGCGGGTCCGGCAGTGGCCGGGAGGTCAGTAAGGCGACCGGGCCTCAGGGGGTCTGGGGGTTAGTCCCCCAGGGAGGCAGGGCGCCGGGTCATCCCCATCGAAGTCAGCAGCCAGGCGGTCACGGCATCGCCGATCGCCGCGGGGTGCTTCGACAGGGCATGCGTCTCCCCCGGAAGGATGACCACACTCGTCGTCTCATCCGGTTCCGGGATGCCGAACGGGTCCCTGTCGCCGTTGACGACTAGCACGCTGGTCCCGGCACCGCGCAGTTCCGCGTCCCGCGACTTCTCCGGCTGACCGGGCGGGTGCAGCGGGAACGCCAGCGCGATGACGCCCGCCGCGCCGACCTGGCGCGCCGTGCGGCACGCGACCCGGGCCCCGTTCGACCGGCCGCACTGGACCAACGGCAGCGGCGCGTCCCCGGCGGTCTCCCGGCGGAGCACGCCGACCAGTTCCGCCCAGGCGGCATCCTGCTTCTCCGCCGACCCCGGCGCCCGGGCGCCGCGCACCCGGTAGGGCTGGGTAACCAGGGCGGTCACCGCGCCGAGCGCCCGCGCCGCATCGCGGACCGCGAGGACATCGCGGGTGTCCGGTGTGCCCCCGGCACCGTGCGTGAGCACGAGCAGGAAGGCCGGCCGGCGCGGCCGCTCGAGCACTACCTGGGCCGGCCCTGCCCCGGTCATGATCCTCTCCACCTGCCGCACCGTACCGCGACCTGGCGTCATCGGGCCGGGCGGGGCCATCTCAGGGCACCGCAGTTTGACTCGTGCACCGTCCGTAACTACGGCACCGTCGCCGCGTCTCGCCGTGCATTGTGCACTGCAAGAAGATTTACGTCTCGTTATCTAGTAATTACTTTTCGTATCGCTACGATAAAGAGTCAGATGGCTACATAAGGTGATGTAATCGGGACGGCTAAGGATGGTGCCAGGATGACCGTGCATGAGCGTACCCAGGTCGGGATCGTGGGCGCCGGGCCTGCCGGCCTGCTCCTCTCCCACCTGCTCGCCCTGGGCGGCGTCGACTCGGTATGCGTGGAGAACCGCAGCCGGGCGTACTGCGAGACGCGGCAGCGGGCCGGCATGCTGGAATCGACCACGGTCGAGCTGCTCCGCGAAACCGGGCTCGGCACCAGGCTGGACGCCGAGGGGCTTGAGCATGACGGCATCTACGTGCAGTTCGACGGGGAACGGCATCACCTGAACTTCCGCGAGCTGACCGGCGGCCGGTGGATCACGATCTACGCGCAGACCGAGATCGTCAAGGACATCATCGCCGTCCGCACGGCGGCGGGGGCGGCCCTCGAGTTCGAGGTCAGCGACACCGCGGTGAGCGGCCTCGACACCGCGCGCCCCGTCCTGTCCTACACCGACGCCCGCGGGATAAGGCACGTGGTCACCTGCGACGTCATCGCCGGCTGCGACGGCTTCCACGGCATCACCCGCCGCTCGATCCCGGCCGGCGGGCTCACCATGCTCGCCGAGCGCTCCTACCCGTACGCCTGGCTCGGCATCCTGGCCGCCGCGCCGCCGTCCACCGACGAGGTCATCTACTGCCGGCACGACAACGGGTTCGCGCTGCACAGCATGCGCACCCCGGAGATCGGCAGGCTCTACCTCCAGGTGCCGGCCGACGAGGACATCGCCCGGTGGCCGGACGAGCGGATCTGGCCGGAGCTCGCCACCCGGTTCGCGCTGCCCGGCTGGTCACTGACCAGCGGCCCGGTGCTGCAGAAGTCCATCACGCCGATGCGCTCCTTCGTGGCCGCCCCGATGCGCTACGGGAACCTGTTCCTGGCCGGCGACGCGGCGCACATCGTGCCGCCCACCGGCGCGAAGGGCCTCAACCTCGCGGTCGCCGACGTCGCGGCCCTGGCCACCGCGCTGATCAGGCTCATCCGCGACGGCGACGCCGAGCTCGCCGCGGCGTACTCCGACTACTGCCTTGAGCGGGTCTGGCGGTCCACCCACCTGTCCTGGTGGATGACGTCGATGCTGCACATCGCCCCGGACCAGGACGAGTTCGAGTCCGAGCTGCAACTCGCCCAGCTGCGCCACCTGGTCAGCTCCCGCACCGCCGCCGCCGCGCTCGCCGAGACCTACACCGGCTACCGCCCGCTCCGCTTCGACCCCTCGACCCGGCTTGACGCCGCCCGCCTGTGGCCCTCGGTCGCGTAGGCCCCTCTCCGCGGTGCCTGGGATGCGTGTGCCTTTTGACTTGGTGCGGAGCGGGGGCGCTGGCGGTCGGAGCCGCGGGCGTTCGGGGCCCGGTCTATGGGCCACGACTGCCCGCGGTCAGACCGCCCGCCCCCGATCCGCCCCGCCTAAAAGGGGTCATATCGACGAGAACGGGTGGGACACGCGACCGTTCGGGATGATCCTCTTACTTCGCCAGGAGGGGCTTGAGGAACTGGCCGGTGTAGCTCTTGTCGTTGGCGGCCACGTCCTCGGGCGAGCCGGTGGCGATGATGGTGCCGCCGGCGGTGCCGCCCTCCGGGCCCATGTCGATGAGCCAGTCGGCGGTCTTGATCACGTCCAGGTTGTGCTCGATGACCAGGACCGTGTTGCCGGTCTCGACCAGCTTGGCGAGCACGCCGAGCAGCTTGCGGATGTCCTCGAAGTGCAGGCCGGTGGTCGGCTCGTCGAGCACGTAGATGGTGCGGCCGGTGGAGCGGCGCTGCAGCTCCGAGGCCAGCTTGACGCGCTGCGCCTCGCCGCCGGACAGGGTGGTGGCGGGCTGGCCGAGGCGGACGTAGCCGAGGCCGACCTCGTTGAGTGTCTTGAGGTGCCGGTGGATCGCCGGGACGGCCTCGAAGAACGCCGCGGCCTCCTCGATCGGCATGTCGAGGACCTCGGCGATGCTCTTGCCCTTGTAGTGCACCTGCAGCGTGTCGGTGTTGTAGCGGGCGCCGTGGCACACCTCGCACGGCACGTACACGTCCGGCAGGAACTGCATCTCGATCTTGATGGTGCCGTCGCCGGAGCACGCCTCGCAGCGGCCGCCCTTCACGTTGAAGGAGAACCGGCCCGGCTGGTAGCCGCGGATCTTCGCCTCGGTGGTCGCCGCGAACAGCTTCCTGACGTGGTCGAACACGCCGGTGTAGGTCGCCGGGTTGGACCGCGGGGTGCGGCCGATCGGGCCCTGGTCGACGTGCACCACCTTGTCCAGGTGGTCGGTGCCGGTGACCCGCACGTGCTTGCCAGGCACGGTGCGCGCGCCGTGCAGTTCCTTCGCGAGTGCCCGGTAGAGGATGTCGTTGACCAGCGTTGACTTGCCGGAGCCGCTCACCCCGGTGACCGCGATGAAGCAGCCGAGCGGGAAGCTGGCGTCGACGTTGCGCAGGTTGTTCTCCGACGCGCCCTTGACGGTCAGCTCGCGGCCTTTCGTCGGCTTGCGGCGCTTCTTCGGCACCTCGATCCGCTTGCGGCCGGACAGGTAGGCGCCGGTCATCGAGGTGTCGCTGCTGACCAGGTCCTCGACGGTGCCGGTGACCACCACGTGGCCGCCGTGCTCGCCCGCGCCGGGGCCGATGTCGACCACCCAGTCGGCGGCGCGGATCGTTTCCTCATCGTGCTCCACGACGATGAGCGTGTTGCCGAGGTCGCGCAGCCGCAGCAGCGTGTCGAGCAGCTTCTGGTTGTCGCGCTGGTGCAGGCCGATGGACGGCTCGTCGAGCACGTAGAGCACGCCGACCAGGCCGGAGCCGATCTGGGTGGCGAGCCTGATCCGCTGCGCCTCGCCGCCGGCCAGCGTCGCGCTCGCCCGGTCCAGGCTCAGGTAGTCAAGTCCCACGTCGAGCAGGAAGCCGAGCCGGGCGTTGACTTCCTTGAGTATGAGCCGCGCGATCGCCATGTCGCGCTCGGACAGCTGCAGGCCGAGCAGGTTCTTGGCCAGCTCGCCGATCGGCCGGGAGCAGTAGTCGGCGATCGACTTGCCGTCGATGGTGACGGCGAGCGAGACGGGCTTGAGCCGCGCGCCCTTGCAGGACGGGCAGGGGACCTCGCGCATGAAGCCGGCGAACTTCTCCCTGCTCGAGTCGGACTCCGCCTCGGCGTGGCGGCGCTCCACGTAGGTGACCGCGCCCTCGAAGCTCGTGTAGTAGGACCGCTCGCGGCCGTAGCGGTTCTTGTACCGCACGTGGACCTGGGTGTCGTGCCCGCGCAGCAGCGAGCTCTTCGCCTTGGCCGGCAGCCGCTCCCAGGGCGTGTCCATCCGGAACCCGATCGTCTCCGCGAGGGCCTCGATCAGCCGGTCGAAGTAGTCGCTGACGTGCCCGCCCGCCCACGGGGCGATCGCGCCCTCGTCCAGTGACTTCGCCGGGTCCGGGACGATGAGGTCCGGGTCGACCTCCATCCTGGTGCCGAGCCCGGTGCAGTCCGGGCAGGCGCCCCACGGGGAGTTGAAGCTGAACGACCGCGGCTCGAGCTCGTCGAACGACAGGTCGTCGTACAGGCAGGCCAGGTGCTCCGAGTACATCCGCTCCCGGTGCGGGTCGCCCTCAGGCAGGTCGATGAAGTCGAGGATGACCACGCCGCCCGCCAGGCCGAGCGCGGTCTCCACCGAGTCGGTCAGCCGCCGCCGCGCGGTGTCCTTCACCGCGAGCCGGTCGATGACGACCTCGATGTCGTGCTTCTCGTACTTCTTCAGCGCCGGCAGGATCGTCGCGTCGTTCGCGACCTCGTCCAGCCGGATGATCGTCCCGTCGACGCGGGCGCGCGAGTAGCCCTTGGCCTGCAGCTCCTTGAGCAGCTCGGTGTACTCGCCCTTGCGGCCGCGGACGACCGGGGCGAGCACCTGGAACCTGGTGCCCTCGTCGAGCTCGAGCACCCGGTCCACGATCTGCTGCGGTGTCTGCCTGGCGATCGGGCGGCCGCAGATCGGGCAGTGCGGCTTGCCCGCGCGGGCGAACAGCAGCCGCAGGTAGTCGTACACCTCGGTGACCGTGCCGACGGTGGACCGGGGGTTGCGGCTCGCCGACTTCTGGTCGATGGAGACCGCGGGGGACAGCCCGTCGATGAAGTCCACGTCCGGCTTGTCCATCTGGCCGAGGAACTGCCTGGCGTACGCGGACAGCGATTCCACGTACCGCCGCTGGCCCTCGGCGAAGATCGTGTCGAACGCCAGGCTTGACTTGCCGGAACCGGACAGGCCGGTGAACACGATCATGGCGTCGCGCGGGAGGTCAAGCGAGACATCCTTCAGGTTGTGCTCGCGTGCGCCGCGAACGACAAGCCGGTCAGCCACTGCGCGCTCTTCTCTTCAGTCGTACGTCCGGAGCGGTTCCAGCGGGACGGGCCCGGTGCCGATACCGGGCCACGGGCATCGTAACGAGGGGGTCTGACATTCCATCCCGACGGCAGAAACGACCCGCTAAGCACAGCGCCGCGTGCGTGCTTCTATGCCCGGTCCCCCGGCCGCCCGGTTCTCCAGTCAGCAGGCCTTGAGCCAGCCGTGCTTCCAGGGTACGGCACCGCCCGGTACGCGGTTAGCCGGACGTGAAAATATCTTCGAAGAGTGAATCGCCTGCTTACGTGTCTGTATACCTCTGTTCCCATCCGTCGCGGGCAGGCGGCGGCGACGACTGGCCCGCGCGCGGATCACTCTGCGATGCTCGGTGCATGTTTCACGTCGATTCTGAGGTCGGCCGCCTGCGGCAGGTCATACTGCACCGCCCCGACCTGGAGCTCAAGCGCCTGACGCCGGACAACGTCGCCGACCTGCTGTTCGACGACATGCTGTGGGTGAGCCGGGCGCAGGCCGAGCACGACGCGTTCGCCGACGTGCTGCGCGTCCGGGGCGTGACGGTCCACTACTACGGCGACCTGCTCGCCCAGACCCTGGACATCCCCGAGGCCCGCGGCTACATACTTGACCACCTGTTCGACCCGCGCTGGCACGGGCCGCTGGCCGCCGCGACCCTGCGGGACTCGATGGACGGGCTGAGCTCGGGCGAGCTCGCCCGGCACCTGGCCGGCGGGATCACCAAGCGGGAGATCGCCGCGCTCGGCCCGGTGCCGAAGAGCATCGCCTTCCACTCACTCGACCCCGACGGCTTCGTGCTCGCGCCGCTGCCGAACCTGCTTTACCAGCGGGACACCTCCTGCTGGATCTACGGCGGGGTGTCGGTCAACGCGATGCGCCGCCCGGCCCGGATACCGGAAACGATCAGCGACGAGGCCATCTACCGCTGGCACCCGATGTTCGCCGGGGCCGGCTTCGACGTCTGGTACCACGGGGCGGAGGCCGCCCCGGCCACCGTCGAGGGCGGCGACGTGCTGGTCATCGGCAACGGGGCGGTGCTTGTCGGGATGAGCGAGCGGACCACGCCGCAGGCGGTCGAGATGCTGGCCAGCCGGCTGTTCGCCGCCGGCGCGGCCCGCTGCCTCGTCGCCATCGACATGCCGAAGGCGCGGGCCTTCATGCACCTGGACACCCTGCTGACCATGGCGGACTACGGCGTCTTCACCAAGTACGCCGGGATGGGCATGCTGCCGTCCTACACGGTCGAGCCCGGCGCGACGGCCAGCGAGCTGAAGGTCACCGACCACCCGCCGCAGGACATGCACCGGGCCATCGCCGCCGCCCTTGACCGGCCGGAGATCACCGTGCTCACCGCGGTCCAGGACGTGCACGCGGCGTCGCGCGAGCAGTGGGACGACGGCTGCAACGTGCTCGCGATCTCCCCTGGCGTGGTCGTGGCCTACGAGCGGAACGTCACCACCAACGCCTACCTGCAGGACAACGGCATCGAGGTGATCACCATCCCGGGCAGCGAACTCGGCCGCGGCCGGGGCGGCCCCCGCTGCATGAGCTGCCCGATCGAACGCGACGCCTGACCGTTTGTAACGGACGCCTGACTGTTTGTAACGGAACGTCATCGACTTCTGACCAAAATCTGTGTCGCGGCCAGGGAATGACCCTGCCCCCTGCTATGGTTGTGACCACTGGTTGTAGCTTCTGTGTACGTGGCTTCATGACGCGCTCGCGGATTTACTGCCGGGGTCTCCGCGAGGTGCGGGGACTGATCGTAGGCAAGGAGAAAATGCGCGTGGCGCAGGGAACAGTCAAGTGGTTCAACTCGGACAAGGGCTTCGGGTTCATTAGTGTCGACGGCGGAGGCCAGGACGTTTTCGTCCACTTCTCGGCTATCGAGTCAAACGGTTACCGCAGCCTGGACGAGAACCAGCGCGTCGAGTTCGACATCACGCAGGGCCAGAAGGGCCCGCAGGCCGAGCACGTCCGCGCCATCTGAGCTTGATCATCGGGTAACACCACCGCCCGTTCTGGCGAATGTCCTTCGTCCGAACGGGCGGTGGTCTTTTGTCCGGCGGCGTCAGCCGGCGGCCGCCTCGTCGATGAGCTCGAGGATGCGGGCCGGCGGCAGGTGCTGCTCGTAGATCCGCACGCCGAACGGGGCGAGCGCGTCCTCGATCGCGTTCACCAGGGTGGGCGGCGCGACGATCATGCCGCCCTCGCCCACGCCGCGGAAGTTGACGTCCGGGTCGGTCGCCACGGTCTGCAGGTGCTCGATCTCGAGCCGCGGGATCTCGCAGGCGGTCGGCAGCAGGTAGTCCATGAACGTGGCCGACTGGTAGTTGCCGTCGGCGTCGTAGGCGGACCGCTCGAGCAGCACCGCGCCGATGCCCTGCGCGATGCCGCCGCGGATCTGGCCCTCCACCACGGCGGGGTTGATGAGCGCGCCGCAGTCCTCCGCCGCGACGTACCGCTCGACCGTCACGATGCCGGTCTCCACGTCGACCTCGACGATGGCGCAGTGGGTGCCGCCCGACCAGCCGCCCTCGCCGCCGTCGAACGAGGCCTCGACCTCGAGCTTGGCGTCGGGCTCGGCGCCGAACTCCCCCGACGCCGCCCGCCGCGCGACCTCGCCGACGCCGAGCGCGGTGTCGGGGTCGCCGACCACCTGGACCATGCCGTCGACGATCTCCAGGTCCGCGGCACTCGCCTCGATGAGCTGCGCCGCGAAGTCGAGCACCTTGCCCTTGAGCTGGCGGGCGCCGTGCAGCGCCACGCCGCCGGTCATGGTGGCCGACCGGCTGCCGCCGGTGAACCCGAACGGCACCACGGCGCTGTCCCCGACGACGACGCGGACCTGCTCGAACGGCACGCCGAACTCGTCGGCGGCGATCTGCGCGAGGGTGGTCTGGTGGCTCTGGCCGTGCGGCATCTGGCCGGTGAACAGGGTCAGGATGCCGTCTTCGGTCAGCCAAAGCCGCATGTGCTCCAGGCCCATCGGGCCGCTGGGCCCGTCGGGCGACCGCGGCCCAGGCGCGCCCTCGATGAACGTCGCCAGGCCGATGCCCAGGTAACGGCCCTGTTCCCGTGCCTGCGCCTGGCGGCGCCTGAAGGCGGGGATGTCTATCATCTCGGCGACCCGGTCCAGCGACTCCCGCGTGGTGACGCCGACCAGCGGGCGCCCGGTGACCATGACGGCCGGCGGGTCGGTGCGCGGCGCGGCGTTGCGCAGCCGGATATCCAGCGGGTCGAGGCCGAGGTCCTTCGCGAGCAGGTCAAGCACGCGCTCCCGCACGAACGTCTCCGACGCCCAGGGGCCGCGGTAGGCGATGTACGACGCCTTGTTGGTGGCGACCGCGGTCGACTCGAAGCCAAACCCCGCGAGCTTGTACGGGCCGGGCATCATCCCCTCCATGATGCCGGCGACCATCGTGCCCATCACCGGGTACGCGCCGATGTCGATCACCATCGCCACGTCCAGCCCGAGCAGGTCGCCGTCCTTGCTGACGGCGGCCCGGACGTCGAAGCTCTCCTCGCGGGCGTGCCCGGACGCGGCGAGGTTCTCGCCGCGGTCCTCGGTCCACTTGACCGGGCGGCCAAGCGCGCGGGACGCGGCGGCGACGGCGAGCTCCTCGCGCGAGGCGCCGATCTTCAGCCCGAACGAGCCGCCGATGTCCCCGGCGAGCACGCGCACCTTGTCCGCGTCCATGCCGAGCCGCATGGCGATGCCCATCCGGGTCATGTGCACGCCCTGCGTCGCCGCGTGCACCGTCATGATGCCCGTCTCCGCGTCGTGGCTCGCCACGATGCCGCGCCCCTCCATCGGGACGTTCTGGTGGCGGTGCACGTCGATGTGGAACTCTTCGATGCGGTCCGCGCGGTTGAATGCTCCGGCTACGTCGCCGAACTCGCTGCGCTTGTGCGGGCCGATGATGTTGTCGTCCAGGTTGGCGAACAGCCGCGGGCTGCCCGCGTCCAGGGCGGCGGCCGCGGTCGCGACCGGCGGCAGGTCCGCGTAGTCGACCTCGACAAGCTCGCACCCGTCCTCGGCCAGGTACCGGCTCTCCGCGATGACGATCGCCACCGGGTCGCCGACGAAGCGCACCTTGTCCGTCGCGAGCAGGGTGTACTCGGGTGCGGGCCCGCCGCCGCCCATCATCGCGAACAGCGGGTCCTGCCCGGGGAGCGTCATCGTCGCCATGTCCGCCCCGGTGTACACCGCGACGACGCCCGGAAGTTCCCTTGCGCCTGAAGCGTCGACTGTCGAGTACCTGGCCATGGGCCATCGGCGAGCGGACGAACGCCGCGTGCAGCATCCCCGGCAGCTTGATGTCATCGACGTAGCGCCCGCCGCCGGTCAGGATGCGCGGGTCCTCCGAGCGCTTGACGCTGGTGCCGGTGTAGCGCTGGGCCGCAATCTGAGCCATCGCCGCTCCTCTTGGTCCTGCCGTGGTCCTGCCGTGGTCCTGCTTTGGTCCTGCCTGGTCCGCTGCCTGCTGGTCCTGCTTGGTCCTGCCTGGTCAGGCTTCCCGGCCGCGCCGCGCGGCCAGCAGGACGCCGTCGATGATGCTCTGGTAGCCGGTGCACCGGCAGATGTTGCCCGACAGCGCCTCACGGATCTCCCGCTCGCCCGCGTCCGGGTGGGCGCCGAGGAACGCGGTGGCCTGCATGACGAACCCCGGCGTGCAGAAGCCGCACTGGAAGCTGTGCGAGTCCGCCATCGCCTGCTGCAGCGGGCCGAGCTCACCGTCGCTCGCCAGCCCCTCGACGGTGGTCACCTCGCTGCCTGCCGCCTGGACGGCGAGCATCAGGCAGGAGCGCACCGCCCGGCCGTCCACGATGACCGTGCACGCGCCGCAGACGCCGTGCTCGCAGCCGACGTGGGTCCCGGTGAGGTCGAGGTCGTCGCGCAGGAAGTCGGCCAGCGTCTTGCGAGCTTCCACCGAACGGGCGCGTGCTTCACCGTTCACCGTCACGGTAACGTCCGCCATCGTCACTGCCTCTCCTGGGCGTTATCCGCGGCCGCCCGCAACCCGCGCCGGACTAGTGCGGCCGCTACCTTCTTCCGGTATTCCGACGAGCCGTGCAGGTCGGCGGGCGGGTCGAGGCTGGCGGCCGCCGCGGCGGCCGCCTCCGCGAACAGCTCCGCCGACGGGCGCCGGCCGCCAAGCAGGTCCTCCGCGCCCGTCGCCCGGACCGGCACGTCGGCCACGCCGGAGAACGCCAGCCGCGCGTCGGCGATCGTGCCGTCTCGCGCCAGGGTGAGCTGGGCGGCGAGGCCGACGATGGCGAAGTCGCCGTGCCGCCGTGCGACCTCTTGGAAGGCGGCCCCGGTACCGGGCGCCGCCACCGGGAAGCGGACCTCGGTGAGGAGCTCATCCGGGCGGCGCGCTGTCGCCAGGTAACCCTCGAACCAGTCCGCCGCCGCGATGACGCGGGTTTCGCGATGCGCTGCGCACCACGAACTCGGCGTCCAGGGCCCGGGCGACCGCCGGGAGCTCGGCCGCCGGGTCGGCGTGCGCCAGGCTGCCCCCGATCGTGCCGCGATTGCGTATCGCCTCATGACCGATCAGCGGCAGGGCGGCGGCGAGCAGCGGTACCGCTTGGGCGACCTCGGGCGATTCCTCGGCCACGTACTCGCGCGTCGTCGCGCCGACGGCCAGCCAGCCGTTGACCCGCGACACCCCGGACAGCCCGGCCACGCCGTTGACGTCGACGAGCACCGCGGGGCGGGCCAGCCGGAGCGCGAGCAGCGGGATCAGGCTCTGCCCGCCGGCCAGCACGCTCGCCTCGTCCTGGTACTCGGCCAGCAGGCCGGCCGCTTCCTCGACAGTCGCAGGCGCCTCGTACTCAACCGGAGGCAACTTCATCGGTACCCGCCCCTCAACGCCTGGTGGCTCACGCGTTCACGACTCTAGCGGAGTCTCCCTCCTCTTGGCACGCCCCCAAATGGACGCGGGCCGGCCTGGGGCCATGGCCGGCGGGCACGGCAACCGGGCCAGGCTCGGCGCGCGCCGACCCGTCCCGGGCCGCCCGGTGAGCTCGGTCCGGGGCGGTTCAGCTCGCGGCCGTTATGATCGGGCGGGTGAGGCACAATCCGTCGACCGTCGTGGTCCTCGCGGGACGGCCCGGCGAGCAGGTTCTCGCCGCCGTGGGCCGGTCACTGAACGTCGTGCTCGTCCGGCCGGAGCCGGCGCCTGCCAGTGCTGGCGCGGGCGGTGCCGGCGCGGGCGGTGCCGGCGCGGGCGGCGGGGCCGGGGGGGCCGGGACCGAGGGGACCGGGCTCGAGGCGGCGGCGGGCGCGCTGCGCCGGGCGGCCGGCATTTCCGCGCCTTATGTGCTGGTCGCCGCCGACCCGCTGCGTGAGGTCGCCACCGCCTGGCAGGCGATGTGGCAGCTCAGCGCCGAGCCGCAGCGGAGCGACGTATTCGAGCTGCGGGCGGCGGAGGCCATGGGCGCGTGGCGGTCCAAGCGGTTCGAACTGCCCGACTACTACCTGGTGCTCGCCGACGAGAGCGCCCCGGGCGGGGCGGGCGCGGCCGTCCCGCCGGGTTCGTCCGACGCTTCCGGTGCTCCCGGTGCTCCCGGTGCTCCCGGCGCGGGACGCGCGGACTTCTACCTCGGGCCGCTGCGCGCGGTCCGGCCGAACCGGGTGGCGGTGGCGGCCGGCGCCTCACCCGCCGCGCAGGCGGACGCCCTGCTGAGCGAGCTCGGCTCGCTGCGGCACGGGCCGTGGTGGCCGCCGCTCGATGAGGTGCTCCGCACGGCGCGCGGCTTCTACCCCGGCTCGCTCGCGGAGTCGCCGGCGGCGATCCGGGCCTGATCTTCCTCCCCGCCTTGCCTCTCGGGCGGCCGAGGGTTGGATACTGCCGGTGTGGATTCAAGCGAGCTGGTCGGTGTCGGCGCGTTCGCGCAGTTGTCGGGGCTGACGGTGGAGACGTTGCGGCACTATCACCAGGTCGGCCTGCTCGTGCCTGCCGAGGTCGATGATCGCACCGGCTACCGCCGCTACGGGCTGCGCCAGCTGCCGCGGGCGCGCGCCCTCGCCGCGTTGCGGGATGTCGGCATGCCGCTGGGGGATGTCGCCGCCGTCGTCGATGCCACTGACCGGGCCGCGCGGCGGGCGCGGCTGGCTGAGCACCGCCGGCGCCTGGCGGAGGCGGCCCGGCGAGCGGCTGGCCGGGTCGACGCGATGGACCGGATGATCGAAAGGGAGGACGTCATGGGGTCACCGCTGCGTATCGGAGAAGGGACGCCGATGCTCTCGGACGAGAGGCTGGCCAGGGAACTGCTGGGCACGCTCGACCGGACGGACTTCGGCCACCTTGGCGTCCGCCGCGAGGGCAAAGTGCGCGACAGCTACGTCGACGGCGACGTCCGCACCATCGTGACCACGGACAGGCTGTCGGCGTTCGACCGGCCCCTCGGGACTATCCCGTTCAAGGGACAGGTCCTCAACGAGATTGCGAACTACTGGTTCGGCGCCACCTCCGACATCGTCGCCAATCACCTCCTGGAGGTCCCTGACCCCAACGTCGTGCGCGTCCGCGAGTGCGCTCCCGTGCCGCTTGAATTCGTCGTTCGCGCCTACATCACGGGCGTAACGAAGACATCGCTGTGGTTCAACTACGAGGCGGGCGCGCGGAACGTCGCCGGCAACCTGATGCCTGAAGGACTGCGCAAGAACGAGCGGCTGGAGGCCCCGATCCTGACCCCGACGACCAAGTTCGAAGCGCATGACCGGAACCTCGGCCGCGACGACGCGATCGCGGAGGGCCTCGTGACCGCGGACCTGTTCGACCGGTGCGCCGACATCTGCTTCCGGCTGTTCGCCCGGGGCACCGAACTCGCGGCCCGGCGCGGCCTGATCCTGGCCGACACGAAGTACGAGCTGGGCCTGCTCGGTGACGAGATCGTGCTCATCGACGAAGTGCACACGCCCGACAGCTCGCGCTACTGGTACGCAGACACCTACGACGAGCTCTTCAGTAAGGGCAAGGACCAGCGGGCACTCGACAAGGAGCCGCTGCGCGAGTGGATGGCCGAGCGAGGATTCCGCGGCGACGGACCGGCCCCCGTCCTGACCGACGAGGTCCGCATCGCGACCGCGGCGCGCTACATCCTGCTCGCCGAGGAACTGACCCAGCGACCGTTCGAGGCCCCGGAGCTCACCGCAGCTGAACGGGTCGCCAGCACCCTCCGCGCCTGAACATGGGCGGGGTGGCGCAGACACGCCCTCGTTCTGGGGATAGCTTTTGCTTGTGACTTACACCGGAGACGTGCGTGTCGGCGGGCCGTCGGACACGCGGCCCATCGGCGGCGTGACGCTGACCAAGATCGCCGTGGGCGAGATGAACAACAACGCGTACCTGCTGGTCGACGGGACGGGGCAGGGGCTGCTCATCGACGCGGCGGCCGAGCCGCGGCGGCTGCTCGAGATGATCGGCGACACGCCGGTGGCCAAGATCGTGACCACGCACCAGCACCCCGATCACTGGCAGGCGCTCGCCGAGGTGAAGGCCGCGACGGGGGCCGTCACCGTGGCGCACCCGGCGGACGCGCCCGGCATCCCGGTGCCGACCGACGAACTGGTCGAGGACGGCGGGACGATCGAGTTCGGCGACACGGTGCTCGGCGTGACCCACCTGGTCGGGCACACGCCCGGGTCGATCGCGCTGACCCTCGGCGCCGACGGGGCCGAGCCGCACCTGTTCACCGGGGACTGCCTGTTCCCCGGCGGCGTCGGGAACACGCAGAAGGACCCGGCGCGGTTCGACTCGCTGTACGCCGACGTCGTCGCCAAGGTCTTCGACCGGCTGCCCGACGCGACCTGGGTCTACCCGGGCCACGGCGGTGACACCACGCTCGGCGCCGAGCGCCCGCACCTGGCGGAATGGCGCGCCCGGGGCTGGTAAGGAGCGCGAGCGCGCCAGCCCGAGAGATCACGGTCCTGCGCCGCCCGCGGCGACAGCTGGCTTGGGAAGGTACCCGCACGCGCCGAGGGATCGGCACCGGGCGAGTGCCCGGCGGGCTGGTGCCATCGGCTGCCAGTGGCCGCCATGCGTCATCGTGTCCTCCTTCCGGCGAGGCGTACGGCGGATGCCATGCTCAGGCGTTAGGCCTGCCGGTCAGGGCTGGCTCGCGACGGGAGCCAGCGTCCCAAACGTCGACCGCCCCCGGCCGAGGCATCTCAGGCCGCTTATAGGGGTCGCCCAGCTTCTTGTAGAGCGCCCATACGGCGGCTGACCAGCCGCCGACGAGGACGGCCATGGCGATCAGGTTCATGGCGATTGCTAGGCTCACGGGTTTCACCTTTTTCGTCCGTCGGTTGATGTTTGTCCGTTTGCTGTCGACGGTAAGAAGGCACGGTTATGGAACGGTTAGGGGCGGGCCAGCGGCCGGTAAGGGCGTGCGACGATGTGCGCTGTGAACGCGGCACGAATCCTGGTGGTGGAGGACGAGCTTTCCATGCGGCGCCTGCTGCGCCTGTACCTGAGTAAAGCTGGCTTCTCGGTGGAGGAGGCGGCCACCGGCCGGGAAGGCCTGGCGGCGCTGTTGCGCGGCGGCATCGACCTGGCCATCGTGGACGTGATGCTCCCGCAGATCGACGGGTTCGAGCTGGTCCGGCAGGTCCGGACAAGTTCTTCTGTCCCGCTCATCTTGCTGACCGCCCGCGGCGAGGAAACCAGCCGGGTCGCCGGCCTGGAGCTGGGCGCTGACGACTACGTGGTCAAGCCCTTCCTGCCACACGAGGTGGTCGCCCGGGTCAGGGCCCACCTGCGCCGGGCGCGTGGGTTCGGCGCCGGCGACGGCGGCCCGCTGCAGACGGGCACAGTGGAACTTGACCCGCGCACCAGGAAGTGCGCCGTCGCCGGCAACGCGGTGGAGCTGACGCGACGGGAGTTCGACCTGCTAGAGGTCCTGATGGGAAGTCCGGGCCGCGTGTTCACCCGTGATCAGCTGCTCGATGAGGCCTGGGGGTCCCGTTACGTGACCGAGAAGACCGTTGACGTTCATGTCACCGGCCTGCGGCGCAAGCTCGGAAGCGCCGTGCGGATCTCGGCGCTGCGGGGCGTCGGCTACCGGCTGGAATCCGGTGCTTCAGCCGGCTGGGCTCGCTGCGGGTGTGGCTGCTGGCGGCGATGCTGGCCACCGCCGTCCTCACCCTGGTAGCCGGGAACGTCATCACGCGCCAGCTCAGCACGTCCTCCGATGAGGCCGCCGACCGCGCTAAGGCCCAGGCGACGGCCCAGGTCATCGCCGCCCAGGTGCAGGCCGGCGCGGACGCGGATGACCTTCGGGCGCTTCAGCAGGTCCTGCCCACCGACCAGATCATCGTTACCAGAAGCGGTACAACGGTATTCGCTGGTCCGGCGATGACATCTGAGCCGCTGGAACTGACCGTCACCGTGCCGCTGCCGGGCGGGCAGGTCGAGCTGCGCGACCACCACACGCCCTCACCTGGCGGGCTCGGACAGGGAACCCTGGTAGCCGCCGTTATCGCCCTGGCGGTCATCGCCGAGGCCTGGCTCGCCGCCACCTTGCTGGTCCGTACCGTCCGCAGGCCGGTGGGGCGAGCGATCGAGGCTGCCGGACGGCTGGCCGCCGGCGACTTTTCCGCGCGCATGGGCATCGCCGGGCCGGAGGAGTTCGCCCGGCTCGGCCACGCGGTCGACGCGATGGCGGCCCAGCTCCAGCACGCCGACGCCAAGCAGAAGCGGTTCCTCGCCGACCTGACGCACGAGATCGCCACCCCGGTCAGCGCGATATCAGGCTTCGCGGTCGCCCTGGCGGACGGCAGCGTCCAGACCCCCGCCGAGCGCGCCGAGGCCGCCGACATAATCGCCGGCGAGACCAGACGGCTGCAGCGGCTGCTGGACGACGTGCGGCAGCTGAACCAGCTCGAACTCACCGAGAGCGTCCGCCGCGAGCAGACCGACATCGGGGCCCTGTGCAGCCAGACAGCACAGCGGTTCCTGGTCGCGGCACGCGACGCAGGCGTCACAGTGACCGCGCGCGCCGCACACGCCTGGCTCGATACCGACCCCCGGCTGATCGACGCGATCGTCGGCAACTTCGTCTCCAACGCGATCCGTTACACCTCTCCCGGCGGGAAGGTCGAGATCCGGGCGGCACGGCGACGGCGGCCCCCGGCCGTGATCATCGCCGTGCGCGACACCGGGACCGGGATCGCGCCCGGCCACCTGGAAAAGATCTTCGACAGGCTCTACCGCACCGACGAGGCCAGGGACCGCGCGAGCGGCGGATCCGGACTCGGCCTGGCGATCGCCCGCAGCGCAGCCCGCTCGCTCGGCGCCCGCATCGAGGTAGACAGCCAGCCCGGTGCCGGCAGCGAATTCCGGCTCATCCTTCCGGCAGGAGCCACCGCATCGGGCAAGGAAGAGCCGCCGGTCCTGGAAGGACAACACGCCCGGAAGACTTCAACAGCCTGATGGGCGGCCTCGAAGAGCGCATCTTCGGACGGCTGCCCGGGCTCACGCTCCTGACCGTGGACACCGGGGCCACCGCCGGCGGCGGCGCCATCTTTAACACCTTGTCGATGTCGCTCACCGACAGCGCGCTCATCGGGAATGCGGCTACCGATCCGGTCAACGGCTACGGCGGCGGCCTCTGGAACGGCGGCACGGGAGGGACAACGCTTACCGGTACGGTGGTAAGCGGCAACAAGGCCAGGGTGGACGGCGGCGGGATCTACCTCGTCCCGGAGGTATCAGGCCCGCTCGTCGGGTCGGTGACGCTGACCCGCACCCAGGTGAAGGCGAACAAGCCGGACAACTGCGCGCCGGCGGTCACGATCGCCGGCTGCACCAGCTGAGCGGGACGAGACCGTCGCCCCAGGCGCCTCGGTGGTCCCGGGACGCCTGGGGGCGAATTAGGTGAACGAGCGTTACTTTGGGTGAATGACCCATGGGGCACTGCTGCCTGCCCCGGCGACGGGCGCTTCCTTCGTGATCACTGTCTCGACACCATCGCGCACATAGCCCGCGAACCGGTGGGTGCGGGCGCTGACGAGGATTTCCGTGATTCCGTCGGTGAACGGGAAGTGGAACGCGACGTCGGCCTGACCAGCCACGTCGGTCACCCGCTTGACCGTGACTCCCGGTACGTCGGCCAGTATCAGGAAGAAACTGGGCTGCGTTAGCCCGCTGTAGCTGGCGTAACCCGCGAGGATGTTGGCCGTCACGTTCACGGCGTTGCAGTCGCCCGTCACGTCGGCGCATCCCGTGCTGTAAGTGTTGAGCGTGGCAAGGCATCAGCCACTGTGTTGACTTGGCGCACGCCGCCGAGCGCGAGCAGACCTGGAGCTTGCCGTCGACGTAGGCGGAACAGCGCGGTGAAGTGCTCGGGCGCATGCCGGGAAAGCTGAATAACAACCGCGTCTGTGTCCGCGCCGGGCTCAGCCTCGCCCTCGGCCCGGCTTTGTTGTGTCATCCACGCTCCTCCTGGTATCGGCGCGACACCCGTTATTGCCCGCAGGAGGCGAACCGGTTCCCTCGCGATTGAACCGCTCACTGCCCGGTTCGCAAAGCAGGTATGAGGGCCGAGAAGGTGACACCACGCTCGGCGCCGAGCGGCCGCACCTGGCGGACTGGCGCGCCCGGGGCTGGTAGGAGGACGCGAACGCGTCAGGACTTGACGCGCGTCACCGGCGATGCCGGGTCATCCCGTGGTACTACGGCGGGAGCCAGGTGGGGTCCGTGGTCGGACGCTTAGCGAGATCGTGCTGGCTAGCGTCTGTCGCATGAGTATCGA
The DNA here is from genome assembly GCA_963811335.1 of uncultured Actinomycetota bacterium. Classification (GTDB taxonomy): domain Bacteria; phylum Actinomycetota; class Actinomycetes; order Streptosporangiales; family Streptosporangiaceae; genus Trebonia. The sequence continues at coordinate 252,755 of CAWERB010000017.1, read as the reverse complement.
AGCATGCGGGCTTACCAAGCGGTACGGGGACAAGACCGCTGTCGACGACCTGTCGTTTACCGTGCGCCCCGGCATGGTAACCGGCTTCCTGGGGCCGAACGGCGCCGGGAAGACGACCACGATGCGGCTCATCCTGGGCCTCGACTCGCCCACTAAGGGAAAGGTCACGGTCAACGGGAAGCCGTTCTCGGCGCTCTACAGCCCCATGCGGGAGCTGGGCGCGCTGCTGGACGCGAAGGCGGTGCACGGAGGCCGCAGCGCCTACAGCCATCTGCTGTGCCTGGCGCAGACCAACGACATCCCGCGTAAGCGGGTTGACGAGGTGCTTTCCATCGTCGGGCTGCCGCAGGTGGCCCGCAAGCGGTCCAGTGGCTTCTCCCTGGGCATGAGCCAGCGGCTCGGCATCGCCGCGACGCTGCTGGGCGACCCGGAGATCCTGATCTTCGACGAGCCGGTCAATGGGCTTGACCCCGAGGGCATCTTGTGGATCAGGAACCTCATGAGGGAGCTGGCCGCCGAGGGCCGCACCGTGCTGGTCTCCAGCCATCTGATGTCGGAGATGGAGCACACCGCCGATCACCTGCTCGTGATCGGCAAGGGCAAGCTCATCGCGGACTGCCGGATGAGCGAGTTCATCGCCCGGAGCACCCAGCAGGCGGTGCGGGCCAGGACATCGCAGCCGGGAGTGCTGGCGCGGGCCCTGTCGGCCGCCGGCGCCCAGGTGACCACCAGCGGGAACGCGCCCGCAGGCAGCGGCGCGGAGCTGGAGGTGCGCGGCATGACCCTGGAGCGGGTCGGTGAGGTCGCGTCCACCGCCGGGGTCCCGCTGTCCCTGCTCGCCCCGGTGCGGGCCTCGCTGGAGGAGGCGTTCATGGAACTGACCGCGGACAGCGTCGAGTACCAGTCAGCGCTGCCCGAGCCGCACCAGCGCAAGTTCACGACAACAACGGAGGCATGACAATGACACATCTCACGGCCCAGTCGGCCGGGCCGGCGCCGTCTCAGCGGGTCAGCGCGGTCCCGCCGGCGAGGCGCAGGTCCGGGTGGCCGGGCACGCTGCGCTCGGAATTCACCAAGATCCGCTCGGTGCGGTCGACCTGGATCACGCTCGCCACGTTCCTCGTGGTCGGGCTGGCCGCCGCCATCGGGCTCGCGGCGGCCAGCCGGTCGAGCGCCGGCCAGGCGTCCTTCGATCCGACAGCTACCAGCCTGGGGGGCGCCACCTACCTTGGCGAGCTGATCACGGTGGTGATCGGGACCCTGGTGATCACCTCGGAGTACGGCACGCGCATGATGGGCACCTCACTGGCGGTGATGCCCCGCCGTGGTGTGCTCTACGCCGCCAAGGCCGTCGCGGTGACGTGCGTGACCTTGGCGGTCGCGCTGGTCATGTCGTTCGCCTCGTTCTTCGCTGGCCAGGCGGTCCTGGCATCCACCCATGCGGGCGCGAGCATCACGAGCCCGGGGGCGCTGCGCGCGGTGCTGCTGACCGCGCTTGTCCTGGCCTGCTGCGCGCTGATGGGATTCGGAGTGGGAGCGGTCATCCGGCACACCGCAGGTGCGATCACCGCGCTGTTCGGGCTGGTCTTCCTGCTCCCGGTGCTCGTGACTGCCCTCCCGGACAGCGTGCGCAACGACGTCGTGCGCTGGGTGCCCGGCGACTCGGCCGTGTACCCGATCATCGCGACGAAGCCCGACGGGACCGCTTACCTGTTCGGCCCGTACGGGCAGCTGGCGGTCTTCGCCGGCTACGCGGCGATCGCGGTGGCCGCCGGCGCACTGGTGTTCCTCCGCCGCGACGCCTGACGAGGCGACATGTCCCGTTCCCCGCTGGCCCCCGTCACCTCACGAGGTGACGGGGACGGCGTCACGACCATAGGCCTGCCGCCGGCCGACCAATACGCTGGATGCATGGAACAGGTGTCCGCGTGGCCGCGCCGCCATCCCCTGCTCGTGGACGGGACGCTGGCGGCGGGCCTGCTGGCGTTGGCCGTGTTCGGCAGCGACTCGCTTCGCTCATCGGGAGCGGGCGAACTGACGGGAGACATCGCGATCATTCTCCTGGTGACCGGGCCTGTCCTGGTCCGCCGCAAGCACCCGGTGGCGGCGGTCGCGGTGGCGCTGGCCGGGATCCTGGCCGCGCTGAGCACGGACCTGCCCGTTTCCCAGGGCGGGTGGGCGTTGCCGTCGGTCCTGGTGCTGCTGTACAGCCTGGCGGCCTACCGGCCTCGCCGGGTCTCGTTGTGCGGCCTTCTCATGTGCGAGGCTGTCGTCGTTATCGGCCTCACCTCGTCGCAGCAAGCGGTGGTAAGCACCAAAACGGCCTGGGTCGCGCTTGAGCTCACCGTGCCAATTGCCTGCAGCTGGATTTTCGGTGACTCCGTAGCCTACCGGCGCGCGCATAACGCGTGGCTGGAGGAGCGGGCCCGCCGGGCCGAGGCCGAACGCGACACGAAGGCCCGGCTCGCGGCGGCAGCCGAGCGTTCCCGCATCGCCCGCGAGATGCACGACATCATCGCGCACAACCTGGCGGTGATCGTCGGGCTCGCCGACGGCGGCCGGTACGCCGCCGTGCGCTCCCCCGAGCGATCCAGCCAGGCGCTCGGCGCGATCGCCAGCACCGGCCGGGAGGCGCTCAGCGAGTTGCGCCGGCTGCTCGGCATGCTGACCGAGGACGATGGCCGGGCCGCCGACCTGGCCCCGCAGCCGGGCATTGCCGACCTGGAGGCCCTCCTTGACCGGGTACGGGCAGCAGGCCTGCCGGTGATCGCCGTGATGCGGGGGGACCCGGCCGGGCTGTCGGAGGGGCAGCAGCTCACGGTCTACCGGATCGTGCAGGAAGCGCTGACCAACACCCTCAAGCACGCCGGGCCGGCGGCAACTGCCAAGGTCATACTCGGCTACGCCGACGGCGCGGTGGACGTGCAGGTCACCGATACCGGCCTGGGCGCGGCAGCCGGCTCTTCCGACGGCGACGGCCGGGGGCTGCACGGCATGCGCGAACGGGCTGCTGTCTACGACGGCACGCTGCAGGCCGGCCCGGTTCTCTCCGGAGGTGGCTGGCGCGTCGCGGCGCACCTGCCCGCGCCCGGGTCCATGGCAGCGGCCCGATGACCACCGTGCTCATCGCCGACGACCACTCCCTGCAGCGCCTGGGCTTCCGGATGCTGCTGGAAAGCCAGGACGACATGACGGTGGCCGGCGAAGCCGCGGGCGGCGCCGAAGCGGTGCGCCTGGCCGCCGGCCTTCATCCGGACGTCGTGCTGATGGACGTCCGGATGCCCGGCCTGGACGGCATCGAGGCAACCCGGCGCATCACAAGCGCCGGCAGGCGGACGCGAGTGCTGATCTTGACCACCTTCGACCTTGACGAGTACGCGTTCGCCGGGCTGCGCGCCGGGGCCAGCGGCTTCCTGGTCAAGGACGCGCAGCCCGCTGAGCTGCTGGCCGGGATCCGCGCGGTGGCCTGCGGCGATGCCGTCGTGGCGCCGGCCCTGACCCGGCGGCTGATCGAGAAGTACGCGAACCTGCTGCCCTCGGCCGCCGACGCGGGTACGGCCGTCCCGGATCCCCGGCTGGCCGGCCTGACCGGCCGTGAACGCGAGGTGCTGCAGGCCATCGCCCGCGGCTGGGCCAACAGCGAGATCGCAGAACGGCTGAACCTGGCCGAGTCCACCGTGAAGACCCACGTGGGCCGCATCCTGGCCAAGATCGGCGCCCGCGACCGCGTCCAGGCGGTCATCTTCGCCTACGACACGCGCCTGGTGCGCCCCGCCTGAGGGCCTGGTGAGCGCGATCATCCGGCGACCGTGCGCAGGCATCTGAAAAGCAGCAGGTCAAGGGGCTAAAGAGCTGGGCCGGGCGGGACAGTCAAGCTGTCCGCGCACCTCGTCCGTGCGTGCACGCGCGCTGCGCCTCGGCGATGCCCAGGTCGGCACCGGGATGTCCACGCCGGGATCTAGATCTCACTGGCGGATCACGCGCGATGTGCGGCGGATGTTTCGTTGTCGTCGCATAGCCGCATCGGCGGGGAAACGGCCTGTTCCTAGTGTCGTATCCGAGTTGGTCTCCCGCTCGCGACCGCCATGATGCCGAACCGGAGGATCGCCCGTGACCACGACGGTCGGCCAGGAAAGGAAAACTGCCCATGAGCGTCTATGAATCCATCGGCGGCGGCCCGGCCGAGGGTCGCGACATGGCAGCCGCGCATGCCGGGCTGGCGATCACCGACGCCAACTTCGACGCCGTGGTGGGCCATCTCGTGGACACGCTGACGGGCCTGGGCGTGCCGCAGGAGACGATCGGGCAGATCGGCGGCGCGCTGGCCCCGCTGCGCGGTGATATCGTGGCCGTCCCGGCGGACGAACTCGCCAGCTAGTGCTGGCTCGCTCGGGTTCGTAGGCGAGCCGGTAACCGCGTTCGACCACGGCCTGGATGAGGCGCGGACCGCCCAGGGGCAGCCTGAGAAACCGCGAGTCCGCACACGGCGTAGCACCCGGCCGTTCGGATGAATACCTTCCTCTCCCCCGGTAGCCTGACTGACTGACCGCACGCGGCTGGCAGGAGGGACAGGGATGGCGATCACGGCAAGGAAGCGGCTGGCTCGGGTGCTTGACGGCTCGCAGGCGCCTGGCGGGTTCAGCGCGCAGCTTTCCGTGCCCGCGCGGGACGTCCGGCTCGCGGTGGCGGGCGCGGGGCCGGTCAGTTTCCCGGTCAGGGCGCCGCAGGCCAAGCGGATGATCGCCTGCGCGCGGCCGGCCCGGTTCGGGCGGGGCGAGCAGACGCTGACGGACCTGAGCGTGCGGGACACCTGGGAGATCACGCCGGACCAGGTGACGCTGACCGGGCTGGACTGGGACGCGATCCTGGCCGAGGTGCGAGACGAGCTGGGGCTGCCGGCCCGGGCGCGGCTGCGGGCCGAGCCGCACGCGCTGCTTGTGTACGGGAAGGGGCAGTTCTTCCTGCCGCACCAGGACTCAGAGAAGGACGACACGATGATCGGCACGCTGGTGGTGTCGCTGCCGTCGTCGCACACCGGCGGGGAACTCGTCATCGAGCACAACGGCAAGGCCGTCGCGTACCAGGCGTCCGCGACCGAGGTGTCGGTGGCCGCCTTCTACGCCGACTGCCGGCACGAGGTCAGGCCGGTCAGGACCGGGTACCGGGTCACGTACACCTGCAATCTGCTGCTTGACTCCGATCCGGCCGGCGACGTCCCGCCTCAGCCGTCGGCCGAGGCTGCCCGGTACCTTACCGAGCACTTCACCACCAGGGCCTCCCGATGGGAAGGGGACGACAGGGAACCGCCGGGCCGGCTCGTCTACCTGCTGGACCACGAGTACACCCAGCGCGGGCTGAGCTGGGACCGGCTCAAGGGCGCCGACGCCGAACGGGCCGCGCTGTTGCGGGCCGCTGCCGAGGATGCCGGGTGCGAGGCGGTACTCGCGCTCACCGAGGTCAAGGAGACCTGGGACACCGAGCCGGGGCGGGGCCGCGGTGTCGATCTCACCTACATCATCGCCTCCGAGCTGACCCTGAGCTGGTGGACCGGGGTGCCTGGCGGGGAGCCCGTCTCGCTGTACGTGCCGGACGAGCAGGTGTGCGCATCGACCCCGTCGGCGGACCTGAAGCCGTACGACTCCGAGTACACCGGGTACATGGGGAACTACGGCAATACCATGGACCGCTGGTACCGGCGAGCCGCGGTCGTAGTGTGGCCCCGGCGGCATGCCTTCGCGGCCCGGGCGGAGGCGTCGCCTTCGTGGGCGCTGACCGAGCTGAGAGCCCGGATGGACGCCGGGGACCTGGCCGGCGCCCGGCAGGCTGCGGAGTCCGTCGCGCCGTTCTGGAAGGCACTCGGTCCTGAGCTGCTTGAGCCGGCCCTAGACACGGCCGCGAGGCTGGCGGACCCAGGCATCGCGCTGATGCTGCTGCGGCCGTTCGCGGTCGAGTGGATGGCACCCGCGCACGCGGGCGGGCTGGCGGCGCTCGCCGCCCGGTACGACGAGTCCTGGCACCGGAACCTGCTGGACGCGTGGTTCGGGTCGCGGGACAGGTGGCGGTACACCGGGGATGCGGACCGCAAGGGCTGGACCGGCGCGCTGCCCGGGCTCACCGCGGCGCTGCGGGACGCCGGCGCGGCGGCCACCGCCGGCTGGCTGCTCGCCGCGTCGTGGGGCTGGCTGGATGACGACATCAGGCGCTGGCTCAGGTACCCGTCACCCGCCGCGCGGCGCAAGCAGCTCGCGGAGCTCGGCAAGCCGCTCGCCGGGCTGCTGGCAGCCGCCGACGGGACGGCGCTGGCCGGCGAGATCGTTGCGGTCCTGCGGGTGCACGGCGACGACGTGCTCGCCTGCCTGCTGCCGATGCTGCGGGCGGCCGGGCCAGGACCGGGCGCGCCCCTTGAGGAGCTGGCACGGGACTGCGAGCGGCGGCTCACCGCGATCACCGAACGCCCGGCCCGGGCCGATGACGACTGGTCGGTCCCCTGGTCCGGCGGCTGCGGCTGCGAACTGTGCGGCACACTCGGCGGGTTCCTCGCCGACCGCGGCGAGCGCACGCTGGAGTGGCCGCTCGCCGAGGCCCGCCGCAAGCACGTCAAGGACCAGATCAGGGCCGCCGAGCTGCCGGTCAGGCACGAGACCTGGAAATTCGGCAGCCCGCACACGCTGGTGCTGACCAAGACAGACGACCTGTTCCGGCGCGAGGCAAGGGCACGCAAGGACGCCACAGCCAGTCTGGAATGGCTGGCCGCCGCATCGCGCCGTTAGGCGCGCATGCCCTATGGTTGCGGAAACGCGCGGGTGGGCATCTGTGGATACGCCGATGACGCGTGCTCAGAACACGGGAGAAGAATGAGTACCGGCGAAGAGCTCATCTCGTTGCGGGTCGTGGTCCAGGCGGGGACGGCACGGCCGCCCTGGAGATGACCGGCCCGGCCGTGCCGGGGAACGGCCTGCAAGCCTTCGTCGACTGGGTACTTGCCGTGCTTGAGCAGCGCTCGGACAGCTGACCGTCTACAGCGGCAGCAGCCTGATGTGCCTGGACGCCTTCGGCAACCAGGCCACTCCGGGCACCAAGGTGGAAACCTGGTCCTGCAACGGCGGGCCCAACCAGCAGTGGAACGTCAACGCCAACGGCACTGTCACCGGCGTGCAATCCGGGCTGTGCCTGGACGTGACCGGGGCAAGTACCGCCAACGGCACGCTGGTGGAGTTGTGGACGGGTCAACAGGGCAGCGGCCGAGGCGCAGGGCCGGTACTTCGGCACCGAGGTCACCGGAAACATGGTCAACAACTGAACGATCACCAACCTGGCGGGACAGCAGTGGCGCGAGCGTGGCTGGTAAACGGCCGGCGGCGAGGGTCTTGCTGGCCTGCAGCAGCAGGGGTTCCAGGAACGGAGCCGTGGATTTCGAGTAGGGCCCGGTCAGGTGATGGCGGTCGCCGAAGACGAGGACGTTGCCGACAACCGGGGCACAGACCTTCGGCCCGCAGATCAGCGAGTTGGCGTTGACCACGGTCACCTTGCCGTTCATCAGTCGCGCCGCGTCGGTGACGGGCGAGTCCGGCAGGACTGCCGCCGACACCGGCACGTCACACTGCGTCAGGTCGGCGGGATGCTGGTCGACGCACGTCGGCACGTCCTCGACGAGGTCGGGTGTCTCCCTGATCGGCGTCACGGAGATGCCTGCGGCCTCGAGCCTCGTCCAGTACTGAGCCATCCCGGCGCCGATCTCGGCCATGGCCGCCGGCGACGCGTTGACGGGGTGGCCGGGCGTGGAGAGCAAGCTCGGGTAATCGGTGGTGATCACCACGTTCGGCCGGATGGTCGTGATCAGGTCGTGCAGCACGGCCGCGCCCCAGGCCTGGCAGGCCGTGAGCTCCCCGATGCCGTTCCAGTTGAGCACCAGGGTCGACGACCAGGGACAGCTTGAGTGCAGTTCGGTCACGAGCTTCCAGTGCCTGCGGGCCGCGATCGCGTTCAGTGCGTCGAACCACTCCCCGGCCGCCGAGTCGCCGACCAGGGCGACCGTGAGCACGGGGCTGGCGGTGTCACCGAAGACGCACTCGCTGGGCGTGCTTGCCCCGAAGTCGTTCAGGCAGCCCCCCGTCTGGTCCAGCGTCTGACTGATCGGGTCCGGCGGCTTGAGTACGGGCGCGACCGGGACGTTGGTGACCGCGCCGGCGAGCACCGCCGCGCCCGGGTAATCGGGGCCGAGCGCCCCGTTCCAGGGGCCAGGCTCTCCGGCGATGTAGACGCCCGCGAGGGCGACCGGCACGGCCGCCACGAGCGCCACCGCCAGCGAACGCCACTTGTGCCCCGCGAGGAACGGCGCCAGCCGCACCTTGTCCTCCACGAAGGTCTTCGTCAGCCAGGCGAGCAGGACGCAGGCCGCGAGGATCACGGGACCCGACAGCGGGCCGGGGGCGCTTCCCCGCCAGCCCGTGTACAGGTTGATGAGCGGGTAGTGCCACAGGTACAGCGAGTACGAGATCCCGCCGATGAACACCATGGGCCGCGCGGACGTCAGCCGGGCGGGACCGTAGCGCCCCTGCGCGGACCCGCCCGCGATCAGCGCGACCGCGCCGAGGACCGGAAGCAGCGCCAGCGCCCCGGGGAACGCCATCGACCCGGTGAACAGGAACGCCGACTCGATAACGACGGCGAGCCCGAACCAGCCCAGCCATCCCTGGCGGGCCAGCGCGCCGGCCAGCCGCGCGGGGGCGAGGGCCAGGAGGCCGCCGGCGCCGAGTTCCCACATGCGCGTCGCGGTCATGAAGTACGCCGCGGGCGCGCTCGCGTTCGTCTCGTGAACCGAGTAGGCCAGCGACGCGATAACCAGCGCCGCCGTTAGCACGCCTACGGCGGCGGCGCGCGTCAGGGCGCGCCGTGCCGTCCGCCCCGTGTCGGCCAGCGCTGTGTCGGCGAGCACTGTGTCGGCGAGCACTGTGTCGGCCAGCACTGCGTCGGCGAGAACTGCGTCGGCGAGAACTGTTTTGGTCAGCACTCTTTTGCTCAACACCGTGTCGGCCAGCACTGGGGCCGCCCGGCGCGTCGCGAACATCGCCGTGAGGAAGGCCGCGAGCAAGAAGAGCAGCGGCCAGACGAGGTAGAACTGCTCCTCGACCGACAGCGACCAGAAGTGCTGCACGGGAGTGGCCGCATTGCCGGACTTGAAGTAGTTGACGGCATCCGACGAGAGCTGCCAGTTCTGGTAGTACAAGGCGCTGGCCAGGACCTGCTGCGCCGTGCTGGCGAGCTGGGTCGCGGGCTCGATGACGCGCGACGCGAGCCACGTCACGGTCAGCACGAGCGCCGCCGCCGGGATCAGCCGCCTGGCCCGCCGTCCCCAGAAGTCGGCCAGGCCCACCTTTCCCGTCCGCGCGAAGCCGCGCCACAGGTGGCCGGTGATCAGGTACCCGGAGATCACGAAGAACACGTCCACCCCGGCGAAGCCGCCGGGCAGCGCCGACGGGTACAGGTGATAGATCACCACCATCACGACGGCGATCGCCCGCAGTCCCTGGATGTCCGGCCGAAATCCCTGGCTTCCCCCCGGTTTCCGGGTACCGTCACTGTTCCCAGTGGCCGCGGGAACGACAGCAGTCACTTTTCCTGTATATCAGGTTATCCGGGGCCCTTAATATGGTCTTGGATTACGTTAAGGCTCGTAATCCGAGGAGAATGCGGTGGCGGAGGATGGCGAATCCGGCACGGCCGCGCATCTGGCACCTGATTTTCGTTAAAGGTCTTGGCGTTGACTTTTGACTCCGGTGCGTCGTTTAGCTGCTTTACGTGGCCGTCAAGCCGTTTCGGCGGGGGCCGATGTGGTCGCGGAGGACGGCGGGGCTCCGGTGAGCAAGGTCTGCCGGCCCGGGCGCTTCGCACCGGGAGCCGCCGCGGTCAGCGGTCAGCCGGTCATGGCCGGGGGCGCCCCGGTGGCCGGAGGCGGTTCGCCCGGCGGCGCCTGGGCGAGCTGGCGCCTCATGCGCCCCTGCCGTACACAGCCTTACCGGTAACTTTTTCCCAGGAGGTAAACTTTTTCTCCAAGGTAAAGAAAAAGCGTTCTACACGTCTTTTCTTTACCGGTTGTGATTTGTTTACCGGCAGGCCCGGCGACGCCGCCTTGCCGCCCGTCGGCCTAACTAAGACGCCGCCTTGCCCGCCCGTGGCCTAATTAACCGTCTGGGGTTAGCCATTAACCGGCCTGGGGTTAGCCGAGGAGGGTGGCGCGTTGCTCGAGGGCCAGGCTGAGCAGGGCCTCGGCGGCCGCCTGGAGGGGCGCGTCGCGCAGCAGCGCGCTGACTGAGCGGCGGTCGAAGGGGCGGGGGGCGGTCACCCGGCCCTCGGCGTTGGCGTCGACCATGTCGCCGAAGAGGTCGTCGTAGAGCGGCGCGTCGATCACCACGACGGCGAGCAGGTCGATCGCGAAGGTGAGCGGGTCGGCGCCGAGGCCCAGGCACCAGGCCCGGGCCCGCCCGTCGGCGAGGCCGTCGGTCATGGCCCGGGCCAGGGGCCAGGCCCGGTAGTCGATCGGCGCCAGCTCGCTGCCGTACTCCTCGTCCGCGCCGAGCAGTTCCTCGGCGTACTCGCGGAGCAGGCCGCGCCACAGGCTGAAGTCGTTGGCCTCGTTCCACGGCGCCTCGCCGGACGGCTGGAAGACGCCGACGGGGATCACCTGGTACAGGCCGGCCGCGTGACTGACCTTGCCCGGCTCGCGGTAATGCAGCGGGAACGTCGCGGTGCCCGCCCGCCTATCGTGACGCAGCGTCAGCGCGCTCACCGCGAGCGCTGCCGCGCGCCTGGCGAGGCCGGTCGGGCCGCCGAGGGCGGCCCGGTACGCGCAGGGCGTCGCGATGCCGGCGCTGGCGCCGGCCAGCGTACCCGCGGCGGCGGGCTCGGTGGCCGCGGCCTCGGCGAACTGTGCGGCGGTGTACTCGTGGGTCGCGGTCTCGGCGGACGGGGCGGCGGGGTACTCGTGGGTCGCTGCGGTCTCCGCGGACGGGGCGCCGGGGTACTCGTGGGAGGCCGCGGTCTCGGCGAGCCGGGCGGCGGCGTACGCGTGGGCGGCCGCGCCTGCGGTGTCGACGCTGTCGAAGAACCGGCCGCGCCCGAAGGCCAGCCGCGGTCCGTCCGGGCCGGCCAGGTCCGCCTCGATGAGGCGGTACGTGGGCCGGTTCTCGAAGACCGACGGCGCGGCGAGCTCCGCGATGACGTCGCTGAAGCGCCGGTACCTGCTCCCGTCCGCCCGCGCCGGCAGCGCGGCCGGGACAAGGGCCGCCAGGTCGGGGACATCGGGGCGCGGCGCGTCCGGGCGGAACTCCAGCCGGACGCCGTCCAGCGGGACCGGCGCCGGCAGCCGCCAGGCAGGCGGCGCGAGCAGCGGGGTGCCGGCCAGCCGGAGTCCGGGCGGGTAGCCGGCCGCGGCGCGGACCGCGAGCTCGTGGAGCTCGCGCTGGCAGTAGGCGTTGACCCGGAGCCATTCGGCCTCCGACGGCGTGCGGCCGGCCATCGCGTCCTTTCCCGCGGTTCGGTCAACGGCCCGATCCGCCCGCCTCGCAAAAGTGATATTCCAGTCATCATGAACGCTCATCGCCGCCCGCGGGCCAACGCGACCACGCTGACGGTATCGGCGCTGCTCGGGCTCGGCATGCTAGCCGGCTGCACCTCCGGAGGGAGCAGCGCTTCCCCGTCCGCGGCCAGCGCGCCGGCTGCGTCGGCTCGGTCGGCGACGCCGGCGGCCTCGGCGCCCACCATGTCCGCGCCCCCCATGTCCGCGCCCCGCCTGCTGAGCGCCGCCCTGTCCGCCCTGCGCGCGGGCGGCTCGGTGCACGTGGACATCACCAGCATCACCCACGGCGGGTCGGTAGCCTTCTCCGACGACGCGACCGGCAGCGGCGGGCGGCAGGTCATGACGATCGACGGAACCGGGCACGCGACCATCCTGCTCATCGGCGGGGTCGACTACGTGCGGGCCGACGCCCAGGCACTGCAGGGGTTCTTCGAGGTCCCGCTGCCCGCGGCGGGGCAGGCCGCGGGCCGGTGGATCTCACTGCGCCCCGGCGAGAAGCTCGGTACGAGCACGTACGACGACGTGACCGCGGGCATCACGCTGTCTTCTGTCGCCACGGAACTGCAGGTAGGCAACCCCTTGTCGAAGACCGCGCCCGCCACCGTGGCCGGCCAGCCGGTCATCGGCGTGCAGGCGCCGCTACCCGCCAGCAACGGCCTGCGCGGCGCGAAGACGGTGCTTTACGTGACGGACGACGCGGCGCTGCGGCCCGTGCGGTACGAGCTGGTGGGCGGCGGGAGTACCCAGAACACGATCTCCTTCAGCCGGTGGGGCGAGAAGCTGAGCCTGACCGCGCCGGCGAACGCCGTCCCCGCCTCCTCCCTCACGTCGGGCTCCGTCACGGTCTGACCAGCCCCGCCGGATCCACGTCGGGCTCCGACACGGTCTTACCAGCCCCGCCGGATCCTGCGCCGCCCCCTCGTGCCATGATGTTTGTTGGCAAGAATGCGCTGAAGCGGTTAAGTTAGTGGTTTGTGCGCTGAGTGAGGCCGCGTGCGGCCGAGGAGGTAAGCCCGTATGTCCACCGACGACCAGCTCCGTTTCCCCGAGGGGTTCCTGTGGGGCGCCGCGACGGCCGCGTACCAGATCGAGGGGGCGCCGGACGCCGACGGGAAGGGGCCGTCGATCTGGGACACGTTCAGCCACACCCCCGGCAAGACGTACCACGGTGACACCGGCGACGTCGCCTGCGACAGCTACCACCGCTTCCCTGAGGACGTCGCGCTCCTGGCGCGCCTCGGGGCGGGCGCCTACCGGCTGAGCCTTTCCTGGCCGCGGATCCAGCCGACCGGGCGCGGCTCCGCCAACCCCAAGGGCCTCGACTACTACTCCCGGGTGATCGACGCGCTGCTCGAGGCGGGCATCGAGCCGGTGGTGACGCTGTACCACTGGGACCTGCCGCAGGCGCTGCAGGATGAGGGCGGCTGGGCGAACCGCGATATCGCCGGCTGGTTCGGCGAGTTCGCCGCCATCGCCGCCGACGCGCTCGGCGACCGGGTCGGCAAGTGGATCACGCTGAACGAGCCGTGGGTCGTCGCGCACGTCGGCTACCGGGACGGGCGGCACGCGCCCGGCATCAAGGACGCCGCGCAGGCGGTCGCCGCCAACCACCACCTGCTGCTCGCGCACGGGCAGGCGGTCGGCGCGCTGCGCGCCGCGCCGGTGCGCGGCGACATCGGCATCACGCTCAACCTGACGGTGGAGCGGCCGGTCACGCCGGAGGCCGCCGCGCACGCGGCGGTGCGCGAGGCGCGGCAGAACGGGGTGTACCTGGACCCGGTCTTCCGCGGCCGCTACCCGGAGCTGCTCGACGGCGACCCGTCCTACTCCCCCGTCGCGGCCGGCCTGGTTCGGGACGGCGACTTCGCGGTGACCGGCGCGCCGCTCGACTTCCTCGGCGTCAACTTCTACGCGCCGCACTACGTGAGCCTGCTCAGCCCGGACGGCCAGCCGCGCCGCGGCGAGACGTTGACCGGGCCCGGGACGGTGTCGGTCCAGCCGGACGGGCTGCCGGTCACCGCGATGAACTGGCTGGTCGAGCCGAGTTCCATCCGCGAGCTGCTGACCCGGGTGGTCCACCCGGTGACCGGGGAGCTGCCGGTCTACATCACAGAGAACGGCTCGTCCTGGCACGACTACGTGACCCACGACGGCCAGGTGCACGACCACGAGCGGATCTCCTACCTGCGCGGCCACCTCGCCGCCGTGCACGGGGCGATCGCGGACGGCGTGCCGGTGCGCGGGTACTTCGCCTGGTCGCTGCTCGACAACTTCGAGTGGGCCGAGGGGTACGCCAAGCGGTTCGGGCTCGCCTTCACCGACTTCGGCACGCGGCAGCGCATACTCAAGCAAAGCGGCGAGTTCTACGCGTCGGTGACGGCGGCGAACGGGCTGCCGGCCGTTACGGCTTAGTGCCCGCTCCGCCCACCGGGGCGGCCGACAGGCTGGGCAGCACGTCCGCCGGCTCCAGGCGCATCAGGTCGTCTTTGCCCCAGGGCCGGTCCAGCTCGGCGGTGAGGCGGTAGGCGTGCCGGAGCCGCGCGAACTCAAGGACGTTGCGGACACTGCGCGCGTTGGCGAACTCCGGCCGCCCCAGCTGACCCGACAGGTAGTCGCGCAAGGCCGTCGCCGCCTCCGCCGACAGGTAGTACGACGACTTGCCGAGCATCAGCTGCCCGATCGCGAGCAGCTCATCCGTCTGGTAGTCGGCGAAATCCAGGTGGTGCGCCAGGCGCGACCTCATGCCGGGGTTGGACTCGAAGAAGCGGTCCATCCGGTCCTTGTACCCGGCCATCACCACCACCAGCCGGTCCCGGTAGTTCTCCATCACCTGCATGAGGATGTCGACGCATTCCTGCCCGTAGTCCCGTGAGTCGTCGTCGCGGAACAGCGAGTAGGCCTCGTCGATAAAAAGCACGCCGCCCATCGCCTTGGACAGGACGTACCTGGTCTTCGGCGCGGTCTGGCCGATGTACTCCCCCACCAGGTCATCGCGCATGGCGTGCACGAGATGGCCCGTCTCCAGGTAGCCGAGCCGCTGCAGCAGGCCGGCCATCATCAGCGCGACGGTGGTCTTGCCCGTACCAGGAGCGCCGGTGAAGCACATGTGCAGGTTCGGCCTGGACGCGGTGAGCCCGAACCGCTGCCGCGCGCGGTCGACAAGCAGCAGCGCGCCGATCTGCTCGACCTTCTTCTTCACGGGGACGAGCCCGATCAGCTCACGGTCCAGGGCGGTGAACAGGTCGTCGAGGTCCGCATTCCGCCGTTCACTCGCGAAGTTGACGGTGGCGTCCGGTGTGAGCATCTCGACCCGCTGGGCGGGCTGGGCGCTCCGGGCGGGCGGGAAAGCCCCGGTCGGCTGGGCGGCCGGGGCCCGGCCGCGCCCAGCCTTTGTTATCGCCGCCGGGCGGCCCGTGCTCCGCCGGATCGCCTTGCTTGGCCGGGTGTGCCTGCTCGTCATCCACTGGCTGACGGATGCCGAGAGCATCGGCGTCCAGTCCCGGCGCAGGCCAGGGTCGTACACCGGCAGGCTCCGGTCATCCGGGTAGATGCCGCGCGACGCGAGCTCGTCCGGCTGCGTCTGGCTGAAGGCATCCCTGACGCCGAAGTACAACGCCACGATGGACACGACCGTGATCGCGACGATCGAGAACACCGGGACGCTCAGTTCCCACCAGGCGAGCGCCAGGGCACCCGCGAGGATCAGCAGGATGAGGCTCAGCCCGGGACGGCGCAGTCTGACGGTCATGACATGAGCGAGGGTAACCATCACCTAAGCCGCTGGTCAATCGCGGGGACGGGGTGGTGGAACACGCCCTCGTTCCGGATGATGCCCGGCGGTACCTTAATACCGCGGCCGCGGGTCGTGCCCTCACCGCCGGCGAGGGCACGACCCGCCACGGAAACTAATTCATGAAAACCGTCACGGAATCCTTCGGGAGCGTGATCGTCTTGACCGACCCGGAAGACATCCGATTCTGCGCTATCGCCGCTTTACTGCTTTGGTATTGCAGTTGCGTCAGCGTGCCGCCGCCAATCGCCGGGCCAGAGACCTTTTCTGACCCGCCGGCGTTGATGTTGATGAACGCCGCGGCCTGGCGGCCGTCGCTTAGCCTGGCGTGGTAAGCGAGAACGTTGTCGTTCCCCGTGCTGACGATGCTGAGATCCGCATGCGGCTGAGCGAGTTTGGACGCGAGCAGGAAACCCTTGTACGGCGGCAGCGGGTAACCGGTCCGGTCGAACATCGAGAAATCCCGGTTCCGGCACCGGCCGTAAGAGTTGTTGCCGTCGGACTCTCCCCACCAGTTGACGTTCCTCGCACCTTCCGCGAGCCACGCGAGCGCCGATCCCGCGGCGAACACCGCGCTCATCGGCGTGCACACCGCCCAGGTGGGATGGTTGGCTATGTTCTCCTCGCCGATCATCCAGAACGCCTTGGGCGCGAACTCGCGCAGGTGGGCCTTGATCCCCGCGGCGCGCGCGGGTATCTGCGTGAGCCAGGAAAGCGCGGTCTGCGATGACGGGTTGCTCCACGTGTGGCTCGGGTACCACAGCACGTTGACGCCCTGCCAGCCCTTCAGCGCCGACATGATCGCCTCGTCCCACACGTGGCCGCCGTCGCGCGGCGGGGAAATGGCGTACGGCAGCACCACCTTGACTGACGGGTCGGCCAGGTGCACGGCCTCGATGAACGCCGGCGCGTGCGCGATGAACGACCGGGCGAACCACCTGATGCCCGGCGATCCGCCCCCGGCCTGGCGGTACGGGCATTTCTCGGGCACGTTGGGCTCGTACGAGGTGTCCCAGACCGGCCCTTGGGTGATCTCCTTGTCGGGCGAGGAGCAGCCGTACGGCTCGTTGCCGATCTCTACGCCCGTCACCGGGTCGTCATGCTCGCGGATGCTGCGAAGCCATTGCCCGGCGAGAGCGGGCGTTCCTGTCCCGTAGTTGATCGTCACCATGACGCTGGCGTGGACGTTCCTGGCCTCGGGCACGTAGCGGGAGAACGGCAGCGCGTCACTGTCTGAGTCGTCTCCCCAGAAGTCGCTGGTCTGGTCGCCTGCCTGCGATATGCCATTGGTGTTACGCCCGATCACCTGGTTGTCCGCGTCGGCGAAGACACCGCCGCCATAGCGAACCGCGATCGCCGGGCCGAGTTCCTTGAGAGCGCTTTCCATGCGCTCGCGCGCGTCTGTGTTCAGGTTCGCCGTCTGCCATGGCGCCACGTTGACGCCAAGCGGGTTACTCGAGAGCGTGACTCCTTCCCGCGCTGTCGAAGCCGCGGTCGCGGGTACGGCGAATGCGATGGCGGCCAGCGCTCCCATAACGGAGAAAGCGGCGCAGCAATACCTGGCCCTGATCGGTGCGGTGCGTGAACTGCTGGTACCGGACGTCTTGCGACCTGGCCATTTGGCTAGGCGGTTGTCGTCTGGCTGCGGCATCTGTGACAGCCTCCGTTCGCAGTGATACCTGGGACGCGTGCTGAGCGCAGGTAGCGTAGCGCGGTCGCAATGCGTGACGGAGCGTAAACGTAAAGTTATTTTGAGGTCGAGGCGGCGCGGAATGAGCCGCGAGGGCGTTCGCCCGGGATGCCAGAAAGCCAGAATTCCGGCAAGCTGGTCGCCGGGTCTGATTGCCCGCTAAGCGGCCGGGAACAGCGGGCGCAGCGCGGTCAGCGCGGCGTGCAGCCGGGAGAGCAGTTCCTCGAGTTCCTCGTCGGTGGCGGTGAGCGGCGGCCCGATGAGGAGGGCGTCGCCGCGCGTGCCGTCGACGCAGAAACGGGCGGGGTAGACGATCAGCCGGCTGGCGGCCGCGGCGGCGACCGCCTTGGCGGTGACGTCGAGCGCGGGCTCCGGGGGCTGCCGCGTCACCGGGTCGGCGACGAACTCAAGGCCCCACATGTAGCCCAGGCCGCGGACGTCGCCCAGGAAGGGGAATTCCGCCTGCCAGCTCGCGCAGCCGCCCGCCGAGCCAGGCGCCCCGGTCGGCGACCCGGCCGAGCAGGCCCTCGTCCTCGATCGCCTCGATGGTCGCGATGCCGGCCGCGCAGGCCAGCGCGCTGTTGGTGAACGTGTGCCCGGCGGACATGGCCGGGTAGACGGCACTGATCCGCCGCCAGAGCCTCCCGGACAGGGCGGCGCCGCCCAGTGGCAGGGTGCCGCCGGCCGCGCCCTTGGCAAAGGTCACGATGTCCGGCACCGCGCCGGAGTGCTGGAAGGCGAACCAGGCGCCGGTGCGGCCGAACCCGGACATGACCTCGTCGCTGATCCACAGCACGTCGTGGGCGTCGCAGAGGCGGCGCAGTTCCTCGAGGAAGCCGGGCGGCGGCACGAGGACGCCGCTACCGGAACCGCCTACCCCCTCGAACAGGACCGCGGCGGTCCGCCGCAGGTCAAGCCGGGCGAACTCCGCGCGGAGCCGGGCCACGCACTCGGCCGCCGCGGTGCTGCCCTCGGGCACGGGCAGCCGGTAGACCTGCGGGGCGCTGAGCGTCTCCCCCGCACGGACCAGCGGGCGGTACGGCGCGGCGTACCGGGGCTGCCCCGACGCGCCCAGCGCGCCGGCCGTGTTGCCGTGGTAGCTGACCGACCCGGACACGAACCGGTGCTTGTCGTCGCGGCCCTGCGCCGCCCAGTACAGGTAGGCGAATTTCATGGCGAGCTCGTTCGCCTCGGACCCGCTGCTCACGAACATCACGTGGTCGAGCCCGCCGCCGAGCCGCTGGGTGACCAGGGTGGCGAGGGTCTCCGCCGCGGAGTTCCGAAACTGCGTGCGGTGCACGTAGTCGACGGCGCTGAACTGGTCGGCGATGGCCGCGAGCACTCGCGGGTGGCCGTGCCCGAGCGTGACGGCGAGCGGGCCCGAGGAGGCGTCGATGTAGTCGAGACCTTCCTCATCGAAGATCCTGGCGCCCTTCGCGGCCACCGCCATCGGCAGCGAACGCGTGGTCGACGGGATCAGGGCGCTCATCGGGCCGCCGCCGCGGCCCGGGCCTGGCGCAGCAGGGCAACCAGGTCCAGGTCCTCCTCGCCGGCGACCACGCGGAACTCGATGGCCACCGCCAGCGTGTCGTCGTTCACCGTGAACGAGGGATCGCCGATGCACTCGCGCATCTCGGCGGAGTGCCAGAACGCCTCGTGCCCGGCGCGCCACTCGGCGACGCTGGCGTACCCCTCGCCCTCGCCGATCGCGTGCGCCAGGTCTACGTCGCCGACGCGGACCACCCGGGCCGCGACGACCTCGATCAGCGTGACCGGGTCGCCGGCCGAGTCGATCACCACCTCACGGTCGCCGGGGCGCGGCAGCGGCTCGCCCTCCCGCTCGTAGTCCTCGGCCAGCCCGGTGGTCGTGGTCTTGGTCCCGTCGAGGATCGCCGCCACCAGTTGATCGCGCAGCGGGCCGGGGAACGCGAACTCCCCGACGCTCAGCCGTCCAGCTTCCATGGGAGCCAGCGTAACGGCCGGCGCCGGCCAGGGCCGAGCGGACCCGCGGCCGCCACCGGGCGGGAGCGGCGGGCCGTGCTAGCGTTACGGGCTATGGCCGACGGGCATGCGCTGGTACTTGGCGGGGGCGGGGTCGCGGGGATCGCGTGGATGACGGGCCTGCTTCTCGGGCTCGCCGAGGCCGGGCAGGACATCGCCGGCGCCGGCACGGTCATCGGGACCTCGGCGGGCGCGAACGTGGCCGCACAGCTCGGCAGCGGCCTGCCGCTGCAAGAGCTGTACGCGCGTCAGGTCGATCCCGCGCTGCAGTCCAGGGAGCTGATGGCGGTGATCAACTGGGTCAAGTTCGCCGCCGACCTCGAGCCGTACCTGGCCGGGGCGAGCACCCTGGTCGAGCAGCTGCGCAACTTCGGCCGGTTCGCGCTTGACGCGGACACGGTGCCCGAGCCGGACCGGATCGCGGTGATCGAGTCGCGGCTGCCGTCGCGGGACTGGCCGGTCACGCCGACCAAGCTGACCGCGGTCGACTGCGTTTCCGGTGAGCTCGCCGTTTTCGACGCCGCGTCCGGGGTCAGCCTGGTGGACGCGGTGGCCGCCAGCTCGGCGGTGCCCGGCATCTGGCCGCCGGTCACCATCGGCGGCCGCCGGTACATGGACGGCGGGGTCCGGTCGGCCGACAACGCCGACCTCGCCGCGGGCGTCGCCCGGATTACCGTGCTCTCGCCGCTCGGGCTTGACTCGCCGCTGCCGACGCCGATGCCGCTGCGCGAGGTGCTCGCGGGCCTGAAGGAGGGCGGGGCGACGGTGACGCTGATCTCCCCCGATGAGGCCTCGCTCGCGGCGATCGGCACCAACGCACTCGACCCGGCGACCCGGGCGCCCGCCGCCACGGCCGGGCGCGCGCAAGGCCGGGGCGGCCTGCCGGCTGCCTGCTGAGGCGGGGCCCCCAGGCGGCTGCCGCCGCTCAGTTCCGGGAATTGTGCCTCCCATACTCGCCGCAGTGGCTGAGGAAGGCCGAGACGTGACCATTCTGACCGCAGCCGGTCCCCGTTAAGCCAGCTTGTGAAGTGCTCGGACGTGATTCCTGAGGTGAGCACGGTCATGTGGTACATGTACCGCTGGACGGGATTGGCGAGGTCAAAGCTCCGCCTGCCGGACCAGGCCAGATCGTGGGGCAGTTCCACCACGCCGCCGCCGGGGCCCGTGAGCTGGCCGAAGGAACGCGGCAATGTCTCTGCCACGCCCGCCCACCGAGAGGGCAGTTCCGGCCCGCTGGCTGCTTTGCGTATGCTCCCATTGTGCCTCAGGTCGAAGGTGTGGTCGAAGGGAAACGCCGGCCACAGGGGCTAGGGCCGCGGCTGATCCAGGCCGCGCAGGTCTGCCGTGCAGGTCTAAGCGCGGCAACCGCGCTAGCGTCTCCTCGTCCGGCACACCGCCGAAGTACTTGTCGAGCACCTCGCGGAAGACCGTGGCGCCGGAAGCCCCCGGCGCGGCTCCCCCCGTCGCGGCATCTCCGGTCGCTGTATCTCCGGTAACGGCATCTCCGGCAGCGGCGGCGAACAGCGTCATCGATGAGCGGAGCTTCATGGCATCGACGTACCCGAAGACCTGCTCGGCGGTCCTGCCCTCGGTGTCCGCGACGACGCGGGCGCACTCGCGCAGCCGGGGGCCGAGCACCGGGTGGGCGAGGTAGGCGCGGGTCTCCTGCACCGAGGAGATCGCATACTCCCGGGACGTCGCGCTCATGCCCAGCCCCGCGACCTGAGGGAAGATAAACCACATCCAGTGGCTCACCTTGGCGCCCGCACGCAGTTCGGCGACCACGCGCCGGTAGGTGCCGCCCCGGTCCTGTGCCGTCACGAACCGCTCAAGCCGCCACGGGTCACTGCTCGCGTCGCTCACGCACCCCATTGTCCGTCCTCCGGCGACGTCGCGAGCCCCACGTCCCCGGCGTCGCCCGCACCGCCGACCGCGCGCCTGCAGCGTCTCACGAGGTGACCGCTGGAGCGGAACCTGGCCGGGCCCGCACCGGGGGACAACTCCCTATCACTTTCGGTCATTTCTGCGCCCGATATGTCCGGAATGCGACGCAGAAACTGATAGAAAGTGGTCCCGGAGACACAGAAACTGATAGAAAGTCGAGCCTCGGGAGAACAGACCGCGCCTTTCCTGTCATCCTCGCCCTGCTAGATGCCGCCGGCCGCGGGAATAAGCCGCCGATCCTGTCACAGGTCAGGTCACAAACTTCCTGTAATCTGACGCGTCTCTCATGGAACACTGGGCGCGACCGGATGTCGATCTGCTTTTGTCCCTGCCACTGGTAATCATTCATCCTTGAAGCGGCTCGCGCCGAAATGGCTGAGAGCCAATTCCGTGAGGAACTCGCACAGCGACCCGTCGAATCGCTCCCAGTGCTCTTCACCGGGCTATCCCAGCAGCCAGCCGACCCCGTTGCCCAGCTGCGTGGTCATGCTAGCGCCGCTGTCACCAGGCTGTGGCCCGAGCCTGCCACTACCGACGACGAGCCAAGACGCGCCCATGATCACGAACTGTCGCTGGAGTATCAGGCGGGCGGGGCGGCGCCGAGGTAACGCAGGACGGCCAGGACGCGGCGGTGGCCGGTGTCGCCCTGGTGCAGGCCCAGCTTGGCGAAGATCGAGTTGATGTGCTTGGAGACCGCGCTCTCCGTGATGACCAGGGTGGCGGCGATCTCCGGGTTGGAACGGCCCTCCGCCATGAGGGCGAGCACGTCACGCTCCCGCTGGGTCAGCGCGGCGAGGGGGTCGGCGCCGCGGCGCAGCAACAGCTGCGCCACGACCTCCGGGTCGAGCGCGGTCCCGCCGGCCGCGACCCGCCGCAGCGCCTCAAGGAACTCGGTGACGTCGGCCACCCGGTCCTTGAGCAGGTAGCCGACGCTGCTCGTGTTCGCGGACAGCAGGTCGGCGGCGTACCGCTCCTCCACGTACTGCGACAGCACGAGGATCGCGATGTCCGGCCAGCGGCCCCGGATGGTCAGCGCCGCCCGGATGCCCTCGTCGGTGTGGGTCGGGGGCATCCGGACGTCGGCGATCACCAGGGCCGGCTGCTCGCGCTCGACGGCGGCGACGAGCGCGTCCCCGTCGCCCGCCGTCGCCGCGATCTCGAACCCGGCGCTCTCAAGCAGCTTCACCAGGCCGGCCAGCAGCAGCACCGAGTCCTCGCCGATCACTACCCGGAGCCGCTGCCCGCCTGTCATGCCCGTCACCTTACCGCCGCGGCCGCCCGGCTACTCGGCGCGCATCGCCGTCGCCGGGCGGGCGCGGGCGGCCCACGTCGCGGGAGGCAGCGCGCCGAGCACCGCGATCGCCAGCGCGCCCAGCGACAGCAGCGCGAGCGTGGGCATCGGGAACACGTTGGTGAAGCTGGCCGGGACGCCGGTATGCGCGGTGGCGGCCATCGCGTGCAGGGTCGCCGTGTTAAGCAGCACCGCGGCCGGCGCCGCGATTGCGCCCGCGATCAGCGCGGGACCGACCACCCAGCAGGTCACCATGATCACCACCTGGCCGGGGCGCATGCCAAGCGACTTGAAGACACCGAGGTCATGCACCCGGTCCCTGGTCGTCATCAGCACCGTGTTGAGCACGCCGAGCCCGGCCGCGACCGCGACCATCAGCGACAGCAGGCCGATCAGGCCGATCGCGACGACGTAGAACTGCCCGCCCTGCTCCGACGGCCCCGCCATGAAGGGGCTGCCGCCGGCCGTGCCGCTGCCTAGCCTGGCGTTGAGCGCCTGACTGTAGGCGGCGGCGCTGGTGCCCGGGGCCAGGCCGACGTTCCACTGCGAGAAGTTCTCCGCGGCCGTGAGGCCGGGCAGGGTCCGCGCGGCGGCGAAGATGCGCGGCTGTCTCGACGGGTAGAAGATCTCCCCCGCGATGCGCACGGTGACCGGCGTGGCCCCAGCCGTCGCCGTCCCGCTCGGATAGACGCGGACGGTGTCGCCGACGGCGAGACCGCTGTCGGTGAGGAACACGGTGTTGACGTCGACCTCGCCGGGCGCGGCGTACCAGTGGCCCGCGATGAGCGCGTACCCCATCCAGGAACTCGGCCCGTCGAACACGGCCGAGCGCACGTCCGGCCCGACGCCGACCACCTTGACCGGCGCGTCGTACTCGGCGTTCTCATGCGCCGTGCCCGGCTGCGCGCCGATCGCCGCGGCCGCGGTACCGATCTGGGCGGCGGTGGGCCCCTGGCCGGGTCCGGGCCCAGGGTTGTTCTGCTGGACGAGGACGGGCACAGTGGCGGCCAGGGTCTGGGCGTTCCGCGCGTCGTTCAGCGATGACTGCAGCCCGACCGCGAAGATCACCGCGGTGGACCCGAACGCGATCGCGGCCAAGGTGACCAGGGTGCGGGCGGGCCGGGAGAACGGCGCGGCGAGACCGAGGCTGACCGGGCGCGGCACGTTGAGCCGCGCGGCCAGCCGGTGGACGGCGTATCCACGGCCGGTGGCGGGAGCGCGCCCGGAGGCGATCGCCGTCACCGCCGACAGCCGCCCGGCCCGCAGCGCCGGGCCGAAAGCGGCGAGCAGGGTGATGGCGAGCAGGCCGGCCGGCGCGAGGATCAGCGCCCAGACCGGCGCCTGCTGCCGGCCGACGCCGTAGGCCTCGGCCGACTGGTGCAGCACGGTGAGAGACAGCAGGTACCCGCCGGCCACGCCGCCGAGGCAGCCGGCCAGGGCAGGCCAGCCGATCCGGCTCAGGTAGACCGCGACCACCTGGGCCGGGGTGAGGCCGAGCGACTTGAGCACGCCGATCCGCTGGTACTGCGCGATCACCGCGCCGCTGATCACGTTGCCGACGATGAGCACCGCCATCACCAGGCCGATGAGCGCGAACGCCACCACGAACGGCTCCATGATCGCGGCGTTGCTGCCCTCGGACTGCTGCGCGGTGAGCCAGGAGCCCCAGTCGATGATCGTCCCGGCGGGCAGCGTATTCCCGACCGCCGCGACGTCGGCCCGCAGCTGCGCGCTGGTCGCCGCGCTGTCAAACCGGTAGAGCAGCTCGGCCGCTGGCTGGCTGCCGGCCGCGAGCAAGCTGGACAGCTCGCCCGGGGTGACCCAGCCCTGGGCGGTGTTGGTGACCGAGCTGGCGAAGCCGACCACGGTGAGTCTCACCGGCGTGCCCGGCAGGCTGGTCGCGGTGAAGGTGTCGCCGAGCGACGCGCCGTTGTCGCTGCCTGACTGGGGGTTCCCGTTCAGGACGAGCTGGCCGGGCCCGTCGGCCCAGTGCCCGGCGGTGAGCACCAGGTCGTCGACGGCTCCGCCGGGGGCGGAGCGCCCGACGAGGGTGGTGGGGCCCCCGGGGAAGCCCTGGTACTCAAGCGGGAGCGTCGTCTCGTTGAACGGCCCGGCCATGGCGGTGACCCCGGCGGCGTGCGCGGTGGCCGCGAGCTGGGCCGCGGTCGCCCGGGCGGGGTTCACGGTGACCGTGGCGTCCGCGCCGTGCTGCGCGGCGAAGGCCCGGGCGAACGGCGAGTTGTTGGCGTTGAGCAGCGCCAGGCCCAGGGTGGCCGAGGCGGTCGCGATGAACAGCACCGCGACGATCACCATCGCTTGCACCTTGTGCCGCAGCATGCCGCCGGACGCGGTGCGCACCACGCTCAGCCAGTGACCCGCGCCGGGGCGGGGCACCGCGTGGCCTGACCCCGGCCAGCACCGCCTGGCCGCCGGCCGGGCGGTGGTAACGGGCGAGCTGCTCATGATCGTGCCCCCGCGCCCGCCCCTGTGCTCTCCACCGTGCTCGCCACCATGCTCGCCACCGTGGGCCTGCCGCGGCCACCCGGCCGTCGACCAGCGCGATGGTGCGGGCGGCGTGCCGCGCCGCGAGCGCCGGGTCGTGGGTGACGAGGACCAGGGTCTGGCCCGCCGCGTTCAGCTCGGACAGCAGGCGGCCGATCTCCTGGCCGGTGGCCGTGTCGAGCGCGCCGGTCGGCTCGTCGGCCAGCAGCAGCTCCGGCGAGTTGACCAGGGCCCGCGCGATCGCGACCCGCTGCCGCTGGCCGCCGGACAGCCGCGCCGGGTAGTCGTCGCGGTGCTTGTCGAGGCCGAGCCGGGCGAGCAGCTCGGCGGCCCGCGCCCGCGCCCGCCGCCTGGACGCGCCGGCCAGCTGGGCGGGCAGCAGCACGTTGTCGGTGACGGTGAGGTCGTCGAGCAGGTTGAAGAACTGGAAGATGATGCCGACGTGGCGGGCGCGGAACCGGGCGAGCGCGCCCTCGCCGAGCGTGTCGATCCGCTGCCGGCCACGCTAACCATGCCCGTGGTGGGCTTGTCGAGGCCGGCGATCAGGTTGAGCAGCGTCGACTTCCCGCTGCCGGAGGGGCCCATGATGGCGGCCACCTCGCCGTCCGCCACGGTCATGGTGACGTCGGCGAGCGCCGGCGGTGCGCTCGCCTGGTACGTCTTCGTCACCCCGTCCAGCCTGATCACGTCGCCCGGCGCACCGTGGGCGTAGTGCTGTGCTCTCATCGGGAATCCTCTCGGCGGGTGAAGTCTGGGCCAGGACTGATGGCCCGGGGCCGTCGCCTGTCGGCGTGCGCCAGGGCGCGGCGCTCCGCCGTGGTGATGCGACGGCCATGCCGGTAACGATGCCAGCGGTCACTGGTCGCGCACAGTAGCCGGGACTTCCGAATCGGGGGTGCAGCCAGCTTCACCCCGGGACGGGTCCACGCTGTATGGCCAGCCTTGGGCCGGGCGAATACCGTGAAGGCCATGGACATGACGGTCGACAAGCAGCGGATGGCGCAAGGCCCGCCGCGGGCCCGCCGCGTGCCGTGGTCGCCCCGTGCCTGGAACCAGGCCCTTCTCGTGGCCGGCGGCATCCCGGTGCAGGTCGTCCCGTGGCTGCTGCTGATCCTGCTGGCCCGCGTTGGGCTGAGGTCAGCGGGGGACTGGAACGCGAGCAGATGGCTGGCGGCGATCCTGGGGACCGCGGTCGCCGCGCTGGTGCTAATCCCCCTGCTGACCCGGGTGCAGTCGCACCGGCTGCGGTCCGCCGGAGTGAACGTACCGCGGCAGCCGCAACGGCCGGACTGGCTGAGCCCGGGCGGGGTCGTCGCCGCGCTCCGGTCGCAGTCGGCCTGGCGGCAGGTCGCCTATCACCTGCTCGCCGGGCCGCTGATCGCCTGTGCGGCGATCATCGCCGTCGGCGTGTGGGTGACCAGCGCCGTCTTCGGGCTCATTTACGCCTACGCATGGGCGCTCCCGACGGCGAGCGCGTTCCACCGGGACGCGTACGGGTCGACGGCCCCGCCGTTCGGGCCCCTCCTGACGCTCGCCGGCCTCGCCGGACTGCTCGCCGCCCCCTGGCTCACCAGCCTGGTCGCCGCGCTCGACGCGCGGGCGGGCCGGGCGCTGCTCGGCCCGAGCCGCGCCGAGGAGCTTGAGCACCGGGTGGCGCAGCTAACCCAGACGCGGGCCGGCGTGGTC
Source organism: uncultured Actinomycetota bacterium (assembly GCA_963811335.1). Classification (GTDB taxonomy): domain Bacteria; phylum Actinomycetota; class Actinomycetes; order Streptosporangiales; family Streptosporangiaceae; genus Trebonia. The sequence continues at coordinate 226,276 of CAWERB010000017.1, read as the reverse complement.
GACGCGGCGGACGCCGAGCGGCGCCGCCTGGAGCGCGACCTGCACGACGGCACGCAGCAGCGGCTGGTATCCCTGGCCATGAACCTGGGCATGGCCAGGGCCCAGGAAGGCAGCGCCGAGCAGGCGAACCAGGCGATCGCCGAGGCGCACGAGGAAGCCAAGGCCGCCCTCGCCGAGTTGCGCGACCTCATCCGCGGCCTGCACCCGGCGGTGCTGGAGGACCGCGGCCTGGACGCGGCCCTGTCCGGGATCATCGCCAGGACGCCGATCCCGTGTCCGGCTGACCGTGGACCTGCCGCGGCGCCCGGCGCCGGTGATCGAGGCGGTCGCCTACTTCGTGGTATCCGAGGGGCTCTCCAACATCGTCAAGCACGCCCAGGCCAGCGAGGCCGCGGTGTTCGTCCAGCGGTCAGGCGACCGGCTGCACGTGATCGTCACCGACGACGGGGTGGGCGGCGCCGCCCCCTCCCGCGGCACCGGCCTGGCCGGCCTGGCCAGGCGCGCCGCCTCCGTCGACGGCACCTTCGAAATCGACAGCCCGCCCGGCGGGCCAACCCTCCTCACGGTGGACCTGCCATGCAACAGATAACCGCATCTGAAACCGTGCCCGGCCGCCCGGCCGCGCCGCGCGGGCGCTGGATCTGGTACGTGTCCGGCGTCGCCACCATCCTCGCGGGCACGCTGCTGATCGCCCTCGCCACCAGCAAGGCGGGGAATCCCTCTGGCCCCGCGTTCCAGCAAACCGCCCTCCCGACGCGGACCGTCACCCTGCCAGGGACGGTCACCAGCCTGAACGTGAGCAGCTACGGCGCCCCCATCGAGGTGACCAGCGCCGCGGTCAGCGAGGTCACGGTCGTCGAGACGATCAGCTTCGGCGGGCCGGGCGGGCCGCCCATCGTGCGGGCGAGGGTCAACCACGGCACCCTCACCCTCGCCGCGCCGTCGTGCCAGAACAGCGGCTGCCAGGTCGGCTTCGCGGTGACCGTCCCGGCCGGCGTCACGATGAGCGCGTCCAGCGAAGGCGGCACGGTGAGCGTCTCCGGCGCGGCCGCCGCGAACATCGACTCCGGCGGCGGCGATGTGGACGCCACGGGGATCGGGGGCGGGCTGACCGTCACCTCAGAAAACGGCGGCATCACCGTGGTCGGCGCGGGCAGCGCCAGCCTGGACTCCGGCGGCGGCGCCGTCGCGGTCAGCGGGGTCCACGGACCGCTCACCGTCACCTCCGAGAACGGCGAGATCGACGCGCACGATATCGGCAGCGGCGTCCTCGACTCGGGTGGCGGTCCGGTCAGCGCGAACGCCGTGCTCGGCACGCTCACCGTCACCTCAGAAAACGGCAGCATCAACGTCGACGGCGCGCAGGGCGCGAACCTGAACTCCGGCGGCGGCGAGGTCGTCGCCCGGTCCATCGACGGGCCGCTGTCCGCCACCACGGACAACGGGTCGCTCCAGGTCGGCGGGCTCACCGGCCCGCTCACCGCCGACACGGGCGGCGGGCCGCTCACCGCCAGCGGTATCACGTCCGTGACCGCGCGGGTCAGCACCGACAACGGCTCCGCCTGGCTCGGCTTCGCCAAGGCGCCCCAGTCCGTCCAGGTCACCACCGGCGGCGGCGCCGCGGTCCTGGTGCTGCCCGGAGGCCCGTACACGGTGAGCGCCGAGTCCGCCGGCGGCCCCGAGCTGGTGTCCGTCCCGGTCAGCCCGGGAGCGTCAAGCATCATCGCGGTCAGCACCGGCGGCGGCGAGCTGCAGGTCGAGCCGCCGGCCGCCGGGAGCTGAGACCGCGTCTCGCCCGTGACCCGCAGCGGGTCACGGGCATGTGGTAAGCGTTACCGCCGCGGGTCGATGTGGATCTTGGTTCCCGCGCCGGTGTCAAGCTGTCCGGCGAGGGCCTCCGCGGCGCGGTCCAGGCCGACGAGGACCTGGGCGAGCGGCCCGGGGGCCACCCGGCCGTCCGCGTAGTGCTCGATGGCGGGCGCCAGGCCGGCCGACGCGCCGAGTATGCCCGTCGCCGTGATGTCGTTCAGTGCGATCTCCCGGCTGTCGACCAGGCTCGGCTGCCGCGACAGGCCGATGTAGACGATCCGCCCGCCCGGCTCGGTGCACCGCACGGCCCGCGCGGGTACCGCCTCGTCGCCGGTGCAGTCGATGACCGCGTCGTAGCGGCCCGGTGGCGGGTCCGCACTCGTGAAGCAGCGCGCCGCGCCGAAGCTCCTGGCCAGGTCGTCGCGGCGGGAGTCGAGGCCGGCCACGTCCACCTGCGCGCCCGCGGCGCGCGCGAAGGCCGTCGCGAGCAGTCCGATGCTGCCCGGCCCCCAGATCAGCAGCCTCTTTCCCGGTCCCGCGTGCGCGGCCGCCACCGCGCGCCACGCGTTACCGCCCGGCTCGACAAGCGCGCCGGCCCGGTCGTCGACCACGTCGGGCAGCCGGTACAGGCTGCCGGCCTGGCACGAGCAGCTTCTCGGCCAGGGCCCCGGGCCACCCGGTGATGCCGATCTCGCTGCGCTGCGCGCACACGTGGTGCCGCCCGGACGTGCACCGGCGGCAGCGCCCGCAGCCGAGCATGGTGTCCCCGGTCACCCGCGCGCCCGCCCAGCGCTCGTCCACGCCGGCCCCGGTCGCGGACACCGTGCCGCACCACTCGTGGCCCGGGCAGAGCGGGAACGACGACTTGCCCTGGTCGAAGTAGGCGAGTTCCCGCGTGAACAGCTCGACGTCGGTGCCGCAGATCCCGGCGCGGTGCACGTCGACCACGACCTGGCCGGGCCCGGGTACCGGCACGGGGACGTGCCGCACGCTCGCCGACTTGGTGCCGTCGATGATCAGCGCGCGCATCAGGCTCACCATGCGGCGCCTCCGTCATCTTGGTTGTGGTGTCGCGATCTAAGGATAGATGCCGGTCTAGCGCCGCAGCCAGAGCGCGCCGGCGGCGCGGTCCCGCGCGCCGCGCACGGCCGGCGCCGCCGCTGTCTTCGGTGATCCAGAACGAGGCGTGGAGTCCGCGCAACGCCCCGCGGAACCGTTCGCGCCGCGGCGGCGTCAAAACGGCATGGGACTTCGCAGCAGGACCTCGCGCGCGGCGCATAGGCTCAGCGGGCTCACTCGCGCGGTACTCAGTCGTGCGGTACTCGCTCGTGCGGTACTCACTGGCGCCGGCCTGGCGGCGGCCCTGGCCGGGTGCGGCACCGCCGCCAGCGTCACGCCGGCCGTGCCCGCCGTGGCGGTCACCAAGGGCGTCGCGGTCACCGAGCCGGCCGCGAACCCGCGCCCGCTCGGCGCGGCGGACACCGCCTTCGGGCTTGACGTGCTGCGCGCCTGGTGCGCGCAGCACCCCGGGCAGAACCTGGTGTTCTCGCCGTCCACCCTGGCCAGCGCGCTCGGCCTGGCGTACCTGGGGGCGCACGGTGCGACCGCGGCCGCGATGGCCACGGTGCTGCACCTGCCGGGCGGCGACGCGACCGCGCTCGCCGCCGGGCTGCAGGCGCGGTCGGGTGCGCTCGCAGGCCTGGACGGCCCTGGCGTCACGCTCGCCGCGAGCAACCAGGTCTGGGCGGACCCGACCCTGCCGCCGCTGTCCGGCTACCTCAACGCGGTGGCGACCGGGTACGGCGCCGGCCTGGCCCGGGCGCCCTTCCGCAGCGACCCGGCGAAGGCGGCCGACCAGGTCAACCAGGCGATCTCGGCCGACACCCGCGGGCACATCAGCAAGCTGGTGACGCCGGGCATGCTCACCGGCGTCGGCTGGGTGCTGACCTCCGCGCTGTACCTGGACGCGAAGTGGAAGACGCCCTTCGACCCGAACAAGACGCAGCAGGACTCGTTCACTGCGGCGGCCGGCCAGACCGTCACCGCCTCGTACCTGGACGACAGCGGGTTCGCCTACGCGAAGGACAGCGGGTGGACCGCGGTCTCCCTCCCGTACGCGGGCGGGAAGCTGACGATGACCGCGCTGCTGCCGCCCGCCGGATCCGGCTCCTGCACGCTGCCGACCCAGGCCCGGCTGGCCGCGATCACCGCCTCGCTCGACGCCGGGGGCACCGGGGCCAAACTGGGAAACTCCGTCCCCGGGAGCTTGGCGGCCGTCTACCTGCCCAAGGTGAACCTCGCGGTGAGCGGCCCCACCGGGGACATGAAGGCCGTGCTCACCGGGCTCGGCATGGGGCGGGCGTTCTCCGACGCGGCTGACTTCACCGGGCTGTCACCGCAGGCGGGCAAGCTGGCCTTCGTGCAGCAGGCCGCGACGCTCCAGGTGGCCGAGAAGGGCACGGTCGGCGCCGCCGCGGCGGCCGTCGGCGTCTACCCCGCCTCGGCGGAGTACAACCCGGTCACCATCTGGTTCAACCGGCCGTACCTGATGCTCGTCTCGGCCAAGGCGACCGGCGAGCCCCTCTTCCTCGCGCAGGTCGACAACCCGGCGGCCAGCTAGCTCATTCTGCCCGCACCGCCGGCGATTCGCCGACTGGTTCTCCGGTGACGCGTCCCCGCGGCGCCTTCGTCGTGATCGGCGTGGCGGGGCCGGCCGGGCTGCGTTACTGTCACAGCTAACTTTGCGGAATTCGCCTCAGGCGGTGACGATTTGCCGGTGCCTGGCGCGGGACGGCGGCGCGGGGCTGGCCGCGCGACGGGAGGCCTGGGAGTGTTCGGGATCATTCGGCCGTGCAGGCACCGGCTCGGCGGGGAGCTCGCGGCGGCGTGGCAGGCGCACCTGTGCGGCATGTGCCTGTCGCTGCGCGACGACCACGGGCAGGCGGCCCGGCTGGCGACCAACTACGACGGGCTGGTGATCTCGGTGCTCGCCGAGGCGCAGGCCGCGGGGGCGCCGGAGCGCCGCGCGGCGGGCCGGTGCGCGCTGCGCGGGATGCGGAAGGCGGACGTGGCCGTCGGCGACTGCGCCCGGCTGGCCGCCACCGTGTCGCTGGTGCTCGCGGCGGCGAAGATCCGCGACCACGTCGATGACGGCGACGGCGCGCTCGGCCGGCCGGGAGTGCGCGGCGCGGCGACCGCGCTGGCGACCAGGTGGGCGACCGCGAGCGCGCGGACCGGGGAGCACCTCGGCTTCGAGGTCGGTGTGCTGACCGAGGCGGTCGGCCGCCAGGCCGAGATCGAGGCGGCCGCGGGGCCGGGCACCGCCCTGCTCACCGTCACCGAGCCGACCGAGGTCGCAACCGCAGCCGCGTTCGCGCACACCGCCGTGCTCGCCGCCAAGCCGGCCAACGCGGCGCCGTTGCGCGAGGCGGGCCGGCTGTTCGGCCGGATCGCCCACCTCGTCGACGCCGTGGAGGACCTCGCCGCCGATCAGGCGGCCGGCGCGTGGAACCCGCTGCTCGCGACCGGCGCGGACCTCGCCGAGGCGCGCCGCCTGTGCGACGACGCGCTGCTCGGCATCAAGCTCGCGCTCGGCGAGGTGGAGTTCACCGACGCCCGGCTGGTGCACGCGCTGCTCACCCGCGAGCTCACCCGCTCGGTGCACCGGGTGTTCGGCCGGGCCGCCGGAACCGCGGCGACCCGCGCGCGCGGCTGCGGGCACGGGCACGGGCGCCCAAGTGCGGCGGCGGCCGGCTGCGGTCTGCCGGTGACCGCCGTCGCCGTCGGCGGGCTGCTCAGCCTGCGGCACCGGTGCTGCGGCTGCTGCGAGGACTGCTGCTGCGAAGGGTGCTGCGACGCCTGCGGCGATGGCTGCTGTGACGCCTGCGGCGATGGGTGCTGCGACTGCAGCTGCTGACGAGTCAGGGAGCGGGACGGATCCGGCCCGCTTCCTCGCGGATGCGGGCGGACAGCCCGCGCTTGCCGGAGTCGTCGAGCCAGCTGGCCTCAACGCCGTCCAGGGCCAGCCGAACCATCTGGTCGAAGTCCCACTGCCACGCCGCCGCGCAGCTCGCGTACTCGCGGGCCAGGTCGGTACCGATGAGCGCCGGGTCATCGGTGTTGACGGTGACAAGGACGCCCGCCTCGCGCAGCGCGGGCAGCGGGTGGCGGGCGACGGAACTGCAAGCGCGAGCGACGACCACGTTCGAGGTCGGGCACATGGTGAGCGGGATGCGGCGGTCGGCGAAGAACGCCACCAGGTCCGGGTCCTCGATCAGGGTCACGCCGTGGTCGATCCGCTCGGCGCCCAGGCCGACGGCCGCCACGCCAATCGTGGCCGCGGGAGAGCTCTGCCCCTGGTGGCCGGCCCGGCGCAGGCCCGCCGCGGCCGCCTCCCGGTAGGCGGGGGCGAACGACAGCGGGTTCACGTTGGACTCGGGACCGTCCATGCCGATGCCGATCACCCGGTCGGCGCCCGGCGCGCCCGCCCGGCGCAGCCCGGTCAGCTCGGTGACCAGCTGCAGGCCAGCTTCGCCGCCGTAGCTCCGGTCCATGTTCACGATTACCCGCGTCTGGCCGCCGGCCTGCGCGTCGCCGGCCGCGAGGCCGGCGCACAGCCCCTCGAGCACTGACCGCAGGCTCTGGCCGGCGGCCAGGTGCCTGGCCGGGCTGACGAACACCTCCGCGTACACCCGCCCGGCCGCCGCGCCGTCGAGCACCGACTCATACCCCAGGCGCGCCCAGTCGTCCCGGTCCGCCAGGACCGACTGGACCAGCCGGAAGACGGTGAGGAACTCATCAAGCGAGCCGTAGTGGTACTGGTCGCGGATGTCGCCGTCCGGCAGCGCCACCCCGTTCTTCCTGGCCAGCTCGGTGACGGTGCCTGGCCGGATGGCGCCCTCCAGGTGGCAGTGCAGCTCCACCTTGGGCAGCGCGCGCAGCGCGTCGACGGAGGGGACCACACCCGGCTCGGTCACGCCAGTCATGGTAACGGGACGGGCCCGCGGGGCGGCTTGGCGAGGGGCGGTTACGCGTGGCGGTCCCCCGGGGCCGATTACTCCGGGGGACCGCTGTGCCGGGCCTGCGGTCAGGTCAGTCCCCGATCTGCTTCACCGGCACGTCGACGTAGTCGTACTCGTTGCCGTGCAGCGACGCGGACACCCCGGCGCCCTCGCCCGCGAGGAAGACACCGTAGTGGTCGTCGTGGATGTGATTGCCGCTGATCCGTACCCGGATCGGGCTCGCCGTGCCGACCAGGATGCCGGTCGTCCGCTTGTCCGCCACCGCCGCGTTCTTCGCCCAGGGCGAGGCGGAAAGGCCGATCGGGTCGGCGAGGATGCCGTTCACCCCGATGTCGTTGCCGGTGATCCAGTTGCCGTTCAGGTTCTGGCCATGCCGGCGGGCGTGGATGGTCACGCCGGCCAGGCCGTTGCCGTGGATGGTGTTCTCGGTCACCAGGTTGTCGGTTATCGTCTCGCCGGGCACCGTGGTGGCGATGATCACCCCGCCGCCGCTGTTGCTCCGCGCCGTGCCGTTGTCGGTCAGCAGGTTGTGCGCGATCAGGTTGTCGGTGATCCCGGCTTCGCCGTGCCCGGCCACGATCACGCCGCCGCCGCCGGCATTGTGGCTGGCCACGTTGTAGGAGACGTCGTTGCGGCTGGTGCGGCCGAGGTCGTCGGCGATCAGGAAGCCGCCGTCGGCGTTGTACTCGGAGAGATTGTTAGTGACGTGGGACAGGCACGAGCCGTTGAGGTCCACCCCGACGTAGCCGTTGTGCACCAGGACGTTGCCGGTCACCGTGACGAACGAGCTCGACGCGACGAGGATGCCGTCGAACCCGGCGTACTCGACCTTGAAGCCGCTGACCCGGACATCGTGGGTGCCGACCACGCCGATGCCGATGCTGCCCGGCAGCTTGCCGCCCACATTGAGCCGCGGCTGGCCCGCGGCGTCGATCACCGCGCCGGCCTGGCCGACCAGGTGCAACGGCTTCCTGACGACGACCTGCTCGCGGTAGATGCCGTCGCAGACCACCACCGTGTCGCCGGCGCTGGCCGCCGCGACCGCCGCGTTGACGCTGGAGTGCGCGGCGGTGGCGCACGAGTAATCGATGGCACCCGACTGGCCCCACGGCGATACGTAATAGGTGTCATAGGAGCGGCCGGACCCGGCGTGCGCGGTGGCCGCGCCGGCCGCCAGCAGGCCTGCCGCCAGAGCCGGCACTACCGCGATCTTGATCTTGCTCATGTCTTCCCTTTCTGGAGTATTCCGTACGGGCGGTTACGCCAGGGCTAAAACGTAAGCAATTCTGAAATCGGTATAAGCCAGGCCCTCCCAACGCCCCCCGCGACAGAATTCTAGGGAAATCCTTTATTCCTGGCAGGGAAACGTCAATATCCATGACGAGGCCGAACAAAGCTTGACCTGGCCACGATGACGGAATTCCGTCGAATGCCCGATATCAACAGTAATTTCATGACCCGCACTAGGTTAGATTTGCGCGCTAAATGCGGGAGTGGCAGGATTGCGAGCCGTGGTGCTATCGGGCAGCGAGCGCGCGGCGGCCGCCGCGCGGGTCCATGGGCGTGAAGGAGATGGTCACTTGATCACGATCGGCAAGCTCGCCCCCGGTGACCGGGCGGCGTGGGAGGAGCTCTTCCGCGGGTACACCGCGTTCTACCAGGAGGAGCACCCGCAGTCGATGTACGACAGGGCGTGGGACGAGTTCCAGGCGGGGACGCGGATGCACGCGCTCGGCGCGTGGCTGGGCGGGTCGCTCGTCGGCATCGTGCACTTCCTCCCGCATGCGCGGACCACGGGGACCGACGTGTGTTACCTGGAGGACCTGTTCACCGCGCCAGGGGCGCGCGGGCACGGCGTCGGGCGCGCGCTGATCGACGCGGTGGCCGCGTGGTCCGCCGAGCGGGGGCTTGGCCGGGTGTACTGGCAGACGAACCAGGCCAACGCCGCCGCCCGGGCACTGTACGACAAGGTGGCGGTCAACGAGGGCTTCATCGTGTACGCGGTGGACCTGCCCGGCTGAGCGCGCCCGCGGGCCTGGCCCCGCGGCCGCCTGCGGTCGCCGGCCCGGCGGTCAGTCGAACGACGGCTTGCGGTCGCGGGACCGCTTGAGCTCGAAGAACCCGTCCGCCTTGGACACGAGCACCAGGCCGTCCCATAGCTCGCCGGCCGCATCGCCCTTGGGCGCGGGCGTGATGACCGGCCCGAACAGCGCCTTGCCGCGGATCCTGATGACCGGGGTACCGACGTCGAGGCCGACCTCGTCGAACGCCTCGTGGTGCGACTTCTTGATCGCCGCGTCGAACTCGTCGGTCTCCGCGGCGTCCGCCAGCCACGCCGGCAGCCCGGCCTCCTGCAGTGCCTCGGGGATGATCGCCGGGTCCTCGCGGCGCCCCTGGTTGTGCAGCCGGGTGCCGATCGCGGTGTACAGCGGGCCGAGCACGCCGGGACCGGCGTCGGCGGCGGCCGCGGCGCACACCCGCACCGGCCCCCACGCACGGCTCATCCGTTCCAGGTACTCCTCGCTCAGCCCTTTACCCTCGTGCTGCACCAGGTTCAGGTAGGCGAGCGACATGATCCGCCAGTCGGTCGTGACCGGCCTGACCCGCTCCACCTCGAGCATCCAGCGCGAGGTGATCCATGCCCACGGGCACAGCGGGTCGAACCAGAACTGGACCTCTTCGCGCTCGGCTGAGTCTGCCGACATGTTTCCCTCCGGGCCGGTAGGCAAGTCCTCTCGGTCCGAACCTACGCGCGGCCCCGCCGCGGCGCCACCGCTCCCCGGCCCGCGCTCGCCAATCCGGCCTGAGTGCGGGACTATCTGCGCGTGGATACCTACGGGCTGCGGTTCGACGTCAACTGCTCGATCCTGTTCACCGAGCTGCCGCTCACCCAGCGAGCCGCCGCCGCGCGGGCGGCGGGGTTCGGCGGGGTGGAGTTCTGGTGGCCGTGGCAGGACATGGCGCCGTCGGATTCCGAGGCGGACGCGTTCACCCGGTCGATCGCGGATGCCGGGGTTGAGCTGGTTTCGCTGAATTTCCACGCCGGCGACATGGCGGCCGGGGAACGCGGGATCGTGTCGCATCCCGCCCGGACGGCGGAATTCAGGGAGAATGTTGCCGCAGCCGTGGAGATCGCGGGTCGGACGCGGTGCAGGCGGCTGAACGCGCCGTACGGGCTGCGGGTGCCAGGGGTCGATGTCGCGGGGCAGGACGCCGTCGCGGTCGAGAACCTGGCGTTCGCGGCCGGTGCGGCGGGCAGGGCCGGGGCGTCGGTGCTCGTCGAGGCCATCAACTCGGTGGACATCCCTGGGTTCCCTGTTGACTCAAGCGACAAGGCCATCGCGGTGATCGAGAGGGTAGGCGCGCCGAACATCGGGTTCCTCGCGGACATCTACCACCTGGCGAAGATGGGGGAAGACGTGGCTGACGTGCTCAGCAGGCACCGGGAGTCGCTCTTGCACGTGCAGGTCGCCGACCCGCCGGGGCGGGGGGCGCCGGGAACCGGGACCCTGGACTTCGATCCGCTGTTCCGGCAGCTGGCCGGCCAGGGGTACGGCGGCTGGGTGGGGCTTGAGTACGTCCCGGCCGGGCCGTCGGACGCCGCGTCCACCTTTGGCTGGCTGTGAACGCCGGCGCGCCTGCGGGAGCTGCCGCGGGGGACGAGAGCACGCTGCTGATCCGCTCGCGGCGCATGGTGCTGCCGGACGGGGTGCGGGAGGCGGCCGCCTTCGTTCGGGATCACCGGATCGCGGAAATCGGGGATTACCACCTGCAGCGGGAGGCGGACCGCGCCGTCGACCTCGGGGACCTGCCGCTGCTGCCCGGCCTCGTGGACGCGCACGTGCACGTGAACGAGCCCGGGCGGACCGAGTGGGAGGGGTTCGCCACCGCGACGCGGGCCGCGCTCGCCGGCGGCATCACCACGATTTGCGACATGCCGCTGAACTCCGTCCCCGTCACCACCACGGTGGAGGCGCTGCGCGTCAAGGCGGCGGCGGCCGCCGGGCAGTGCGCCGTCGACGTGGCGTTCTGGGGCGGGGCGGTACCGGGGAGCCTCGCGGAGCTGCCCGGGCTGCTCGCGGCGGGCGCGGTGGGGGTCAAGTGCTTCCTCATCGACTCGGGCCTGCCCGAGTTCCCCCCGCTGTCGCGGGAGGAGCTGCGCGCCGCGATGTCGGCGCTCGGCGAGTCCGGGGCGCCGATGATCGTGCACGCGGAAGACCCGTCGCAGGTGACCGTGCCCGTCGACGGGTCCTACGACGCGTTCGTCGCGTCCCGGCCGCCGGTCGCGGAGCGGCGCGCCATCGAGACCGTGATCTCGGCGGCGGCGTTCTCCGGCGCGCGGGCGCACATCGTGCACCTCGCCGCAGGCGAGTGCGCGGCGCTGATCTCTTCCGCGAAGGCGGCGGGCATCGCGCTGTCGGCCGAGACGTGCCCGCACTACCTGTTCTTCGCCGCGGAGGAGGTCCAGCCCGGGCACACCGAGTTCAAGTGCTGCCCGCCGCTGCGGTACGCGGTGAACAGGGAGGCGCTGTGGCGGGCGCTCGGCGACGGCGCCATCGACATGATCGTCTCGGATCACTCGCCGTGCCTTCCCGCGCTCAAGGGGCTGAGTTCGACGGGAGGGGCGGACGGCGACTTCAGGACCGCGTGGGGCGGGATCTCCTCGCTGCAGCTCGGGCTGTCGGCGGTGTGGTCGGTGGCGCGGCGGCGCGGCTTCACCCTGGCGGACGTCGCGCGGTGGATGGCGGCGTTCCCCGCGTCGCTCGCCGGACTGCCGTCGAAGGGGCGGATCGCGGTGGGGTGCGACGCCGACCTGGTGGCGTTCGACCCTGACTCGTCGTTCACGGTACGGGGCGCCGAGTTGCTGCACCGGCACCCGGTGACGCCGTACGAGGGCCGGGTGCTGACCGGGCGGGTTTCGCGGGCCTGGCTGGGCGGCGTGGAGGTGACGCCGTCCGATCCGCCGCGGGGACGGCTGCTCGCCCGCGGGGGCGGGCCGCTTGGCCTTTGATGTGCCCTAGCTGACGCTTAGCTGGTGCTGCCGGTGCGCCGTTCGGTCGTCCCGGATCAGCCTGCGACAGCACCAGGCGGGCCGGCGTGCTTGAATCGTGGGCATGGGCGGGCGCGTCGTGGTGGCACCGGACAAGTTCAAGGGAAGCCTGACCGCGGCGGAGGTCGCCGGCCGCGTGGCGGCCGGCCTGGCGCGCGCCGGGTTCGCCGGCGAGATCGTGTCGCAGCCGGTGGCCGACGGCGGTGACGGGACCGTGGCGGCCGCGGTGTCCGCCGGGTTCCGCCGGGCTGAGCTCGCGGTGCCCGGGCCGGCCGGGACTCCGGTCACGGCCGCGTACGCGCTGCGCGGTGACGTGGCCGTGATCGAGGCCGCGCAGGCCTGCGGGCTGACGCTGCTGCCCCAGGGCTCGCTGGCGCCGCTGACGGCCACCAGCCGTGGCGTGGGCGAGCTGATCATCGCCGCCCGTCAGGCTGGCGCCACGCGGATCGTGCTCGGCGTGGGCGGCGTGGCCACCACCGACGGTGGCGCCGGCCTGATGCAGGCCCTCGGCGCCCGGCTAACCGACGAGTCCGGTCGCGAGCTGCCGCCAGGCGGCGCCGCGCTCGCGCGGCTGGCCGGGCTCGACCTAACCGGGCTGGCCGACCTGTCGGGCGTGGAGTTCCTGCTCGCCTCGGACGTGGACAACCCGCTGCTCGGGCCGTCCGGTGCGGCCGCGGTGTACGGGCCGCAGAAGGGAGCGTCGCCGTCCGATGTGCCACTGCTCGAGGCGGGCCTGCGACGATGGGCGGATGTCGCGGAAGCCGTAGCCGGCGATCCGGCCGACGGGGCCGCCGGTCCTGTCGGCTCAGCCGGCTCGGTCGTCCCGGTCGTCCCGGCCTGCTCGCCGGCCAGGGACGTCCCCGGCGCGGGCGCGGCCGGCGGGCTCGGGTTCGCCGCGCTGCTGTTCCTCCGTGCCCGGATGAGGCCAGGGATCGAGCTGCTGCTTGAGCTCGCCTCGTTCGGCTCCCTGCTTGACGGGGCACGGCTGGTGATCACCGGGGAGGGGTCGCTCGACGCCCAGACGCTGCACGGCAAGGCACCCGTCGGCGTGGCCCGCGCCGCCGCGGCGCACTCCCCCGCCGTCCCGGTGGTCGCCGTCGCCGGGCGCTGCACGCTGTCCGCCGAGCAGCTCCGCACGGCCGGGATCGCCTCCTGCTACGCGCTCGCTGACCTGGAGCCCGATCTCAGCCGGTCCATCGCGGAAGCTGGCCCGCTGGTTGAGCGGCTGGCCGAGCGGATCGCCGCCGACTGGCTGAGCTGAACGCCGCGCAGAGACCGCGCACAAGCGCTTCTTGCTGTTATCAACGGCAAGGTTCCCCGCCGAGAGCTAGACACCGCATAGGTGTCAAACTCTCGGCGCTAACCGAATTGGACCTACAACGGCGGAAAGGACAGGGTCCGAAGGCATTATTCGGTGCCGGTTTCCGGCAAAAGGGCCATTTCATCCCTTCCTGTCGCGTGCCGTCCGCTTGGCCATGATCGTCGTGGCCCGTTGGGCCGGCTATTCCGGCCCAACGGGCCACGGGGACGGGACACGTTTCCCGCGGGCCTCCAGATCCGGCCTGATCACCGTCCGACCGAAAACCCTTGCGCTTCAAAATCCTGTAAGGCGCGGCGCTGAGTATGTGGATCGGGCCGGGGCCGGGGAGGCCAGGCGGGCCGGGGAGGCCGGCGATGCGCGGAAGTCAGGGCAGCGGGGTGATGGTCGCGGCGGCGACGGTTTCGTTGTCGGGGGCGTAGCTGAAGACGGCGCGGAGGCGCTCGCCGGCCAGGACGCGGGGCAGCCAGTGCTTGCCGTCGTCCCACATGCGGTCGAGCGGCAGGGCCGTGACGGGGAACCACTGCGGCCGGATCTCGTCGCTCTCCGCCGCCTCGCCTGACCAGTCCGCGCTGGTGAAGATGATCACGTCCATGTCCCAGGACGGGTGCGCGGGGAACAGGAAGGTCAGCTGGGCCGCCTCGGTCAGCGCGTCCTGGCTCACCTGGATGCCCGACTCCTCCTTGACCTCGCGGGCGGCCGCCGCGGCTGCGGACTCGCCGGGTTCCACGTGACCGCCTGGCGCGACGACCTTCCCCTGGCCGAACCCGGTCTTCTTGTCGCCGAGCAGCACCTCGTGCACGCCGTCGCCACGGGTCCGCAGCAGCAGGCACAGGCAGGTGGATATCAAGGGCACGCGCCGATTATCGCAGAATGGAGGCGCGGGTTCCCGGCACCGCCAGGGCCAGGCCCGAGGGCGGTCAGCGGCGACCGCGTGCCCCGTCACTGGCCAGGCAAGCTCAGCGGGTAACCGGCGGAGGGCCCGCCGTGGGCGTCGCGTAGGCGGTCAGCGCCGCGTCAACGGCGTCGGCCGGGGACGGGAGCAGTGCGGCTCGGCTCGCGGCGGCCACCCGGAGCGCGGCACAGAGCAGCGGGTCGGTGAGCACCGAGCGGACGGCGGCGGCGAGCGCCGGCGCGTCTCCCGGCGGGACCAGCAGCGCCGCGTCGCCGGCCAGGCCCGGGATGCCGCCGGCCCGGGTTGCCACCACGGGGGCGCCCGCGCGCAGCGCCTCCTGCAGCACGAGCGGCTGCCCCTCCCAGTGGCTGGGCAGCACGAACACCGCCGCGATGGTGAGCAGCGCGGGAACGTCGTCGCGATGGCCGGCGAAGACCGCGTCGACGCCGAGCGCCGCGGCCCTGGCCCGCCAGTTCCTCACCGAGCGGCCCGTCTCCCGCGATCACCACGAGCGGCGCCGGGTCCAGGTCCCGCCAGGTGGCAGCCGCCTCGAGCAGCACGCCGAACCCCTTCTGCGGTGCCAGCCGTCCGGCACCGAGGACGACCGGCCGTGCTTCCGGCACTTCAAGCGGCACGGCGGGCGGACCGGGAGGCGTTCCTGGCGCCGCGATGACGGCCCGCGCCACGCGGCGCGCGCCAGCCGCGCGCAGCCGCGCTTCCAGGTCGGGCGAGACGCAGAGCACGAGGTCGGCGCGACGGGCGACGAGCCGTTCGAGCAGCCGGTAGACAAGCGCGGGCGCGCCTGCGCCGGACGGCGGCGCGTTGTGCACCGTGACCACGGTCCAGGGCCGGCGCCCGCCGCGGACGAGGGCGAGCCCGAGCAGGCTGAGCGCGCCGGCCCGCAGCCCGTGCGCGTGCACGACATCGGCGCGCCCGGCGAGGAGTCCGCGCAGCCGCAGGATGCTGGCGAGGTCACGGGGGCGCGGGCGGTCGCCGATCTCCACGGCGGCGAACGACACCCCTGGTACCGCGGAGAACGCCAGCCGCGCGCCCGCGGCGGACGGTCCCGCCACCGTTACCGCGACGCCCCGGCCAGCCAGGCCGTCCGCGAGCATCCGGGCGTGCGCGCCCGTCCCGCCGGCCGTCGTGCCGAGGACGAGCGTGACCCGCTCCGGCGGCTCGCGGTCCAGTGGCCCACGCGCCTGGGGATCGCGGTCCGGCGGCTCGCGGTCCGGTACACGTGACCGGGGGCCGGTCCCGCTCACCGCGTCACGTCACCCGTGTCACGCGAAGGGGCGGGGGTGC
This sequence comes from uncultured Actinomycetota bacterium, assembly GCA_963811335.1. Classification (GTDB taxonomy): domain Bacteria; phylum Actinomycetota; class Actinomycetes; order Streptosporangiales; family Streptosporangiaceae; genus Trebonia. The sequence goes on along the minus strand of CAWERB010000017.1, from coordinate 210,878 downwards.
GCAGGCGGGACAGCGCGGCGCGCAGGTCGCCGCCGTCGAGGGCGAGCACCACCGCGCCGAAGACGCCGGCGACCACCGCCGCGACGAGCAGCGACACCGCAACGTTGAACAGGAAGCCGCCGACGTGGCCGGGCTCCGCCCCGGACACAGCCGAGGCCACGGCGGCCCCGGCGGCTGTGCCGGCCACGCAGCCGGCGAGCCCGGCGAGGAACGCCCGCGGCACCCCGTGCAGCGCGGCGGGCCCGCGCTCGCGGCGAACCAGGGCAAGCAGTGAGATACCCGACACGGTAAGGCCGAACGTCGTGCCGAGCCCGAGCACGGGGACCACCCGGTCCGGCGTCACGAACGGCACGATCGCCGCGTCGGCGACGATGACGAGCAGCCAGCCGCCGGCGATCGCGAGCGCCGGGGCGCGGTTGCGCCGCTGCGCGTACAGCACGCGGGACAAGTTGGCCGACAGCCCGTACCCGATGAGCGCCGGCGCGAAGGCGGCGAGCGCGAGGGCGAGCACCGCCGTGGCCGACGCGGACCGTGCCTCGAAAACGCGGGCGATCGGCTCGCGCGCCCCGAGCAGGACCGCCGCGCCAAGCCAGGAGGTGACCATGACCGCCCTGGTGGACGCGGCGGCGGTCAGGTCGAACCCGTGCCCGGCGCGGGCACCGCTACCCTCGGTCCCCGTGTCGTGCCTGGACAGCTCGGGGAAGGCGCTCGTCGCGATCGGTATCGCGAGCACCGCGTACGGCACCATGAACACGGCCCAGGCGAACCCGTAGATGACCAGTGCGCCGCTGCCGCCGTAGCGGTTGGCGAGCACGATCACCACCGCGACCGTGGCGTCCTGCGCGACCAGGGCCGTCACCCCGGCCAGGGCGAGCCGCCTGACCCGCGGGCCCACCCCAACCGGGAACCGCAGCGTGGGCCGCGAGCCGAGCCCGAGCCGCCACGCCGGGATCACGGCGGTCGCCACCAGGGCCAGGACGCCGAGCGTGGTGCCGCCGGACAGCAGGTACTCCGCGCTCGGGGGCAGTTCGGCGAGCTTGTCGACGTACGCGCCGCCGACCGCGCCGAACGCGGCGTACGTGCCGATCACCACCAGCGACGACAGCAGCGGCGCCAGGGCAGGCGCGCCGAACCTCCGGTGCGACTGCAAGATCCCGTACAGCACGACCGCCAGCCCGTACAGCAGCACCTGCGGCGCGAAGACGATCAGCATCCTGGCGCCGACCCCGGTGAGCGGCCCGCGCGGGCAGCCGGCGGAGCCGGAAAGCAGCGCGGAGACGATCGGGTGCGCCGCGAGCGCCAGCGCCGCGCTGACCGGGACCAGCAGCAGCACCGTCCAGGTGAGCAGGGCCGACGCGATCTGCCTGGCCGTCGCGCCGGGGTCGCTGTCCGCGGCTCGCGGTTCCCCGGCCGTCCCGTCGAGCGCCGTCCCATCCAGCGCCGGCCCATCCAGCGCCGGCCATCCAGCGCCGGCCGGTCGAGCGCCGGCCCGGTGAGCCCTGGCCTGGTGAGTACGGCCCCGGCGAGCACCGGGCCGGCGAGCACCGGCACCACGACAGATGACAGCGCGCCGCCGAGCACGATGTCGTAGATGATGTTCGGCACCATGTTGGCGGTCGTGTAGGCGGTTCCGAGGCACGTGGTGCCGACGGTGTGCGCGAACACCACCTGCCTGCCGAACCCGACGAGCCGTGCCACCACGGTGATCACGCCGATCATCAGCGCGGCCCGGCCGATGCCGGGCCCGCGTCTGCCCTGCCCACGCCGCCGAGCCGCGCTGCGCTCGGCCAAGTCCCCGATCACGGCTCCTGTCGTGCCACGGTCTTAACAAGAGCGGAAAGCCATGCCCCGGAACGAGTGCGGCCTTCCCCGTCACCGCTGCGCCGGTGGCGTCCGGGCGGGCGGCGCCGCGGCGCGGGCACGGGCGGCGCGGCGGAGACCGGTGCCGTGGCCGCCGGCTCCGCTGCCGGGCGGCGGCCGAGCATGTCGAGCCAGTTCAGCGGCGGGCTGGCCGCGATGACCTTGGTGAAGCTGACCTTCTCGCTCGCCACGGTGAGCGTGGCGATCCCGGCGAGCAGGCAGAGCCTGGCGGGGCGCGGCAGCGACCTGGCGGCCGCGGCGCCGAGCAGCGCGCCGAGGGCGTTCGCCCCCGCGTCGCCGAGCATGGCCTGCTCGGCGAGGTCCGCGGGCAGCAGCGCGAGCGCGGCGCCGGCCGGGGCGGCGACGGCGGCGAGGCCCGCCGTGCGACCGGCGCCGTCGCCGGCGCCGCCCGCCGCTATCAGGCAGGCCGACAGCGCCGCGACCTTGATCGCCCGGCCGGGGCGCAGGTCGAAGAGGTTGAGCAGGTTCGCGCCGCCCGCGACGAGGCCGGAGTTGATCGCCACGTCCGCCGGGGCGCCGCCCTGGAGCAGCGCGGCGCCGAGTCCGGACGCGGCCAGGCCTGCTAGCTTGACGGTGCCCGTGGTGACCTCGCCGTGGGCCAGGGCGCCGAGGTGGCCGCGCAGCCCGCGGCGCGCGGCCGAGCCCCGCAGGTCGTCGAGGACGCCGAAGGCCAGCGCGCCGAGGCCGGCCATGGCGAAGGATCCGGCGGAGGTGCGGTGCGCGGTGCCGATGGCCTGCCCGATTACCTGCGCGGTGACCGCGCCAACGGCGACGGCGGGGCCCTCGAGCAGCGTGACCGGCTCGCCCCGGTGATTGCTCCTCGTCCAGGTCTTGTCGCCAGCCGGCGGCCAGCGCCGCAGCCCCGCGTAGGCGCCACGCGCCGCGAGCGCCGACGCGCCGGCCACGGCGATCGCGCTGGCCAGGGGCCGGGCCGGCGGCGGCATTCCGCTGTCACGCACCGGGCTTCACTTCTTTCCCGCCGTCTTCTTGGCGGCCGCTCCCGTCGCCGACTGGGTTGGCGTGCTGGTGACCGAAGGCGTACCGCTAGGCAGAGGCAACGGTACCGCCGGGCTGACCGCGGACGCGCCCAAAACGCCGTAGCTGCTCGGCTTCCCGCCGGCCAGCTGAACGGCGAACGCCCACATCGTGGAGATCTGGCCGAGCGTGGTGTCCGCGTTGTCGATGCTGGACACGTGGCTGGCCACGCTGCTGCCGCGCAGCACCGAGATCGCGCTGCCCGTCGGGGTGGTGCCCGCCACCGAGCCGGCGACCAGGGTTGCGGCGCTCATCGTGGCGAACTGCTGTGCGACCGCGAGCAGCACCTGGTTGGCCGGGTCGTTCGCGCCGTCGGCGGGCGGGCTGCCCGGGGCGACGATCACCGCGAGCGTGGCCCGGTTCCACGGGGCACCGCTCTCGCTCAGGAAGCCGCCCTGCGCGTAGGCCTGCAGCAGGAGCTGCGCCTGCCCGCTGGTCAGGCCGGCCTGGTCCGCGGCCTGGTTCAGGATCGCGTACGCGATCAGCTGCGCGGCGTTCTGCTGGTAGCCCGTTTGCGACGGGCTGCCGGGGGTGAGCGTGTAGCCGTCGCTGCTCGCCAGCTGCGCGTTGGTCGCGGACAGGCTGGCCTGGGTGGCACCGGACAGGTCGTTGAACTTGGGCTCCAGCGCGACCGTGCCGGTGACCGCGGCCCCGGCGAACTTCGCCGCCTGCCTGACGCCGGCCACCACGGACCGAGGGCGCGCCCGGCTCGGTGACGATGACCACCCGGTCGCCGGCGAGCGTGCCGTCGAGCAGCTTGGGCTCGGCCGTCTTGAGGAACGCGTCGCTCGCGCCCGCCAGTTGCTCATAGCCGTCGCGCTGGGCGCTTGCCGCGTTCAGCTGGTTCTTGAGCGACCCGTTCACCGCGCGCAGCGCGTCCAGGGTGGTGCCCTGGAGCTCGGTGGAGCCGAGCACGATGCCGATCGCGAGGGCCAGGAAGACGGCGACGATCGAGACGAGGTGGTAGCGGAAGTCGATCACTTGAACAGCCCCGTGAACCAGTAGGCGAACGTGTGCCAGGTGAGGCTGAGGTAGTTGCCGAGAATCGGCCCCGCGGGCGAGTAGGCGATCGCCACCACGATGGTGACCGCCGCCGCGACCACGAGCGCCGCCAGCGCCCAGCCGGAGATCCGGCTCTGGTAGAGCTGGTGCACGCCCCTGGCGTTGACCAGCTTACTGCCCACCCGCAGGTGGGTGAGGAACGTCGACGCCATCCCCGGGCGGCCCTTGTCGAGGAACTCCTCCACGGTCCAGTGCGTGCCGACCACCGCGATCAGGCTGGCGCCGCACGCGTCGGCGACGAGCAGCGCCACGTCCTCGCTCGTCCCGGGGGCGGGCAGCGGCACGCCGTCAAGGCCGAGGCCGCTGAGCCTGGTCATGCCGGGGGCGCGGCCGTCCGGGTAGGCGTGCACCACCAGCTCGGCCCCGGACCAGAGCGCCTCGTCGGAGACCGAGTCCATGTCCCCGATGATCACGTGCGGCCGGTAGCCGACCTCGAGCAGCGCGTCCGCGCCGGCGTCCACGGCGAGCAGCACCGGGCGGTACTCGCGGATGTAGGACCGCAGGGCCCGCAGGTCCTCGCGGTAGCGGTAGCCGCGGACCACCACGAGCACGTGCCTGTCCTCCATGCCGGTGGCGAGGATGGGCAGGTCGATGCCGTTGGTCAGCAGGTCCCGCTCGAGGCGCAGGAACTCCAGGGTGTTCGCGGCGAACGCGTCGATCTGAGCGGGCACCCCGGCGTTCGCGTCGTCGAGCGCCTCGTCCAGGCCGGCCTCGGTGAGCAGCACGCCCTTGGCGATGACCTGGTCGCTGCCGTTGTACAGGATGTCCTTGTCGAGCCGGACGGTCATGCCCTCGGTAACCCGGGAGATGACCTCCTTGCCGGCGTCGTCGACGACCGGGATGCCCGCGTCGAGCAGCAGCCGTGGGCCCAGGTTCGGGTACCGGCCGGTGACCGACCTGGCCGCGTTGACCACCGCGGCGACCCGGCAGGCGATCAGCTCGTCGGCGGAGACCCGGTCCAGGTCGGCGTGATCGATGATCGCGATGTTGCCGGGCTCCAGGCGGCGCACCAGGACCTTGGTGCGCGCGTCCACCCTGGCCACGCCGACCAGACCGGGGGCCGACTCGGCCTTACCCCGCCTGACGTGCGCAAATCTTATGGCCCCCGGCCTGATGGACCTTACTCTCATCGCCCCTCATCCTGGCATAACTGTGCGACGGCACACGCCGCGTTCCAGGCATCACGGCGGGTCATACTCTCGGGGTCTACCACCGGCTGGCCGCGTCAACCGGGTGAGGAAGCCACATGGCGGGCGGCCGGCCGGCGGGCATACGGTAAGACCGTGACCGCACAGCCCGATACCGCTCCCATCCGGCTCACTTCCCTGTCGCACGGTGCCGGCTGTGCGTGCAAGCTACCACTGTCAGCTCTGGATGAGCTGATGGTTTCGCTGGGGCCCGGCGTGCTCGGCGGGGCCGGCGCCTCCGCCGGCGGCGCGGCCGGGAGCTGGGCAGGCGAGCTGCTCGTCGGCGCGACGGAGGGCGACGACGCGGCCGTGCTGCGCCTCGATGACGAGCGGGCGCTGGTGCTCACCACCGACTTCTTCACGCCGATCGTCGACGACCCGGCCGACTGGGGGCGGATCGCGGCCGCCAACGCGCTGTCCGACGTGTACGCGATGGGCGGGCGGCCCGTGGTCGCGCTGAACCTGACCGCCTGGCCCGGCTCGACGCTTCCGCTGTCTATCCTCGCTGACGTGCTGCGCGGCGGCGCCTCGGTCGCGGCGCAAGCCGGCTGCCTGGTCGTCGGCGGGCACACCATCGACGACCCGGAGCCCAAGTACGGGATGGCGGTCGTCGGCCTCGCCTCCCCGGCGCGGCTGTTCACCATCGACCGGGCCCGGCCGGGCGACACCCTCGTGCTGACCAAGGCCATCGGCACCGGCGTGATCGCCACCGCGCACAAGCGCGGCGCCGCCGCCCCGGACGTCCTCGCGGCGGCCGTGACCTCGATGACCACGCTGAACGCGGCGGCGAGCGAGGCCGCGCTCGCCGCGGGGGTGACCGCGGCCACCGATGTCACCGGGTTCTCGCTGCTCGGCCACCTGCACCGGATGCTGCGCGCGAGCGGCGCGTCGGCGGCGTTGTCCGCCGCCGCGGTCCCGCTGCTCGCGGGGGCGCGCGAGCTCACCGCCGCCGGCTACGTCTCGGGCGGGACGCGGAACAACATGGCCTACCTGGAGCCGTGGGTGACCATCGCGCCCGAGGTGCCCGACGAGGTGGCCGTGCTGCTGCGCGACGCGCAGACGTCCGGCGGGCTGCTGCTCGCCACGTCGGCGCCGGCCGCGCTCATCGCCGAGCTGACCAGGCGCGGCACGCTCGCGGCGGTCATCGGCCAGGTGACGGCGGGCGGCGCCGGGCACGTCACGGTCAACGCGTAACCGGCTCCCGTAAACCGCAAGCGCCCCTGCTTTATCGTATTCGGCCGTCCCGCAGTTCGTGCCCCCGCATAGGGCCTCAGTTCGACGCTACCAGGTGCGGTACCTAGACTTCATCGCCCGCGCCTTTAGCGCCCACGCCTTCTTGCGCGCGGACGGTGTAACGGTCCGGCCAGCCGGGCAGGACTAAGCGGCCATGAGAGCTTACGGGTTGCACGCGGGGGACGGCCCGGGTCTACCCCCGTGGGCGGAATGTCAGACCCTCGGGTTACGGTGACGCTATGACGGTCTTGATGCCATGGCCCGTGACGACGGCGGCATCCATGAGGAGAGCGCGGCCGAGCATATCCATGGCATCTGCCTCAAGACGGGCCCGCCGCGGCGGGTCGGCGTCGAACTCGAGTGGCTGGTACGCGACGCGCGTGACCCGTCCCTGCCGGTGCCCGCGGGGCGGATCGCGGCGGCCGTGGCCGGCTTCGGCGCCGCCCGGATAAAACCGGGCACGGGGGTGCTCGGGGGCGATCGCGGCGGTCCCGAGCTCCCGACAAGCTCATCGGTCGGCGTGCTGCCGTCCGGAGCGCCGCTCACAACCGAACCTGGCGGGCAGCTTGAGCTCAGCTCGCTGCCCGCGGATTCCCTGACGGAACTGGTCAGCGCGACACGCGCGGACCTGGCCGCGCTCCGCGCGGCGCTTGCCACCCGTGGACTTGAACTCGCCGGGATAGGACTCGATCCCCTGCGGGCGCCGCGCCGCATCCTCGACCTTCCCAGGTACGCGGCCATGGAGGCCTTCTTCGACTACGGCGGCCCGTGGGGCCGCCAGATGATGTGCGGCACGGCATCGGTCCAGGTCTGCCTGGACGCGGGCGACGACTCCGACGGTCCCTCCGGCTACCGCTGGCGGTGGCGGCTGCTGCACGCACTCGGGCCGGTGCTCGTGGCCGCGTTCGCGAACTCGCCGCTGCGCGACGGTAAGCCGACCGGCTGGGCCTCCTCGCGCCAGCAGGTCTGGGCGCGGATGGACCCGGGCCGCACCCGGCCGCCGCGGCTCGACGGCGACCCGCGGGCCGCCTGGGCCGCGTACGCGCTCGACGCGGAGCTGATGTGCGTCCGCGACCCGCGCTCCGCCGACTGGACCGTACCGCGCGGTCTGACGCTGCGCGACTGGGTGCGCACCGCCGGAACTGACCGGGCCGGGTGGCGGCTGCGGCGGCCAACCGTCGACGACCTCGACTATCACCTGTCGACGCTGTTCCCGCCGGTGCGCCCGCGCGGGCACTTCGAGCTGCGGATGATCGACGCGCAGCCGGGCGACGGGTGGATCGTCCCGCTCGCCGTGTGCTGGGGGCTGCTGTCCGACGCGGCGGCCGGCGACGCGGCGCTCGCCGCCGTCGCGCCGCTGTGGGGCGGGCAGCCGCCCGGCTGGCCGGCCGCCGCGGACGGCAACGGCAGCCGCAGCAACAACGGAAGCAACAACGGCAATGGCAGCGGCACCACCAACGGCAGCCGCAGTGACAACGGGCGGACGGTGACGGATCCCGACGGCCCGTGGCTGCGCGCCGCGCGGCTCGGGCCAGCGGACCCGCTGGTCGCCGCGGCGAGCAGGAAGTGTTTCGCCATCGCGCGGGAAGCGCTGGACCGGACGGGCGCCGCCCGCGACATCACGGCGGCCGTCGACGCGTTCTGCGACGCATACGTGAGCAAGGACCGATGCCCGGCCGACGACCTACTGGAGGAAGCGCCTTGAAAGAGCACTCGCACCGCCGGCCCGCGGAGGCACCGGACGGCGGACAGGCACCGGACGGGGAGGCACTGCGCGCGCTCGCCGCCGCGGAGCTGCTGTCCGCGCGGGGGCGCACCACGCTGCTCACCTCCGTGGTGGACGACGCGGACCTGGTCAAGCAGCACTCGCCGCTGATGTCACCGCTCGTCTGGGACCTGGCGCACATCGCCAACCAGGAGGAGCTGTGGCTGCTGCGCGCGGTCGGCGGCCGCGACCCGATGCACCCGGAGATCGACCCGCTGTACGACGCGTTCGAGCACCCGCGGGCCAAGCGGCCGACGCTGCCGCTGCTCACGCCCCGGGAGGCGCGCCGCTACGGTCACGAGGTCCGCGGCCGCGTGCTCGACCTCATCGAGCGGGTGCAGCTGCCCGCGGGACCGCGCGGCGGGTTCGACGCCGGGGGCTTCGGCGCCGAGCTCACCGGGCCCGGGTCCGGGTTCGCGTTCGGCATGATCGCGCAGCACGAGGCGCAGCACGACGAGACGATGCTCGCCACCCATCAGCTGCGGTCGGGCCCGGCGGTGCTGTCCGCTCCCCGCCGCCGCCCGCACCCGCCGACGCGGCGTCGCTGCCCGCCGAGGTGCACGTGCCCGGTGGCCCGTTCACCATGGGCACCTCGGCGGAGCCGTGGGCGCTCGACAACGAGCGGCCCGCCCATGAGGTGCACGTCCCCGGCTTCTGGCTGGACACCACGCCGGTCACCAACGTCAGCGTACGCGGCGTTCATCGCCGACGGCGGCTACGACGACCCCCGGCTGTGGACGGCGGACGGCTGGGCGCACCGGCAGCGGGCCGGGCTGACCGCCCCGTTGTTCTGGTCGTGGGAGGGTACCTGGACGCGGCTGTCGTTCGGTGTGCCTGAGCCCGTCGTGCCGGACGAGCCCGTGGTGCACGTCTGCTGGTACGAGGCGGACGCCTACGCGCGGTGGGCGGGCCGGCGGCTGCCCGCCGAGGCTGAGTGGGAGAAGGCGGCGCGCTTTGACCCCGCGAGCGGGCGGTCCCGCCGGTACCCGTGGGGCGACGGCGAGTGGACGCCCGGCCCTGGCCAACCTCGGCCAGCGGCACCTGCGGCCCGCGGTCGCGGGCTCCTACCCTGACGGCGCGGCGCCTTGCGGGGCACGGCAGCTGATCGGGGACGTGTGGGAATGGACGAGTTCGGACTTCCTGCCCTACCCCGGGTTCACCGCCTGGCCGTACAAGGAGTACTCGCAGGTGTTCTTCGGTCCCGAGTACAAGGTGCTGCGCGGCGGCGCGTTCGGCGTCTCCCCGGTGGCCTGCCGCGGCACGTTCAGGAACTGGGACTACCCGATCAGGCGGCAGATCTTCGCCGGCTTCCGCACCGCCCGCTCGGCGACGGAGCCCGCCTGATGTGCCGGCATCTGGCCTACCTCGGGCCGCCGACCTCGCTGCGGTCGCTGCTCATCGACCCGCCGCACTCGCTGTACCGGCAGGCGTGGGCGCCCCGGCGGCAGCGGCACGGGACGGTGAACGCCGACGGGTTCGGTATCGGCTGGTACGCCGGACCCGACCCGGTTCCCGCGCGGTACCGGCGGGGCGAGCCCATCTGGGGCGACCCGTCGCTGCCCGACATCGCGCGGGTCACCAGCTCGGGGGCGGTGCTCGCCGCGGTGCGCTCGGCCACGCCGGGCACGGCGGGCGGGCCGGAGGCGGCCGCGCCGTTCGGTCGCGGCCCCTGGCTGTTCAGCCACAACGGGGCGGCGGAGCGGTGGCGGGAGTGGGGAGAGGCGGCGTTCCTGTCCTGGGCAGGCCCGGCCCGGCCCTCCGTGCGCCCGCGGCCGGATGGCGGCGCGGCAGTGCGAGCGGGCCAGTTGCCCGAGGCGGGACCGCCTGGCCTGCTGTCCTGCCTCGACGCGCTGACCGACTCGGCGCTGCTGTGGGCACTTGCCCTGCAGCGGCTGCGGGCGGGGCTGCCGCTTGGCGCCGCACTCGCCGGAACCATCGCCACCGTCACGGCGGCGGGTGGTACCGGGCGGCTCAACCTGCTGCTCACCGACGGCCGGTCGGTCGCGGCCACCACTTACGGCGACACGCTCTGGTACCGCCAGACGGATGCGTCCGTCACTGTCGCGTCCGAGCCGGACGACGACGGCCCTGGCTGGACCGAGGTGCCCGAGCGGCACCGGTTGACCGCCACTCCGGCACGAGTCCGCGTCTGCCCGCTCGACGACTACACCCCGACTAACGGCAAGGACGTCCGCACCGAAGGGATCTTTACCGCATGACCACCATCGAGAACCGGCTGCCCGCTGGGTACCGGGCCGCTTCGCTGCGGGCCGACGCGCTGGCCGGCCTTACCGCCGCGCCCAAGTCGCTGCCGCCCAAGTGGTTCTACGACGCGCAGGGCAGCGCGCTGTTCGAGAAGATCACCGAGCTGCCCGAGTATTACCCGACCCGGGCGGAGCGGTCCATCCTGCGGGCCGTCGCACCGCAAATCGCGGCGATCACCGGGGCGGCCACCCTGGTCGAGCTCGGCTCGGGCTCGTCAGACAAGACGCGGCTGCTGCTGTCCGCGCTGCGCGACGCGGGCACGCTGCGCCAGTACGTGCCGGTCGACGTGAGCGAGTCGGCGCTCACCTTGGCCGGGGACGCCCTCGCGGCCGAGTACCCGGGCCTGGCGGTGCACGCGGTCGTGGCCGACTTCGAGCAGTACCTGGGCGTGCCGCCGACCGACGGCAACGGGGCCGACGGTGGCGACGTCACGGTGCCGACGGTGCGACGGTGCGACGGTGGCGACGGTGGCGGCCACGACCGTGACGGCGGTCAGGACGCAGCCGGAGCAGTCGAGGACGGGCCCCGGCTCGTGGCTTTCCTGGGGTCGACCATCGGCAACATGGTTCCCGCCGAGCGCGAGGCCTTCCTGCGCCGGATCCGGGCGAGCCTGCGCCCGGGCGACGCCTTCCTGCTCGGCACCGACCTGGTCAAGGACCCGTCCGTGCTGGTCGCCGCCTACGACGACGACGCCGGGGTGACCGCCGCGTTCAACAAGAACGTCCTCGCGGTGCTCAACGCCGAGCTCGGCGCCGACTTCGACCTCGACGCGTTCGAGCATGTCGCCATCTGGGACGCCGGGCGCGAATGGATCGAGATGCGGCTACGGGCGACGTCGGCGCAGTCGGTGCGGGTCGCTGACCTCGGCCTGGCCGTCGAGTTCACGGCCGGCGAGGAGATGCGCACCGAGGTGTCCGCCAAGTTCCGCGCGGACGGCGCCCGCGCCGAGCTGGCCGCCGCTGGCCTCACGATGCGCTCCTGGTGGACCGACGAGGCCGGCCAGTTCGGGCTCTCCCTGTCGGTTCCCGGGTAATGCCACGGCGGGGCCGCCCCCGGTCACGAGGGTGCCGCGGCTCAGAATGAGGGTGCCGGGGCTCAGAATGAGGGTGCCGGCTAGGAGGAGGGTGCCGGCCGCGGGCGGGTCGCACAATCACGGCTGCGGGAAATTGTCCTTTCCGCACATTCCGCTAATGGGCCCGTAACAAGTGTTGACAGGCTAATGCCCGGTTTCTAGCGTGAACGCTGCACCTGACCCACTATTTAAAGAGGTGCCGGGATATGGCAGACATAGTTATTGGCATCGCCTCATCGCATACCCCGCAGCTGAGCTCCGGTGTCGACATGTGGCCGGACCACGCGGCGCGAGACATGCGCAACTCACTGCTCTTTAAGGACGCCGCGTTCCGTACCTACGACGAGCTGCTGGCCGACGCGGACCCGGGGATCGCGGGCGAGCTGCTGCCGGAGGTCTGGGAGCGGAAGTACCAGCCGGGCCCAGGTCGCGATCGGGTCGCTGTCCGCCGCCCTGGCCGGGGCCGACGTGGACCTCGCCCTGGTGATCGGCGACGACCAGCGGGAGCTGTTCATCGACGACGGCATCCCCGCCTTCGCCTGCTTCACCGGCACCGAGCTTGTCGACATGGCACCCGACGCGGCGACCTTCGCCAAGATCCCGCGCGGCATCCAGGCGGCCTACTGGGCGGTGCACGGCGACGAGCCAGCCACCCACCCGGTCGCGACGGAGCTGAGCGAGCACATCGCCGAGCGGCTGGCCCTTGACGATTTCGACCTGACCGTGTTCACCAGGCAGCCGGCCGGGCGTACCCTCGGGCACGCGTTCACCTTCCCCAGGTACCGGCTCGGCCTGCCGGCTGACACGCCGATCGTGCCGGTCTTCGTCAACACCTACTACCCGCCCAACGTGCCGTCCGCCGCGCGCTGCCATGACCTCGGCCTGGCACTGCGCCGGGCGGTGGAGTCGTGGGGGCGGGACGCGCGGGTCGCCGTCATCGCCTCGGGCGGCCTTACCCACTTCGTCATCGACGAAGAGCTTGACCGGCAGGTCCTCGACTACATCGCGGCGAAGGACGCCGCCGGCCTGCGGGCGATCCCCCGGGCGAGTCTCCGCTCGGGGAACTCGGAGATCCTCAACTGGATCACCGCGGCCGGGGCACTCGACGGGCTCACCCCGGCGGTCCTCGACTACATTCCCGGGTACCGCACCCCCGCGGGCACCGGCACGGGAATGGCCTTCGCTTGCTGGAACTAAGGGGGCCCGCCGTAAGTAGCGGCCATCGCGCCTGGAGGGCAACGGCCCCGCCAGGGCCGGCGCCAGCCGGCCGACGCTCCCGTTCCGTACATTCTCCGGCCACGTAGAAGGGATCAACCCGCGTGTACCATAACGTCCCCGTGCTCGACGTGCACGGCCATGTGTCTGTGCCGTTCGGCGCCAACGCGTTCCTGATGCTGATGATGGGGTCCAACACGCCGATGGCGTCGCCGATCGGGCAGGACAAGGCCGGGCCGGCCGGGGTCAGCGTGCACGACTTCCACGAGGCGGCGCTCGCGCACGCCCGTTACATGGACGAGCGGAACATCGACGTGCAGGTGATCGGCCCGCGTCCGTTCCTCACCATGGGCTGGATGGAGCCGCACCTGATCCCCGCCTGGACCAGGTACGTCAACGACATGATCCACCAGCAGTGCCAGATGTTCCCCGACCGTTTCCTCGGCGCGGCGATGCTGCCGCAGGACTCGGCCGCGCCCGACCTGTCGGGCTGCGTCGCGGAGCTTGACCGGTGCGTGCGCGAGCTCGGCTTCGTGGCCGCCTACGTCTCACCCGACCCGGCGGGCCAGCGCACCACGCCCGGCATGCACGAGCCGTACTGGTTCCCGGTGTACGCCCGCGCCCAGGAACTCGGCATCCCGCTGATCGTGCACGGCACGAACTCGCTCGACCCGCGGTTCCGGGTGGTCCCGCACAACTACCAGCTCGGCTTCCTCACCGAGCAGTACCTGGCCGGGCAGTTCCTGTCGCACGGCGACGTGTTCTCGCGCTTCCCTGAGCTTCGCGTCATCATCTGCCATTGCGGCGGCGCGCTCGACCGGTTCGTGCCGACCGACCACCACCTCGCGCAGAAGGACCTGTCACAGAACCTCTTCTACGACACGTGCGGGTACGACGTGCACTTCCTCGAGGCGGCCATCAAGCAGCGGGGCGTGCCAAGGATGCTGTTCGGCACCGAGGCGCCGGGGTCGGGCCGCGCGGTCCGCCCGGAAACCGGGCGGACGAGCGACGACCTCGTTCCGGTCATCGATACCTTTGACTTCCTTACCGAGGATGACAAGATCAAGATTTTCCATGAGAACCCCGCGCGGGTCATCCCCGCGCTGGGCAAGATCCGCTGACGCTACCGCCGCCGGAGGACCGGATGCCGAGCAATAACAAGACAGACGATGCCACGCGGGCCGAGACCGTGGGCAGCCTGCTGCGGAGCGAGGCGGTGGTGCGCGCCGCGCGCCGGTCGTCGCCCGCGGACAGCGCGCTGCTCGGTGACGCCGTCCGGGACGCGATCCGGCTGCAGGAGGAGGTCGGGCTCGACGTCATCACCGACGGCGAGGTGCGCCGCGTCGCCTGGGCGCAGACGCCCCGCTTCGTCGACGCGTTCGCGGCAACGGCGGGCCGTGGCGCGCTGAACTGGCGAGGCGCGACCGAAGGCCGGTTCGGCGCGCCGGACTCCGGCGGCCGTGCCGCCGGGTACCCGGCGGTGGTGCGGCGGGTCGCCAGCGCGCCGCGGAGCGGCGACATGGCCGCCGAGTACGGGTTCCTCGCCCGCTACGCGCGCAGCCGGACCAAGTTCACCATGCCGGCGCCGAGCTACCACCGCCGTTACTGGTCACCCGAGCACTCTCCCGCGGCGGGATACGGCTCGGCCGAGGAGTTCCTCACTGAGATCCGCGACTACCTGCGGGCGGTGGCGCACACCCTGGTGGACCTGGGCTGCGACTACATTCAGCTCGACGCGCCCAACTACGGCTCGCTGTGCGACCCGGACACCGTGGCGGCGATGCGTTCTGAAGGCCGCGACGTGACGGCGGAGCTCGCGTTCGACGCGGCGCTCGACAGCTCGCTGTTCGAGGGGCTGACCGGGGTGACCTCGGCGCTGCACGTCTGCCGCGGTAACGGCCCGGCCGGCGCGTGGCACTCCGCAGGCGGGTACGCCGCGATCTCCGCGGACCTGTTCCCGCGGCTGGCGGTCGACCGGCTGCTGCTCGAGTACGACTCGGACCGCTCTGGCGGCTTCGAGCCGCTCGCCGACGCGCGCCCCGGCACGGTCGTGGTGCTCGGCCTGCTCACCACCAAGTCGCCGAAGCTCGAGTACGACGCCGACGTGCTCGCGCGCATCGAGGAGGCCGCCCGCTACAAGCCGGCCGCGGAGCTGGCACTGTCCACGCAGTGCGGCTTCGCGTCGGTGCCGGTCGCCAACCCGGTCACCCCGGAGGCGCAGCGGGCCAAGCTCGAGCTGGTGGTGCGGGTCGCCCGCCAGGTCTGGCCGGAGTAGCGCCAGACGCCTTGATGTCGGGCACCGCGCTTCTTGCTGTTATCATATCTTTGACGTTGGCGCCGAGACTTGTGCATGTCATGGATGCATAAGTCTCGGCGCTAACGCATGCGGCTCTTTACGCGGACCAGTTAGGCGTCCACCCACGGCTCAACGTGGTGCAGGCCTCCGCGCTGCGGCTCGGTCATCCCCAGATGCCAGCGGCGGCGCGGCGCGGCGGAGGAAGAGCCGGCGTTCCGCGATCGTCCAGGCGACGGTGGTCAGCAGGTAGATGGCGGCGGCCAGCGGGGCGAACGCGGCGATGACCACGGTCAGGTACGGGAGGACCCGGGTGAGCCAGGCCACCGCCTTGCTGTCGGCCAGCGCCTCGGCCGGGTCAGGCGGGCGGCGGCCGTTGACGCCTGGGTCGCGCGGCGGGCCGCCGGGGCGGCCGTCGCGGCCGTCGCGGGCGGTGCGGCGGGGGCGGTGGGCCGCGCCAGGCGGGCCGATAGCCAGCACAGGGCGGCGAGGGCCGCGAAGACGGCGAGGAAAAGCGCGTCGTGCACGCCGGGCAGGCCGGCGCCAGACAGCCAGTGCGCGCCGAGCGGTACGCCGAACAGGCTCATCGACAGCAGCCGGTTCTGCGCCCCGTTCACCGTGGCGGAACGGAACAGCAGGTACATCACGCTGAGGAACGGCCACTGGGCGAGCAGCGGGAGGAAGCCGGCGAACGGGCTGGCGCCTTCCCGCTTGTACAGGGCGGTGAGTTCGGCGCTGAACCGCTCCGGCTGGCGGCCGAAGCGGGCGCGCAGCGCCTGGACCTGCGGCGCGAGCCTGGCCATGGCGGCCTGGCCGCGTAGCGCGCGCAGCGAAAGCGGGGAGAGCGCCAGCCGGGCGGCGGCGGTGAACAGGACGATCGCGGCGACGGCGGCCAGGCCGCCGGCGACGGGAGTGAGCAGTTGCGTGAGGGCGAAGACGAGGTGATAGGCGGCGCCCACCGGGGCGCCAAGGAGAACGGACATGACGGGAGGCCTTCCAGCTCAGGCGGAAACGGGCTGGAGGCGGCCGCCGACAGCGCGACGTGCTCGGGCTGCGGGAACGGCGGGCTGCGGGAGACCTGACACGCGGCCCGCGGCGCGGTGAAACGGGCCGGGTCAGGCGCGGTCAGGCGGTCGCCGGGGCCGCCGCGGGCGCTCTCGGCCTGGGCCTGCCGCGGGCTCCGGGGTCGCGCAGGCGGAGGAAGGCGACGCGCCAGGACTTATCCTGCAGCGCGGTGACGCGGCGGACGACGGGAACCGCGGCCAGGACATGATTCACGCGGACGGCCGCGGCGACGCAGCCCGCCGCGACGACGGCGAGCACGGCGACCGCGAGCGCCGCCAGGCGCTGCGGCGTTACCTGGTCGGCAAGCAGCAGCTGGCCTGCCATCTCGCCAAGCGAGAGCAGGCCAAGGGCCGCTAGCAGGCCGGCCACGTCCGGCCGCGCGCCTATCCGCACTCCTTCAGCATAGGCGCCGGTTCTGGCCGATTCAAGCCGGCCTGATTCGAGCGCTCGACCCGGTGACCGGATGGGCCACCTCACTTCACTACAGTACGTGCTCGTGAGGTTCACGCCACTCGTCGCCAGCCCGGCCGACTGCACCCAGGACGCTACCCGGAGACCAGGTGGATGCCACTGATTCCCGGGCGCAGCCGCATGATCCCCTGCCGCGCATAGGCGCGGCCGCGCGGGGCATCCGCCGTGCCCCTGGCCCGGCGCTGCGCGGGCTGGCCGCGCTCGCGATCTACCTGGGCGCCGCCGCCTGGTACGCGGCGCCGCTGATCCGCTATCTCACCATGCCTGTACTCGGGCACTTCTCACCCGACGAGAACTTCTACGTGTGGTGCATGGGCTGGTTCCCGTACGCGCTATCGCACGGGCTCAACCCGCTGTACTCGAACCAGATCATGGCACCCGGCGGCATCAGCCTTGCCTGGACGACTCCCGTGCCCGTGGCGGCCATCTTCATGTGGCCGGTAACGGCCCTGTTCGGCCCGGTGGTGTCGTACAACCTGGCCATACTGGTCGCGCCGCCGGTGACGGGGTGGGCGGCGTTCCTCGCCGCGCACCGGCTGACCGGGCGGTTCTGGGCATCGCTGCTGGCCGGGGCCGTTTACGGCTTCTCTCCTTTCATGGCGATGCACGACGCGCGCGGCGACCTGAACCTCAGCGCGATCATCCTGTTCCCCCTCATGGTGTACCTGGTGCTGCTATGGCGGGACGGGGTACTGCGGCGGACCGGGTTCGTTATCTGGATGGCTGTCGCCATGGCCCTGCAGTTCTACACCTTTACCGAGTTCTTCGCCGACATGACGGTCCTGCTAGCGACCGCCCTGGTGATCGGGTATGCGGTCGCAGGGCGCTCGGACAGGCGCACCGTTGCCCAGCTGGCCGCGCTGATCGCCATGGCCTACGCGGGCGCCCTCGCGCTCGCGTCGCCTTACCTTATCTACGCGCTGCCTCGGTACCCGAGCGCGCTCACCAGGCAGCTGCCGGACTATTCGCTTCGAATGGCCCGGCTGATCCTGCCGTCGTCGGATCGCTTCGCTGGGCTAAGGCCGCTGATGGCCTATTCCAAGAGCCTCGGCCCGGTATCGATCGACGACTACGTGGGTATTCCGCTGCTGGTGATCCTCCTGCTGTTGGCCGTATGCACGTGGAAGAGCAAGATCACCCGTCTGCTGGCCTTGATGTTCGCCGTCGTCATCGCGGCCGCGGCCGGCCCGAGCCTGATCGTCACCGACAGGCCGGTCTCGGCGTTGCCATGGGGCGGGCTGTGGAACTTGCCGATCGCGCGAAGCGCTGAGCCCAGCCGGCTGATCGTATTCGGCTTCCTGATCCTCGCGTTCGCCGTGGCGCTGTGGCTGGCCGCGCCAGCCGCCAGCAGGCTGGCGCAGGCCGCGCGCTGGGGCCTCGGGGCGTTGGCCCTGGCGACGATCGTGGCAGACGTGCCCATGTTCGTCTCGGCGGCGGTTCCGCCTGCGGAGAGGCAGATTCCAGCGGCGGCGACCATGCGGCCGTCCGGCGCGTTGCCTACGTTCATCACCGACGGGCTATACCGGCGATACCTGAAACCGGGAGAGACCGTGGTGGTCGTCTCGGCCCGGGGGAACGCCGGGATGCTGTTCCAGGCGTGCTCTGGGTTTTACTTCCGGATCGTGGGCGGATACGTCAACATGTCCCTGTCGGCGCAGGACCCGCCGCCGGTCGCCGCGCTCACCCAGCCGACCCGCGACACGTTGCGCCAGTTCCAGGACTACCTGCGGGACGCCGGAGTGGGCGCCATCCTCATCGACCAGGCCTGGGCTGAACCGTGGATGAGCCTCATCGGCTGGACGGGCATGCATGGCACATCGGTGGGTGGCGTAACCGTTTACCCCACAGGTCTTGTCGGCGACAAGCACCGTGCTGGTCCTAGGCGATGAACTGGTGGAAGGCCCAGGCGTCGGCGACGATGTCCAGCAGCGCGGGGCGGGCCTGCTGCCAGCCGAGTTCGCGGCGGGCCTTGTCGCTTGAGGCTACGGTGGCGGCGGGGTCGCCGGGACGGCGCGGCGCCAGCTTGACCGGGATGGGGTGGCCGGTGACCTCGCGGGCGGCGTCGATGACCTGGCGCACGCTGTAGCCGTCACCGTTGCCGAGGTTGTACACCTCATGCCGGCCCGGCTTGATGGCGTCGAGCGCCAGCAGGTGCGCGGTCGCCAGGTCGGCGACGTGGATGTAGTCGCGGACGCAGGTGCCGTCCGGGGTCGGGTAGTCGTCGCCGTACATCATCAGCTCGTCGCGCTGCCCGCTGGCCACCTGCAGCACGATCGGGATCAGGTGCGACTCGGGGTTGTGCCGCTCGCCGAGGTGGCCGACCGCGCCCGAGGCGTTGAAGTAGCGCAGCGAGGCGGCGCCGAGGCCGAACGCCTCGCACTCCCCCGCGAGCATCAGGTCCACCGCGAGCTTGCTCGCGGCGTACGGGTTGGCGGGCCGGATCACGGCGTCCTCGTCCAGCTTGCTGAACCCGCCGCCCGGCTGGGGCACCACGCTGCGCGGGTCGTACATCGACCCGGTGGAGGAGAAGATCAGCCGCGGCACGCCCGCCGCGCGGACGGCGGCCAGCAGCGCCATCGTGCCGCCGACGTTCACGTTCCAGTACAAGTCGGGGCGGGCGACCGACTCGGCGACCTCGATCTTCGCGGCGAAGTGCAGGACGCCCTCGTAGCCCGCGCCCGGGGTGAGCACCTCGCCGGCCTGGTGCACGTCGAGCCGGCGGAACTCGACGCCCTCCGGGACGGTTTCCGCGAAGCCGGTCGACAGGTTGTCGAGCACCGTCACCTGGTGGCCCGCCGCGACGAGGGCGTGCGTCACCACGCCGCCGATGTACCCTGCGCCGCCAGTCACCAGTAGCTTCACGCGCGCTCCTCCTCGGAGTGTGTCCGGATCAACATCGCTAGTCAGACGATATCCAACCAACCTGGCCGAATGTTGCGAAGGCCGGGGGTGGAGAGGGGCACGGCGGAGAGGGGCGCGGCAGCGAGGGGCAGGGGCGGTGCGAGATGAGGCGGGTGGGAGCGTCGGAGCCGGGCATGGCAGTGGCGCCTGCCGTCGGGGCAGGCGCCACTCTTCGTGCTTTGCCGCCCTACTTCTTGTGGGCCTTGCGGTCCTGGGCGGGCTTGGCCTGCCTGGGCACCTGGCCTTCTGGCGTGGCCTTGTCGACGAGACCGGGCAGCGCCTGGGCGATGTGGTCGCACAGCTCTTCCGGCGAAACGCCCTCCTGGCGCGCCATGCGCGCCAGGGCCGACGGGTTCGCGACCTTCTTGATGTCCGCGCCGGTGACGGGCACGTTCGGCCCGCTGCCGATCCAGGACTTCACCTGCTGCCCCATGCCGTTCGACTGCATGGCCGTCAGGATGCCCTGCAGGCCGTGGCCGCCGAAGAGCTGCGAGATTGCCTCAATGCCACCCTGCTGGCCGGTCTTGCCGAGAATGTCGGTCAGAGCCACTTTCTTCCCCCGTTGATGGACTCATCTGCCATGACCAGCCGTGGTCATGGCCGCTTGGATACTTCCCCTCCTACACTTGTGTAACCATGTGGCTACACTGAGTCCGCGCAGTGATCCCGGCCACGCTCGCCGGGGATTGTTCCGGGCAGGCCATTTCATATACGATCTTCCCGATGACAAAGCACAGCGCAGAGCACCGCACCGGGCATAGCACTGGTCACCCGCTCGCGGGGCAGGCGCCATCGAAGATCATCGCCGTGCACGTGAGCTATCGCAGCCGGGCGATGGAACGCGGCCGCCTTCCGCAGTGGCCGTCGTACTTCCTCAAGCCGCCGAGCACGCTGGCGGCCGACGGTGACCCGGTACTGCGGCCGCCGTGGTGCGAACTGCTCGCCTTCGAGGGCGAGGTAGCGCTGGTCATCGGGACCCGGGCCAGCCGGATCGCCGCCGCCGACGCCTGGGGCCACGTGCGCTGGGTCACCGCCGCCAACGACTTCGGCGTCTACGACCTGCGCTACGCCGACAACGGGTCCAATGTCCGGTCCAAGGGCATCGACGGGTTCACCCCGCTCGGCCCCGGGCTGCTCGACGCCAGGTCGGTGGACCCGGAGCGGATCCGGCTGCGCACCTGGGTCAACGGGGTACTCGCCCAGGACGCGGTCAGCGGCGACGACCTGCTGTTCTCCTTCGCCGACATCGTGGCGGACGTATCGCGGCTGACCACGCTCGAGCCCGGGGACGTGATCCTCACCGGGACGCCGACCGGGTCGACGGTGGTCCGGCCAGGGGACCTGGTCGAGGTGGAAGTGAGTGCGGCGGCGCGCCGGCGCGACGGCGGGGGCGCTGCGCGGGAGGGCACGGGCGCCACCGGCGGGAGTGCAAGCACGGCGGACGACGGGGACGGGGACTGGCCGCTGTCCACCGGGCGGCTGCGCAGCCCGGTCGCGGAGGCGGACTACGCCCTGCTGCCGCCAGGCGCGATGCCGGTCACCGACGACGTGCAGCGCGAGGCTGCCTACGGCGCCCACGGCGCCCCCCTGCCTGGCATCACCGGCCCGGCCGACTCCCCGGCCGAGGTGCTGCGCGCCGTGGCCCGGGTCAGCACCGCCACCCTGTCATCCCAGCTGCGCAAGCGCGGCTTCAACTCGGTCACCCTGGACCGGCTGCACGCCACCCGGCCTGACAAGAAGATGGTCGGGTTCGCCAGGACGCTGCGCTACGTGCCGTTCCGCGAGGACCTGTTCGCCCAGTACGGCGGGACGCTGCGCGGCGGCGGGCTGAACGCGCAGAAGCGCGCGGTCGAGCAGGTGCGGCCCGGCGAGGTCCTGGTCATCGAGGCGCGCGGCGACCCGACCGCGGGCACGGTCGGCGACATACTCGCGCTGCGCGCCCAGGTGCGCGGCGCGGCCGGCATCGTCACCGACGGCGCGATCAGGGACAGCCAGCCGCTGCACGCGATGGACATGCCGGTGTACTACGGCGCGACGCACCCGGCGGTGCTCGGCCGGCGGCACGTGCCGTGGGAGGTGAACGGCGTCATCGCGTGCGCCGGCGTCACCGTTACGCCGGGCGACATCATCGCGGGCGACGGGGACGGGGTCATCGTGATCCCGGCGCACCTGGCCATGGAGGTGGCGCGGGACGCCGCCGAGCAGGAGCTCCAGGAGGAGTTCGCCGCGGAGTTCGTCGCCAAGGGCGAGTCCGTCGACGGCCTGTACCCGCTCGGGAAACGCTGGCAGCCCGCCTACGAGGCGTGGCGGGCCGCCCGCGAGGAGCGGGACGGCCGGGAGCAAGAGCAGCCCGGGATGGGCGGGCGGGCCGGGAAGAGCGGGCGGGCGGGGACGGGCGGGCGGGCCCGGAAGAAGAGCAGCACTAAGGAAAGGAGCGGGCCCGTGCGGTTCCGCAGCGACCCGGCGCAGATCCGGGGGTCGATCGCGCCGGTAGTCTCGCCGTTCACGGCCGACGGCGCCCCGGACACCGAAGGGCTGCGCGGCCTGATCCGCTGGCAGCTCGAGTCGGGCAGCCACGGCATCTCGCTCGGCGGGTCGACCGGGGAGCCGTCCGCGCAGAGCACCGCGGAGCGCGCCGCCGCGATCAGGGCCGCGGCGGACGAGATCGCCGACCGGGTGCCGTTCGTGCCTGGCACCGGCTCGGCCAAGCTGGACGAGACGCTCGAGCTGACCGCGATCGCGCAGCAGGCGGGCGCGGACGCAGCGCTGATCATCACCCCGTACTACGCGCGGCCCACCCAGGAGGGACTGTTCCACTGGTACGCCACGGTCGCCCGCGAGTTCCCCGACCTGCCGCTCATCGCCTACAACGTACCGTCGCGCACCGCGGTCGACATCGCGCCTGAGACGGTCGCGCGGCTGCGCCGCGCCCATCACAACATCGTGGGCGTCAAGGAGACCACCAGAGACTTCGAGCACTTCTCCCGGGTGCTGCACGTGGCCGGGCGGGACACGCTGATCTGGTCCGGCATCGAGCTGCTCTGCCTGCCGCTGCTCATCCTCGGCGGGGTCGGCTTCGTCTCCGCCACCGCGAACCTGGCGCCGGCCGCGACCGCCCGGATGTACGAGCTGTGGCAGGCCGGCGAGTTCGAGGCGGCCCGTGACCTGCACTTCGGGCTGCACCCGGTGACCGACGTGATCTTCACGGAGACGAACCCGGCGGCCGCCAAGTGGGTGCTCGCCCAGGCCGGGCTTATCCGCTCAGGCTTCGTCAGGCCGCCGCTCGTGCCGCTCACCGAGGCCGGCCAGGCGACCGTGCTGCGGCTGCTCGCGGCCGGCGCCCCGGTGCTCGAGGGGCCGGTGGCCAAGGTGGCCCCCCCAGTGAAGGCCGCCCAGTGAAGGCCGCCCAGTGAAGGCCGCCCAGTGAAGGCGGACCGGTAGCGCGGAGCGCGTAGAGGTGCCCTCGTTCGGACAAGACGATTGGAGAATGCTCGTGACCCAGCCGCAGCCGCGTGACCACCCCGGGCTTGACGTGCCTGAGAAGATCGAGCACTTCATCGGCGGGCGGCACGGGCCGAGCGTCACCGGCGGCACGTTCGGTGTCGCCGACCCGGTGTCTAACCGGGTGTACGCGCACGCCGCCGCCGGCGGCGCCGAAGACATCCAGCGTGCGGTAACCGCGGCGGACGAGGCGTTCCGCTCCGGGCCGTGGCCGGGGCTGGCGGCGCGGGCCCGGGCGAAGGTGCTCAACAAGATCGCGGACGGGATCGAGGCGCGCGGCGCGCGGATCGCCGCGATGGAGACGTTCGACACCGGGTTGCCGATCACCCAGGCGAAAGGGCAGGCGGCGCGGGCCGCGGAGAACTTCAGGTACTTCGCGGACGTGATCGTGGCGCAGCACGAGGAGGCCTTCTCCCAGCCGGGCCAGCTCGGCTACGTGCTGCGCAGGCCCGCCGGGGTCGCCGGGCTGATCACGCCGTGGAACACGCCGTTCATGCTCGAGTCGTGGAAGCTCGCGCCCGCGCTCGCCTCCGGCTGCACCGTGGTGCTCAAGCCCGCGGAGTGGACGCCGCTGTCCGCGTCGCTGCTGCCGGAGATCATGAACGAGGCGGGCGTGCCCGACGGGGTGTTCAACATCGTGCACGGCATTGGCGAGGAGGCAGGCGCGGCGCTCGTCGCGCACCCCGGCGTGCCGCGCATCTCGTTCACCGGGGAGACCACGACCGGGCAGGTCATCATGCGCTCGGCGGCGGACCGCCTGAAGACCCTGTCGATGGAACTCGGCGGCAAGTCGCCGTGCGTCATCTTCGCCGACGCGGACCTGGACGCGGCGGTTGACTCCGCTTTGTTCGGCGTGATGTCGCTGAACGGCGAGCGGTGCACCGCTGGCTCGCGGATCCTGGCCGAACGTTCGGTGTATGACTCTGTCGTCGACCGCCTTGCGCAGCGCGCGGCCCGCGTGAAGGTGGGCGATCCGGCCGACCCGGCGACCGAGATCGGCGCCCTGGTGCACCCCGAGCACTACGACCGGGTCATGTCGTACGTGTCCGCCGGGGTTGACGAGGGGGCGCGGCTTGTCGCGGGCGGGTCCCGGCCGGCCGGGCGGCCAGGCGGGAACTACCTGTCGGCGACCGTGTTCGCGGACGTGACGCCGTCGATGCGGATCTTCCAGGAGGAGATCTTCGGGCCGGTGGCGTGCGTGACGCCGTTCGCCGCTGAGTCCGAGGCCGTCGCGCTGGCCAACGGCACGAAGTACGGGCTCGCCGCGTATATCTGGACATCGGACCTGCGCCGCGCGCACCGCGTCGCCGCCGCCGTCGAGTCCGGGATGACCTGGGTAAACTCGCATAACGTGCGGGATTTGCGCACCCCGTTCGGCGGGGTGAAGGCGAGCGGGCTCGGCCGGGAGGGCGGGCAGCACTCGATCGACTTCTACACCGAGTCCCGGATCGTGCACATCGCACTCGGTGACACCCACGTACCGCGTTTCGGAGCGTGATCATGACTTCCCCGACCCCGGAAACACTGGCCCCCGTTCCCGAGCTGCCACCCGCCCCCGACATCGTCAGGTCCGCGTACGCGACGCTGGTGGTCACCGACCTCGCCGAGGCGCGGCGCTTCTGGGTCGACCTGCTCGGCTTCGTCGTCACCTGGGAGGACGCTTCCGCCCTGTACCTGCGCGGGTTCGACGAGCTCGCCCACCACAACCTGGTCATCGCCGCCGGCCCGCAGGCGGCGGCGGGCGCGCTCGGCTTCCGCGTCAGGTCCTCGGCTGACCTGGACCGGGCGGAGGCGTACTACGCCGCGCTCGGCTGTCGCAGCGAGCGGCTGCCCGCCGGGACGGTGCGCGGGCTGGGCCCGGTCGTCCGGGTGGAGGACCCGCTTGGCTTCCTCGTCGACTTCTTCGACCGCTCCGACCATCCCGAGCGACTGCAGCAGCGCTACGACCTGCGGCGCGGCGCCGAAGTCGCGCGACTCGACCACTTCAACATCTGCGTGCCCGACGTGCCGCTCGCCCAGTCCTACTACAGCGGGCTCGGCTTCGGCCTGTCGGAGACCATCGAGGACGACCAGACCGTGTACGCGGCCTGGATGTACCGCAAGCAGACGGTGCACGACGTCGCGTTCACCGGCGGCGCCGGCCCGCGGCTGCACCACCTCGGGTTCTTCGCGCACGAGCCGCACTCGGTGCTGCGCATCTGCGACATCATCGGCTCGCTGCACCTGGAGGAGTGCATCGAGCGCGGGCCTGGCAGGCACGGCGTGTCCAACGCGTTCTACGTGTACCTGCGCGACCCGGACGGGCACCGGCTGGAGATCTACACCTCCGACTACTACACCGGCGACCCGGACCACCCGGTGCTGCGCTGGTCGGTACATGATCCACGCCGACGGGATTTTTGGGGAACCCCGGTCATCCCGTCCTGGTACTCCGACGCGTCGGTGGTGCTCGACCTGGACGGGAAGGTGCGGCCGGTTACCGAGCTGGCGCAGACGGCCGAGGTCTCGGTCGGCGCGGACGGGTTCACCGCACCTTCTGAATAGGGCCCGCGACCTGGTTCAGGCACGTGGTAAAAGGCAGGCTAAACAGCAGGCCTGCTTCCGGCTAATCTCTGAGGAGAGCCGTGCTGTGCCGGGGCCATCGCGCAAGCGAGCGGCCGCCTCAGGAGGAGGGGTTGCGGTATGACCGACAGCGGGGCCGCGTTTCAGCCGGACGCGGGAGGGGCGCCGGTGTCGCTCCAGCCGCGGAGCGCGTACGTGGGGCATGAGGCATTCGGCCACGGTGACGGCGCCGTGCTCGTGCAACCGCGCGTCACGCGGAACCTGCGGCTGGCCGCGGAGTTCGCGTCCCAGGAGGGGCGGATCACCGGCGGGCTGCTCTACGGGCGCTGGTATGCCGACGAACAGGGCGCGTACCTGGTCGTCAGCGGGTACCTGGAGGCCGGGCCCGGTGAGAACCGCGGCGACCGGATCTCCCGCGACGGGCACAGTGAGTTCACGCTGACCGACCCGGACCTGCGCCTGCTGCGGCGGGACGCCCGCCGGACGTACACGACTTCGGTCGAGGCAGGCTGGTGGCGGTCGCGGCCGGCGGCGGGAAAGTTCGGGCCGCGGGACTTCGAGACGCAGCGCGCGCTTGTCGGGCCGGGCGGCGCGGGACTGCTCGTGTTCGGGTCCGGCCCGGACTGGGGAACCGCGTACCTGGGGCCGGACGCCGAGCCCGACCGGATCACCGGCCTGGGCTCTGGCGTCGAACCTGACCTGGACGCCGACTCCGGCTTCGACGACCCGGGCCTCGACGACCCTAGCCTCGACGACCCGGAGCTGGACATCGACCCCGAGCCGGACGGGCAGTCGGCCACCGCGTCGCTGGTGCCCGCCGTGCCGGTCACCGCGCTCGCGACGCGCCGTCAGCCGGTGCTGACGCCGGCGCCGGTGCCCAGCGGGCCGCGCGAGGTGTCGCCGGTCCTCAAGCCGGAACGAGAGTGGGGAGTCAAGGAGCACAATCCCGGCTGGGTGGGACCGGAGACGCCCACCGACGTCAAGATCGTCGTCGGCGCGCTGTGCGTCGTGGTGATCGCCGCCTCGATCATGATCGGCATGCTCGTGTCCGACGCGCTTGCCGCCGTGATCGTCGGCGTGGTCGGCTTCCTGGTGATATGCGCCTTCCTCTGGTTTGCCCGCCTCTGAGCGCCAGGCGTCCGGCCAGCTCAGGCGGCGTTCGGTGTCGGTGGCGCGTGCGACCTGAGGATCTGGCGGCCGTCGGGACTGCGCGCTTCGGTGGTGCCGTCTGGGTGGAGGATGAGCCGCCAGCCGCGACGGTGGATGCAGACGTCATGGTGAAACTGGCAGACCAGGGCACAGTTTTCGACCGAAGTTTCGCCTCCGTCCCGCTTGTGGCGCAGGTGGTGCACGTCGCAGTGCACCGCGGGGCGGCCGCACCGGGGCCAGGCGCAGGCGCGGTCCCTGAGCAGGACGGCGCGGCGGATCTGGGCCGGGATGGCGTCGGAGTAGCCGATGTCGAGCGGCAGGCTCGGGGTGTTGTACGGCTTGTCGAGCAGCCCACGGCGCAGGACCGCGGCGACGCCGGCCGGGCCGGAGACCAGGTCGATCGCGAGGCGGGCCATCGCGTAGCGCAGCGCTTGCCAGGCCTGGGGGGACAACGCCCCGGACCCGGTGGCGGCAGCGTATCCCGCGGAGGCGTTGGGCTCGGCCTCGGCAGCGGTCCTGGCCAGGACAATCATCTTGTCGATGGCGTCGGGGTCCATGGTGCCGGTGACGACCGGGACGGTCTGCGCGTCGCACGCGGCGGTCTCCGCGTCGGTACCGGTGAGGTAGCCGTCCTCACCGACTCGGGCGCGGATCCAGGCATCTTCGAGCTCCCGGGCGCCAGCGAGCTGGCGCAGCTGCGACAAGGGGATGTGGATGACCGCCTGGGTGTCGGCGCCGGCCCGGGCGGGGACCAGGCGCGCCCTCAGCAGCAGGGTGCACGCGAGTTGGAGCGCGTCGTGGAACCGCTGGCCCTCGGTGCGGTCGTCCTCCGGGCCGGCCTTCTTGCCGAGGGCTTCCAGCACCGCGCGGACGGCGGTGGCGCACTCGGGGGTGAGGTCGCCGCGGATTACCCCGGCGTCGCCAAAGGTAGTGCCGAGCTGGAGGTAGCGGTCGCCGGGCTCGGGCTCGTCCGGGTCGGGCTGCTGCGCGCGCCACGTCTCGATCGCGCAGGCGGCGATGGCGGCCAGGTCGTCCAGGGATGCTCCCGCCGCTGCGGCCTCCAGCAGGATGCGGTCGGTCTCGTCGCGCATCGGCTCCGGAAGCTTGCGGGTCCAGTCCGCGATGGTGGAGGCGAGGGAGTCGGTGATGGCCCCGGTGGCGAGGGCGCGCCGAGCAGCGGGCGGTCACCCAGCTGGCGCATCTGGCGGACCGCGGCCCTGGCGCCCTTCTTCGACATGCCGGCCTTCGCGGCCAGCCACGATGACGACGAGCCGTACCCGTCCACGTCGTGGGCGTCCGCGGCATCGAACCGGCGCAGGACGGCGGCGTGCGCGGCGGTCAGCTTCGCCTGGACCTCGCCGAGGGCGATCAGCAGCTCCCCGCAGGCCATCGCGTCCAGGCCGGAAACGGCCGATGTTCGACGTAGTCCATGGCGGCGCCAGCCATCGTCAGCGCCTGCGGCGCGCCGCTGAAGGCAGAACCGTCAGGGCCGAAGGCAGAGCCGCTGGCACACGAGGCGTCTGCGGTGCACATCGTGGCTCACCTCCAGATGGGAAACGGCTGTCCGCACTGCTATCTCCGCGCTCCGCGAAAATCTCTGCGCTCTGCTGCCTGCGCGCACTGCGAATCCGCGAGCAGAGCGCTCGCGGGCCATTACCGGACTACCGGCTGCTACCCATCTGTTGGGCCTAGCTATAGAGTATCAGTTCGATCACATTCTGGTCAACTCTGTCATTCAAGATCTTTTTCGACATGTCCCTGCCCGGGGCTTAGCGGTAGTGCCCTGGGCTTAGCGGTAG
Organism: uncultured Actinomycetota bacterium; assembly: GCA_963811335.1. Classification (GTDB taxonomy): domain Bacteria; phylum Actinomycetota; class Actinomycetes; order Streptosporangiales; family Streptosporangiaceae; genus Trebonia. Next base: position 182,422 of record CAWERB010000017.1, on the reverse strand, counting down.
TGCCCTGGGCTTAGCGGTAGTGCCCTGGGCTTAGCGGTAGTGATGGCGCCAGGGCGGGCCGGGTGCCGGTCCTGGCGTCCGCCGCTGGCCGGCCTAGTCGGCGGCGTGGCGGTCGAGGAACTCGAAGATGTCCACGTCGTCCACGCCAGGGAAGGCACCGGACGGCAGTACAGAAAGGACGTGCGAGTGGGCGCGCGCCGACGGCCAGGCCATGCCCTCCCACCGCTCGGCGAGCGCGGCCGGGGCGCGCTGGCAGCAGTCGCCGTCCGGGCAGCGGGACCTGGTGCGGAGCGTCGACTCGCGGCCGCGGAACCAGCGGGAGTGATCGAACGGCACGCCGAGGGTGATCGCGTACCCCGTTTCGCCGGCGCCCGGATCGACCTGCGCGACACAGAAATAGGTGCCGGACGGCGTGTCCGAGTACTGGTAGTGCGGCGAGAAGCGGTCCTCCGCGGTGAACACCTGGCGGCCCGACCACTGGCGGCACATCCGCTGCCCCTCGATCGCGCCGGTCGGGTCGGCGGGGAAGACCACGCCGTCGTTCTGGTAGGCCTTGTAGATGACGCCGCTCGCGTCGTTCTTCACGAAGTGGCAGGGCACGCCGAGATGCTGGGTGATGAGGTTGGTCACCCGGTGCGCGGCCATCTCGTAGGAGACGGAGAACACGTCGACCAGGTCTTCCACGGCCAGGTCGCGCCGGTCCTTCGCGGTGCGGAGGAACGGCAGCGCGGCCCGCTCTGGTATCAGCACCGCGGCGGCGAAGTAGTTCGCCTCCACCCGCTGGCGGAGGAAGTCGGCGAAGTCGCGCGGCGTGTCATGGCCGAGCAGGAAGTGGCCGAGTGACTGCAGGATGACCGCGCGCGGCGAGTGGCCGCCGACCGGCTCCTGCTTGAGGTAGATGCGGCGCTCGCGCAGGTCGGTCAGTGACCTGACCGAGCGCGGCAGGTCGGCCGCGAACCGGACGGAGAAGCCGTGCCTGGCGACCACGGTGAGCAGCATTCCCTGAGACAGCGCGCCGTCGGCGTAGCCCGCGCGGTCGAGCGCGCCGGCCGCCACCTGCTCGATGTCGGCGAAGTAGTTTCCCCGCTCGCGCTGGGAGGAGCGCAGCGCGGCGTTCGCGGCGCGCGCCTCCTCCGGGGTCGCCGTGGGCTTGGCGCGCTGCGCCCGAAGCTCGCCGGCCAGGGCGACCAGGTGCTCGAGCACGTCGGTCGGCACCCGGGTGCCGACGCGCAACTCGGGCAGGCCGAGCGCGGCGTAGGAGGGGTCGCGCTGCGCCTGCTCCACGGAGATCTCAAGCTGCGCGCGGCGGCTCGGCGGCTGCTTCTTGAGCAGCTCGGACACGGGGACGCCGAGCGCGGCCGCGAGCTGCTCGACCAGTGACAGGCGCGGCTCGCGCTTGCCGTTCTCGATCAGCGAGAGCACCGACGGGGTCCGGCCGACCTTCGCGCCGAGATCGGCCAGCGTGAGGCCCTTGGCCCGCCGCGCGTGCTTGAGCCGCTGGCCGAACATCGCAAGGTCTAGACCTTCGGTCTCTACCAATTTCTGAGGTTCTTTCATCAGTGAAAAAGTGTAACACGCATCCGTTCGGCAAAATACTTAACTTTTTTACGGACCAAGGTCCTGGGCTGGCCGCCGCGGCGTGCCGCACCGTGGAGGTACGACGCCGGAACGGGGGAACCTGTGGCGGGCAGTACCTGAATGAAAGGCATGACCATGGAGACGATCAGCCAGCAGGCGGCCAATCTGCGCAGCCAGTGGGAGACCGACCAGCGCTGGACCGGGATCAGGCGGGACTACTCCGCGCAGGACGTGATCCGGCTGCGCGGGTCTGTCGTCGAGGAGCACACCCTGGCCAAGCGCGGCGCGCGCCGGCTGTGGGAGCTGCTGCACACGCAGGACGCGGTGCGCGCGCTTGGCGCCATCACCGGCAACCAGGCGGTGCAGCAGGTGAAGGCGGGGCTGCAGGCTATCTACCTGTCCGGCTGGCAGGTGGCCGCGGACGGCAACCTGGCCGGGCACACCTACCCGGACCAGTCGCTTTACCCGGTGAACTCGGTGCCGCAGATGGTGCGCAGGATCAACAACGCGCTGCTGCGCGCGGACCAGATCGCCTGGTCGGAGCGGTCGGTGGACTCGACGGCGCCGAGGCAGCAGTGGCTGGCGCCGATCGTGGCCGACGCGGAGGCGGGCTTCGGCGGCGTGCTGAACGCGTTCGAGCTGATGAAGTCGATGATCGAGGCGGGCGCGGCCGGCGTGCACTTCGAGGACCAGCTGTCGTCGGAGAAGAAGTGCGGCCACCTCGGCGGCAAGGTGCTCATCCCGACCGGGCAGCACGTCAGAGACGCTGTCCGCGGCGCGGCTCGCCGCCGACGTGCTCGACGTGCCGTCCCTGGTGATCGCGCGGACCGACGCCCAGGCCGCGACGCTGCTCACCTCGGACGTCGACGAGCGGGACCAGCAGTTCGTCACCGGGGAGCGGACGCCCGAGGGCTTCTACCGGGTGCGCAACGGCATCGAGCCGTGCATCGCGCGCGGCCTGGCCTACGCGCCGTACTCCGACCTGCTGTGGATGGAGACCTCGCTGCCCGACCTCGAGGTCGCCAGGACGTTCGCCGAGGCGATCAAGGCGCAGTACCCGGACCAGATGCTCGCCTACAACTGCTCGCCGTCGTTCAACTGGCGGGCGCACCTGGACGACGCCACCATCGCCAAGTTCCAGAAGGAACTCGCCGCGATGGGGTACCGGTTCCAGTTCATCACGCTGGCCGGCTTCCACGCGCTGAACGAGTCGATGTTCGAGCTCGCGTACGGGTACGCGCGCGATGACATGACCGCGTACGTGAAGCTGCAGGAGGCGGAGTTCGCCCTGGAGCCGGCCGGCTACACCGCGACCAGGCACCAGCGCGAGGCGGGGACCGGGTACTTCGACCTGGTCACCCAGGCGATCTCGCCGAACGCCGAGACGACGGCGCTCGCCGGGTCGACCGAGAAGGCACAGTTCGCGGCGTAGACGTCGGTTAGTCGCTGGTCGTCAGAAGGGCCGGCGTCCGCGCCGTAGCGGGGCCGGCCCTTCGGCTGCGCCGGGGGAGGCGGCTCAGCCGAACGGGTTCTCGGTCGTCGGGTAGGGCGTGGTGTTGTTCCAGTCGGAAAGCAGCGAGATCGTCGCCGTCGGCTCGTGGTCCTGGCTCTGGTCCGGCGCCGGGTACCCGGCCCAGTACTGGGACGGGCGCTGCCTGGTCCGCCACCGGGACGGGATGAACAACGGCACGACGAGCGCGAGGCCGGCCGCGGCGAGCAGCCCGGTCTCGAGGAGCGCCACGAAGCCCGCGCCGTACGAATGGGCGCGCAGCGGGATGTGCTGCACCGCCTGTCGCATGCTCAGCGCGTACCAGACCGACCAGCCGACGAGCGCGAGACCGGGGAGTCCGGCGGCGAGCGGCGAGATCCGCGGCGCGGCGGCGAAGATGCCGGCGAGCAGCGCCACGCCCGCGAGCGCGGCGGCACTGTACAGCACGGTCGTGTCGTGCAGCAGGTTCGCGCCGGGAGCGGGCAGTCCCGGTCCGCCCGGGTTGACCGGGACGACCCGCAGCAACCGCGCGTAACCCCAGCTGGCGCCGAAGAAGACCGCGCCCGCCAGGACGATGGCCAGTCCGATACCCGTCACGTGCCGCATGCGACTCGCCTCCTCTGCCGACATTTTGCGCCAGATCTCGCTGCGATTCCCCCTAGTCGCAAGGAAACGCCGCAGGACGTAACTGAGAACAGGCTGAGACCGCCCACGGGCCGTCGACCGGGGCCCGCTATCCTTAGGCGAGTGCACGTTGATGACATTTTCCGGGCGATTGCTAAGTTCGCCGTTAAGTTCCGTTGGGTTGTGGTACTTCTTTGGATCGCGGCCGCCGTGGCCATACCCAAGGCGCTACCGTCGCTTTCCAGCGTGACGCAGGGTAACAACAGCGCGTTCCTGCCGGCGAGCGCGCCGAGCAACCAGGCGGCGAACCTGGCCGCGCCGCTCGGGTTCTCCACGTCGACCGTGCCGGTCCCGGTCGTCGCCGCGGTGACCACCGGGCCGTTCAGCGCCGCCGACCAGGCCTATCTCGGTACCCTGGCGAGCGACCTGGCCAAGGTGCCCACCGTGGTCAAGGTCCGCGAGGTCGGCCAGTCGCAGGTGCCCGGGCCGAACGGCGTCAACGGGCAGGCGGCACAGATCCAGGTGCAGTCGAACGTGTCGACGGGCAGCGAGAACGGCGTCACCGACCTCGTCGACAACATGCGCGCCGCGATCGCGGCGTCGTCGCCGCCCGCCGGGATGCAGGTGCACCTGACCGGGCAGTTCGCCATCAACGTCGACCAGCAGAAGCAGTCGGGCCAGACCGGCAACCAGGTGCAGAGCGCCGCCTTCCTCTTCATCATCATCCTGCTGCTGCTGATCTTCCGGTCGCTCACCGCGCCGTTCGTCACGGTGATACCCGCGCTGCTGTCCGTGGAGATCGCCGGGCCGGTCATCGCCGAGCTCGCCAACCACGGGCTCAAGGTCTCGCAGTTGTCCCAGCTGCTGCTCATCGTGCTCGTGCTCGGGGCGGGCACCGACTACGGCCTGTTCCTCGTGTTCCGGGTGCGGGAAAACATCCACCTTGGCCAGTTGCCGCGGGACGCCGTGGTCAACGCGCTGACCAAGGTCGGCGAGTCCATCAGCTTCTCCGCCTTCACGGTCATCGCGGCGCTGCTGTCGCTGCTGGCCGCCACCTTCCAGATCTACTCCAACCTGGGCATACCGCTGGCGATCGGCATCGGCGTGATGCTGCTGGCGGGCCTCACGCTGCTGCCGGCGCTGCTGGCGATCCTCGGCCGCTGGGCGTTCTTCCCGTCGCGGACGTTCTGGATCGCGCAGAAGACGCCGGTCGGCGTCGTCGGGCGGTTTGTCGTCCGTTTCGTCGCCAAGCCGGTGCGCTGGGTCTTCAACCTGCTGACCTTCGGCGGGCTGCTCAAGCTCTGGCGCTGGTGGGGCAACAAGGTCCGGACGAGCGCCCGCCCGAACCGGGGCGAACGGTTCTCCTGGGGACGGGTCGCCACCCAGGTCGTCAAGCGCCCGGCGGCGGCGCTGCTCATCGGCGTGCTCGTGTTCGGCGCGCTGTCGGCGGCGGTCGTCAGCTACCAGAGCGGCGGGTTCGGCGGCGCCATCTCGGCGCCGGCCGGCACCGACTCGGCGGCGGGCACCGACCTGATGAACAAGTACTTCCCGTCGACCGCCGCCAACCCGACCAACCTCGTCTACAAGCTGTCCGTCCCCGCCTGGCAGGACGCCGCGGCGATCGAGAAGGCGGGCACGCAGCTGGCGGCGGCGAAGGACGTCTTCACCGGGGTGAGCGGGCCGCTCAACCCGGTCGGCGGCACCGGCTTCACGCCGGCCCAGTACACCCAGCTGCACGCGCTGCTCGGTTCCGGGCCGTTCCCCGCGACGGCGCCGGCCGAGCCGGCCGCGGCCGCCGCGGCCGGGATCACGGCCGCGCAGTGGACTGAGGCGTACCAGCTGTACCGGGCGACGGCGCAGTACGTGTCCGCCGACGGCAAGACGATCCAGTTCGCGACGTCGCTCACCGCCGGGGACCCGTCGACCACGGCGGCGCTCAACGCGGTGCCCGCGGTCCGTACCGAGGCGGCCACGGTCGTGCCCGTGCTGCACGCCGTCGACTACGGCGTGGCGGGCGAGGCGCCAGCCATCTACGACATCAACGCGATCTCCAACAGCGACCTGGCGCACGTGATCCCGATCGCGATCATCGTCATCGGCGTGCTGCTCGCGCTGGTGATGCGGTCGCTGGTCGCGCCGCTTTACCTGATCGCGTCGGTGGCGCTGTCCTACTTCGCGGCGCTCGGCCTCGCGGTGCTCATCTTCATCGAGCTCGGCAACTCCGGCGGGCATCACCTTCATCCTGCCGTTCCTGCTGTTCATCTTCCTGCTCGCGCTCGGCGAGGATTACAACATCCTGGTCATGACCAGGATCCGGGAGGAAGCGCACCACCTGCCGCTGCGCGATGCCGTGGCGCGCGCCGTCGGCGTCACCGGCACCACGGTCACCTCGGCCGGCCTGGTGCTGGCCGGCACGTTCGCGGTGTTCGCGGTCGTCGGCGGCAGCTCCGGCGGCTCGCAGATCAAGGAAATCGGCTACGGGCTCGCGCTCGGCGTCATCATGGACACGTTCGTGGTCCGCACCGTGCTCGTGCCCTGTACCGTGGTGCTGCTCGGCCGGTGGAACTGGTGGCCGTCCAAGCTGCACATGGACGCGCCGGCCGCCGGGACGGACGCGGTGGGAGCGAGCGCGGACGCGCTCGGGCTGTCCGGACCGGACGGCCAGTCCGGCGCTAGCGCCGACAGCAAGTCACGCAGAAAATCCTAAACGTCACTCTCTGTTAAGTCGCTCGCACCCCGCCCGCAAGGTCCTGACATGGCAAATGCCACCATGTTCTCCGGACATGCCGGGCGGGGTGCTTTTCTTCTGGCACTCTGACCGGAAGACTGCGACCTAAGTATTTACCCGAGGGCAGGCAAGACTGTTAGACGGCGTGCGGCCTCGGGGCAAGGGAAGGGACCCCGGTGCAGGAAATCCGCTTCGTCGCGGTCAGCGAGGACGGCAGTTACGCTGTCCTCGCGGTCCCCGGGCGAAGCGGGCGGTACATCCTGCCGATCGACGAGCGCCTGCGGGCGGTCGCCCTCGGCCAGACCTCCCGGCTCGCCCAGTACGAGATCGAAGTGGAGAGTCCGTTGCGACCTAAGGAGATCCAGGCTCGAATCCGCGCCGGCGAGACGGCAGAGGAGATCGCCGACGCCGCCGGCATCCCGGTCGAGCGTGTGCGCTGGTTCGAAGGCCCGGTCCTCGCGGAGCGAGGCTATATCGCCGATCAGGCCCAGGCCGGCTCGGTGCGGCGCGCGGGCGACTCCTCGGGCCCAGGTCCCCGGCTTGGCGAGATCGTCACGGCGCGGCTGACCGCGGCCGGCACCGACCCGGCGGACGGCGAGTGGGACTCACGCAAGCGCGGTGACGGCAACTGGCAGGTCTCGCTGACGTTCCCGTCCGGTGGCAGGCTGCACGTCGCCGAATGGGTCTTCGATCCCCGGCGCCGGCACGTGATGCCCGATGACGACAACGCCGCCCGCCTTTCGCTGCCCGAGTCCGAATTGCCGCCCGAGCCGGTGGCAGTACCCGGAGAGGCGACCGTCACCCCGATCGCGTCGCGTCTCGGCGCCGCGGCTGGAATGGGCGGAGGCGGGATGGGCGGCGGCGCGTACGCGTCGGGCCCGGCCGTGTCCCGCTTCCGCCCGGACCGCTCGGTCCTGCCGGACCGGTCGCTCGGCGCGGACCGCTCGCTGGCCGACCGGCCCGCCACGCCGGCCGCCTCGTCCGCCCCGCCGGCGACGGCGCCGGCCGCCCCGGTCCAGGAGCGCCACGGGCCGGCTGACCGGCCGTCGGCGCCTGCCGCGCCGCCGCGTTATCCTCAGCAGGACCGGCCCGGCTACCAGGACCACCGCGCCGACATCGGCTACGCGGAGTTTCCCGAGTCGGCGCCCTACCGTTCGCCTGAGCCCGAACCCGAGCCCGGTTACCGGGAGCCGGCCGCCGGGCCGCCCGCCTCACCAGCGGCGACGACTTCGGTGGAGCCGGGCTCGGTGGCGCCGGGCTCGGCGGAGCCCGCCGCTGCCGTCCCCGGCGGTCCCGTCTTCGAGGATCCAGAACGGGCGCGTTCGACTCCCCCGCGCCCGGTCGTCTTCGAAGATCCCGAGCCGGCCCTCCGCGGCGAGCAACCTGAGCTTGCCCCCGCCGCCCGCCCAGCGACGGTGACGGTGACGGTGCCGGAGCAGGCTTCCCCGGCACCCGCGCCCGCTGCCGCGACGCCGGAGCGGCCCGCGACGCCGGAGCGGCCCGCGACGCCGGAGCGGCCGACACGGCCAGCGGAGCGCGACACGGCAGCCGAGCCCGTTGCCGCGCCTACGCCGGCCCCAGCGGCTGCCGCCCCGCCCGAGCCGTCCGTTCCCACGGCCGCGCCCGCGGCTGCTGCCGCTACGCCAGCTGAGCCGCCGACCCCCGAGGACCCGGCCCCCGCGCGCACGGGCGCCAAGAAGTCCGCCAAGGGGCGCCGTTCCTCAGTCCCCTCCTGGGACGAGATCATGCTGGGCAGTTCCCGCCCGCGCGACTAGTGCGCGACGAGTGAGATGCGGCGGGAGTATCGAGTGGGATGCGGCGGGAGCATTACGCGTGGGAGGCGACGGGAATAGTCAGCCTGTCCTGCTTGAGGGCGAAGGCCCAGTCGAGGACCTTGGTGGCGTCCTGGGCGGCGGCGGAGACGCCGCTGAGCGGGGAGCCGAGGATGTCGCCGATGAGGACACGGCCGTGGCGGACCGCCTCGAAGAGCAGGGTGTGGCCGGCCGCGTCCGTGTAGCCGGTCTTGATGCCGACGGCGCCCGGGTACGTAAAGAGGAACGCGTTGTCGGAGCTGACGGAGACGGCGTTGTGGCCGTCGCCCTTGGGCAGGTTGTAGATGCGGAGCCCGACGATGGAGCGGAACTGCGGATAGCTCATCGCGACCTCGCCGAGCCGCACGAGCTCCGCCGCGGTTGAGTAGGTCGCGGTCTCCGTGGGGTACGGCAGGCCGTCTGGCGTGGTGAAGTGCGTGTGGGTGAGGCCTAGCCGCGCCGCCTCCGCGTTCATCTTGGCGATGAACGCCGGCAGGCCAGGGCCGTAGGCGCTGGCGAGGGTGTAGGCCGCGTCCGCCGCCGACAGGACCAGCATGATGTGCAGCAGCTCGTCCGGGGTGAACTTCTGGCCGGGAATGAGGCCGGCCGCGTTCGCGGCGTACTTGGCGACGTAGCCGGTCACCGCCTTAGGCACGGCGACCTCCTGATTCAGGCTGCCCGCCTGGATGACCACGAGCGCGGTCATCACCTTGGTGATCGAGGCGATCGGCCGGACCGCGTTCTCCTTCTGCGCCCAGAGCACCTGGCCGGTGGTGGCGTCCACCAGGATTCCCGACTTCGCCTTGACCCCCCTGGGGGCGCCGACGACGTCGATCATCGGACCGTTCGCCGTCTTGCCGCGCGCGGCCGCCGGCACCGTCGCGGTGGGTGCCGCCGACGTTCGGGCCGCCGAACGGGTACCGTTCTGGGCCTGCGCGTAGGCGAGGCCAGGCGCCGCGGAGCAGCCCGCCGCGATCCCGCCCACGACCAGGGCAACCCCGGCGATCAGCAACCGTGCGGCCAGGCTGCGCATAGTACTCCATCGAGGTAGGGACCGGGTAAGCAGACCCGATCGTACGGCCTGATTTGGTGGACAATCCGGCTAATAAGCCAAGCCGATCACTCATGACAATAAGTGAAAGTCTGCCAACTATCCATCACTCTGCGTGTTGGACTGCTGCTCAGGGCCGTATACCCGTCCTGACCGCACGCCACGCGGCCGAATCGGGTACGGGCCCGCTTGGCCTGGCTTTCAGGCGGCGGCGCGGGCGAGCACACCGGACAGGGCCGCGCGGGCCGCGCGAGTCACGTCCGCGACGTCAACGGCGCTGATCACGCCGTCGCGCTTAAGCACCCGGCCGTCGGCGACCACAAGCTCGACGTCGCGGGGGCTCGCGGCGGTAACGAGCAGGCGGGCCGGGTCGGTGAAGACGCCAAGGCTCGGGGAGTCGAGACAGACCACGATGACGTCGGCTCGCTTGCCCGCGGTGAGGGAACCGGTGACCGCGCCAAGGCCCAGGGTGCGCGCGCCGTCGATGGTCGCCAGCCGCAGCACGTCCCTGGCGGTCAGCGCGAACTCGTGCCGCGCCTGCCCGTTCCCGCAGGCATGGGTCACCTTCATGACGGCGAACAGGTCGGCGTTGCCGGAGAGCATCGTGGTGTCCACCGATAGCCCGACCGGGAGTCCGGCGGCGAGCAGTTCCCCGGTGACCGGCTGGCCGTAGCCGATCTGCAGCTCGGTCCACGGCGACACCGACACCGGGGCGCCGGCCTGCGCGGCCAGGGCGATCTCCGCCGCCGACGCGTTATTCAGGTGCACCAGCTGCAGGTCGGGGCCGAGCAGGCCCTCGTCGGCGTAGGTCGTCACCTGGCCCGCGGCCGCCGCCGGCCCGCACGCGTGCACGCTGACCGGGAGGCCGAGCTGGCGCGCCGCCGCGATTTCCTCCCGGTACAGGGCGGGCGCGACCCGCATCGCCGGGTTGGACCCGCCGGTCCCCCGCCAGGCCATGCCCAGGTGAATGCGGCCGCCCGCGCCGTACGAAGGCCACGCGGCCGCCAGCCCGGCCAGGTCATCGAGCGCCATCAGCCGGTCGTTGGGGTGGCCAGCCTGGTAGCCGAAGGAGAAACGGGCCCGCAGCCCCGACTCCCGCAGGGCCCGCAGGCTGGCTTCTGCCCAGTCCAGGCCCCGGATATTGTGCGACCAGTCATGCACCGTGGTGATGCCAGCGTCGATCGCCTCCGCGGCCGCCAGGCGCGTGCCGGCGTAGCTGTCACCCGGCAGGAAGTGCCTGCCCAGCGCGACGCAGGTGGCGAAGTAGCCGCCACGGTCGGGGCCGTCGGGGGTCGGGCGCCCGTCAGACATCCCGCGCAGCAGCGTGTTCCACAGGTGCCAGTGCGTGTCGACCAGGCCCGGCGCCACGATCTTGCCTGCGGCATCGACCACCTCGGCCCCCGGCACGTCGAGGTTCCTGCCGACCGCCTTGATCACGCCGTCGCACACGTGGACGTCGCCGCCGGGGATGTCGCCCGCCGGGTCCATCGTCAGGACGTAACCACCGCGAATCAGCAGATTGGCGTGCGACACGGGTGCGCTCGCTGTCATGGTCGGACAGCTTAGCGGCCGGATCTGATTCGCTGAGCCTTGGCATCCTGCACGGTGACTCCGCACGGTGTTTGCGCACGATGTTTGCCGCACGGTCACTCCGCACGGTGACTCCGCTGGATGTTTGCTGCACGGTGTGCTTTTGCTGCACGGTGTTTGCTGCACGGTGTTTGCTGAACAGGGCTGGCACCCTCCCGAGGGGCGCCTGGGCCCGCCGACATGGCGGGCTGACAGGAGCGGTCCGGCATGCGCGCTCCGCATGCCGGCCCTGGGGGGATGAGCGAATGGACGTGCGGGCTGTCGTGGCCAGCCTGGCCGCGCTCGCGGCGCTGGCGGCGGGGATCGCCGTGGCGGGGACGGGCCCGGCGGCGGCCTCCGCCAAGGTGCCCGCCGCGCGCGGCGGGGTCGCGCGCAGGACCGAGGCGACCGGGGCTTTCCTGCCGTCATCGCCGGACGCCGGGACGCCCCGGGTGACCTGCACCGCGCCCGCGGCGTACCAGGCGGTCGCGGCCGGGCTGTCCGCCGGCATCAAGGTGGCGCTGCGCGGCCGGGCCGGGCATCAGGCGGTGACGGTGCACGACCCGGTTACCGGGGTCTCCTGCCAGGCCGACGGCGGCCGGCAGTTCGACTCGGCGAGCATCGTGAAGGCGATCATCCTGGCCACCTTGCTGCGCTGGCATCAGGAGACGGGCCTGCCGTTGTCAGACTGGGAGAAGGCCGAGGCAACGCTGATGATCACCCAGTCCGACAACCATGCCGCGACCGACCTGTGGAACTGGGTGGGCACGAGCCGGCTGCGGCGCTTCCTCGGCCTGGCCGCGATGAACGAGACAGCACTCGGCCCCGGCCAGTACTGGGGACTTACCCAGGTCACCGCGCACGACGAGATGCTGCTTCTCGACCTGCTAGCGCGGCCGAACGCCGTGCTGTCGGCCGCGTCACGTGCCTTCCAGCTGGCGCTGATGGCCCGGGTGATCTCATGGCAGCGCTGGGGTACCCCGGCGGGGGCGCCTGACGGGGTGGCCGTGCACGTGAAGAACGGGTGGCTGCCCGACGGCACCGGCTGGCACGTCAACAGCATCGGCGCGTTCACCGGGAGGGGCGAGAACTACGTGATCGCGGTGCTGACCGATGACGACCCGTCTGAGCAGTACGGCATCGACACGATTGAGGACGTCGCACGGGTGGTGCACCGGGAACTGAGCGCGGCCAGGCCCACCGCCAGTGCGCGGCTGGCGGCTAACGTTGCCCCTTCACCGGCGGTCGCGCCGTCACCGTCACGGTCACCGTCGGCGGATCCATCTCCGTGGGCGGTGGTGGCTGCGCTGCCGGCTCCGCCGTCACCGTGGGCGGTGGTGCCTGCGCTGCCTGTCCCGCCAGCGCCCTAGCGGGCCCGGCCTTAGCGGATACCGCGTCGCGGAACACCACCCAGCGCATCATGCAGTACAGGTAGACGGCCTCGCAGCACGCGGCGATGACCCGGGACAGCTGCAGGTGCACCCCGACGACGTACAGCAGGTCGGTGAGCCCAAGCACGAAGATGAGGTAGTTGCTCGCGCTCACCGCGGCGAACACGAGGAACTGCTTGCCGACGTACTCATGGCTGCGGAAGTTGAGCACCCGGTTGAGCACGTAGCTGGTCGCCAACGCGGTCCCGTAGGAGAGGGTAACCGCGACCGGGACCGGCCACCCGAAGGTGCCGTGGAACAGGCCGAGCAACCCCAGGTCGATGAAGAACGTGCAGAGGTTGATCAGCAGGTAGCCGACCAGGCTGGGCGCGACGACCTCGGACAGCCCGAACGGGAGCCGCCTCGTGATCGCCGTCATCGCGGCGGCGAATCGCGCTCGGTATGCCATATCTTCCATTGTGCCTGGCTGCATTATCTTCCATTGTGCCTGACCGCATCGACCGGCCGATCACCGGCATAGCGGGATTCCGGCATCTCAGAGGCTTTTCCCAGGCTTTACTCACCGGGCGCGCAGCGCCTCCGGTGTACCGTAGGCGGTTGCTTGTGAAACTGGTCACATAATGATGACGACATGATCGAGCGCGCCGCCTGCGGGCAAGTGACTGTGGTTGGCTGCTTGCTGGACACCCGGATTACCGGGGTGCCCACGGGGAAGGTTCCGCAAGATCACGAAGTATGATTCGCAGTGATCAGCGGTGTTTTAGCGCGTACGGGGCAGGAGGTCCGCTTACGCCCGCTTAGCGAGCGTCCGTCCTTACCGGAGGAAGTTGATGGCCCTGTTGGTGGACCCGCCGCAGCGCGACAACGCTGCGGGCCGGCCTGCCGATGAGCCGCCCGCCGCCCAGGACGCCACCACCGCCACGCTTCCCCTGCCGGTACTCGCCGAGCCGGAACCCCCGGCAGCGGCACCGCCACCGATACCGCCGAGCCACGGCTCGCCGAGCCGCCGCTCACCGGGGGCAAAGTCGAGGCCCTGATGGGCCGGCTCATCCGGGTGCTGTCGCACAGCCCGCTGGCCCGTCCGCTGCCCGCGGTCATCCTCAGCGCGCTCGGCCTCGCCGGCGTCGCGATCAACGGCCTGTGCGCGACCGCCCCCCAGCCGAGCGTGGCCACGGCGCCGGTGCTGCTGCCGCTGACCAAGGTCGCGGAGAACCTGGGCGCCCGGCACCTGCCCGACCTGGCCGCCAACGTGATCATGTACGTTTCGATCACGCTGTGCTGCCTGGGCCTGGCGATGATGCTGTGGGCCAACAGCCGCGGCTGGTCACCGAGCCCGCGCAAGATTTTCCTGGCGGCGGCGGGCGCGGTCGCCGTGCTCGTGAACATCACGCCGGTCGGATCGGGGGACGTCGCGTCCTATGCCGCCTACGGCCGGATCGCGGCGCTCGGCCAGAACCCCTACATATTCACACCGAACATGCTGCCCGGCGGGGCGAACAACCCGTACACCATGATCGTGGGCGTCAAGTGGCAGAAAACCCCGTCGGACTACGGCCCGGTGGCGACCTGGACGCACCTGCTCGCCGCCTTGGTCGGGGGCAGCCGGGCGTGGCTCACCATCTGGATGCTGATGATCATGATGGGGGCCGCGTTCCTGGTCACCGGGTACATCCTGCTGCGGACCGCGGAGAACCCGGTGCGGGCGGCCCTGCTGTGGGTCGCCAACCCGATCCTGATCGTGGAACTGGTCATGGGCGGCCACCTGGACGCACTGCTCGCGCTTGTGGCGATCGCGGCGGTCGTGCTGGCGCGGCGCTGCCTCCGGATCCGGCACGAGGCCGCCATCGGGGTGCTCGTCGGCATCGCCGGCGGCATCAAGATCAACGCGGCTTTCGTCGCGGTCGCCATCGCGATCCCGCTCATTCACGATCGCGCCTGGGCCCGGCTGGCGCGCATCGGCGCGGTGGCCGGCCTGACCACGTTCTGCATCTACTACCTCAGCTACGGGCTCACGGCGCTCCAGCCGCTGCGCGACGCCTCCAGCCTGGTCATCTCGCCCACGCTCTGGCGGCTGACCCAGGTGACCGTGCAGCACTACTACGGCGATCCCGCCATGAACACGGTGACCGCCACGTTCGGGTACATCTGGCCGCCGCTCATGCTGCTGCTCGCCTGGTACCTCTACAACCGGCTCTCGCCCGACGTGCCGACCGTGCTCGCCGCCACCTGCGCGCTCACGTTCGCCTGGATGGTCGTCGCGCCGTGGCAACTGCCCTGGTATTCCTCCGTCGCCTGGGTGACCCTGGCCCTGCTGCCGCGCAACTCGCTGACCCGGTGGCTGACCATTGCCACCGGGACACTAGCGCTGATGCACTTCAATGGTGGCCATCCCACTAACACGCAGGCCGGCCCGACTCCGTAGGTTTTCCGCCCGTTCGCGCCGGGCTAGACACTCCCACATGAGTGCGGATGTCACACGCAACGGCGGCGTGGCCAACCCGGTCAGCCCGATCGCGCCCGGCCGGGTCGCGGTCGTCACCGGCGCGGCCAGCGGGATCGGGCTCGGCCTCGCGGAGCGGTTCGCCGCCGAGGGGATGAACGTCGTCATGGCCGACGTGGAAGAGCCCGCGCTCGCCGAGGCGGCCGCCGGGGTCGCGGCCCGTGCTGCTGAGGCTCGCATCGCCAAGGCCGGCATCGCCAAGGCCGGGGGCGGCGCGGCCGTGCTGCCGGTGGTGACCGACGTGGCGGACCGCGCGGCGGTCGACGCGCTGCGCGACGCGGCCCTGTCCGCGTTCGGCGCGGTGCACGTGGTCTGCAACAACGCCGGCGTGGGCGGGTCGCACGGGCCGTTGTGGGAATGCCCGCCCGGTGAGTGGGACTGGGTGCTTCGGGTCAACCTGGACGGGGTGATGAACGGGGTGCGGGCGTTCATGCCCGTGCTGCTCGAGCAGGACGCCGGGCACCTGCTCAACACCTCGTCGATCTTCGGCGCGTTCGCCGGGACGCTCGGGCCGTACGGGGTGTCCAAGCACGCGGTCACCGCGCTGACGGAGACGCTGCACTTCAACTTGCGCTCACTCGGCGTGACGCACGTCGGCGTCTCGGTGCTCTGCCCGAGCGCGGTACGCACCAACTTCGGCACGTCCGCGCGGAACCGGCCCGGCTGGGCCGGGCCCGCCATGATCAGGGACGAGGCCGAGCGGGCGGCCGCGGAGCGGTTCGACCAGCTGTCCGTGCTCGGCGCCTCCCCCGCGCAGGTGGCGGAGATGGTGGTTGACGGCATCAGGTCACGGCGGTTCTACATCCTCACCTCGGACAACCGGCATGAGCCGGTGCTCCGCCGCGGCCAGGAGATCGTGGCCGGGGGGCCGCCGGCGCCGCCGGTGTCCTTCGTGTGACGGGTTTACCCGCTCCCGTTCTGGATGATGATTCTGGGCTGGCGGGGCGGTCTAGACTTTGCGGTCATGAGCACCGTGCCGCAGTCAGCGTCCTCGTCCGTGCCTACTCCCCCGATCGCCAAGCAGGTCCCGACCGAGCGCACGCATCACGGTGACACGGTCACCGACCCGTACGCTTGGCTCGCCAACCCGAAGGACCCCGAGGTCATCGCGTACCTGGAGGCCGAGAACGGGTACACGGAGGCGCTGACCGAGGGGCTCGGCGAGCTGCGTTCCGCGGTGTTCGACGAGATCAAGGCGCGCACGCAGGAGACCGACCTGTCGGTGCCGGTTCGCAAGGGGAACTGGTGGCGCTACTCGCGCACGGTGGAGGGGCAGCAGTACGCGATCAGCTGCCGCCGCCGGGTGCGCGACGGCGAGGTCACCCCGCCGATGCCGGAGGACGGCAAGCCGCTTGACGGCGAGGAGGTGCTGCTCGACGGGAACGAGCTGGCCGAGGGCAAGGCGTTCTTCTCGCTCGGCGCGCTGTCGGTGTCCCCGGATAAGAAGCGGCTCGCCTACTCCACCGACTTCGCCGGCGACGAGCGGTACACGCTGCGGATCAAGGACCTCGCCACCGGTGAGGTACTGCCCGACGAGGTGCCGGACACGCACTACGGCTGCGCCTGGTCGCTCGACGGGTCCGCGCTGTTCTACACCACGGTCGACGAGGCGTGGCGGCCGTACCGGGTCTGGCGGCACGTCGTCGGCACCCCGACCGCGGACGACGTGGTGGTGTTCGAGGAGAGCGACGAGAAGTTCTGGCTCGGGGTCGGCACGTCGCGGGACGAGAAGTGGCTGGTGATCGGTACCGCCTCGAAGCTGACGAGCGAGGTGCACCTGCTCGACGCGGCCAACCCGACCGGGGAGTTCTCCGTCGTCGCGCCGCGCAGGTTCGGCGTGGAGTACGACGTCGAGGTCGCCAGCGACCGGCTGCTCATCCTGCATAACGACGGGGCGGAGAACTTCGAGCTCGCTTCGGCGCCGCTGCCGGGTTCTGGCGACACGTCCGCGTGGACGCCGGTCATCGCGCACCGCGCCGACACCCGGCTGCTTTCCGTGGACGCGTTCGAGTCCTGCCTGATGCTGCTACTACCGGCGCGACGGTATGACCGGGCTTTCCGTGCTGCCGCCGTCCGGCGTCGGCGAGGAGCGGCCGATCACGTTCCCCGAGCCGCTGTACACGGTCGGCCTCGGGTCGAACCCGGAGTACACGCAGACCCGGTTCCGCATCGGCTACAACTCGATGGTCACCCCGTCCACGGTGTACGACTACGACATCGCGGACGGCTCGCTGACTCAGCTCAAGCAGCAGCCGGTGCTGGCCTCCCCGGCCGGGGTCGCCGTTCTCTTCTGCTGATTACGAGCAGTTCCGCGAGTGGGCGGCGGCTCCGGACGGCACCCGGGTGCCGATCTCGATCGTCTGCCGGGACGGGACGCCGCGCGACGGGTCGGCGCCCTGCCTGATCTACGGGTACGGCAGCTACGAGCACTCGATCGACCCCGGTTTCTCGATCACCCGGCTGTCGCTGCTCGACCGCGGCTTCGTCTTCGCCATCGCGCACGTCCGCGGCGGCGGCGAGATGGGACGGCCGTGGTACGACCACGGGAAGATGCTGGAGAAGAAGAACACGTTCACCGACTTCGTCGCCTGCGCGCGGCACCTGGTATCCGCCGGGTGGACGTCCGCGTCCCGGCTGGTGGCGCGCGGCGGGTCGGCGGGCGGGCTGCTGATGGGCGCGGTGGCCAACCTGGCGCCCGCCGACTTCGCCGGGATCGTCGCGCAGGTGCCGTTCGTGGACGCGCTCAACTCGATCCTCGACCCGTCGCTGCCGCTGACCGTGACCGAGTGGGAGGAGTGGGGCGACCCGCTGCACGACCCTTCCGTCTACGCGTACATGAAGTCGTACACGCCGTATGAGAACGTCGCCCGGCTGCCTCGTACCCGGCGATCTTCGCCTTGACGTCGCTGAACGACACGCGGGTGCTTTACCACGAGCCTGCCAAGTGGACGGCGCGGCTGCGGGCCGTCGCGTCCGGCGGGCCGTTCCTGCTGAAGACCGAGATGGAGGCGGGGCACGGCGGGCGCAGCGGACGGTACGACGCCTGGCAGGAGGAGGCGCTCGTGCTCGCCTGGATCATCGCTACGGCGACCGCGGCCGCGGCGTCTTGATGACGGACGGCGCCTGCGCGTCGACGGGCAGGCCGGAGGCGGCGGGCTGGCCGGAGGTGCTGCACGGCTCGTTCACCGTGCAGCGCGACCTGGCGGCGTCACCGGAGCGGTCTTTTCCGCCTATGCCGACGTTTCCGTGCGGCGGCGCTGGTTCCGGATGCCGGGCGATCCCTTGCGCGGTCCCATGAGCTGGACTTCCGCGTCGGCGGGCACGAGGTCGCATCCGGGGTGTTCGCGCCGGCCGGCGAGGCCGAGGAGGCGCTTGCTTACCGCTCCGCGTTCTGGGACGTGTCGGCGGGCTCGCGGATCGTTTTCTCGTACTCGGTCACGCTGAACGGCGTGCGGCGCTGGGCGTCGCTGGTGACGGTCTCGCTGTTGGCCCGGCCTGCGCTGCCCGCCGGGGAGTCCGGGGGCGGGACGCGGCTGCGGCACACCGAGCAGTACGCGTTCCTCGCCTACGACGGCGACGGCGCGCAGGACGTCGCGCACCTCAAGGGCAGCATGCCGTTGCAGCTGAACGCGCTGGAGGTCGCCCTCAACGCGACCGGGTAAGCCCTAGCCAGCCAGCCTTTCCTCTCACAGCGCTGCCGTAACACGGGAAGCAGCCATTGTCCCTGCCACGGGCGATAGCAGGAAAACTTTGACTCAACGGGTAAATTCCGCACGTCTTACACGTGCGGAATTTCCCTGAAGAGCGGAATTTACCTGTTAATCGGGGATTTGAGGGCGCGGGCGGGCGTCATGGCGGGGTTCCGGTCGTTCACGTGCGGCAAGACTGACGCCTGGCCGTGGGTCAGCGCTACTCCAGGATCTCGACGGGGTCGCCGGGGCGGAGGATGGCGTCCGGGCCAGCGTTGTCGGGGATGAGGTTGACGCCGAACCAGACCTTGCCGTCCCGGTAACGGTGGCGGGCCAGGGTGGTGATCGGCTCGTGGCCCTTAGCGGCGGTGTCGGGGTTGATCGTGGTCATGACGCAGCGGTCGCAGCCCTTGACGGACCGGAAGGTGACCGGGCCGATGCGCAGGCGGCGCCAGCCGTCCTCGGCCCAGGCCGCGGCGCCGGATGCGACAACGCTGGGACGGAAGCGGCGCATGGGGACCGGGCCCTCGGACGCCTTCGGGCCCTGCGCGATCCAGTCGTTCAGCGCGGCCAGGGATTCCTCAGTGGTCAGCAGCAGCGGGAACGCGTCGGCGAGCGACACCCGGTCGCCGGGGTCGCTGTAGTCGGGCCGGACCGGCCGCCTGGTCGGGTCGTCCAGGTAGACCAGGCGCACCGGCTCGCCGATGAGGCCGGCCAGCCAGGCCGCTGCCTCGTCGCCCGCCGGGCTGGCCAGCAGGTCCGCTCCCCACACGTTGGCCGGGACAAGTTCCTCGCCAGACGGGACGGGGACCACGAGGTCGGGCAGGCCGGGCTGGACAGGGTGATCTTGTCGCCGCCGCCGTCGATCTCGGGCGTGATGAGCAGCATCGACGGGTGCTCGCGCGCGGTGACCGGGTTGCCCTCGGTGTCCACCACCATCCACCGGCGGTCGCCTGCCAGCCCCCACGGCTCGACTCGGGCCTCGGTGAGCCGCTCGCCGCGGCACGACTTGACCGGGTACCGCCAGATGCCGGTGAGCTGAAGTGACATGTGCCAATGATCGCATTTCACGGGCGCGCGCCGCATCGGCCGCGGGCTGCGTCCACGCTCGCGTGAGACCTTGGGCGGCCGGCCGGGTCATGCTGGTGACATGACAAACGTACCGGTCAACCTGAGCCAGGCCCTGGCCTCCTTTAGCGACATCTACAGCCCGCGGATCGTCGGCCGGGTCAACGACTACGATGTCAGGATCGCGCACGCCCGCGGTGAGCACGTCTGGCACGTGCACGAGGACACGGACGAGTTCTTCCTCGTAGTTGACGGGACCTTCGACGTCTCGCTGCGCGAGGACGGCCAGACACGTACCGTGAACCTGCGCGCCGGGGACATCTTCGTCGTGCCGCGGGGCACCGAGCACAAGCCGTCCTCGGCCGGCGGCGCCATCTTGATGTTTGAGCCGTCGGGGACGCTGACCACCGGGGACCGGCACGAGGGCGAGATCCCCAGCCACGTCGACAGCACGGCGGGCCACGACCTCACCGGCCAGCTGTGACGAGGCCAGCCGACCCGAGGCCAGCTCAGGCGGACGGGCCCGGGGGCTCGGCCGGCCACAGGCTGTCCAGGTTGACCACGATGCCCTCCTGGCTGCTGCGCGCGATCACCACGACCGCCTCCTCGTCGCCCGGGTTCTCCTCGCGGTGCGGCACGTAGGGCGGGACGAAGATGTAGTCGCCGGGCCTGGCCTCAAGCCGGACCTCCCGGTCCCCGTCGGCGAAGACGAAGGCGGGCGTGCCGGACACCACGTAGATGGCCGTCTCCGCCTCACCGTGATGGTGGTCACCCGACCTGGCTCCGGACGCGACGTGGGTCTGGCCCATCCACAGCTTCTCCGCGCCGACGCTCTTGCCGGAGACCGCCTCAAAGCGGGTCATGCCGGAAGTCTGTCCCGTGTCCCCGGTCAGCTCCCCCGCCCGGACCTGGAACAGCGGCCGGTGCCAGTGATCGTCGCTCATGACGGCTCCAAAATTTGTTTTCCGATCGGATTAGTAGGCTATATCTCCGGCCATCTGGTTGCCACCTCGCCGGCACTCCCGCCCGGCGCCGGAGGGCCGTCCGGGCATCGACGTGACGGGCATGGTCACCTCCTCGCGCTCCTCATTATCTGCCCGGCCCGCCGTCCGTTCCTGCCGCACTCGGAACGGCGGCGCGGGACACGAAGGGTCCTTGGGCGGCCTTGCGCCATGGGCGATAGTAGTTTCATGGCCGTCGAATTAATCCGGTTCACGGGAAGGGCCAATAAAAGCGAAATGTACTAAATGACCGTTTTGATGGCAGAACGCGCTGGTCACGGCAATCGGCGGTGCACGGAATCGTTACCTTCAAAGCAGTCAAATGGCTGCGGAAAGCCGGAAAAGCCCTAAAGAATCATCTGCGTCCTCACGTGGGACATGCAAACCGGGGAACTCGGAGGTACAAAGCGTGAACGATCCCTACAACCCGTCTGGCGGCGGTTACCCTCCTCCTGCTGGCGGTGGCTACCCTCCTCCTGCTGGCGGTGGCTACCCTCCTCCTGCTGGCGGCGCCGGCGGTTACTCGGCCGGCGGCGGCTACTCCGGCCCCGGCTACCCGGGCGGCGGCTACCAGGGCGGCCCCGGCGGCGGCTACCAGGGCGGCGGCTACGCGCCGCAGCAGGACTTCCAGCAGCGCGGTTACCTGCAGGGCGGTCCCGTCGACTTCCAGGGCGCCATCAGGCAGCAGATCGACAACGTGCTGAACTTCAACGGGCGCGCCTCGCGGTCCGCCTACTGGTGGTACGCGCTCGCCATGGTCATCGTCGACGTCGTGCTGGAGATCTTCGCCGCCGTGGTCGGCTCGTCGGCCCTCACCCTGCTGATCGGCCTCGTCCTGCTCGTCGTCGGCCTGTCCGGCCTTTCGCTGGCGGTCCGCCGGATGCACGACACCGACAAGTCGGGCTGGATGCTGCTGCTCGGCCTGATCCCGTTCATCGGCGGGATCATCGTGCTCGTCTTCATGTGCCTGCCGGGCACGCCCGGCCCGAACCGCTTCGGCTGACCGGGCGGCACGGCCGAGGCCAGCCCCGCCGGCCGCACTCGCGCCGGGCCTGGCCCCGGGCGGCCCGTGCCGCCCGGGGTCGCGGCTCTTCGCGGCGGTTAATGCGCGAACAGGACGCTGACCGACTCGCCGCCGTGGGTCCGCCTGATGGCCTCGGCCAGGGCGGGCGCCACGGACAGCACCGTGAGCTTGGGATGCGAGACGGGGACAGGCACTGAGTTGGTGCAGACGATCTCGGACACGTCCTCGGCGGCGGCCAGCTTCTCAAGCGCGCCGTCGGAGAACAGCCCGTGCGTGCAGGCGATGCTGATCGAGCGCGGCTCCTGGCGGCGCAGCACGGAAAGCAGCTCGAGCACCGTGGTACCCCGCGCGATCTCGTCGTCGAGGATGATCACGTCCCGGTCGGCCACCTCGCCGATGATCGCCGAGATCGACACCTTCTCGTCGCTGAACCGCTCCTTCGCGCCGGCCGCGACGGGAACCCCGAGGCGCCGGGCGAACGCGGCCGCGGACTTGGCGTAACCGAGGTCGGGCGACAGTACCACCGTCTGAGACAGGTCGCGCTGCCGGAAGTGATCGACGAGCTCGCGCAGCGCGTGCAGGTGGTCGACGGGGACGGAGAAGAAGCCGTGCACCTCGGCCGAGTGCAGGGTGAGCGTGAGCACCCGGTTCACGCCGGCGGTGACGAGCAGGTCGGCGACGAGGCGGCCGCCGATGGAGATGCGCGGCGCGTCCTTCTTGTCCGAGCGCGCGTACGCGTAGTGCGACATGACCGCGGTCACCCGGGCGGCCGACGCGCCGCGCGCCGCATCCGCCATCAGCAGCAGCTCGACCAGGTTCTCCTGCACCGGCGGCACCAGCGGCTGTATCAGGTAGACGTCGCGTTCCCGGCAGTTCGCCTGGAGCTGCACCTGCATGCAGTCGTTGGCGAAGCGTGACAGCTTCGCACCGGGCTGCGCGGCACGTTGAGGTGCGCGCAGATCTCATCGGCCAGCTCCGGATGGGCATGGCCGCCGAAGATCACGATCTCCGCGTTCACCGCTGCTTCCCGCTCTCCTCACTCCGCATGACATCACTGCCATGGCCAGCGATCGCGCCCTCGGCGGGCGCGATCGCTCGTTGACATGGAACCCCCGGTTCAGCGCCCTCACCCGGCGCGATACGCTCATTGGCATGGAAACCCGCCGGTCTCCGGCCCAGTGTGGCGGTTCCTCATCGAGCCGCGCTGGCTGGGGTGGCTGCTCTTCATCGTCCTCGCGTGCTGGGGAATGCTCTGGCTCGGCGACTGGCAGTTGCACCGCGCCATGGAAGGCAACGGCCTGAGCTGGGCGTACACGTTCGAGTGGCCGCTGTTCGCCGGGTTCGGGATCGATCTTCTGGGCCCGGACGGTGCGCGATGAGTTCCGGCTGCGCCGCGGGGTCGCCGCGCCCAGGCCAGGGCTCCGAGGCGGCGCCCGGCCCGGCCCTGCCGGAAGGGATCGGCACGCGGCCGATCGAGCAGCCGGGCGACGACGCCGACGACGCCGAGCTCGCCAGCTACAACGCCTACCTCGCTAGGCTGAATCCGAGGTCAAGGGGCACAGCAAGTGGCTCGGCTTCACGGTAACGCGCACCCGTGGCGTACCGGCGCAAGTCACGGCTTCACCGCAGACAGTGAGGCTCCGGACACTGGAGCAGGCAGGAAGGACCCCCGACGATGCGCGCGGCCGTCTCCGCTACCGGGTGATGGCCTACATCACCGGCGTCCTGATCATCGTGGTGTGCTTCGTCGGCATCCCGCTCCAGGTCGCGGAGCACCACAGCGGATCGCCAAGTACGTCGGCATGGTGCACGGCTGGCTGTACATCGTCTACGTCATCGTCGCGTACCTCCTCGTCGCAGAAGCTCAAGATGAAGGCCGGGCCGACCGTGCTGCTGCTGCTCGCCGGCACGATCCCCGTCATGACGTTCTTCGTCGAGCGGTGGATGCAGCGGGCGTACATCGCGCCCGCGCTCGCCGCCGAGTCCGCCCCGCCGTCGCAGCAGCCCGTGAGCCGGTGACCGGATCCGCAGCATTACTTCGCCGCGCGGCCCGACGCCGCGCACCGTCCCGGCCTGGTCCGCGTGGTGCTGCCCGACCTGTACCTGGAGCTCGCCACCGACTCGGGCGATGTTCTCGCCGGGCCGCCTCGACCCGGGCACGCGGCTGCTGCTCGACCGACGGCGCCACTGCCGCCCGCGTCGGGCGACATCCTCGACCTGGGCTGCGGCTACGGCCCGATCGCGTGCGCGCTCGCGGCCCGCGCCCCGGCGCGACACGATCTGGGCGGTCGACGTCAACGAGCGCGCCCTCGCCCTTGCGCCGCGAACGCGGCGAGCGCGGGGCTGTCCAACGTGCGCTGCGTGCTCGCCCGACTCGGCCGAGATACCCCTGCGGCTGGCCGGCATCTGGTCCAACCCGCCGGTCCGGATCGGCAAGGGGCCGCTGCACGCCATGCTGCGCGGCTGGCTGGCCCGCCTCGCGCCGCAGCGCGGCCGCCACGCTGGTGATGGGCCGCAACCTTGGCGCGGACTCGCTGCACGGCTGGCTGGAGAAAGAGGAGGGATGGGCGGTGACGCGGCTGTCCGCGCGCAGCGGGTACCGCCTGCTGCGGGTGACCGGCCCCGACGATCCAGAACGAGCGAGGGAGCCTTCCGATGGCCAGTGACACCGACGACGGGCTTGCGGAGGCTCGGGCGGGCGGGGCTGCCGGGCGGGCTGCCGGGCCGGGTCGCACGGTGTGCCGGCGGCGCGCGCGGGCGGCGCCAGCGGTCCGCCGCGGCAGCTGCGGCCGACCGACGTGAAGCGGCTTAACCGGGAGTGGCGGCGGCGCACCGAGGGGCGGCTCGCGCTGCTGCTCGACTCGGTCAGCCAGCCGTTCAACGTGGGCTCGATCGTGCGCACGGCCGCCGCGTTCGGCGTCGAGTCGGTCTGGCTGTGCGGCAACACGCCCGACCTCGACCTGCCCGCCGTCGGCAAGACCGCGCTCGGCACCCACCGGTTCCTGTCCGCCTGCCGCGAGCCGTCGGCGGCGGCGGCGGCCAAGTACGCGGCCGCGGACGGGTTCCGCGTGGTCGCCGTGGAACTCGCCGCGGGCGCACATGCCGCTGTTCGAGGCGCCGCTGGACGGCGACGTCTGCCTGGCGATCGGCAACGAGGATCACGGCTGCTCCCCCGCCCTGCTCGCCGCCGTCTCCGCTGTGGCCTATATCCCCCAGGTCGGCCGGGTCGGCTCGCTGAACGTAGCGGTCGCCGCCGCGATCGCCCTCGCCGAGGCCCGCCGCCGCGGGTGGACGGCCCCCGCTCGCTAAGCGCTCCGCGCTTCTTGCTGTTATCGCAAGGGAGGACTCCCTGCCGGAGTTATGCACCTATTTGCTGTCTAACTCTCGGCGCTAACCGGAATGGGTTACCGGGGCGCCAGCGAGCGCTGGCCGGCGAGACCTTGCTCACGTTTCTCGCCGTATCCGCCCACCGGGCGGGGCGCGGGCGCGTCCGGCGGTTGTCTCTTTTTCTTGACGATACGCGGGAGATGATCCCCGTTCACCGGATGTGCCTGGTCAGTGGGCATAATCATGGCCGTGGCAGTTGCTTACCTGGACCATCCCAGGCCGCTCGCGTTCGCCCACCGGGGCGGAGCCGCGCACAACCCGGAGAACTCCTGGCTCGCCTTCGAGTACGCCGCCCGGCCTCGGCTACTCCTTCCTGGAGACCGACGCGCGGTCGACCGCCGACGGCAAGCTGATCGCCTTCCATGACGCCGACCTCGGCCGGGTGACCGACCGGGCGGGCCGGTCAGGCAGCTCACCTGGAAGGAGGTCTCCGCCGCGCGGATCGGCGGCACCGCGGAGATCCCGCTGCTCGAGGACCTATCGGCGCCGTTCCCGGCCTGCGGTTCAACATCGACCTCAAGGACGAGGGCACGATCGCCCGCTCGCGGGCGTGCTGAAGCGCACCGCCGCCTGGGACCGGGTGTGCGTGACCTCGTTCTCCGGCGCGCGGCTGCTCGCCGCCCAGCGCTCACTCGACCGGCCGGTCTGCCTCGCGGTCACCCCGGCGGCCATCGTGGCCGTGCGCTACCTGGGGTTCTGCGGCAAGGGCATGGCCCGCGGCCTGGCGCGGTACGGTGCGCTGTGCGCGCAGGTGCCGCGCAAGATCGCGACGCGCGGGTTCATCAGGCGGTCGCACGCGCTCGGACTCGACGGTGCACGTATGGACACTGAACACGCGGAGCCGAGATCGAGCGGGCCCTCGACCTCGGGGCGGACGGCGTGATGACCGACGACGTCGTGCTGCTCGCGCGACATCCTGACGGAACGCGGTCAGTGGCACCCCCGGGTCCCCGCGTAGACCAGGCGAAACCGGGCCTGCGGGGCGTCGTTCTCGACCGCGGGCAGCGAGGAGAACACCTGCGGAAATGGGGTTGGACTTCCCCGGTGACGGGAATCTTGTCCGGGTATCCAGTGTTGCCGATAAAGATCGCCAACCGCCTGGGAGGCAGCAAGTAATGGCCGAACGCGCACTTCGCGGAACCCGGCTCGGCGCCACGAGCTACGAAAACGACCGGAACACTGACCTGGCACCCCGCCAGGACGTTCCGTTCGACTGCCCTAACGGACACCATTTTAGCGTGCCGTTCGCCGCCGAGGCGGAACTCCCCCCCATGTGGGAGTGTCGTGTCTGCGGCGCTATGGCAACCGCAAGTACCGGCGATTCCCCGTCACCTAAGAAGGTCAAGCCGCCGCGCAGCCACTGGGACATGCTCATGGAACGCCGGACCGTCGAGGACCTTGAGGCGGTACTCGCCGAGCGCCTTGAGGTAGTCAAGCAACGGCGCGCCCTGGAGGCCCGCGCCATCGCCGACGTCTCCAACCGCCGTAGCGCGTAGTTCAGCGTTTGAGCAGGCGCCGCCGGTTAGGCGGCCGCCTGCTGCTTGCCTGCGGTTAGCGCCGGATGAGGCGGCCGAGCGGCCGTGCAGGCGGGCGCCTATGCCCCACCGGGCTACCCGGGTGAACGCCTCGAAGATCACCGTGTTCGACATCTTCGACGTGCCGCGCTCGCGCTCGATGAACGTGATCGGCACCTCCGTGATCGTCAGGCCCGCCTGCAGCACGCGGAGGGTCATGTCGATCTGGAAGCAGTAGCCCGCCGACTGGATACCGTTGAGGTCGATCTCGCGCAGCGTGGCCGCGTGGTACACGCGGAAGCCGCCGGTCGCGTCCTTCACCCGGACGCCGAGCATGATCCGGTTGTACAGGTTCGCGCCGCGGGACAGGAACTCACGTGACTTCGGCCAGTTGACCACGGTGCCGCCAGGCACGTAGCGCGATCCGATCACCGCGTCCGCTCCTCGGAGGTGGCGAGCAGCCTTGGCAGGTCCTCCGGCCGGTGCGAGCCGTCGGCGTCCATCTCGACGATCAGGTCGTACCCGCGCTCGAGGGCCCACGTGAAGCCGGCCACGTAAGCCCGGCCGAGGCCCGCCTTCTCCATCCGGTGCATGACCTGCACGCGCGGGTCAGCCTCGGCGATTTTGTCGGCCAGGTCCCCGGTTCCATCGGGGCTGTTATCGTCAACGATGAGCAGGTCGGCGTCGGGCACCGCCTCGCGGACCCGGCCCGCGACGATCTCCAGGTTCTGCCGCTCGTTGTAAGTGGGCATCACAATCACAACGCGGGCCGTGGCCGCGTCTCGCTCACCCATCGCCTGCCTTCACCTTCTTCGTCGGCCAGTCCGGCCTTGTCAAGTGGAAAGGGCTCGGGCGAGCGCCTTCGGTCCGCAGGCCGGCTCGCTCGGCCACGAGCGCGGTCTCCGTTGTCTACTGAGCCGCCCGGGCCCCTTCCAGGCCCAACCCTGACAGCCGGACACGCACTGGCCCTGCTGCCGCGGACGGAGAATCCGAGACTGGCCGCCTCCGTCCCCGCCGTAGCGCCCATCCAATCCTACGCCAGCCGCTCTCGCCCCTGAGCCTCACGCTGAACGGCGGGTAAAAAGTTACCGGCCTTGCGGAAATCGTTAACGAACGCGCACGAAGTGACCCTGACGATCGCGGCGCCCGGTGATCTCGCCCAGCGGTCTTCCAGCCAGCTGCCAGGCTGGCACTCGGCACCGGGCCGCCGGCCTGGCCGGCGCGAGCGGGCCAGGCATAACTCATGACTACTGAGGGAATACGTCCCAATCACAGTGAGTAATCAGAATGGGCTGGGCATCACGCGCAGCATTGCGGCAAAGCAGCCGACATTGCGCAAAGCAACGGGGGGAGCACTGTGATTCACCATTCGCGGAAGACCGTGGCGTGGGCCTCGGCCGCGGCATCGCCGTCGGCGGCGGCGCGGCGGGCATCGTGCTCGTCGCACGCGGGCAGCGGAGTCCGGCGGTCACCCGGGCAACGCGCGCGGCGCACCCGCGCGCCGCCAAGCCGCGCCGCTGCGCCTCGTCTCCATCAGTCCCGGCGACGGCGACCGGGACGTCGACGGCGTCGGGAACATCACCGTCACCTATAACCAGCCGCTGCCCGCAAGCGCGCCGCTGCCCGTGCTGTCACCCGCGATCGCCGGAACCTGGCAGCGGACGGGCGACACGGCGGTCTTCATGCCGGCCACGGGATTCCCGGCGCGCACGCGCGTTACCGTCACGGCGCGCGGCCTCGGCGTCGCCACCGTCGCCAGAGAGACAGCCGCGGCGACTCGGCGCCCGCCAGCCCTCTTCACCACCGCCAGGCTACAGCACGCTGCGGCTACAGGAGATCCTCGCGCAGCTCGGCTACCTGCCGCTGAGCTGGACGCCGGGCGCGGGCGCCGCGGTGCCCACGGGCAGCGCCGCGGCGCAGCTCGCGGCGGCGTACGCGCCGCCGCCAGGGACCTTCCGCCTGGGCGCGGCACGGGTACCCGTCGTCGCTGTACTCGTTCTGGACCCAGGGCAACGCGAACACGCTGGACGTGGGGCGCGATCACCGGGTTCGAGGCCGACCACGGGCTGGCGCCCGACGGAGTGGCCAGCCGGGCCTTCTGGTCGGCGCTGCTGACGGCCGCCGCGAAGGACCAGCGGACACCCACGGGTACAGCTACGCGATCGCCAGGGAGTCGCTGCCGGAGACGCTCACCATCTGGCACGACGGGCGTGAGGTGTTCTCCTCGCTGGCGAACACCGGCATCGGGGTCAGGCCGACGGGGCTGGGCACCTTCCCTGTGTACGAGAAGCTGCCGTACCAGGTCATGTCGGGCACCAACCCGGACGGGTCGCACTACGCGGACCCGGTGTACTGGGTGTCGTACTTCGAGGGCGGCGACGCCGTGCACTACTTCGACCGCGGCTCTTACGGCTGGCCGCAGTCCCTCGGCTGCGTCGAGCTGCCCTACGGCGCCGCGAAGGCCGCCTACCCGTACCTGCCCTACGGCACCCTGGTGACCGTCGAGGCCTAGGAGCCCGCTGAAGCAGACCCCGTGACGGCTAGCCCGCGCGGGGCCGGGTCAGGTCGGTCACCTGGAGCGTGCCTGCCTCGCCGGGCGGGCTGGCGGGCGCGTAGCGGGCGAACCGGGCGCGGACCGCCGGGTCGTGCCCGGCGACCAGGTGGGTGCCCGGCTGGCTGGCCAGCTGGGCCAGGGTGTCGTACGCCCGGTACATGCCGGGCAGGTCGGCGAGGATCGCGAACGGGCGGTCCCGTTCGACCTCCTCGTAGAAGTGCAGCGCGTCGGAGGCCAGCACCGACGGTCCCCCCGCCCGGCGCCGCCACGTTGAACGATGAGCTGGCCGGGGGTATGGCCGCCGACCTCGACGAGCTCGATGCCCGCGGCCAGCGTGGCTGGCCGGTGAACAGGATGAGCCTGCCGCTCGCGCGCGGCGCCGCGCGAGCAGCGCGATCTCCTCCGGCTCGCTGTGCGCGGCGAACTGCCGCGCGCGTGGCGAGCGGCGAGGTCCAGAAGGCGTACTCGGCCTCGGTCATCACCAGCCGCGCGTTGGGGAACTCGCCGGACATTGCCCGTGTGGTCCCAGTGCGCGTGGGTGATCACGATGGCGGTGACGTCCGTCCGGCGCGATGCCGAGCCCGGGCAGCGCGCTGCGCCGGGCGTTGTGTCCAGTGGGCGCGGCGGCGCCGGTCGCCGACCTCCGGGGCGAACCCGGTGTCGACCAGGATGACGGCCCGCGCCGTCCCTGATCACCCAGAAGAAGTAGTCGATGTCCAGGTCGGCGTCCGGCTCGCCGTACAGGTGGATAGTTGAGGTAGCTCTCGGCCCTGGTGGTGACGCGCTGCCCGAACCTGACCGCGAGCACCTCCCGGGCCGGGCCGCCTGCGCTCGCCGCCGTCATCGCACGTGCTCCACGTCAGGCGGGCCCGCCGGAGAAGGCGTCACGGTAGTGGCCCTCGTCCACTTCCTCTTCCCAGCTGGTCAGGCCGAGGGAGACGGCGGTGTGGCTGAGGAACGCGTCGGGCGCCGCGCCGTGCCAGTGCACCTCGCCGGGTGGCGCCCAGACCACGTCGCCCGCCCGCACCATCGCGCTTGTCACCGTCCCGCGTCTCGACCATGCCCTGGCCGCTGTTGACGAGCAGCGTCTGCCCCGCGGCGTGCGAGTGCCAGTAGGTCCGCGCGCCGGGCTCGAAGATCACGCTGTACACCCGGACCTGGCCCGCCTCACCGTCGTCGAGTAGCGAGTCCTGCATCGCGTTCCCGGTGAACGTGGGCTTGGGCCCGACGTTGGACGCGATGCCATCCTTGCGGCCCCGCTCGTACTCCATCGTGCACCGTCCTTCCCGCGCGCGACGCCGCGCGCAACTCCTGCCACGCTAGACGCGGGGTGCGCGGCTTTGCCATAGGGGGTGGCACCAAATCGGCCCGGCGGCGGGTAGTCGGCGGGGCGGGCCATCTCCCCGCGTCAGCGGAGGCGGTAGACGGTGACCTCCTTGACCGGAGCGTCCTCGAGCACGGTCAGCACCGGGACCTGGTACGTCGCTCAGGGCGGTGAGCGCCTCGCGGGGGACGAAGGCGCGGCCAGGGTCCGCGGCGAGGACCTCGGCACCCGCGCGCCGCGCGGCGAGCAGGAAGCGCAGCGCGAGGGCGGCCAGGTCACGCTGGTAGAAGACATCGGCGGCGAGCACCACGTCCGCCCCGTCGTGGCCCGGCGGCGGCCAGGTCCATGCGGCGCGGCAGGACCGCGGGAACCGCGTTGGCCGCGGCGTTCAGTGCGATCGCCGCCAGGGCGTTGCCGTCGATGTCGCCGGCCAGCACGCTGCGCGCGCCCGCCTTCGCGGCGGCGATGGCGGCCAGGCCGGAGCCGGAGGCCACGTCGAGCACGGCGCGGCCGGCCACCGTCTCCGGGTGGTCCAGGAGGTAGCGCGCCAGTCCCTGGCCGCCCGCCCAGGGGAAGGCCCAGAACGGCGGCGCGTCGCACGCGGTCCTGTCCCACAGCCCGAACGGCTCGGCCGCGGTGAGCAGCGTGACCTCGGGCACGAAGGGCACCGCCGCCCGCCGGTGGCGGACCGGACCAGGGCTCCGGCTCGGGACTCGGGGCTACAGGCTCGGGGCTGACCGGGGTCTCCGTGCTCCGGGCGCGCATCGCCCGAGCATACGCCGGCGGCGCGCCGGGTGATAGCGGTGACGGGACGGGTGAGACACGCCCTCGTTCGGGAAAATTTTTGTTTCTGTTCCCTTTTCTGATGTACTTCTTTCTGTTCAACTGGGATACAACAGCAAAGACTGTTGGTCATCGGCGCAGGAGGCGGGATGGTGGAGCAGCCGTATCAGTACCGTCGGCAGGAGTTGCCGGAGCCTGACTGGCGGCGGCTGCCCGGCTGGGCAGAGGTGACGCGGCAGGAGTGGGAGTCGGCGCAGTGGCAGCGCGCCCACTCGGTGAAGAACGCGCGCCAGCTGCGGGACGTGACCGGGGACGGGCTGTCCGCGGCGTTCTACGCCGACCTGGAGCGGGACCAGCGGGAGCGGGCCACGATGTCCATGCTCATCCCGCCGCAGATGCTGAACACGATCGCGCCGTCGGTGGCCGCGTCGGATCCCGGCTTCACCGACGCCTGGTACGCCGACCCGGTGCGCCGGTACATGCTGCCGGTGTTCAGCGACCGGCGGGCAGACTGGCCCTCTCACCCGTATGCCGCCAGGGATTCGCTGCACGAGGCGGAGATGTGGGCGGTTGAGGGGCTCACCCACCGCTACCCCACCAAGGTGCTCGCCGAGCTGCTGCCGACCTGCCCGCAGTACTGCGGGCACTGCACCCGGATGGACCTGGTCGGCAACCCCACCCCGTCGTTCGACAAGCACCGGTTCGCGGTGGCGCGCGACGACCGGCTCGCGGCGATGCTCACCTACCTGCGGTCGACGCCGTCCGTGCGGGACGTGGTGGTGTCCGGCGGCGACGTCGCCAACCTGCCATGGCCGCGGGTGGAGGCGTTCGTGGCGTCGCTGCTCGAGATCGAGTCGGTGCGCGACATCCGGCTGGCGTCCAAGGCGCTGATGGGGCTGCCGCAGCACTGGCTGTCGCCCGACGTGCTCGCGGGGATGGCCCGGCTCGCCGCGACGGCGCGGGCCCGGGGCGTGTCGATCGCGGTGCACACCCACGTCAACGCGGCGCAGTCGGTGACGCCGCTCGTCGCGCGGGCCAGCAAGGAGCTGCTCGGCGCGGGCGTGCGGGACGTGCGCAACCAGGGCGTCCTGCTGCGCGGGGTGAACGACTCCGCCGGAGCGCTGCTCGACCTGTGCTTCGCGCTGCTCGACGAGGCCGGCATCACGCCGTACTACTTCTACCTGTGCGACATGATCCCTGGCGCCGAGCACTGGCGGCTGTCGGTCCGCGAGGCCCAGGCGCTGCAGTCGGCGATCATGGGCTACCTGCCCGGGTTCGCGACCCCGCGCGTGGTGTGCGACGTGCCCTACGTGGGCAAGCGCTGGGTGCACCAGGTAGCGCGGTACGACGAGGAACTCGGCATCTCCTACTGGACGAAGGGCTACCTCACCGCGATCGAGGCCGGCGACCCGCTGGCCCTCGACCGGGAGTACCCCTACTACGACCCGATCCACCTGCTGCCCGGAAGCGGGCCAGGACTGGTGGCGCGCCGAGGCCCGCGAAGCGCAAGGCGGCGCGGACTTGGCGCCGCCTGTCGACCGCGGTTATCCTGCGAGCACCGCGCCTCCCGCCGCGCAGGGCCGGAGAGAGCACCTCGCCGACCGCCTCGACGAGCAGCGACATCTCATAGGAGACCAGCTCGATGTCGCAGTCCGGTGCGGCGAGCACGCACAGGCTCGACCCGTCGCTGATGGCCTTGATGATCATCAGGCCGCCCTCCATCTCGACGAGCGCCTGGTTCGGCAGCCCCGCCTCGAAGATGCGGGCCGCGCCCGACATCAGGCTGGCCAGTCCTGCGGTGATCGCCGAGAGCTGCTCAGCGAGGTACCCGGGTATCCCCTCCGACATGGCGAGCGCCACACCGTCCGCCGACACAACGGCCGTGTGCGCCGCGTCCGGCACGCGCGCGTTGAAATCGCTCACGAGCCAGCTCAGGTCCTGAAGATACGGTCGAGTCAACGTTCTGTCCCCTCCCCGGCCTGCGGCGCCTTGCCGCTGGTGCCGTCCTGCCCTTCCGCCCTGCGCGTACCGCGCTGGAACCCGGCAAGACGGCTGCGCGCCTGGTCAGGTGACCGCCGCGGTAGCTGGTTGCCGCCAGGTCCCGCCGCGGGAACGCCTGGCGTCCGGCCGGGCAGGCCCGCAGCGTGGCCGTCGGGCGGGCCGGCGCCTGAGCACGGCCGGCCCTGGGAACGCGGACGGGCAGCCCGGCGGCGCTCTGGTCGCCGCTGGCCCGCTCGGCGTACGAGACGGCCGGGCCGCCGCCTCCCAGGCCCGGCGCGGCCTCCAGGCCGGCCGCCGCGGGCAGCAGGCTGCCGGCCGGCCGCGGCGGAACCAGCCCGAGGGCATCCTGGCGCCCGGGGACCGTGCCGTTGCCGTTGCCGTTGGCGGCGCCGCCGGCAGTGGCCTGCCGTTGGCAGCGCTGCCGTTGGCCGCGCGTGCCGTTAGCGGCGATGCCGTTGGTAGCGCTGCCGTGAGCGGGGCTGGCGTAGCCGCCGCCCGCGTAGGCGGGTGCCTCCGCGGTCGTCGCTCGCGCGCTTACCTGCTGCCGCGACCAGCCGCTGCCCGCGGGCAGCTTGGTGGTCCGCTCGATGAGGCTATCGGGCAGCCAGACCAGGGCCGACAGTCCCTGCGGCAGGGCGGGCCGCAGCCGGACCCGGACCCCGTGCCGCTCGGCCAGCTTCGCGACGGCGAACAGGCCCATGTGCCGGGAGACGGAGACGTCGATCGTCGGCGGGTTGTCCAGCCGCCAGTTCATCTCCTCGAGCCGGGCCTCGGATACGCCGATGCCCTTGTCGCTGACCTCGATGAGCACGCCGCCGCTGGCCAGGTACTGCATGGCGACATGGACCTGGGTGTCCTTGGGCGAGAAGATCGTGGCGTTCTCGATCAGCTCGGCGAGCAGGTGCACCACGTCGGAGACCGCCTGGCCGACCAGCGAGATGTCCGGCGTCATGTTCAGCGTGACCCGGTTGTACTGCTCGATCTCCGAGGTCGCGGCGCGGGCCACGTCGGCGAGCGGTATGGAATCCGACCACTTGCGCGGGTTGTCGTGCCCGGCGAGCAGCAGCAGGTTCTCCGAGTTACGGCGCATGCGGGTGACCAGGTGGTCCATGGAGAAGAGGCTGCCGAGGCGGTCGGGATCGTCCTCGTGCTGCTCCAGGTTGTCGATCATGCGCGCCAGGCGCTCGATGAGCGTCTGGGAACGGCGCGACAGGTTGACGAACATCGCGTTGAAGCTGGAGCGCAGCAGCGCCTGCTGGCCGGCCAGCCGCACGGCCTCGGAGTGCACCTGGTCGAACGCGCGCGCCACCTGGCCGATTTCGTCCTGCGAGGCCACGTTGATCGGCGAGACCTCCATGCTCCCCGCCGATTCCGGGTTCTCAGAAAGCAGCCGGACCCGCTCGGGCAACTGCACCGAGGCGATGTCGAGCGCTCCCGCGCGCAGCCGGCGCAGCGGCAGCACCAGGGACCTGGCGACGAACAGCGCCGCGGCCAGGACGATAAGCAGCACGGCCACGGTGATGATGATGTACGTGAGCGCCGTCCGCTGCGCGGCCTGCTGCAGCTGGGTGGCCCGGGTGACGATGTTGCCCGCGACGAACTGCTCGGTGGCCTGCATCGCGTCGAGCTTGGCGTGGATGCCCTTGTCCCACGCCGCCTTCAGCCCGGCGATGGTGGTGATGCCCTCCTGCTTGGCCGTGGCCGGGTTGTTGGCCAGGGGGTCCAGCTGCTGGTTGTTGATGAACAGCGGGTAGGAGATGCCCGAGGCGCCGGAGATCTGCACCGTCTTGGGCGGGGTGGCGGCCATCGAGGGCTCGTTCAGCTGGCCGCCGGCGACCGCGAAGAGGGCCTGCTCGATGTTGTCCGACCTGGTCTCGCCGTCCAGCTTCGCGGCCTGCGGGCCGAGCAGGGCGTCATACATCGAGTTCTCCGCCGACGAGGCCGAGTGCTGGAACGCGGCCTCGTCGTTGAACTCCTCGACGTAGTTGACCTGCAGGCTCGTCTCCGTCGCGAAGTCAAGGAACCCGGGGGTACCGAAAACCGAGAGCGGCGGGTTCGCCATCGACTGGTCGAGCAGGGCAAGCTGCTGCGAGGTGAGGTCCTTGGCCTGCGCGAGCGCGGTGAGGGTCTGCACGTTGCTGTTCAGCGACTGGTCGGTGTTACCGAGTGAGACCTGGGCCTGCAGGGTGATGATGCGGTTGATGACGGCGCTGTAGTCGCGGGCCACCACGTCACCGGTGCCGAACGCCGTGCCGAACAGGCTATGCAGCTGCGCGATGTTGTTGGGCGACAGGTCGAGGTTCACCGCGCCCGCGGCCGTCGCGATGGCCGCGGGATAGCCGCCGTTGACGATCTGCTGGATCTCGGGCCTGACCGGGCCGAGATCGCTGTTCGTCTTGGCGTGCACCTGCGCCAGCCCCGCATCGCTGTTGGTGATCAGGGCGACGAGCGTCGCGTCCCGCTCGTTCTGCAGGTCGTCCACGACGGAAACGAGCTGCGCGCCGAGCTTGGCCAGCTGCTGCGTCCGGTTGAACTGGCTCGCGCTGCTCTCCGCGTCCGCCACCCGCAGTCCGCCGAAGACCAGCCCCATCAGCAGGGCCGCCACGATGACGGTGAACAGCCGACGGGCCACCGGCCAGTCGGTCAGTCCTAGGTCCATCCGCCCCGGCGGGCTGGAGCGCACGTTGTTCGGTCCGGCCGCCCTGCGGCTCCGCGCAAGCGCGCGCGACCGCGTGCCCGCAGCACCATGGGTTCCCATAAATCAGTGTCCTCGCTGGAAAGCGATGTTCTCGCACGCCGCATACCGCATACCACATACCGCGTAACCGCAGGGGAGCCGCGAGGAAGCCCGTGGCCCGCCGCGGCCGCCGCTCGCACTGCGCTTGATGATCTTAAGTCGACCATCCGCAGTATTTCTGGCAAATCGGGACTTATGGTCATCGTGTTGTTATGTGTTATTCGAAGGCCCGAAGAGTGAAAGATTTCCGCAGTGTTACCGAGGGCACTGTTACCGAGGACACCGAAGATCTTCACTTCCTCTGAAGTCCTCAGGTTTTCTTCACTGAGCCGCCTAGGTACAGCTCGCCGATCTCGGGATGCTCGAGAACCTCACGGCCCGTGCCCGCCAGCCGGACGGTGCCGTTCTCCATGACGACGCCGTGCTGGGAGAGCTTGAGCCCGGCCCGGGCGTTCTGCTCCACGAGCAGAACGGTCGCGCCGCCCGCGTTCATCTGCCGCGCGGCGTCGAACACCGACTTGAGCACCAGCGGTGACAGGCCCATCGACGGCTCGTCGAGCAAGATGAGCACCGGGTCGAGCATCAGCGCCCTGGCCGAACTCGACCAGGCGCTGCTGGCCGCCGGACAGGGAGCCCGCCTTCATTCGCGCCCAGCCCCGCACCTGGGGGAACAGGTCGTAGACCGCGTTGATCCGCTTGGCGACCTGCGAGCGGTCCTTGATCGTGTAGCCGCCCAGGTCGATGTTCTCGTGCACGGTCATGTCCGTGAACAGGCTGTGATTCTGCGGCACCTGCACCACGCCGAGGTCGAGGATCTGCCGCGGCGACTTGCCGTTCAGCCGCTCGCCGCGCAGCGTCACCGTGCCGAGCCGCGGCCGCAGGAGGCCGCTGACCACCCGCATGACGGTCGACTTGCCCGCGCCGTTGGGCCCCACCACGCAGGTGATGCTGCCCTCGGGCACGGCGAAGCTGACGCCGCGCAGCACGTCGCCGCCGCCGTAGCCCGCCACCACGCCGTCGATGGCCAGCAACGGTTCGCTCGCGGTGCCCTCTGTCCCTGACCTCGTCTCCTGAGGGTCGTCCTCGTCGAGGTCCGCGCCGAGGTACGCGTCGAGCACGCGCTTGTCGGTCCGCACGATGCCCGGCGGGCCGCTCACCACCGTGGCGCCCGACTCGAGCACCGTGATGACCGAGCACAGCCCCATGACGAACTCCATGTTGTGCTCGACGAGCAGGAACGTCTTGCCCTGCTCCGCGTTGAGCTGCCTGATGCGGTCGGCGATGAGGTTGATCAGCGTCGGGTTCACCCCGCCGGCCGGCTCGTCGAGCAGGATCACCGCCGGGTCGGCGACGAGCACGTAGGCGAGCTCGAGTAGCTTGCGCTGCCCGTAGGAGAGCGAGCCGGCCAGGACGCTCGCGTGCCGCTCGATGCCGACGAACTCGAGCAGTTCCGTCGCGTGCCTGCGGTGCTGCGTCCAGGCGTCCCGGCCGAGCCGGGCCAGCAGGTTCCGCGGCCTGTCCCTGCCCCTGCGCCGCGATGAGCATGTTCTCGACGACGGTCAGCCGCGGGAAAGATCCTGGTGAGCTGGAAGGTCCGGCCGATGCCGGCGGCGAACACCTTGTCCGGTGAGTAGCCGGTGATCGCGTGGCTACCGAACCAGACCTCGCCCGCGTCGGGCCGCTCGTAGCCGGTGATGACGTTGAACAAGGTGGTCTTGCCTGAGCCGTTGGGCCCGATCAGGCCGGCCACCGTCCCCTCCTCAACGGCGATCGTGGCGCCGTTCAGCGCCTGGACGCCGCCGTAGGCCTTCATGATTCCCTCGGTGCGCAGCAGCGTGGTCACCGGGCACCTCCCGAGCTGACCGGCGGGGTAGTGGACGACGCCGCGGCCGGGCCGGCCGCTGGCCGCCGCCGGGCTGACCGCCGCCCGTCCCCGCGTCCGCATTTTCGTGATGAACTCGCCGCCGGTCGGGATGATGCCCCGCGGCAGGAAGAGCACGACGAGGAGGAAGACGGCCCCCGAGCATGATGTTGCTGAGCGATCCGGTGAACGCCGGCTGGGTGTTCAGCCAGAGGGTGAGCGTCTCGATGACCAGCGCGCCGAGCACGGCGCCGCTGATCGAGCCGTAGCCGCCGAGGAACGCCATCAGCACCAGGGTGAGGTCGAACAGCGGGTTGAAGCCGGTCTGCGGGTGGACGTCGTTGCTGTAGTAGAACCAGACGGCGCCGATCATCGCGGTGATCGCGCCGGAGATGACGAACGCGGTGAGCTTGACCCGCATGGCCTTGACGCCGAGGCCGCGCGCGCGGTCCTCGTCGTCCCTGATCGCCCGCAGCTGCAGGCCGAAGCGGGAGCGCCTGACCAGCCAGGCGATGGCGATCGACCCGACGGCGAACGCGAGCCCGATGTAGTAGAACGGCGTGTTGTAGCTGGCGGCCGGCCAGCTGAGGAACGGCGAGTTCAGCCCGCTCGTCCCGCCGGTGAACCAGAAGTTGAACGCCATCAGCTGGAAGATGAAGAAGACGGCGATCGTGATCACGATGAAGGTGTGCCGCCGCACGCGCAGCGAGACCAGCCCGAACGGGACCGCGATGAGCGCCCCGACCGCACCGCTGAACGGGAGCAGCGCGAAGACCTCGGTGCCGTTGATGTGCCAGTCCTGGGCCGCGATCCCCATCGCGTAGGCGCCGCTGCCGAAGAACACGGCCTGGCCGAGCGAGATGTAGCCGCTGTTGCCGGAGAAGATGTTCCACGCGATCGCGGCGGTGACGTAGATCATCGCGAACACGCCGTAGTTGGTGACCGACGGGTTGGTGAACACCTGCGGGAACGCGACGGCGGCCACCGCCAGGAGCAGCAGCCCAGTGCCCTTGGCCGCGGTGCCCGCCGGTACGGCGCGCAGGCCGCCGGGCGCGGTGCGCCCGTCCGGCGAGCGCCGGGTACTTGCCGCGCGGCTCATTGGGCGCGCACCGCCTTCCGGCCGAGGAGCCCGGTGGGCCGGTAGAGCAGGACGATGACGAGCGCCGCGTAGTAGACGGCGACCGCCCAGGTCGGCTGCCAGACGGTCACAAGCGACTCCAGGGTGAGCATGAAGACGGACGCGGCGAGCGCGCCGCCGACGCTGCCCATGCCGCCGAGGATGACGATGGACAGCAGCCGGGAGATCAGGTCGTAGCCGCTGTTGGCGTTGAACGCGTTCGTCGAGCCGTACACCATGCCGCCCGCCGCGGTCATGGCCACCCCGATGCCGAACGTGAACGCCGCGACCCGGTTCACGTTGATGCCGACCAGCCGGGCGGCCGTCTCGTCCTGCATGGTGGCCCGCACGCTGCGCCCGAACCTGGTCCGGTAGAGCAGCGCGTAGATGATCACGACCCCCGCGATCGCGAGCAGGAAGCCCCAGATGTAGACCCAGCCGACGTAGAAGCCGAGCACATGCACGCTCTTGTTGGTGTACGACGTACTGATCTGCACGTTGTCCGCGCCGTAG
The DNA here is from genome assembly GCA_963811335.1 of uncultured Actinomycetota bacterium. GTDB lineage: Bacteria > Actinomycetota > Actinomycetes > Streptosporangiales > Streptosporangiaceae > Trebonia. Next base: position 143,108 of record CAWERB010000017.1, on the reverse strand, counting down.
ACCTTGAAAAGCACGCCTTCGATGATCAGCGCGACCGCGTAGGTGACCAGCAGGGTCATCGATGTCCGCTCGGTGCCGCGCAGCCGCCTGATGAACGTCCAGTGGATGACCACGCCGATCACGAACATCGCCGGGATCGTGATGAGCAGCCCGATGAACGGGTCGATGTGCGCCTTGGTGAACAGCGAGTAGGAGAGGTAAGCGCTCAGGACAACCAGGATGCCCTGGGCGATGTTGATGATGTCGAGCACGCCGAAGATCAGCGTCAGGCCCACCGCCATGAGGGCGTAGACGCCCCCGATGAGGATGCCATCGACGATGGCCGTTGCGATCTCACGTGTCATACGTACTCCGTCCTGGTCAGGTCGGGCGCCCGGGGATATCCCCGGGCGCCCGATGAGTTAGCTGGTTACCGCCGGACCCGGGTTAGCCGGCCCAGGGCGGCTTCTGGGCGATGATCGGCACCGAGACACCGCCGGTGGGCAGCACCTGGACGTACTTCGAGCCCTTGTTCTGCCACTGGAAGACGAACGCGGCCGCGTTCGCGTTCTCGCCGAGCGAGTCGAACTTCACCGTGCCCTGCACCGTGCTCAGCGTGACGCCGCTGTGCAGGTAGGTGATGATCTTGGCGTTGTCCACGGCACCGACCGCGGTGACGGCCTGCTGGACGACCTGGCCGACCGAGTAGGCCTCGGCCACGTCCGCGTTGACGCCGGACGCGTTGCCGCCGTACTGCGCGACGTACTCGGCGACCATCTTCTGGCTGGCCGGGTTGTCGTAGCCGCCGTACCAGCCGTTGGGCACCATCATGCCGGTGGCATTGCCCGCGCCCACCGCCTTGATGAAGGCCGCGCCCTGGTCAGGGCCTGCTGCCGCGATGAACATCTTCGGCGTGTAGTGGACCTGCGCGAACTCGGACATGAACGCGGCCACGGTGGGCACGTCGGTGGAACCGAGCACCACGATGTCCGGGTTCTTGCCGGCCACGTTGTCGGCCGCCGGCTTGTAGGAGGAGGTTTCCTCCGGGAAGACCTTGGTGTACACGGTCTTCACGCCGAGCGCCTCAAGCTTCGACTGGGCGAGCTCGACCGGCGGGGTGGCGAACGGGTCGTCCGCCGACGGGTACGCCGCGGTCAGCTTGGCCCGGGTGGCGGCCGGCAGCGACGCGATGTAGTTCACGAACGGCATGAGCTCGTCCGCGACCGGCAGCGACACGTCGAAGACGTTGTGGTCGGTCTGGTTCGACTGGGTGTCGAACACCTTGGGCGAGCCGCCCGCGCCCTCGACGAACGCGTACCCGTTGCGGGCCGCCACCGCCGAGGCGGGCGCGGTCAGCAGCGAGGAGAACGGGCCGAAGGTCAGGTCCACGTGGTCGCTGTTGATCAGCGTCTGGTAGTTGGTGACCACCTGGTTCGGGTCGCTCTTGTCGTCCAGGACCGTCAGCTTGACCTGGCGGCCAAGGATGCCGCCCGCCGCGTTGACGTCCTTGACCCACAGGTTGTAGCCCTGCTGGAAGGCCTTGCCGTCGTCGGAGAAGTCGCCGGTCAGGGACAGGGACGCGCCGATCGAGATCGGCGTCGAGCTGGCCGGAGACGAGCTTGCCGCTCCGGTCGAGCTGGCCGAGGTCGAGCTTCCGGCCGAGCTGCTGCTACTGCTACTGCCACCGCTGCTGCATGCGGCAAGAACGCCGACGGAGAGCGCGACGGCGCCCAACGCTGCGACGTTCCTGGAGAACCAGGGGAGGGGTGCGCTCACGCCCGGTTCCTCCTTCCTCATTGGTCATGATTGTTGGGTTCGGGCCTCCGGATGCCTCCGGGAACCCGCCCTCGGTGGTGATGCAGGCAAGTTGTACTACACGCGCGTGAACGCGGCGAAATAGACGCCACAGGTGACCCGCGCGGCGTCTTATCTAAGCAGATCTAACAATCGTTTGCATGAGAGACTGGACTGGCTTGGGATAGTTTGTCAATCCTCAATGCTAAATTTCTGGTTAAGAGACCTGGTGAGGCTTTCGGGACGGTTGCGGAGCTAATTTCACGGGCTAATCTAGAGATAGAAGATTATCTATCTATGACGCCGGATGCGCAAGGGGTACCAGTGACCGCCGCGAGGGCGGCGCGACTCGCCGGGACGCCGGGCCGGTCAGCCGCCGGCGTTGCCGGGGTGCGGCGGGCGGTGCCGCCTGCCGCTGGCCGGGCCGCCGGCGGCGCGGTTGAGCCGCGGGCGACGAGCTCCGGCGCGAGGAAGAGGATCTTGACCGGGCTGTCCTGTGCTTCGATCCGTTCGATCAGCAGCGTGGCCGCCTCGGTGCCGAGCTGATAGTGCGGGAACCGTACCGACGACAGCGGCGGCCGTAGCCGGTCGACGAACGGCATGTCGTTGAACCCGATGACCGAGATGTCCTCCGGGCAGCGCCTGCCAAGCTCGTCGATCGCGCCGTAGCAGCCGATCGCGAGCATGTCGTTGGCGGCGACGACCGCGGTGAGCCCGCCGCCCGCCGTGAGCAGCTCCCGGCCGAGGCGCGTTCCCTCCTCAAGGGAGTAGGCGGTGGCGGTCACCACCTGGGCATCGGACACGGGAAGGCGGTGCGCGGCCATGCCCTCGCGGAAGCCGCGCATCCGGGAGGCGCCGGTGGAGACATCCTGCGGGCCTGCGATGTGCCCGATCCTGGTGTGCCCGAGGGCGACCAGGTGCGCGACCGCCGCCCGCACTCCCTGCTCGTTGTCGACGGAGACCGCGGAGAACGGGTAGTCCTGCGCGGTACGGTTCACCAGCACCAGCGGGACGTCCGCCTCGGCCGCCTCGGCGAGGACGGGGCTGCCCGCGGTCGCGGTGGCGAGCACGAACCCGTCCACGTGCCTGGCCCGCAGCTGGTCGAAGACGAGCCGTTCCTTGGCCAGGTCGGCGTCGGTGTTGCCGAGCAGCGCCACGTAGCCGTGCTCGGCGAGCCGGTCCTCGATGCCGCGCACGATCGGCGGGAACAGCGGGTTGTTGAGGTCGGGGATCAGCACGCCGATGGTGTGCGACCGGCGGGTCCGCAGGCTGCGCGCCACCGGGTTGGGCCGGTAGCCGAGGCGGTCGGCCGCCTCGCTCACCCGCCGCGCGGTGTCCTCGCTGACCAGGAGCCTGGTCCCCGGGTTGAGCGCGCGCGACGCGGTGGCCGGGTGTACCCCGGCGGCGGTGGCCACGTCCCGCAGCGTGGCGGGCCGGTCAGTATGCGCCATCGCGTCCTTATCTCTCCGTCGTTAGCAGGGGTCATAGCGTGGGAAAACACGTCTCCTGCTCCGTTCGCTCACAGTACTCACCGGGCGCACCCGCCGCCAGGAATACCCGCCCGGCGGGCGCGGCTCGGCTCGGCCGCGGGCCCGCATGCGGGCCTTACCGGCGTGCGGGTCGCGGAGATGACGATGACCAGGGACCGGGCGCGCCGCCGGTCGGCCACGGCGGCGAGCGTGGTGCGCGTCCAGGTGACGTGGAAGCGGGGCAGTGCCCTCGGGCGGGCACGGCTGGCGGGGCCCGGGCGGGCGACGAGCGGCGGGCGGCGGAGAAGGCGGCCGTCAGGTCGCGGCGGCGCTCGGTAGCCAGCGCGGAGAGCAGTTCGGGGTGCATGGCGTACTCCTTGGGTGATCGTGCGTGACCGCCCTCGCGCGAGGTCACGCTAGTTAAGATGTATCGTGTTTGATCAAGACTGACAAGATATATCGCGAATCTTTCAGGCTTCTGGGTCCGGGTCGGGATCGTGCCCTTGCCCGGCCTGCTGCCTGGCCGCCTCACGGGCCTGCGCCTCGGCGAACCCGACGAGCTCGGGAACGGGGGCGGCGAAGACCGCCCACTCCACCGGCAGCGAGCCGGGCGGGCGCAGCGCCGGGTCGGACTTGCGCCCCTCGTACGGCTCAAGCAGGCGGCGCATCTGCCCCCGCAGGTCCGAGGTCTCCGCCGCGGTGAGGAACACGCCGGTCCGCGACCACCCGGTCGCGTTCTCCCAGCCGGGCAGGAAGCTGCTCGACCCGAACGCCTGCCTGGCCCGCTCGATCCAGTGCTCCAGCCAGGCCAGGCTGAGCGCGCCGGCCGCGGTCGCGGCCCGCGGGTCGTCCAGCTTCGTGCTGATCATGATGTGCCGCTCGGCCGTCTTCCACGGCCGCTCCCGGCCGCGCCCGCCGCCCGCCTCCTTGACGAAGCCGTACTTCGCCAGGGTGCGCAGGTGGAACGCGCAGTTCGCCGGGCTCTCCCCGAGCAGTTCGCTCGCCTGGGTCGCGGTCAGCGTGTCGACCACCGAGAGCATCTCCACCAGCGCCACCCGAACCGGGTGCGCCAGCGCGCGCATCGCGATCGGGTCGCTGATCGGCGCGGAGTCGCTCGCCGGCCGGGCGGGAGCCTCCCCCGCCGCGCCGGGGCTCGCGGCGGGCCGCCGCTGCTCGCGCCCTGGGCGCGGCCGCGGCGCCGGCTGTGGTGTTGGTTCGGAACTCATGTTTCGAAATACTACGCTCGAAAGAGTTATTTCCACAAGGCTTCGGAAGGGATCTTTCGGAAGAGTTCTTCCGAAGCAACCCCTGGGTACTGCGGAGCGCCGCTGGCGGGACGGCCGGCGACCAGGGCGGCGGCGGTGCGCGGTTGGCGGGATGACGCCTGGTCATCGGGGGTGAGGGTTTGCGTGGCGGGGGCGATCCTAAGCCGCCCGGCGTGGGACGATTAGGGCATGCGGATCACTGGGGTCGAGTCGACGGATCTGTTCACCGGGAGCGGCGGGACCACCGGGCGCGCGCTGCAGGTGGTAAGGGTCACGGTTGAGGCAACTGAGGCGGGCGAGGCGGGGGCGGCCGCGACGCTGCGGGTCATGGGGGCGGGGGCGGATACCCCGCGCCCGTTCGTCATGAGCCTTCCTGAACCGGGGCAGAGCGGCACCGGCGAGGTGAGCGTGGCCGTGGCCGGGTCGCCGGGCACGCGGCTGCCGGTCACCGTGATCGCGGAGGCCGTCACTCGCGGACGGACCGGGCGGGCGGGCGGCGGGCTCGCGGGCGCCTGGGCCGGGCGGGCCGAGCTTGACGCCAGCGTCACCGTCGCCGAGCCCGGCTGGACGATGTGGATGGTGTCCCACTTCCATTACGACCCGGTGTGGTGGAACACGCAGGGGCAGTTCACCGAGGCGCGGCTGGTGCTGCCGGACGAGGACGGTGACCTGCCCGACACGCAGGACCGCGTTCGACCTGGTGCGGCTGCACCTGGAGAAGGCGCGGCGGGACCCGGACTACAAGTTCGTGCTCGCCGAGATCGACTACCTCAAGCCGCACTTCGACGCGTTCCCCGGCGACCGCGGGTTCCTGCGGTCGCTGCTCGCCGACGGGCGGGCCGAGCTCGTCGGCGGCACGTACAACGAGCCGAACACCAACCTGACCGGGGCCGAGACGACCATACGCAACGCGGTGTACGGGATGGGCTTCCAGCGCGGCGTGCTCGGCGCTCGGGGCTTCCCGGCGACTGGCGTTCCCGGCAACGGCCTTCCCGGCACTGGGCCCGCGTCGGCGTGGATGCTCGACGCGTTCGGGTTCGACCCCGGGTTCCCCGGGCTGATGGCGCAGGCCGGGCTGACCTCGTCCTCCTGGGCGCGCGGCCCGTTCCACCAGTGGGGGCCCGCCGAGAACAGCCGGATGCAGTTCCCCGCGGAGTTCGAATGGCTCTCACCCGACGGCGCCGGGCTGCTGACCGCCTACATGGCCAACCACTACGGCGCGGGCTGGCGGCTGCACACGGCGAAGGACCTGCCGGGCGCGCTCGCCGAGGCGTACGCGCAGTTCAGGTCGCTCGCGCCGGTCGCGGCCACGCGCAACGTCATGCTGCCGGTCGGCTCCGACCACGTGATCCCGGCCCGCTGGGTGACCGATGTCGCCCGCGAGTGGTCCGGCGCGCTACCTGTGGCCCCGGTTCACGACGGCCATCCCGCGCGAGTTCTTCGCGGCGGTGCGCGCCGAGTCGCGAGGCGGAGCCTGCCCGGTTCTGGATCATGCCGCAGACGCGGGACATGAACCCGGTCTACACCGGCAAGGACGTCTCCTATGCCGACACCAAGCTGGCCGCGCGGGCCGGGGAGGTCGCCGTGCTCGAGGGCGAGCGGCTCGCCACGCTCGCCTGGCTGCGGGGCGCGCCGTACCCGGCCGAGTCGCTCGACAAGGCGTGGCGGCAGCTCGCCTACGGCGCGCACCACGACGCGATCACCGGCACCGAGTCCGACGAGGTGTACCTGGACCTGCTCGCGGGCTGGCGGGAGGCGTGGCAGCGCGGGCAGGAGGCGCGGCGGGACGCGATCGCCTTCCTGACCGGGGCGGTTCCCGGCGCGGCGGGCAGCACAGGAGACAGCGGCGACCGGGTGACCGTGACGGCGCGGCGCTCGCGGTCACCGTGGTCAACGGGCTGGCGCGCGAGCGCGACGGCATGGCCACGGATCACGGTGCGGCTTTCGGCGCCGGGCAGCCCGTGGCTGACGGTCATCGACCCGGATTCCGGCGATCCCGTGCCGGCCCTCGTGGCCGGGGTGCGCCGGCATGCCGACGGCTCGCTCGCCGAGGCGACGCTGACGTTTCGCGCGCGCGGGGTGCCGCCGCTCGGGTTCCGGCGCTACCCGCTGGTCGCCGCGGCGGTGCCCGCCTGGCCCCGCCGGGCTCGCCGCGGACGGCTGGACGGACGCCGACGGCCTGGCGATCGAGAACGACGCGTTCCTGGTGACGGGGGGCGACGGGCACGGCGCGCTCGCCTCGGTCTTCGACAAGGCCGCCGGGCGTGAGCTGCTCACCAGGCCGGGCAACGACCTGGTGCTCCAGGAGGAGTACCAGCAGCACCCGCGGTGGAACGAGGGGCCATGGCACCTGTCGCCCAAGGGACCGGGACTCGCGTCGTGCGCCGCCGCGGCCAGCGTGCGGGCGCAGCGGTCGCCGGCCGGCTCGCGGCTCGTCGCCACGTACGCACTCGGCGGCCTGTCGGTCACCGCGGAGACCGTGCTGTGGGACGGCAGCGACCGGGTCGAGTTCCGCACCCGCGTGTCCGGGTCGATCGGGCAGGAGCACCTGCTGCGGGTGCGGTTCCCCGCCGCGCTCCCCGGCGGGCTGCCGGTGTACCAGACGGCGACGGCGGTCATCGGCCGGCCGTTCGGCGCGCCAGAGGCGGACGTGGCCGAGCACTGGTGGACCCTGGACAACCCGGCGAACCACTGGTTCGGCATCGGGTCGGCCGCGCGGGCCGTGGTCGCCGCCCTCCCGATGGCGACATCGGCGTGGCGCTCGGGGTCGCCGAGGTCATCGCGCCTGACGTCGTGACGGCCGAGTTCCAGCCCGTCGTGCGGGACCTGGTGACCTGGCTCGCGCGGGCCGGGGTCACGGCCACCTGCTCGCGCTCGTCCGGCACCAGGTACGGGTCGGTCGACGTGGACTCCAACCTGCCCGACTTCCGGGTATCCCTCGGCGGGCCGTCGGAGAACGCGTTCACCGCGGAGGTGCTCGCGGCGTGCGACCCGTCGGTGGCCAAGCGGCTCGCCCAGCTGGTCAGCGACGGCGGCGCGGCGCGCCTGTGGGTACCCGCGGGCAAGAACGCGCGCGGCGGCGTTCGCACCGGGCGCGGACCTGCGCGGGCCGCGTGACCTGCCGGTGCTCATCGTGGCCACCGCCGAGCCCGGGGCACTCGCCGCGGCGGTCAGCGAGCTGGAGCGCGACCTGATGTTCGAGGTGATCCCGGCCGACGCGTGCGGCTCCGACGTGCTCGCACCGGGGGACGCGCCGCTCGGCGACGGGGCGGTCGCCCTGTTCAACCGGGGCACGCCCGGCTGCGCGGTCACCCCGGACGGCACGCTGTGGATGTCGCTGTTCCGTGCCTGCTCGGGCTGGCCTAGCGGTGTCTGGATCGACGGTGACCGGCGGACGGCGCCCGACGGCTCCTCGTTCGCCTGGCAGCACTGGTCGCACACCTTCTGCTACGCCCTCGCCGCGACGAGCGCGGCCGGCGGCTGGCGGTCGGCCGGGTTCAACGCGGCCGCCGAGGAGTACAACCACGACCTTCTCGCGCTGGTGACCGCGCTGCCCACCGAGTCGACGGCTGGCGAGTCGACGGCTGGCGAGTCGACGGCTGGCGGGCCCGGTGGAGCCGGGCCCGCGCCGGGCGGGCTGCTGTCCGTCACCGGCGCGCCGAACGTCACGCTGTCGGCCGTCAAGCCCGCAGGCAACCCGCTCGCGGCCGGGCTCCCAGGGGCGCCGCTCCGCACGCCGGGCGAGGTCACCGTCCGGCTCCGGGAGACCGACGGGCGGGCGGCCGTCGCGGAGCTACGGCTCGCGACGGGAATCGAGGCGGCCTGGGTAAGCGACCTGCTCGAGGAACAGTACGGCGCGGCCCTGCCACCCGGCGCCGGGCAGCCGACCGGGCCGCTTGCCATGCGGGACGGCGCCGTGCTCGTCCCGGTGCGGCCCTTCCAGACGGTGACGCTGCGGGTGCGGCCGACCCGGGCGGACCTGACGGCTTCGGCAGGGACGGCCGTCCCTGGCGGTCGGCGCGGCCGCCCGGCTGAGCTGCCCGAGCCGGCGCAGCCCGTTTACGCGCGGTACTGGCTGCACGGGAAGGGCCCGGCGCCCGCCGGGAACGTGCCGGTCGCGGTGCACTTCTCCCCCACCCGGGTCACGCTGGGCGGCGACGCCCGGGCCGCGAGCGTCGACGCGGGCACGGCCGGCGGCCCGAACACGGCAGTCGACGCGGGCACGGCCGGCGATCCGGCGGGGGTCACGCTGACCGTCGCGGGCGGGCCGGCCGGGGGCCGCGGCGAGGTTGAGCTCGTGGTGCCCGCGGGGCTCACGGCGGCGGTCGCCGGCCGACGGGCGACTGACAGCAGGCCCCGGTACGCCCGGCGCGGCATCGGCGCGGGCCGCTCCGCTACGCTCTCGGCCCGAACGAGTTCGCGTCATGGGACGTGACGGTCGAGCGCGCTGCCTGGCGCGGCCGAACGGGCGGTACTTCCTCACCGCGCGGATCGGCGACGAGCTCGGCCAGATGCTCGAGGACACCGCGCTCGTCACGATCGGCGAGCCGGGCGGCCCCGACCCTGACCTCGAACCGGAGGAGCTGTTCACCCGGCTCCAGGCCGACGTCATGGCACTCGCGGACGAGGCCGAGGTCACGCTGCTCACCCCGGCGGTGCGGCTCGCGCCCGGCGAGAGCGGCGAGCTCGCGGTGCGGGTCTCCAGCCGCCTGGCCTCGCAGCTGCGCGGCGAGGTGCAGCTCATCTCCCCCGTCGGCACCTGGCAGGCCACCGCGCCGTGGACCCAGCCGGTCACCGTCGAGCCGGGCGGCGAGGCGACGCTGCGATTCGCCGTCTCCGTCCCGGCGACCGCCGCCCCCGGCTGGGAATCGTGGCTGCTGGTGAAGCTGATGTACTTCGGGCGCGTGCGCTACTCGGAGGCCAGTCCGTCGCCGCTCGTCGTCACCTAGGAGCGGCGCGCGGGGGAACTTGGCTGCCGTGCCGCGCTTGTTGCTGTTATCCCTGCGTGGATGGAGCTGGCAGGCAATCCTGGTCGGCCGATCGGGGTACAGCCCGGTCATGCTACCCAGATCTCCACCATGAGTCAGCACGCGAGCGAGAAGCACGGCGCTTCCGGTGATGCTATCGTCCCGGACGGGACGGCGGCATCAGACCGCTGTGCCGGCGGAGCGGGGGACGGCAACGGCGCACGGGTCAGTCGGGCAGCGCGCGTGCCGCTGCCTGAACGCTAGTCGCCGTCCGCGCTTGCCGTCCCGCGCCCGGCCGGCAGCCCTGCGGCACGTCGGGGCGGCCTGGCTCGCGCAGCAGGGTCGGCGATGACCAGAAGGCGGCCACGTCGAAGACGCCGCGGCCAGGGTGAACGCCGTGGACATGCCGTGCGCGAGTACCTGGCGGTGCAGCGCCGCCGCGGTCAGGCCCGCGGCGGGGTGCGCCAGCGAGGCCCTGGTCGCGGTGCCGAAGACCGCGACGAGCACCGCGAGCCCACCGAGCCGCCGAGCTGCTGCATGACGTTGACCATGCTGGACGCGGCGCCGGAGTCCTGCGGGCGCACCCCGGCGAGCGAGGCGGTGGTCAGCGGCACGAACACCACGCCCATGCCGGCGCCCAGCAGCACCATCGGGCCGAAGACGCCCGACCAGTAGTCCGTGCCGGGCGACACCCGCGACAGCCAGGCCATCCCGGCCATCACCGGGATCATGCCGGCCAGCATGAGCCGCTACCCGCCGACGCGCGGTATCAGCCGCGGCGCGAGCCGCGACACCGCGAACAGCAGCAGGGTCATCGGCAGGAACGCGATACCCGGCGCGCAGCGCGCCGAAACCGAGCACCTCCTGCAGGAACTGCGTGAGGAAGAAGAACATGCCGAACATGCCGCCCACCAGCAGCAGCCGCGCGACGAACGAGCCGGAGCGGCCCGCGCTGGCGAACAGCCGCAACGGGGTGATCGGCTGCGCCGCCCGGGTCTCGTTCGAGCACGAACGCGGCAAGCAGCACGCCGGCGACCGCGAACGCGGCGAGCGCGACGCTGGTCGCCCCAGCCGTCGGACGCGGCCCTGATGAAGGCGTAGACGAGCGCGGCGACGCCCGCCGTGGAGGTGACGGCGCCCGGCAGGTCGAACCGGCCGGGCTGCCTGGGCGTCTCCGTCACGAACCGCGGGGTGAGCAGGGTGACCGCGATGCCGATCGGCACGTTGACGAACAGCACCCAGCGCCAGGACGCCCACTGGGTGATCAGGCCGCCGAGTACGAGGCCGAGCGAGCCGCCCGCGGTCACCACCGCGGAGTAGACGGCGAGCGCCCTGATCCGCTCCCGGCCCTCGGCGAAGCCGCTCACCACCAGGGCGAGGACGGCGGGCGAGGCGAGCGCGCCGCCGACGCCCTGCACGGCGCGGGCGGCGAGCAGCACGCCCGCGTTCGGTGCGAGGCCTCCGGCCAGCGAGGCGAGGGTGAAGACGGCGATGCCGGCCAGGAACATGCGGCGGCGGCCGAGTATGTCGCCGGCCCGGCCGCCGAGCAGCAGCAGCCCGCCGAACGTCGAGCGTGTACCCGTTCATCACCCACGACAGGCTCGTCGCGGAGAAGTGCAGTCCGGTCTGGATGTGCGGAAGCGCGATGTTAACCACCGTGGCATCCAGGATGATCATGAGCTGGGCGCCGAGCATGATCGCGAGCGCGACGCCCGGGCGGCCGGCGTCGCGACTGGCGAGCGGCCCGCCCGTCCGCTCGCCGATTCGCCAGGCCCGGAGGTACCATGAGGAAATATACGGAGGTTCACTCCACTTACTATACGGAGGCTTCCTCCGTTTGGCAAACAGAAATAGCGTGCTGACCGATGGACATGACTGAGAATCGTCCCGCGCGCCGAGGCGGGCGACGAGCCGCGGATGCGCGCCGACGCGCGGCGCAGCCGGGCCAAGCTCCTGGAGGCCGCAACGGCGGCGTTCGCCGAGAACGGCGCCGACGCGCCGCTGGAGGACATCGCCCGCCGGGCGGGCGTCGGCATCGGCACGCTCTACCGGCATTTCCCGACGCGGACCGACCTGCAGGCGGGGGTGTTCCGCAGCCAGGTGGACGTGGTCTGCGAGACGGCCGACGAGCTGATCGGCACGGTGTCACCCGCAGCAGGCGTTCGCCGGTTCCGTGCGGGCGATCGCCGGCTACCTGATCACCAAGCGCGGGCTGGCCAAGGCGCTGATGGACTCCCTCGGCAAGGACTCCGAGCTCATCTCCGGCTGCTCGCTGCGGATGCGCGAGACGCTTGGACCGGCTGCTTGGCCACGCGCAGCAAGCGGGGGTGCTGCGCCCCGACGTCAGCGCCCAGGACGTGCTGCGGCTGGTGCACGGCATCGTGATGGCGACCGAGACGGTCGCCGCAGGACACCGACCGGCTGCTCGGCATGATGCTCGACGGCCTGCGCGCGGGTGGCGTCCCCGGTGGGGTCAGATCCCCGGGGGCCGGTTCTCGTACGGGGTAGAAAGCACCACCGTGGTGCGCGTGGAGACGTTCGCGAGGGTACGGATCTGCTGCAGCAGGTCCTCCAGGTCCCGCGGTGAGGCGACCCGGACCTTGAGTATGTAATTCTCCTCGCCGGCCACGCTGTGGCAGGCCTCGATCGCTTCGAGGTCCTTGAGCTTGTCCGGCACGTCGTCGGGGGCCGCCTGGTCGAACGGCTTGATCGACACGAAGGCGGTAAGCGGGAGCCCGATGACGTCGGGGTTACAGAGCGCGACGTAGCCGGTGATGACCCCGTCGGTCTCGAGCCTGCGTACCCGCTGGTGCACGGCGGACACGGAAAGCCCGGCCTGCCGCGCGAGCTCGGTGAAGCTCATCCGCCCGTTGCGGGACAGCAGGGACGCGATCCGCCGGTCGATCTCTTCCACCACGTCAACTTAACGTGTCGTCAAGGTAAAGCGTGACCGCATGGGGTAACGGCTTCGTCTCGGGAGCCGTTCCCGAGCGCGGGGCGCGAGCATCCGGACATCTGGCGTACCTGGGTCCTCCCCTGGCAGAAAACGGTCGTACGTGGTGAGAGACTGGAGGCATGCAGCCGGAAGAACTCTACGAACTGGACACCGACCCGACACCCGAGGTCGCCGGAGCGGCCCTGCTCGTGCACCTGGAGGGGTTCATGGACGCGGGGGCGGCCGGGCGCCTGCTCACCGAGCACCTGCTCGACGCGTTCGAGCACACGACGGTGGCGCGGTTCGACACCGACCGGCTTCTCGACTACCGCTCCAGGCGGCCGCTGATGACGTTCGACGACGGCAAGTGGGAGACCTACGACGCGCCTGAGCTGGCGGTATTCAAGCTCGCCGACGCCGTGGGCAAGCCGTTCCTGCTGCTCACCGGGCCGGAGCCGGACCACGAGTGGGAAGCCTTCGTGGCCGCGACCGCGAGCCTCGCCGAGCGCCTCGGCGCCGGGCCGATGATCACCTACTTCGGCGTGCCGATGGGCATACCGCACACCCGGCCGCTCGGCGTCATCACGCACGCGACCCGGCCGGGCCTGGTCACCCCCAAGGTGCCGTTGCCGTCGAAGCTCCAGGTACCCGCGTCGGCCTCGTCGCTCATGGAGTTCCGGTTCGGCGAGGCGGGCAAGGACGCGATCGGCCTGGTCGTCCAGGTGCCGCACTACCTGTCCCAGGCCGCGTACCCTACCGCGGCGCTCACGCTGATCGACGCGCTCACCGAGGTGACCGGGCTCGACCTGCCCGCGCTCGAGCTGCGCGAGGCGGCCGACCGGACCAACGAGCTGATCGACCGGCAGGTCGCCGAGTCCGCCGAGGTCGCCGAGCTTGTCCAGGGCCTCGAGGCGCAGTACGACGCGGCGGTCACGCGCGACGGCGAGAACCTGCTCGCCGAGGGCGAGGAAATGCCGACGGCGGAGGAACTCGCCGCGCAGTTCGAGCAGTTCCTCGCCGAGCAGGGCGGGTCGGAGGACTAGAGCGGCGGACTCCGGCGGGCTAGACGATCACCAGTTCGCGCGGCGCGTTGTTCATCCGCTTGACCCGGCCCCGCCCTGGTTGGGTCGCCCGTGGTTGGATTGGCCGCCGGGTCGGCGCACACCACGATGTCCTCGATGCGGGCGCCGTGCGGGCCCGGGTAGATGCCGGGCTCGATGGAGAACGCCATGCCCGGCTCGAGCGGGATGGTGTTGCCCTCGACGATGTAGGGATCCTCGTGGGACTCCAGGCCGATGCCGTGACCGGTGCGGTGGATGAACCATTCGCCGTACCCGGCGTCCGCGATGATCTCCCGGGCCGTCCGGTCCATGCTCTCCGCGGTGACGCCGGGCCGGACGACTCCGGTCGCCGCCTCCTGGGCGCGCCTGAGCACCTCGTAGTAGGCGAGGAACTCATCCGGCGCGTGGCCGACCGCGTAGGTGCGGGTGCAGTCAGAGCAGTAGCCGGACGGCATCGTGCCGCCGATGTCGACCACCACCACGTCGCCGTCCTCGATGACCCGGTCGGAGACCTCGTGGTGCGGCGACGCGGCGTTCGGCCCGGAGCCGACGATCACGAAGTCCACCTGGACGTGCCCCTCGGCGAGGATGGCCTCGGCGATCCGCGCGCCGACCTGGCGCTCGGTCAGCCCCGCCTGCAGCCAGTCCGGGCACGTCCTGGCGTGCACCCGGTCGATCGCCTCGCCCGCCTCATGCAGCGCGCCGACCTCGGCGGCCGACTTGCGGATCCGCAGCGGCGACAGCACCGTGCTCGCCAGCCGCTGGCTCGCCGCGGGGAAGATGGCCGCGAACTGCAGCACGTGCAGCGCCCACATGCGGTCCGACAGGCCGATGGCCCGCGGTTCGCCGACCCTGCTCTTGATCATCCCGAACGGGAGCTCGGTCTCTCCCCAGGTCACCATCTCCAGGTCGAGATGCGCCGGCGGGCGAGGCCTGCGCCGCCTTGAGTTCAAGCTGCGGCACGAGCAGGAAGGGATCGCCGTCCGCCGGGACGGCCAGGCAGGTCAGCCGCTCGAGCTGCTTGGCGTCGTAGCCGGTCACGTAGCGCAGGTCCGGGTCCCGGGCGTGAGCAGCAGCACGTCGATGCCCTTGACGCCGGACCGCGTCCGCGACGCTGGGTCAAGGCGCTCGGTCGGGTACAGGGCGGAGTCGGTGGTCACGTTCGTCCTTCTCTCTGCCGCGGGCTGGTTGCGCTACGCGCTTCTTGCTGTTATCAACGCTGCTCTGGTCGGGGCTTGTCATGTCACCGCGGCGCGGAAGCGGGTCAGCGAGGAGCCGAGCCCGAGCTCGGCGCCGACCTCGGTTAGCAGGTCCTGCGTCCGGCGGGACGGCGGGCAGCGTGCCGTCGATGTCGTCGGCCAGCGGGACGTCGGTGGCCGTCGCGACCACCGCCGGCGCGATGTCCAGGTAGCCGCGCGCGGCCTCGAGCTTCTTCCTTGTGCCGGGCGGGAACCCGCCGTGGCCCTTGTCGAGTGCGCTCTTCACGCTCTCCAGGCTCACCGAAGGCCCTGATCAGGGCCGCGGCGGTCTTCTCGCCGATGCCGGGCACGCCGGGCAGCCCGTCGCTCGGGTCGCCGCGCAGCACGGCGAAGTCGGCGTACCGGTCACCCGGTATGTCGTACTTTTCCGCCACTTCCTCCTCGGTGACCGGCTCCAGCCTGCCCAGGCCCTTGATCGTGTAGAGCACGCGGACCCGCCGCGCGTCGTCGACGAGCTGGAACAGGTCGCGGTCGCCGGTGACCACGTCGACGGGCTGCGTCGCGCTGGTCGGCCAGGGTGGCGATGACGTCGTCGGCCTCGTAGCCCTCGTGCTCGGCGATGGCGACCCCGCAGGCGATCAGCACCTGGGTGATCAGCGGGATCTGCACGGCGAGGCCTGGCGGGGTCTGCTCGGACCCGTCGGGCTCGGCCCGGTGCGCCTTGTACCCGGGAAGCGCGGCGGTGCGGAACGCCGGGCGCCAGTCGGCGTCCAGGCAGGCCACAAGCCGCGCGGCCGGTGATCCCGGACCAGCCGGGCCATGGCGTCGAGCAGCCCGCGGATCGCGTTCACCGGCGTCCCGTCCGGCGCGGTCACCGTCTCCGGCATCCCGTAGAACGCCCGGTAGTACAGCGACGCCGTGTCAAGCAGCATCAACGAGCCCACGCCGGTAATCCTGCCACCTTCCGCGGCCCGTGACGGCGGCCCGTAACCCCCGATGGGGCCCGGCATCGGGTCCTGGCGCGGTCGGCCCGGCGTGCTGCATAATCTGCTGCGTGCCCATCCAACGCTGGAGGTGCTCCGGTCGTGCGACGGGTCAAGGCGGTCGTCTACGCGGCGGACTTGGCGCCGCGGTGGCGCATCGTGTTCTTCCAGCCCTGGTTCGGGTCCCGCTCGCCGCGCTGATCGGCGTCTCCTGTCTCGCCATCCGCGCTCGGCGCGGCGGTGACGCTGGACACCGACGCCGGGCCGCTCCGGCTGCGGCTGGGGCCGGATCTTCCGGCGCGTCCGGCTCGCCGACGTCGCCGCCGTGCTCGTCGAGGCGAACAAGTTCCATCAGGCGGGTCAACGGCTGGGAGTTCTCGATCTACGCCTGGGGCAAGGGACCGCTCGACCGGCTGCTCCGCGTGCCGCCGCGGCCGGCGACATCGGCCACGCGATCTCCAAGGCTGTCGCGCTCGCCACGGCTCACGCGGACGCGGCCGGCGCGGGCCCGGCCGCGCTTGGCCTGGAGCAGGGCGCGGCCGGGCGGGGTAGCACGCCGAGCCGGCCCAGGGCCAGTCTGGCCCCGGCGGCGCTCGGCGTGCTTGGCGTGGCCGCGATCGGCGGCGCGCTCGTCGTCACGCGTCCACTGGCAGAACCCGGCGCTGACCGTGCTCGGCGTCATCATCGCGCTGGCGCTCGGCGCGGCGGCCTGCTCTTCCTGCTTTTCGCGCTGTGGCTCCTGCTGACCGGGCGCCGCCCGCGACAGTGCCCGGCAGCGGACAGGCTGACGGCCGGCGTAGGCGGCCTCGTCCAGGGCCGAGGCGGCCGGGTTGCCGGCGGCCGTCCAGGGCCGAGGCGACCGGGCCGGAGGTGGCCCGGTCCAGCGCCGAGGCGGCCGGGCGTGGCCGACGGCGGTTCCGTCGGGGGCCAGGAACCTGGCGCATCACGCACCCCTGGCGCACCCGGTTTATCGGTAAGTTTTTCGTAACACGGTAAACTTTTTTCCCGAGGTAAAGAAAACGCGTTCACAGCGTCTTTTCTTTACCGGTTGTGATTTGTTTACCGGTTAGCCCGGCGGCGCCGTCTTGCCCGTCCGCCAGTCGCGGGTGCTCCCGGGCCGTGGGGTAACGCACGCGGCCCCGCGGGCAGCGCCAGCCACGCCACTCCCGCGCGTACCACGATCCTGTGGCCGCGGCACCACCGGAGCCGTGACGGCGGGCCGCCCGGCCGAGGTTGCCCGGCCGAGGTCGCACCGGCCGGTTGCCCGGGAGCCCACCCGGGGCGGCGGGTGGGCTCCCAGGCGACCAGGGGTAATCTCGGCAAGCTTGCCGGTTACTGCAGGTAAGATCTTGCCGCTGCGGTCACGGTGACCGGGCGCCGGCGAGCGGAGTGGTGGCGGGGCCGGCGACGACCGAGCCGTCGGTGATCTTGAATTTGCGCCGTGGCAGGGGCAGTTGATCGTCCCGCCGGCGACCTGGTTGCAGATGCACCCCACGTGGGTGCAGATGGCGCTGAACGCCTTGTACTGTCCCGCCGTCGGCTGGGTGACCACGACCTGCGCGCTCGTGTAGACCTTCCCGCCGCCCACCGGGATATCCGCGGCCGAGCCGAGCGCGGTGCCGCCCATCGGCGCGCTGCCGCTCGGGCTGCTCATCCTGCCGCTGCTCTTTGAGCCGCTCGTCGGGCTGCTCATGGACCCGCTGCTCATTGAGCCGCTGCCCATGCCGCCGCCGGCGGCGGGGGCGCCATCGGCGCGGTCGTCGGCATCCGGCCGGGGCGGGCGCCTGCCCGGCGCCGTTCGCGTCGTACGGCACAGCGGCGGTGCTGCACGCGGACAGTGCCCCGCCGCACCAAGGACTCCCGCGCCAAGCAGCACGCAGCGCCGGGTGGCGCACCGATCCTGCTGGGACTCGTCGGTCATCTGTCTTCCTTCGCTCGTGGTTGCCGTTCAGCACTCTTCTACGGCAAGACGGCGGCCCGGCATCGGTCACCGTGAATCACGTAAGGACCCGGTAACCGCCGGCGGTCGCTCGCCGGCCGTGATGCCCCCAGGAGCAGTACGTTAGCGTTTCGTGACCTATCGCGGGGGGCGGTTCGCCCGTTTCGCGGCCCTTACCGGGGCAGCCACGGGCGCCGTCAGATGCTGCGGAACTCCGGTGACCGGCGCAGCGCGTCGGCGACCACCCGCGCCGTGCCCAGGCTGACCACGGGCATGCCGACGCCGCGGACCCGGAAGACGGTGGCACCGGGTACGCGGGTGATCCGCACCACGGCCGCGCTCAGCGGTGACCTGCGGGCGACGACCTCGTCCCCTTCGGCGCCGCCGACCTGGAACTCGGCGCCCAGCCGGCGGCTGAGCACCATGGCGAGATCCGCCTGCGTGACGCCCGTGCGCGGCACCCGTACCTTAGCCACCCTCGGTCCTCCCGTGACCTGTTCTACCTGGCTCCTCGCACGTTACCGCAGCCAGGCCGGCGCACGCTGGCAGCCACCCGAGTGCATGCTCTGCACGCCTCAGCACTCGCGGTGCGGTAACCTCGCCGCGATCCTTTCGAGCAGTCGGCAACTCGCGTTATCTACCGTTGCGCCGCCGTAGCGGTACTCGTCCGCATTCTGGTGACTAGCGAAAGACACGGGACACGGTGTATCGCAGATTCGGCGCTGAACCGGGGTCGGCGGTCGGGCAATGAGCGCGCGCCGCGCGCTGGCCGGCACCGCGGCGGCCGCGGCGGCCGTGACAGCCGTGACGGCCGTGCTCGCGGCCACCGGCGGGCTGGGCCGCCCGGCGGCGGCGCAGCCGGTCCAGACGGCGGCGGCCTCGGCCACCGCCCAGGTGGCCCTGACCCCGCCGATGGGCTACAACACCTGGTACGAGTATCACGGCCCGGGCAACGAGGCCGCGGTCCTGGCCGAGGCGCAGGCACTGGTCAGCACCGGGCTCGCCGCGGCGGGCTACGTCTACGTGAACCTGGACGACGGCTGGCTCGCCCCCGCGCGCACCCCGGACCGCGCGCTGACGTGGAATCCCGCGCTCTTCCCCCACGGGCTGCCCTGGCTCGCCGGCCAGCTTCATTCGATGGGACTCAAGTTCGGTATTTACGAGGCCATCGGCAACCAGACTTGCCAGCGCTTTCCTGGCAGCTGGGCGCATTACGCGCTCGACGCGCAGACGTTCGCGAGCTGGGGCGTCGATTTCGTCAAGATCGACGAGTGCCTTGGACTGCCGACCTGGATGACTCCTGACAAGCTCGCGCAGGAATTCCAGGAGTACGGCACGGATCTCCGGGCCGCTAACCCGAATGTCGTCTACAGCGAAGAGCTGCCGGTCTACACGATGCCGAGGACGCCAGGCACTTTTTCCCCCAGCTTCCTGCGCGCCATCAAGTCGTCGTCTCAGTTCGCCAACATGTGGCGGGTGACGGCCGACGAGAGAACCGACCGGTCAGCGGCGTACACGATCCTTGGTCACCTGGACGCCGACTCTAAGCTGCATGGCTTCGCGGGGCCCGGTCACTGGAATGACCTGGACATGCTCATCCCCGGCGTGCCGAAGTTCCACTGGAACTTCGCCGCTGAGCAGGCCCAGGCCGACATCTGGGCGATGGAAGCCAGTCCGCTGATCATCTCGGCCAACGTCGCCACGCTGACGCCCGCGGAACTGGGCACGCTGAAAAATCCCGTCATGATCAGCATTGACCGCAGCGGCCCGGCGACACGCTCATTCATGAGCGGCAAGATCGAAGCGGTCTTCAAGAACTACGCGGGCGGCGGCAAGGCGGTCATGCTCGCCAACCGGGGCACCGCGGCCGTCAGCGGGACGATCCCCGTGCCCCGGTTCGGAATGGCGGGCGCGGCGAAGGTCTTCAACGTGTGGGCCGGCACGACGCACACCATGAACGACGTCCCCTACCGGCTGGCTCCCGGCCAGGCGGTGCTGTTCATCGTGTCGTAAGCCGGGCTCGCGCTCCGCGCTTACAGTTTGAAGATCCCGAAGGAAAACGGGCCTGCGGTGATCGTCGCCTGACCCAGGCTGACGCCGGTGTGCCGCACCGCCGCCGCGTAGGCCAGTTCCGGCCGGCGGTGCGGCAGCCCGCGCGTGCTGCCGCTGGGGTTGATGACCACCAGGAACTGCCCGCCGCGCAGGTAGGCGAGCGGATACGCGTCGTGCATGATCTCCAGGCTGCCCTCCGGGCCGAGTTCCCGGTGCGCGCGCCGCAGCGCGATCAGGTCTTTGACGGTGTGCAGGAGCGAGCCCGGATCGGCCCGCTGCCCGCTCACGGTGGGCCGTTGCGGGTCCGGGTCGACCGGCAGGTAGAGGGCGGCGCCCGGGGCGCCGGAGAAACCCGCGTTGGGGCTCGAGTCCCATTGCATGGGGGTGCGTGACCCGGCGCGGTTGAAGCTGGAAGCCCTCGAGACGCTGCCTTCGACGTCGGGAAGGCCGGCCACATGGCGCATGCCGATCTCGTCGCCGTAGTAGATGGCCGGCAGGGTCGGGAAGGTGAGCTGGAACGCGAAGGCGGGCGGCAACTGCTCGGCTGTGCGCGGCCCGGCGTGCAACCGGGCGAAATCGTGGTTAGCGGTGGGCAGCGCGATGTGCCCCGGCTCACCGATCGCGGTGAGCGCGTCGGCGTAGGCGGACAGGAACGTGCGGGGATCACCGAGGCCGTCGGCGTCGAAGAAGCTCGGATCGTCCGGGACCCAATCCGCGGGGCCGGGTGCGATGCCATTGCTCCACAGCGAGCGCAGCGGCCGTCCGTTGGCCGGGCCGCCGAAGTGCAGGAAGAAGTCGGCGTGGAACCCCGCGGGCACGGCCACCGCCGGGTCGCCCCATTCGGACAGCAGGGCCGCGTCCGGGTACGCCCGGTCGAGCCAGGTGCGCTCCTCACGCCACAGCCGGCTGGTCTCGGCAAGGCCCGGATCATCTTTCACCAGCGAAGCGGCCATGTCGACCCGGAAACCGGACACGCCGAGCCGCAGCCAGTAGTCCATGATCGTGCGCAGCGCCGCGCGGTTGGCCCGCGGGCCCTCGGCCTCCGGGCTCTGCCGCCAGCGCTCACCCGCCTTCTGGCGGGCGTAGCCGAAGTTCAGCGCGGGCTGGAAGTCGAAGAAGTTCGGCAGGTACCCGCCCGGGCGGCTACCCGGAGAGGGGACGAATCTCTGCGGCAAGTGGCCATCGGCGCCGGGGGGCGCCCAGATATAGCGGCGATCGCCTGGGTCGTTCGCGGACGCCGTGAACCACGGATGGGTGTCCGAGGTGTGCCCCGCCACCAGGTCAAGCAGCAGCCTGATGCCCCTTGCCCGCGCCTCGTCCACCAGCCTGGCCAGGTCGTCGTTGTTCCCGTAGCGCGGGGCGATCGCCAGGTAGTCGGCGACGTCGTAGCCGGCGTCGCGCATCGGGGAAACGAAGCAGGGGTTGAGCCACACCGCCGTAACCCCGAGCCAGGCCAGGTAGTCCAGGTGCTCCGCGATGCCCTGCAGGTCGCCGATCCCGTCACCATTGGAGTCGGCGAAGCTCTGCGGGTAAACCTGGTACAGGACAGCATCGCTCAGCCAGGCCGGCCCGGTCATGCGCGGGCTCGTGCTTGGCCCGTGCGGTAGGGGACTGTCACTTCCACCTTCTTTCCCTGTGGTCTTGATTATTCACACATGCGGGCGCGCGGTCAGTAAAGTCGTGCACGGAGGCGTCTGGGTTCCTGGTGGGCCCCCTGGTCTTCAAAACCATGGAGCGGCGTGCCGCGTCGCTGGCGGGTTCGATTCCCGTCCGCCTCCGCCACCAGCAGTAACGCGGGATACCGCGCGACATGGCACTTCCTGCCGGTGCCTGACGGCGGAGTTCCCGGGCCTGATGAGAACGTTATGAGAACACGTGCTCACGATGATGCGCCCTCTACGGGCTTCGCGACCGCCTCGGCGGCCTTGTGCGCCTCGGCCTCGATGTGCGTGTAGTGCGCGGTCATCGCCGCGTCGGCGTGGCCGAGCGGCCTGCGCCTGATCTCAGGGTCGACTGCGGCGTCACGTGCCAGGCTGGCGGCTGAGTGGCGTCCCTCGTGCAGCTTGATCACCGGCAGGCCGTCCAGCGTCGCGAGCCGCTGGAACCGGCGCGTCACGCAGCAGCACGATGCGGAACAACGGACCGAGCGTGCCGGCCTTCGTGAAGGCCAGGAACGCGCGCGCCTGACTGGCCATGCCAGCCGGACCGCACCGTTTGGATACTGCCGGGCGCCTGGGAAGGACGAGTACCTATCGTGTGCCTAGGGCTGCTGCATCATCGGCGGACCGGTTGCCCGGCCTAGCGGGTTCCCGGGCAGGTTGTCCGCTAGTCGCGGTATTCGGCGAGGCGGGGGCGGACGCCGACGTAGACGAGGCTGATCACCGCCAGGGCAGCCAGGGCCTCGACGGCCAGGAACCCGCCTCCGGCGTTGCGCTGGCCGTCGGCGACCGCCTGGGTGAACGCGGCCGTGTTGATGTTGATGTCCGACTGCAGGGCACTGGCGTAGGCGTTGAACGCGCCGTCAGAATCGTTGGGCGCGACGTTTATGTCGTAGCCGATCGCCCGGGCCAGGTTCGTCTTCGTCATCGCCCGCAGGACGCGGTCGTCGGTCTCGTAGACGCGGAACGTGAGCAGTGAGTTGACCGCGGCCTGGCGCTCGCCAGGGAACGTGACGTTGCGGAACTCCTGGCCCAGGAAGCCGCCGAACCGGATGTCGGAGTTGTCGCGCTGGTAGGCGGCAATGTCCGCGTTGAGCAGCGGGAGGTACCGGGCGTAGGTGACGTTGTTCCCGACGTTGACGATCTGCTGGGACTTGCCGAGGTACGCCTGCTGGTACTGGGCGGCGTGGGCCGGGTCGACGATGAACCGGCTCTCGTCGGCGTTCGCGTCGTTGCTGACCGCTTTGGCCATGCTCAGCGCCTGGATGGATGTGAACGAGTCGAGCCTGGCCACGTGCGCGTGCGTGTACTCGGCGTAGAACCTGATGCCGGCCACCGCCGTGAGCGCCATCGCGAGCACGGTCGCGAGGGCGAGCGCGGGGTTGACCAGCCGCCGGAAACGAACGGCCAGCAGGACCTGCAGCGCGACCAGGACAGCGACCAGCAGCACCCCAAGGACGACCACCCAGATGACGCCGGATACCGCGGCCGTCTTCCCGGCGCCGTAGGACGCGTCCAGCCCGGACTCGCTGCTGCCGGTGAGGTTCCTGACCGCAGGCAGGATGTCGCCCTGCATCAGGCGGGTCGCCTGGTTGTAGTCCGCGCTGACGGCGGCCGACGGCTCGCCGGCGGCGTCGCGCGCCTGCTGGCTCAGCAACTCCGCGTCGGCGATCAGTGCCTCGTACTGGCCGAGCCGGGCGGCCACGGCGTTGAGCTGCTGCTCGGCGGCGGCGTTGCCGACCTCGGCGACGACCGCCTGGTCGAGGTACTTGCTGGCGTTCGAGCGGTCGCTCGCGTAGACACCGGTGTAGTACTGGTTGTCCGTCTGGCCGGCTGTCGTCAGCGCGGCGTCGCTGCCGACGAGCAGCACGTCCGCGCCGGACCCGTCCATGTCCGTGAGGTAGAAGTACAGGCTCGTGGTCGCGATCGCCCCCGGCTCGTCGGTCTGGCCCATAGCGCCGAACTCGCCGTGCAGCTGGCCGAGCACGCTGGCGGTCAGCGTGGCCGCGACCACGGCCACGACCACGGCGGCCAGCGCCCCGCCCCGGACCCATGCTGGGGTGGACCCGTGCCAATGCCAGTGCCGGAGCCGCGGAGGCTGCACGGCGATCGGCAGACCACAGCTGCCGCCACGCGGCGCAGCGACGTCGGTCATCTCAACCCTTACGGGAAGCCAGTGCGGGCCGGGAATTCGGCCATCTGACTCAGAACGTACTGCGGCGTAACGGCTCGGAAAGGCCGTGTGGCGTTAGGGGCTTGTTAGCGTCAGCACGCGGTTGCCCGGTGCCGCGCAGCACATCACGCGGCGTGCGCTGAGCTGTCGCCGGCCGCGTGGCCAGCGAGGCCGGCGAGGGCCACGGCGACAAGGCGGGCGCGCTGGGATGGCCTGGCACCGGGCTTCGGCGTGAGCATGAAGCGGCCCACGTACTGGCCGTTGCTGAAGGTGCGGAGCTCGATATCTTCCTCCGGCAGGCCGGAGACGTCGACCGGGTAATAGCCATGGCGGGTCCTGATCGAGCCGTCTGGTTCCAGGCGCGGCGGCTGGCCGATGAGCTTGCCGTACTCGAAGCGGCAGTCCTTCAGGGCTAGCACGTCGATGAGCTGCCCGCGGACATGATCGACGACATCGTAGGGGGCCGCCTCCTGGGTAAACGCGGCGCTGGTCACAATGCGGGCGAAGTAGCCGGCGTCCGCGATAGTGACCGCCTTCAACCTGCGTGCCCAGGCGGCCATCTGGGACACGGCCACGCCGACCGCGAGCAGCAGCACGAACGTGGTCACGTCGGCGGAGCGGCTGATCGTGACCCGGTTATACGGCACGGTGAAGAAGAAGTCGAACCACACCGCGGCGGATAGCGCGGCGAGCGCGCCGGCGAGCCGGTTCCCTAGGCATGCTATGGCGACGACCGCCACGACAAGGAGGAGTGCCACATTGGTGTTGGACCAGCTTCCGCGCCACGGCAGCAGTACCGCCGCCAGCGCGAGCGGTCCCAGGACGGCGGCGGCAACGGCCGCCCTGTCCCTGGTCAGGTAACGGGTCATGAGACCCACCTTCTCCCTGCGAGATCCCGCTACTTCGAGCATGGCACATGGAACGCGCATGGAGTCAGCCCCACTGCGCTTGGAGTCCGTTAGGGGCCTAGGTGGTCCCCGGCAGGCTGGGGTAGCGTCCGAAGCTCAGCTACTTCCCGATGCCCATCGTGGAGCCGATCGGTAAGGCACCACGCCCGACAGCGCCAGCCATATCCCCACCACGGTTGCCATCAGCGGTCCTCAGCCTACGATGCGTTCCCCGACCGGCCCCAGGATCAGCATGGGGACCGATCAGCATGACGATGGCGAGGCTGATGTCGTACCACGGGGTGTTGGCCGTACAGGCCGCCGTCGCCGTCGCCCGGGATGACCTGGTTCGCACTGACGACGCAGCGGTCCCCTACCTTGAGCTGGGTGGAGGGGATCTCCTCGATGTTACCGTCGGATTTGAGCCGGTGCGCGACAGTGTCCTTGCGGGTGGTCACTGCCGCCAGCCCGAGGGGCCGGCCGCGCCGTTGCCGGGATCACCGTAGTCCGGTGTGCCGGTATCAGGCGGCTCGTCGGCGAGCTCGCCCCGGTCGGTGTCACGCTCAAGCATCCGGTTGATCACGCGGATGAGCCCGATCACGAGCACGAAGGACGCCACCAAGACGGCGACAAGGTATGCATCTTCCATGGTTTCACCCCTCAGAACCATTCCGGCTTGAACATCGCGATCCCGAGATAGACGAAGGTGACGACGGAAACGGCGAGGAGGATGCCCTCAACAACGGTCATAACCACTCCAGCTCCCTGAAGAGGGAAACGTTGCGGTTCAGACGCTACGCCGGGAACGCAGGGCCGCCGCGGACGCTAACAGGCCCTTAGCAGGTTCGGCCGCATTCCAAGCGGCATCAACGCGGTGAACGGCCTTAATCCGCCTGCGACCTCCTGTTAAGCCTTTCCGCATGAGCCCTGTTAGGGCCTCGCCGGGACTGGTGCGCACCGCGCTTCGACGCGGTTCGATGAGTCCAGGTGTCGAGTGGCGTCGGCCGCGGACCGCAGGCACGGCGCCGGGATGGCGGGAGGCGAGGCGTAGTGGCCTCGGTGGACCGGGTCGTTGTTGGCGTACACGGGTCCCTTGGCAGCCTGCAGGCGCTGCGGTACGCGGTGAGCCAGGCACGGGAGCGGGACGTCCCGCTCGTGGCCGTCACCGCCTGGGTCCCGCCTGGCGGTGAGCTCGCCGAGCGCCGCAGCCCTTCTCCGTATCTTCGCCGGATCTACCGCGAAGCCGCCTGTGAGAAGCTGATTGGCGCGTTCAATGACGGGCTGGGCGGCCTGCCGCCGGACCTGCGCTTCGAACCGTGCGTCGTGCGCGGCGAAGCCGCCGCGGTCCTGGTCGACGTGGCCAGCCACCCGGGCGACCTGCTCGTCATCGGCACCGGGCAGCGCGGGCGGGTCCGCCGGGCGCTGCGCCGCTCCGTGGGCCGGTACTGCCTGGCGCATGCCCGGTGCCCGGTCGTCGCAGTGCCGCCGTCGCCGCTGATGGACGAGGCTGGCCGCCGGTTCCGGCGCTGGTCACGGCGGCGCGTCGCGCTGCTGCCCGAAGGTACGGCCGAAGCCGCGTGACTACACTGCCCCTGGCGGCCGCTGCTCAGTGCTTCTGGCAGCTACCCGACGACGAACTCGACCAGTTGCTCGCGCTGAGCCGCGTGGCCGACCGGGTGGAACTCAAGCTCACCGTGTCCGGCTGGCATTCCCGCGGCCCTGCGTCAGTCCAGGCAATTCGTCGTTGAGGTGGACGGCATGCCAGGCAGCTATGTCTGTTCCGGTGCGCTGAAGGCACGTCTAGGCGTGCATGACGTCGAACGGACGGTGGCCCAGCGGCGTCCCCTGCGCGCGCTATTTTCCAAGCCGCAGCTGAGGCTGCTGGCAGCCCACCTGTCCGGTGAACCGGGATTCGGCGATCTCACCATCGTCGGTCCCGTGGAGGCACGCCGACACAACCTCATGCCCGCCGGCCTCGGTCGCACCCTGCATGTCGAGCAGTGGACCTTCCCCGACAGCTCCCGGCTCCTTGAGCTATCCACCCGCTGTCCGCCTAGCGCAACCCTCCGGGTCGCCGCGCGGATGGCCGCGGTCCTGCGGGCGCATGGCGTGGACCTCACCGGTCCGCAGCAGACCAAGACACGTGCCACGTTCGACTTCTTCAGCGCGCGGCCGGCATCGCCCGCGAACGGTCGATGACCGGCACCGGCGTAGCCTGCCCGAGGACCGCGTGCTCTTGACCCTGGCGCGAAAGGGACACAAACCCGCCCCGCCAGCCGCGCAGGCCCCGCGAAGCGCCGCCCATTTAGAGCCAGTCTCTTCCAAATTGGCCCTTAGTGGAAAGTGCCAATTCATGGTGCGATGGGGCCCGTGATCAACCTCGCTCCCGATGACCGCCGGCCCGCGCCGGTAGCCAGTCAGCCCCGCCGCCCCGCGACCCGTCAGCCCGGGCCACTGGAACAACTGCGGGGAGGCCGGCTCGCGCGGCGCCTGCCTCAGCTGTACGCCGGCCTCGTGCTGTACGGCATCACGCTCGCCTGCCTGATCCGCGCCCACCTGGGCAACGCTCCCTGGGACGTGCTGCACCAGGGCATCGCCGGCCACCTGGGGGTAAGCATCGGCGCCGTCACGATCGCGGTCAGCCTGGTGGTGCTGCTCGCGTGGGTGCCGCTGCGCGAGATGCCCGGGCTGGGTACGCTCTCGAACGCGTTCGTGATCGGCCTGGCGACCAACCTGGGGCTGGCCTTCCTGCATGAGCCGCACGCGCTGACCGGCCGGATCGCGCTGACGGCAGCTAGCATCGCGGGCAACGCGGTCGCGACCGCCATGTACATCGGCGCCCGGCTCGGCCCTGGCCCGCGCGACGGCCTGATGACCGGCCTGAACCGGCGGACCGGACGGCCGGTCTGGATGGTGCGAACCATGCTCGAGGTCGCCGTCGTCGTGCTGGGCTGGCTGCTCGGCGGCGTGTTCGGCGTCGGGACACTGCTGTACGCGGTGCTGATCGGGCCGCTCGTCCAGCGACTGCTGCCCCTGTTCACGGTCGGCGCGACCTCCGCACTTGTCGAGCCGACCCCGGCGGCCGAGCCTAGCGTGGTCGATTCCATCTTGTGATGGATTATGAACACTAAGTGAACCTGTGCGCCAGGATAGGCGTCTCTTAAGCATTCGCTGGCATGTGTGCTGAGAGAGGCAAGGGGGACGCCATGACGTACGGCGGATGGCCTGGGCAGAATGGGCCGTGGCGGCGACGGGGTGACATTGAGGGATCGCTGCCCCCGCAGCGGGGGTACGGGCAGCAGCAGCAGGGACAGCAGGGCTTCGGCCCGCCGTCACAGCAGCCGCCGTACCAGGCGCCGCAACCGCCTTACCAGCCGCAGCAGCTCGGCAAGTCCTGGCCCGCCCGCCACAAGGCGCTCACCGGATTGCTCGCCTTCGTCGTGCTGATCATCATCATCGTGGCGGCGCGCTCTGGCGGGCCGTCCTCTCCGCCGGGCAACGGCACCACGGCCGGCCTCACGACGACCACCTCGCCGACGGCCACCCAGACGCCCAGTCACCATGCCACGCAAGCCGCCGCGACCGCGCGGAAGACACAATCGCGGCAGACGCAACCTGTGACCCCGGCCACGTCACACGGGCCGGCACCATCCGCACACGCGGCGCCGACGACACCTGCGGCGGTGGTCGCCCCGCCGTCGTCTGCGGCGCCAACTTCCGCCCCGCCAAGTTCCGCGGCGCCGGCTAGCTGCCATCCGCTAACCAACGCGGGGAACTGCTACAAGCCGGGTGAATTCTGCCGCGAGGCTGACCACGGTGTTACCGGCGTGGCAGGTAACGGCGAGGCAATCACCTGCGAGAACAACGACGGCTGGCGCTGGGAGCCCGCCTGAGCCAGGCCTTGCTCTCCGCTGTCATCGGCGGGCCTCCGGAGGGTAAGTGCGCGGTCACTGGTCATTGCCCGCAACCCCCCGCTGGTTCCCACTGAATGCCTGCCGCCATCCGGCGCTTGGCTGCGCCCCGGCTCTGATGGAGGCTCCCGTTCCCACCGAGGAGGCTGATCGCGCTTGTGCGCTGGGCACATGGCCTATCAGGGAACCTTCGCTGTAGGGTCGGTTCCCGGGCCCCGCAACAGCGCTCCCGCAACCAACACGAGCGCCGCGCAAGCCCTGGTAGCGACATTTTTTAACTGCACATTGGCAACGTAGGCTGGGTTAATGCTCACTGACTCCTATGGGCGCGTGGCGACGGACCTGCGGGTCTCGCTCACGGATCGTTGCAATCTGCGGTGCTCCTACTGCATGCCGCCCGAGGGTCTCGACTGGCTGCCGGCGCCCGAGGTACTGACGGGCGACGAGCTGGTGCGGCTGATCAGGATCGGCGTGGAGACGCTCGGCATCCGCGAGGTCCGGTTCACCGGCGGCGAGCCGCTGCTCCGCCGCGACCTGGTGGCGATCATCGCGGCGACGGCCTCGTTCACGCCGCGCCCCGAGATCTCGCTGACCACCAACGGGATCGGCCTTGACCGGCGGGCCGGCGCGCTGCGCGACGCCGGGCTCGACCGGATCAACGTCTCACTCGACACGCTGCGCCCCGAGATCTTCAGGAAGCTGGCCCGCCGCGACCGGCTCGCCGACGTGCTGTCCGGCCTCGCCGCCGCCGCGTCGGCCGGCCTCACCCCGGTCAAGGTCAACGCGGTGCTGATGCGCGGGCTCAACGACGACGAGGCACCCGAGCTGCTGCGGTACTGCCTTGAGCGCGGCTACGAGCTGCGGTTCATCGAGCAGATGCCGCTCGACGCCCAGCACGGCTGGAAGCGAACCGAGATGGTCACCGCCGGCGAGATCTTCGAGTCGCTGTCCGCCGCGTTCGAGCTCTCCCCGGACACCGAACGAGCGCGTGGCGCCGCCCCCGCCGAGACCTTCTTCGTCAATGGCGGCCCGGCCCGGGTCGGGGTGATCGCGTCCGTCACCCGCCCCTTTTGCGGCGCGTGCGACCGGGTGCGGCTCACCGCCGACGGGCAGATCCGCAACTGCCTGTTCGCCCGGTCCGAGAGCGACCTGCGCGCGCCGCTGCGCGGCGGCGCGACGGACGAGGAGATCGCCGATCGCTGGCGCGCGGCCGTCGCGTCGAAGCTGCCCGGGCACGGGATCAACGACCCGACCTTCCTCCAGCCAGACCGCCCCATGTCCGCGATCGGCGGCTAACCCCGCGCACCGCCCTTCGCAGATTCGCGAGGGCCAGACCCCACGCGCCCGCAGGTGCTAGCGCTGCGCGCTTGTTGCTGTTATCTGGACCGAGCGCACACGAGCAGGCCCGGCGACCGCGATTCTTGCTGTTATCTGGACCGAGCGCACACGAGTCGCGCCCGGCGGCTGCGATTCTTGCTGTTATCTGGCAAGATCGGCCGCGCCGTGAGACTTTTACCGCGTTTTGGCTGAAAATTTGTCAATTAAATTCCCTTTTGTCCCACCCAAACGCAGTAAAAGTTGCGCTGACACCTACGGGCGACGGCTGGACGAGGGCTGGCGGGATCATGCGCGGATACGGCGGGGGGCGGCGGATCGGGTGGGATGCGGCTGGGTTGGCCGGCAGGCCGGATACGGCAGGGCGCGGATAGGCGGGAGCGCGGGGGCCGGCCAGGTGCGGATACGACGCGGGGGCGGCGGGCTAGGCGACGACGCGGGCGGCGGGCTAGGTGCGGATGCGGCGCAGGTCGCCGGGGAGGCGTTCGGTGACGCGGGCGCGGTCCAGGTACTCGAGGAGGGGGATGGCCACCCGGCGGGAGGTGTTGAGTGCCTGGCGGGCCTGAGAGGTGGTGAACGGCTGGTCGAGGCCGGCCAGCACGCGGGCCGCCTCCTTGTCGGCGCCGGGGGCCAGGACGACCAGGTCGGCGACGCGCAGCAGCAGGCCGACGCGGGCGGCGGCGGCGAGCGCCCTGGCGTCGAGGCCGAGTTCGCGCAGCCGTTCGGTGTCGGGGGCGGCGAAGGGTCCGGCGGCGAGGGCGTCGAGTACCGCCTGGACTGCCTCGGCGATCCGCGGTGGAAGCTGGCCGGCCGCCGCGGCGGTGCTTGTGCCTGGCGGCTGGCCCGGCGCACTGCCCGGGCCGTTGCCCGGTGCCGGGCCGGCCGCGCTGCCGGGGCGGTTGCCTGGCGCTGGGCTGGCCGCGCTCCCCTGACTCTCGCCTGGTGCGCGGCAGGCCGGCGCGCCGGCGCCGTGGCGGGTGGCGCCGGCCGGTGTCGTCTCGGCTTCCTGGCCGGCGTGCTTGGTGAAGATGCGCAGGTAGGCGCCGTCTAGCAGGACATCACCGCCGGCCAGGGCGGGCACCAGGTCGCGGGTCGGCAGGCTGAGCGCGGCGCGTGCCGCCTCGGCGGGCATGCCCGGCGCGAGCGGGTCCCTGGCGCAGAACGCGGCGACCACCTTGGGCAGCTCGGCGCGCAGCCAGGCCCAGTGCTCAGGATCGGCCAGCCAGTCACGCGCGACCGGTTCCGGCCGGACGGCGATTCCCGCGGCGGCCAGTTGCGGCGCGCGCAGCAGCTTGTGCCTGCGGAGCAGGTCGGCCGCCCGCGGGACGTCCGGCCAGCCGCCAAGCTCACGGACCGCGGCGGCGCCCGCGCCGCGGCGGGCAAGCGGCGGCGGGAAGGGGTCGAGCACGGTGGCGCCGTAGATCGCCAGCCCGGCGGCGCCGGGGTCACGGAGGATCACCCGGTCGCCGGCGTGCAGCGGCAGCGGGTCGCGCAGCCGCAGCCGCGCGTAGATGCGCCCGTGGAACCGCCCGCGCTGGCATCCACGCCAGCGCTCGAGGGTGGGGAGGTGGAGGTGCCGAGGACCCGTACCCGCGCCTGGGTCCGGGCGGAGCCGATGTGGATCAGGAGGTCGGCGGGGAGCCTCGGCTGCGGGTCGCTGGCCGGCGGGGTGACGCGGACGTCGATCTCGCTGGTAACGTCCAGCTGGCCGGGCTCGATCAGGGCCATGCCGCGCGCGGGCAGGTCCGCGGGGATGCCGCGCAGGTTGAGCGCGACCCGGGCCACGCCGGTGACGGCGTCGGCGGGCTCCCCGAGCGCCTCGAGGCCGCGCACCCGGACGGCGCGGCCCGGCGGGCTGAGTACGAGCTCCTGGCCGTTCCGTACCGTGCCGGCCGGCAGGGTGCCCGTGACCACGGTGCCCGCGCCGCGGATGGTGAACGACCGGTCGACCCAGAGCCGCACCGGGGCGGGCCCGGCAGGCCCGGCGGTGCCGAGGCCAGTGCCGAGGCCGGTGCCGAGGCCGGTGCCGCGGCCGGCGGTGAGCTCGGCGGCCAGGCGGGCGAGGGCCGCCCTGAGGTCGTCGAGTCCCTGGCCGGTGACGGCGCTGACCGGGACGGCCGGCACCTGGCCGAGGCTGCTGCGGGCGATCTCGGCGAGGGCCTGGCGGGTCGCCTGACGCGGGGTCGGCCAGGTCGCAGCGGGTCACCACGAGCAGGCCGTGGCGGACGCCGAGGGCGTCCACGGCGGCGAGGTGCTCGGCGGACTGCGGCATCCAGCCGCCGTCGGCGGCCACCACGAACATGACGGCGGGCACCGGGCCGAGGCCGGCCAGCATGTTCGGCACGAAGCGCTCGTGCCCGGGGACGTCGACGAAGGCCAGTTGCTCCGCATTCGGCAGGGTCATCCAGGCGTAGCCGAGGTCGATGGTCATGCCGCGGCGGCGTTCCTCCGCCCAGCGGTCAGGCTCCATCCCGGTCAGCGCCCGGACCAGCGTTGACTTGCCGTGGTCCACGTGCCCCGCGGTCGCGACGACGTACATCAGGCAACCGTCCGTCGCGCTGTGTCAGGCGCGGTCACCGGGCACCCGCCGCGAGCAGGACCGCGGTGGCGAGCCGCTCGTCATCGGCCGGGTCGACCGCGCGCAGGTCGAGCAGCAGCAGGCCGCCCGCGACCCGGCCCGCCACCGCCGGCGACTCGCCCCGCCGGACGGCCGGGCCGTGGCGCAGCGGTACCGCCAGGTCCTCGGGCAGCGCGACCGCCGCGCTCGGCAGGGTGACACCGGGAGCGCCGCCTCCGCCGACCGCCGCCTCGGTCACCGCCACGCTGGCGGGGACGGCGTGCCCGGTAAGGACGGCCACGATTGCTTCCGCGCGATCGGACAGCGCGGCGGGATCGGCGGCCAGCGCGCGGGCGACGGGCGACGGCGGGCCGCTGAGCGTCGCCTCGAGGGCCGCGAGGGTCAGCTTGTCGACCCGCAGCGCGCGGGCGAGCGGGTGGCGCAGCAGCCGGCGTACCAGGGGCTCGTCGCCGAGCAGTATCCCCGCCTGCGGGCCGCCGAGCAGCTTGTCGCCGCTGGCGGTGACCAGGTTCGCCCCGTCGGCGAGCGAAGTGGCCGCGTCCGGCTCGCCGGGCAGCAGCGGGTGCGGTGCGAGCAGGCCCGAGCCGATGTCGTGCACGAGCGTCACTCCGAGCGCGGCGAGTTCGGCGACGGTGGCCTGCCTGGTGAACCCCTCGACACGGTAGTTGGAGGGGTGGACCTTGAGGATGAAGCCGGTGTCCGCGGTGATGGCCTGCTGGTAATCCTCGGCGGTCGTCCGGTTGGTGGTGCCGACCTCCCGCAGCCGGGCGCCGGTGCTTGCCAGCAGGTCGGGGAGGCGGAACCGGTCGCCGATCTCGATCAGCTCGCCGCGGCTGATGACGATCTCCCGGCCGCCTCCGGCTAGCGCGGTGGCGGCCAGGACGAGGGCGGCCGCGTTGTTGTTCACCACGCCGGCCGCGGCCGCCACGGGGACCGCCCGCCGCAGTGCCTCGATGACGCCGCGGCCCCGCTGCCCGGCCCGCGCCCCCGTGTCCAGGTCGAACTCGACGTCGCAGGTCCCCGCCGCGGCGAGCAGCGCGTCGGCCGCCGCGTGGCTGAGCGGCGCGCGGCCCAGGTTGGTGTGCACGAGGACGCCGGTGGCGTTGAGGACCGGGGTGAGCGACGCGGCGGTCGCCGGCAGTTCCGCCGCCGCGGCGTCCGCCACCAGGTCCGGGGTGATCTCGCCGCTCCGCGCCCGGTCCTGCGCGCGGGTAATCGCCGCCTTGACCAGGTCCCGGCCGACCCGGAGCTCGGCCGCCCGCATCCGCGGGTCGGCGAGAAGCTGGTCGGTCCGCGGGATCTGCCGCAGCAGGGCGGGCCCGGGTACGGCGCCGCCGCCGCGCGGGGCGCCGGGTGCGCCTTGACCGAGATCATCCACGCTGGTGACCATACTCCGCACGCCGCCGGCCGGACACCGCCGCGCGCCTCAACGGCATCCCGCCGTCGGCGGCCTCCGGCATCGCACCGGCAGATCACCGGACCGTTCCGCAGACAGGAGGGAATTACGCCGAAAGGACTTATATGGAAGGATAAGGCTAGCTGGCCAGTAAAGCTTTACCCTTCATTGGGTACATTTCGCCGGTATCAGAGGGAAAAGAGCCATCATGCTATTGCCGGCGGCCGGGAGCCGCCGGCGCCCGCAATGGCAATGGCAGGTTTCCCGCTCGGCTAGCTGAGCCTGCGCAGCCCGTTGAGCACCTTGCGCAGTACCTCGGCCGACGGCGGCTGGAACGGGCCCGTGGACCGCCGCGGCCACCCGGGCTCAGGGGTACGCGCCGGCAGGCGCTCCGCCGCGGCGTGGCCGCGCCCCCCGGCCCAGACCGGGACGCACAGGCCTGCCTTGACCAGGCTGTCCAGGCAGTGCACGGTGTCCGCGAGTGACGCGCCGCGCCGCATGGCCAGCTCGTGGGCGGTCACCCGGTCGCCGACCTGACAGGCGACCGCCCACTGCTCGCGGGTGAGGACCGCGCTCGGCGCGGCGAGGTCGCGGGGCGCCACCGCGGTCGTCGGCGCCAGGCCGCAGGCCGCCATCCGCTCGGCCCGGCTGACGGCCTCCCGGCGCACGGCGTCCACTTCGAGCCGCGGGAAGAGGTCGGCCCAGTAGACGGGCATGGGCGTGAAGCGGATGCCCGTGACGAGGCAGTCCGGTGCCAGCGGGGTCGTCAGGACCAGGAAGGCCTCGGCGACGACGGACATGATCAGCTCGTGCAGCCCGGCCGTGGCCAGGTAGCCGTGGCGCACCGCGAGCCTGGCGCTTTCCGCGTCGTCGGCGTCCTGGCCCGGCCATGACCCGGCGGTGCCGCTGAGCGACGGCGCGATGGCGCGCAGCCGGACCGCCAGGCGAGGGACCCAGGACGCCCGGGCATAGGCGATGCGCCCGCCGTCCAGGTAGATGACGCCGGACGGGCTCCCCGTGACCTCAAGGACGCCGGACACCTCCCGCGCCACGAGGTCTTCGACCATGGCCATGACCTGCGGCCTGACAAGCTCCCCCTGTGCCGCAACCATCGTTTCCCCCCGATGAGCAGACATGAAATTCTGAATTTACCCCGAAACTTACCGCTAATACCGCAAGCCTTATTCTCTCCATGTTGCCCAAATCGGGCATATGTTCCATTGGCGAGACCGGCTCACAATGGCGAGCGTACCGTTCCCACGCTCCGAATAGAGTGACAACACGGCGATTTCAAGCTGTCATTTGCGAGCGATCTTTATCGACACGCGCAGAAGGGGCATCGCGCCGATATTGAGCGGGCCTACTCCTCGCGGCGGCGGCGCTGTACGAACTCGAAGCCGAAGCGGCCCTTGACGCACAGGTGGCCGTGGGTGACCTCGCTGTCAAGCGGCGAGGTGACCTTGACGATCGTGTTGTCCTGCACGTGCAGGTCCACGTTGCAGCCCACGCCGCAGTAGGGGCAGATCGTCGAGGTGACGCTCTGCGCGGACTCGTCCCAGGTGCCGGCCTGGCGCATGTTGTACTCCGAGGCGGGCATCAGGGCCCCGGTGGGGCACACGCCGATGCAGTTGCCGCAGTACACGCAGGCGGAGTCGGGCAGGGTCACGTCGTACTCGGTCGAGATCCTGGCGTCGAAGCCGCGGCCCGCGACCGCGATCGCGAACGTGTTCTGCGCGTCGTCGCCGCACGCCTCCACGCACTTGTAGCAGAGGATGCAGCGGGAGTAGTCGCGGACGTAGGCCTCGTTGTCGACCTTGACCGGCTGCCCGACGGTCGCGGCCGCGGCCGAGCCGTCCGGGGCGTGGTGCTCGCCGGCCCGGGCCGCGTCCCGCTCCCCCGCCTCGTGGTCCGGCGCGGGCGTGCCGTAGCGAGACGGGTCGACGCCGTACTCGGCGATCCACCGCTGCACGTCGGGCGAGGCGAGGGACACGTCGGCGGAGGAGGCGAGGAACTCAAGTACCATCTTCCGCGACGTCTGCACCCGCTCGGAGTCCGTGTGCACCTTCATGCCCGGCTCGGCCTTGCGCGAGCAGGCCGGCACCAGGGTACGGGAGCCCTCCACCTCCACCACGCAGACCCGGCAGACGTTCACCGGGGTCAGGTTCTCCAGGTAGCAGAGCGTCGGCGTGTCGATGCCCTGGGCGCGGCACGCCTCGAGCAGGGTGGCGCCCTCGGGCACCCGCACGGAGGCACCGTCGATCTCCACGTCCACCAGGCGCTTGGGCGTGTCCAGGAACACCGAGGTCATCGGCTGTTATCCCCTTCCGATGAGGCCGAGCTTGACCGCGGACTCGACCGCGGACAGCGCGGTCTGGCCGAGGCCGCAGATCGACGCGTCCCGGGCGACGTAGCCGATGTCGGACAGCAGCGCCAGCTCCGTGGCGACCGAGCCGAGCGGCGAGCCGTCCGCCAGCCGCGCCACCAGTTCCTCCTGGCGGACCGTGCCGACCCGGCAGGGCACGCACTGGCCGCACGACTCGTCGCGGAAGAACCGGGTGATCCGGCGCAGCAGCGGCGCCACGGACACCGTGTCGTCGAGCACCATGCACCACGCCGGAGCCGAGGGTCGCGCCGGCCGGCGCGCACCCCCTCGAAGGTCAGCGGCATGTCGAGGGCGTCCGGGCCGACGAACACGCCGGCCGCGCCGCCGAGCAGCACCGCCCGCAGCGGCCGTCCGCCTGCCACGCCGCCCGCGCCGTCGATCACGTCGCGCAGCGTCACGCCGAAGTCGTACTCGTACAGGCCGGGCACCGCCACGCAGCCGGACAGGCAGAACAATCGCGTTCCCGTCGACGCCTCGCGTGCCGACGGACGCGAACGCCGGGCCGCCGACCCGCAGGATCTCAAGCACGGACAGCAGCGTCTCGACGTTGTTGACCGCGGTCGGCTTGCCGAACAGGCCGGACTGCGCGGGGAACGGCGGCTTGTTACGCGGCTCGGCGCGCTTGCCCTCCAGCGAGTTGATGAGCGCGGTCTCCTCGCCGGCGATGTACGCGCCGGCGCCGCGCCTGATCTCGATGTCGAACGCGAAGCCCATCCCCGATCACATCAGCGCCGAGGAAGCCGTGGGCGCGGGCCTGGGCGATCGGCGTGCGCCAGCGCGCGCTCGGCCGTCGGGGTACTCGCCGCGGACGTAGATGTACCCCTGCTCCGCGCCGCACGCGTAGCCCATCACGGTCAGCGCCTCGACCAGCGCGTACGGGTCGGCCTCCATGAGCACCCGGTCCTTGAAGGTGCCCGGCTCCGACTCGTCCGCGTTGCAGATCACGTAGTGCGGGCGGACCGGGTTGGCCGCGACCGCGTCCCACTTGATGTGCGTGGGGAACGCGGCGCCGCCGCGGCCCATCAGCTTGGCGTCGCGCACCTCCCTGATAACGCCCTGCGGCCCGAGCGCAATGAGCGCGCCGGAGCATCTGGTAGCCGCCCGCCGCCCGGTACGAGCCGAGGGACGACGGGGTCGATGTGGCCGAGGCGGCGCAGCAGCGAGACCCTTCCGCCCGCCGTGGCCGGTGTTGAGGATCCGGAACGGAGGCACCCGCTTCCGTTCGGGATGATGCTGTTGTGGATGACGCCGGCGATGACAGCTGGGGGACCAGCACGCCGATGGGGACCTCGGCCGCCGGCTCGCCGCCGGTGAGCGCCTGCCAGACCGCGTCCGGGGTGACCGGGGCGAGGTCACGCCGCGGCCGCGCCGCGCCCGCCTGCTGGATCAGCGCGGCCGAGCCGCGGTCGCACTTGCCCAGGCACGGGGAGCGCTGCCAGGTGACGCCGGCGCCGTTGAGCGCGGTGTCGTTAGCCAGTGCCGGCAAACACGGCTTCTGTCCCCTCGCGGCCGAACCGGCGGGCCATCTCCGCGCACAGCTCCTCCGCGCCGGCCACCTGGCAGGCCACGTCGTCGCAGACGTGCACCACCGCGCCCGGCGCCCGGCTCGGTGCGGAACAGGGCGTAGAAGGACGCGACGCCGTACGCCTCGGCCGGGGGACCGTGAGCCGCTCGCGACACGTAGTCAAGCGCGCCCGGGCTGATCCAGCCCGCCCGCTCCTGCACCGCGTGCAGCACGGTGATCAGCAGGTGGCGGCGGTCGCGGGCGGCGCGGCCGCCGAACGCGACGTGGGCGTCCAGCGCGGTGCGCGCGCCGCCTTCCCACCGGACGCCGGCGGGCCGAGGACCGCGTCGACCGCGGCCCGTTCCTCGGCCGTCGCCGGCCGCCTTCGCCGTCAGGCGCAGGTCCACTAAGAAACCACCTCCGTGCCGTGCGGCCGCTCCGCGGCCGTACTCCTGAGCCGCTCCGCGGCCGTACTCCTGAGCCGCTCCGCGGCGATGGCGATCTCCTGCTCCGACGCGGGCTCCACCCGGATCGCGGTCGCCTTGAACTCCGCGGTGCCCGACTTCGGGTCCCAGGTGTCGAGGGTGAGCATGTTCGTCTCCACCTGGTCGGGGAAGTGCAGTGTCATGAACGCGAGCCCTTCGGCCGCAGCGTCTCGTCGACGCGCACCGGGAGCGATGATCGAGCCGCGCCGCGAGGTGATCCTCGCGACCGTCGCCGTCGGCCAGGCCCAGGCTCGCCGCGTCCTCGGGCGACAGGTGCATCGACTCCGTCTTGCGCAGCGGCGTGGAGAACTGGTTGGTCGCCACGCCGGTGTTGTAGGAGTCGAGGCGGCGACCGGTGGTGAGCCTGATCGGGTACTCGCCGGTGAGCGTGTCGAGCGGGTCCTCCTGCACCGACCAGGCTGAACGGCGCCGGCTTGCCGCGCTTGGCCGGGTCCTCCTCCCACAGCCTGGCGTGCAGGAACAGGGTGCCCTCCGACTCCTCGTCCGGGCAGGGCCACTGGACGCCGCCGAGCCGCTCCAGCTTCTCGTAGCACATGCCGCGGTGCATCGGGGACAGTTCCCGCAGCTCGTTCCACAGCTCTTCCGGCGCTGGGGTCGCCCCAGTCGTAGCCGAGTCGCTTGGCGAGCTCGGCGATGATCCAGATGTCGTCGCGGGCGCCCTCCGGCGGCTCGATCGCCTTGCGGACGCGCTGCACGCGGCGCTCGCTGCTGGTGACCGTGCCCTCCGACTCGCACCAGGACGCGGTGCCTGGCAGCACCACGTCGGCGACCTTGGCGGTCTCGGTCAGCACGATGTCCTGCACCACCAGGCAGTCGAGGCCCTCGAGCATCTTGCGGGTGTGCAGCGTGTCCGCCTCGGAGTTCATCGGGTTCTCGCCGATGCAGTAGGCGCAGTCGTCAGCTCGCCGCGCGCCATGGCGTCGAACATCTGCGACAGGTGCCATGCCCTTCTTGGCGGGACCGGCGACGCCGTACTTCTCGCCGAACCGGCGGCGGGCGTCATGGTCGGTCTCGATGTCCTGGAAGCCGGCCAGCTTGTTCGGTATGGCGCCCATGTCGCCGCCGCCCTGGACGTTGTTCTGGCCCGCGCAGCGGCACCAGCCCCGAGCCGTACTTGCCGACGTGCCCGGTCAGCAGGGACAGGTTGATCAGCGCGAGGACGTTGTCGGTGGCGTTGTGGTGCTCGGTGATGCCGAGCGTCCAGCAGATCTGCGCCCGGTCCGCCCGCGCGTAGTCGTGCGCGAGCTGCCTGATCAGCTCCTTCGGCACGCCGGAGTCGCGCTCGGCCCGCTCGAGCGGGTACCTGGCGACCTGCTCCTTGTACGCCTCGAAGCCGGTCGTGGCGCGCCTGATGAACTCCTCGTCCGCCAGGCCCGCCGCGATGATCTCGTTGCCGATCGCGTTGGCGAGGCTGATGTCGGAGCCGACGTGGATGCCGAGCCAGGCGTCCGCCCACTTGGCGGTGGCCGAGCAGCCGCGGGTCGACGGAGTACATCTTCGCGCCGTTACGTATGCCCTTGAGCACATGATGGAAGAAGATCGGGTGCGCTTCGCGCGCGTTGGTAGCCCCACATGACGATGAGGTCCGCGTCTTCCGCCTCCCGGTAGGAGCAGGTGCCGCCACCCGCTCCGAAAACTGCCGCCAGACCGGCGACACTGGGGGCGTGTCAAGTGCGGTTACATGAGTCGATGTTGTTGGTCGCCATCGCGGCGCGAGTGAACTTCGCTGCGCGGCGTAGTTCATCTCGTTCGACGCCTTGGAACAGCTGAAGACGCCGAAGGTCTTCGTGGCGTCGTGGTCGCGCGCCCGCGCGAATCCCGCCGCGGCGCGGCCGAGCGCCTCGTCCCAGGTCGCGGGGCGCAGTTCCCCGTTCTCCCTGACGAGCGGCTCGGTCAGCCGCACGTAGCTTGCCAGGGTCCCTGGCCCGCTGCTTGCCCAAAGCGCGCCTCCTTCTCGATCACGCGGATGGCCGGCGGCATGCGGACCGCCGGCTGGCTGTCAATTACGTTACTACCGGGCAAATCGGATGGTCCATGGCGCGGCGGCTGCCTGGGGATTACCCAGCGCCGACCCGCCTGCCTTGTCGCCCGCCACAGCGCGGTCGCGTCCACGCGCGGGCCCGGCGGCTAACTCGGCGGCCAACTCGGCGGGCAGGTCGGCGGCGGTCGGCGGCATGAAGGAGACGGTGTCGCCCTGGGCCAGCGGGGCCTCGGGATCGCGGGTGACCTGGTCACCGTTGAGCGCGACGGCAACCTGCCCGCGCAGCGGCAGGCCGACGGCGTCCGCGGCCGCCTGGACCGTCGCCGCCCTGGCCGCCCGCGGGCCCGGCCGGCGCGCCGGGCGTGACCAGGGCGCCGAGCAGCTGGACGGTCACCTCAGGCGCCGGGCGCCGGCGAGCTTGGGCGTAGTCCTCGGGGGTGTTGACGTTCAGCATCGAGTCCAGGCCCGGGTCGAGGGCGGCGAGCACCGGGTCGGTCAGCAGCTCGGCGCCGTCGAGCCGGGCGACGGCGCACTCGGCGAACAGGAACGCGGGGCGCAGCCTGTCCGTCCTCGACGAGGCGCTCGGCGAGCGCGGCGAGGCCGGTGCGGTAGGCGGCGGCCAGCGGCTGCGGGTAGCCGCGGGCGACCGGCAGCGCGACGTCCGGCCCGGCCGCGCTGCCTGGGGTGCGCAGGGCGCGGACCACCCGGCGGATGAAGGCCGGGTGCAGGAACGGCAGGTCGGTGGAGGTCACGAACGCGGCCTCCGCCTGGCCCGCCAGCGCGGCGAGGCCGGCCGCGATCCCCTGAACCGGTCCCTTGCCTTCCCGCGGGTCGTCGACCACGGTCACCGGCGCGGGCAGCTCCGGCAGGTCCTGGCCGCTCGCCCGGACGACGACCACCGGGCCGCCGGTCGCGCGGGCGGCGATGCCGACGGTCCGGCGCAGCAGCGTCGACCCGTGCCATTCCAGTGCCGCCTTGGGCGTGCCCATCCGGGAGGAGCGCCCGCCGGCCAGCACCACCGCCCCAGTTACCACGCTTCCATCGTAGGCCCGGGGCCGGGCGGGGCTACGATGGCTGCCAGGCCCGGACAGGGCTTTGCCTGACCCGGAGAGATAGCGGGGCGAGGATGAGCGAGCACCTGGAGATCGAGCAGAAGTTCGATGTTGACCCGGGCTTCGAGCGGCCGTCTTTCGCGGGGTCGCCGGCGTTACCGCGGCCGAGCCGGTGCTGCACCACCTGTCCGCCACGTACTTCGACACCCCCGACGGGCGGCTCGCCGCCGGCAAGATCACGCTGCGGCGGCGCTCCGGTGGCACCGACGAGGGCTGGCACCTCAAGCTGCCCGCGCAGGCCGGCGCGCGCCGCGAGGTGCACGCGCCGCTCGGCGCCGCCGAGCGCGAGGTGCCCGGTGAGCTCGCCGC
This sequence comes from uncultured Actinomycetota bacterium, assembly GCA_963811335.1. Taxonomy (GTDB): domain Bacteria; phylum Actinomycetota; class Actinomycetes; order Streptosporangiales; family Streptosporangiaceae; genus Trebonia. Next base: position 101,732 of record CAWERB010000017.1, on the reverse strand, counting down.
CCGGGTGGCCGAGGTCACCGGCGGCCAGCCGCTCGCCCCCATCGCCACCCTCGATACGGAACGTACGGTGGTTACCCTGCACTCCGGCGATGGCCGGGTCGTGGCGGAGGTAGCCGACGACCTGGTCACGCGCGCCGTGCCCGCCGACTCCGACACCGCGCGACGACCCGGGCGGGACGGGCGGGACAGTCCTGCGCTGGCGGGAGATCGAGGTCGAGGTGCCCGCCGCCGACCCGGCGCTGCAGCGGGCCGCGGCCGACCTGCTGCTCGCGGCCGGGGCCCGGCCGGCCGGGCACGGGTCCAAGCTCGCGCGCCTGCTCGACGAGCCAGCCTGACAGCACCGCCTGACGGCAGCCGGGCTGACCGGAAAGCCCGAATTGCGGGAGCTCAGCGCGGGCAGCGCGGAGACTCAGAGGAAATCCATACGATATTCTCTGGGTAGCTCGTCTAGGGTCGTTGCCATGCTGGTAAGGAGTTCTGTTTCCCTAGCGTCTACGAGTGAGCGATCGATCATGCCTGATGAGCCGAGGAACGAGGCCGGCAGCGGCGCCGCCACGGCACAGGCCGCGCCGAACGGCCAGGCGACCGCGACGCTCGGGCACGGCGCGGGCACGCAGCACGCGGACGGCACGCCGGTGCGGGTGCTCGTGGTGGACGACGAGCCGAGCCTGGCCGAGCTGCTGTCCAGCGTGCTGCGCTACGAGGGCTGGTCCGTGCGGACCGCGGGCAGCGGCGCCGAGGCGGTCAAGTCCGGCCGGGACTTCCGCCCGGACGCGGTCGTGCTCGACATCATGCTCCCCGATTTCGACGGCGTTGAGGTCATGCGGCGGCTGCGCGCCGAGCTGCCCGGCGTCTGCGTGCTGTTCCTCACCGCCAGGGACGCGGTGGAGGACCGGGTCGCCGGGCTCACCGCCGGGCGGCGACGACTACGTCACCAAGCCGTTCAGCCTCGAGGAGGTCCTCGCCCGGCTGCGCGGCCTGCTGCGCCGGGCGAACCTGGCCCGCACCGCGAGCGGCGAGGGCGCGCTCGTCGTGGCCGACCTGACCATGGACGAGGACGCGCGCGAGGTCCGCCGGGCCGGCGAGCTCGATCGACCTGACCGCGACCGAGTTCGAGCTGCTGCGCTTCCTGATGCGCAACCCGCGCCGGGTGCTGTCCAAGGCCCAGATCCTCGACCGGGTGTGGAACTACGACTTCGGCGGCCAGGCGCACGTGGTCGAGCTCTACATCAGCTACCTGCGCAAGAAGATCGACGCGGGCCGCGATCCGCTCATCCACACGGTCCGCGGCGTCGGCTACGTGCTCAAGCCGGGCGGGTGATCGGTACGGCAGGCAGGTTCCCCTGGTCCAGACGGCACCCGGCGAGCCGGCGGCACCCGGCGGGCAGGCGCGGCGACCCCGCAGGTTCCTCCCCGCCACGTTGCGCGGCCGGCTGATCGCGGGCCTCGTCGCGCTGCTCGCTGTCGCCTGCGCCACCGTCGGCCTGGTCACCTACTTCGCGGCGCAGAACGCGCTGTCCAGCGAGCTGAACAACGAGCTGCAGACCGCGACCGGGCTCGCGTACAACTGCTGGGAGCACGCAGCTACCACGGCAGCGGGAAGGACGACGGAGCCGGACGGCGGGCAGAGCGGCGCGAGGCGCCACGCCCGGTTCAGCGTGGCCGAGTCCTCCCTGCCCGGGGCTCGGCGAGAACACCTTCGTCGCCCGCGATCTCCCAGGACCAGTGGCAGAGCACGCTCATCGGCGACGGCAAGTTCAACCTGACCGCCGCCGACGAGGCCAGCCTGGACACCATCCCCACCTGGTCCGCCCGGCCCCACGACGGCCCGGGCTCCGGCCCCCCCGCCCCTACCCACACCCGCTACCTCACCGGCACGCGGGGCACGTACCTGCTCACCTCGGTCAACGACCCCGACGGTGACGGCTCTGTCTACATCACCGGGCTCCCGCTGGCCATCGAGCACGACCAGCTGGGCGACATCGCGCTCGCCGAGGCCGCGGTCTTCGGCGCCGTGCTGCTGCTCGCCGGCGTGCTCGGCATGCTCTGGGTCCGGTTCTCGCTCCGCCCGCTGCGCCGGGTGGCGACCACCGCCTCACAGGTCGCCGAGCTGCCGCTCGAGTCAGGTGTTGTCTCGCTGCCCGCCGGGGTGCCCGACACTGACCCGCACACCGAGACCGGCCAGGTCGGGCTCGCGTTCAACCGCATGCTCGGTCACGTGGAGATCGCGCTGCGGCACCGGGCGGCGAGCGAGGCCCGGCTGCGCCGGTTCGCCGCCGACGCCAGCCACGAGCTGCGCACGCCGCTCGCCGCGATCCGCGGCTACGCCGAGCTCGCCCTGCGCCACCCGGGCGACTCACCCGACGAGGTCACGCACGCACTCGGGCGGGTGCTGTCCGAGTCCACCAGGATGAGCGTCCTCGTCGACGACCTGCTGCTGCTCGCCAGGCTCGACGCCGGCCGGCCGCTGTCCAGCGAGCCTGTCGACCTGACCCGGCTGGCCATCGAGGCGACAAGTGACGCGCGGGTCGCCCGTCCCCGCCACCGCTGGATCCTGGAACTCCCCGACGACCCGGTGCTCGCCCTCGGCGATGAGCACCGGCTGCACCAGGTCCTCGGCAACCTGCTGAGCAACGCCGGACGGCATACCCCAGACGGCACCACCGTCACCGTCGGGGTCAGCGGCGCGCTGCCCGCTGGCGAGCCAGGCATCGGCACGGAGTCGGTCGCGCACGGCACGCTCCCGCCCGCACCCCGGCTGGTGCTCACCGTCACCGACAACGGCCCGGGCATCCCGGCCGACCTGCTGCCCGACCTCTTCGAGCGGTTCACCCGCGCCGACACGTCCCGCTCGCACGCGAGCAACGCCTCCTCCACCGGGCTGGGGCTCGCCATCGTCCACGCGGTCGTCACCGCCCACCACGGCGCGGTGCTCGTCACCAGCCGGCCGGGCATGACCCGCTTCACGATCGTGCTCGGCCGCTTCACCGAGACCGAGACCGCCTTCCCGTTCGCGCCGGCCGGCCGGCGCGAACGGGACGCGGCATTACTACTCGGTCGCGCTGACCGGGCCGCCCGGCCCAGGACCCGCCGCACCCGCCCCGGCTGCCTCGGTCGCGGCGACTGCCTCGGTCGCCCCGGCTGCCTCGGTCGCGGCGGCTGCCTCGGTCGCGGCGGCCGCCTCGGTGGCCGCCGGCGCGGCCGGGCGCGGCGCGGGCCGGCGGGGCCAGCGGGCCGCTGCGCATCAGCAACCCGACGATGACCGCGCCGCCGAGGAAGATGCCCAGGCCGCACCAGAACACCGTCGTGTAGCCGTGCACCGCGCCCTGGGCCTGGACCAGCGCCACCGCCGCCTTGGACGGATGGCCGTGGAAGACCAGGTGGCCCGTGATGTAGCTGGCGGCGGCGCTCGCCGCGATCGTGTTGAACAGTGAGGTACCGATCGAGCCGCCGAGCTGCTGGCCCGTGTTGACCGTGGCCGAGGCGACGCCGGCGTCACGCGGGGGAATCCCGTAGGTGCCGGTGTTCATCGACGTGGAGAACAGCAGGCCCATGCCGAGGCCGGTGATCATCAGCGGGCCGAGGATCACCCCGGCGTAGTCGCTGCGCAGGCCGATATGGGTCAGCCAGAACTGCGCCCCGGCCAGCAGCAGGAAACCGCCGACCACGAGCGGCCGCGGCCCGATCCGCGGCAGCAGCACGATGTTGGACACGTTCGCGGCGGTCGCGATGCAGAACACCATCGGCAGGAAGGCGAGCCCGCTCTTGACCGGCGAGTACCCGAGGGTCACCTGCAGGTAATAGGTGACGAACAGGAAGATGCCGAACATGCCCGCCCCGACGATCAGGATCGCCAGGTAGGCGCCGCCCCGGTTACGGTCAAGTACCACCCGCGGCGGCAGCAGCGGGTGCGCGGCGCGCGCCTGCCACACCGCGAACCCGACGAGCAGCAGCCCGCCCGCGACCAGGTAGCCCCAGGTCGACGGGACGGACCAGGAGTGCAGCGCGGCGTTCGAGAACCCGTACACCAGGCAGAACACGCCGCCGGAAACCATGATCACGCCCGGGATGTCCAGCCGGGCGCCCGGCTGCCTGGCCTGCCGCTTGAGCAGCAGTGCGCCGCCCGCCACCGCCAGCCCGGCGAAGAACAGGTTGATGTAAAGGCACCAGCGCCACGACAGGTACTCGGTCAGCGCGCCGCCCAGCAGCAGGCCGACCGCACCGCCCGCGCCGGCGATCGCTCCGTAGACGCCGAACGCCTTGCCGCGTTCCTTGGGATCGCTGAACGTGGTGGTCAGCAGGGCCAGCGCGGCCGGCGCGAGCATCGCGCCGAACACGCCCTGGCACGCGCGCGCCGTCACCAGCATCGCGAAGTTCACCGACGCGCCGCCGATCGCCGACGCGGCGGCGAACCCGACGAGCCCGGTGATGAAGACCACCTTGCGGCCGATGAGGTCCGCCACCCGGCCGCTGAACAGCAGCAGGCTGCCGAACGACAGGGAGTACGCGGTCACGATCCACTGCCGGTCCACGTTGCTGAACCCCAGGTCACGCTGCGCGGACGGCAGCGCCAGGTTCATGACGGTCATGTCGAGCACGACCATCAGCTGCGCGAGCCCGATCACGACAAGGACCAGCCAGCGCCGTGAATCGGGCACCGTGCCCGATCCGGGCTGCGTCCCGCCGCTCTCCCCCGCCGTCAGGGGGACGCTTGCCTCGGACATTCCAGTCACCAATCTGGAGGGTATAGTTCCACTTACGGCAGAGCATAACACAAGCGGAGGAACTACCTCCGTTAGGGGTACTCTAGAACATATGACGGCCCAGGCTCAGGAAACGTCACGCGGCCAGGCGGGCGAGCGCCCCCTCCGCCGCGATGCCGAGCGGAACAGGCAGCGCATCCTCGCCGCCGCGGCGCAGGTCTTCACCGAGCGCGGCCTCGACGCCACCCTCGATGAGGTCGCCCGGGCGGCCGGCGTCGGCGTCGGCACCGTCTACCGCCGCTTCCCCGACAAGGAGGCACTGGTCAGCCGCCCTCTTCCGGGAGCGCATCGACAACCTCGTCACCGTCGCGGAAGACGCCTGCGCCGCAGCCGATCCCGGCCAGGCCATCGTCTCCTACCTCGAGTACGCCACCGCCGCCATGGCCGGCGACACCGGCCTGCGCCAGCTGATGATGTTCGGCACCTATGACCGGGACCAGGTCTGCTACGCCCGCGACCGCATGCGCCCGGTCATCAGCAAGCTCGTCCAGCGCGCGCAGGCCTCCGGCGACCTGCGCGGGGACTTCGAGGCGGCCGACGTGAAGATGATCGCGTTCATGCTCGCCTCGCTCGCCGAGTACGCCGCCGCCGTCACCCCGGACGTATGGCGGCGCTACCTCGCCATGCTCATCGACGGCCTGCGCCCGTCGCGCGGCAGCGCCTCGCCGCTCCCGGTGCCCGCCCCCACGGCGCGGGAACTCGGGGAACTGATGCACGGCCAGCCGCGCTTGCACGGCCAGCCGCGCTGACCCGGCCACGCCGCAGCGCGCCGCCAAGGCCGCCGTATGCACGTGCATCCGCACGCGATTTTCTGCCGTGCATTTACAGGTGCAATAGATCAATGCATAATTCGCGTGCGCCATCCGCCATTCTACGGGTACCACGGGCCGCCTGCACGTGCGAACGCACGACGTACGGCGGACAGTGCACCGGCAATGCTCGTTTATCTTAGAAATGGACATTTCGGAACGGCCATGCATACGTTTGCACCCCGTCTGACCTGCTGTTTCGATGATAGTGTCGCCTATTTGATGATCCGCCGCACGCGGCGCGCCCGCACGCTATAAGCTCACGTTCACGGACAAGGGCCCGCACCCCGATTTCCTCCAGCGGCGAAATAAGATACCCCTGCCGATGGCGACAAGTCCGTAAAATCACGATAGGATGCGTCTAGCTAGGCATCAAAGGCGTATGCCTATCCGTCGAGTCCCCCCTCTCGACCCTGGAGTTCCGGTCCATGACTTACGGCAACGGCGTGCGAGACGACAGCCAGCAGCTTCGCGACATCCAAGACCTGATCGCCAAGCTTGAGGACGTCAACAAGAAACTCGCGCTTCCCGCCCGCGCAGTGGCGATGCCCGCCCTCGCCGAGACCGACCAGGCCGACGCTCCCAGTTCTTAACGGTTGTGCGACCTCGCCGCGGCGCGGATCAGCTGCGCCGAGCGCGACGTGCTGAGCGCCGCCGAGCGCAACTGGGCGAACGCCCGCAGGTAACGGGCCACCTCCTCCCGGCCGTCAAGGCTGACGCCGCCGGACAGCGCCGCTAGGTGGACAACGCCGATCTCCGGGGTCTCCGCGAACCGCAGCAACGTCATCGAGCCGCACGCCGGCCGCCACGTGCGCGCCCGCCGCGAACGGCAGCACCCGCAGCGAGGCGCGGGAACGCCCTCCGTCGGGAACGCCCGCGTCACGCTGACCGTCGGTGAAGCCGGTCTCGGCCACGGCCGCGAGCCGGTCGAGCTGCTCGCGCATCACCCGCGGCGGGCCGACCGTCTGGCGCAGCGCCCCCTCCGTGAGCACGATGTCCAGCCCCGGCGCCCGCCCGGCGAGCACGACGTGCTGCCGGTTCAGCTTCACCTCCCTGGCGTGCGCCCGCTGCTCCGCCGAGGTGTAGCGAGCGTCCGCCTCGGCCACGGCACGGATGTAGTCCGGCGTCTGCAGCAGGTCGGGAACCTGGTTTGCCTCGTACACGAGGATGTCGGTGGCGGCGACCTCCATGATCACGTAATCCTGCGCGCCCGCCGACAGCACGTCACGGTAGTCAAGCCACCAGCCGGTTTCCCGGCCGCGGTGCGCGACCGCCAGCAGCGCCTCCTGCTCGGCCGCGGGCACGCCGTACTCGGTCAGCAGTTCCCGCAGCTCCTTGGGGCGGATGCCGCGCTGGCCGGTCTCGATCCGGCTGATCTTCGAGCGGTCGCACTCGAGGATCCTCGCGGCCTCGTCCAGGTTGTAGCCGAGGCCCTCACGGTATCCCGCGCAGCGCGGAGCCGAGCAGCCGGCGCCGTACGGGCGGTGTTCCAGTCATGGTGGTTCCTCCTCGATCGGGGAATCCGGGTGACGCGCTCATATCCGGCGGCCGCGGGTGGACGGGGCGGGAGAGCGTGCTAGATGGGAAACAACCTAGCACTTGGCGTAGTCCTTTAGTCGAATGACGCGCCGATGACTAGCTTAATTGGCGGGATACCGCAGCAGAGGTATTCGATTGATATCAACATGCTGGGCATACAACTGGCAACGCGTTGCCAGTTAGGCCCGGGGCCGGACGGCTGAGGCCTGCCGCGGCCGAACCATGGTGAGCGGATGCGGGTCAGGGGAGGGCGGCGATCGCCGTCATGATGCGGCGCTCGGACACGGGGGCGGGCGTGCGAAAAGTCTGCGCGAAGAGGCTCACCCGCAGTTCCTCGATCTGCCAGCGGACCTCCCGGACGGCGTCCGTCGCCCTGGCCTCGGGTGGCAGCGCGGCGAGCGCCTGGCCGTAGGCGTCCTGTACCCGGTGCACGACGGCCATCTGCTGTGCGTCCCGGCCCGCGTTGTCGGCGAGCTTGTCGAGGCGGCGGCCGATCGCCTTCACGTAACGGGCGAGGTGCGGGCAGCCGGGCGGAGCCCGCGGCGGTGAGGAAACCGGGGCCGATGAGGCCGTCGAGCTGAGCGCGGATGTCCGCGACGGCCGGGGCGAGCGCGGCGCTGCGCAGCGCGTCGAGGCGCAGCCGTACCTCGTGCGCGCCGCGAAGGATCTCCTCCGCCCAGGTCACCACCTCGTAGACGGCGGCGTGCAGCCGGGGCCTGACGTGGTCCACGATCCGGCCGAACGCGGCGGCGTCCCAGGCGGGGCCGCCTGCCTCGGCGATCAGGCCGTCGACGGCGCAGCCGACGCAGTCGGTGAACAGGGCGGAGACGGAGCCGTGCGGGTTGTCGGACAGCACCAGCTTCTGCGCGGTGGTCAGCCGTTTCGCGACCTCGTTGGCGGGTGACTTCACGGCGAGCAGCACCAGGCGCCTGGTCCCGGCCCGCATGGCGCTGGCCGCGGCCGCGGCGCTCTCGAACAGCCGGACGTCGACCGTGCCATTCGGATTACCAGGGGCGCCCGCGTCAACGAGGGCGGGGTACGCCTTCACCTCGCCGTCGGTGAACACCGTGGGCAGCGGGCCGAAGTCCCAGGTGGTGACCCCGGTCCTGGCCAGCGCGGTGGCGCGGGCGGACAGGGTGGCGCGGACCTTGGGGCGCAGCTGGCGCTGCAGGGCGGCCAGGTCCTTACCTGAGGCGACCACCTTGGTCCCGTCGAGCACGCGGAAGGTGAACCGCAGGTGCGGCGGCAGTTTCTCCAGGTCGAAATCGTCCGGGGTGACGCGCACGCCGCGCAGCCGCAGCAGCTCGCGGGACATGGTCGTCCCTGACGTCGGCGCCGGGGCGCCCTCTGCCGTCGAGGTCGGCGAGGATCTCGCGGGCCACGTTGGGCGCGGGGACGAGCTCGCGGCGCAGCGTCTTGGGCAGGGACCGGATCAGCTCGGTGACCAGTTCCATGCGCAGCCCGGGTACCTGCCAGGAGAACTCCTCCGGGCGGGCCTGGTTGAGCGTGTTGAGCGGGATGTCGATGGTGACGCCGTCGGTCGTCGCTGCCCGGCTCGAACGCGTAGGACAGAGCGAGCCCGGTTGCCCCGGGCCCCGTGCGCCGCCGCCCGCCGTCCCGGCCGGGAAGGAAGACGAGGAGGTCCACACCTCGGGGTAGTCGCCGGCGTCGAGTTCGTCCGCCTCGGCGGAAAGCAGGTGTCGAGCGTGAGGGTGAGCAGTCCTGGTGTCTCGTGCGCGGGCCTGCTTCCACCAGGTGTCGAAGTGGCGGGCGGATACCGCCTCGGCGGGGACGCGGGCGTCGTAGAACGCGAACAGCGCCTCCTCCCCCGCGACCAGGCCGCGGCGGCGGGCCCGCTGCTCGAGGGCGGCCGCCTCCTCAAGGAGCGTGGCGTTGTCGCGGAAGAAGTGGTGCCTGGTCTGCCAGTCGCCCTCGACGAGGGCGTGCCTGATGAACAGCTCCCGCGCCAGCACCGGGTCGATGCGGTGCAGCAGCACGGTCCGGTCGGCGATGATCGGGATGCCGTAGAGGGTGACCTTTTCGGACGCGACCGCGCTGCCCTGCGAACGGGACCAGCGCGGCTCGCTGTAGGAGCGCTTGACCAGGTGCGCGGCGACCGGCTCGATCCATTCCGGCTCGATGGCGGCGACGGTCCGCGCCCACAGCCGGGAGGTCTCCACCAGTTCGGCGGCGACCACCCAGTCCGGTGGCTTGCTTGGCCAGGCCGGAGCCGGGGAAGACGGCGAACTTGGTGCCGCGGGCGCCGAGGAACTCAGGCAGCGGGCGGCTGCCGCGCTCGGCGCCGCCCGGCGCGCCCGGGCCGGCGCAGCGGCTGGCCTGGCAGGCGCGAGCACCAGCTTCATGCCTACCTGCGACAAGCAGGCCGGCGAGCAGGGCGGTGTGTACCCGCACCCGTTCCGATGATGATGTCCTGGTGTCGATGCCGAGGTCGCGGGACGAGCGAGGACAGCTGGCCGTGCAGGTCCTGCCACTCGCGGACGCGCAGGTAGTTGAGGAACTCGGCGCGGCACAGGCGGCGGAACGCCGAGCCGGACAGCTCACGCTGCCTCTCCGCGAGGTAGTCCCACAGCGCGAGGAAGGCGAGGAAGTCCGACTCCGGCTGGGCGAAGCGGCGGTGCGCGGTGTCGGCGGCCTGCTGGTTGTCGGTGGGGCGCTCGCGCGGGTCCTGGATGGACAGCGCGGCGGCGATGACGAGGATCTCCCTGGCGCAGCCCTGCTTGCCCGACTCGATGATCATCCGGGCGATGCGCGGGTCGACGGGCAGGCGGGCCATCTGGCGCCCGGTCTCGGTGAGGCGTGCCGTCGGCGACGGCGTTCAGCTCCTCGAGCAGCTTGACGCCGTCGGTGATGGCGCGCGGGTCCGGCGGGTCGACGAACGGGAAGTCGCGCACGTCGCCGAGCCGGGCGGCCGCCATCTGCAGGATGACGCTGGCCAGGTTGGTGCGCTGGATCTCCGGGTCGGTGAACTCGGGCCGGGCATCGAAGTCTTCCTCCGAGTACAGCCGGATGCAGATGCCGTCGGCGACACGGCCGCAGCGGCCCTTGCGCTGGTTGGCGCTGGCCTGCGAGATCGCCTCGATGGGCAGCCGCTGCACCTTGGTGCGCAGGCTGTACCGGCTGATCCGGGCGGTGCCCGGGTCGATGACGTAGCGGATGCCGGGGACGGTGAGCGACGTCTCGGCGACGTTGGTGGCCAGGACGATGCGGCGGCTCGCCATGGCGAACGGTCCGCGGGCACCTCGAACACCCGGTGCTGCTCGGCCGACGACAGCCGGGAGTACAGCGGCAGGACGTCGGTACTCGCGCGGCCCTTGCAGCGCGTCGGCGGTGTCGCGGATCTCCTGCTCGCCGGACAGGAAGACGAGGATGTCGCCGGGTCCCTCCCGCTCAAGCTCGCCGACCGCGTCGGTGATCGCGGTGACCTGGTCCCGGTCCTCGTCGCCAGCCTGCCCGGGTGGACCAGTGCGCTCGGGATCGGCTATGGGCCGGTAGCGGACCTCGACCGGATAGGTACGGCCGGACACCTCGACGATCGGCGCGGGCTCGCCGGTGCGGGGGTCGGCGAAGTGCGCGGCGAACCGCTCCGGGTCGATGGTCGCGGAGGTGATGATCACCTTCAGGTCGGGGCGGCGCGGCAGCAGCTGCCGCAGGAAGCCGATGATGAAGTCGATGTTCAGGCTGCGCTCGTGCGCCTCGTCGATGATGAGGGTGTCGTAGCGGCGCAGGTTCGGCTCACCCGCGATCTCGGCGAGCAGGATGCCGTCGGTCATCAGCTTCACGGCGGTCGCGTCGCCTGACTTGTCGGTGAACCTGACCTTGTATCCGACCACCTCGCCGAGCTGCGTGCCAAGTTCCTCGGCGATCCGTTCCGCGACGGTGCGCGCGGCGATGCGCCTTGGCTGGGTGTGGCCGATCTGGCCGGCGATGCCGCGGCCGAGCTCCAGGCAGATCTTGGGCAGCTGGGTGGTCTTGCCCGAGCCGGTCTCGCCGGCCACGATCACCACCTGGTGGTCTCGGATGGCGGCGGCGATGTCGTCCCTGCGCTGGCTGACCGGCAGTTCTTCCGGGTAGCCGATGGCGACGCCGGCGAGCGCGGCCTCGCGGGACGCGGCGCGCCGGTCAGGCACCTTGGGCGCCGCGGGATCGCCGCGGCCGCTGCGGTCCGCGCGGGACGCGCGGTCGCCGCGAGGCACGCGGACACCGCCGCGAGGCGCGCGGACACCGCCAGCAGCGCGGTTGCCGTCGCGGGCAGGGCCGGGCGCCCCAGCCGGGGACGACGGCGCAGCTTTCGAGGAAGGTTCGTTCACCGGCGGGAAAGACTAGACGATAAGGGCCAGATGATGCCAACGCTTTATCGCGCCGCCGCTCTTCCCGCCCTCTTCCGCGTCAGGCGTTGGCGGCGGTTACCAGGTCGGCGATGAGCTGCGGGGTCAGCGGGCTGCCGGGGAAGGCGGCCATCCGGCCGAGCGGGATGGCGCTCAGGAACAGCAGCATCGTCGGGTCGTTGAAGATCGCGGCCATGGGGCCGTCCGCGTCGCCCGCCGCTCCGGCGAACGCCTGGCCGAGCACCTGCGCGCCGCGCGGGTCGGCGAGCCACTCGCCGAGCGTCGAGTCGGTGGTCAGGGGTACCCGCGCGTCGTCGCCCTTGACCTCGGCGACGGCGGTGCCGCGCAGGTCGCGGGAGGAGGCGCCGACGGCGCAGTGGTACTCGCCGCCCTCCACCACCCAGCGGCCGAGCCGGGTGTCCCAGTAGGCGAGGTCGTCGCGCTCGATGACGAGCGTGACGTCGGCGGTCTCGCCCGCCGTGACCGGGACGCTGGCGAACGCCTTCAGCTCGCGCGGCGCGCGGCGCACCGCCGAGCCGGGCAGGCTCACGTACACCTGGACGACCTCCCGGCCGTCCCGCTGGCCGGCGTTGGTGACGGGAACGCGCACCTCGATGCCCGCGTCGGTCGCGGTCGCGGTCGGCTGGCCGTACTCGAAGGTCGTGTACGACAGGCCGAAGCCGAACGGGTAGGCCACCTCCTGCTCGCGCGCGTCGAAGCCCCGGTACCCGACGTGCAGGCCCTCGCCGTACCTGACGTGCCCGTTCTCGCCGGGGAAGTCCAGGTAGGAGGGGTGGTCCCGCAGCTTGAGCGGAATGGTCTCGGCCAGCCGCCCCGACGGGTTGACCCGGCCGAACAGCACGTCCGCGATGGCGCCGCCGCCCGCCTGGCCGAGCAGCCAGCCCTCGATCAGCGCCGGCACCGCGGCGTCCCAGCCGGCGGTGGCGAGCACCGCGCCGTTGGACAGGATCACCACGGTGCGCGGGTTGACCGCCGCGACCGACTTGATCAGCTCCTGGTGCGCCGCGGGCAGGTCGATGTCGCCGGAGTCGGCGCCCTCGGTCTCGCGCATGCTGCCGGCGAAGACCAGCGCGACGTCGCTCGCCGCGGCCAGCGCCACGGCCTCGGCGAGCAGGTCCCTCATCGCTTCCGCCTCGGTCTCCCCGTCTCCCGCGGCGGCCTCTTGCGCGGCGGTCGCGTCGGTCAGGTAGCCGGGCGCGAAGCGCACGGGCCCCTGCGCCGTGGCGGTGATCTCGGTGAGCGCGTCGTCCAGCCGGGTCGGGGTGATCTGCGAGCTGCCGCCGCCCTGGTAACGCGGGGTGCGGGCGAACTCGCCGATGACGGCGATGGACTGGGCGGCGGCCGGGTCGAGTGGCAGGATGCCCTGCTCGCTTCCTGGGCGGGCGTCGTTCTTGAGCAGCACGATGGCGCGCCCGGCGATCTCACGGGCGAGCGCGTGGTGCCCCGCCTCGTCATAGTCAGCGGGGGTGCGGGCCTGCGCCGCCGCGACGAGCGCGCTGACCCGGCCCGCGTTCCGCGCGAGCAGCGCCGCATCCAGGCGGCCGCCCGCCACCGCGTCGATGAGCTCCTGGTCGCCCGCGGGGTCGGGCCCCGGCATGGTCAGGTCGAGGCCGGCGGCGACGGCGGCGACCCGGTCGGCGACCGCGCCCCAGTCGGACACGACCACGCCCTCGTAACCCCACTCATCGCGCAGCACCTTGGTGAGCAGCCAGGGGTCCTGGCTGGCGTAAACGCCGTTGATCTTGTTGTAGGCGCACATCACGGTCCACGGCCTGGCCCGGGTGATCACCCGGTGGAAGGCCCGCAGGTACATCTCGCGCAGCGTTCGCTCGTCGACGTCGGCGCTGACCCGCAGCCGGTCGGTCTCCTGGTTGTTGACCGCGAAGTGCTTGAGCGACGCGCCGACGTTCCTGCTCTGCAGGCCGTTCACCCACTCCGTCGCCAGCACGCCGGCCAGCAGCGGGTCCTCGGAGAAGTACTCGAAGTTCCGGCCGCCGAGCGGGCTGCGCTTGAGGTTGATGCCCGGGCCGAGCAGCACCGCGACGCCCATGGCCCGGCACTCGTCCCCCAGCGCCTCGCCCATCCGGCGCAGCAGGGCCGGGTCCCAGGTGGAGGCGCTGGCCACGGCCGGCGGGAAGCAGGTGGCCGGCTGCCCCCTGAGCATGTCCCGCGGGTTCGCCTGCAGGCGCACCCCGTGCGGCCCGTCGGTGACGGTGATCGAGGGCAGGCCCGCGGACTCGATCTGCGTGGTGTGCCACGCATCGTTTCCGCTGGTGAGGGCCGCCTGCTCGGCGACGGTGAGCTCAGGCGTCATAGCCAGGTCCCTTCGGCGTTGACTTTTTTTACTACGTGAATTTAGGAAGATTATCCCGAACGAGGGCGTATGGCACTAGCGCGCGGACCGAACTTGCCATGGGCGGATAACCGGCAGAGGCTACCGATGCGGAGACCCGGTCCGGTAAGTCCCCCGCCGTCCGCTGGTCACCGAGGGTAGCCGGGCCGAAGCGCGACGGGACGGTCCCGGCTCAGCCGTCCGTACCGGGCCGTCCATACCGGGCCGTCCGTACTCAGCCGCCCTTACTGGGCCCCGTCCGCATTGTGGCGCGCCGACGGCGCGGCTTCCCGCGCCGCGCACTGCCCTCGGCGCGCGGCGCGGGAAGCCCTTGTACCGTCGGCGCCCCCGTTTGCCGCCGACGGGGTCACGATGCCGGCCATTGCGAAGTCGCTAATGGCGCCGGAAGTATGTGTTTCTGAAGTCGGACCAAGGCCGCGCGATGCGAAATTTCCGCAAGCGCCCTGGTGCAGGCCCGGCAGGCTAGCGCGAATGAATACCAAGCTACTTCGCATCTTACGCACATCCGTGCGACGCAATTGCACCGCCTTGCGCTGCGTCCTTGACCTGCCGTCAAGCGGCTTCCGCCATGGCCGCGGACGGACGGAACCCCACGTCAGGTACGCAACAGAGCCGTCTGGCGACGTAACAACCGCCACCGGACTAATGCGAGTACACAAGGAGCGGCCCTTTTGGTACGCTTCCCGGAAGCCTGTTGACTTCATTGTTACGGGCGCATTGTGGCACTCAGGCTTACCAGGGCGCGAGTGCCTGCTTTGAAATAGGGACAGTTAATAATTATCGAGGAGACGCTTGCAGCTCATCTGCCGGTCGCCGGCTCATACCGGCGGTCATTGCGGGCGGAGGCATCAGCGAGGAAAGCGCCCGGACCTGCGGTTTTCCGCTGGAATTCGTCATCACAGCATCGCGGGTATTTCGGCCCTCTTTCGCGGTAAATGGACGGCCAAGGGGGCCGCGCCCGGCCCACAGGCGGGGAACAACTGGAACCGTGGGCCGGGCACGCACTCGCGCCGTCCCGGGGGATCCCCCTCGTGTTCCCTGGGGACAGGTGCACGCGCACGATACGTAATCGACTTGGTCAATTCGAGTTACCTATCGTGCGGACCCCACACTACCTATTGCCTATCTAGCTGTCTAGTCACCTCAGCAAGTAGTGTCTCTCGTTTCCCCGGAGGTCCCCGTGACCGATGAGGATGCCCCGCCGCCGCGGGTGCGGATCGACTACGAGTCCGGCGAGCGCGTGTACCTGCAGATCGTGCGCATCATCCGCGACATGATCATCAGTGGTGAACTGCCGGTGGGAACGCAGATCCCGAGCGGCACGCAGATGCGGCACGAATGGGGAGTCAACCGGCTGACCGGCGCGATGGCGGTCGAGGAACTGCGCAAGGCCGGGCTGGTCGTCACCAGGCCCGGCGTCGGCACTTTCGTGGCGGCGACGCCGTCCAAGCAGGTCATCGCGCTGAACCCGGGCGACCAGGTCACCTCCCGGATGCCGACGGAGGAGGAGCGGGCCCGGCTGCGCACCGGGTACCTCACCCCGGTGCTCATCGTCACGCGGGCGGACGGCCGGACCGAGCCGTACAACGCGGCCGTCACCGTGGTCCGGTCGCAGGGCGCGGCCTGACCCGGGTGATGACTGACGCGCGGCGGGCCCGCCGGCTGGGTCACAGCCGGCGCGGGCGATAACTGACGCGCGGCGGCGAGCCCGGTGGCGGCGAGCGCGGCCTCGCCGGGCAGCTCGGCGTGCACGGACCGCGTGCCGCGCAGCAGCGAGGCGTCCGCCGCGATCAGGCAGGCCGCGATGAGAAGGCGACCGGGCGATCTGCAGGCCGGACTGGAACGGGCGGCTGATCCGGCTGGCGGCAAGCCGGGAGGGACCTTTGCCGCGGCCCGGGGGACGTGTCCCGTTTGACATGCGGGAAGCTGAGCGGGCATCCTTGGGACTGTCAGACAGACACCTCGTTCGGTGAGGCGTCTTCACGGACACAGGCCACTGATCCCAACCGTCGAGAGACGCTCCGGATCAGGACACCTCTCCCCGGCCTAAGGGGTGAGGCCAAGTGGCTGCGCAGCATCGCTACGCCGTGGAGTGCCAAAGCTCTTACGAGAGAGGTGACCCCCTCCCCCGGCAGGGACGCGACCCTGCCCGGCCACGGATGGCGAACCTCAGCCGGTGTCACGTGTGCCGGTGGTTACGTGTTAGGCGCAAACCAGCGCCGCGGACGAAGGGAGGCGTGCGATGGACTCTGATAGTCCGGGCCGAAGTCGGCCCTTCCCGCCGCTGTCCCCGCTTGTCCGTGGCACACGTTGACGTAATCAGGGCTTTTCGCTTGCCCGCCTCCGTTTTCTGTTGAGGTGGCGGAGCCTGTTCGCGTGTGCCTCGATCCCGCTTGAGTGAAAGCGCGAAAGAGGTGAATTCCAGTGACTGCTGTTGAGGTAGAGGTTGCAGGCGCCCGGTCCGCGGTGCTTGACCAGGCGCATGTCGGCGACATCCGCGGTGCCCTCGGCACGATCAGGCTTGACGACCACGCCGCCCGCACGACGCTGTCGGCGAAGTTCAAGACGCTGCTCGCCGTCGTCGGCCCCGGCCTGATCGTGATGGTCGGCGACAACGACGCCGGCGCGTTCTCCACCTACGGCCAGGCCGGCCAGGTCTACGGCACGAGGCTGCTGTGGACGCTGCTGCTGCTGATACCCGTGCTGTACGTGAACCAGGAGATGGTGCTCCGCCTCGGCGCGGTCACCGGGGTCGGGCACGCCCGGCTGATCCTGTCCCGGTTCGGGAAGTTCTGGGGCACGTTCGAGGTCATCGACCTGTTCCTGCTCAACGGGCTGACCATCGTCACCGAGTTCATCGGCATCACCCTGGCCGCCGGCTACCTGGGCGTGCCCAAGGTACTCGCGGTGCTCTTCGCGGCCGGGATCATCATCGCCACCGCGTTCACCGGCTCCTTCCGCGCGTTCGAGCGGATCGCGATGTTCTTCTGCGTGGGATCGCTGCTGCTCGTGCCGCTGTACCTGATGGCCCACCCGTCCTTGTCGGCCATGGCGGCCGGGTTCGGCTCGCCCGGGCTGCCAGGTGGTGCGGGGTCCGGAGGCACGGGGACCGGCGGGATGGCGGCGGTGATGCTGCTGGTGATCGGCATCGTGGGCACCACGATCGCGCCGTGGCAGCTGTTCTTCCAGCAGTCCTACGTGATCGACAAGCGGATCACCCCGCGGTTCATGAAGTACGAGAAGGCCGACCTGTGGATCGGCATCGTCATCGTGGTCGTCGGCGCCGCCGCGCTGATGGGCACCACCGCCGTCGCGTTCGCGCACTCTGGCGGCCAGTTCACCGACTCGGCCGGGCTCGCCCGCGGCATCGCCGCCTACGCCGGGCACGTGGCCGGCGCGCTGTTCGCCGTCGCGCTGCTCGACGCGGCCGTCATCGGCGCCTTCGCGGTCTCGCTGTCGTCCGCCTACGCGATCGGTGACGTGCTCGGCATGAAGCACTCGCTGCACCGCGGCGTCGGCCAGGCCAGGGGCTTCTACGCCCTGTACGCGGCGCTGATCTGCGGGGCGGCGGTCATCGTGCTGCTGCCAGGCTCTCCGCTCGGGCTGATCACCGAGGGCGTGCAGGTACTCGCGGGCGTGCTGCTGCCCGCCGCCACGGTCTTCCTGCTCATGCTGTGCAACGACCGCGCCGTGCTCGGCCCCTGGGTCAACACGGCGAAGACCAACGCGTTCACGGGCGCGGTGATCGCGGTGCTTATCACGCTGTCGGTCGTGCTGACCGCCTCGGTGATGTTCCCCGCGATCAGCGCCGGCGCGATCTTCGCGATCATGGGCGGGTGCGCGGCCATGGCCGTGGTCATCGGCGGGTTCGCGGTGGCGAGCGCCCGCCGGACGGCGCGGCGGGCGGCTCTCGCCGAGGCGGCCGTGCTGGCCGAGGTGGCGGAGCTGGCCGAGGACTGGCCCCGGTGACGGAGGTGGGCGTGGCGGAGGTGGGCGTGGCGGCGCCTCCGGTGGACAAGCTGTCCTGGCGGATGCCGCCGCTGAGCGAGCTGCCGGCCCCGGTGATCAGGGGCGCCAGGCGGCTCGGGCTGCTCGGCCTGCGCGGCTACCTGGCGCTCGCGATGATCATGGTGATCGTCAAGATCGTCGAGACCGCCCTCGGCCACTGACCGCGTCCTGCTGTTATCGCGTCAGGGTAAGCGGGCATGAAGATAGTGGACATTTAGGCACATCGGGGTGTACCCGAATGTCCACTATCTTGGCCGAAGCGGCGGATCGTTAGCTGGATGAGCCAGGAGGTAGCAGTGACGAGGATGCCGGGGCCGCTGGCCGGGGTGCGGGTAATCGAGCTTGCCGGGATCGGGCCCGGCCCGTTCTGCGGGATGCTGCTCGCGGACCTCGGCGCCGAGGTGATCCAGGTCGACCGGCCCGGAGGCTCCCGGTCGACGATCCCCCGGCGCAGCGACGTCACCAGCCGGGGGAAGCGGCGCGTCGTGGTCGACCTCAAGCACCCGCGGGGGGCCGAGGTGGTGCTCCGGCTGGCCGCGGCGTCCGATGCGCTGATCGAGGGGTACCGGCCTGGCGTGACCGAGCGCCTCGGCGTCGGCCCCGCCGACTGCCTGGCGCGTAACCCCGCCCTGGTCTACGGGCGGATGACCGGCTGGGGACAGGACGGCCCGCTGGCGTCGAGCGCCGGCCACGACATCGGCTACATCGCGCTGACCGGGGCGCTGCACGCGATCGGCCGGGCCGACGGCCCGCCGCAGGTGCCGGTCAACTACCTGGGCGACTTCGGCGGCGGGTCGATGTTCCTCGCGCTCGGCGTGGTGGCCGGCATCCTCGCGGCGCGCGGCACCGGCACGGGCCGCGTGGTCGACGCCGCGATCGTCGACGGGGCCGCGGTGCTGCAGGCGATGACCTACGGCATGCTCGCCGACGGCACGTGGGCCGATGAGCGCGGCGTCAACCTGCTCGACTCCGGTGCGCCGTTCTACGACGTCTACGCCACGGCCGACGGCCGCCACATGGCGGTCGGCGCGCTCGAGCCCCAGTTCTACGCGGCGTTCACCGAGATCCTGTTCGCGCCGGAGGGCCTGCCCGGCGACCTGCCGGCCCAGCACGACCGGCCCCGCTGGCCGCAGCTGCGGGCGCGGTTCGCCGCGCGGTTCGCCGCGCGCTCACAGGAGGAGTGGACCAAGGCATTCAGCGCAACGGATGCTTGCGTCGCCCCGGTACGCACCATGACCGAGGCCCCGGCCGACCCGCACCTGGCGGCGCGCGGCACCTACGTGACCCTCGACGGCGTGGTCCAGCCCGCCCCGGCGCCCCGGTTCGGCGACGGGGCCGCGGGCGACCCGATCGGCGCGCTCCCCCCGGGCCAGGTCACCCGGCCGGGCGCGCACACCCGCGAGGCCCTCACCAGCCTCGGCTTCACCGACGTGGAGCAGTTGCTCACCGACGGCGCCGTCTGGCAGGCCGGGCACTGACCGCACCGCTCCGCCACCCCGCCCGCAGGGCAGCAGCGCGCGGGCGTGCGCGAGCACGATCGGACCGAAGTCGGGTTACGAACTGCACCGTTCAGAAGACAGGGGACTGACGAGCCGAGGTGCGGGGAGGGCAGACCTGGTGGTGGGGGCGACCGCGGCCACTGTTGACTCGCAGCCGACGTATACCTAAGATGCCAAGGTATGAGTGCAGATAAGGTAAAAGGTCATCTCGACTTGCTGCTGCTAGCCATCCTCAGCACAGATCCGGGGCATGGCTACGCGGTCATCACCCAGCTGCGTGAGCGCACAGACGGGCTGCTTGACCTCACCGAGGGAGCGGTATACCCGGCTCTCCACCGCCTGGAAGACCTCGGGTTCCTGGCCAGTGAGTGGCACCCCGTCAACGGGCGGCGCCGACGGCTGTACCGGCTGACTTCCTCGGGCCACAGCGCACTCGCGCACCAGCGCACAGAATGGCAGAGCCTCACCCGGGCGATCGGCAACGTGGTCAGCTCCTCACTCGCCGGAACGGCGGAAGCCTGATGAATCATCCTGACGATAGCCCGATCGAATTCTACCTTGACGACCTCTTCGAAGCCGCGCGCGCACTTCCGCCGCGGGACGCCCGGTACCTGCTGGCTGAGGCCGAAGCACACCTGCGTGACTCTGCTGACGCCGCGATGGCCGACGGAGTGCAGCCCTACGAGGCGGAACTTGGGGCCCTGGCGGCTTTTGGCACTGCCGGCGACCTTGTCCCGCGCGAAAGTCAGCGAGCCCGGATGCCGTTGCGGACACTCGCCGGCCAGGTTCTTAACAGCGCAATGCTGCTTGGAGCAACCGGCGCAATGACCGTCGGGGCCAGCGGGATAGTAGCCGGCCTGATATACCTGATCGGCGGTGCGAACTCAATCGCCGCGGTCCCCGCCGCGGTACTCACTCCGCAGAACTGCGCTCGCTGGCTATCTCAGCAAGCGGCCGCAAACTGCCATCAGGCGGCACTGTCGGACTGGGCCTTCGAGACGGTCTACAGCCGCCTGGCACTAGGAGTGGCCGGCGTCCTGCTACTGATCGCTTACCGTTCTCGCAAGCGCCGGCGCAGGGGCAATTGCGGGCTGAAGCCGATAATCACTGATACCGTGGCCGCGCTCGCCTTCGCGGTCGCAGGACTCTGGACGGCCGGACTAGGCGTGGACGCCATGATCGTGTCGAGAGGCCAAGGGGCCGGTCAATGGCTAAGCGCCGCGCCGATAGCGCTAGCCGCAGCCGCGATCTACTGCACGAGACTCGCAAGGCGCATCCGGGAGGAGCCCCTTCGCTGACGGCGAAGCGTCGGCCCCTGCGCCCTTTACCTCAGCGGAGCTGGCGGAAGAAATCGCGGATGTCGGTGACGAGCAGGTCGGGTTCCTCCATGGCGGCGAAGTGGCCGCCGCGGTCGAACTCCGTCCAGTGCACGATGTTGTTGGACTGTTCCGCGAAGCGCCTGATGGGCGGGGCGATCTCGTAGGGGAAGACGGCCACGCCGGTGGGGGCGGACGACGGGGCGGGCGGGCCCCACGTTCCGCTGCGCGCGGCCTCGAAATAGAGGCGGGCTGAGGAGCCCGCAGTTCCTGTCAGCCAGTAAAGCGTGACGTTGGTGAGCATCTGGTCGCGGTCGACGGCGTCCTCGGGCAGGTCGCCGTCGGTCCACTCGCGGAACTTCTCCGCGATCCAGGCGAGCTGGCCGGCCGGCGAGTCCGTCAGCGCGTAGGCGAGCGTCTGCGGGCGGGTCGACTGGATCATGCCGTAGCCCATCCCGGTGGCGCGGAACTGCCGGCTCCGGTCGAGCCTGCGCTTCTCCTCGTCGGTCAGGCTGGCGTCATCGACCGAGCCCGACGAAATGAGCATGTTCAGGTGCACGCCGGTGACGTGCTCGGGCACGCTCACTCCGAGCTCCCTGGAGATCGACGAGCCCCAGTCGCCGCCCTGGGCGCCGTAGCGCTCGTAGCCGAGCCGCGCCATGAGCTCGTCCCAGGCTTGGGCGATCCTGGCCACGTTCCACCCCGGCTCGCTGGTGGGACCGGAGAAGCCGTAGCCGGGGATGGAGGGGAGCACCAGGTGGAACGCGTCGGCCGGGTCGCCGCCGTGCGCCCTCGGGTCGGTGAGCGGGCCGATGACCTTGGTGAACTCCACGACCGAGCCGGGCCAGCCGTGCGTCATGATCAGCGGCACCGCGTCGGGCTCCGCCGAGCGCACGTGCATGAAGTGCACCCGCTGGCCCTGGATGGTCGTCGTGAACTGCGGGAAGGCGTTCAGCTCCGCCTCGTGCACCCGCCAGTCGTACCGCGGTGCGCCAGTACTCGGCGAGTTCACGCAGGTAGTCAAGGGGGATGCCGTAGTCCCAGCCGACGTCCGCGAGCTGGTCGGGCCAGCGCGTCCGGGCGAGCCTGGTCCGCAGGTCGTCGAGGTCGGCCTGCGGCACCTCGATGCGGAAGGGACGGATCTGCGCGTCGTTTGCCATGACACCGACGCTAGTCCCGATTGCGGACGGTTTCTGTCCGCGATGGCGAGGCGAATGACACCCGTCCGCGTTGCGCGGGCGGGCACCGATTAGTTCCGCCGCGCGGGCACGTTCCACGGGTGAGCGAAGGAGGAAGACATGCATCCCGACCTGACACCCGCCACCGAGACCCTCGCGCGAGTAGTGACCGGCATCGGCGATGACCAGCTTGGCGCGCCGACACCGTGCCGCGGGATGACGGTGGCCGACGTACTCGACCATGTCGACGGGCTCTGCCTGGCCTTTACCTGGGCGGCGGCAAAAAACCCGGACGCCTGGCCGCCAGGCGCCGGCCGCCGACGGGTCGCGGCTGCCACCGGACTGGCGGACGCGCATACCTGGCCGCCTGGCGCATCTCGCGGCCGCCTGGCGCGATGAGCGCGCCTGGGCCGGACATGACCCGGGCCGGGGGCATTGACATGCCCGGGGAGATCGCGGGCCCAGTGGCCATCGACGAGGTCGTGGTGCACGGCTGGGACGTCGCCGTGGCGACCGGCGGCGACTACTCCTGCGACGAGGAGCTGCTCCAGGCGGCCTACGGGTTCGCGCAGGCGGCCGTCGCCCGGGACCCGGCGGTACCCCGGGCCTGTTCGGCCCGCCGGTACCGGTGGCTCGACGACGCGCCGCTGCTGCACCGGCTGCTCGGACTGACCGGACGCGATCCGGCATGGCAGCCGCCAGGATCGACCAACACGGGCGTGACTGACCAGGCGGCAGAGCGGCTCATCGTGCTCTTTGCATAGCCGGGGACAGGGGAAAACGCTCTTTGCATACCGGAGGCCCATGATCACCATCGATTTGCGGCAAATGTCCAGCCCCGGCGCACGAACATGAAAATCCGCGGTCCCGGCTATGCAAGCCACACATCCGGACGGTCGCATGCCGAGAGATTCCTGCGCGTCGCTGTTGTCTCGGAAAACGTGAGGATCTCCACGGTCAGCTTTCTCACGCCGGGGCGTGGTCGCGCTGGGGCGGGAATTGGCGGGGGCCGCGGTTCCGGTTGCCGTCTACGGTCAGCCTTCTCATGCTGGGTCCTGTCGCGCCGCGCGAAGAATTTGCGTGGCTGCGAGCTCAGCGGTTGCTCGATTCTCTCGGTCAGCTGGCCACTCCCCGGCGGGCGCACTGCCGTAGTGATTCTCCGTGATTGCTGTTCGAGGCGGAAGGAGGATCGCTACGGCGCAGCCTCGCGCCGTGTTAGCCGCTCATCTCCCCATGCCCATGAGGGACACGGGGCGAAGGCGAGTGCGGATGCCACGTTCGGGCTGATTCTGGTTCTCGCCCTCGTGCTGGAGCTGGGTCAGAAGCCTCGCGCTTGGAGCTGGTTAGCAGCAGCTCGAGGATGGTGGCGTTGGCCTGGCCGCCGCCCTCGCACATGGTCTGCAGGCCGTAGCGGATGCCGTTGTCGCGCATGTGATAGAGCAGCGTGGTCATCAGGCGAGCGCCGCTGGCGCCCAGCGGGTGGCCCAGGGCGATCGCGCCGCCGTTGGGGTTGAGCTTCGCCGGGTCGGCGCCGGTTTCCGCGAGCCAGGCGAGCGGTACGGGGGCGAACGCCTCGTTGACCTCGTAGACGCCGATGTCGTCTATGCTCAGGCCGCTCTTCGCGAGGACCTTCTTGGTGGCCGGGATCGGGGCGGTCAGCATGATCACCGGGTCGTCGGCGGCGAGCACGGCGGTGTGCACCCGGGCGATCGGCGTCAGGCCAAGCTCGGCCGCCTTCTCACTCGTCATCATGAGCAGCGCGGCGGAGCCGTCGCTGATCTGCGAGCTGTTGCCCGCGTGGATCACGCCGTCCGGCCGGAAAGCCGGCTTGAGCTTCGCCAGGCCCTCGACCGTGCCGCCGCGGCGGACGCCCTCGTCGGTGTCGACGACGGTGCCGTCCTCAAGCTTGACCGGGGCGATCTGGCCCGCGAACCGGCCCTCGTCGATCGCCGCGGCCGCCTTCTCGTGCGAGGACAGCGAGAACTCGTCAAGCTGCGCCCGGGACTGGGACCAGCGTGAGGCGATCATCTCCGCGCCGATCCCCTGGTTCGGCGGCTTGCCGCCGAAAACGGTCTGCAGCCCGGAACCTGACGGGTTCGGCCAGGACGCGCGGTCCGGCCCGAGAGCACCGAGCGAGGAGCCCATCGGCACCCGGCTCATCGACTCGACGCCGCCCGCCACCACCACGTCGTACTGGCCACTGACCAGGCCGCCGGCGGCGAAGTGCACGGACTGCTGGCTGGAACCGCACTGGCGGTCCACGGTGACGCCCGGCACCGACTGCGGCCAGCCCGCGGCGAGTACCGCGCTGCGGGCGATGTCGAAGGTCTGCTCGGCGACCTGGCTGACGCAGCCCCAGATGACGTCGTCAACCTCGGCCGGGTCCAGGCCCGCGCGCTCGGCCAGGGCGTTGAGCACGTGCGCCGACAGGTCCACCGGGTGAACGCCCGCCAGGGCACCGTTCCGCTTGCCAACCGGCGTCCGAACCGCCGCCACGATCACCGCGTCGCGCATGGCGCCGCCTCCTAACCTCGTCGTTCCCTTTTGTCCTACCACGTCAGGCCCGGTTTGCCCATGTCGGGCCGGCCCATCGGACGCAACATCACGCAGCGGCACGGACGGTGATGAGCGTGCGATCAGCGGCGAGCCAATGTTATGGTGGCGACGTCCCCGTCCACCGTGAGGTAACCATGGCCAACGTCGTCGCCCTAGGCCAGGTCACCGGCCCGCGACGGCTCGGCCTGCTGCCCACGCAGGCGACCGGCTTCGTCGGCCGTGAGGATGAGCTCGCCTGCCTCGCCACCCTGCTGCGCACCAGCCGCCTTGTGACGGTCGCCGGCCCGGCCGGCGTGGGCAAGACCCGGCTCGCCCTGCGCGCCGCGGCGGAGGCGGCCGGCCGGTACCGGGACGGCGTTTGGCTCGTCGACCTGGGCGGGACCGACGACCCCGGTCAGGTGGCCGGCGCGGTCGCCGCGGCACTCGGCGTGACGGCCGGCGACGAGGCGGGCTGGCCCCCCGTCCTTGGCCACCTGCGCCGCCGGGAGCTGCTGCTCATCCTCGACACGTGCGAGCACCTGGTCGACGCCTGCGGCGAGTTCGCCGACACCGTGCTGCGCGGCGCGCCCGGCGTCACCCTCATCGTCACCAGCAGGCAGCCGCTCGACGTGCCGGGCGAGCACGCCTTCCCGCTGCTTCCGCTGCCCCCGGACGGCACGGCGGTCGAACTGTTCGCCCAGCGCGCGGCGGCCGTCGTCCCCGGGTTCAGCGTCACGCCAGGCAACCGGGCGGACATCGTGCGGTTGTGCCGGCGGCTTGACGGCATACCGCTCGCGATCGAGTTCGCCGCCGTCCGGCTGCGCGCGCTGCCGCTGCCGGAACTGACGAGCCAGCTGGAGTCCGGCATCAGGACGCTGACGGTCAGCCGCCGCGGCACCAGCCCGAGGCACCAGACGCTGCGTGCCGCGATCGACTGGAGTTACCAGCTGTGCGGCCCGGCCGAGCGGACGCTGTGGGAACGGCTGTCGGTGTTCGCCGGGACGTTCGACGTGAGCGGCGCCGAGTACGTGTGCGCGGACGGCCGCCTGCCCCGCCAGCAGGTCGTCCCCGCGCTTGTCGGCCTCGTCGACAAGTCCGTGGTGCTGCGGGACCGCGCGGCCCCGTCCAGGTACCGGCTGCTCGGCGCGCTGCGCGAGTTCGGCGCGGACCGCCTCGCCGAGACGGGCGGCGCGAACGGCTGCTTGACCGGCTCACCGCCCGGTCGGTGGCCATGGCCAGGGAATTCGATGAGCAGTTCCGTGACGGCGGGCGCGCCCGCGCCACGGCAGCGGGTGGCCGGGCGGCAAACGGCCAGGCTGGTGCCGGCGAGGCTGAAGCGCTGCGCGCGCTGCGCAGTGAGCAGGAGAACGTACGCGCCGCGCTCGGTCATGCGCTCGGCGCGGAGCAGCAGGGCCCGCGGGCCTGGCCGCCGTCGCCCGGTGCCGCCGCCCGGTTGCGGCTTGGCGCGGACCTCGCGGTGCGGCTGTCCCGCTACTGGCAGGTCTGCGGCCAGCTCGAGGAGGGCAGGCAGTGGCTCGGCCGGGTGGCCAGGCTGTTCCCCGAGTCGGCGCGGGAGCACGCCTGGTCGCTAGGCGCCCGCGGCCAGCTCGCCGCCTTCCAGGGTGACCTGCCCGGCGCGCTCGCCGACATCGGCGAGTCCATCCGGCTGGCCGCCGCGATCGGCCGCGGCGCGGAATCCGCCGTCGCCCGGGGCTACCAGCAGCTGACCATGGCGCTCGGCTTCGCGGGCCGGCACGAGGAGGCGCTGGCGGCGGCGGAGACGGCCCGGCACCAGCTCGCGGCCTGCGGACAGGCGACCGGGCCGGCCGAGCTGGCCGCCCAGCTCGCACTGCTGCAGCAGCTCACGGGAAACACCGACGAGGCCATCGCGTGCTGCGAGCGCGGCCTCGCCCTGCTCAGCGAACGGGGGCACGGTGAACCTGGACCCGGCGCGCCCAGGCCGGGCGCCACGGGCCGTGAGCGCTGGATCAGCGGGTACCTGTACCTGATCGCCGGGCTCGCGCTCGTCCAGAGTCCCGGCCGGGAGCCTGCCGCCGCCGAAGCACTGCACCGGGCGCTGGCCGCCAAGCACGCGCTCGGCGACGTGCTCGGGACGGCGTACGCGGTGGAGGCGCTGGCCTGGCTCGCCGCGCGGCGCGAGCAGCCTGAGCGCACCGCGTGGCTGCTCGGCGCCGCGGACCAGCTTTGGGCGGTCGCCGGGCGGCGCCTGTCCGGCATCGCCGTGCTTGAGGAGTCCCGGCAGCACGCGGTCGCCGCGGCCCGCGAGACGCTCGGCGAGCGGCGGTACCTGTCCGCCTACTACCGCGGTGCCGCACTCAGCCTGGACGCCGCGGTCAGGGAGGCGCTTGACGAGGCGCGGGAACTGCTCGCCGGGGCGGGCTACGGCGACGCGGCGGACGGTGACGAGGCGGCGAACGGCGCCGGCCATGGCGGCCCTGCTGACCAGGCGCGAACGGGAGATCGCCGAGCTGGTGGCCAGCGGGCTGTCCAACCGGGAAATCGGCTCGCGGCTGTTCATCTCCAAGCGGACCGTCGACGCGCACGTCGACCACATCTTCGGCAAGCTGGAGATCTCCTCCAGGATCCAGCTCACCGTCATGCTGCGCGAGCCGCCGGGCCGGAAGGACGACCCCCGAGCCTAGAACCAGGATATCCTGTTTCATCGGGTCGCTGATTCTTCTTGCTGTTATCCAGGTGCGCGGGCGTCGCGGGGCTCGCCGGGGCGGCCAGCGCGGCGCGAGGGTGGCGACGAGGTAGGCCA
This sequence comes from uncultured Actinomycetota bacterium, assembly GCA_963811335.1. GTDB lineage: Bacteria > Actinomycetota > Actinomycetes > Streptosporangiales > Streptosporangiaceae > Trebonia. Next base: position 74,583 of record CAWERB010000017.1, on the reverse strand, counting down.
CGCCGAACGGGGCGTCGGAGTACAGGACCTCGGTCCGGAGCGGACCGGGCGGCGGACCGTCGGCGGCGGCCGGGTCATCGCCGCGCCGGCCGCGCCGAGGGCGGCCGCGAGGACCTGCCAGGCGGGCGCGGCCGACGGCCATCAGGTCCGCGGCGAGGTCCGGGTCGAGGGCGGCGAGCGCGGCCAGGTCCGCGTCGCGGACCGCGCGCTCCACGGCCGCGTCGAACGGCGCGGCGCGCTCGTCCAGGTAGCCGGGGGCCGCTCGCGATGCGGCGGGCGCTCCGTCGCCCATCGCGAGCAGCGCGACCCGCGCCGCCGAGCGCGCGACCTGGTGCCCGAGGCGCAGGCAGTCGTCCGGCGCGGCCAGCGCGGCGATGCCGTGCAGGGCGCGCGCCCCGGAGTAGCCCGCCTCGTCGAGCAGCCGCGCGCCGATGCCGAGCGACAGCGGCAGGCCCGCGCCGGTCCCCCCGGCCCGCGGGCCGGAAGAGCCTGGTGCCGGCGCGTACGCGGCGATGTCCAGGCGGCCGCCCGGATCCCAGCTCGCGGTCTCCTCGGCCGGGCCGGCCACCACGATCACGTCCGGGCCCACGGCGGCCAGGGACCCGACGGCGGCCGCGCAGGCGGCGCGCAACTCGGGCAGCACCTCGGCCTGGCCGGTCAGCTCGCGGGCGAGCAGCGGCGGGCACGGGCAGATGGCGGCGGCGACGATCACCGCGGTGCTCGCTGCGGTGCTCGTGGCCGGCGGCGATGTGCTCCATGACCGGGGATCTTACCGGGGGACGCAGCGGCGCCCGCCGGCGCCGTCCCCCAGGCCAGCTTTGGAAGATCTTAGGCAGCCTGAGCGGATTCAGAGGGTGGGAACCCGCAGCCGCGGGCCGGGAGGTTCGCGCGTTGTGGCACCCTTACCGCTATGGCTGGACGGCATCAGGCCCGGCCGACCGACCCTCGGGCCGGCGGCGGCGCTTCCAAGGTTCCCGCGGTGAAGCCCTACTTCTGGGCGGTGAAGCTGCTGACCACCGCGATGGGCGAGGCGGTGTCTGACTTCCTGGTGAAGGACTGGAACAAGTACGCCGCCGTGGCCCTCGGGTTCGCGGCGTTCGCGGTCGCCATCACCTGGCAGTTCCGCACGCCGCGGTACCGGACCTGGCCGTACTGGTCGGCGGTGGCGATGGTGGCGGTATTCGGCACGATGTGCGCGGACGTCATGCACATCGTGCTCAACCTGACGTACTCGGTGTCGGCGACGTTCTACGCGGTCCTCTTGGCCGTGACGTTCATCACCTGGTACCGCTTCGAGGGCACCCTCGACATCCACTCGATCGTCACGCCGCGCCGCGAGGTGTTCTACTGGCTGGCGGTCATCTTCACCTTCGCCATGGGCACGGCGCTCGGCGACCTGTTCGCCGTCACGTTCCACCTGGGCTACCTCGCGTCGGCGTTCGTGTTCACCGCGCTGATCTGCGTGCCGTTCGCCGCGTGGCGGCTCGGCGCCAACCCGGTGCTCACCTTCTGGGTCGCGTACGTGCTGACCCGGCCGATCGGCGCCTTGTTCGCGGACTACTTCGGCATGCCCAAGGACATCAGCGGCATGGGGCTCGGGCACGGGGCCGTGTCCGTCGTTACGCTGATCGCGACGGCGGCGTCCTTCGCCTACCTGTCGCGGTCGGCATCGACCAGCCGGAGGACCAGTTCCGCGCCAGGCACCGCGCCGTGCGGCCAGCTTCCCGGCCTCGCCACGCGCCAGCCGTGACCTAGCCGCGCGCCTGGCGCGGCCGCGCGGCGCTCCGGCGGGGTGCTCAACGCGGCGCAGCACCTGGATGCTGCGGCCAGCGACGGTGACCTTGGCGCCCGGGGTTTTCGCCCGGCGCAGGCCCGGGTCGCTGACCGTGGTGACTCGGTCACCCACCGCCTGCCCCATTCCTTGCCTGGCACCACGAAGATGACGTCGTTGTGGTGCGCGTTGAACAGCAGCAGGAACTGTCGTCGCGGAGCCTGCGGCCGCGCGGGTCCGGGTCGGGCAGCGCTTCGCCGTTGAGGAAGACGCCGAGTGACTTGGCGAAGCCCGCCTGCCAGTCGTCGTCCGTCATCTCGGCCCCGTCCGGCCGGAACCACGCGATGTCGGACAGCTCGCCGCCGAAGATGGGCTCGCCCTCGAAGAACCGGCGCCGACGGAACACCGGGTGCTGGTGACGGAACCCGACGAGGTCGGCGCAGAAGGCGACGAGCTCACGGTCCGCGTGCTCCCAGTCGAGCCAGGAGATCTCATTGTCCTGGCAGTAGGCGTTGTTGTTGCCGCCCTGGGAATGACCGAACTTGTCGCCGTGCCTGATCATCGGGACGCCCTGGGAGAGTAGCAGCGTGGTCATCAGCGCGCGGCGGCGGCGCTCGCGGATCGTCAGGGCTTCCTGGTCTCGGTCGGGCCTTCGGCGCCGCTGTTCCACGAGCGGTTGTCGTCGGTGCCGTCGCGGTTTTCCTCGCCGTTGGCCTCGTTGTGCTTGCGGTCGTAGGAGACCAGGTTGGTGAGGGTGAACCCGTCGTGCGCGGTGACGAAGTTGACGCTGGCGTGCGGCCGCCTGCCGGCTCCTCTGCCGTACAGGTCGGAGCTGCCGGTGAGCCGGTAGGAGAAGTCGGCCATGGTGCGGTCCGCGCCCCGCCAGAAGTCCCGGACGGTATCGCGGTACCGGCCGTTCCATTCCGACCACAGGGTCGGGAAGTTGCCGACCTGGTACCCGCCCTCGCCCACGTCCCACGGCTCGGCGATGCGGCTTCACCTGGGAGACCACCGGGTCCACCTGGATGAGGTCGAAGAAGGCGGACAGCCGGTCGACGTCATGGAACTGGCGGGCCAGGCTGGCGGCGAGGTCGACTAAGTGGTCCACGTGCATCTCGGTCACCCAGTAGCGCAGCGAGTCGATGATGTAAGCTGCAGCACGTGCGGATGGCGGATGTCCAGCGTGTTGCCGGAACCGGTGGCATCGAAGTAGTACCGGCCGCCCTCGGTGAGCTGGTAGTAGCCCGGGTTGTCGATCCCCTTGAAGGACAGCAGCGGCCCGAGGTGGTTGCCCTCCGCGGTGTGGTTGTACACCACGTCGAGTATGACCTCGATCCCGGCCTCGTGCATCGACTTGACCAGGTACTTGAACTCGGAGACGACCTGCTCCACGCCCCACGCCGAGTAGTCGCTGTGCGGGGCGAGGAAGGCGATCGAGTTGTAGCCCCAGTAGTTGCGCAGGCCCTGGTTGACCAGGTGGTGGTCGTGGATGAAGTGGTGCACCTCGGCATCAGTTCCACCGCGGTGACGCCGAGCCGGGTGAGGTGGTCGATGACCGCCGGGTGCGCCATGCCCGCGTACGTGCCGCGCAGGTCCTCCGGGATGTCGGGATGGCGCATGGTGAGGCCCTTGACGTGGCACTCGTACAGCACGCTCTCGTGCCACGGCACGCGCAGCTGCCGGTCGTCCCCCCACTCGAACCACGGGTTGGTCACCACCGACCGCGGGACGAACCGGGCGCTGTCGGCGTCGTTGCGCTCCAGGTCGTTGCCGCCCAGGTAGTTACCGTAGACGGCGGGGTCCCAGCGGACCTCGCCGTCTAGCGCCTTGGCGTACGGGTCGATTAGCAGCTTCGACGGGTCGCAGCGCAGGCCGACCTCGGGGTGGCGGGGCCCGTGCACGCGGTAGCCGTAGCGCTGGCCGGGGCCGATACCGGGCAGAAAGCAGTGCCAGACGTAGCCGTCCACCTCGGCCACGTTGACGCGCTCTTCCTTGCCGTCATCGAACAGGCACAGCTCGACGTGGTTGGCCACCTCGGAGAACAGCGTGAAGTTGGTGCCGACGCCGTCGTAGCTGGTGCCCAGCGGGTACGGCTGCCCTGGCCATATCTCGGAACTCATGAGGTTCACCTGCCCCATGTTCTCGAATTAGCACATTGACCGCACGTGACTTGGCCGGCGGTACGCTGCGATCATGACTGAAGCCGGAACGAGGGCGTGGCTGCACGTACCCGCCCGCCCGGGCAACGCCGACGGGCGGGATTACCCGCCCCCGTTCTGACTAATCCTGCCACATCGCTACTTCTCGGGAGGAAAGCCGTGACTCCGGTCGCCCCTGTGCCTGGCCTTGAGCCGGCGTTTACCGTGGACGCGCGGCTCGGGCCGCTCGAGGATCACGGCATGACGCGGGCCGGCTACTGGCGGGTTGTCCCGGTCGCCGGCGGGCGGGTCGTCGCGGTCGCCGGCGGGCTCGCCTCGAGCTGCCGGCGGGCCGTTCGAGGCGGACATCCTGCCCGGTGGCGCGGACTGGCAGCTCGTCCGGCCGGACGGAAGCATCGATATCGACACCAGGTACTCGGTGTGGACACCCGCCGGGGAGTTCGTGCACTTCCGGACGTCGGGGGTGCGCAGCGGGCCGCCCGGGGTGCTCGCCGCGCTGCTGCGCGGCGAGGCGGTCGACCCGGCGTCGTACTACTTCCGGGTCGCGGTGTACCTGGAGACGTCCGCGCCGCGGCTGGCCGCGCTCGAGCGGTCGGTCTTCGTCGCGTCGGCGGTGCGTGGCGCGGACAGCGTGACGTACATCGCCTACCGGGTGACCTGACCTCGCGGGTAGCCCCGTGGGGCCCGGTCGGCCGCCCCGGCTGGCCCCTTCCTGGCCCCGTGTTCGGCGGGTCGCGGTCAGCGGCCCTCGAGGCGCGGGGCCCGGCGCTCGCGGAACGCCGCCATGGCCTCCGCCGAGCCACGCGTGCCGCGGACCACGGCCATGTGCGAGGAGATGAGGTCAAGCGCGGTACGCAGGTCCGCGCGGGCCGACTGGTACGCCGCCCGCTTGATCAGCTGCACGTTGAGCGGCGGCTGCGCGGCGATACGGCAAGCGAACTCGCGCCAGGACGCCGCGAAGTCGGCGTCCTCGTACACGTAACTGGCGATGCCGAGCCGCAGCGCCTCTTGCGCGTCCACGAGGTCTCCCGTCCACAGCAGCTCAAGCGCCTTCGCCATGCCGACCAGGCGGGGCAGGAAGTAGCAGCCGCCGTCACCGGGGACGAGGCCGACCTTGATTTAGCCCTCCGACATCCGCGCCGAGCTGGCGAGCAGCCGGATGTCGCACATCAGCGCCATGTCCATGCTGGCGCCCACGGCGGTGCCGTTCACCGCCGCGATCACCGGCTTGTCCAGGTCCTCAAGCGCGTACGCGACCCGGTGGATTCCGGTCGTGCAGCACCGACTTGACCGCGAGCGGGTCGGTGGCGTCGCCGGTGAACTCGCCCAGGTCCACCCCGGAGCAGAACGCATCCCCCGCCCCGGTGACCACGACGACCCGCACGCCGGGGTCGGTGCGCGCCGACCGCAGTGCCTGCGCCCACTCGTCGATCATCGCGTAGGTGAAGGCGTTCTTCACCTGCGGGCGGTTGAGCAGGATCGTCCCGATCCCGCCCGTGACGGTGTACTCCAGGTCAGCCACGCCGATCTCCCTGTCTCTCGGCTCCGGTGATGAGGGGCCAGAGCGGCCCGGCGGCCAGCGCGTGCCTGCCGAGTTCATCCGCCCATTGCGCCGGGCTGCCCGCCTCGTCGCGCCACGCCCACAGCCGGGTGGTGGACAGCCGGAGCGCGTGCTCCTCGGTGAAGCCGATCGCCCCGTGCACCTGGTGGGCGATGCGCGCGGCGACGGTAGCACCACGGGCCGCCTGCACCTTGGTGGCTGCTACCGCGAGCCACGCGCCTTCGCCGTCGAAGCCTGCTGGCAGCGGGCCACCGCGGCGTCCGCGGCGGCCCGCACGGCGGCGGTCTCGGCCGCCAGTTCGGCGACCTGCTGCTGTACGGCCTGGAAGTTGCTGAGGCTGCGGCCGAACTGCTGCCGTTCCCCGGCGTAGCGGACCGTCAGGTCAAGGGCGCGGCGCATGGCGCCCGAGATCAGCAGGACCCGCGCGAGCGCGGCCCGCAGCCGCAGCGCCGCGCCGGTGCAGCCGGCGACCTCGGCCACCGCGGTTCCATCCGCCACGGTGTCCAGGATCACGGTGTCCACGGTGAGGTCGTCGCGCGGCTCGCCGGCCACGTTGGTGCCCGGGGTGACGGTGACATCTTCTGGCCGCAGGATGACGGCGAGTTCCGTGTCGCCCGCCGGATTCGGTCAGGACGACGACGCGCTGGGCGACGCGGCCCCAGCCGACGCGGGGCAGCCGCCCCGCACCAGCCAGCCGTCCGGTACCCGTGGCGCCGAGCAGGCCCCTCCCCGGCCCGCAGCGCCGCGGTTCCCCTGCCGTCTGCGCGGCAGTGGCCCAGCGCGACGAGCGGGCCTGCCGGGACGGGCAGCCCGGCCTCGGCCAGGAGCCAGCCGCCGAGCAGCACGGTCTCGGCGACCGGCGCCCTGGCCGAGTGCTCACCGGCTGAGGTCAGCACCACGCCCGCCTGCTCCAGCGTCCCGCCCGAGCCTCCGGCCGCTTCGGGGACCGAGATGAGCGCGATGCCCGCCCGCTCGAGGGCCGCCCACAGCCGCTCGTCCCAGAATCGCGTCCCGCTCGCCCGCGTGGCCGCCTGCCTGGGGGCCCGCATGGTCTGCGGCGTGGTCGCCGAACAGGGCGTCGCAGGTCTGCGCGAGCAGCCTCAGCTCGACGTCCGGTTCCCGGCCGGCGGTCCCGCCGTCACTGGTGCCACGCCGCCGTCCTTCATCGCAGTCCGAGTGCGCGCGCGACCACCCCGCGGAGGATCTCGTTGGTACCGCCGCGCAGCGTGAATCCGGGGGAGTACATGACCGCGCCAGCCAGCAGCCCCGCGACGCCCGGCCCGGCGGGGGCCGCCTCCACCTCGGCGAGCCGCCTGGCCACGTCGATGATCTCGTTCTCCAGCCGGGTGCCGAGGTCCTTCACCAGCGCGGCGGCCACCTCGGGCGCCTCCCCCTTGGCCAGGGCCCCGGCCACCGCCAGGGACAGCTGGCGCAGCGTCCACACCCGGGCGACGACCTCGCCGAGCGCGGCCGCGTCGGCCGCAGGCGCTGTGCCCTCCCGCCCTCCCCGCCCCGCCCGCCCCGCCCGGCGGCAGCCTGTTCGGCGAGGTGCCGCACGAGGGCTTCGAGCAGCGGGAACGTGGACAGGAAGCGCTCCGGGCCGCTGCGCTCGAAGGCCAGCTCGGCGGTCACCTGGCGCCATCCCTCGCCGGGCTCGCCGAGCACCATGTCATCGGGGACGAACACGCCGTCGAGCGCGACCTCGTTGAAATGGTGCTCGCCCGACAGCAGCCGGATCGGACGGACCCGCACGGCGGGATCGGGCAGGTTCACGAGGAACTGCGACAGCCCGGCGCGCCGGTCGCGGCCGTCCGGCGGGCCGCTGCGCGCCAGCACCGTAATGACGTGCGCGTGATGCGCGCCGGTCGTCCAGACCTTGGTGCCGGCCAGTTCCCAGCCGCCCGCCACTCGGCGCCGCCCGGGTCCGCACGCCGGCCAGGTCCGAGCCCGCGTCCGGCTCGGACAGGCCGAGCGCCACGTAGCACTCACCGCGCGCGATGGCCGGCAGGTAACGCCGCTTCTGCTGCCTCGGTGCCGTAACGCAGCATGGCAGGGGGCGGTCTGCCGGTCGGCTATCCAGTGCGCGGCCACCGGCGCGCCCGCGGCCAGCAGTTCCTCGGTCACCACGTACCGGTCCAGGGCCGACCGGCCGTGCCCGCCGTAGGCGACGGGGATGGTCATCCCGAGCCAGCCGCGCTCCCCCAGGCGCCGGCTGAACGCCTCGTCCCAGCCGGCGTGCCAGGAGTCACACCGCGCGGCGATCCGGCCCGCGGCCAGTTCCCCGGCGATGAACTCCCGCACCGGCGGGCGCAACTCGCCGGCCTCCTGCGGCAGCGAAACGACCGGCGGGACCAGCGCGGTCATCTCAGGACGCTCCCCCGTCCACCGTGACCCGCTGGTCGTTCACGTACCCGGCGGTGACCAGGAACAGGACGGCTTCGGCCACCTCCTGCGGGGTGCAGACGTGGCCGAACGGCGACGCCGCGTCCATCGCGCGGATGTCGTCGAGCCCGGTGGTGGCCCGCACCAGCCGGGCTCCCATCTCGGTGTCGACCAGGCCGGGGGCGACGATGTTCACGTGCACCCCGGCGGCGCGCTCCTCCCGGGCGATCGTGTGCGCCAGCGCCTCAAGCGCGGCCTTGCCCATCGCGTACGGCCCGCCGCCCGGCATGAACCGGCTCGCGGCGACACTCGAGATGAACACGATGTCCGAGCGCGCCCGGCGGCGCAGGTGCGGCAGCGCCAGCCGGCACAGCTCGTGCGGGCCGAGCGCGTGCACCCGCAGTACCTTCTCAAGCTCGGCGGCGTCCGTGTTAGCCACGGTGCGGCCCCGGCTCGCGATCCCGGCGTTGCTGACCAGCAGGTCAAGGCCGCCGAAGTCCGCCACGACGGCCTCGACCACCGCCTGGTTGTCATCCGGCTCGGCCACCGAGCCCCGGTAGGCGCGGCACTGCGCGCCCAGGGCAGCGACGGCCGCGGCCGTCGCCGCCGCCTTCCCCTCGTCCCTGACGTAGGTGATCCCGACGTCCGCTCCCGCCGCCGCCAGGGCAAGCGTGATCGCCGCGCCGACTCCCCGCCCGCCGCCCGTCACCAGCGCCCGGCGCCCGGAAAGGGGACGCGGCCCGCCGGGCGCCCCGGTCATGTCGTGCGTACCCGCCGTCACCGCGCAGACAGCCTCACTCGAGCCCCTCGAAGCCGGGCGCGCGCTTCTCCTGCCGGGCGGCCAGCGCCTCAGGGAGGTCCCTCCAGCCGAACGAGACCTGCATCGCCGCGAGCGAGCGGCTCAGCGCCTCGTCGAACGTGGCCGTGTCGTCGGCATAGAACTGCGACTTGATCTGGGCCAGCGACCGGGGCGAGCAGTTGTCCGCCACGTCGTGGGCCCAGGCGAGGGCGCGGTCAAGGACCGGCTCCCCGGTGACCACCTCCTGGACAAGGCCGATCCGCAGCGCCTCGTCGCTGCCGATGATGCGCCCGGACATCAGCAGCTCGATGGCGTGTCCCCGGCCGATGCTGCGCGGGAGCAGCCAGGAAAGGCCGTACTCAGCGACCAGGCCGAGCCGCGCGAACGTCGTGCCGACGCGTGCGTCGGCCGCGAGGAAGCGCACGTCGCAGGACATCATGAGGGCGAACCCCATCCCGGCGACGGGGCCGTTGACGGCGGCGACGACCGGCTTGCGCACGTACATCGCCGCGGCAGGCAGCACCGACGAGCCGGCCACCTGGCCGGCCCGTGCGTCCGGTTCGGCCACCTGGCTGGAGAGCGCGTCCACCTTGGCCAGCCCGGCCCAGGTCAGCGCCTGAGCAGAACCCGCGGCCCGCACCGGTGACGACGATGACCCGGGCCGTGGGGTCGGCGTCCGCGGCGCGCATCGCCTCGACGTAACGGCGCTCCATGTCGGGCGTGACCGCGTTCAGTGCCTGCGGCCGGTTGAGTGTCACCGTGACCACGCCCCGGTCCTTGTCGACCAGTACGGTGTCACCGTCCGGCTGCGTGTCCACGTTCGCGTCAGGTGCGCCCAATTTGTCTGTCTCCCTTGATCGAGCTGGCGGCCGCGGTGGCGGGCGAGCCGGCTCGGCAGGCAGGCACTACGCAACGATAAATGCCGCGAGCCGTGCCCACAATGCCGCGCCGCGGCGCGGCGATGCCGCACTGCCGGCGTCACCATCGCGGTGATCGCGCGGTCTCGCCCGAGGACGCCACGGTCTGACTCATCCGATCCGCCGGTGTCGTGGCACGCCCACCCCGGGGACGTGCCCGAGGGCGAGCGCGTCCGGTTCCGAGCGCCAATGGCCCGGCGCCGTCGCCCATCAGCTCCCACGGCAATCCAAGAAGACTCTCGAGCCGGTTCTTGGAGGTACTTAGCACCCAAATATGGGCCCTAAGTACCTCCAATCTTTTGGCGCCGTGACCGGTGGGGGCGGATGGGACGCAGGGCGGAGCGAGGTGCGTTGGGCTGGCTATCCGAGATCCTCGGGGTGCACGCCGGTTCCGCCTGCGGCGCTGCTCGCGTAGGCGGCGAGGGCGAAGCGGAGCACGTCGACGGCTTCCTCGCCGCTCCAGGACAGCGGGCCGTCGCCGGTGCGCAGCCAGCGCAGCCAGTGGCGGCCGGAATCGCGGAAGCTGCTCGCCCAGTCGTCGTCGAGCGCGTGGTAGGCGCGCAGCACGCCGTCGGCGTAGACCTCGAGGCTGGGCTGCTGTATGCCGCGGCCGGTGCACCGGTTGACCCGCGCGTACCCCTTGGTGCCGGTTATCTCCCAGCGCTCGTCGTTGGTGTAGTAGTCCGAGCGCAGGTACATGTCCATCGCCAGGGTGATGTCCCACACCCCGCGGACGCCGTTGTCGTGCTCCCACACGATCGTGGCCGGCGCGTCGATGTCCACGCCGGGCCCGACCGGGGTGTTCCCGATCCACGCGCGGACCTCACGGACCGGGCCGAACAGCCACAGGGCGGTCGACAGCTTGTGCCAGCCGTCGTCGAAGACCAGGATGCCGCGGCCGCGCTGCATCTGCTCGAGCTGCAGAAGGAAGCTGCTCACCGGCACCTCCCAGCCGCCCTGGCCGGTGCCGGTCATCTTCATGTGGTAGCCGCTGACCTCGCCGATCTCCCCCGACTCCGCGATGGCCTTGAGCTTGCGCAGCGGCTCGTAGAACAGGTAGTTCTCCATCACCCGCAAGACCCGACCGCGAGTCCGCGCCGCGTCGAGCATCCGCCGCGCCTCCGGCAAGTCGTTGCACATGGGCTTTTGCATGTTCACGTGCCATCCGAACGAGAGCATGTCGATCACCCCGTCCGCGTGGAGCGGGATCGGCAGCAGCACCTCCGCCGCGTCGACCGCGATGCCGCTCGCCGCCAGTTCGGCGGCCGACGCGAACACGCGGGCGGCGGGCCAGTCCGCCTGGCGCTGCGCCCGGCGCCCCTCGTCCGGGTCGACCAGCGCGACGACCTCGACATCGGGATTGCCCGGCATAAGCACGAACGTTCAGGTCGTAGATCCGCCCGAGGCCGATGAACGCGGCCCGCACCGGGCGGTCGTACGGTACGAAAGCTCACCGGGCCAGTTTGCCCTCAGACGGCTTTTCCGGGAACCTCAATCACAATAGCCTGGCTGTCCGGAGCTTTGGGGGGAGCAGATGGCGCCTGCTGGTGCGCCGCGGCCGGTAACCCTGGCCGAGCTAGTGGCGACGCTGTCGCTCGCGGCGGACCTCGGGATGGGGCGCCCCATGGAGCGGGTGCTGCGGCAGACCGTGGTCGCCATGCGGCTGGGCGCGGCGGCCGGGACGGACCAGGCCGCCCGCGCGGGTGCGTACTACACCTCCTTGCTGACCTGGGTGGGCTGTGCCGTGGAAACCGTCGAGGTGGCGGCGCTGTTCGGCGATGAGACGGAGTTCTACGCCGACACGCGCGACGGCGACTACGGCGGCATGAGCCTGGCGGTGTTCGTCGCCCGTCACCTTGGCCGCGGCGGTTCTGGCCTGCACCGCGTCGGGATGGTCGGCCGGTTCCTGGCCTCCGCGGGCCAGTCGGTCCAGGCGGTCATGACCGCGCACTGCCGGGAGGCGAGCTATCTCGCGGGACAGCTCGAGCTCGGTCCCGCAGTATGCGAGCCGCTGCTGCAGGCGTACGAGCGCTGGGACGGCAAGGGCGTTCCCGGGCAGGCCGGCGCCGGTGACCTGGCCCCCGCCATCCGCCTTGTCCACCTGGCCGACAGCATCGAGGCGTTCCACCACGCCGGCGGGGCCCGCGCCGCGCTGCGGGTGGCCAGGGACCGGCGCGGTACCCAGTTCGACCCGGTCCTCGTCGACTGCTTCTGCGACCAGCATGCTGAGATCCTTGACGGGCTCGGCGGCATCTCGGCGTGGGAGGAGGTGATCGCGCTCGACCCGCGGCTCGGCGCGGCGCTGAGCGACGACCAGCTGGACCGGGCGCTGACCGCCCTCGCGGACTTCAGCGACCTGAAGTCACCGCTGCGCCTCGGCCACTCGCAGGGGGTGGCGGAACTGTCCGCCCGCGCCGCGGCGGCGCTGCGGCTCCCGGCCGCGGACGCCGTCCTGCTGCGCCGGGCGGCCCTGGTGCACGACATCGGCATGATCGGCATCCCGAGCGGCGTCTGGGAGGAGCCCGGCCAGTGGAGCGTCGCGCAGCGGGAGCGGGCCAGGACCCACCCGTACCTGACCCAGCGGATGCTGGCCCGCACGCCGCTGCTCGCCGAGGTCGGCCACTGCGCGTCGCTGCACCACGAGCGGCTGGACGGCTCCGGTTACCCGCACGGTCTGCGGGGCGAGGCGATACCGCTGCCGGCCCGGATCCTCGGCGCCGCCGACGTGTACAACGCCCTGCGCCAGCCCCGTCCGCACCGCCCGGCCTTCCAGGCCGGCGACGCCGAGCGAATGATGCGTGAGGAGGTGCGCGCCGGGCGGCTCGACGGCGACGCGGTGCAGGCGGTACTCGAGGCGGCCGGGCACCGGGTACGGCGCCGGGCCGGCCTCCCGTCGGGGCTGACGGCCCGCGAGGCCGAGGTGCTCGTCCGGCTCGGCCAGGGACGGTCCAACCCGGAGATCGCGGCCGAACTGCACGTCAGCCGCAAGACGGTGTCCTCTCACCTGGAGCACGTCTACGCCAAGCTCGGGGTGAAAACCCGCACGGAGGCCGCCCTGTTCGCCATGCGCCACGGCCTGATCGCGACGGCGGCCGAGCCAGAGCCTGATAAGAGCGGGCCGGCCAAAAAGATCGGGTAGTTACCCGATTCGCCGCCGTCAGCGGAGCCGTAGAACAGATCCATGACGACGACACAAGACCACGGCACCGCTACCACGCCGCCCGGCTCGCCGCGGCCAACGCCTTCCTCGGCGGCCTCGCCGCTCAGGACTTCGCGCAGCTCGGCGACGCGCTCGCCGCCGATGCCCGGCTCCGGGCCCTGCTGCCGCCCGGCCAGTTCGAGTGGACGGGATCCGACGTGATCGCCGGCCAGTTCGCGCACTGGTTCGGCGACACCACCAGCTTCGAGCTCTTCGAGAGCACGGCCGACGAAATCGGCGGCCGCCTGCACCTGCGCTGGCGGCTGCGCCTGCAGGCCGAGCGGCTCGGCGACGGCTCGTTCGTGGTCGAGCAGCAGGCCTACGCCGACACCGACGAGGCCGGCCGCATCGGCCGGCTTGACCTGCTCTGCACCGGCTACCGGCCGGAAGCCGGCCGCTGACGCCATGGTCCCGCCTGGCGGTGCCCGCCGGACTCGCCCGACTGCGGTCAGGCGGTCGCCGGCCAGGCGCGGGCAGGCTGGCTGGCGTGCCGACTGGCTGGTCCCCGGTCTCGGTGGCCTATCGCCGACCGCAGGTCAGAAGTCGAAGACGGTCAGCCATTCCGCGTGCTGCGGGCGAAACGCGTGCTTCTGCAGCAGGTAGCGCGTCAGCCCGGGCATGTGCGCGGCGCCGTAGACCACCGCGATGTCCACGGCCTCTTCGCCGGGCCGCGCGAGGACATCGTCGAGGGCCGCGGCCAGCATCGAGTCCCGGCGGTCGAGCAGCAGCTCGGCCAGTGCCTGCGCCTTGTGCCGCAGCATGACTTCTGCGGCATCGGGCAGGTCCTCGGTGGCCGCGTACCGGGCCAGCATCCGCCGCGTGCCCAGCAGCCAGAAGGCGACTCCCGCGACGGGTGCCGCGAGCGACAGGATCACGCGCTGCGTTACCGGGACCGCCCGCCAGCCGGCCCGCAGCTGCCTGCCGGTCATGTCCGGCTTGATTACTTCCGCGCCCAGGCGAGAGAAATCGATCCGCTGCTCGACGAGCCCGAGTCGGCCGCGCCGCCCGGGCAGCCGGTAGGCGATAGTCAGTCCCCTGACCAGCAGTGACTTGCCCGTGATGCCCTCGACCAGGACGACCGGGCAATCGCCAAGCCGTGCGGCGACGTCCGTGTAGAAGGCGGGCGCAGCCAGGTGCAGCATGGGGAACAAGATGATTCGCTGCGGCCTTTCCGGCGCGCGGAGTGTGATCACGGCGGATCGCACCCCGGTCACGCTGACCTCGGTGAATTGCATCGTCCTCGGCTAACCCGCTCTTCTGCACTTCGATCGTGATATTGAAGATGTAGCCGACCGCGTCCAGCTTTATCCGCGCGGTCATTTCGGTGTACTGCGCCCTTGCCCTGCGCTCGTACTCCGCTAGCGCCCGCGGTCCTTGGGTGTCGCGGATCAGCAGCTCGGTCCTGAGGTCAGTCATCGCCTCCAGGTGCTCCGGCCAGGCGCGGTCAGCGACCGCCAGCAGGATGCGCCGCTCGAGGTCGCGCATCCCCCGCTCGCCGACTTGGGCTTCCCGGTCCGCGTAGACCTGCTTCGCGGCTCGGAGCGCTTCCGTGATGGTGTCTGCCTCACGGTCGCGGGGACGGCCTTCCATCGCCCTGACGATGGCCGCGCGCGCACTTGCTATCCGGCACAGTTCGATGAGTTCACGGATGAGGGCGTCGGGGCCGGTGCCACCTTGCAGCGCGCCCGCTACCTTGGCCGTAATCACCTCCTCGAGGATGGAAGCGGTCCGAGAGCGCATGTCGGTCTCGGCCAGGATCGACCTTCGCTCCGAGTAGAACGCTTGCAGCTGGGCGCCGAGGACGTCATCGAATGCCGCCTTGGCCTGGTACCACCGCGCCAGCGCCGCGGCCTGGTCGAACTGCGCCTTGTCAAGCGCCTGCGAGACACGGCGGAACACAGTGCCGTCCGGCGGCAGCAGGCTCTTGGGCACGGCCCGCACCAGGACCGCGACGCAGCTGTCCTGCGCCGACAGGTAGAAGACCGACTCGCCCGGATCGCCCTGGCGTCCCGCCCGGCCGCGCAGGTGCAACTCGGTGCGCCGGTCACCGGTCCGCTCGGTCCCCAGCACGCACAGGCCTCCCGTTTCCGCGACGGCATCATGACCGGTGCCGGGGCCGCCGAGAACGATGTCCACGCCACGGCCCGCCATCTTCACCACGATTGTCACCGCGCCCGGCCGTCCGGCTTGGCCAGGACCGCGCCTCGCGCTCGAAGTTGCGGGCAGCGAGTACTTCGCAGCCGGTCCCGGCATCGGCCAGCAGCCGGCAACGGATTCCGCGTCAGCGTCGGACATCGCCCCGATCAGCACGGGCTGCCCGGCGGCCGCCCGGCGGCTGCGTCGGCGGCGAGCGCCGCCAGCTTGGCCTGCCTGGTCCGGTAGAGCAGGTCCGGCAGGTCCGTCCTGATCATCGGGCGGTTGGTCGGGATCACGGTGACGTCAAGTCCGTACAGCTCCCGGTAAACCGGGGCGTCGCTCGCTGCCGTGCCGGTCATGCCCGTCAGGTGGCGATACTGGCGCACGTACGCGCGCAGTGCGATGGCGGCGCGCGTCTGCTCCCGCGGCTGGACCGGCAGCCCTTCCCTCGCCTCAAGCGCCTCGTGCATGCCGTCGGCCGCGCGGGATTGCAGCGGCCGTCCCGATCTGTGGTCAATGAGCACGACCTGCCCGGCGGAGACGAGGTAGTCGCGGTCGCGCTGGTAAGCACGCGCCCGCACCGCGCTCTCCACCAGCCCGGCAACCCTGCCGCCGGCTGCCTCATACAGGTCGTCGATGCCGAGCACGTCCTCGATCGCGGTCTGTCCGCTCTCCGTCAGGCTGGCGGTCTTGGTTTGCGGGTCCGTGGCGAAATCGACTTCCGGGCGCAACGCCCCGACCGCGCGCGCCACCGCCTTCGCGAGTGCCTCCGTCTTCTTGCGGTCTTCCTGCTTTCCGGCCGGGGCGCTCAGGCTGCAGCTCGCGCGCATCTCATCGATGAGGACGAGGTTGGCCTCGTCGACGATGACCAGGCCCAGGCCGCGCTGCGAAACCTCCCCAGCTTCCCTGGCGGCGTTGTCGCGCAGGAAGTCGTAACAGATCTCCGCCCACGGGCCGTAGGTGACGTCCGCCGCGTACTGAGCCCGGCGCACCGCCTGGTCAGGTCGGGCCGGCTCCAGCAGGCCGGTCGTCAGCCCGAGGAATTCGTAGACCGGCGCCATCCAGGCCCGGTCCCGGCTGGCCAGGTAGTCGTTCGCGGTCATCACGTGCACCGGCTCACCGGATAGCGCCGCCAGGTAGGCCGGCAGCGTCGCCGTCAGCGTCTTGCCCTCCCCCGTGCGCATTTCCACGATCGCACCCAGGTGCAGCGCGGCGCCGCCCATGACCTGGGCGTCGTGGTGACGCTGGCCGATCGCCCGCCTGGCCGCCTCACGGACCGTGGCGAAGGCCTCGGGCAGCAGGTCCTTGGCTCCCGCGCCTGCCGTGAGCCGTTCCCGGTACTCCTGCGTCCGACGGCGAAGGTCATCGTCATGGAGCGATCGCGCGGCCGCCTCCTGGGCGCCGACCTCCGCGGCCGCCTGTCGGCAGAACCGCAGGACCGCTGCCTGATCCGGCGGCGCGTCAGCCCCGCCCTGAGCGGTCCGCGCAAGCCTGATCTTGACCATTGGCCCCTCCGTGGGTGTGCAGCTTGCGCCGAATCATTCCATTGCGGCATGCAGACGTCGATGGTCAAATGGGCACCGATCGTGACCATCACCAGGCCGCGGCGGTCACGAGGGCGAGGGCGCCGTCGCCGCGCTGGCTACCCGGTCACCGGCCAGGTGTGGACCGGCTCGTTGGTGTGCATGTGCTCGATGTACCGCTGGGTCATCTGGCGCAGTGCCTCCTGCCGGTCCGCGCCCCCGCGTTCGGAGATCTCCGCCACCGTCGCGATCTGCCAGGCCGCGCCGGTCTGGCCGGTGATGCAGCGCTGCTCGATGAAGCCGAGCAGCCGGTCCGCGTGGGCCGGGTTGACGCCCCAGCGGGACAGGCCCTCGCGGGCCATCGGCAGCAGGCGGCGCAGCACCAGGTCGGCCACCGGCACCTCGCCGAGCCCGGGCCAGTACAGGCTGGCGTCCAGGCCGCGACGGGCCGCCTCGTGCAGGTTCTCGCCGGCGGCCGCGAACGACATCTGGGTCCAGATCGGCCGCTGCGCTTCGGCGAGGGCGCGCACAAGGCCGTAGTAGAAGGCGCTGTTCGCCACCGCGTCGGCGACCGACGGGCCGCCCGGCAGCACCCGGTTCTCTACCCGCAGGTGCGGCCGGCCGTCCACGATCGCGTAGATCGGCCGGTTCCACCGGTAGACCGTCCCGTTGTGCAGGCTCATCTCGGCCAGCTGCGGGCAGGCGCCGCCGTCGAGCACGGCGAGCGGGTCCTCGTCCTCGCAGACCGGCAGCAAGGCCGGGAAGTACCGCAGGTTCTCCTCGAACAGGTCGAACACCGAGGTGATCCAGCGCTCGCCGAACCACACCCGGGGCCGCACGCCCTGTTCCTTCAGCTCGTCCGGCCGGGTGTCGGTGGCCTGCTCGAACAGCGTGATCCGCGTCTCGTGCCAAAGCTGCCTGCCGAACAGGAACGGGGAGTTGGCGCCGAGCGCCACCTGGACGGCGGCGGCCGCCTGGGCGGCGTTCCAGTAGCTCGCGAAGCTCTCCGGGCTGACCTGCAGGTGCAGCTGCAGGCTCGTGCAGGCGGCCTCGGGGGTGATGCTGTCGGCGTAGGTGAGCAGCCTCTCCGCGCCGTCGATGGAGATCCGCATGTCCTCTCCGCGCGCGGCGAAGATCTGGTCGTTGAGCGCACGGTACCGGTGGCTGGCCGACAGCGTGCCCAGGTGCACGTCACCCTTCTGCAGCGTCGGCAGGATGCCGACCATTACCAGCCGGGCACCGGTGCCGCGGGCCTTCTCGTCCCCGACGTTGAGGTAGTCCCTGACCTCCTGCTCAAGCTCGGCGAGCGCGTCGCCGGCCAGCTGCCGGGGCGGCACGTTGATCTCCAGGTTGAACTGCCCCACCTCGACGCCCCAGGCCGGGTGCGCGATCGCGTCGAGCACGTCGGCGTTGCGCATGGACGGCATGGCCGCCGAGTCGACGAGGTTCAGCTCGATCTCCTGGCCCACCCGCGCCGGGCCGTCCTCGAACAGGCGCTCGCGCAGCATCCGGGCGAGCGCGTCAAGCGAGCGCCGTACCTTCTCCCGGTACAGCCGCCGGTCCTCGCCGGTGAACTTGATCGCCTGAATCTCACGGCCCATACGGCCTACATTCGCACGTGCCGTGGCCAGCGCCAAGCACCACCCCGCGCCCCGGCCGGTCAGGCCGGGCAGGCCGGGCGGTCAGGCCCGGCGCAGCCGGGCGGTCTCGTCGCGGACCCACAGGCCGAGCAGGCCGCGCAGGTGCGCGACGAACTTATCGTGCTCGTGGGCCGGATAGGTGGAGCGCACGGTGTCGGTCAGCAGCCGGTCGAAACCGGGCCCGGCCACCCAGTCGAGCACGATCTCATCGACATGCGCCAGGTGAGTCGCGCAGAAGTCCTGGTAGCGGTCTGCCTCGAAGTAGCTGTCGGCGAGCTTCCTGTACGCCTCAAGCTTTTCCGCGTAGGTCATGCCGGGGTCGTCGCCGGCCTTGAAGAACCGGCCGGTGTCCAGGTCGAGCCGGGCCCGCCGCCCGGTTACCAGGGCGAAGACGCACCACTTGACCAGCGCCCTGATCGCCCAGGGGAAGTAGTAGTGCAGGCTGGTCAGCGCGACGTCCGGGCAGGCGTTGGCGTAGTCGATGGGGTAGACCTCGCCGCCCTTGACCAGGGTCTCGCAGGAGTTGAACTCCCACCGGAAGAAGCTGTTGACCAGCCGCCCGATCGTCACTACCTCGGACCCGGTCTGCGGGAGGAGGAAATCGTGGTCGACCGCGTAGCGAAGGTGCATCGGCTGGTCCGGCCGGAAGCGCATGACCATCGTCTCGGCACCGATCGACAGCGAACGGGCGAAGACGTCGTAGTCGATGGCCTTCTGCAGGTGCATGAGCATCTCGCCGCTCTGGTCGTAGGCGGCGTGCAGTTCGCCCGGGTTGCTGATCCGGGAAACGCCGCGCCAGGCACCACCGTCATACGGCTTCATGAACAGCGGATACCCGATCCGTTCCGCGATGGCGTCCAGGTCGAAGGGCCGGTTGTAGCGGGCGGCGGTGTAGGCGTAGCGCGCGTTGTCCACCGGGTTCTTGTAGGGGACGAGCACGGTCTCCGGCACCTTGAGTCCCAGCCGCATCATCGCGCAGTAGGCCGCGTGCTTCTCCATGGACTGGAACGTGAACGGGCTGTTCAGCAGGTACACGCCGTCCATCAGGGCGACCTTCTTCAGCCATTCCCGCGGGACGTAGTACCAGTACGCGAGCCGGTCGATGACCAGGTTGTAGCGGGGGCGGTCGCGCAGGCCGAACGGCTCGATGGTGATCCGCTCGAGGTCGAAGGCGTGCCGGGTGCCGTCGGCGCCCGTGACCGGGCCCACCTTCCGCAAGATCTCCTCGAACGCCCTCGGCCAGTCCTCCTCGGTACCGAGCAGCAACCCGATCAGGTGCCTGGGATCGGTCAACGCCTAGCCCCCATTCAGAGCAGAGCAGTTCAGCAGAATCGTGGCATGTGACGGGCCAGCTGAGCGCGCCAGGAGGGCCAGTCGTGCGGCACGTCGTGGCCCCACAGGTCGAGCTCGTGCCGGATTCCCTGGCCGGCGAGCAGTTCGGCGAGCCGTATGGTGCTTTGCAGCGATCCCGTGGTGTCTTCCCACTGGCCCTGCCCGCACACCAGCAGCAGGCTGACCCGGTTGCGCAGCCAGTCAAGGTGGTCACCACGGGCGTTGGCCACGTAGTCAAGCGGGTTGTTGAAGTACGCCTCGCCGCCGCGCTCGCCCCAGGCGTCCCAGGACGCGGGGTCGTAGTTCCCCGAGAAGCACATCGCGAGCGGGAAGAGGTCGGCCCGCTTGAGCGCGAAGTTGGCCGCGTGGAAGGCGCCAAGGCTGCAGCCCAGGGTGGTTACCTCGACCGCGCCGCCGCAGTCCCGGTGGATCCAGGGCACGACCTCGCCCAGTATCCACGACTCGTAGCGGCCGTGCTGACGTGCGCGTTCCTCAAGCGGGATGCTCCGGTTGGACCAGGAGGCGGCGTCGTAGCTGTCGACGCAGTAGATCTTCAGCCGGCCCTCGTCGATCAGGTCTGACACGGCACCGATCATGCCGTTGCTCTCGAAGTCCCAGGCCTTGCCCTGCTCGGACGGGAACGCCAGTACCGCGCGCCCCCAGTGGCCGTACCTGATGACGGTGCCCGCCGCGCCGATGGCGTCCGACCACAGCTCGGTCACCGCCCTGGTCACTGGCTCACCCGCCCAAGCAACTCGGTGAGCCAGGGATCGAGCGCGTCACGCCAGGCCGTGTAGTTGTGCATATCGGGTACCTCGTGCAGGGTCGCGGGGTATCCCCTGTCGTGCAGGGTCTTGATCATCAGCCGGTTGTTGTCGATGTTCTCCTCGATCGTGCCGCAGGTAAAGACCGCGGGCACGGGCTTGGACAGCAGGGCTTCGTCGTCGTGAACCTCGGTGATGAACCTGGTGATCTCGCGGTAGTAGGGGAAGCGCTGCTCGTGGGAGTCGAAGCGCGGCCAGAAGAAGCTGCCGGACTGCAGGAACAACGCGTCGAACGCGTCCGGGTAGCGGCAGTGCGCGTGCAGCATCGCCAGCCCGCCGAGGCTGGTGCCCATCCCCACCCGCGCGCCCGTCGCCACCTGGCCGGTGATCGCGGGCAGCACGGTGGCGCACAGTGCCTGGCTGTAGCGTGCGCTGGCGGAGTACCAGAGGTTTCGCTGCCCTGGGCTGAGCAACGCGGCCCGCAGCCGGGGCAGCCAGTGCCCCGCGGTCCCCGCGGCCAGGTAGCGGGTCAGGCTCGCCAGCGAGTCGTACTCCGGCCCGTCGTGCACGACGAGCAGCGGCAGCCGCTCGTCGTCGCCTGCGCCCTCGGGAGACCAGAGCCTGACGGAGACCGCCGCGTCAAGCGCCGCGACCGGCACGTCGACGTCGGTGACGTTCCCTGCCGCGGCGGGCTGGCTGAGCACTGGGGCGCTCAGCCAGCCCGGCGGCGCGTAACCGGGGAACTCAAGAACGCTTTTCGGCCCGAACGCGCCCGCCACCTGCCGCGGGTTTCCCGGGTCGAGCACGGTTTCCACGCTCCCGTTCTGCTGCCGCAGTTCCAGCAGGTACTCCATGCGGGTCACCGGCGGGCGGTCGATGACCAGCTCCCACCCGTCGCCGCCGCGGTGGAAGCCGAGCCGGTCGCCGGGGATGCGCACGTCCTGCACCAGCCGCACGCCCGCCAGCCGGCGTTCCGGGTCGGCCAGCCGGAAAGTCACCGTGCGCTCGTCGATACGGCGAATCGGCCCCGCCGGCCTCGGTTCCCCCACGTATCGATTATCCCTGCCGGCCGCGGGCCCGGCCCGACTGGCTGGCCGCACGGCAGTGCGGTCCGGCGGGGCCGTCTCAGAGCTGGTCGATGAGGGAGCGCAGCCGTTCGACCAGGCGGACGCGGCCGGCGTGGTCGCCTGCCATGGGGCGGACGGTGAGGGTGCGCACCCCGGAGTCCGCCAGGGCGCGCAGCCGGTCGCGCACGTGTGACTCCGAGCCGATCAGTGAGGTCTTGACCAGCAGGTCCTGCGGGACGGCGGCCTCGGCCTCCTTCTTCTTGCCCGCCAGGTAAAGGTCCTGGATGGTTCTGGCGGCGTCACCGTACCCGTACCAGGTGGCGAGGTTGTTGTAGAAGTTCGCCTCCCGTGCCCCCATCCCGCCGATGTACAGGGCGCGGCCTGGGCGCTCGCGGTCGTGCAGGTGATGCACGTCGTCGCCGATGGCCAGCGACATGCCCGCGTGGATGTCGAGCGTCCCGAGCGCCGGGTCGCGCTTGGCCGTCCCGGCGCGCAGCGGCTCGCCCCACACGTCGGCGACCTTCTCCGGCAGGTAGAACGGCGGCTGCCAGCCCTCGGCGAGTTCGGCGGTGAGCGCCACGTTCTTCGGCCCGATGGCGGCGATGGTGATCGGGATGCGGTCCCTGACCGGGTGGTCGATCAGCTTCAGCGGCTTGCCGAGGCCGGTGCCCTGGCCGGGCGGCAGCGGGACGGTGAAGTGGCGTCCCTCGTACTCAAGCGGCTCGCGCCGCCAGACGCGGCGGCAGATCTCGATCGTCTCGCGGGTGGTCCCGATCGGCGCGTCGAACGGCACCCCGTGGAAGCCCTCGATCACCTGCGGGCCTGACGTGCCGATGCCCAGCTCGAACCGGCCGTCGGATACCGCGTCCAGGCCGGCCGCGGTCATCGCGAGCATGGTGGGGGTCCGGGTGTAGAGCTGCAGGATGCCGGAGGCGAGATGCGCGGTGCTCGTCCGTGCGGCCAGGTAGCCGAGCCGGCTGACCGCGTCCAGGCCGTACAGCTCGGGCACGAAGATCACCTCGGCGCCGGCCTTCTCGTACTCGGCCAGCTCGCCGCCGACCTCGGACAGCCGCCGCCCCGCCGTCACCGTCGCCAGGCCGATCCCGATCCGCATGCCCAATTCTAGCGCCGGTAACGTGGGCGTGCGGTGCCGCTCGCCGGGGCGGCCCCACAGGTGGTGCCGCGGCCCGCGTGAATTCGTCCTTACCTGGCACCAGGTCTGGATTTAACCAACGGTTTATAGACTGGACGATCGTCACGGCCAGGTGAACTACCCCTTGCGCCTCATCAAGTGTCGGCTGCCGCTGGCTGCCGTTAGATGCCCGGACGGCGCTGAGATCGCGGTCGGCGCCCTCACGGCCTGGTGGACCTCTGCGGCTGCACTGTCGCGGATGCTGCTTGTCTTCTGCTCGGTGTCGGTCTGGCATTAGTTATCCTGCGACCATGCGGGTGATTATCACTGGCGGCGCCGGCTTCATCGGGACGCTGCTCGCCCGGCGGCTGCTGGCCGGGCCAGCTTGCATCGGTGGTGCCGACCCGGCTGCGTGGGCGAGCTCGTGATCGCGGACCTCACTGCGCCCGCCGCGCGACGTGGCGGCTGACCCGCGCATCGCGCGGTGGCCGGCGACCTGGCGGCGGTGACCGGCGGCATCGGCGAGGCGGACGTCATCTTCCACCTGGCCGGGGTGGTGAGCGGCGCGGCCGAGGCCGACTTCGACCTGGGGATGCGCGTAAACGTCGACGGGACGCGCGCCGTGCTGGAGCACGCGCGGCGGCACGCCGGCCCGCCGGTCCTGGTGTTCTCCAGCTCGCATCGCGGTCTTCGGCACCGATCCGGCGGACCGGGGCCGTTGACGTGGTCGGGGACGACACCCTGCCACGCCCCCAGTCCAGCTACGGCGCGCAGAAATTCATCGCCGAACAGCTCGTGGCCGATTACAGCCGTAAGGGATTCGCCCGGGGCAGGTCCGTGCGGCTCATGACCGTGTCGGTCCGGCCGGGCAAGCCGAACGCCGCGCTGTCCGGCTTCATGTCAGGGATCATCCGCGAGCCACTGGCCGGGTTGCGCGCCGCATGCCCGGTGCCGACCGAGACCCCTGTCGCGCTGTCGTCTCCGCGCCGGACCATCGACGGCCTGCTGCGCGCCGCCGCCGTCACTGACGAGGCGTGGGGCAGCCGCACCGCGATGACCCTGCCTGGCCTGACGACGACCCCGGGGTCCATGGCCGCCGCAATGGACCGGATCGCCGGATACCCCGCCAGCGACCTCATCGACTGGGCCGAAGATCCCGCGATCAGCGCGATCGTCGAGAGCTGGCCCGCCCGGTTCGAGACGCCCCGCGCGCATGCGCTCGGGCTGCACCCCGAGGAATCATTCGACGACATCATCCGCCAATACATCGCGCTCAGCGGCCCCAGCGCGGGATAAGGGCGTTGAAGCTCGCCGGCAGCCGGGTCAAGCCAGCAACGTTACGGAATCCTGCCTTCCGCGGCGAATGCCGGTCATGCGAGACTCTTGCGTCGGCTGGTAGCTACGGTCATAACTGGCCAGCCTACCCAGTCCCGCAGCAGCGGCGATCGGGCGCTATCGAGCTGATGACGACCACATTACGCTGCCCAGGACACTCGATCCACGGCCGGGACGCTCCCCGGCTGTCGGCCCTGCGGAGAGCGGTGCAGCTTGACGTAGCCCTTCCGCTCCATGACGGCGCGCATGATCTCCCTCTTGCCTGCCAGCGTCATGTCTTCCAGCCGTTCCGCAACATCGTCACAGCGCTCGGCGAAGTCCATCAGTATCGGGGGGACAGTCAGGTCACGGATCTTCGCTTCCAGTTCGCGGATCTCCAGCGCGAGGCGCTTGTCGGTCTTACCGGCGATTACTGGGTCCATCCCGTGCTCTACCGCTTCCCCGAGCCGTTCCCGGGCGGCCTGCTTCTCGCTGATCTGCGCGTACATTCCCTGGACCTGGCCGTTGTCGGACTGCTGCGAGTAGTTCTTCTCGTCGGACAGGAACCGGGTGATCTCGTACATGACGTATGCGTCTAGCTCGGCTTCATTAATCATCACGCATGACTTGTCGCGGCAGATGTACTTCCACTTGCCGCCGTCATACCGGGCCGTGGCGGCGAGAGGCCCGCCGCACTCGCCGCACCGCGCGATCAGTGAGAGCAGGTGCTTCGCACCGCCTGGCTTATGGGTCAGCCGGGAAGGGTCGGTCAGCTTGTTGTACACGACCCAGAACAGCGTTTCGTCCACGATCTCCGGCCACTGCGCGTCCGTCAGGATCGTCTGCCCAGGAAGGATGTACTTGACCGGCGTTTCGTTGTGAACCCGCTTCCCCATGTACAGCGGCCGGATCGCCACCGACCGTACCCGGGACTCTGTCCACTCCGTCCCGGTGTTCAGGAAGATCCGCCTGGCATTTAGGTCCCGGGCTATCGACTTCAGCGATTCCCCTGCCCGTATCCGGTCGTAGATCTCTTTCACCACCAAGGACTGCACGGGGTGCAGTTCCTGGATGACTACCCGCTGGCGCTTGCCGTCCTCGTCCCGCACGTACTCGTACCTGCGGACGTACCCGAACGGGACACGGCCGTGCGTCCGCCCCTCGCGCACGTTCCTGTCCATCCCGGTTCGTACCCGCCTGGAGATACGCCGCGCTTCCATCTCCGAGTCAACCCCGTCCGTGGCGAGCGTACGCCAGTCGGCCGCGATCCGCAGGTCGAACAGCCGCTCATGCTGCTCCACCCAGACCCTCGCCCCGCCGTCACGGCACTCCTCAAGAAACGCTGCCCACTGGGACAGCTCCCGGTCACCACGGGACGACTCGTTGAGCCACAGGACCTCTGTCAAGTTAGCGCGGACCTCTGGCCAGGCGTCGCGTACTATGCCCTTCTTCCGACCGTAGGAGGACGCCGAGACCCTGTCCTCGAACCAGCCTCCGACTTCCCATCCTTCCGCAGCAGCGCGTGCGAAGAACAGCCTGGACTGCTCATTGATGGACTGCGCGGAACCCATTGACTCCCGGCCGTAGCCCGTTGCCAGCGGCATGATGTACTCCACCGGGTCAGTATGTACCTACGAACAAACGTTCCCCTACCTTGCTCGTAACCATCATACCTAGTGTCGCAGCTTGTGCATCCAGAAGTTCATCGGCGAGCAACTGGTGGCCGACTACACCCGCAAGGGGTTCGTCCGGGGCCGTTCGGTGCGGCTGATGACGGTGTCGGTCCGGCCGGGCCGACCGAACGCGGCGGCGTCCAGCTTCATGTCGGGGATCATCCGCGAGCCGCTCGCCGGGCTGCGGGCGCCCTGCCCGGTACCGCCGGACACCCCGGTCGCGCTGTCGTCACCGGGCCGCACCCTGCAGGGGATCCTGCGCGCCGCGGAGGTCAGCGACGCGGCCTGGGGCAGCAGGACCGCGCTGAACCTGCCCGCGCTGACCACCACGCCCCGGTCCATGGCGGCCGCGATGGACCGGGTGGCCGGCTACCCGGCAAGCGAGCTCATCGACTGGACCGACGACCCGGTCATCGGCGCCATGGTGCCGGCCTGGCCCGCCCGCGTCGAGGCATCGCGCGCGGCCGCGCTGTCGCTGCGCCCTGAGGAGTCCTTCGACGCCATCGTGCGCCAGTACATCGACCGCGACAAGGAGCCCGCCGACGTCGGCCGGGCCTGACCCAGAGCGCCGCGGGGCATCAAGCCCGGGTTTTCTGGGGAAAGAAGCAGGTGGGTAGGGAACAGGAGGCAACAGCCGTGAGCTCAACCGTCAGGGACGTGATGAGCACCCACGTCATCGCCGCGCACACGTCCGCCACCTACAAGGAGCTGGCGGCCATGCTGCACTACCAGCGGGTCAGTGCCTTCCCCGTCGTGGATGAGGACAACAGGGTCATCGGCATCGTCTCGGAGACCGACCTGCTCGCCAAGGAGGCGCTCGAGGGCACGGTGCCTGACACGCTGGCGAGCATGCCCCATCAGCGTGAGGGCTCCCGGGTGGCCGGGCTGACCGCGGCCGAGCTTATGACCAGGACCGTGGTGACCATCGGGCCCGACGAGCCGGTCAGCCACGCCGCCCGGCTGATGTACAGCAAGCGGGTCAAGCGGCTCCCTGTCGTCGGCGACGACGGGGTGCTGATCGGCATCGTGTCCCGGTCCGACGTGCTGAGCGTGTACAGCAAGCCGGACGCGGTGATACGGGAAGAGGTCAGCAGCGAGCTGATCCGCGGCGCCCTCCTTGCCGACCCAGCCGCGTTCACCGTCACCGTCAAGGACGGCATCGTCACCCTCACGGGCAGGCCAGGGACCGCGGCGGCCGGCCACGGCCTCGTCGCCGCGGTCCGGCACATGGAGGGCGTCGTCGCCGTCCGCGACCGGCTCAGCTACCCCCCGGGCGAGCCGCACACCGCGCGCGCGCACGAGTAAGCGGGCTCCGGCCCCACGTGTTACGCCGGCACGCGTCACGCCGGCACGCATCTTGCTGTTATCCATCCAGAGTGTTGCTGTTATCCGCCAGGGCACCTGTCCCGCGAGACTTATACCGCGATTTCGTCAAAAACCGTTCCGTTATCGACCGTTTTGTCCCACCAAAAAGCAGTATAACTTCGGTCCCCGACACTGAACTGACCATCACCTGAGCGGCTCGCAGGGCAACGGTCTTCGCTTGTCCGCTCCTGCTTTCGTTTGCGAAGCTGAGAGGCAGCGCAAGTACGGCAGAGAGGGGAAGCATGCCCAGCGACGTCACCCTGGCCTACGGCACGGACTCGCCGAATCAGGTCCTGGACCTGTACATTCCCGGCGCAGGCGGCCCGTGGCCGCTGGTGGTGGCCATTCACGGCGGTGCCTTCATGACCGGTGACCGCCGGCGGGAGCTTGCGCACCTGGAGGCGCTGCTCGCCGCGGGCTACGCGGTCGCCTCCGTCGAGTACCGGTTCTCCGGCGAGGCGCTGTTCCCCGCGGCCGTGATTGACGTGAAGCAGGCGAGCGCCTACCTCCGCGCGCACGCCGCCGAGCTGAACCTGGACCCCGCCTTCTTCGCCGCCTGGGGACGCTCGGCCGGCGGGCACCTGTCCGCCATGCTCGGCGTGACCAGCGGGCAGGCCACCGAGTTCGACGGCCCGGGCGGTGGCGACTCGTCCGTGCAGGCCGTCGTCGACTGGTACGGGCCGTCGGACTTCCTGGTGATGGACGCCCAGTTCACCGCCGGGCCGCCGACCGGGGACGTGCCGCCGGTGCAGAACCACGACGATCCCGGCTCACCGGAGTCACGGTGGGTCGGCGGACCCATCCAGGAACTGCCCGAGGTCACCGCCCGCGCGAACCCCATTTCCTACATAACGGGGGCGGGCGCTCCCCTCCCCTCGTTCTTCCTCGCCGCGGGCACCAGCGATCACCTGGTGCCCTACCAGCAGACGCTGATCCTCGCCGATGCCCTGCGGGCGCACGGGACCGCGGTCGAGCTGCACATCCTGCCGGACGCGCGGCACGGCGACCCGCGCTTCGAGTCGGAGCTGACGCAGCCGGCCATCGAGTGGCTCGAGCGGCTGCGCAAGGACCTAAGCGCCTAGCCTTGGCTCGCGGGCCTCGACCGGGCGGGAGTGGTCCCAGTCGGACAGCAGCGTGCGGAGCGCGGCGACCAGGGCGACGGGCTGGTCGAGCATGACGTGATGCCCGGCCACGGGGATCTCGATGACCGGGGCCACCCGGCCGAGCCGGTCGTAGATGAGGTCGCTCATCTCCGCGGACAAGATGCCGTGCTCGGCGCGGAACAAGGCCGCCCGGCAGTCCAGCCGGCTCAGCGGCGCCATGGGCACCTCCCGGCTGCTGAAGACGGCGGGGTCCCACTTCCATATCCACCCGCCGCCATCCGCCTCGCGGATCGACGTCGCCGCGACGTGCTCAGCGATATAGCCGAGCACCGGCTGGTCGGGGACCGGTCGGAACCGCGCGAGGATCGCCTCCCGTGTCGGGTAGACGAGCAAGTGACGGAAGGTGCGCTCGCGCCGGGCCGCCCGCTCCTCCGGTGCCGGGTCGCGCAGCGGGGAATCGACGACCACCGCGCCCTCGATGCGCGACCCGAACATCGACGCGAGCCGCAGAGTGACGATGCCGCCCATGCTGTGCCCGATCACGACAGGAGGCTCGGTCAGCCCGGCGTCCGCCGCGACCGCGAGCACCTCGCGCGCCCACGCGTCGAAGCCGTAGGACGGGCGGCGCCCGCTGTCCCCGTGCCCGGACAGGTCGATGGCGATGACCATGCGGTCGGCGGTGAGCAGCGGGGCGATGTGATCCCACCAGCGGGAATGAGCGCCGCCGCCGTGCACGAGCACGATGCCCCGATCGCTGCGCGCGCCCCACATCCGGTAGGCGATCTGGACGCCGTCCTGTGACGTCACCCGCTCGGTCACCGGGGCGGCGAGCGCCTCGGTGAACCAGGCAGGCGGTACCGCCGCGTCCGGTTGAGCCTGCAAAGTCATGGGCAGCAGTCAATCAGATACGGTTTCCGCCAGCCTAGGAGCCTGCCAGTCCGGCCAGCACGGCGACCGCTGGGCAACCGGGTCTCGGCTGGTGACCCAGGCGGTTGGCGGATTATCTGACCGGGCCGGGCCCGGCGGCGCCGGCGGCCTGGCTCAGGGCGGCGGCGATGACCGAGCGGGTGGCCGCCGGGTCGAGGACGTCGTTGATCTCGAAGAGTGACGCCGCGTTGAGCGCCTTGCCGCGCTCGTAGAGCTGAGCGACCCGCTCGGCGAAGCGGCGCTCGCGCGCGCCGGGGTCGGCGATCGCGTCGAGTTCCTTGCGGTGGCCGAGGCGCACCATCCCCTCCAGGCCCATGCCGCCGAACTCCCCCGTCGGCCAGGCCACCGTCAGGACGGACGCGCGCAGGTAGCCGCCGGCCATGGCCATCGCGCCGAGCCCGTAGGCCTTCCGCAGCACCACGGTGACCTGCGGCGCGGACAGGGCGGCCGCGGCGGCGAACATGGCGCCGAAGCTGCGCACGGCCCCTTGCCGCTCCGACTCAGGACCCACCATGAACCCCGGCGTGTCGCACAGCGACACCACCGGCAGCCGCCTCGCGTCGCACAGCCGCAGGAACCTGGTGGCCTTGTCCGCCGCGTCGACGTCGATCGCACCGCCGAGGTGAAGCGGGTTGCTGGCGAGCACCCCGACCGGGCGGCCGTCGACGCGGCCGAGGACCGTCACCATCGCCCGGCCGTAGTCACGGCGCAGTTCCAGGCCGCTGCCCTCATCGAGCAGGTTGTCGATCACCGGGCGGACGTCGTAACCGCGCAGCCGGCTCTCCGGGACGAGATGGCGCTGGACCCGCTGGTCGGCGGCGGTGCCGGGGACGGGCCGCCCTGCCAGCAGGGACAGCGCGGCCCGCGCCGCGGCGACGGCCGCGCGCTCGTCGCCGACGAGGATGTCGACGACGCCGTTGGCGGTCTGCACGTCCATCGGCCCGACTTCCTCCGGCGCGTACACGCCGAGCCCGCCGCCCTCGATCATCGCGGGGCCGCCCATGCCCAGGCTCGATCCGCCGGTGGCGATGATGACGTCGCAGGCACCGATCAGGGCGGCGTTGCCCGCGAAGCAGTACCCGGACACCACGCCGATCAGCGGCACCTCGCCGGCCAGCCGGGATATGTGCCAGAACGTCTCGCAGTCGAGCCCGCTCGTCCCGGGACCGTCGGTGTCGACTCCCCGGCCGCCGCCGCCCTCACCGAAGACGATGACCGGCAGGCGGCCCCGCGCGGCGAGTCGCAGGAACCGGTCGGTCTTGGCGTGGCTCATCCTGCCCTGGGTGCCGGCCAGGACCGTGTAGTCGTAGGACATCACCGCGACGGGAACGCCGCCGGCCGCGGCGGTGCCGAGCACCACCCCGTCGGCCGGAGTCCGCTCGATCAGGTCCTGGACCGGGCGGGTTGACCGCTGCGCGGCGACGGCCAGCGCGCCGTACTCGACGAACGACCCCTCATCGACCAGGTTGGCGATGTTCTCGCGGGCGGTGCGGCGGCCCGCCGCGTGCCGGGCCGCGACGACGCGCGGCCGCGCCTCGTCGAGGGTGTAGCGGTGCCGGTCGATGGTCGCGCGCAGGTCATCGCGGATGTGCCCGGGGTCGGCGCGCGCCGTGGCGGCCGCCGCGTCGTCCGCGCCGCCGGACGGATCGGCGTAGGCGACGACCTGGCCGGCCTCCACCTGGTCGCCGACCGCCACGGTCACCGCGCCGATGACGCACGTCCGGCGGGCCACGACGGCGTGGTGCATCTTCATGGCCTCGAACACGATCACCTCGGTCCCCGCGGCGACCTCCGTCCCCGCGGCGACGAGGACCTCCACGACGACGCCAGGCATCGGGACGCGCAGCGCGACGGACTGGCCGGGTTCGCCAGCCTCGGATCCGCCAGCCTCGGATTTGCCAGCCTCGGCTCCGCAGCCTCGGGTCCGCCAGCCTCGGCGTCGCACGGACGCGCCGGCCTTGAGCGCACCGGACGCTGCCGGGGCGGCGCCGCCGGCTAGCGTGCGGACGTGCGCGTCCAGGTAGCCGGTGTCGATCCGGCCGTCGCGCAGCGCGGGATCGGCGGCGATGGCGCGCAGCAGGTCCCCGTTGACCGGCACCCCCCGCACGTCGAACTCGGCCAGGGCGCGACGCAGCCTGGCGAGTGCCTCATCCAGGGTGGCGCCTGAGGCGATGACCTTGGCGAGCAGCGAGTCGTAGCGCGGGCTGACCTCGTAGCCGGGGTAGCCGTGCGTGTCGACCCGCACGCCGCGGCCGCCCGGCGGCAGGAAGCGGTCCAGGCGGCCGGCGCCGCGAGCACGGAGCCGTCGGGCGCGACGGTCTCGGCGTTGAGCCGCGCCTGGACGGCGAACCCGCGGCCGGCCGGCTCGCCCCCGTCAGCCCGGCCTCAGACCAGTGGAACGCCGTCCGCGAGGCGCAGCGCGAGGGCGACCAGGTCAAGCCCCGTGACTTCCTCCGTCACCGTGTGCTCCACCTGGATCCGCGGGTTGACCTCAAGGAACGTGAACGCGCGGCCGCGCACGAGGAACTCCACGGTCGCCAGGCCGCGGTACGGGACCGCCGCGATGAGGGCGGTGGCGGCGGCGCGCAGCCCGGCGCGCACGTCATCGTCGAGCCAGGGCGCCGGGGCGATCTCGATGAGCTTCTGGCGGCGGCGCTGCACCGAGCAGTCCCGGTCGCCGAGCGCGCGCACCGTGCCCGCCGCGTCGGCGGCGACCTGCACCTCGACGTGCCTGGCGCCCTCGATGAGTTCCTCCGCGTACAGGCCGCCGGCCCGAACGCGGCCCGGGCCTCGGCGGCGCACCGCTCGTACGCCGCCGCGAGGTCGTCCGCCTGCCTGACCGGGGCCATCCCGCGACCGCCCCCGCCGGCGACCGCCTTGATCATGACCGCTCCGCCCGGTCCCAGGCCGTCAAGGAAGCGCTTGACCTCCTGGTACGTGGCCGGTCCCGCGGTACCGCGAGGCACCGGGAGGCCGAGTTCCGCCGCGAGTGCGCGCGCCCGGCTCTTGTCTCCGAAGGCCTCAAGGGCCTGCGGCGGCGGGCCGACGAACGCCACGCCCCGTTGCGCGCAATGCTGAGCGAAGCCCGCGTTCTCGGCGAGGAAACCGTAGCCGGGGTGGATCGCGTCCGCGCCGGCGGTCAGCGCCGCGGCGAGAACGGCGTCGGTGTCCAGGTAGCCCGCCGCGCCGGTTCCCGGCAGCGCGATGGCCTCGTCGGCCCGCGCGACGTGCGCGCAGCCGTGGTCGTCTCGGGCGTAGACGGCGACGGTGGACAGGCCCTCAAGGGCGGCGGAGGCGATGATCCGGACCGCGATCTCGCCCCGGTTGGCGATGAGGAGCTTACGCATATCGCATGGTACCGGCGCAGCTCCTCACCGCCTCGGCCGCTACCTCTGGCTGGGCTGGCCGCGCCCGCGGTGATCAGGTTCCGCAGGCTCGTGTTGATGTAGAAGCTCCAGGCGTTCGAGCAGGTGTCAAAGCACTCGGACCGCGGGACGAGGCCCGCGTGGGTGAAGCGCACCTCGGTGCCAGATTCCGTCGCCGCGAGGTCGAACGTGATGTCGGTGCCCGTCCACTCGGTGGTGTTCCCGGTGAAGCTGAGGTAGCCGTCCACCACGTGCCAGGCGACCCGCTGGCCAGGAACCAGCTCGGTTATCTCCTGCTTGCTGCGGTGCATGTCCTGGTAGCGGTAGGTGAACTGAGCGCCGAGTTCGTCGGTGCTGCCCTCGATGTCTCCTGACCACCAGCCGCGGACGTTGTTGATGGCGGCGAAGGCCTCGGCCGGGGACTGCTCCACCGTGAAGGTGGTGGTGAAACTGTCTTCCTTCATTGGTGCTGCCCATTCTCGTGATGCGGGTCTCGTGGTGCGGGTCTCGTGCGGGCGGGTTCCTTCAGGACGCGACAGGCGCGGCCGTGACGAGTACCGCGTTCTGGCGTTCCATCGCCTTGACCGCGCCGCCGTTCCAGCTCTGCTCCAGGGACGCCGACATGGGGTCAGGGAAGATCTCCTCCGCGCCGCTGGTCACGCCGCGGAAGATGGCCCGGGCGACGGACTCCGGTGAGGCCTTCGGAATGTCCAGCCCGCGGGACATGTCCGTGTCGGTGGGGCCGGTCATGACGGCGTGTACCCGGACGCCTTGTCCCGCCAGCAGGGCTCGCAGTGACTGGGACATGGAGAACGCGGCGGCCTTCGAAATCGAGTAGGCCGGGATGACCGGAATGGCGGCGAGGGCCGCCGTCGACAGCACGTTGACGATGGCGCCCCTGGACGCGGTAAGCAGCGGCAGGAAAGCCTGCGTCACCGCGAGGGTGCCGTAAAGGTTGACGGCCAGGTGCCGCTCGATCGCGGACGGGTCACCGAGGTCGTCGTACAGCGCCAGCCCGGCGTTGTTGACGAGGACGTCGAGAGACGCCACCGTCCCGGCGGCCGCCCGGATCCGCGCGGCGTCGGTCAGGTCGAACACGAGCGGCGTGACCCGCTCGTCGGGATGGGTAACCGGCTGCCGCGCGCAGGCGTAGACGCGCTCGGCCCCGAGGGCCAGGGCCTCCTCGACCAGTGCTCGCCCGATGCCGCGGTTGGCCCCGGTCACCAGGACCGTGCCGTTCGCGATCCTGGCCGGCCCGGCACCCGGCCCGCCCGTCGTTGGTGAGCCCGTCGCTGATGATATGGACATGTCGCCTCGTTCTGTGGTTCTGCCGCGGTCGGCGGCGGGTGGATGCTGTCATCCGGGCAGACACCGGCCCGCGGCCGGAACTGGTCGGCCCGGCGGCGACCAGTTCCGGCCGCCGCCGGTGTCCGTACGAGACGCCGGGAACGATGAAGGTGGAGGTGCCACATGTCGGCGGAACTGCTCGGGCGCGCCCGCGCCGGGGACCGGGAGGCGTTCGCCGCCCTGGTCGAGCCGCATCGCGGTGAGCTGCAGGTGCACTGTTACCGCATGCTCGGATCGGTGCAGGACGCCGAGGACGCGCTGCAGGAGGCGCTGCTTTCCGCATGGCTAGGCCTTGACGGCTTCGAGGGACGCTCGTCCGTCCGCACCTGGCTGTACCGCATCGCCACCAACCGTTGCCTCAACGTGCTGCGGTCCGCGGGGCGACGGCCGGTGACCGCGGCACCGCTGCCCGTCCAGGCGCCCGAGCCGACCCGCATGGGCGAGGTGCTGTGGCTACAGCCCTATCCTGACGTGCTGCTCGACGGGCTGCCCGACCAGGCGCCCGGCCCGGAGGCCCGGTACGAGTCCCGCGAGGCGATCTCGCTCGCGTTCGTCACCGCCGTCCAGCTGCTGCCGCCGAACCAGCGCGCCGTGCTGCTGCTACGTGACGTGCTCGGCTACCGCGCGAGTGAGGCCGCGCGGCTGCTCGGGCTGACCGAAGACGCCGTCACCAACGCGCTCAAGCGGGCCCGCGCGACGATGGACGCGGCCCGCCCGACGGGTCCGCCGCCGCCACCGCCAGGCGGGCCGCAGGAACGGGCGCTGGTTGACCGGTTCGTCGCCGCCTTTACCGACCTGGACGTCGACGCGCTCGTCGCGCTGATGACCGATGACGCGTGGGTGCGGATGCCGCCCCTGCCGTTCGAGTACCGCGGGAACCGCGGCGGTGCACCGTTTCTTCACCGCGACCGCCGCGCACCGGGCGCAGGCCGCCCGGCTGGTGCCCGTGCGGGCCAACGGGCAGCCGGCGTGGGGCGAGTACCGCCGCGACGCGGCCACCGGGGCCTGGCACCTGGGCGGCATCGAGGTGATCACCCTCGCCGGGGACCGGGTCAGCGAGATCATCCGGTTCGAGACGACGCTCGGGCCGCAGTTCGGCCTGCCCCGCATCCTCGGCTAGCCGCGTCAGCGGGGGCGGCGGCCGGGGGCGGTGACCGTGGAGCCGGTGGCCGGGCCGGTTGGCGGGAGGCCGAGCTTGCGGTGGTCCCAGGAGCGGACGCGCTCCGCGCGGACCCGGACGGCCACCCGCTTGTGCAGCAGCGCCTCGACGAACGGGCGCATCTCCTCGGTGTAGGGGCCGTTGTAGCGCTCCCAGACGGCGACACCGACCCGCCACAGCAGGCCGGGGTCGTCGCTCACCTCGGCGCGGCCCTCGACGGCCACGCCGCGCAGGTCTTCGTAGACGTCGCCGTCCTCGGCCAGGCAGGTGATCCGCGGGTCGCGGCGGAGGTTGACCGCTTTCTGCGACTTGGCCTTGGTCTCGAAGCAGATGTCGCCGTCGAGCACCGCGAACCACATCGCGACCAGGTGCGGCTGCCCGCCCGGGCCGATGGACGCCATCGTCATCGAACGGATGCCCGCGAGCAGTTCGGCGATCTCGTCTTCGGTGAGGGCGATCCGCGCCCGCTGGTTGACCCCGGGGCTACGTCCCGGCGCGGCGCCGGGAGCGGCCGGCTCCGCCGCGTTGTCCGGGCTTCCTGTCGCCGTCGCGTGGTCACTGGAAGTCATGCGGCACCTCTCACCGGTCGTGCGCTACCCGGGCAGCGTACCGCGCGCGCTTCCACCACCCGGCGACGTGCCGCCGCTAGCCGGGCAAGCAGGCGAACTCGCCTTTCCGACAGCAGTGGGCGGCTAATTCGTCACTGGCTGACGGTCATGGAGCCTGGCGAGGTCGGCGGCGGCGCGGCCGGATGACCAGCCCTCCGCGTCGGTGGCCCGCGGGCCGCGACCGCGCTTCAGGTTCCCGCCGAACAGTTCGTCGACGGCGTCGTCAACGGCGTGCCGCCGTGCGGCGAGGAACGGGACCAGGTCGGCGCCCGAGCTCACCGCCCCGGCGCCGTCCCGCTCGGCGCTGTCCCGCTCGGCGCCGTCCCGCTCGGCGGCGGCCAGTTCGTCGGCGGCCTCCGCGGTGGCGTGGGCTGTCGCCTCTTCCAGCCGCTCGCCGATCCGGATCGCGTACGAGACGAGGAACGACTGACGGAACGCCCGCGTGCGGCTCCGGCCGAACTCGTCCTTCTTGCCTCCGGCGCGCAGCATCGCCGTGTTGGCCTGCACGAGCAGCGAGGTGAAAAGGAGCTCGACCGCGTTCAGGTCGGCGGGGAACCCGACCACCGTCATCAGGCCGACGTCCTTCGACCAGACCGCCCGGCATCGGTTAGCCAGGGCGATGACGTTCAGCAAGGTCGCCTTCGGTTCCTCGTAGGGGCCGTCGACGGGGATCCGGCGGCCGGACGGCTCCTCGCGCTCCCCGGCCTGCGCGGCGAGCAGCGCGTGGTCGATGCTGTACTTGGCCATGAGTTCCTGCGCCCGGGCCGAGAGTGCCTCGGCTTCCTCGGCGAACTCCGTTGACTCGGCCTTGGCGAGCAGCGCGCGGATCCGGCCGAGCATCCGGTCGTCGGCCGCGCTCGCGAAGCCTTCGCCGTCCGGCGCGCTCGCGGGCTTGCCCGCCCCGGCGCGACGGGCCGTTCCCGGGAGCGGCAGGAGCACCTCCAAGGGCGGCAGGTGGCCGAAGAGGTGCACGGCCTCGACCGCCGTCGCGACCGCGGCCCAGAACGTGGGATCGGCGGCCCGCGCCCGCCACGCGGTCAGGTAATCGCCATCGCTCCCCCACCAGTTCGGCCCCGCATAGGTATCCGGACCGTAGGAGGTGGCGCGCAGCCCGCCTACCTGGCCGGCCCAGCGCGGGTCGATAGCGGCGGCGGGGTAGGCGTGCGCCTCGTGGGCGATCATGTCCGCGATCATCGCCGTGTGCGCCGCGCTCAGTTCCCGGCCGAAGTGCCTGGCCAGCTCGGCCGGCTGCCAGCCGGCGCGCCACGCGCGGGCAAGCAGGGAGCTCATGCTGCCGACGAGAACGCGGCTGACCGTCTGGGTCCACTCCGCGGAACGCTCCGCCGCCAGCTGGTCCAAGCAGGAACGGTAGGCTCGCTCGTCACCGGAGCAGACAGCCTCGACGGCGGCCCCGGCGAGTTCCGCCACCTGCTCGCGCGGCGACGGAACGTGCCCGGGCGCCGGCCTGCCGGACCTCGGGCTGTCGGACCTCGGGCTGTCCGCCGTCCTGCGGGCTCGCTGGCGAGCCTGTTCCTTCCTCAGCCGCCGCTGCCTGCCCGCTTTGCCCATGGAGAGAGCTTACGATGCCCGCATTCCGTTCGAGGTTCTCCTAGCGCATCCCGAAGGGTGATCGCAGGACGGCCCGCGGGCACCATCCGCCTGTGGCGTTCAGAGGCCTGCGGCGAGTTCCCTGTGGGTTTCCGGCATCCCGTCTGGCAGGTTGTCGAGGCTGAACAGGCGGGCTTCGAGCACTTCCTTCTGATCGAGAGCCAGGCCGTCGATTCCGCCGACCAGAACTGCTTCGTAGTAGACCTCGATCCGGTACAGGAAGCCGCTGCGGACCTTCAGCAGCCGTCCGGCCTTGACGGTGAGGCCGGTCTCCTCGCGGACCTCCCGGACGATGGTGTCCTCATGCCGTTCACCTTTGTTCGCGTACCCGGTCGGGAACCCCCACTGACGGCCGGGCGGCCAGAGCTTGTGGCGCAGCAGGAGAACGTGGCCCTCGTCGTCGCGGAGGCACCGCACGAGCTAGTTGCAGAATGTTACCAGCTTCATGACGCTTGGTAAGCGTAAGTTGTCATCATGACGATGCGTCGGCTGTTTACCGTGCTCCCCGGCCTGCTGGTACTGCTAGGGCTGGCGACAGCCAGCATCGCGCCTCCGGCCGCGTCCGCAGTCCCCTCGACGACCGAGCGGGCACACCAGCAGGTCAGCCTGTCCCAACGACAGAGCGGTACCGTCGCGGGCAGCGTCACGCTTGCGTTCGGCGGCGACGTGCACTTCATGGGGCGGACCGCGCGGTTGCTGCGCGACCCGGCTACCGCGTTCGGGCCAATCGCCTCCGTGCTGCGGGCGGCCGACTTCACGGCGGTGAACCTCGAGACGGCCGTCACCAGCCGCGGCACGCCGCAGCCGAAGCGCTACCACTTCCGCACGGTGCCGGCGGCGTTCACCGCGCTGCGTGACGGTGGCGTTGACCTCGTCACCATGGCGAACAACCATGTCCTTGACTACGGACAAGTCGGCCTGGCGGACACGCTGGCGGCGGCCAAGGCAGCCAGGTTCCCCTACGTGGGGATCGGCAAAGACGCCGCCGCGGCGTGGGCGCCGTACGTCACCACGGTCAAGGGGACGAAGATCGCGATCATCGGCGTCTCGCAGGTGCACCAGCTCTCGTCATCCTGGGTGGCTACGCCGAGCCGGCCCGGCGAGGCGAACGCGATCGACCTGCACCGTACGCTGGCGGCGGTGCGGGCCGCCAGGCGGCTTACGCCTGTCGTCATCGTGTTCATGCACTGGGGCTGGGAGGGCGATGAGTGCCCGAACCCGGAGCAGCAGTCGCTGGCGCGGCAGCTATCGGCAGCCGGAGCGAGCATCATCATCGGCGCGCATGCGCACGTGCTGCAAGGCTCCGGCTGGCTCGGCCACACCTTCGTCGCCTACGGGATGGGCAATTTCATGTGGTACGAAGACAACGACTACACCGGCGTCCTGGAGTTGACCCTTCACCCGCACGCGCCGCTGACCGCCCGGTTCATCCCCGCGGTTGTCTCAAACACGGGTCAGCCAGTCGTGGAGCACGGCGCCACGGCGCGCTCGGACATCGCGTACTACGACAGCCTGCGCGCCTGCGCCGAGCTTGCACGGCAACCATCCTGACAGCCTGGCCTACCTCGCTCCCGCTACTAGCGACAGCGCGGCAACAATTACAAAATGCGCTGTCGCCGTGCTATGCCGCGCTCCGGTTCGGCGGGGCGTCGTTTCGCAGGACCTGCCTGCCGTCGGGCTGCGGGATGGAGTCGGCGTAGCCGAATGTCCAGCGGCAGCGACGGGGTGTTGCGGGGCTTGTCGAGCAGTCCCCGGCGCAGGACCGCGGCGATGCCGGCCGGGACGGAGACCAGGTCGATGGCGAGGCGGGCGGTTTACGATGCCCCGCTGATTCGCCGCTTGTAGGCGGAGGGGGTCTCCCCGCAGTGCCGGGCGAAGGATCGGGCGAATGCCCCGGCATCGTCGAAACCGACGGCGATTGAGACCTCAAGGACGTTACGGTCCGGCTGGGCCAGCAGGGTCATGGCGTGAAGCACACGGGCACGGAGCAGGTAGCTTCGCCACGACATGCCCAGGTGGGTGCTGAAGATACGGCGCAGTGTTCGTTCCGAAACCCCGACCGCGCGTGTCACCTCGCTGACTGTGACGTGATCGAGGTGAGCGCGAGTGTAGTCGGCAGCTGCGGTCACTACCGGATCGGCCGACACCGGCAAATGCAACGGCCTCTCGTCATCCAGTTCTCCCGCGACCACATAGCCGAGAGCCTGAAAGAACGAGTCTGCTTCTGCCGGTGACTCGGCACGGGAAATCGGCCATCGCGCCGAATAGAGCATCATCTCGCGAAGGAGCGCGGAGACGGCAATGATCCGGACCCGGTCTCCAGCCATCGGCACGAGACCCGGCTCAAAGAGCACCGCGAGCGTCTGCACGCCAGCGTTCAGCGTCGTCTGATGATGCAGGCCCGCCGGGATCCATGCCGCCTGGTGCGGTGGCAGCAGGTAGTGGCCGGCGTCCGTCTTGACCTCCACCATCCCGCGGCAGGCGTACTCGATCTCGTGCACGTCGTGAAAATGCCAGCCGGTGACCAGCCGGTCGCCCCCGCCGTAGATGAGGCTGCCCCCGGCCCAGCACCTGCTCTCCCGCAGGTTCACGAAACCCGTGGTGGCCGTTTGGACCTGATCTTTGGCCGGATCGGCAGGGACGGTCATATCTCGGGAAGCTTACAGTCGGTTCCGGGCCCAGACCGTGCCTTCGCTGGTGGCCGAGGACGCGTCGTCGAGGAAGGAATCATGATGCCTACGTTGATCTACTCCATGTCCGTGTCGCTGGACGGCTACATCGCCGGACCGGACGGCGCCATCGACTGGGCCGCGCCTGACAAGGAACTGATGCGGTTCCACACCGAGCAGATCCGGGAAGTCACCGGGCACCTGACCGGCCGAGGGCTTTATGAGGACATGCTGGGCTGGGAGACGGCCGAGCAGACCCGCACCGATCCACTGGAGCTCGAATTCGCCCGCATCTGGAAGGCCATTCCGAAAGTGGTGTTCTCAGCGAGCCTGACGACGGTGATAGGTAATGCCCGCCTGGCGCGCAGTGGTGTCGCTGATGAGGTCGACGAACTGAAGAATCACCCCGGCGCCGGCATCGTGTCCGTCGGCGGCGCCAGGCTCGCCGCCTGCCTTGCCGAAAGGGACCTCATCGATGAGTACCGGCTGTTCGTGAACCCCGTCCTGCTCGGGGGCGGAACGCCGTACTTCCCGCCACTGCCGAAGAGACTCCGCCTCGCAATCGTTGAGACGCAAACCTTCTCGCAGGTCGTATACCTCCGCTACCAGCGGGTCTAGGCCCGTTAGGTGCCAGAGCCCCTCCAGGGTCCGTGCTAGCGCGGGGCAGCAGCTCCCAGGCGTGGCTTCAGTTTTGCGTCGTGAAATTGACCGCAGGCGCAGGCGGGCATGTCTGCGGAGTAAGTCAAGACGTAACTAGATACGTGTCCGGTCCAGGCGAAGGTTGCGAAGTCCAGGATTAGGTTGCGAGTGATCTTGTGAGGTCCGGATTTAGGTTGCGAGTCGTTACCGGGATCTGGCGCTGTCCGGCGGCGAAGAACGCCGTATATATCGGTGCTGCTCAAGGAGGCGGCCCGGTCGCTGATGCCACGGCGTCTGCTGCCCGTCGGCTCACCATCGAAGCGGCGGTACAGCTCTGATACCTCCATCATGTGCGCTGGCCCGGTCTCTACCGCCGGGACGGATTACCCTGACGGCAGGGTTAGCTAAGGAGGCGGCCGTGGAACCGGCGGCGATAGATCGCATCCAGCGGATGATCGACGACGAGGCGACGGAGCGTTTTCCCGGAACGCGGTGCCGCGGCTCGCGCTGCTGCGCCACGGTGACCACCCGGTGATCGAGCCGGGAGAACTGTACCTGCAGGTCATCCTCGGCCAGGACGACGCGGCGCGGGACGCGTGGATGCAAGAGCACGGAGACCGGCTGGAGGACTTCCGCGCGCAGCGGCTTCCAGAGGTCAAGGGGCTCGTGGTCACCACCGACGTCGCGGACAGCGCCTGGCCGCCGCCCCGCCGCGGTCATGAAGATGGACGGCATCTCGATGCTCGATCCGGAAGAAGACGCGCTCGCGCGCGGTCTCACCCCGGTGATGGCCCGCCTCGGGCCCGCGGACCTGGCGACGCTGGACACCCTGATCACCGCGGGCATCGCGGCCAGCCGCGCGGAGGGCGCGCGCTGGGCTCTGGCCCGCATCCGCGAGCAGCCGGCGTACGCGCAGCTCAGCGAGCGGGCGCGAGAGCCCGGCGGGCCCCGGGCGAGGGCAGTCCCGGACCGGGCCGTGCTTGACCAGCTGCAAAGCACGCTCGATGAGCAGGTGGAGGAGCATTTCCCCGACGGCGGGGTGCAGCGGGTGGCGCTGCTGCAGTACGGCGACGACCCGTGGGTCGAGCCGGGAGACCTGCTGGTCCGGGTATTTATCGAAGAGTCCGGGGAAGACCCGCCCCTGCGGGCCTGGAACCGAGACCACGAGACGATGATCCGCGAACTTCAGCGCAAGCTCGCGGGGAAGCTTCCCGGCGCCAGCTACCTCGAGTTCTGGTTCGGCGAGAACGGCCGCCAAGGCCTGAGCAGGCACCGGCTCGGCTGCCCGCCAGACGATCCAGCCAGGCGCGAGCAGGATCTCACCCCCGTTGATGTCAGGCTCGGACCCGTGGACCTGGCGATGCTGGACGAGCTGATCACCGTGGGCGCCGCGGCCAGCCGGGCGGAAGCCGTCGGCTGGGTCCTGGCCCGCATCCGCGAACGGCCGGCCTACGCCAGGCTCAGCCAGCGGGCACGAGAGCTGGACGAGCTCAAAGCCCAGTTCTGACCCCTGCAGGCCAGGACAGGGGGTTCCCGTTGCCGCTCGGGTTAGCCGGCGCTCTCTTGCCGGGCCTGCTTATGTGGTGTCAGGGATCCAGGGATTGCCTTCGGCCGCCTGGGTGAGCGCGTCGAGCCATCCGATGCCGTGGCGGGCGGCGGTGGCGAGGTAGGAGCGGATGGCGCAGAAGGTCTCCGCGCCGGCCATGGAGCGCATGCACCCGGAGACCTTGAGGCGGAGCTTGCTCATCCGGATGGTCCGCCCGGCCTCGTTGTTATCGAAGGGAACCCGCAGGTCATGGGAGTACCGGAGGTAGTCGCCGGCGCGGCCGGCCATCCGGGCGGCGAGGGCGTTCCGCTTCTTCTGGAGCTTGCTGCCGCGGGCGGCGTTCAGGGCGATCCCGGCGCCCGCGGCGCCGCGGAACCAGCGGCCGTGCTTTTCCAGGATCTCCGGGCCGATGGCGGCCTGCCCGGCGGCGCGGGCGGCGTCCGCCGCGTCCTTCAGCGCCAGGAGCGCGTCAATCGCCTGCTCCGCCCAGGTCACGTCGCTCGCGGTGCCGGTCTCGGCGACGGCGGCCAGCTCGCGGAGCAGGTGCGCGCCGCACAAGGCGTGCCCGGCGGCGCCCGCGTAGCTGTCGTACGGCTTCCAGGCGTCGTGGCAGGCGATGCCGGTGAAGAAGGGAAGGACGCCGGCGGCGTTGATGCCCTCCTTCCCGCGCTTGGCGTGCACGGTGACCAGCGCGTGCTTCCCCGACGAGGCGGAGTGCACCCAGGCCAGCCTGCCCGCGACCCGGAACCCGGTCTCGTCGAAGTGCGCGACCTCCGCCCTGATCAGCGCGCTGATGATCGCCTTGAGCGCCGGGGCGATCAGCCTGGCTGTCTTCCTGGTCATCGAGGCGAGCGCGCCGGGCGAGGGCGCGCAGCCGAACAGGTCGGCGATGGCCCGGCAGGCCCGGTCCCGCGACAGGAACTGGCCGTGCCACAGGTACACGCCCACCGCGGCGAACCGCGGCCCGTACTGGACCGGGGCGGCCACCCCGGCCGGCGCCGCCGCCTTCGTCCGCGTCCCGCAGCCGCCGCACTCCAGCTCGATGAGCTGGTGCTCGGTGACCTCGGCCCGCACCGGCGGGATCTCGGTCACCTGCCGGCGCTCCATCCCGGTCTCCGCCGCCCCGGCCAGGGAGTCCCCGCACCCGGCGCAGCACGACGGCAGGTGCCGGACCCTGCGGTCAGGACTGTCCGTCAGCGCCATCGTCGCGCCGGGCTGCCCCTTCGGCCGGCCGGCTTCCGCCGCCAGCTCCGCCGCCCGCGCCCGCAGCTCCGCGACCTCGGCCACCTGGCCCCGCAGCAACGCGATCTCCGCGTCCCGCTCCGCCAGCAGCTCCCGCAGCCGCGCATTCGCAGCACGCAGCCCAGCGGCATCATCGGGCGCGCCAGGGATCTCGGGCACAAGCCGCACTACACCACAGCACGCCACCGACGACAAATAGACGAACACCAAAACGGAGACGCCGCATAAACACGCCCAACGCGGAGAAAGGTCGGCCTACCTATCTAGTTACGAAGTTTAAACGAGTTCTTCGGCCTGAGTAACGGCCGGAACATTAATGTCTATCTATCGAATCTTTCACGCGCGAGGCTAGCGTTAGGGGCGGCTCCCCGGACGGGGCCATGATTTCCCCTTATGAACTTAGGGCCGCTCAGTCCGTAGACCAAGTTTTTGGCAAAGCGCCGTTGAGGCTACCTGACTTGGTTCGCGGATTGGTAGATTCAGTGTGGTTGAAAGAAAAAATAGAAGTCGAGATGTCGGCGAGCCCCTTGGAATGGCAACCCTAACTTTTAACTCAAATTTGATTGCGGTCGGCAGCAGTGTGCGCAATTCGATACGAGCCAACTATGTGAAGTCGAAGTTCCCGGTTCTAACCTTCCTCGGTGAAGATACTCGCTCCGAGGTAACTCCTGGCCCCTTGGGATCCATCACAACGGTAGGATACCGCGAAAACGGAATCCGTAGGAACGTGCGGTACCTGAACCGAAATCTTGCCCTGGTCGAAAAATGTTATGATGCTCGTAATGGAATAACCGTGTTCTTTTGCCTGGGCGTGCGAGCGGACAGTTCCTGGGTGGCCTG
Source organism: uncultured Actinomycetota bacterium (assembly GCA_963811335.1). Lineage (GTDB taxonomy): Bacteria > Actinomycetota > Actinomycetes > Streptosporangiales > Streptosporangiaceae > Trebonia. The sequence goes on along the minus strand of CAWERB010000017.1, from coordinate 30,796 downwards.
CGAGTACCTCGTCCGAAATTGGAAGGCATTGGTCCGCGAATTCGACAGCTCAGAGTTCTTCCTTTGCCTTAGTTTCCCTCTGGCAGATCGATACTTGGAAGCATACCCGGATCGAAGGATCACTCGCCTTAAGCTTGAAGACGACCGAGATATGAGTTGTGACATGCTTGCGACGAGGGCCACCGTCGGCGTATCGCACTCGCCTGCTGAACTTGGCATCCATCAGAGCTCACGCCTGCTCCGACTATCTCGCGTGGGATCAGGCGTCGGACTAGGCGCAGTGCGCGCCCTCAGAGCTGTGAAGAAGTTGCCCCAGCTAAAGGGCATACGGCGCAAGCAGACGGATGATCCGCTAGGTGGGTTATCGCCTCTGTTATCCAGTCACGGGCTGTCAAAGGCCCAACAGGTGCTCCAATAAGCTTGGAGTGAAGTAATCCAATCGGACGCGAACAAGGATACGAATTAAATGATCGCTACAAGTGATGATCTGCGGCGGGGAAGGTTCGTGCTGCCCAAAAGGGTAACTAGATAGGTCGCTGCTATTGCCTGGGATGGCGGCGCTGAGCCTTTTCGTCCTCCGACCTCGCGGGTCTGAAGGACCTGGACGGGGGCTTCGCTACGTCTCAGGCCAGCGCGCCGCCAGCACCCGGATCGGGAGGCGGAAGGGCCGCGGCTGCGGTTGGATCGTGGCATGGATGCAACCGCAGGTTCGCTGATCGCTGCCTTTGACTATGCCTGGGCCCGCCTGACAGGCCGGCTCACCGGGCTGACCGACGAGGAGTACTTCTGGGAACCGGTGGCTGGATGCTGGTCGCTACGCCGGGGCGATGACGGGCGATGGCAACTCGACGGCGGCGGGGGCGGCGGTCCGGCACCGGACCCGGTCCCGGTCACCACCATCGCCTGGCGGCTCGGCCACCTGGGCGGGATGGCAGTCGGCGGCTTTGCCGACCGGCGGTTCGGGGACGGCACCGTGACTGCCGGGCAGGTCGCCTTCCCGCTCCATGCCGCTGCGGTGCCAGGATTCCTCGATGAGCACTACCGGAACTGGCGTGCCGGGCTCGCCGGGCTCAGCCCCGGCCAGTGGGCTGCGCCACTGGGGCCATCCTGGGGGCCCTACGCCGAGGCGAACACCGTCGACCTGGCATTGCACGTGCTGGACGAGGTCATCCACCACGGCGCCGAGGTCGGCTTGCTCAGGGACCTCTACTTCCACCGCTCCTCACTGGGCAGCTGAAACGCCTGCCCAAGACCAGGATGAAAAGGGGCTACGGTTTACCGCCGGGCCAGGTTCTGCCGGCCACCGGCGAGGCTGCCAGGTCCGCGACCTGCGCCGCAGGCTCCCGCACCCCGCCACCGCTGATCAAGTAGACGAACACTGAACCCGCAACGCAACGGTGCAAAGGATAGGGGCCGGGCCCGCGCGCAATGTAGACCGGGAAGCGCGGGAACAAGCATTTTCGGGCGGCCACATGCGCGCTTCGGCGCATCCAGCGTCCGGCTCATGCATGATGAGGGCATGTGCAGCGACGATGGGCGCCGCACCAGGTCCGCGACGGCGTTACGCGCGGGAGGCCTGGTCGGCCGCCATCGCGAGGAGCTCGGCCGCGTGCGCCTGGCCGAACTCGGAGTCCTCCAGGCCGGCCAGCATGCGGGACAGCTCGCGGACGCGCGCCTCATGCTCCAGGCGGATCACGCTGGTGCTGGTGATCGAGCCGTCCTCCGACTTGGCGACCACCAGGTGGTTGTCGGCGAACGCGGCGACCTGCGGCAGGTGGGTGACCACGATGACCTGGGCGAGCCTGGCCAGCTTGGCCAGGCGGCGGCCGATCTCGACCGCGGCCTTGCCGCCCACGCCCGCGTCCACCTCGTCGAAGACGAACGTCGGGACCGGGTCCGCGCCGGCGAACACCACCTCGATCGCCAGCATCACCCGGGACAGCTCGCCGCCCGAGGCGCCCTTGTGCAGCGGCAGGGCCAGGCGCTCCGGGGTGCGGGGCAAGCCTGATCTCCACGTCGTCGGCGCCGTGCGGCCCCGGCTCGGCGAGTGTGGTGAGCGCGACGGTGATCCGGGCGTGCGGCATGGCGAGCGCGGTCAGCTCGGCCGTGACAGCGGCGGCGAACCGCTCCCCCGCCTCGGCGCGCAGCCGGGACAGCCGCGCGGCCAGCTCGGTCACCTGCGCGGACAGCTCCGCCTCGGTGGCGGTGAGCGAGGCGATCGTCTCGTCGTCGTTGTCAAGCTCGCCGACCCGGGCAGCGGCGAGCCTGGCCCACTCGAGCACGTAGGCGATCTCGTCGGGCTCGCCGCCCGGCGCACCGTCGGTGGCGGCGCCTGGCCCGAAGGCAAGGTCCAGTGTGTCACCGTCCGCCGGGCCGGCGTCAGGTGCCATGTCACGGTCAGGCGCTGTGCCACCGTCAGGGGCTGGGTCACTGTCAGGGGCGGGGATCCGCACCTGGGCCCCGTTGACCTGCGCGCTGACGCCACCGGGGCCGTACAGGCGGATCACCCGGGCGAGCGTGGCCCGGCGCTCCTGCACCGCGGCGAGCCGGGCGGGGTCGGCGTCGATGCCCTGGACGTAGGAAGCCAGCTCGCCGGCCACCTCGGAGACCAGGTAGGCGGCCTCGGACAGCCGGGCGGCAACGCCGTCGATCTCCGCGTCATGGCGGCGGACGGCCTCAAGCGCCCGGCGCGCGTGGCCGAGCAGGGTCACCGCGTCCGTGCCGTCGTTGCCCGCGGCCGGGTCGCCGAGCAGCGCCTCGTGCGCGGCGGTCGCGGCGGCGTGCAGCGCGTCGGCGTTGGCCAGCCGTTCCTCCTCCGCGCGCAGCGCGGCCGCCTCCCCCGCCGCCGGGTTGAGCTTCTCGATGTCCTCCAGGCCCGCCCGCAGCTCGGCGGCCTCGGCGGCCCGCGCCCGCGCCTGCGTGGTCAAGGTGGTGAGCTCCTCGACGACCGTCCGGTGCCTGCCGTAGGCGCGCTGGTAGTCGGCGAGGACCTCGGCGAGCACCGCGCCGGCGTACTTGTCGAGCGACTCGCGCTGCCTGCCGGGCTTGAGCAGCTGCTGCTGGTCGGACTGGCCGTGCACCGCGACCAGGTCGTCGGCGAGGTAGTTGAGCAGCGACACCTGCACCGAGCGGCCGCCGGCGAACGCGCGGGACCGCCCCTCGGCGGAACACCGTCCTGGTCAGCACCAGGGTGCCGTCCTCGTCGAGTTCGCCGCCTGCCTCCTCGACCTGCGAGGCGACCTTGCCGCGCGGGTCGGTGCGCAGCCGTCCCTCCACCGAGGCGCGCTGCGCGCCAGGCCGGACCCGTGCCGGGTCGGCGCGCCCGCCGAACAGCAGCCCGAGCCCGGTCACCACCATGGTCTTGCCGGCGCCCGTCTCGCCGGTTAGCGCGGTGAAGCCGGGCGAGAGCTCGAGCAGCGCGTCGTTGATGACCCCGAGCCCGGTGATGCGCACTTCCTCAAGCATGAGTGCCAGCCGTCTCCTTCTCGACCCAGCCGCCGGCCCCGCCATGCGGCAAGGCCGACTCTACCGTCACGGCCGGCCCGGGTGCTTGCGGTCCTGCCGCGTGGCCCGCCCGCGGCCGGCGGCCCCGGTCAAGCTCACGGTACCGGCCGCCGCCGACACTCCGGAGCGCGTCATGCCCCGCAGCCAACCGCACTGGTCGCCAGCACGGGCCGCCGCCCCGCCGTTTCGCTTAAATGTTTGCATCAAGTGTCATATGTGCGACGCCTTGACGCAAATATGTCGGAAAGAAAACCTTTAGCGCGCAGGCCGGCCACGCCATCCGGTGACCGGGAGGCCGAACTTGGCCACCAGCCGGTCGGTGAACTCGCCGCCGCCCGGCGGCGAGCCCGCCAGGCCGTGCACCCGGGCAAGCAGTACCGGCCGCTCCCCCCGGCGCACCTCGACCCGGGCGCCGGGCGGCAGGTCGAAACGGCGGCGGCCGTCGCACCACAGCACCGCCCGCTCCACGTCGGGGACGCCAGGCTCGCCGTCGGCCGCGCTGCCACCCAGCTGGTTGTGCGCGCCGACGGCCGCGTGCAGCAGCTCCACGGCGAGGACCGAGCGCGGCGAGACGACCAGCGGCCGCGCGAACAGCGCGTGGGCCGCGATCGGCACCATGAGCAGCGCTTCCACCTCCGGCCAGACCACCGGGCCGCCGGCCGAGAACGCGTAGGCGGTCGACCCGGTGGGCGTCGCGCACACCACCCCGTCGCATCCCCAGCGGGACAGCGGGCGGCCGTCCACCTCGACGACCACCTCGACCATGCGCTCGCGCGCCGCCTTCTCGACGGTCACCTCGTTCAGCGCCCAGGTGCTCGCGATCTCGGTGCCGTTTTCCCGGGCGGTCACGTCGAGGGTCATCCGCTCATCGACCCGGTAGTCTCCGGCGAGCAGGTGGTCCACGGTCTGGCTCAGCCCGTCCGGCTCGGCCTCGGCGAGGAAGCCGACATGGCCGAGATTCACGCCGATCAGCGGGGTGCCCGCGGGCCTGGCGAGTTCCGCGGCGCGCAGCAGCGTCCCGTCGCCGCCGAGCACGATCACGAGCTCGGCGCCCTTGGCGGCCTCGGGCCCGGCGGGCACCACGGTGGCGCCGGCGCACTCGAGGTCGGGGACCTCGAGCGCGGTCACCCGGACCGCCACGCCGGCCTCGGTCAGCCGCTCGATGACCCGCCGCGCGCTGCGCCGTGCGCTTTCCCTGCGGGTGTGCGCGAGCACCAGCATCGTTCGCTTCGAATCTTCACCCATCGCGTGCAACTTACCGTGCCGCCGGGGCACCTTTCGCCGGCGGGTACGGGGGCAGTGCCCGGTGTCGGCATCCGGGCGTCCCAGGGGCGTCGTTCCCCGCGAGCTCTTGCCGGGGGTACGGGGGTCGTCCCCCGGACGACTACTGCGGGCCTGACTCGATCGCGCGGCGCAGCTCAGCGTCGTCGAGGGCGGGCGCGCCGCGGCGGAACCAGACGAAGTACTCCACGTTCCCCGCCGGCCCGGGCAGCGGGCTCGCCGTCACTCCCCGCACGCCGAGGCCGAGCGCCCAGGCGGTCTCGCACACCGAGCGGACGGCCGCGGCCCGGTCCTCCACGGACCGCACCACGCCGCCCTGGCCGACCCGGCCCTTGCCCATCTCGAACTGCGGTTTCACCATGAGCGCGAAGTCGGCGTCGGGGGCGGCGCATGCGGCGAGCGCGGGCAGCACCTTGGACAGCGAGATGAACGACAGGTCGGCCACCACGACCTCGGGCGGCGGCGCGACCAGCGCCGGGTCGAGCATGCGCACGTTCACCCGGTCGAGCACGGTCACCCGCTCGTCGGTGCGCAGCGACCAGGCGAGCTGGCCGTAGCCGACGTCCGCCGCGACCACGTGCCCCGCGCCCGCGCGCAGCAGCACGTCGGTGAAGCCGCCGGTGGACGCGCCCGCGTCCAGGCAGCGCTTGCCCGACACAGAGAGGCCGGCGAAGGCGGCGAGCGCCCCGGCCAGCTTGTGCCCGCCGCGCGAGACGTACTGCGGCCCGGCGGCGTCGTCGGCGGCGACGGTGACCGCGGTGTCCCTGGCCACCTGCGTAGCCGACTTGGACGCGACCTGTCCGCCGACCGCCACCCGGCCCGCGGCGATGAGCTCGACGGCCTGCTCCCTCGACCTGGCCAGCCCCCGCCGGACGAGTTCCGCGTCCAGCCTGGCCCGTGCCGTCACCGCCGCGGGTCGCCGAGCTCGCCGAGGATCTCGCGCAGCCGGTCGTGAACTTCCTCGAGGACCGCGGGCCGGTCCGCCAGGTCCAGGTCCTCGATCGAGGCCAGCTGCTCGATGGCCGCGTCGACGCGCGGGTCACCGGTAGGGACGGGCGCGGAACGCTCCCGTTGCGGTTCCATCGTGTTCCTGTCTCCTCCCGTGGCGGTCACCCCGTTGGTCCTTGCCGTGCGCTACCCTCCCGCGTGAACGGTACCGCGCAATGAGGAGCGAGGCGCACATGACTACGGCCGAGCAGTGCCGCGCGGCGCTGCAGAAGCTGGCGTCCCGGCTGACGGAGATGAGCCCCGCCGAGCGGGACCAGTACTTCGGCAACCGGACGATCAGCGTTACCATTCCCGATCTCGGCGTCACCTACGTGAGCGTGCTCGGAGCCGGTGACGACCCGGTGCACGAGGTGGTGCCCGGCGACCCGCCCGCCGACATCCGGATGACCGCCAAGAGCGACGAGGTGCTCGCCCTGGCCGAGCAGCCGATGAACATCGCGCGGGCCTGGATGATGGGGCGGATCAAGATCGAGGCGTCGATGAAGGACCTGTTCCGGCTGCGCAGGCTGCTTTAGCAGGCTGCTGAACGGGAAACGGCGGGGCACTAGGCCGCAAGGCCGGGGGAGGAGATGGGTCCCATGGGAGAGCTGATCGTGCTCAGGCACGGCGAGACCGAGTGGTCCAAGGCCGGCCGCCATACCGGGCGCACCGATATCCCGCTGACCCCGTACGGGGCCGCCATGGCGACCTCGCTCGCCCCGCTAGTGGCGCGCCTCGCCGCCAGGAACGGGCTCGCCGCGGTGTTCACCAGCCCCGCGCGGCGGGCCGTTCGGACGGCTGAGCTGGCCGGCCTCGGCAGCCCTGGCGTCCCCGGAAGCCTGGGCGGGCCGGAACCGAAGCAGGACCCTGACCTGTGGGAATGGGATTACGGCGGCTACGAGGGGATCACCACCGCCGAGATACAGCGGGAGCGGCCCGGCTGGTTCCTGTGGCGGGACGGCGTCATACCCGGCGACGCCGCCCACCCGGGCGAGACCATCGAGCAGGTCGGCGAGCGCGTCGACCGGGTGCTCAAGCGGGCCATGCCGCTGCTCGGGAACGGCGATGTCGTCCTGGTGGCGCACGGTCACGTGCTGCGGGTGCTCACCGCCCGTTACCTCGGCCTGCCGCCGGCCGACGGGCGGCTGTTCCGGCTGAACACCGGGACCGTCTCCACCCTCGGCACCGAGCACGACGAGCCCGTCATCCTCAGCTGGAACGTCCCCCCGATGTACTGACCGCGGGCGGGTCAGCCGGGAAGGTCAGAGGGGCTCGGCAGGTCGGCGGCGCGGGGGCGCGGCACGTCCGGGTCACCGGGTTCGTCGGGTTCGTCGGGGTCAGGCGGCAGGTCGGGGTCGCGCGGCCGGGTCTCGTCGGTGATCCAGCCGAGGAACGACGCGGAGCCGGCCACGAACGGCGTCGCGAGGATCTCCGGCTCGTCGTAGCTGTGCCGCTCGGCGATGAAAGCGGCGAGGTCCTCGTAACGGTCGGCGGGGAGCTTGAAGAAGACGAACCACTCCTCAGCCCGCTCAAGCTCGTCGTTCCACCAGTAGGTGGACGCGACAGGGCCGGCGACCTGGCCGCACGCGGCGAGCCGCGCCTCGACCGCCGCCCGCGCCAGCTCCATCGCCTCGGCCCGCGAGTCGGTTGTCGTCTGCACCTGCAGGTATGCGCCGCTCTCGCGGCCAGCTTCGGTTCCTGCCATGCCACCTGATCGTACGCCGCCCGCCGATAGTACGCTTGCCGGACTCGGCCGATTACGCAGCGACTAGTTACGCACAGTGCTTGATTGACACCATGCGCGATTGACACCGTGCTTGATCAACGCAGGGCCTGATCAACGCAGGCCTGGTCAGCACAGGGCCTGATCAACGCAGGGAGGCGCCCACGTGGAGCTGATTCACTCGGGAAAGGTACGGGACGTCTTCGCCGACGGCGACGACCTGCTGCTCGTCGCCTCGGACCGGGTGTCGATCTACGACGTGGTGCTGCCGACGCCGGTGCCGGGCAAGGGCCGCATCCTGACCCAGCTGTCGCTGTGGTGGTTCGACCGGCTCGGCGACATCGTTCCCAATCACGTGATCTCCGCGACCGACGTGCCGCAGCAGTGGGCCGGCCGGGCCATCCGCTGCCGCCGCCTCGACATGATTCCGGTGGAGTGCATCGCGCGGGGTTACCTGGCCGGCCTTGGGCTGGCCGCCTACAACGAGACCGGAGGCGTCTCGGGCGTGCCGCTGCCGCCCGGCCTGGCCGAGGCATCGCGGCTGCCCGAGCCGGTGTTCACGCCGACCACGAAGGCGGCCGCGGGCCACGATGAGCCGATGACGTTCGACGAGGTCGCCGGCCTCACCGGCGCGCAGACCGCGGCCGAGCTGAAGCGGGTAACCCTGGAGGTGTACCAGCGCGGCGCCAGCCTGGCGCGCTCGCGGTCCCTCATCGTGGCGGACACCAAGCTGGAGTTCGGCCATGACTCGAGCGGCACGCTGATCCTCGCCGACGAAGTGCTCACCCCGGACTCCTCGCGCTTCTGGCCTGCTGACTCCTACTCGCCCGGCCGCGCGCAGCATTCCTTCGACAAGCAGTACCTGCGCGACTGGTCGGCGTCGGTCGGCTGGGACCGCACCGCGCCAGGCCCGGAGATCCCCGCCGACGTCCTCGGCGTGCTGACCGGCCGCTACGCGGAGCTTTTCGAAAGGATCACCGGGCAGCGCGCGCCGGTCTGAGCGGCGGCAGGCTGGGACCCGGCCGGCCTGCAGGCCAATATCCTGGCCAGTAAATGCGGGAGGCGGCCGGCGGCAGCCGGTAACATTCGGGCATCGGGTCCCGCCTGACGTGGGGCCCGCCGATCACGAACGCGATCACGATCTGGGGAGGCCCACCGTGGTGTCTCAGGCGAGCCGGCTGGCCGATGTCCGTTACGACATTCGGGGGCCAGTGCTGCGGCGAGCTCGCGAGCTTGAGGCGGCCGGGCACCAGATCATCAAGCTGAACATCGGCAACCCGGCACCGTTCGGGCTGTTCACTCCGGACGCGGTGCTGCTGCAAGTGACCGCGTCGATCGCGGACTCGCAGGGGTACAGCGACGCGCGCGGCATCGCGCCGGCCCGCGAGGCGGTGGCCAGGTACTTCGGCGCCCGGCTCGGCGTTACCGGGGTGACGCCCGACGACGTGTACCTCGGCAACGGCGTCTCCGAGCTGATCGTGATGTCGCTGCAGGCGCTGCTCAACCCCGGCGACGAGGTCCTCGTCCCGTCTCCCGACTACCCGCTGTGGACCGGCGCGGTGAACCTGGGCGGCGGGCGCGCGGTGCACTACCGATGCGCCGAGGAGCTGGACTGGAACCCGGACGTCGAGCACGTCGAGTCGCTGGTCACCCCGCGCACCAAGGCGCTGGTGATCATCAACCCGAACAACCCGACCGGGGCCGTCTACTCGCGCGAGACGCTGCTCGCGCTGCTTGACGTGGCCAGGCGGCACGAGTTGCTCGTCCTCGCCGACGAGATCTACGACCAGATCCTCTTCGACGGCGCGGTGCACCACTGCGCCGCGTCCCTCGCCCCCGACCTGCCGGTGCTCACCCTCGGCGGGATGTCGAAGACCTACCGGCTGGCCGGGTTCCGCTCGGGGTGGCTGGTCGCTTCCGGGCCGCGCCAGCCGGTCGCCGAGTACCGCGAGGGCCTTGAGCTGCTCGCCAACATGCGGATGTGCCCGAACGTCCCGGCGCAGCACGCGATTCCCGCCGCGCTCGACGGCGGCATCGACATCACGCCGCTGTTGCTGCCCGGCGGCCGCCTGCGCGACCAGCGGGACGCGGCCTGGGCGCAGCTGGCGGCGATACCCGGCGTCGACTGCTACCAGCCGGCCGGCGCGCTGTACCTGTTCCCCCGGCTTGACCCCGAGGTGCACAAGATCGTCGACGACCAGCGGATGTGCATCGACCTGCTGGAGCAGCAGCACGTGCTGCTGACCCACGGCACCGGGTTCAACCTGCCGTCCACCGACCACATCCGCGTGGTGTTCCTCGCCCCGGTCGACGTGCTGTCCGACGCCATCACCCGGCTCGGCGAGTTCCTGGCGACGTATCGTCAGTAGCCTCCGCGCAGGGACCGCGCGGGAATTTGACTCTCCCCCTGGGGGAACGCTTCATGTGGATGCCGTGAAGCTGCTGACGATCGGCGAGTTCGCCCGCCTGGCCCGGCTGTCGCAGAAAGCGCTGCGGCTGTACGACGAGCTCGGGCTGCTGCGGCCGTTCCGGGTGGACGAGTGGTCCGGCTACCGGTATTACACGCCGTCCCAGCTGGAGCAGGCGCGCCTGGTGGCGTGGCTGCGCCGCCTTGGGATGCCGCTCGCCCAGATTGGCGCGGTGCTCGACGCGGCTCCGGCTGAGGCCGCCATGCTGGTGGCGGCCTTCATCCGGGTGACCGAAGCCGACTTCGCAGAACGTCAGCGGCTTGCTCAGTTCCTCATCAGTTACCTCCGTGAGGGAGCATCCGCCATGCCAGACCCCACTTACCCCGACCCGCCCACCCCGCCCGACCCGCTCGTCTCGCCCGTCCCGCCCACCCTGTCCGACCCGCTCGTCTCGCCCGTCCCGCCCACCCTGTCCGACCCGTCCGACCCGTCCGACCCGCCCACCCTGCTAGTCCCGCCCGCCCTGCCGGTCCCGGCCACCCCGCCCGTCGCTGCCTCCGCCTCCCCCGCGTCCCCGGCCTCTCGTGCCGCGGGAACGCCGCTCGCCATCCGGTACGCCGCCGGGTCCGACACGGGCCTGATCAGGGAGCGCAACCAGGACGTGGGCTACGCCGGCCCGCGGCTCCTCGCCGTCGCCGACGGGTTCGGCCCGGCCGGCGACCGGGCAAGCGCCGCGGCCGTCGACGCGTTCCGCCGCCTCGAATCGGGCTCGGAGCCGCTACCGGGCCCCGGGCCAGCCTCGCCCGCAGCGGCTGGGTCACCCGCGCAGTCGCCCCAGCTGGTACCCGCCGACCTGCTCAACCTCCTGTCTGACGCGATCGACGCAGCTGGCGCGTCGGTGCGCTCGATCACGGAGTCCGACCCCGACCTGGCGGGCAGCGGGTCGACGCTCACCGCGATGCTGCTTTCCGGTTCCCAGCTCGCCCTGGTGCACATCGGCGACACCCGCGCCTACCTGTTCCGCGACGGCGGCCTGTTCCAGGTCACGCACGACCACTCGGTGACCCAGTTGATGATCGACACGGGCCGGCTCACCCCGGAGGAGGCGGCGTCGCACCCACAGCGCTCCCTGCTGCTGCGGGCAGTCGGCGCGTCCGCCGCGGAGATGGCGCGGGCCGGGGTGTCGCAGGAGCACGCGCGGATGGCCGGCACGCCGGACCTCTCGCTGCTCGACGCGCGGGTCGGCGACCGGTACCTGATCACCTCGGACGGCCTGACCAACGTGGTGCCCGACTCGGTGATCAGGCAGACGCTGTCCGCCGCCGACCTGTCCCCCGCCGAGGTCGTCCGGCGGCTCATCACGCTCGCCAACGAGGCAGGCGGCCCGGACAACGTCGCCCTCGCCCTCGCCGACATCGTCGCGGCCGCCGCCTGAGCCCGCCGCGGGCAAGCCGGTCACTGCCCCCGCGCCGTGCCGGCCGCCGGGCGGTCCGCACGGGTGCTCGCGCGGGGTGGTCGGGCCGGCTGCCGGGTGGTCCGCGCGGGGTGCCCGCGCGGGGTGGTCGCGGCCGCCGGGCGTGTCCGCGCGGGCTCTGGCGTATCACGCGTCCCTGCTGCACGCTGTTTACCGGTAAACTTTTCCCAGGAGGAGACTTTTCACAACGTGTAAAGAAAAAGCGTTCCAGGCGTCTTTTCTTTACCGGTTGTGATTTGTTTACCCGCTAGGGTCGGCCGAGCGAACCAGGGAGCCGCGAGCTGCCCGGCGGCCGAGCGAACCAGGAGCCGGGCGCTGCCCGGTCGGCCGGGCAGCGCCCGCGGGAGGGCGAAAACGGGAGCGGATCACGCAGCGCCCGGGTGACAATAGCGCTATGGCTACACATGTCGCGCTGCTGCGGGGGATCAACCTCGGCGGCAAGAACAAGGTAGCGATGGCGGACCTGCGGACGCTGGTCGCCGGGCTCGGGCACACCGGCGTCTCGACGTACATCCAGAGCGGGAACGTGCTGTTCACCGCGCCGGATGACGCGGACTGCGCGGTGACGGCGCGGGTTATCACCGAGGCGATCGCCGCCACGCTCGGCGTGACCTCCCCGGTGGTCGTGGTGACCAGGGAAGAGCTCGCGCAGATCCTCGCGGACAACCCGTTCCCCGACGAGCCGGACCCCCGGCGGGTGCACGCGGTCGTGCTGAGCGAGCCGCCCTGGCCGGAACTCGAGGTCAAGCTGGACGCCGCGCGCGCGAAGTCCGCCAAGGCCGGCGGCACCGACGAGGTGATCGCGGTCGGCCGCACGCTCTACCTGCATACGCCGGACGGCTACGGGCGCAGCGTGCTCGCCGAGGCCCTGTTGCGCGTGGTCAGCTCGCCGAAGTCGGGCGCCACCGGCACGGCGCGGAACTGGGCGACGATGACCAAGCTGCTCGAACTGTGCGACGCCGCCTCACTGACCTGACGTCCGCCTGCCGCCGTAGACCGCACCGCGCCCGCGCTGACCCGGGCGAAGCCCGGTAAAGTCACGCAGGTGAGGCGTGCTGTTCTTGTTACCGGCGGGTCCCGTGGGATCGGGGCCGCGATCGCGCTGGCGTTCGCGGAGCGCGGGGACCGGGTGGCGGTGCACTACCGGGACGCCGTTGGCGCGGCGAGCGCGGTGCGGGACTCGCTGCCCGGCACGGGGCACGTGACCGTCCAGGCGGACCTAGCCGACGCCGCGGCGGTCGCCGCGATGGTCGACGATGCCGCGGGCCGGCTTGGCGGACTCGACGTGCTCGTGAACAACGCCGGGGTCTACGTCGGCCACCCGGTGACCGGCACCTCGTACGAGGAGTGGCAGGCGGCGTGGCAGGACACGCTCGGCGTCAACCTCATCGGCGCGGCGAACGTGACCTGGTGCGCGGTGCGGCACATGATCACGGGCGCCCGCGGCGGGAAGGTCGTCAACGTCGGGTCGCGCGGCGCGTACCGGGGCGAGCCGACCCACCCGGCGTACGGGGCGAGCAAGGCGGGGCTGCACGCCCTCGGGCAGTCCCTCGCCGTGGCACTCGCACCGCACGGCATCGCCGTCGCCTCGGTCGCCCCCGGCTACGTCGTGACGGACATGACGGCCGAGGAACTGGGGACGCCGGCGGGCGACGTGATCCGCGCCCAGTCACCGTTCAACCGGGTCGCCACCGCCGCGGAGGTGGCGGCGGCCGTCATCTACCTGGCCTCACCGGAAGCCGAATGGTCGAGCGGCGCGGTACTCGACCTCAACGGCGCCTCGTACCTGCGCTAGGTGGCCGGGTCGGGCAGGTCGGCGGGGAAGGTGGCCTCTTTGGCTGTGCCGGAGCATCGGCTGGAGTTCTGGCCGCGTTCGCGGCCGCGCCTCTAGCGCTGGGCCACCGCCGCCGGTAAGGTAGCCCGTAATGGGTATTCGTGCTGTTTGGTACTTAGCACACTGGTGCCTGGCCCGGCCCGTCGCGCGGCCCCGATGGCGCCCGTACAGGAGGCACAGTGGAAGACTCATCGCACGTGCTCGCGCAGGTCAACATCGGGCGGCTGGTGGCGCCGCTTGACAGCCCGCAGCTCGCCGACTTCGTGGCCTGGCTCGACCCGGTGAACGCGGTCGCGGACGCCGCGCCCGGGTTCGTCTGGCGGCTGCAGACCGAGGACGGTGACGCCACCGCGCTGCGCGCCTTCTCCGGCGACGCGGAGGGCGCGGACGGCGGCATCCTCATCAACATGTCCGTGTGGGAGTCGGTCGAGGCGCTCGCCGCGTTCGTGTACGGCGACGCGCACCGCGAGGTGCTGCGCCGCCGCCGCGAATGGTTCGAGCGGCTGACGGACCTGTACGCCGCGGCATGGTGGATACCGCGCGGGCACGTCCCGACCATCGTCGAGGCCGAGGACCGGCTGAAGCACCTGCGCCGCCACGGCCCGACACCGTACGCCTTCACGCTCAAGGTCCACTTCCCGCCGCCGGACAGCGCCGGGTCCGGGCCGCTGCTCAGCCCGGACGACTGGGCCTGCACGGTATAGCAGCACCGCCCCATGATCCGGCCAGCCCGGCCGGGTGAGACGGCTGCGGGTGCGGGTGGTGCCCGCCACCGTTCTGAATGGCGGTCTTGCGGTTGTGGGCACGCACCAGCGGCACCCGACGCGTTCGGTCGCGCCGCACCATTGCCAGCGCACGGCTGCCCTGTAACGCTGCGAACGTGACCGATGATGCAGTCATCCCCCCGTTTGACGCGCTTCCCCGGCTTCCCGGGTCTGGGGTGCAGCACGCGTGGGACGTGTGGGGCCGGGGCGATAACCTCGGCACGCTGAACCGGCTGACCGGCCCGGTGGTCGCGGCGGCGGCCGGCTGCGTGCGGACCGGGGAGCGGATCGGGGTATCGCTGCCGCTCGGGCTGCCCGACCCGCCGTTCTTCGGCAGGAAGAGCTTCAGGCACAGCTTCGAGGCGATGGGGCCCGGCGCCTGGGACGACTGGGTGGACGGGTTCTACCTGCAGTGCTCGACGCAATGGGACGGGCTGCGGCACATCGGGTCGCCCGACGGCTGGTACGGCGGGTGGCGGGACCAGCCGTCCGCCGACCTGGAGCCGCTCGGCATCCACCACTGGGCGCAGCGGGGCATCGTCGGGCGGGGCGTGCTCGCGGACGTGGCGTCGTTCGCGGCGCCGGGCAGCCCCGGCGCCCGGTCCAGGCTCGCACTGGCCGGCGGCTACGACCCGTTCACCCGGGTCGCGCTCCGGCCGGAAGACCTAGCCGGCGCGCTGCGGGCGCAGGGTACCGAGCTGCGGGCAGGCGACATCCTGTGCGTGCGCACCGGGTGGGTCGACCGGTACCTGGCGCTCGATCCGGCTGAGCGGGACTCGTTCGCCGACGGCATGCAGGACGTGCGCGGGTACAGCTCCGCGGGGCTGGACGCCAGCGAGGAGATGGCGCGGTTCCTGTGGGATTCCGGGGTCGCGGCGGTCGCGGTCGACAACCCGGCGGTCGAGGTGACGCCGGGCGACCCGGGCGTCGGGTTCCTGCACGGGCGCCTCATCCCCGGCCTCGGGATGGCGATCGGCGAGCTGTTCTCGTTCGGCGCGCTCGCCGCGGCGTGCGCCAGGGAGCGGCGGCACGAGTTCCTCTTCGTGTCCGTCCCGCTCAACGTGACCGGGGCGATCGGCTCGCCGGGTAACGCGGTCGCGGTCTTGTAGTCCACTCGATCAAGTGATCAGGAGTCAGCATGTCCGACCCCAAAGACCCCGATCCCAAAGATGTCGTGCGGCGGTTCTTCGACACGCTCGGCACCGGGGACTTCGCGGCGATCGGCGAGTTCTTCACCGACGAGTCGGTATGGCAGGTTAACGACGTGGCCCGCGGGCTGCCTGCCCAGCACGGGCGGAAGGGAATCATCGACGACTTCCTCCAGCCGATCCGTGAGGGGCTGTTCGAGCCGGGCGACCCCAAGGTCGAGATCCGCCGGCTGATCGGCGAGGGCGACTGGGTGGTGGCCGAGACCACGGGCCGCGGCCAGCTGCTCAACGGCAACCACTACGAGAACGAGTACGTCTTCGTCATCCAGGTGGCGGGCGACACCGTGCGGTTCCTGCGCGAGTACATGGATTCCGATTACGCGCACTCCATATCCGCGGGCGCGGGCGGGGCCGGCGGCGCGGACGGGCACGTCTCCGAGACGCTCAAGCGGCTGGGCCACGACTGACGCCGACTCCACGAGCCTGGCCCGCCGGGCGGGCCGGGGCGGCGGGCCGGGCGGGCCAGGCGGGCCGGGCGGGCCCTCGCGGGTCCGCTCCAGACAGCGGCGCGGCCCGGCACCCCGTGCGGCGGGGTGCCGGGCCGCGCACTCGTCGGCTAGCGGACCGGGGCGGACAGCGGCATGCTGGCCTTGACGTCCGCGCGGGCGGCGACCCGGCGGGCGCGCAGCGCGAGGGCGCCGGTGCGGCCGAGCAGCATGGCCACGGAGAAGAAGATCAGCGCGGCGGTCAGTGCGTCGACGGTCACCTGGTTGGTGTACAGCCACTCACCGAGCGACCGGCTGAACACGTGCTGGGCGCCGTAGGCGAAGTACAGCCGGGCGGCGGCGATCACGGTCCAGAAGATCGCGTACGGCAGCCCGCCCCTGGTGGCCGCCCTGCCGGTGGCCGGGTCGGAGAGCACGCGCATCAGCGCGGCGGCGAGCACGCCGAGCGCGATGCCGGCCAGCACGCCCGCAACCTCGAGCAGCAGGCCGTTGCCTGAGGTCGCGGCGCCCTTGTAGAAGAACGGGATGATGACGATGGCGGCGATGAACGGGCGGACGAGCCGCGCGGTGGTGATCGTGCGGATTCCGTAGTCGGAGATCAGCACGACGGCGAGGATGGCGACCTGCGGGATCCACACGCTAGCGTCCACGGGAGTTCCTCCTGATTGCTCGGGGACTGTTTGTCCTTACGCCGATGACGCTACGGATCCGGCCACCTCCCCCGCGCCGGCCCGGGGTTCGATCCGAGGTGGAACCGTGCCCCGGGTGCCCGCGCGGGCGGGTGGAGCCGGCGTCTCCACCCGCATCTCCACCCGGAGTCCACCCGGCGGTGCTGCCTGCCTGGCCAGGCGCACGGATACGTTAAGAGACGTGGTTCTCGCTCATCTCACGCGGCGGCTGCTCGTCCGGGGCAAGCCGGAAGTCAGCGTGGTGGACACCCCGCCGGCGGTCAGCGCGGTACGGTTCGTCGTCCTGGTCATGGTGGTGATCACCGTTCCGCTGTTCACGCCGCATTTCGGCAGCGGCACAAGCGGCATCGCCATGGCCGCGGCGCTCGCGGTGTCCGCGGCGGCCGGGGTGACCTGGCTGCTCGCCGAGGGCAGGCCGCGGCTGTGGCTCGCCGCGCTGGCGATTCTCGGGGCGGCGGGCGGCGCGCTCGCCGGACTGTCCTCGCTCAGCACGGCGATCGCGATCGGCTTCATGGTCGTCGTGTCCGCGGGCGCCCGGCTGGCGGCCGAGGTGTCCTTCGGCATCATGGCGGAAACCGTCGCGGCGTTCCTCATCGCGGGCCTCGCCAGCGGCGCGCCCGTCGAGGCCATCATCGGCTGGACCGCCGGGTTCGTCGGCATGTGGGCTTTCGGGCTCACCAGGCGCGCCTACCTGTTCCGCGCCGTCGAGGCCGAGCAGGCGCTCGAGCAGGCCAGGCGGGCGCACACGGCGGAAACGCAGGCGGCGGCGCTCGCCGAGCGGGCCAGGATCGCCCGCGAGATCCACGACGTCCTCGCCCACGCGCTCGCCGCCGTGTCGGTGAACCTGCAGGCCGCCGAGGGCCTGCTTGACGCGCTGCCGGACAAGGGCCCGCAGGTGGCGCGGATCGTCGAGTGCGTCGAGCGGGCAGGGGCGCTCACCAAGGAGGGCATGGCGGAAGCCCGCCGGGCCATCCTCGCCCTGCGCGACGACGACAGGGGGCCTGGCTACCGGGGCGCTGAGCGACCCGACACTGAGCAACCCAACACGGGGCAACCCAACACGGGGCAACCCAACACGGGGCAACCCGACACGGTGGCTCGCCGCCCGGCTCCGCGCGCTGGCCGACGAGCACCGCGCCGCCGGCGACGCGGCGGTCGAGTTCACGGTGACGCGGCACGCCCCGCCCGCTGGGCGCGGACGCCGCGCTGACGGCGTTCCGCACGGCGCAGGAGGCACTCACCAACGCGCGCAAGCACGCACCGGGCCAGCCGGTCAGCCTCGCCCTCGGCTACGCGCCCGACAGCATGACGCTGCTGGTCGAGCAACCCGCTGCCGGCGCCGGACGAGCGCGGCGCCGCTCGCCCGCGCCGGGGCCGGCTACGGGCTGACCGGGCTGCGGGAACGGGCGGCACTGGCCGGCGGGACGCTCAGCTCGGGGCCGTCCGACGGCCGGTGGGAGGTCTGCCTGCGGCTGCCCGGGTGACGCAGCGCGCTAGCGAGCACGGCCCGACGAGCACGCCTGCGCAAGGGCGCCGCGTTTTGGGACAATGGCGGCATGACCCAGGGGAAAGGCGAGCAGGTCACCGTCGTCGTCGCCGACGACCAGTCGGCGGTCAGGGAAGGCCTGGTCCTGCTGCTCGGGACGCTGCCTGGCATCGCCGTCGTCGGGCAGGCCGCGGACGGCGAGGCGGCGGTCGAACTGGTCGCCGCGGCGCGGCCGCAGGTCGTGCTGATGGACCTGAACATGCCCGGATGCGACGGCGCCACCGCCACCGCGCGGATCACCGCCGACTACCCGGGCACCCGGGTGGTGGTGCTCACCACCTACGCCGACGACGAGTCGATCATCGGCGCGCTGCGGGCCGGCGCGCTCGGTTACCTGACCAAGGACGCGACCCGCGCCGAGATCGGCCGCGCGATCCACGCGGCCGCGGCCGGCCAGGCGATCCTCGACCCGAGCGTGCAGCAGCGGCTGCTCAACGCCGCCGTCCGCGCGCCGGAGGCGCCGGGCGCGTCTTCTGGTGCGCTCGGTGCCTCTGGTGGCGCGCTGCCGGCGGCCGATCCCGGTGAGCTGACGCCGCGCGAGGCCGACGTGCTGCGGCTCATCGCGGCGGGCCAGTCCAACCGGGAGATCGCCAAGACCCTGTTCGTCTCCGAGGCGACGGTGAAGACGCACGTCAACCGCATCTTCGCCAAGACGGGTTCACGGGACCGCGCCCAGGCGATCCGCTACGCCTACACCCACGGCTACGCGGTCGCCTGACCCGCTCAGGCCAGGATCGTCCAGCCGTGCGCCGGGACGAGCAGCGGGTCGGCGACGGCGGCGCCCGCCTCCGTTATGTCGCCCGCCTCCGTTAGGCCGGATGTCTCCGCGACCGGATGTCCCGCACCCGAGCCCGGCGCTGTCCACCGCGAACCGCACTCCGTGTCGCCCACGTTGAGCAGCAGCAGCGCCTGCTCGCCGTCGCGCTCGCCGCGGACGCGCAGGGCGAGCGCGGACTGCTCCAGGTGCGCGGCCTCGGTGCGGGCGCGGACCAGCCACGGGTGACGGCGGCGGAAGCCGATCAGCCGCTGGTGCAGCCGGTAATAGGGCCAGCCGCCTGGCGGCAGGTCCGCGGGCGCCGCGGGGAACGCGGGCCTGATCGCGTCATCGCCGCCCTCGCGGTGCTCCTTGAGGCCGCGCAATCCCTGCTCGTCGCCGTAGTACACGCTCGGCACGCCGCCGATGCACATCAGCAACGCCAGGGCGTGCCCGAAGTGCCTGTCGTCGTCGAGTTGCGTGGCCAGCCGGGTCACGTCGTGGTTGCCGACGAACGTCTGCGGCAGCCGCCCGTCGTCAAATGACCCGAGGAAGGCGTTGTGCCGGCCGAGCGCATGGTCAAGCTCGAAGAAGTTCCTGTCGTTGAGCGAGGACCAGATCGCCTTCCACGCCTCGTACTGGGTGACCGCGTCGAGTCCCGCCTCGTTGGCGTAGGCGGCGTAGTCGCCGTGGATCATCTCGCCGAGGAACCAGGCGTCGGGGAACGCCTCGCGCACCGCGGGAATCACCTTGGCCCAGACCGCCGGCGGCACCGCGTAGGCCGCGTCGAGCCGCCACCCGCCCGCGCCCCGGCCGAGCCAGTGGGTCATCACCTCGATCATGTAGGCGAGCACGGCGGGCTCGTCGTGGTCGAGCTCGACCAGCTGGCCGTGGCCCTCGAAGACCGCGTAGTCGGCGCCGTCAGCCGTCCGCTTGAACCAGCGGGCCGCCGGCGATCCCGGCCCGTCTTTCAGCGCCGCCTGGAAGGCGGGGAACGCGCGGCCCACGTGGTTGAACACCCCGTCGAGCACCAGCCGCAGGCCGCGCTGGCCGGCGGCGGCCACCAGCGCGTCGAAGTCGCCCGCGTCACCGAGCCGCGGGTCGATCCTGAAGTGGTCCACGGTGTCGTAGCCGTGGGTCTCCGCGGCGAAGACCGGCCCGAGCAGCAGCCCGTTGCAGCCGAGCCCGGCCGCGTAGTCAAGCCATCCTTCCAGCTGCCGCAGCCGGTGCCTGGCCGGCTCGAGCGCGGGCAGCGCCGACCGCTCCGCGCCGGTGAAGCCGAGCGGGTAGACATGCCACAGCACGGCGTGATCAGCCCAGGACGTCACCCGATCACGCTACCCGCTCCGTATCGTCACCGCTCGCATTCGCGCCGCGAGTGAGGTTAACAACGTGTAACCGGAACGGGGGCGGCTTCCCCTGGCCCCGCGCCGTTCTCTTGCGGGTGGCCGGATCAAGGGCATGACGGCTCGCCGCCCGGCGAATCGGGGTACTGAGCGCGGTGGGCCAGCTTGACGCCGCGCGCTAGCGCCAGCGGCGCTTGCGGGCGCTGGCCCGGCCGAGCGGGGTGCTGACGCTCAGCCAGCCGCGCCGGCCGGCCCGGGCGCTGGCGGCGCCCCATCCTCGGCCGCGCTTGCCGAGCGGCTTGATGACCCGGAGGCGGAACGGGCCGACCCGGACCGAGTGGTTGATCCTGGGCCTGGTTCGGAACTTCAGCATCGGGTGTCACTCCTCCGTTTCGCCGTCACGGTGACGGCGCGTTGGGTGCTTGACGTGCCTTCGTCTTCCCCGGACAACGAAAGTCATGCCCATAAGCGCCCGATAGCGCCTCGATGCCGCCCCACGCAGACTCATGCCTTGGTCCCCCCACGCAGACTTATACTGACTTTGGGTGGGACAAAGGGGACATATCACCCTGATATTCCCCCAAACCGCAGTATAAGTTGGGACGGGCGCGGTGCTGGATGGGCTGAGGTCGCGGGCAGGGCGGTGCTGGATGGGCTGGGTCGCGGGCAGGCTAGGGTCGGGATGTGACTGACGGGCTTGCCGATCCCCTTGACCCCGACCCTTTTGACACCGCTGAGCTGCGCGGGCGGGTGCTCGACGCCTGGGCGGCGTCGCCGAGCCGGTTCCGCGAGGACGCGAACGCGGAAGAGGACTACGCGCTCGGCGGGTACCGGGACCGGATTGTGGTGGAGCTCGCGCAGAACGCGGCGGACGCGGCCGTGCGCGCCGGGGTGCCCGGGCGGCTGCGGCTGACGCTGCGGGACGGGATGCTGAGCGCGGCCAATACCGGGGCGCCGCTTGACGCCGCCGGGGTGGAGGCGCTGTCCACGCTGCGCGCGTCGAGCAAGCGCGACGCCAGCGCAGGTGCCAGCGCCGACGGCACGGTCGGCCGGTTCGGTGTCGGGTTCGCGGCGGTCGTCGCGGTGAGCGACGCGCCGCTGATCAGGTCGGCGGCCGGCCCGGTACAGGCCAGCACCGTCCAGGCCAGCACCGTCCAGGCCAGCACCGTCCAGGCTGCCAGCACGGTGCAGGCGAACGTGGTGCAGTGGTCGCGCGACCTGACCAGGGACCTGGTCAGGGGGATCCCGGCGCTGGCCGAGGAGCTCACGGCGCGATCCGGGCACGTGCCCGTGCTGCGGCTCCCGTTCGCCGGAGCGGGCCCCGGCGACCCGCTGCCTGAGGGCTTCCAGACGGTGGTTGAGCTGCCGCTGCGGGACCAGGGCGCCGGTTCTCTGGTCACCCGGCTGCTCGCGGAGACCGGGGCGGCGCTGCTGCTCGCGCTCCCCGCCCTCGCGCGCGTGGAGATCACCGTCGAGGGCGAGACCCGGCTGCTCACGGCGGTGCACCACGGCGCGCTTTCTGTGATCACCGTGGACGGAGTGCCGAGCACCTGGCGGATCGCCGGCGCGGACGGCGGGCTCGACCCGGTGCTGCTCGCCGACCGGCCCGCGGAAGAGCGGGCCAGGACGTCCTGGTCCGTCCGCTGGGCGGTCCCGGCCGGCGCGGACGGCCAGGTGACCGGGCGGCTACCGGACGGGGTCTCCCCCGTGGTGCACGCGCCCACGCCGACCGCCGAGCCGCTCAGCCTGCCGGCCCTGCTGCTGGCGTCGTTCCCGCTCAGCCCCGACCGGCGGCACGTCGCACCCGGGCCGCTGACCGGGTTCCTCGTGGAGCGGGCGGCGGATGCCTACGCCGCCCTGCTGCCGCAGCTGCCCGCCGGCCCTGGCCTGCTCGACCTGGTGCCTGGGCCGGTCGGCCAGAGCGAGCTTGACGCGCGGCTCGGCGAAGCGATCGCGGCGCGGCTGCCTGACGTGCCGTTCCTCCCGGCGGTCACGCCCGCGGACGGGGACCAGGACACGCCGGAGCGGGTAAGTCCCCGGGACGCGGTGCTGCTGGCCGGCGGCCCGCCGGGGCTCGCCGAGTTCCTCGCGACCGTGCTGCCCGGCCTCACGGACGGGCCGCGCCGCCATCCGGCGTGGGCGGTGCTCGGGGTGCGCAGGATGCCGCTCGCCGAGCTTGCCGACATGCTCGCCTCCCTGGGCCGGGATCCCGCCTGGTGGCGGCGGCTGTACGCGGCGCTGGCCGGCGCCCAGTCGCTCAGAGATAGGGCCGCCAGAGATAGGGCCGCAGGAACTTGGCGAACTCGGCGCGCTGCCCGTTCCGCTGGCGGACGGGCGGCTGGTGCGCGGGCCGCGCGGGCTGCTGCTGCCGGGCCCCGGGCTCGCCCACGCGGACGAGCTCGCCGTGCTCGGGCTGCGGGTGGTGCACCCCGAGGCGGCGCACCCGCTGCTCGCCAGGCTCGGCGCGGCCGACGGCACGCCGCGCGGCGCGCTTGAGGACCCGGCCACCCGCGCCGCCGTCGCCGCGTCCTACGACCGGGCGGCCGAGGCCTACTACGACGACGACGGTCCCTCGCGGTTGGCCGGCGCGGTACTCGGGCTGGTCGCCGCGGTGCGCGCCGAGCCTGGCGACTACCCCTGGCTCGCCGACCTCGCGCTGCCCGGGGAAGACGGCGACTGGTACCCGGCGGGCGAACTGCTGCTGCCCGGCTCACCACTGGCGGAGATTGTCGCAGGCGACGCTCCGTTCGGCATCATCAGTTCCGGCTTCGCCGCACGGCATGATGTGAGCACCCTGGAGGCGGCCGGGGTGCTGTCGACCTTCGAGCTGCTGCGGGCGCAGGACGTGCCGCTGGATGAGTCGGCGGCCGACCTGGACCTGGACGGGGCCGGCGAGTGGGCCGCCGACACCCGCCACCGCCTGCGGCAGCCGGGCGGCGGGTTTGCCGGGCTGCCGCCGGTCGCTGTCGAGTTCACCGGCGTGCGCGACCTTGACCTGGTCGCCGCTGACCGCTGGCCGCGGGCCTTGCAGCTGCTGACCGGGCCAGCGCTGCGCGCCGCGCTCACCGAGCCCGCCCGCGTCCGGCTGCCCGACGGCCGCCACGCCGACGTGCCACCGTACACCGCCTGGTGGCTGCGCCGGCACGTGACGCTCGGCGGGCGCCGCCCGGCGGAGCTGCGCGCCCCGGACGCCGACCCGCTGCTGCACGGGCTGTATGACGCGATGGACTACGTGCTCGTTTCCGAACCCGTCATCGCGCGCGCCCTCGGTGTCCGGTCATCCCTGTCCGCGCTGCTCGCCGAGCCCGGCGGCGCGGACGACCTCCTCGGCAGGCTCGCCGACCCCGCCAGGGCCGTCACCCGGTCGCAGCTGCGCGCGCTCTGGTCGGCGCTCGCGGCCGCGGACGGGCTCGCGCCGGATGACGTCACCCCGCCCGACCGGGTGCGCGCGGTCCTCGGCGGCGAACTGGTCGTGGCGGACGCCGACGACGTGCTCGTTCTCGACGCCCCCGACCTGTGGCCGCTCGCCGCGGTCCGGCCGCTTATCCTCGCGCCGTGTCCAGCACGCCGCCCGGCTTGCCGACCTGCTTGACCTGCCGCTCGCGTCCGACGAGTTCCCCGGCGTGGTCAAGGAGGCGGGCCAACTCCGCCCGGTGCCCGGCGCGCTGCGTGACGTGCTGCCCGGCGCGCCGGCGACGTACCGCGAGCACGACGCGCTCGCGGCCGACGGCACCGACGTGCCCTGGCGGTACCTGGACGGCGAGTTGCACGCCGCCACCGCTGAGGGCCTCGCGCACGGTGTCGCCTGGGCGGCCGGGCACTGGCCCGCCCGCCACCTGCTCGCGTCGCTGCTGACCGACCCGGACGAGGCAGCCCGGCTGCTCGCCGAGTCCGACCTCGACGGATGACGGCCCTGACGGTTCCCGGTGGTCGGCATCGACAAAAACTTTCGGAGGCGTATTGTTGTGGCAGGACTTCAAGAGTTAGCTGCCGGGTCAGGACCCTGCCTTGCCGTAGAAGCGAGAAGGGCATGCCTGTGTTCAGCACGAACCTGAGTACCCGCAGCTGTGACGGCCGCGCCGTGGTCGCGTTGCGCGGCGAGCTTGACCTGGTCGACGCGGTGGCGGTAGCCGCCGCGCTCACCGCGGCCGCGGTGAGCGAACCGCTGGTCATCGTGGACCTGGCGGGCCTGGAGTTCATCGACTCCAGCGGCGTGGCCGCGCTGGCGCGCGGCCGGAGGCAGGCCTGGCAGGCCGGCGGGGACCTTGTACTCGCCGCACCGCAGCGGGAAGTGACGCTGGTTCTTGCCATCACCCGCCTGAGCGACGCCTTCCGTGTTTATGCCACGGTGGAAGAGGCGGCCGGCGAGGCGGGGAATCCTCGGGAGAGGGCACTCGATGTCGCCGTCTAGTGACCCGTGAGGCGGGGGATGTCGCGTACTTTCCCCGGGCTCTAGCCGGTGATGCGGCGGGACATGACCTGCCGGCGGCGTAGTGTTCAGGGCACAAGCGGGGGAACTGGCCGCCGGGCCCGGACCGCGCCTTGCTGCTGGGGAGGAAGGCGGGCTCATGCCGGGGCGCGGATCGCAGTACCCGCGATCGCGCCGGGCGTGCCGTGGTCACGGCAGCGGGGCGGCAGGACCCGTGCGGCCCTGGGTTCACCGGTTCTGGCGTGGTCCCGCGGCCGGCGGGCCGCGGCGGCGGTACGGGTGAGGGACGCCCGGCGGCTCGGCCGGGTCTGGGGACTGGTCGCCGAGCACGCGGCCGCGCGGGGCGGGCGGGTGTCGGCCGCGGACGTGTGCGCGGCGGTGGTTCCCGGGGCCGGGGTCACCGGCGCCTGGCTGAGCGCCGCGCGGCCCGGGCAGGCCGGTCACCTGGTGCAGGTGACCGACGAGGTCGGCAGGCAGCTCGCCGAGCTGCAGCTGACCCTCGGGGAAGGGCCCCTGCTCGACGCGTCCGCGTCCGGCGGGCTGGCGCTGGCCTCGGACCTGGCCGGCCCGGAATCGGGGTCCCGCTGGCCGGCCTTCGCGCCGGCGGCCTGCCGGGCCGGGGCCGCGGCGGTCTTCGCGCTCCCGCTGACGGTCGGGGCGATCCGGGCCGGGGTACTCGGCCTGTACCGGGACCGGCCCGGCCCGCTGAGCGACTCCCAGCTCGGGGACGCGCTGGTCTTCGCCGATACCGCCACCATGCTGCTGCTCGACGCCCAGGACCGGGCCGGGGCAGGCACCGGGCCGGGGCCGGGCCCCGGCGGCCGGCCCGCGGGCCTGGCCTGGTACCGGGCCGAGGTCGACCAGGCGGCCGGCATGCTGACCGAGCAGCTCAGCCTCAGCATCACCGACGCGTTCGCGCGGCTGCGGGCTTATGCTTACCTCAACGACCTTCCGCTGGCCGAGGTCGCCCGCGACATCGTAGCGCGCCGCCTGCGGCTGTTCCCCGACCCTGGCCCGTCCCCGGACGGCGAGACGTGAGGCACCCGCGCGCGGCCGCGGCCCGCTGCCGCGGGCGCGCGCCGGCCAGCCGACTTCGCGCAGAGAGCGAGCCGATGAACGGACACCTGCTGTCGGAGACGTTCGTCGAGCTGACCGACACCATGGTCGCCGACTTCGACGTCATCGACTTCCTGCACGTGCTGACCAGCCGCAGCGTCGAGCTGCTGGACGTCTCCGCGGCCGGGCTGCTGCTGGCCGACCCGCGCGGGGAGCTGCGCGTGGTGGCCGCCTCCAGCGAGGCCGCCCGGCTGCTCGAGCTGTTCCAGCTGCAGAACGACCAGGGGCCGTGCCTGGACTGCTTCCGCACCGGCCACCCCGTGGCAGCCGCCGACCTGGGCGCCGACCAGCGCTGGCCCCGGTTCGCCGCCGCCGCCGGGCAGGCCGGCCTCCACGCCGTGCAGGCCCTGCCGATGCGGCTGCGCGACCAGGTCATCGGCGCGCTCAACCTCTTCCGCGCCACCACGGGCCCCTTCGACGCCGAGGCCGTCCACGTCGGCCAGGCACTGGCCGACGTGGCCACCATCAGCCTGCTGCACGACCGCAGCATGCGCCGCAGCGACACCCTCAACGAGCAGCTGCAGGCCGCGCTGAACAGCCGGGTCATCATCGAGCAGGCCAAGGGCAAGCTCGCCGAGCGCCTCGGCATCGACGTCAGCCAGGCCTTCACCATCCTGCGCGCCCAGGCCCGCAACCACAACCAGCGGCTGTCCGACCTCGCCCGCGCCTTCATCGACGGCACCCAGGCCGTCACCAGCCCGCCCGCCAGCCCAGCGGGCAGCCCGCGCACCAGCCGCCCCGCCACCAGGCAGCCCCTCCCCGCACCCCACCCCGCCCCACCCCGGCCCGCCCCACCCCGGCCCGCGCCATAAGGCGCACCCCGCCCGGGGCTACCTGACCTGTCGCCTGCCGGGCCGCGGCTCAGCGGCGGGGCATTGCCGCCGGGGTTCCAGTGACCTAACCTGACGGTAGCGGGAAGTAATAACGCTAACGTCACTGTGCCCGCGGGCCCCGTGAACCATCTGCCTGCTCCGGACCCCGGCGGTTCCCATCTGGTGTTCCGTGAGCCGAGGCTGGCATGGCTGTCGTTTCTTCCCGAAAAGTACCGGCCTGGGACATGGATCCCGGGCCGGGTTTGCCCGCCCCGGCAGGCCGGGTCCTTAATCAGGACCTGGCCGGGCTGGATGAGCGGGCGCTGCTCGGCATCGTCGGCTCGCTGCCGCCGGGCAGCGAGCGGCGGGCGGCGGCGTTGGAGCTGCTGGTGACCCGCTACCGCTGGCTGGTCCGGTCCTGCGTGCGGCGGTACCTGCGCAGCCCTGAGGCGGCGGAGGACCTGATGCAGGTGGGGTATGTCGGCCTGCTGAAGGCGATCGGCAACTTCGACCCGGCACTCTGCGCCAGCCTGGCCGCGTACGCGCGGCCGTGCATCAGCGGCGAGATCAAGCGGCACTTCCGTGACAAGCGCTGGCAGGTCCACGTCAAGCGCTCCGTGAAGGACCTGATGCTCGAAGCCCGCGAGGCGACCTGGCAGCTGGCCCAGGAACTGGGCCGGACCCCGGCCGAATCCGACATGGCCCGCCACCTGGGCGTCAGCACCGAGGAGCTGCGGGACGCCCGCCAGGCGGAGCTGGCCCTGCAGCCATCCTCGCTGGACGCGCCGCTGACCGGCCGGCCTGGCATCAGCACCCTGGCGGACCTGCTCGGCCGGGAGGACCTGCGGATAGAGCACATGCTCGACATGAACGCCGTGGCCGCGCACTGGGACGAGCTGCCCTCCCGTGAGCAGGAGATCCTGCTGATGGACTTTTACGGCGGCATGCGGCAGAACGAGATCGGCCGCCGTCTCGGCATCTCCCAGATGCACGTCTCCCGGCTGCGCGCCCGTGCGCTCGGCTACCTCCGCTCGCGCCTGCTCGACTCAGCGGAGCAAGCATCCTGACACTGATGCGGCCACCGCCGGAACCTGAACGTGAGACCGCAGGTGACGTCCCGCCAGAGGAGCACTGCGGGCAGCGGCGGCCCGCCGCCGGAATGCGGCGGCGGTCGGCGCGAAGCCAGCATCCGTTCGGGACAAAGACTTTAGATCTTCCGAACGGGATCGTTATGCCAGTCCGGCGGCTACGACGCATCACGAGCCCCTTGATTATCCTCGGCGTAATCCTGGCTGCGGCGCTCACGGGCCGGAAGAGCGTATACTCGAAGATAGTGCTCCGGACCCCGGCTACTGCCCGCGCGAATATGGCGGGGCAGCGCGGGCCGGAGTTTTCGTTTTCTGGCCGGTTCCCGAGGAGACAGTTATGAGTATTACCGCAGGGATCGTGCCAGGCCGAGCCGCCGGCTGCGAGTCCGGCTGGGCGAACCGGTGAACGTGACCACTGGGCCCCAGGATGCCCGGCCGCCGGCGGCCGGGCGGCCGAAGACGTCGCGGAGGTCCGAGGGGACGACCGGTTCTACGCCCCGGACGCGGCAGGACGCGAGGAAGACGATCTTTAAAGCGCGTTCCTGACTCTCCCTTCACACAAAAGCCAGAAGCAGACGCGCAATATAAAAGTGCTGCTCCGGACCCCGGCAGCCGCGCCCGCACGATATCCGCGGGGACAGTGGCAGGGACCGGAGTTTTTAAAGGATGCGGCCGGGCACTGACCCATGGAAGAGGGCTTCGATTTCGAGGAAAACGCCATGGCCAGCGACAGGGATGTGGGCACCGCCGACGCGTTTGTGTTCTTCGGCGCGACAGGCGATCTCGCTTACAAGATGATCTTCCCTGCCCTCTACCAGATGGTCAGGCGGGGAACGCTGGCCGTTCCCGTGGTGGGGGTCGCGGGGTCGGGATGGGATCTTCCGCGGCTTCGCGACCACGCGCGGGACAGCATCGCGCAGGCCAGCGCCGGCGACGGCGACGGCGACGCCCTGGACCGGCTGCTGTCGCTCATGGAGTACGTCGATGGTGACTACGGCGACCCTGGCACGTTCAAGGCGCTGCGGCGTGTACTCGGCGGCGCGCGCCGTCCGGTGCATTACCTGGCCATTCCGCCCTCGCTGTTCGCGACCGTGATCGAGGGACTCCGCGGCGAAGGACTGGCCCGTGGCGCGCGCGTCGTCGTCGAGAAGCCGTTCGGGCGCGATCTCGCCTCGGCGCGGCAGCTCAACAGCGTCCTGCGGACAGCGTTCCCGGAGGCCGCGATCTTCCGTATCGACCACTTTCTCGGCAGGGAGGAGATCATGAACCTCCTTTACTTCCGTTTCGCCAACTCCTTCCTCGAGCCGATCTGGAACCGGAACTACGTCGCCAGCGTCCAGGTCACCCTGGCCGAGCAATTCGGGGTGCAGGGGCGCGGTGCCTTCTACGAGACCGCCGGCTGCCTGCGGGACGTGGTGGAGAACCACCTGTTCCAGGTCGTCGCGCTGCTCGCGATGGAGCCGCCCGCCTATCAGGGCTTCGGCGCCGTGCAGGGCGAGAAGTTCAGCGTGTTCAAGGCGATGCGGCCCCTTGCCCCCGGTGACGTGGTCCGCGGCCAGTTCACCGGCTACCGGCACGAGCCGGGCGTGGCGGCGGATTCCGACGTGGAGCCTTCTGTGCCCTCCGGCTGTTCATCGACTCCTGGCGCTGGGCCGGAGTTCCCTGGTACGTGCGGTCGGGCAAGTGCCTGGCCGAGACCGCCGCGGAGGTGCTCATCGAGCTGAAGCCGCCGCCGCAGCCACTGTTCACCGACTCCGCGCCCGCAGCGGGCCGCGCCAACTACCTGCGTTTCCGGCTCTCGCCTAACCCGGTAATCGCACTCGCCGCCCGGGTCAAGCGCGCGGGCGAGGAGTTCGCCGGCGACCAGCGTGAACTCTCACTGCTCAACGCGCAGCCGGACGCGGAGCAGCCCTACGAGCGCCTCCTCACAGACGCCCTGACGGGTGACGGGGCGCTGTTCACTCGCGAGGACGCCGTCGAGGCCGCCTGGGCGGTCGTCGAGCCCGTTCTCGAAAACCACAATCGTGCCCGCCCCTACCCGCCGGGCAGCTGGGGGCCGGAAGAAGCGAGACTCTCATCGCGCCGCACGGGCGCTGGCACAACCCCGTGCCCGGGCCGGCCCCGGGGGCTGACCCTACAGGTCATCCGCATATGAGCGTCGCGAACGGGAGGCCGGGCTGCTATGTCGCCTGCCTGATCATCGTGACGAGCGCTGTCGATGGTGAGACCAGTGCGTCGACCCCCCACGAATCATTGAACAGGCATTCGTTCGCCGGGTCGTTCACGCGCGCGATGACACGCGGGACGTTGAAGTGCTTCTTCGCGAGAAGCGAGATGACGAGGTTGTCCTCGTCGGATCGTGTACAGGCGACGAGCACATCCGTCCGGAGTGCCCCGGCTGCCTCGAGCGTCGACGGAACGATCGCGTCTCCTCGGACGGCGCGCAGGCCAGCCTTGGCGAGTGCCGATTCGCGCCCGGCATCGGTGTCGATGACCGTCACCTCGTCCCCCGCCTTGTGGAGCGCCTCAGCTACCTGTTCAGGCAGTCCAGGTCCGCCAATCACGATGATCCGCATCACGACCACTCCTTGTCGAGAAAGCTTCTCAGCCGGCCAAGTGAACCCGCGGCGACGATGAAGGACAAGCGTCACCGTCCGCCAGCGGCGTGGACTGTTCGGGGATGCTCGAGTGCCCCGCCCGGGTCAGCTCGACGACCTGGATCTCGCCGGGAACGTTGAGCTCGAGGACCTGGCGCCCGGCAAGGTAGTCAGGAACTGCCGACCGGACCAGCAGCGTCTCGCCGTTGCCGAAGGTCTGGTGCGGTTCGAGCGTCCGGTGGTGCAGCAGCCGAATCACCCGGTTGACGGTGGTCTGCACGGACCCGACGGTGGCTATGCCGAACTCGCTGTAGACGGGAGAGTGAGCGGGATCGTGGAGGCGCGCGACTACGCGTGGCACCCGGAACATGTCACCGCGCCACCCGGGCGGCGACGATGTTGGCGCTGTCATTCGGCGTGAGGGCGACGAACGCCTCCGCATGCGCGATGCCCGCCTCCTCGAGCACACGCGGGGTGATGCCGTTCCCGGACAGGAAACGGCCGCGGAATCCAGCAGGCAGCATGCCCTTGACGGCAGCGTCCAGGTCGATGACGGTAACCTGGTCGCCCTCGGCGTCGAATCTGATCGCGAGCGCCCGGCCCGTTCTTCCGCATCCCATAATCACGACTTTCATGGTTCCTCCGCTCTGGGTAACCCGCCGTGCCGCGGGTGTGCCTGGACCGCGCTCAGGTCCCCGCGTCCGGTGCCGCCAGCGGAGGACCGCCTTGCGCGTCTCCTCGGCGATGAGCAACAGCGCTCCCATCACCACCAGCACCACCCAGTCGCTCA
>CAWERB010000016.1:0-61431 GCA_963811335.1 uncultured Actinomycetota bacterium | reverse complement strand
CCGAGATCAGGGGCCGTGATGATGACGGGCAGGCGGGCCGGAGCTGTTGAGCCGGCGCTCCGCCTCGGCCTCGCTGCCGCTTACCAGCCGGATCCGTACGGTCAGGCCACCGTGATCGCGCGCGGTCGCGGAGAGTTGCCCGCCATGGGCCGCGGCGATAGACCGGACGATGGACAGGCCGAGCCCGGCGCCGTGCGGGTGGGTGGTCCGGTTGCCGCTGAGCCGCCGGAAGGGGGCGAACAGCGGGCCGACCTGATCGGGCGGGACGAGCGGTCCGGAGTTGCTTACCTCAAGCTCCACCGCGCCCTGTGCCGCGACCGTCCGGGTGGTCACGTTGACCCACCCGCCAGGGTGGTTGTGCTGGATGCCGTTGCGGACGAGGTTGAGTGCCAGGCGTTCCAGGAGAACGGGATCGCCGGTCGCCTCGGCCGGGCAGGGAGCCGCGTCGACCGTGACCCCTGCGGCTGCCGCTTCTGCCGCGGTTTCCTCCACCGCGCCGGCGGCGACATCGGACAGGTCGACCGGCAGCTGGTCGATGGCCTCGTTCTCGCAACGGGCCAGGGTGAGCAGCCCGTCGAGGATCAGCTCACTGCGGGTGCTTTCCGCGAGCGCGGAGTCGATGGCCTGCCTGAGTTCTGCGGGGACGTGGTGCCGGGCCAGAGCAACCTCAAGCAGGGTCCGGCTGGTTGCCAGCGGCGTGCGAAGCTCGTGCGAGGCGTTGGCGGCGAAATGGCGCTGCCCGTCGAAGGAGGCGTCAAGCCGCTCCAGCATCGCGTCAAATGTGTCGGCGAGTTCCCTGAGCTCGTCTCGGGGGCCGGCCAGGGCGATGCGCTCGTGCAGGTTGCTTCCTGCGACCCGGCGTGCGGTGTCGGTAATGTGCCGTATCGCGTGCAGCGTCCGGCCCGCCATGAGCCAGCCGAAGCCTACGGCGGCGGCCGCCACGGCGGCGAGGGCGATCAGGGATTCCCGCAGCAGCGAGCCGATGATGTCGCTGCGGTGCCGGGCAAGCTGCTGGCCGAGCGCCTGCATCTGGCTCCGGGAGAGCGGAGGGCTGGATGGCGGGGGGTGCCCCCCGGCGGGCGTGAAGATGCCCCGGGCGAACGGGGCACCAGGAAAGTTGCTTGAGAAGATAACGTACAGGATGCCGATCAGGACGCCTCCGGCGAGCAGGAACAACCCGCCGTAGAGCAAGGTCAGGCGGTTCCGCATGCTCAGCCGTGGCCGCTGCGGGACTTTCAGCCGGAACCGTCGCCCCATGCCCGGGCGGTCGCCATGACGATCGCCATGAAGCGGTGAGCCGCCTCACGGGATCCGGTACCCCGCTCCCGGAATCGTCTCGATCGGCGAGGGTTCGCCGAGCTTGCGGCGCAAGGTCATGATCGTGACGCGGACGACGTGCGTGAACGGGTCGGTGTTCTCGTCCCATGCCTTCTCGAGGAGCTGTTCTGCGGATACCACGGCGCCTGCCCCGCGCAGCAGTTCCTCCAGGACGAGGAACTCCTTGCGCCGCAGTGACAGCGGGCGCCCGTGCCGTGATGCCTCATGGCGGGCCGGGTCGAGGCGGATTCCGGCGCGTTCGAGCACCGGCGGATCGGCGGGCCGCGCCCGCCTTCCCAGGGCCCGGACCCGCGCGACCAGTTCGGCGAACGCGAACGGCTTGCTCATGTAGTCGTCGGCACCGAGGTCGAGTCCCGTCACCCGTTCGGCCAGGTCTCCGGCGGCGGTCAGCATGAGGATCCGGACCGTGGCGCCGCTGACGGCCAGCGACCGGCACACCTCGTCGCCGTGGACGAGCGGCAGATCCCGGTCCAGGATGACCACGTTGTAATCGTTGACGGCCAGGTTTTCCTGCGCCGCCTGCCCGTCGAAGACCACGTCCACGGCCATGGCCTGGCCCCGCAACCCGTCCGCGATAGCGCCGGCCAGCTGCCGCGCGTCCTCCACCACCAGAACCCGCACCAATATCTCCTGACATCCGTGCGATGACTTGCCCGTTCCAGTTTCGCTACCGCCGGTGAGCCCCACGTGCGACGTTGCTCCATGTTTGCTGGATGTCGGATGCCGCGAGCGCGCCACGACGCGTTGACGCCAATTTGACGAGCCGTCCGGTGGAATGTCATGCGGAACGCGCCGTGGCACGCGGCTTCGTCGACCAGTACGGGAGGAATACTCATGCACAGGCCACAGTCCGGTGGCGATGGGCGCGGTGAGCATGGCGCCTGATTCCCTGCTCCGCGCCGGGACGTCCAGAGACTGCCCGGCTCAGCCAGCGCGGGACGTAGTGGTGGAGATCGTGATCCCGGTCCGCAACGAGGAGCGAGACCTCGGCCCGAGCGTGCGGCGCCTGCATGCCTACCTGTGTGAAAGGTTTCCATTCGCGGCGAGAATCACGATCGCTGACAACGGCAGCAATGACGGCACTTGGGCGGTGGCCACCGCGCTCGAAGCCGAGTTCAGTTCGGTCCGCGCCGTGCAGATCAAGCGGCCCGGCCGGGGCGGGGCACTGCGCTCGGTCTGGCTGGCCAGCGATGCCGACATCTTCGCCTACATGGATGTCGACCTGTCGACTGACCTGAACGCGCTGCTGCCGCTGGTCGCGCCGCTAGTGTCGGGACATAGCGACGTCGCGATCGGCACGCGGCTGGCCCGCGGTGCCCGGGTGGTCCGCGGCCCGCGCCGGGAGATCATCTCGCGCTGCTACAACCTGCTGTTGCACGCGACGCTGCGCACCCGGTTCTCCGATGCGCAGTGCGGCTTCAAGGCGGTCCGGGCGGACCAGGCGCAGGTCCTGCTCCCGCTGACCTCCGACACCGCGTGGTTCTTCGACACCGAGTTGCTCGTGCTCGCCCAGCGCGCCGGGCTCCGGATCCATGAAATCCCGGTGGACTGGGTTGACGACCCCGACTCCCGGGTGCACGTGCTGCCTACCGCCCTGGCCGACGTGCGCGGCATCGTCCGCCTGGGCACCGCGCTGGCCCGGGGCACGATCGCGGTCCCGGTGCTGCGCGATTCCTCGCCGCCGGGTGCCACGGCAGACGAGCCGGCCGGCCGGGGCTTGCTGATCGGCCAGCTCGCACGCTTCGCGGTGATCGGCGTGGCCAGCACCGTCGCCTACCTCCTGCTGTACCTTCTGCTGCGCGACGTGCTGGCCGCGCAGCCCGCGAACGCGATCAGCCTCCTGGTGACCGCCGTGGCCAACACCACGGCCAACAGGCGGTTCACCTTCGGCATCCGCGGCCGCACGCGCGCGGCCCGCCACCAGGTACTCGGCCTCGTCGCGTTCGCCATCAGCCTCGCGCTGAGCTCCGGCGCCCTCGACGCCCTGCACATCTTCTTCCCGCACGCCGGCCGCGCCGTCGAAGTCGCGGCGCTCGTCGTCGCCAACGTAATCGCCACCATAGTCCGGTTCGGGCTCTACCGCGGCTGGGTCTTCCGCGGTCAGCCGAACGGCCAGGAGAGGAACGCGCAATGACCGCCACGTCGGCGCACCCCAGCGCCGCCCAGCCCTTCAGGCACTCCCGCTCCCGCCGCGGGGGGTGGCTGCTGCGGGGCCGGGCGGGCGATCCGGTGTGGGCCCGTCCCGCGCTGCTCGCGCTGCTCGCCTGCACTGCCCTGCTCTACCTGTTCGACCTGGGCCGCAACGGCTGGGCTAACGAGTTCTACGCCGCCGCCGTCCAGGCCGGCACCAAGAGCTGGAAGGCATTCCTGTTCGGCTCGGTGGACTCGTCGAACTTCATCACCGTGGACAAGCCCGCCGCGTTCCTGTGGCCGATGGAGCTGTCCGGGCGCATCTTCGGGTTCAACTCCTGGAGCATGCTGGTCCCTCAGGCCCTGGAGGGCGTGGCCACGGTGGGCGTGCTGTACGCCACCGTGCGCCGCTGGTTCGGGCCGGCGGCCGGACTTATCGCCGGGGCCGTCACGGCCCTCACCCCGGTCGCCGTGCTCATGTTCCGCTTCAACAACCCCGACGCGGCGCTGGTGCTGGCCCTCACGCTTGGCGCCTACGCGACCACACGGGCCGTCGAATCGGGACACACCCGGTGGCTCCTGGCGGCCGGAGCCTTCGTCGGGCTCGGCTTCCTGTGCAAGCAACTGGCCGCGTTCATGGTGCTGCCTGGCTTCGCCGTCGCCTACCTGTGGGCGGGCCCGCCGAAGCTCGGCAAGCGGATCTGGCAGCTGCTGGCCGGCGGGGCCGCCCTGGTGGTTACCGCGGGCTGGTGGGTGGCGGTCGACGTGCTTACCCCGGCCGGCGACCGTCCCTACACCGGCGGCTCAACCGACAACAACTTCCTGAACCTGACCTTCGGCTACAACGGCTTCGGCCGGCTGACCGGCAACCAGGGCGGGTTCGGCGGCGGGGGCGGCATTGGGCGCGGCCTCGAAGGTGAACTCGGGAACCTGCCCGCGGGAGCCGAGGAGGCCATACGGAACATAGGCGGCGGCCCGGGCGGCCCATTCGGCGGCTCCACCGGGATCACCCGGCTGTTCTCGGCCGAGATGGGCGGGCAGGTCGCCTGGCTGCTGCCCGCCGCCCTGATCGCCATCGTCGCGCTGGCGTGGCTGTCGCTGCGGGCGCCGCGGAGCGACCGGCCCCGCGCCGCCGTCCTCATCTGGGGCGGCTGGCTGCTGGTGAACGGGCTGGTGTTCAGCTACATGTCCGGGATCATTCATCCCTACTACACCATCGTCCTGGCTCCCGCGATCGGCGCGCTGGTCGGCATCGGATTCGTTCAGCTGTGGCGGGTCAGGTACACCTGGTTCGCGTCCGCCGTGCTGGCTGCCTCGCTCGCGGTCACGGCCGTCTGGGCGTGGTTCCTGCTCGACCGCAGTCCGGGCTGGCACCCCTGGCTGCGCGTGGCCGTCCTCGTCACGGGCGTCGCCGCCGCGGTCATTATCCTGGTCGCCCGTGCTCTGCGCCCGTCCGTCAGCAGGACCCGGAGAATCCTGGCGCCGGTCCCGGTGCCGCTGGCCCTGATCGCCGCGCTTGGCGGGCCGCTGGCTTACAGCGTGGATACCGGCGCGACCACGCACACCGGGGCGATCCCGTCCGCCGGGCCCGCGGTAACCGAGTCCTTCGGCGCCCCCGGTGGTCAATCCGGCTTCCCCGGCTTCCCCGGCGGAACGGAGGGACGGGTGCCCGCGGGGGCCAGCGGCGGATTCGGCGGGCAGGCCAGTGTCAGCGCCGCGCTGAGCAAGTTGCTTGAGTCCGGGGCGTCCGGCTACCGGTGGGCCGCGGCCACGATCAGCTCCAACAGCGCGGCCTCGATGGAGCTAGCCAGCGACGGCGTTCCGGTGATGGCTATCGGCGGCTTCTCCGGAAGCGACCCGGCACCGACCCTGGCCGAGTTCGAGACGTTCGTCACCAAGCATGAGATTCACTACTTCGTGAACGGGGGCGGGGCCGGCGGGTTCGCCGGATCTGGTGCCCCCGGGCCGTCCGGTGCGGCCGGCGGGTTCGCCGGATCTGGTGCCCCTGGGCCGTCCGGTGCGGCCGCGGCGCGGAGCGTGACCTACCCGGCGGGTTCGCCGGCCCGGGCGGCCCGGGCGGCGGCTCCGGCAACGCGTCCCAGATCACCTCCTGGGTCCAGGCGCACTTTAAGAGCCAAACCGTTGGCGGTACCACCGTCTACGATCTCAGCGTCAGCGGGCCATGAGCTGGTTGGCGATGGTGATGGCGGTGCTGGCGGGGATGGCGAAGCCGATGCCGATGCTGCCGGACTGCTGGCCGATGTAGCCGCCGCCGGTGCTGGCGATCGCGGTGGTGATGCCGACCACCTGGCCGGAGTTGTTGACCAGCGCGCCGCCGGAGTTGCCGGGGTTGATCGCGGTGTCGGTCTGGATCATCCCGGTGAGCTTGCTGGTGGCCTGCTGGCCGAACGGCTGGCCGCTGCCGCTGCTGCCCACGGTGATGGTGCGGTTGAGGGCCGAGACGATGCCGGAGGTTACGGACCCTTCCAAGCCGAGCGGGCTGCCGATGGCAACCACCGTGTCGCCGACACGCAGCGCCGAGGCGGAGCCGAACGTGGCCGGCTTGAGGCCGCTGACCCCGGTCGCGCGGATGACCGCGATGTCGGCTGAGGAGTCCTGGCCGACGATGCTGGCCTCGGCGGTCCGCCCGGTGCTGAAGGTGACCTTGATGGTGCCCGCGCCGCCGGCGGCGCCCTCGATGACGTGGTTGTTGGTGACGATGGCGCCGTCGGAGCTGATGATCACTCCCGACCCTTCGCCGGATGAGGTGCCGGTCTGCACCGTGATCGAGACCACGCTCGGCTCGACGGCCGCCGCCACCGCGGCCAGCCCGCTGGCCGCGGAGCTTGCGGATGACCCGCTGGCCGGCGCTGCGGACACCACGGTGGTGGCGTGCCCGTCGTAGTGCACGGCGAGCACCGCGCCCGTCCCGCCGCTGGCCACCGCGAGCAGCACGGCCCCCAGCGCCAGCAGGACATGCCGTCCCCGGGCCGGGCGCGCAGGTGCCGGAGCATCGGCTGGAGGCTGCGGCGGCGGCGGGGGGACGAGATGCTCACTGCCGTCCCCTGCCTGGCTGCCGGCTTGGTCGGGACTGAAGGACTGCTGATCGAGTAGTGAGGTGCCCATGGCTTTCTCCTTCCGCCGCATGCACCCCCGCCGCCCCGCGCCTGGCCGCGTCCTGATGCCGCCATGCGCGCCAGCAGCGGAACGACGGGACTGAAAGGCCATCCGGTGCCGGCGGCCCAGTGCCGCCGGGTCCAGGTCTAGCTGGATCCGGTCGTTATCCTTAGCATCCCGCGGCGGCCTGAACGGAACCTGCGGCTATCCTGCCCGCTGCGTCAAAGATGCCTGAACGGAACCTTCGGTATCCTGCCCGCTGCTCAAAGATGCCTGAACGGAACCTTCGGTTACCCTGCCCGGCATGTCAAAAGGCCTACCAGGGCCCGGTACCGCATCGGCGGCCAGCGTGACGACCGGGACCTCGGCCCGGTCAAGTTCGGCGGTCAGCCAGGGGGCGGCGCCGGTAACCAGCAGGCACCGGCCTGCCCGCTGGATTTCGACGGCCGGCTCACGCAGCGCCCTGGCCAGCGCCCGCGGATCGCGGACACCGACGGCGGCCAGGTCCACGATGATCATGTCGCTCGCGGCCGCGAGGTGACCGAGGGCGGCCCCGAGCCTGCGCACCGCCGCCCCGTCAAGCGATCCGGCCGGGCGCAGGATCGTGGTCAGCCAAGCCTGCTCGCCCTCATTAGCGGCCGGATGGGCAGCTGCCGTTGTCACCGCGGACGTTGAATCCATGGTCCGGCTCCGTTCGAACGGGGACCTGCTTCCGCCTGCCATTCTCGCCACGCAGGCTGAACTGCCCGTGTGCGCCGCCTGACCGGTTCATCTGAGCCCGGGCGGCACCTAACCGTCCTGCGGGAACGCGGATATGGCGCCCAGGATCCCTTAACCGGGGACGGGCCAGGAAGTTACCTGACTGTGGCTACGGCCAAGCCACCGCGCCCGGCTCGCGGAGGAACCGAGGGACGCCTGCATTCCCGACGCACCCGACACATAAGCCATTGACCTGGCCTCATGCACCGCCGGTCAGTCGATCTGCGCGAATGCCGTGGCCAGGGGATCGAGCACAGCCGGAGTGAGCGGCGGGCGGAGGTACACGATGGCGAGGTCCAGCCCCATTTCGCCTAGGGCTGCGGCCTCCTCGGCCGTCGCCGACGCGCCCGCCGCCGGGTCGAACCTCACGTGCGACGACAGCGTGATCTCGCCCGGGTCGCGGCCGATGTCGGCGCAGTGCGCGTACAGGATGTCCCGCTTGCGTGCGAACGCCTCCGGGGTGCCGCCGGCGAAGTTCCAGTGCTGGGCGAAGCGCGCCGCCGTGCGCAGCGTCCGCTTCTCCCCTCCGCCACCGATGCAGACCGGCGGATGCGGACGTTGCGGGCCCTTCGGCTCGTTCATGGCGTCAGTGAGCTGGTAGTAACGCCCCTGGAACGAGAACGCCGACTCTGACAGCAGGCCGACCAGCACCGCGCAAGCCTCTTCGAATCGGTCGCTGCGCTCGCGCGCGGTGCCCAGTTCGATGCCGTACGCGCCGGATTCCTCCTCGTTCCAGCCGGCGCCGATACCCACCTCAAGCCGCCCCGACGAGACGATGTCCAAGGTGGCGATCATGTTGGCTAGCACCGCCGGGTGGCGGTAGTGGATCCCGGTGACCATGGTGCCCATGCGCAGGCGTGAGGTGGCCTGGGCCAGCGCAGCCAGCATCGTCCAGCCTTCGAGGCAGGGGCCTCCGGCGTTGCCGTCTATCGGGTAGAAGTGGTCGAAGTTCCAGCCCGACTCGAAGACCTCAACCTGGTCGGCGGCTCGCCACACCTCGAGGACGTCGGGCCAGGTAGTGCTCTGATTAGCAGTCTTGAACGCGAATCGCACCGGCTACTCCCTTTACGCGAGGACATTTCCAACAAGTACCACACGGACTCCGCGCTCCAATCTGGGAGCCAGCAGCGGCAGCTTTTGCTCAGATCTCTCGGACCTCGGCGAGCCGCCTGACCGCGAACTGGTCGGTCCCGCTGGGGTCCCAGCAGACGGCGGCTTCCCATGCGGCGCGCGCTTGCGCGGCGGTGTCGTACGCGTCGTTGCCGAGGCCCGCGGCGTTGTGCGGGAGCGCCAGGTCGAGATCGGGGACGTCGACGTGGGACTCGTCCCAGTCGATCACGCTCCGCACCCCGTTGACGCCGGCTCCGCCAGTCAGCGGCTCGCCGCGAACGACGTCATCGCCCCACTGCCCGAGTGCCTCCCATCCCACCGGCCACATCATCGCAGAGGGTCATGAGGCACTCAACGAGATTACGAACCCGGCAGCACGGGCCCGTGATTGACCGAACTGAGAAGATCTCGGTGTGGAGACAGGACGGCTGGGCCGGCTACGGCTGGTGTTCGCTTGCGTGACAATCCTGCTGACGGGCGCCGCCGCCGGGTGCACCAGGTCGCCGGCACCGCCCGGGCCAGCCGCCAGCTCCCCCGCAGCCGGCCAGCCCGCACCGGCAGCCCGCCGCGCAGCCCGGCGCCGCGCAGCCCGGCGCCGCGCCGGCCTGGGGAGCGGCGGCCCACCTCGACCGCGGCCCAGGCGGCGAAGTCCTGACCTCAGTGTCGTGCCCGTCCGCGAGCTTCTGCATGGCCGTGCTCGGGTCGGGCTACGCGGCTACGTACGACGGGACCAGGTGGAGCCAGCCCGCCAGGCTGCCCGCCGCCGGCGGCCAGCCCGATTCCGTGTCCTGCCCGACCGCCGGCTTCTGCCTGGCCGTGGACGCGCTGGACCCGTCCGCCTTCTTGTTCAACGGCAGCACGTGGCGGCCCGCTCCTGGCATCAACGATCCCGCGCGGACGGGCATGGCCTCGGTATCGTGCGCGTCACCGGGCTTCTGCGCCGCCGTCGACAACGGCTCCAGGGCGTTCACGTTCAACGGGTCCTCCTGGAGCCCCGCCACGGTTGCCGATCCCGGCAACCAGCTGAGCACGGTGTCTTGCCCGAGCGCCAGCTTCTGCGCCGCCGTTGACTACGGCCCGAACGTGGTCACCTTCAACGGCACCGCCTGGAGCAAGCCGTCCGCCATCGACCCGGGCAGCTACCTGCAGGCCGTGTCGTGCGCGACGGCCAGCTTCTGCGTCGCCGTCGACCGCAGGGGGAAGGCGTTCACGTTCAACGGCAGCACGTGGAGCGCGCCGGTCAGCGCTCTTCCCAACGGCCTGACCATGGGGGAAGGCGGCATCTCGTGGCCCGTGGTGTCCTGCCCGGCCAGCGACTTCTGCGCCGCCGTCGACGGCGCCGACGGGAACGTGGCCACCTTCGACGGCAGCACCTGGGCCGCGCCCGTCAACATCGACCCGACGGCCGCTAAGTCAGTCAACGAGCCAGTCCTGATCTTCCTCATGTCGGTGTCCTGCCATTCCGCCGCGTTCTGCGTGGCCGGCGACACCACAGGGACCGCGTTCGTCCGGAGCTAGCCGGCGTGCTTCTAGTGCGACGGCCCAGTGCCTTCGGGAACGGTGAGACAAGCCTCCGTTCCGGAGATCAAAAATCATTACCCGGAACGGAGGCGTGGTCCTCTCCCCCTCAAACTCGCTCCGGAGAGCGCAGGACCGATGCCTTCGCGTCAGCGGCCGCGGCCGCGCCCTTGCGCTCGACTTGCTCCCACTGCTCGATGGAGCGGCTGAGTGACTCCATGTAGGCCCGCAGATGCGTACGGCATACGTCGCTGAACGTCCGCAGGTAGGTGATCTCGGCCTGGAGTTCCTGCCACTCGGCGGCGGGAAGCGGCTCGCGCGGGTCGGAGACCACGCCGGCGGCCTGGCTCGCGGCCTGGCTGGCGGCCGTGTGCGCCTCCTCCAGGATCATGCTGGCGCGCATCTTCGCCTCGCGCAGGACCTCGTCGCGCCGCAACTGGGCGTCCTGCGCGAGTTCCCTGCTGTACTCCTGGGCGTCGGCCACGTAACGATCGGCGGTCTGCTGCGCCCTCGACAGCACGTACACGGCCTGGACCTGAGCGTCCTCCGGCTGGGGTCCGGCCTTTCCCTTGCCGCTGATCAGCCGGTTGCGCAGCCGCATGACCTCCTCCTGCAGTCCGGCGTTGTCGTTGAGCAGCCGTCCGAGCCCGTCGGAAACCCAGTCGCAGAAGGCCCGCACTTCCCCCTCGTCGATGCCGCGGCGCCCGAGCCGGGTCGGCGAGAAGACCGCCGACCGCACGTGATCTGGCGTCAATACCTCACTGCTCACGCGAGTCATGATGCACTCCAGCCGTAGTCCTCGACGTGGATCTGGTTCCGTGGCATGCCAAGGGACTGCATGCGGTTCACCGTCGCCGTGGTCATCGCCGGCGAGCCGCATATGTAGGCATCGTGGTCGGCCAGTCGCACCCGCCGGCCGACCACATCCGCGACCGTTCCTGTCTCGCCGCGGTAGCCGGGCTCACCGGACACCGCGGGCGTCACCGTCAGCCATGGCCACTGCGCGGCCATCTTCTCGAGCGCGGCGAGGTCATAGAGCTCGACGGCGGTCCGCGCGCCGAATACGAGGTGCGCCCGCGGCGGTTCGGGCAGGCCGGCGGCCTGTTCGACGATCGCCTTGAGCGGCGCGAGGCCCGTGCTCCCGGCGGCCAGCAGCAGGCTCCGCGGCGAGCCCGTGTTCAGCTGCTCCGTGTTCAGCCGCAACGTGCCGACCGGAGCCCCGAGCCGCAGCCGCGTGCCGACGGTGACCCGGCGCGCGAGGGCGTAACTGACCACGCCGCCGTCGATGACCCGCACGTGGAAGTCGATGGTGCCGTCGTGCCGCGGCGCGTTCGCCATCGAGTAGAAGCGCCATACCCGGGGCCTGGCCTCGCACTCCACGGCGACGGACTGCCCTGGGAGGTAGCGCAGCGGGGCGTCCGGCGCGACCCGCATGACCGCGACCTCCATCGTCCGCCGTTCGTGACCGACCACCGTCGCGTCCCACCACGCCGGGTTCCTGGTCTCGTCCTCGGCCGCGGCGTCGGTCATCACCTGCGCGATGACCCCGTACGCCTCCGTCCAGTCCTGCGCCAGGTCCTCGGTCCACAATGGGCCGTTGAAGTGCTTGAGCGTCGCGATCAGGCTGGCGCCGACCGCCGGATAGTGCTCGGCCACCGTCCCGAACTTGCGGTGATCGCGGCCAAGGCCGCGCAGGAACGGCAGCAGGCTGTCGTGGCTGGACACGTCCGACACGATCCGCCCGAGCGCGTTCAGCAACTTGTCCCGCTGGCCGGCCATGGAAACCGGAAACATTTCCCGGGTTTCCGGATGGGCGAGAAAAAGGTGCGAATAGAAGAAGAGAGGCACCTCATCGCCGTATGTCGCGACGCGTGCGAAGCTCTCTTTCAATCGCTGTTCATCCACGGCGCTGTCTCCGCTGTTGGATACTTGCGACATCGATGGCCGCATGGTGATTTCCGCAATAATTAGGATCAAGAGGGCCGCTTCTAATGATTTGTTACCGTATCTCGATACAGCGCCGATGTCCCTGGAAAGGGCGTAGTGTGACGCAGGTCACACTTGCTCAAAAGGGATATTTCCCTTGTAGCATGCCATGTCATATTATGTGCTCCCGATAATTTCGATACCATTCGATGATTTGGGCTGAGTTATTACGAAATCTTCAGAAGATCATCGGAGATCGCGATTAGCGCCGTGAATCGGCTGATAAGGTGCAGAAGCGATGACATAGGCAAACGAGAGGAATGAACGCTCATGAGCGCTGCCTCTGAGGTCAACATCTATGAAGCGATAGGCGGCGAGCCGGCGCTCGTCGCGGTCGTGGACGACTTCTACGGACGACTTCTCTCCGACGGGCAGCTCGCGGCCTTTTTCGCCGGGGTGAACATGCCGAAGCTCAAGGGCAGGCAAGTCGAATTCTTCGCGGCCGCGCTCGGCGGCCCCGACCTCTACCAGGGCGCGAGCATGCGGCAGGTGCACGCCGGCCGGGGCATCAGCCAGGCGGATTTCGACCGGGTCGCCTTCCACCTCGCCGGCGCTCTAGCCGACGCGGGCGTCCCCCCGGAGATCATCACCGAGATCTCCGCGGCGATCCTCCCGCTCTCCGGCGACATCGTCTCCCGCGGGCTCTAGCTCCCGGGAATGGCGCTGGGCCCGGGGGAACCCGGGACCCTGCTGAGCGCCCGCGCCCGGCCGCGCCCGCCCGTGCGGTCAGATGCCCCGTTCCCGGCCGGCCCAGTAGGGCTCGCGCAGGGCCCGCTTGAGCACCTTGCCGGTCGCGTTGCGCGGCAGGTCCTCGACGAAGTCGACCGAGGCCGGGCACTGGTAGCGGGCCAGCCGGGTGCGGCAGAAGGCGATGACGTCGGCCGCGGACAACTCCGCGCCGGGCGCCGGCACCACCACGGCCTTG
Source organism: uncultured Actinomycetota bacterium (assembly GCA_963811335.1). GTDB lineage: Bacteria > Actinomycetota > Actinomycetes > Streptosporangiales > Streptosporangiaceae > Trebonia. The sequence goes on along the minus strand of CAWERB010000016.1, from coordinate 48,548 downwards.
ACGGCCTCGCCCCAGCGCTCGTCGGGGACCCCGATGATCACGCCCTCGCTCACGCCCGGGCAGGCGCTGAGCACGCTTTCGACCTCGGGGCCGTAGACGTTCTCGCCGCCGGTGATGATCATGTCTTTGACCCGGTCAAGGACGTAGACGAAGCCGGCGTCGTCCGTGCGCCCGATGTCGCCGGAGCGGATCCAGCCGTCGGCGGTCTTCGCCTCGGCGGTGGCCTGCGGCTTGTTGAGATAGCCGCGCATCGCCTGGGCCGAGCGGAACCAGATCTCGCCCTTCTCCCCTGGCGTGACGTCTTCGAGTGTCACCGGGTCGACGACCCGGACCTCCACGCCAGGCAAAGGCAGGCCGCCGGAGGCTAGCCGTTCCTGGTGGGCGCCGTCCCGGTGCGCCTCGGCGGTGAGCAACGTGGCCACGCCCGATGTCTCGGTCATCCCGTAGACCTGGACGAGGTCGGACTCCGGCCACGCGGCAAGCGCCTGCCGCAGCATCGGCAACGGCATCGGCGCCGCGCCGTAGGCGATCGACTTCAGGCCGCCGAACGCGGCGACCGCCTGCTCTCCCGCCGCGAGGACGCCGTGGATGATGGTCGGGACGACGAAGGTGTGCGTCGCGCCGCTGGCGATCGCACCGAAGAGCGCGGCCGGAGCGGGCTCGCGCAGCAGGATCGTGGCCGCGCCGCCGTGAATGCCGACCTGGGCGTAGGACGAGCCGCCCACGTGGAACAGCGGCATCGCGACAAGGGCGGTGTTACCCGGGCCCACCGACATCGCGGTGCAGCAGGCCGCGCTGTGCGCGTTCACGCCGCGGTGGGTGAGCTGGGCGCCCTTGGGGTTACCGGTGGTGCCCGAGGTGTACATCACGAGGCACACGTCGTCCGGGCCGACGCCAGGGCCGTCAACGTCAGCGCCCTCATCGGGCTGCCCGGCCGCGAGGAACGGCTCGTACTCGTCGTCCCCGCCGATGACGACCCGCCGCGGGACGAGGGCGTCCGCGCCGGCGGCGGCCGCCAGCTCGGCGAGCTGCGCCCCGTGGAAGAGGATCACCGGCCGGGAGTCCTCGAGTATGTAGCGGACCTGGCCCGGGCTCAGCCGGAAGTTCACCGGGACCACGGCGGCACCCAGCGAGGACGCGGCCAGCGTGAGCTCGATCGTGGCGAGGTGGTTAAGGTCGAGCACGGCCAGCCGGTCGCCGTGGCGCACCCCGGCGCCGCGCAGCGCGCCGGCCAGCCGCAGGATCCGCTGGCGCCACTGCCCCCAGGTGAAGGCCTGGGCGCCGAAGGTCATCGCGGTGTCGTCGGGCCGCACTCGGGCCCAGTGATCGAGGCGGTCGCGCAGCAGTGCGGCCAGCGGCAGGTCCGGGTCGGCCGGGGCGGAAGGAGGCATCATCGCGGGCCTTTCCCGTGCGTTCACGACGAGCATCTTAGCGGCCGGGCAGCTGGGCCAACCAGGCCAAGCGCCCGGACGGGCAAACGGGCCGCCGGGACCTTTAGGCGGACGACTCCAGACTGGAGGTCGCGAAGCGGCACCATCATGAGAACGCCGACATGGCGCACGAGCTGCAGCAGTTCAACGCCGTCGCCGCGCAAACGACTCTCGCGGTGCTGTCGAGCTTGCAATGCCCACGGCCGCCCGTCGAGCCGCGTCATGTGCTTCGTCAAGACTGACCGGCCCGGCGTCTGGTACCTGACCACCGCGCCCGGGCGGCCCGTATTTCACCGCCGAGGCGCCCGCCCCGCACATACCGATGAGCTACGCCTATCGCCGGTCGCATGAATGCCGGGTATTCCCGCGTGGCTTGCTTACCGCGCGGGAATACCCGGCCTCGAATCAGCGGTTGCTGTTGACCGAATCTGCCGTGGAGCACACGACGAATACCCTGAATTCGGCGCGCCGGTCGCTGTTGTTACGCAGGCTGACGGTCCACTCATCGGGATTCCGCGACCTGCGCTGCGAACGGTCCGCGTAGGAGGACTGGATCTGCCACTCCGAGCGGGAACTGACCGGGCCGCCGGAGATCGGGTACATGTCGCGCGGGCACCCCGTCGAGTTCTGGCCGGTCGTGTTGGCGGGTACGGTAACGCTCGGCCCCGTGAGGTAGAAGAGGGAAACGCCGTTGTTGCCCGGCATCGGCGCGTTGCCGTCGGTCGAGGCCAGCGCGTAGCCGCCACCCGCGACGACCGCGGCCAGGGCCGCCGCAGCAGCGACCGCGGTGCGCCGGGTCAGTCGGCCGTGTCCAGGTTTACGCATTGAGTTTTCTCAGCGACTTTCAGGTGATCATCTTGTACTCGAATTGTGTGAGGACGAGTGCGGCTTTCATGATGTCGCCGATACTGGTCGGACTGACGCTGACATTCTGGATGGCGTGCCAGCGCTGTGACATGATCGCGAAGCCGCGTTCGCCCTGGTAGCGCAGGCCGCGCAGCAGCATGTTGCGGGTCTTGGCGTCGGTATCGAGCTCGCCCTTCGGTGGCTTTTTCACCGGGACGAGGATCCAGCGCCGGCTCCTCGTAGCCGGAGTCGGCGAATCAGTGAGTTCTTCAGCCAGGGGCTCAAGCCGGGCGGAACACGCTCGCGGGCGGCAGTGATGTCGTGGGTGGACCCGGGCAGCACGTCCGATGTCCACAGCGGCGTTCCGTCCGGGGCGATGATGGCCTGGACGAGGCCGGCGTGCTCGTGCGCCTTGCCGGAGTACCATTTCATCTCTCCTTTGCGGTAAGTAGGCCGGCGGAGCCATGCGCTCCACCATTTAGCGTAATTCAGGAAAGGTCCCAGCGCGGTCCATTTAAAGAAGAAGTTAAGGCGAGAATTCCCGCCTGGTATCAATTCTGAATACTAGTAACATTTCCGCCTTTACCGGCCTTCCGGCGAACAGTGACTATTCCCGGGAGGCTCAAGGAGCGGATTACGCTCGCGGCGGCAGCGGCGGCCGGCGCCTTGACGGCCTGGTGCGCGTGTCGGGCGGTCGCACCGCGGGCCGCTGCTCCAGGGCGTCGAGCGCGAGGCTGACCGCCGTCTCCAGCTGGGTGTCACGCCCCGCGGCCCAGTCGTCGGGCGACATGATGACCTCGACGTCGGGGTCGACGCCGTAGTTTTCCACGCCCCAGCCGAGCTCATCGAACCAGAAGGCGAGCCGGGGCACGGTCATCGTCGTTCCGTCGACCAGCTCGTGCTCGTCGTCGTAGCCGATGACGCCGCCCCACGTCCTGGCGCCGACTACCGGGCCGAGCCGGAGCAGGCGGACGGCGGCGGTGACGATGTTGCCGTCGGATCCCGAGCATTCGTCGGTGACCGCGACGACCGGCCCGCGCGGCGCGTCCTCTGGATAGGTGCCCGGCCTCATACCGCCCGGCACGTTCCAGGCGATCACCTTGCGGGCCAGCTTTTCCACCACGAGCGCCGAGGTGTGCCCGCCGGTGTTACCGCGCACGTCCACGATCAGCGCGTCGCGCAGCATCTCGGTGCGCAGGTCCCGGTGGAAGTCCGCCCAGCCCTGGCTCACCATGTCCGGCACGTGCAGGTAGCCGATCCGGCCGCCGCTGAGCTCCCTGACCCGCGCGCGCTTCGCGCTGACCCAGTCCAGGTAGCGCAGCCTGGTCTCGCTGTGCAGCGGGACGACCGGCACGCTGCGCGGGCGGCTACCGTCGGCGGGCGCGACGGTGAGCTCGACCGGCTTGCCCGCCGCGCCCGTCAGCAGCGGCCCCGGCCCGTCGGGCCCGACCGGCCGGCCGTCCACGGCGAGCAGCACGTCGCCGGCCGCGATCCCGGAGCCGGGTGCCGCGAGCGGCGAGCGGGCCCGGGGGTCGGAGGTGTCACCGCGGATGACACGGGTCACCCGCCAGGCGTCGCCGCTGCGCTCAAGGTCCGCGCCGAGCAGGCCGGGCGCGCTAGACGCGGTCCCGCCGCCCGCCGGACGGGCGTAGGCGTGCGAGGTGCCGAGCTCGCCGAAAAGCTCCCACAGCAGGTCGATGAATTCTGAGCTGGTGGTGATCCGGTCGAGCAGCGGCCGGTACTCGTCCTGCACGGCGTCCCAGTCCACGTCGGCCATGTCGGTCACCCAGAAGTCGTGCCGCATGATGCGGGCCGCCTCGGCGTAGGCCTGGCGCCACATCGCGGGCGGATCGAGCAGGAACCTGGCCCGGCTCCGGTCGATCTCGATCCTGTCGTCGGGATTGTCGTCGTCGGCCTTGCGTTCGGCCGGAATCACCGTGAGCTTGCCGTGATCGCTGATGACCAGCCGGGTGCCGTCTCCGCTTGCCTCGAACCAGTCCACCTCCCCGGCGAGCTCGCACGCGTCGCGCCTGGCGAAGTCGAAGCGCTCGAGGCTCGGGCGCGGCGCGTCGTCGCCCGGCCGCGCGCCGCCGATGCCGAGGGTGCCCGTCACCGGCCTGCGCAGCCAGGCCAGGCCGCCCTGTACCGCGCGCAGGCCGGAGTACCGCCCTTCCGGGACGGGGACGGGCACCACACGTTCGGCCATCCCTACGGGCTCCACCGGCAGCGGCGGGACTGACGGCTGGTCGCCGCGGCACGGTCCGCGGCGGCACCGCCGGGCGCGGACGCGGGCGGACGCGGGAGTGCCATTCGGCGCGGACGCGGCAGTACCGCCGACGCCTCCGCGGCAGTGCCGCCGGCCGCCTCCGCGGCAGTGCCGCCGGCACTGGCGGACGCGCCGCCAGCCGCCGGGGCACCGGCGTGCTCATCCGCGGGCTGGCCGATGCGCCGCCCGCCGAGTTCGGGTGCGAAGGGCGATGGAGTCGCCGCGTCGAGGGGCAGCAGATAAGGCCTGGCACCGTACGGGAACGTGAGGTCGAAGAAGTGCGCGTCGTAGACCGGGTTGAAGTCGCGCAGCGACAGGAACGCCAGGTACTTGCCGTCGATGGTGAAGGCGGGCTCGGTGTCGGTGAACCGCCCGTCGGTGGCGTCGAAAACCTCGCCGTCGGCGATCCGGGCCAGCCGCAGCCGGCGGAGCTGGCTGAGGTTGCTGTCGGCCGGGTGCTCGGTCGGTTGCGACCATGCCAGCCAGGCGGAGTCGGGCGACCAGGCAAGCCCGGTCGCGATCCCGTTGTCCGACGCGGCGAGTTCCCGCACCTGGCCGGAGCCGACGTCGACGACCAGCAGCCGCCCGTCCTGCGCGGCGACGGCGACCGCCTTGCCGTCGGGCGCCGCCGCCAGCCCGGTGACGCGGCCAACCTGGCCGGCCGCGATCCGCCGCGGCGCGTCGGCCGCGCCGGCGCTGCTCGCCGGGTCGCCGCTGCCGGTCTCCAGGGCGTCGCTGCCATCGGCGTCGGTCGCCCAGACGACCTGCCCGCTGGTCCCGAGTACCTGAGGGAAGCGCGCCCGGACGCCGGGAACGACCGACACCGCCCGGGCGGGACCGTCCCGGTGGGTCAGCCAGTGCACGGTTCCGCGAACCTCGACAGAACTGGCCCGCCCGCTATGATCCACCGACAGCGAGCCCACGTGGTCCTCGGCCGTGACCAGCCGGGGCGTCCGGCCGCGCGCCGGCGAGCCAAGGGTGATGTCGAGCCGGGCCGGCCCGGCGGCCTGCAGGTCTTCGAGCAGCCACAGCTCGCCGCCGCGCGCGTAGACGACGCGCTGCCCGTCGGTGCTTGCCTGCCGCGCGTACCAGCCCTCGTGATCGGTATGCCGCCGCAGGTCGCTGCCGTCAAGCGCGCAGGAGTAGACGTTGCCCGTGCCCTCGTGGTCGCTGATGAACGCGAGCCGACCGCCCACGAGCATCGGGTCGGCGAAGTGCGTCGGCAGGTCCGCGAGCACGCGCTGGAACGGGCCGGGGGCGCCGCCGGCCGTGCCCGCCAGTATCGCCGTCGCCGGGCCGGTCCACAGCCGCCCGGCCGTGCCGCCACGGTAGCGCTTCCACTGGGCCGGGTCGGTGCCGAAGATGCCCCAGGTACCGGTGAGCAGCCCGACCGGGCCGGCACCGCGCGCGTCGCCCGACCCTCCCAACCCGTCCGAGCCTCCCGGCCCGCCCATCCCGCTGGCACCGAGCGACAGGTCGGACACCGGGCCGTACGGCAGCACCCGCTCCGCGCCAGCCGGGCGGCCGGAAAGCGCGGTCGTCAGCGCGCGAGCCCTGACGTAATGCCCGAACGGCTGGCCCGCCGTACTGACGGCAAGCACCTCTCCGTCCGGGGTCCAGCCGCTTACCCGCGCCCACCGCGTGCCCCAGTAGGTGAGCCTGGTGCTGACCCCGTCGTCGAGGCCGGCCGTGTAGACCTCCGCGCTGCCGTCCCTGGAGCTGACCCAGGCCACGTGCGTGCCGTCCGGCGTGAGCCGCGGGGTCGAGGCCGCCGCCTCGTCCGCGGTGAACCGCCAGGCCCGGCCGCCGGTGACCGGCGCCAGCCGAGACATCGTCGGCAGCGACGAAGACCACGAGGTCGTTGGTGACATGGGGGAATCTCAGGTATCCGCGTGACGCCACGGAGTCATCGTACGGTTCCGAGCGCTCCAGCCGGGATTATTTTTCGCCCGAACGTTAGCCAGGCTAATAAAAGCTCCGGGCACTAAGCTCAGCCCCAACGCGCTACGCACGGCCCCGGATCGAGGAACGCGATGACGACAGTGATGCCAGTTGTGCCGCTCGGAATCAGCGGGATCCCGGTCAGCCGCCTGGCGCTGGGCTCCTGGCGGACATTCGAGCGGATCGACCGCGACCGGGGCGTCAGCGTGATGACCGCGGCACGCGACGCCGGCATCACCTTCCTCGACGACGCCAGGTACAACGACGAGACCGGCCGCGCGCCGATCCCGAGCGGGTACTCCGAGGTGGTCTTCGGCGAGCTGTTCCGCGCGGCCGGCTGGCGGCGCGAGGACACCGTGGTGGCGAACAAGCTGTGGTGGGAGTTCTGGCCCGAGCAGACGCCCGCGCAGGAGCTGGCCGGGTCCCTGGGTCGCATGCGCTTGGACCACGTCGACCTGATCTACTCGGACCGGCTTCCCGCGGGCGTGACCGTCGAGGACGCGGTGGGCATGATCGGCGCCCTGGTCACCGCCGGCACCGCACGGGCCTGGGGCATGTTCAACTGGACGCCAGCGCAGATCGAGCAGGCCTTCCAGGCCGCCGAGCGCGCGGGAGTGCCCGGCCCGTCGGCCACGCAGCCGGCCTACAGCCTGGTCAGCCGCGCGGCAGTGGACGAACCGCGAATGCGGCGGCTGGCAGCGGAGCGCGGCCTCGCCATCGTCGCCTCGTACACGCTCGCGGGCGGCATCCTGACCGGCAAGTACGACAAGGACCCGCAGGCGGGCCGGGCCGCGGGCACGGTGGACAGCCCGCAGTGGGCGCCCGCGGTCGCCGCGGGCCGGGAGCTCGCCGCGTTCGCCAGCGAGACCGGCCGTGACCCGGCGAACCTGGCCATGGCGTTCGCGCTGCTCAACCCCTCGGTCGCCGCCGTGCTCTTCGGCGCGACCCGGCCGGAACAGGTGACCGCGAACCTCGGCGCCCTGTCCGTGGCGGAGAGCCTGTCGCCGGATGAGCGGCGGCGGCTGACCGCCATCGGCGCCGCTGCCTGAGGTTCATGCCTGGCGAGGCGAAGCACTGCGAGCTGTTTTCTCCTGACGATTTCGGTTGGCCGTCCTTGGGGGTGGAGCAGGAGAAATAGAGCTCGCCCGTTCGGGATGATCGGTTTGGGCATCAGCTTCTATGCCGTGCGGGCGGGTTATGACAGCAGGATCGCGATCGTCGGTCGTGGCCGGGCGGTTGGACGCAGTGCGGCGGCGCCCGTCCCCGCAGGCCGCGGTCGCCGTCGTGTTCTCCGCGGGCATGTTCATGTCGGTCATGGACTCGCAGATCGTGAACGTCGCGGTCGCCAGCCTGGGCCGGGACTTCTCGGCGCCCCCGGCCCAGGTCCAGTGGGTCATCACGGGGTACCTGCTGAGCATTGCCGCGTCGATCCCCTTGTCCGGCTGGCTGGGCGACCGGCTCGGGACAACCCGCGTGTACCTGGCGAGCCTCGCCGCGTTCGGCGCCTCCTCCGCGCTGTGCGCCGCGGCGCAGAACCTGCCCGAGCTCGTCGGCGCGCGAGTGCTCCAGGGCCTTGGCGCCGGGTTCATGATGCCGGTCGCGATGGCCATGCTCTACCGGGCTTACCCGCCGGAGCGGCGGGTGCACATCGCGCGGATGATCACCCGCGTCACCGTGCTCGCCCCGGCCACGGCGCCGGTCATCGGCGGCGCGCTCATCGCCTGGTTCTCCTGGCACTGGATCTTCCTCATCAACGTGCCGGTCGCCTGCGCCGCCCTGATCTTCGGTTTCCTCTTCCTGCCGCGGACACCGCCGGCCGACCCGCAGCCCTTCGACCTGCCGGGATTCGTGCTGGCGGCGGGCGGCCTGACGGCCGCGCTCTACTGCGTGAGCACCGGGCCGACGGCCGGCTGGGCCAGCCCCGTCACGATCGCCGCCGGCGTGCTCGGCCTGCTGGCGCTGGCCGGGTTCGCCCGGCACTCGCTGCGCAGCCCCGCGCCGGTGCTGCGGGTACGGCTGCTCGGCGACCGGCTCTTCCGCAAGTGCTGCCTGATGATCGGCTGCAGCACCACCGCCTTCTTCGGCTCGCTGGTCGTCACCGCGCTCTACGTGCAGGAGGGACGGGGCGCGAGCGCCCTCGCATCCGGGCTGACCACCTTCCCCGAGGCCGTCGCGATCGGCCTTTCCTCGCAGGTCGTCGCCCGGCTCTACCCGCGCGCCGGGCCTCGGCGGCTGATCGCGGCCGGCTTCCTCGGCCTGGTCGTGGTCAACGTGGCCATGTCGGCCGCTGGCGCGTCCACGAGCCTGTGGCTGATCCGGGGGCTCATGTTCGCGATCGGGCTAGCCATGTCCTATGTGATGCTGCCGATGCAGGCCGCGGCTTACGCGCGGATCTCGTCGGTGGACACCGGCCACGCGACCGCCATCTTCACCGCGGTGCAGCGGTCGGCGGGCGCCATAGGCGTGGCGGTGCTTTCTGCCGTGCTGGCCGCGGGCAGCGGCGACCGGGTGCGCGCGCCCGTCTCGGCGTTCCACGCCGTCTACCTCGCCGGCGCGGGAGTAGCGTTCCTTGGCCTGCTGCTCGCACTGAAGGTCCGGGACGCCGACGCCGCGAGCACGATGGGCGCGCACCCCGGACGCGGACCAGACGCCGGCCTCGCGAGCGTTGAATAGCGCAGGGCAGCACCGCTGAGGTGACCGCCGGGGGCCAGCGGGCCAGCGGGCGGAGCACCCGCGCCGACAAGAGTCATGGCGCGGTATCAGGCGAAGCGCGCGCCCGTTCGGAGGATCACCGGCTGGGGGATCTCGTAGCCCGCGCTGAACCCGGGGCTCATGATCTGGCGGAGCTGCTCGTCGGTCAGATCCGGCCACTGCGCCGGTCCGATGGCGGTCTCGTCCGCGATGTAGGCGGCCATCTGGGGCCGGTGTTGATGAGCGCGAGCGCGGTCACCAGGTCGGGTCGTTGCTCGGTGAGGGCGGTGGCGACCGACCCGCCGCTGGAATGGCCGACGACGATGGCGTGCTCGACGCCGAGCCGGTCCAGTGCCGCACCGGCCCGGCGCGCCTGGTCCGGGACCGCGTAGCTCGCACCGTCCGGTTTGGCTGACTGGCCGCATCCGAGCAGGTCGATCCGAATGACGCGATGGGATCCGGTCAACAGCGGAACCATCGGGTCCCACGTGCGGAGCGACGCGGCGGTCCCGTGGATGAGCAGGAGTGCGGGGGCGTCGCGGGGGCCGTCCTGGCACACGTGGATCTCGCCGCCGTCCAGCGGCAGGGTCGACTCCTCGGTGGCCTTGGCGTGCAAGCGCGACTTGTCGTTGGAAACACGTCATGCGTCAACTGTCGCCGCCGGTGCGTGCCGGCGGCTTGTACAAATGTTCCGGTCAGCCGCGTGCGTAGCATGGAGGAATGCGGTCCGGCGTGTCCGAGCGGTGACGACGGGGTGTTGTGGGACATCGCATGCCCGGCGCAGCCCAGTCGCGTGCCCGGGGTCACCATGGCCGGGTTCGGTGACCGCGGCATCACCCCGCCCGGCCTCCGGCTGATCCCGCACCCGGCCGTGACCCTGGTTCTGGTGTTCGGCGGCACGATTGCCGTGGAAGATGCCACCGGGCGGCAGCAGCACGGCAGTTTCGTCACCGGGCTCGGGTTCGGCGAAGGCCTCCGCGCGCTGCGGGCGGAGGCCTTTGCGTGCCTGCAAGTGCGCCTGTCGCCGGTCGTCGCACACGCGGTGCTGGGCGCCGCCGTGGCCGACCTGGACGGTGCTGTGGTGACCCTCGATGATCTGTGGGGCCGTGAGATCTCTACCGCTGGCTTGCGAGCTGGGTCTCCAGTTCGCCGAGCACGCGGTAGCAGGGCAGGACGCTGGCGATGCTCGAGTTGGGCTCGCGGCCCTCGCGGATCGCCGCGACGAACTCCCGGTCCTGCAGCTCGATGCCGTTGGTGGAGACGTCGACGTGCGAGACGTCGATGGGCTCCTCGCGGCCGGTCACCAGGTCGTCGTAGCGGGCGATGTAGGTGCCGTTGTCGCAGATGTAGCGGAAGAAGGTGCCGAGGGGGCCGTCGTTGTTGAAGCTGAGCGACAGCGTGCAGATCTTCCCCGACGGGGTGCGCAGCTGGATGGACATGTCCATCGCGATGCCGAGGTCGGGGTGGACGGGGCCCTGCACCGCGTTGGCGATGGCGGCCTGCTCGCCGGTCTGGTACTGGAACAGGTCGACCGTGTGCGCGGCGTGGTGCCACAGCAGGTGGTCGGTCCAGCTGCGCGGCTGCCCGGCCGCGTTCATGTTGGTACGGCGGAAGAAGTAGGTCTGCACGTCCATCTGCTGGATGGACAGCTCCCCCGCGGTGATGCGGTGGCGCACCCACTGGTGCGACGGGTTGAACCGGCGGGTGTGCCCGACCATGCAGGTCAGGCCGGTCTCCTGCTGAACCCGCTGGACCTCTTGCGCGTCCGCCCAGCTGTCGGCGACCGGGATCTCCACCTGGACGTGCTTGCCCGCCCGCATCGCCGCGATGGACTGGGCCGCGTGCAGCTGGGTTGGCGTGCACAAGATCACCGCGTCCACGTCGTCGCGGGCGAGCACCTCATCCAGGTCGGTGCCCGCGTGCCCGACACCGTACTTGCGCGCCACCTCCTCGGCCTGCTCAAGGCGGCGGCTGACCACGGACGTGACGGTGACGCCGTCGATGTTCGCCAGGCCGTCGAGGTGCTTGATACCGAACGCGCCAGTACCGGCGAGCGCGATCTTCATGTCTCGTGTCTCCCTGATTACTTGGGATTACTTGGCTTCTGCGACTCTCTGCTCCGGCGAGTGGCTACGCGGGCGTTTCCACCGAGCGCAGCACCAGGTGCCCGACGGCGGTGTTGGACCCGGGAACGTGGTAGAAGCGGTACAGCTCCTCGGCCTCCGGGCCGAGCGCGCCGCGCATGATCAGCCACATGACCAGTTCGATGCCCTCGGCGCCTGCCTCGCGCACGTACTCGAGGTGCTTCATCTGCGCGAGCTCCGCCGGGTCCTTAATGAGCCGGTCCATGAACGCGTGGTCCCACGGCTGGTTGATGAAGCCGGCCCGCGGGCCCTGCAACTGGTGGCTCATGCCGCCGGTGCCCCAGACGTGCACGTTGAGGTTCTCGTCGAACTGCTCCACCGCCCGGCGGATCGCCTGGCCGAGCATGAAGCAGCGGTGCCCGGTGGGCGGCGGGTACTGCACCACGTTCACGGCCAGCGGGATCACCGTGACCGGCCACGCCTGCGGCTGGCCGTAGACCAGCGACAGCGGCACGGTGAGGCCGTGGTCGACCGGCATGTCGTACATCAAGGTGAGGTCGAACTCGTCGAGGATAAGCCCCTCGGCCAGGTGGGCGGCCAGATCGGGGCGCCCGGTCACCACCGGCACCGGGCGGGGGCCGTACCCCTCGTCGGCAGGCGGGAACTCATCGGCGCAGCCGAGCGCGAAGGTCGGCACGACCGCCGGGGTGAACGCCGACGCGTGGTCGTTGTATACGAGGATGATGACGTCGGGGACGTTCTCCTTCGCCCAGGCCTTCGTCCACTCGTAGCCCTCGAACAGCGGCTTCCAGTACGGCTCGGCGGTCCGGCCGTGATCGATCGTGGCGCCGACGGCCGGGATGTGACTCGTGGTCAGCCCGTGCGTGATGCGAGCCATGTTCACCTACCGTCCTTAATTGAGCGCCAGCCCTCCGGCGAACGGCCGCCCGAGATCATCATCTGCTGGTACTCGTCGATGGGCATCCCGGTCATCGTGCTCACCGCCTGCAGGTAGCTCAGCCCGTCGGTGGCGAAGATCTTCGCGAGGAAGTAGATCTGCCCGCCGAGGTCGATCATCTTGTTGTAGTCGCGGTCGAGGACGGCCTGCTTCTGCTCTTGCGACATCGCGGTCGTCTCGTCGAGGTAGGCGCGCTCGTTCGCCTTGAACCGCTCGCGGTTGGCCTCTTTCATCAGGCTCATGCAGAACTGGTTCAGCGCGTAGCCCGATTTCGCGCGCTGCGCGGTGAACACCCTGGTGCCGGGAATGTCATCGAAGTCCGCGGTGTATGACGTCATGAGGCCCTACCTTTCTTCCTCGGGCCAGTACAGGCGCATCGGGTTGTCGACAAGCAGCTTGCGCTGCAGTTCCTCGGTGGGCGCGATCCGCGGCAGCAGGTCCACCAGGTCGCCCTCGTCGGGCATGTGGCTCTTCATGTTCGGGTGCGGCCAGTCCGTGCCCCAGATCACCCGGTCGGGGAACGCCTGCGCGATGTGCCGGGCGAACGGGATGAAGTCGTCGTAGCCGGGAGGGCCGGACTTGGTGAGCCGCTCCGCGCCGCTCAGCTTGGCCCACACGTTCTCGTGCTCGCGCATGAGCTTGCCGAACAGTTCGAAGCCCGCGCCGTCGAGCGGCTGCGTCACGTCGGGCCTGCCCATGTGGTCAACGACGATGGCGGTGGGCAGCGAGGTGAACAAGTCCCAGCGCTCGGCCAGGTCCGCGGCCTCGAAGTAGATGACGATGTGCCAGCCGAACTCGGCGATGAGGTCGACCAGGCCACGGTAGTAGTCGTCCGGCTTGGGATCGGCGAGGCGCCTGACGAAGTTGAAGCGGACGCCGCGGACGCCGGCCTCGTGCATCTGCGCCAGCTCGTCCTTGCTGACGCTTGGCCGGATCGTCGCCACGCCGCGGGCCCTGTCTCCGGTGGCACTGTCCCCGGCGGCCCGCAGCGCGTCCACCAGGGCGCGGTTGTCCGCGCCGTGACAGGTGGCCTGAACGATGACCTGGCGCTCGAAGCCGAGGAAGTCACGCAGCGCGAACAGCTTCTCCTTGGGCGCGTCGACCGGGGTGTACTTCCGTTCCGGCGCGTAGGGGAAGACATCTCCCGGGCCGAAGACGTGGCAGTGCGCGTCGACCGCGCCCGCCGGCAGCACGTAGGCCGGCTTGCGCGGGTTCGCCAGGTAGACGAGCCAGTCGGCGTCGGGCTGGAAGGTCACATTCATCGGCGGTTGCGTTCCCCATCGGCGTGGCCCGGTTAAAGGATGCGGTGTTTTCGATCATTGCAGACCCATTGGTACCGCGAACAAGCGGATGCTTCCACTGAGCGGAAGGTTGTGGCCCGGGGACATTTATCGGGCGCCGCGGCAGTGGTGAGGGCTGAATGCCGGTGCCGGTGAGTTCACCATGCCCAGGACTGGCCCAGGCAATCGCTGCCCGCGTCGCGGGTGATGTCGCGGGCGACGCCGGTGATGAATTCCCGTGCTGCCTCGATGAGTTCCAGCCTGACCTGACCGCAGCCGTCCGGAGTGCGGGAGGCCCGCGGTAGCCGGCCGACCCCGGACAGGGTGAGCGCGCTGTACCCCGGCGTCGCGGCGGGGGCCAGGATGACGCTGCCCTCCAGCTGGACGGTGCACTCGTCGCCCGGCTCCACTGGTTCCCACCCGACCGGAAGGACGATATGGTCCGCGGCCGGGACGGTCATGATCCCGAAGGTCACCGCGACCAGCCCCGCTCCGCCGTCAGCGGCCATGCCTGGCCGTCCGCGCCCGGCCGGATGCCCGCTGTAGGCCGCCCTCCGCCGCGGCAGGCTCATCATCCAGCTGACGCCGGCCAGTCCGGCCAGCCCGTCACGCGGGGCGTCGATTCCCGTGCGCAAAATGATCTTCGCGCCTGTCATCATGGGCCAAGCACACCAGGCCGCACAGCGGCACGGCAGGGACGCTGGTCCTCAACCGGCGGCCATTCGGCCCGTCACCGAAGCTGGCTGACGAGGCCGATCCGGCTGCGCCTGGCGGCCGCAGGCCGAGCTTGCCGAACACCTCGATCAGCGGCATGGCGTGTCTAAGGTGTTTCCAGTAAGGACATCTAACTGGAGGAGCCACGGTGGCCGCGACGACAACCCCCGGCACGACCTCGCTGCCCGCGCTGCCCCACTGGGAGACCACGCCGGCCGACCTGAAGGCCGCCGTCCGCGAGGCCAAGGCCGCGCTCCGGGCGCGGATCGCGGCCTCCGGCCGCACCGTGGAGGAGGTTTTCGCCGTCATCGAGGCGCGCGTGCGGACGCGGGTCGAGGAGATCGCCGCGGCGAAGGCCCGCGGCGAGACGATCTGGCCGGTCATCGACTACGCCGACATCGCGGCGGGCACCGTCCCGGCCGGGGAGCTCGCGAAGCTGCGCCGGCGCGGCTGCCTCGTGGTACGCGGGCACTTCCCGCGCGAGCAGGCGCTGGCGTGGGACGCCGGCATCGTCGGCTACGTCGAGTCCAACCAGTTCTTCGAGAATTACCGCGGCCCGGGCGACGACTTCTTCGGCAGCGTCGGCTCCAAGCCCGAGATCTACCCCGTCTACTGGTCGCCCGCGCAGATGCAGGCCCGGCAGAGTGACCGGATGGCGACCGTGCAGAGCCTGCTCAACCACCTGTGGCGCTACGAGTCCGGCGGGACGCGCTGGTTCGACCCCGACCGCGACTCCCTCTACCCGGACCGCATCCGCCGCCGCCCGGAAGGGGCGAACTCCGGCGGCCTCGGCACCCACCTGGACCCCGGCACTCTCGACCTGTGGCTGACGCAGGCCTACCAGCAGGCGTTCCGGCACCTGTTCGACGGCACCGTCGAGTCCTACGACCCGTGGGACGCGGCCTACCGCACGGCGGGACCGCAGTACCCCGGGTCCACGATGTGCTCGGTGTTCCGCACGTTCCAGGGCTGGACCGCCCTGTCGGACATGGAGCACGACCAGGGCGTGCTGCACACCGTCCCCGTCCCGGAGGCGATGGGCTACCTGATGCTGCGCCCGCTGCTCGCCGACGTGCCCGACGACGACATGTGCGGCGTCACCGTCAACCAGGTGTTCCCCGCGAGCGAGAAGTGGCACTCCCTGCCGCTGCAGGCGCTTTCCGGCATCCCTGACGTCCAGGCCGGCGACTCCGTCTGGTGGCACTGCGACATGATCCACTCCGTCGCCCCCGTGCGGGACCAGCGCGGCTGGGGCAACGTCATGTACATACCGGCGGCTCCCTGGTGCCCGCGCAACGAGGCCTACGCCGCCTCGGTTCGCGACGCCTTCACCACCGGCTCAAGCCCCGCCGACTTCCCGGCCGAGCACTACGAGCGCGACTGGGCCGGCCGGTTCCAGCTTCGCCGACCTCAACGCCATCGGCCGGCGTGGCCTGGGTATCGACGCCGCTCCAGGGTCCACCCCGCCAGGCTGACATTCCGAACGGAGCCCGGGAACTTGCGAGATTCGCTCAGCGCCGAGAGTTAGACACCTCCACGGTCCCAGCTTGGAACTGCGAGTCGTCGCACCAGCCCGGGCCTCGCGGAGCCCGGGGCGTCACAGGTCGAGGACGAGGTCCTCGCCCGGCTGCGAGCAGCAGATGAGCGCGCTGCCGTCGGCGGGGTCGTCGACCGGGGCGGGGTCGTAGCCGACCGTTCCCGACACGACGGCGGTCTCGCAGGTGTGGCACACCCCGGTGCGGCATGACCAGCGCACCGGCACGTCGCAGGCCTCGGCGAACTCGAGCAGGCTGGCGTAGCCGGGGTCCCAGCGGGCGCTCAGGTCGCTGCGCGCGAACGCGACCAGTGGGCCGGTCCCTGGCTGGCCGGCGGGCGGGTGCGGGCGGCGGCCGGGTGCGGGCGCGATGCCGGGGGTGATCGCGGGACCCGCGCCGAAGACCTCGGTGCGGACGCGGGCGGCCTGGATACCGTACGCGGCCAGGGCGGCGGATATGTCGGCCATGAAGCCGGGAGGGCCGCACAGGTAGGCTTCGGCGTCGCGGGGCAGGTCAAGGGCGGCGAGTACCGGCGCCGACAGGCGTCCCGCCGTGTCGTAGTCGCGGCCCTGGACGTCATCGGGGCCCGGGTCGCTGTAGCAGATGTGCCGGTGCGCGCTTGGCAGCGCGGCCAGCAGGGCGCGGGACTCGGCGGCGAACGGCTCGTCGGCACGGCGGCGCGCGCCGTGCAGCCACCAGATGTCCCTGGCGGACCGGGCGTCGGCCAGCGCGTGCAGCATGGCGAGCACCGGGGTCGCGCCGACGCCCGCGCTGATCAGCAGGACCGGCGCCTGGCCCGGGCGCAAGGCGAAGGTGCCGCGCGGCGCGGCCGCCTCGAGCAGGTCACCGGCCTTTACCCGGGTGTGCAGGAACTGGCTGCCGGCGCCGTGCTCCTCCCGCTTGACGCTGATGCGGTAGTCGCGGGCACCCGGTCGCCCGGACAGCGAGTAGCTGCGCAGCAGCGGCCGGCCGACCGGGTCGGGGCGCAGCCTCAGGGTCAGGAACTGCCCGGGCCGGGCGGCCGGCACGCTCCCGCCCGCGGGGTCGGCCAGGTGCACCGAGAGCACCGTCTCGCTCTCCCGGTCGATCCCGGTCACGGCGAGCGGCCGGAACCCGGGCCAGGCTGGCGGCGGGGCCGCTTCGGTAAGGCCGGCGTTGCCCGCCGGCTGCCCTGACTCGTCGAGCATCGCCTGGAACGAGCCCTTCCACCCGCCGCTGAGCGCCGGGATGCGCAGCGCGCGCAGCAGTTGCTGCCGGGGATGCCCGGGCAGGTACAGCAGGGCGTCCGTCTCCGCGACCGTCATGGCCTCGGGGCCGGAGGCGAGCTTGACGATCTCCTGCCCGGCCTCCACCGCACCCTCGGTCAGCACGCGGAAGTAGAAGCCTGGCCGGTGACGGGAAACAAGCAGCGCGGGCATCCGGGGGTCATCCATCCGGATGCCGACCCGGAAGCAGGTGACCCGCGGCTGGGTCACCTCGAAGACCGCGTCGCCGATCTGGTACCGGTCGCCGATGCACACCTGGTCGTCGGCCAGGCCCTCAACGGTGAAGTTCTCACCGAACTGCCCGTAGGTGAAGTCGTCCCGGCCCAGCTCTTCCTGCCAGTACTGGTAGGACCCGACCTGGTAGACGAACACCGCCCGCTGCTCGCCGCCGTGCCCGGCCAGGTCACCCTGCCCGTCGCCGTCGATATTGAGCCGCCGCACCATGCGCGGCCCGGTGACCGGCTTCTTCCACACCGCCGTGTGCACCGTCTTGCCGTGCCAGGTCACGTCCTGCGGCATCCCCACGTTGACCGACAGCAAGACGCCGGCCCGCTGCCCAGAAGTAGACACCAGGCCACCCTCTCACGCGACCGACTTCGTTCGCGCCCTTGACACCTCCTGGCCGGAATGCCCTGACCCGGCCGTGACGCGCTCACCATGGCGGCAGGTGCTCCTTCCTGCTTACGGGAATATAATTCGCGGCAACCTAATCCTCGGTGCGGAGGGAGGTCATGGTGGCGGAGCTTGGCCTAGCGGACACCAATGGCATCCTGAGCCTGCCCTGGATCGACCCGGTGCGGACAAGCGCCGGCCTGGGCTGGGAGCGGCTGTACGTGTCCACCCAGGCGGAACAGCCTTACCGGTCGAGCTTCTGCTCGGCCAGCACGCATCAGCTGATCCTGCACCTGGACGGGCCGGTCTCGGTGCGGCGGGGGCACGGCAGGCTCGGCCGACCGCGGCGGGTGCTGCCCGGCGGGCTGTTCCTGCACCCGGCGGCGCATGACCTGACCGTGGAACTCGGCGGCGACCTGCTGACCACGCACGTCTACCTGACCGACGAGGCGGTGCAGGAGGCGGCGGACGGCACGGGCCGGGTGGAGCTCGCGGAGGAGCTCGGGCGCTCCGACCCGCTCATCGAGCAGGTCGTCCTCGGCCTTGACGGCGTGCTGCGCGCCTGGGAGCCGAGCGCCCGGACCTACGTCGATCACCTGTCCGTGCTGCTCGCGGCGCAGCTCGCGCGCTATCACTCCGTGCGGCCTGCCTGCGGCTGGCCGGACGGCCGGCCCGGCCTCAGCGCGCGCCAGCTCGCGGCCGCGCGCGAGGTGATGGAGGTGCGCCTGGCCGAGCCCATCCCGCTGGCTGACCTGGCCGCCGCCGTGTCGCTTTCTGTCAGCCAGTTCAGCAGGCAGTTCAAGGCGAGCACCGGGGAGACACCGCACCGCTTCCTGATGCGGCTGCGCGCGGAAACGGCCTGCCGGCTCCTGCGGTCGACCACCATGCCGATACCCGAGGTGGCCACCCGGTGCGGGTTCTCCCACCAGGAGCACCTGACCCGCGTGCTGCGGGCCCAGTCAGGCGTCACCCCGGCCGCGGTGCGCCGCGGCGGTTAGGCCGCGGTATCCGCCAGCAGGCTACTTACGGTTTTACCGAACGGAGAGCGGCTGACTCCGTTCGCGTCAGATCGCTGCCTTGTCATCGCGGGCGGCGCCTATGGCGTCGCGTTCGTCAGGTCGAGTTCGGTGACCGCCCGCTCCTGGTCGGGCTGGTTCTTGAGCAGCACGGGGAGCGTGCGGGCGATGACCGGGGAGTCGAGTTCCGTCACGCCGAGCAGGACGAGGCTGCGGGCCCAGTCGACGGACTCGGCGATGCTTGGCGGCTTGCGCAGGTCCAGGCCGCGCATCGCGTGCACGACGCGGGCCGCCTGCGCGGCCAGCGCCGGCCTGATGTCCGGTACCCGCAGCTCGATGATCTGCCGCTCCCGTTCGGCGTCCGGGTAGTCCAGGTGCAGGTACAGGCAGCGGCGCTTGAGTGCCTCGGACAGTTCCCTGGTCGCGTTGGACGTGAGGACGACAAGCGGGGTCTGGCGGGCGATTACCGTGCCGAGCTCGGGGATGGACACCTGGAAGTCCGACAGCACCTCGAGCAGCAGCGCCTCGGCCTCCACCTCGACCCGGTCCACCTCGTCGATCAGCAGGACCACCGGGTCAACGGAGCGGATCGCGGCGAGCAGCGGGCGCTCGAGCAGGAAGTCCTCGGTGAAGATGTTCGCCTCGGTCTCCTCCCAGGAGCGCCCGTCGTCCGCCTGGATCCGCAGCAGCTGCTTCTTGTAGTTCCACTCGTAGAGCGCCTTGGCCTCGTCCAGGCCCTCGTGGCACTGCAGCCGCAGCAGCCGCGAACCGGTCAGCGCCGCGGCGGCCTTGGCCAGCTCTGTCTTGCCCACCCCGGCCGGGCCTTCGAGCAGCAGCGGCTTGTCCAGGCCGTCCGCGAGGAACAGCGCGTCGGCGATCAGCTCGTCGGCGACGTACCCGGCGTCCAGCCGCAGGCGCTCGCGGAGCGTGGCGGTGTCGCCGAGGCGCTTGCTCACGTGGCGTGCCAGCCGACGCGGTCAGAACTCGACGGGCTGGGTGGGGAACTGGCCGCTGCTGATCAGCTTCGGGATGGTGCCGCTGGCGTTCTCCCAGACCAGGAGCATGGACCGCTTGGGCGAGTAGCCCTGATGGCGGATGTCGGACGGCATCGCCGCCACGTCGCCTGCCTTCATGACGACCTTGGCGCGCTTGCGCCCGGTGTCGCGGTCCTCGACGTCCCAGATGATCTCATCCGACAGCTGGACGAACCACTCCGCCCGGTCGTTGCCGTGGATGATCGGGAGGATGTACTCCTCGGTGGTCGGGCAGTACAGGGACTCCCGGCAGACGCTCACCACGCTGGGGTTCCAGGTCACCGGGGACCTGGACAGGTAGGCGAACAGGTTGAACGAGCCGACCTCGGCCTCGAACCCGGGCTCCGCGTGCACCTGCGGCTCGTCCTGCGGCACGTCCGCGAACATGCGGTTCACCGGGTGGCCGTTGGCGTCGTCGCGCAGCGGCTCATCGTCGGGCAGCGACACCATCCGTTGGGCGGTGACCCGGTGGCGGGTGATGGCGGCGTCGTTGTTCCCCTGCTTGGGCCCGAACGCGGACCCGGTCTCCTCGGGGCTGGCGAACGGGTCGAAGCTCTCGTTCGTCCAGTCGGAGAGCATGGCGGAGAAGACGTCCTTGAGTGCCGCGGTCTCGATGTTCTCCACGTGGTCAAGCTCGGCCCGGCGGTAGGCGTCGTTATACCGGCCGGCGAACAGGTCCACCGTCCCGTAGTGGTTCACGGTGCCGACCACGCCGTCGAAGTTGACGATCCCGTAGAAGAACTCCCAGGCCACGTCCCGCTGCAGGGCGCGCAGGAAGGCGTCAACGCTCATCACGTGACGGCCGGTGGGCCAGTTGACGTAGGCGAAGTACTCGTCCCGGCTGAACTGGAACTGGCCAAGGGTGAAGCTACGGTAGCCGAACTCGTTCGGCTCGCTTGCCTCGCTGCGGGCTGCGGCATCGGCGACTGTCATCGGTATTCCTTCTGTTCGCTGTTCGCGGCGATCAGGCCGTCTGGCAGATTTCGGCCCAGCGGAACTGGGTGTCCGGGCCCTCGATGGTCTGGATGAGCAGCACCGCGGGGCCTGGCGACGAGTAGCGGTAGGCGCGTCCGCCGGGCAGCAGGGTGAGGTGCCCGCGGCGCGCCGTCACGCGCCCCATCAGGGCCTGCACCGCCGCGTCGGCCACGCCGCCCGACCCGGATTCCGGCAGCGCCTCACCGTCACGCAGGGTCATGAGGGTGAACTCCACCTCGCCGTCGAGCACCAGCGCGCTCTGGTCGTGCGCCGCCGCGCGCCAGCCGGATGTCCCCTCGACCCGGACGGCCTCGAGGACGTACTCGAAGTTCTTCCCGACGGCGATCTGCTCGAATGGCTTAGCCAGCGACGCGACCTCGAAGATGTTGGAGAAGGCGTAGTTCTTCGGGTCGTCGTCGATGACCTCGACTCCGCCCTTCTCGTAGCTGGCGAGGGACCCAAGGCGAGTCTCGTAGGCCATGGTTAGCTCCTAGTCGGCTATCCGCACGGGCGCGGGTTGTTGACTAGTTCGAGTATGCCCCGCGCGGCATCCGGGAGTCCTGCACCAAAGCGGCGTTGTTCTGCACGTTCCTGCGGTGCCGCACCTCCCGGACACGGGGAAGCCGGTCATCGCCGCCCGGGCCGCGGGCCGCGTGGCGACCGCAGGACGGTTCACGGGGGCGCCTAGGCGGGCGGCGGCATGGCGACCGGAGTACGGTCCGCAGGGGCGCCTAGGCGGGCGGCGGCACGGCAGGGCGAACTGGCGCATCACACGCCCCAGCTGTACGTCGGTTCACCGGTAAATTTTTCATAGCAGGTAAATTTTTTGTACGAGGTAAAGAAAAAGCGTTCTAGGCGAAATGCCGTTAAGTTAAGGCTCTCTTGGGTGGCTTCAACCGACCGGAGTCCCTCCCTGCCGACGACTTCCTATCAGTTCCGGTGTCATATTTCCGACAAACCGGTCACTCGAATGACCGAAACTGATAGGAAGTCGAAAAAGTAGCCGAAACTGATAGGAAGTCAGCGGTTGCGCCGCCTGCCGGCTCGCGCCTCGCCCGGCAGCGCACCCAGGTCGCCGCCTAACTTAACGGCATTGCGTTCTAGGCGTCTTTTCTTTACCTGTTGTGATTTGTTTACCGGTAGATGCCGCGGCGCCGCCCGGCCCGCCCGTCGACCGCGCGCTGCCCGTTGGCCGGGCGTCACACGCGGCCCGCGGGCAGCGGCGGGCCCGCCAGTACCTCGCGTAACACGATCCTGCGGCCGTGGCAGCGCCGGCGCCTTGACCGCCGAGCCGGCTAATTGACTGACCGGCCTGGCCGTCAGGCCGGGAGCCGGCGTCCGCCCCAGCCGGATGGCGGCGGCGGCGCGGGCGAGGGCGGTTCACCGGGCCGCAGCACCCCGGCTCCGATGGCGATCGATCGCAGTTGCGCGAGCACGTCGGGCAGGTCACTGGCCAGCGGCAGGTAGCAGACCAGCTCGGTCGCGCCGGCCTGAGCGAGGGCCGCCGCGGTGACCTGGCATTCCTCTAGCGTGCCGAACAGTCCCTGGTCCGCGGGATGGCCAGTGAGGGTGAACAGCTCGTCCGCGTCCGCGCGGGCCCGGGCCTCGGCGGCGGTCCGGCCGACAGACACGGTGACCTCCGTGAGCACCGGCCGTCCCGCGGCGGCAGAAGCGGCGGCGGAAACTTCAGCCGCCAGGTCCCTGCCGGGTGCGCAGGGGACGAAGACGGCGGCGGCCGGCCCGCCCCCGTCTCCGTCACGGTCTCCTTCGTCGTTCCCGGCGGGCAGGGCGAGCCGGGCTACGGCCAGGCCCGGCCGCTGGCCGATCAGGTCCCGCCACCGGGTGACCGCGGACGGCGACCCGGCGACGGCGATCCGCGGGGCTGGCGGGAGCCCGGCGGCCTGGGCAACGGGCGCGGGGCGGGGGCGAGGTAGTCGAGCCAGGCGCCGTTTGACTCGCCAGGGTCAGCGGCGTCGGCGTCCATGACAAGTCCAGGCGTGATGCGCACGCTGGACGCCAGTGCGGCAAGCAGTCCGGCGACGCGGGTCCCGGTCTCCGCGGCGCCGCTGCACGGCCACCACGGGTAACGCAGCCAGATCCCGGCGAGGCCGAGCCGGTCGGCGAGGGTGGCCACCTGGTGTGCGCGCGCGGTGTCGAGGCGCCCGTCAATGACCACGCTGAGCGTTACCGGCCGGGCCTGGTGCGCCGTAACCGGGGAGTGCTGCGGACGTTCCGCCTCATTTAGGCTGGCCCCCATGAGCAGTCATGCTAACGCCACTGCGCTGCCTGTCCCAGTGAGCTCGCTCGCCGAGGCCGTTCCCGCGGCGGTCACCGAGTTCGCCCGCAGGCTCCGCTGGCTGGGCATGGACGTGTCCGCTTCGGAGATGGCCGACGCCCTGCGCGCGGTCAGCGACGCTGACCTGCTTGACCGGGGCCAGCTCCGGCGGCGGCTGCAGGTCACCCTCGTCAAGCGGGCCGCGGACATCCCTACCTTCCACGGTGCCTTCGACCTGCTGTTCCCGGCCCTCGACCGTGCCGGGGACGAGGGTGGCGCCGTCGGGTCCCCGGTGACCGACGGCGCGGCCCGGCAGCCGCCGGACGGCGAGCCCGTGGCCCCTGACCTGCTCGCGCGGCTGGTCGCGCTGCTGCGCGGCGACCCGGCGGCCAGTGCGGGCGAGCTAGCCGCGGAGGTGATCGGCGCCTACGGCGGCCTGGGCACGGGACAGGGCCGCGGCTCGCAGCGGTACTACGAGTACCGGATCATGCGGCAGCTCGACCTGAGCACGCTGCTGCACCGGGCCATGCGGCTGGAGCGCGAAACGCCGGCGCCGCGGCCAGCCTTGGACAGGCGGCTTGGCCACCTTGAGCAGGAGGAACGAATGCAGGAGCTGCGCGCAGAGATCGCCGCGCAGCTGCGTGACCGGCTAGCCGAGTCCCGTGGCGTCGAGACGTCGCTGCACCAGCTGCGGGAATCGGTACTTGACGCGGATTTCCTCAGCGCGACTCCGGCGGAGCTTGCCGCCATGCGCGCGATCGTGCAGCCGCTCGCCCGGCGGCTGGCGGCAACGGCCCGCCGGCGGCGGCGGCCGAACCGGTCAGGCAAGCTCGACGTGCGAAGGACCATGCGCCGGGCGATCGCCACCGGCGGGGTGCCCGTCGACCCGGCCTGGCGCAGGCGCCGCCGCCCGCGCCCGCGGCTGCTCGTCCTGTGCGACGTGTCGGGGTCCGTCGCCGAGTTCGCCAAGTTCTCGCTGTCCCTGCTGCACGCGCTGCACGCGGAACTGCCCAGGCTCCGCTCGTTCGTTTTCGCGGACGGCGTCGCCGAGGTCACCGACCTGGTTGAGTCGAGCCCGGGGGTGATCGACACCCGGCTGCTGCTCGCCCGCCCGGGGGTGGTGCGCGGCGACGGGCACAGCGACTACGGCGCCGTGCTGCGCCAGTTCACCGACGAGCAGGCGAGCGGGCTGTCCCGCGATTGCGTCCTGATCATCTGCGGCGACGCCCGGGGCAACTACCGTCCAGAGCGCGCCGACCTGCTGCGCGCGCTGCGCGGCCGGGTCCGGGCCGTGCACTGGCTCAACCCGGAGCCCGCCGCGGACTGGGACACCGCCGATTCCCTGATGGGCGCGTACCGGCCCTACTGCGACTCGGTCTCCGAGGTTCGCACCCTGCGCCAGCTCAGCGGCTGGGTGGACGCGCTTATGTAGCTGGCCCCGGTCGCCAGCTCACCAGGTACCAGTTCCGCCGCGGCCGGCCTGCCTCGAGCCGCGATGCGCTCGATGAGGCGGGCGCACGCTCGCTTGCCGAGCAGGCGCCGCTGGCCGGCGGGAAGCGCTCCGGCACCCTGACCTGGCGGTGCGGTTACGGGGTGGAGTTCCACGCGATTGTGATGTAGCGCGGCGCGGGCCGCCGTTGACCCAAAAACTCAACATGTGTAGAGTTCTTACCGGAAACTCAACACATGAGGAGTTAATGATGTCTGGCCCATCCCCCGCACCGCAGTACCCGCGCATGACCGGGCGCCGCCGCTGGCTGGCGCTGGTCGTGGTCCTGTCGGCGGTGTTCATGCAGCTGCTCGACACCACGATCGTCACGGTCGCGATCCCCTCGATCCAGGCGGACCTCCGCGCCAGCTTCGGCATGGTCCAGCTCGTGCTGGCCGGCTACTCGCTCACCTTCGCCTGCACCCTCATCACCGGCGGCCGGCTCGGTGACAGTTACGGCCGTCGCCGGCTGTTCCTGATCGGCATGATCGGCTTCGTCGTCACCTCCGCGCTGTGCGGCGCGGCACCCAACGGCACAACGCTCGTGGTCGCGCGCCTGGTCCAGGGCATGTGCTCCGGCCTGATGTTCCCCCAGGTCCTCGCCATCATCTCGAGCCTCTTCGACGAGGAGAGCCGGCCGCGCGCGCTCGGCGCCTACGGCGCGTCGATCGGGCTGGCGACCATCTCAGGACCGGTCCTTGGCGGCGCCCTGATCGCGGCCAACGTGTTCGGCACCGACTGGCGGGCGATCTTCTACCTCAACCTGCCCATCGGGGTGCTCGCGCTGATCGGCGCCGTGCGGGTCGTCCCGGAGACGTACGGCGGCCGGGGCCGGCGGCTCGACCTGCCCGGCGCCCTGCTCGTCACCGCCGGCCTGTTCCTGCTGGTCCTGCCGCTGGTGGTGGGCCGCGACCAGGGCTGGCCGACGTGGACCTGGGTGCTGCTCGCGCTCAGCGTGCCGGTGCTCGGGCTCTTCGTCGTGCTCCAGCACCGCCTCGGCCGCCTGGAGGGCGCGGACCCGCTGGTGCGGCTGCGGCTGTTCCGGCAGCGCTCGTTCAGCGTCGGCCTGGCGGTCAGCCTGGCCTTCTTCGCCGGCATCCCCAGCTTCTTCTTCGTCTTCATCCTCACGCTGCAGGTCGGCTTCGGCTACAGCGCGGTCAAGGCGGGCGCGGTCACCCTCGGCTTCGCGGTGCTGGTGGCCATCGCTTCGGCGCGCTCGGGCGCCGTGGTCCGGCGGATCGGGACGCGCACGCTCTCGTTCGGTACCGGCCTCCTTATCCTCGGCATGAGCGGTGTGATCCTCACCCTGCACATCGCGGGTACGGGCCTGCAGGGCTACCAGCTGCTGCCGAGCCTGGCGGTCGGCGGCGCCGGCGCTGGCCTCTTCCTCGCCCCGGTGACCGGCGTGATCATCGCCGGCCTGCCGCAGCGCGACGCCGGGTCGGCCTCCGGCGTGCTGGCCGCGACCCAGCAGGTGGGCGCGGCGCTGGGCATCGCCGTGGCCGGAGTCCTCTTCTTCGGCCTGCTCGGCCACAACGCCGGCGGGGCGGTGACCGCGGTGACGCCCGCGCTGCGGCAGCAGCTCACGTCGGCGCACGTCCCCGCGGGCCAGCGGCACGGCGTACTCGCGGGCTTCACCACCTGCTTCACCGACCGCGCGCACGCGACCGATCCCTCGGCGACGCCGGCCAGCTGCACCCGGATGGCGAGCCAGGCGGCCGCCGCGCCGGCGCGGGCGCGACGCGGTGATGAGGGCCACGCTCGGCACGGCGCTCCCGCAGGCTCGCAGGGACGACTTCAGCCGCTCGCTGCAGCAGGCCCTCGGCTGGCAGATCGGGGTCTTCGCCCTCTCGTTCCTGCTGGTGCTCGCCCTGCCCGGGTCCGCGGCACCGACATCGCCGCCGTCCCCGGCGCCTGACCGCGGGCCGTTGCCATGATCCCCGCTCCTATACTCAACGCCATGTCATCGCCTGCTCCGGGTTCGGCTCGCGGTCGCGGCGGCCGCCGCGGCGGCACGGCCGACACCCGTGGCGACATCCTGCGCGCGGCCCGTGAGCAGTTCACGGCGGGATACGAGGCGACCAGCGTCCGCGGCGTCGCGCGCCGCGCCGGGGTCGACCCGTCACTGATCGTCCAGTTCTTCGGCGGCAAGGACGGCCTGTTCAAGGCCGTCCTTGATGACGCCATCCGGCCCGATGAGGGGTTGACGCCGACGCTCGCAAGCGGGACCGGTGAGATCGGCCCGCGCCTCGCGGCCTACTTCTTCAGCATCTGGGAGGACCCGGTGCGCCGGCCCCCGTTCCAGGCCATGCTGGTCTCGGCCGCGTCGAACGCCGCCGCCGCCGAGGTACTGCGCGAGTTCGTGCGGGACGAGGTGATCGCGCGGCTCGCCGGGGCGGCCGGCGGCGGGCCCGATACCGAACTGCGCGCCGAACTCGCCGGGTCGCACCTCATCGGGGTCGCCCTGGTGCGCTACGTCTACCGGATCCCGCCGCTGAGCGATGCTCCCCTGGACGACGTGATCGGCCCGGTCGGCCGCGCGATCCACTGGTACCTGACGGACGGCGCGCCCGCGGCCGGCCAGTAGGCGAGTGACTCCAGCCCTTCGTCGACGCGGGCGCGGCTCACGCGTTGGAGTCCCATGCGATCTCGAAGAGGTGGCCATCGGGGTCGGCGAAGTACCCGGAGTAGACGCCGAACGGCCGCATGTGGGCCGGCGCGGTCAGCGTGCCCCCTGCGGCTTCGACCTGCCCGAGCAATTGGTCGACCTCCGCCTGTGATCCGGCGGGGACGCCCAGGCTGAACTCGGTAGAACTGAGCGGCCCGAGCGGCAGGCCGGCGTCCTTGGCGAGGTTGGCCCGTTCGTACAGGCCAAGCAGCAGGCCCCCGTCGAGCTTGAAGAACGCGATGGTTCCGTCGGCGCCGGTGACCTCGTCGTGAAACTCCGTGCCGACGATGCCATCGGTCGGCCAGCCCAGGCCGTCGCGGTAGAAGGCGACCGACCGGTCGAGGTTGTCCACGGCCAGCGTAATGAAGAAGATCTTGGCTTGCACTGCGTCTCCCGTCGGTCGTGCCCGGGCGGGCCGTCGTCAGGCCCGCACATGGTTCACAGTCTGCCCGCATCCGGGGCTTCGGAGAAATGAGAGCCGGTGGTTGATCGGGCAGCAATGATTTCCGGGTGGCAGTGGCGTCTGCCCTGCTGAGAGGAGACCAGACATGACGAGGCCGTTCCGGTTCGGGGTCGTTGCCCCGATAATGACTGACCTGCCGACGTGGCGAGACCGCGTGCGCCGCATCGCCGACAGCGGCTACTCAACGCTGCTGATGCCCGACGTCCCGCAATGGCAGCCGGCACCCGCTCCTGTGCTGGCCTTCGCCGCGGCCCTCGCCGACCTGCGGGTGGGCACCTGGGTGTACGCGTCCCCGTTCCGCCCGCCATGGATGCTGGCGTGGGAGGCGCACTCGATGTCGGTGCTCACCGAAGGTCGCTTCGAGCTGGGTGTCGGCACCGGCAGGCCGGGAATCGAGGACGAGCTCCGCGAAAAGAGACTGCCCGTGGTCCCGCCGGGCGAGCGGCTGACCCAGGTACGTGAGACCATCAGGACGCTGCGCGAGCTCGACGGTCCGGGCCTGCACACGCCGGTGGTGATGGCCGTGCGCGGCCCGAAGGCCCGGGCGCTGGCGGCCGAGGTCGCGGATACGGTCACATTCGTATCGTCGCCGGGTGAGCCGCGGGCCGAAGTCGAGGGGATGGCCCGCGACGTCCGCGCCATCAGGGATGTCGAACTCGCGGTTCACGTGTCGGTTGTCGGTGGTGCTCGCGCGCCGTTCATGGCGTCCCCCGACACCGACCCGGCCGCGCTTCGCGCGGCGGACTCGCTGGCCTATCTCCCGGATGACCCGGCGGCCGCCGCCGAGGAAATCCAGCGGCGGCGGGAGGAGGCCGGCTTCTCCTATTTCGTCTTCGGCGCCGACTTCGCCGAGGCGCTCGCTCCGGTCGTGGCCATGCTTGCCGGACGATAGTTACTTCTGGGGTTGCGTCAACCCGGCCGCTCCGCGCCGCGCGCAACACCGCTGGCGGTTGTGCGCTGTAACTTTCATCCGCGCATCAGCGAACGCGCTGCTTGACGGTGGCCGCGCCGCGCCGCGCTGGGCAGGCCGTCGCGCCTGGCGTACCGTCCTGGGCCATGATGCGCCCCACTGTCAGCGCCATTCCCGCCCTCGTTTGCGTGCTGGCCGTCGGCATCGCCGCGGGCGGCTGCGCAGCCGCGGCCGCGCCCACCGGAGCCGCATCCGCTAGCTCCGCCGCTTCCTCCGCCTCGTCGCCGACGGCGTCCGCCGCCAGCCCGTCCTTCTACGGGCCGCCTGGTCCCGACCCGGCCTGCGCCGCCGCGCGCAAGGCCGAGCAGACCTTGCAGGCGCGGCAGGGCAAGGACCAGTCCAGCGAGTCCGCTATCGACCAGGACTTCACGAACTTCGCCAACGCGCTCAACGCCGCGGCGCGGCAAGAGAAGCACCCGGCCGCGGCCAGCGCGATGACCGCCCTGGCCAATGACTACACCGCCCTGGTCGAGTCGCAAAGCGGCGCGGCGCCGCTGCCGAGCATGAGCGCGGTGCAGAACGACGGCGCTGCCTTCGAGGCGGCTTGCCCGTAACGACACGGGTAATCCCGCCGGGATCGCAGCGATCCCGGCGGGATTGGTTAACCGGCCCTGTTCCCCGGGCCGGCGGCTGGCCCGGGGAAGCAGGTTCCCGGTCAGGTGCAGGTAGTGCCGTTGATCGCGAACGACGTCGGGTTGGCGTGGTTGCTGGTCCACGTGCCCTGGAAGCCGTCCGTGATGTTGCTGCCAGCCGCGATGGTCCCGTTGTAGCTGGCGTTGGTGAGGGTGGCGTTCGCGCCGGTCTGGGAGAAGCCGCCGTTGAAGTTGGCGGTGATCTTCTCGTCGCCCGGCCACGTGAAGGTGAGTGACCACCCGTTGATCGCGGTCGTTCCGGTGTTGGCGATGGTCACCTGGGCGGTGAAGCCATTGGGCAACGCGGTCCACGCACTGTTCAGGGTGTAAGTGACGTGGCACGCGAGGCCGGTGGTTACGGGGTTGATCACCCAGGTGAAGGTGGTCGTCCCCACCGCTCCCGTGGTGTCGGTGACGGTCACGGTGACGTTGGAGGTCCCGGCCGTGGTCGGGGTGCCGGTGATCAGCCCGGTGGAGGAGCTGATCGCCAGGCCGGCCGGCAGGGTGGCGCTGTAGGTGAGCGTCTGGCCGGCGGCGGAGTCCGTCGCCTTGATCTGCAGGCTGGCGGCGGTGCCGACGGTGCCGGTCTGGCTACCCGGGTTGGTCACCGTGACGATGTTGGCGCCTTGCGGGTTGATCGTCCAGGTGAAGGCGGCCGTGCCCTTCGCCCCGGTGGTGTCGGTGACGGTCACGGTGACGCTGAACGGGCTGCCCGTCGTGGTCGTCGGGGTGCCGGAGATCAGTCCGGTGGAGGAGCTGATCGTCAGGCCGGCCGGCAGGCCGGCGGCGCTGTAGGTCAGGGTCTGCCCGGCGGCGGAGTCCGTTGCCCTGATCTGCAGGCTGGCGGCGGTGCCGACGGTGCCGGTCTGGTTGCCCGGCGGGGTGACCGTGACGGTGTTAGTGCCTTGCGGGTTGATGGTCCACGTGAAGGCGGCCGTGCCCTTCGCCCCGGTGGTGTCGGTGACGGTCACGGTGACGCTGAACGGGCTGCCCGTCGTGGTCGTCGGGGTGCCGGAGATCAGTCCGGTGGAGGAACTGATCGTCAGGCCGGCCGGCAGGCCGGCGGCGCTGTAGGTGAGGGTCTGCCCGGTGCCGGAGTCCGTTGCCTGGATCTGCAGGCTGGCGGCGGTGCCGACGGTGCCGGTCTGGTTGGCCGGCTGGGTGACCGTGACGACGTTGCCGGTGCCCTTCGGGCTGATCGTCCAGCTGAGGTTGACCGAGGACGCCCCGCTGCCGTCGCTGGCGGTCAGGGTGGTGAGGTAGGTGCCCGCCATGGTGGGGGTGCCGGTGACCGCGCCGGTGGAGGCGCTAAGCGACAGCCCGAACGGAAGGTCGGTGGCACTGTAGGTGAGGGTCTTGCCGGTGGCCGTGTCGGACGCCTGGACCTGCAGGGTCTGCGCGGTGCCGACGGTGCCGGTCTGGGTGCCCGGGTTGGTGACGGTGACCGTGGGGGTGGCGCTGGCCGGCGGGGACACGTTCGGGAACAGGAAGGCGAACGAGTCGAACGCCGTCGCGATGTCCGCCTCGGCCCAGAACCGGTGGTAGTTGAACGCCGGGGCGGCCCCGCCGTTCAGGTAGTTCTGCACCTCGGGGTAGTTCGCCACGCTGGTGTACCACGGGCGGATGGACAGGAAGGTGTTGTCGGCGGAGGTCATCGGGGTGCTGCCGAGGCCGGGGTAGCTCCCGGTCCAGCCGGACGGGATGAACAGGCCCTCGAAGTTGGTGGTGTTGAAGGCCGAGGTGAAGTTGCTGTAGTCGGTCCTGGTCTCCGGCGCCGAGAAGCCGAGGCTGTCGCCGTAGAACTGGTGGATGACGTCGATGATGTTCTGCGCGGCGGTTTCCGCGGTGGTGTCGCCGGACTTGGCCGCGTAGTACATGTACGCCTTGGCCAGCGAGGCGGCCACGCCGATGTCGCCCGAGCAGCCTCCGGTCACGGACACGTGCAGGCCCGGGTTGGCCGGCGGCTGCGCCGTGCCCGAGGTGCCGGTGGTGAAGCTCGCGGCCGGCTGGCCGCACCAGTTGAGCTGGCCGGGCTCGCAGATCGCCCCGGTGGTGGTGTTCACCGTGACGACCGACTCGGCCCACGACACCCACTTCTGCAGGATCGCCTTGGCCTGGGCGTTGCCGGTCTCGTAGTAGTACTCCGCGACCCGCTCCATGGGCCAGGCCTGGTAGCCGAACCACTGGTTGGACGGCGGGTTGTGGTACACGGGCTCGAAGTCGTAGTACATGCCGTCGAAGGTGGGGTCGCCGGCCGGCGGCTTGCCCGCGTCGCCGTAGTTGCCACCCCAGTTGTTGGTGACGCCGCCCGCGATCGCGCCCTCGCTGGACTGCAGCCACTGCATCAGGTTGAGCTGCGTGGTCAGGCTGGTCGCCCAGTCGGCCTTGGCGGACGGGGACAGCGGGATCAGGCTGGTGGTGTTGCTCAGCGCGAACGCCGCCAGCGGGTTCTGGTAGCCCTCGTGGATCTCGGTGCCGCTGATCCGCCAGGACCAGGCCCCGGTGGTGGAACCGCCGAAGGCGTAGTACCACGACAGCAGGTAGGTCGCCTCGTTGGCCTTGGACGTGCCGGCCGGGCAGGCCACCGAGCCGACCTGGCTGCAGTTGGCGCTGATCTGCTTGAAGTACTTGTCGTACATCGAGTAGCGCACGTAGTCGCCGAGCTTGGCCGCGCTGGCCAGGGTCGATGAGAGCTGCGACTGGTTGCCCTGCGCGGTGGCGTACTGCAGTGCCCAGTACGCGGCCTGGACCATGCGCGCGTCGGCGTCCGGCGCGTCGGTGTACTTGTACTGGGCGGCGAAGCTGCCGCCGCCGTTGTTGAACAGGTCGAGGTAGCCCGCACCGCTCTGGCCCTTCGACAGGTTGTCCCAGTCGGGCTGGGGGACCGTGTCCCAGACCGACTCCTCGGGCCGCGCTGGAAGGTGTTGATGTAGCTCGGCGTGGAGGTGCCGTCTTCCTGCTGGCCGAAGCCGTAACGGTTGTCGGTGTCCATGATCCACATGGGCGTGTCGAGGTTGCAGTTGCCGTAGGTCGAGGTCAGCTCGGCGGACAGCGGGTCAGAGCCGACCGGGACCGAGGAGTTGAGCGCCACCGGGTAGCTGGCGGGTGACGCCGCTTCCGGCCCGTAGGTCGCCGGCGAGGACGCGTTGTAGGCGCTGCACCCGGGCTGGTTGGCCGCGTTAGGGACGTCATATTGCATCGTGACGGCCCAGGCGTTGTTGAACGCGGTCCAGTCGCCGCTGACCCGGCCGAAGTCGGCCGTCAGCCACAGCCAGTAGCTGAAGGTCTCCGAGGTGGTCTCGTGACCGTAGTCCGGGGCCTCCACGATGAGCTGCTCGACCGAGTGATACGGGATGCCCTTCGGGCTGAAGTAACCGCTGGCCGAGTTCGTCATCTGGTTGTACAGGTTGAGGAACCACTGGTCATATCCGGTAGCGGCCGGCGCGGCGGTGACCGCCACCGAGGCGCTGCCCAGCCCGGCCGCTGACGCGGTGATGGTCGAGTGGCTGCCCGCCTTGGCCTGCGCCGCGGCCACGGTGACCGCCTGCGGCTGGTTCCAGTTCGACGGCGTGAAGGTGAGCGCCTGGCCCTTGGACACCGTGGTCCCGGTGCCGGCGTCACTCACGTGCACCGTGACCGGGCTGCTTGGCGCCGTGGACAGCTTGACGGCGAACGACGCACTGTGGCCCTTGGTGATCGTGAGCGAGGACTGGGCGGTCAGCACGCTGGGCTTCACGACCTGGATGGCCACCGGGTCCGAGGTCGTGCTTCCCTGCTTGTTGTAGGTCACCGCGGTCACCGAGTAGTCCCCCGCTGGCACGTGGCTCCATGTCGCGGTCCAGGGCGCCGACGTGGCCGTGCCCACCAGGACGTTGCTGGTCAGGCTGGTGCTCGCGTAGAACTTGATGGCGGTCACCGGAGCGCTGCTCAGCCCGTCCTTGACGGCGGCGCTGACCAGGAGGGGAGCGGCCGACAGCTTGATGCTTGAACCGGGTGCGAACACCTGGCCCGGTGCCGGGCTGGTGACCGGCGCGGCGGCAGGCGCTCCGCTGTTCGCCTGACTGGCTGACACGAGCGCGGCCCCGGCCGGATGAGAAGGGGCGGCCGCTGCGGTGCCCGAGGCAAGCAGCGCGCCAACCAGCAGGCCGGATGCGGCCAAGGCGCTGGCTAGCGTCCGCGGACGAGTTGGACGTTTGGTCATCTGATCTCCTCGAGGGGTCAGTGGAGAAAGCGATGGCGGTGGTGCCCGCCATCAGCAGACCGGAAAGAGCCTTCACACCCTGGGCGGAGCGTAAGCTCGGCGCCAGGCGGCAACAAGAAACGGGCCCGCGATACAGCCGTCGGCCCAGGACAACGCATGAAAGTTCCATGTGGCGGATGGCGTTCCTGCCTCCGCCTTTGGCATGGGGCGACATGTTTACTTGACCGCTTTAGTAGACAGGCCTAATGTCCGAGAGGCTCCCGGAAGGCGCCTTCCCACCCTGGTCGTTGCCTTCAGAGAATGCAGGGAACGACCCCGCGAAGCCACGAACCCGTTCTGGAGTAAAGGGGGTGGCAGTGGCTCAGTTATGTGAGCTAATGACGCCGTTGTCGGCGAGGGAGTAATGGGAGGTAACAGCCCCGGTGAGCGCCAGCCCGCCCGCGATGACGGCCGCCGCCATGACGATCGCCGCGATAAACCGTCGGACCACGATCCTGGCTCGCACGACAGGCACCTCCTGTTAGATTCCGCTCGCTCTCGCAGCCTAACAGGCCCGCATAGCCCCAGAAAATGACCCAACCGTCCTTCTTCTTCCACATCGGATGAGTCGCCTGCTCAGAGCCCGATCGCCGCCGCCGCGTTGTCCGCGGTCGGCCAGCGGCGGAGCTCCGCGCCTGGCGCCCGGGTCGAGTGGGTGCCGCTGGAGATGCGCTCGGGCAGCCGCAACTGGCAGACGGGCCCGTCGGCGACCCGGGCCGCGTCCAAGACCAGGCAGTAGGAGGCGTCCTCGTTCATGTCGTGGTGAGCGTGACCAGGTAGCCGTCGTCCTCAGCGGCGCTGCGCCTGCGGCGCCAGACGGCCGTATCCTGCTACTCGTGACCACCGCAGCCAGGGCAGAAACGGACCCTCAGGGCGCACGGGCCGAGCCCGTGCCCAACGCCCTGGCCCGCGGGTTCGGGCTGCTCGGCGACGAATGGTCGCTGTTCCTGCTGCGGCTCATGCTGCAGGGCCTGACCCGGTACTCCGAGTTCCGTGCCGCGCTGCCGATCTCGCACGCGGTGCTTAGCGCCCGGCTGGACACGCTGGCCCGCGAGCAGCTCGTCGACAAGCGGGAGTACCAGCAGCACCCGGTTCGCTCGGAGTACGTCCTCACCGAGCGCGGCCGGTCAACCTGGCCGATCCTGGTCTCCATCTGGGGCTGGGAGCGCGCCCAGGTGACGCACCACGCCTATGCCACGCCGCCGCTGCATCACAGGGCCTGCGGTCACAACTTCCTGCCCGTGCTGACCTGCGCGCACTGTAACGTCGTGGCCGGGCCGCGCGACCTGTGCCCGGCCTGGGGTCCGACCGGCGGGTGGCGCGAGTCGGTGCCGGAGACCACCACCCGGCGGCGCTCCGACTCCCGCCGCACCGCCGTCGAGCACAGCTTCTACCCGGACACGATGGCGGTGTTCGGCAACCGCTGGTCATCGGCCTTGGTCGGGGCGGCGTTCCTCGGCGTGCGACGGTTCACCGACTTCCAGTCGCTGCTCGCGGTGCCGCCCGGCCTGCTGTCTGACCGGCTGAGCTCGCTGTGCGCGCACGGCATCCTTGAGCAGGTGCAGCGGGCACCGCGACCCGACTGGGCGCAGTACCGGCTGACCGAGAAGGGGCTGGCCTTCTTCCCGGTGATCGCCACCGCGATCGCGTGGTCCGAGCGCTGGCTTGGCTCGCCGGACGGGCCGGCCGTCCGCATCTTCCACTGGGCCTGCGACAGCGCCTTCCACGGGGTGCTCGGCTGCGACCAGTGCGGCGCCGTGCTCAACGGGGCAGACATCCAACTCGGCGGGGGGGGGGGGGGGGGGCTCGGGGTTGGGGGGGGGGGGGGGGGGGGGGGGGGGGGTGGGGGGGGGGGGGGGGGCGTGGCCGTATTCTGGCTTAGCCACTATCTGGCTCAGCCGCATGACGGGGGGCCGCTTCGCCTATGACTGTCATGGATGCCCGCGCCGCCGCGCGGTACGCCGACGTGATCCGGCTGCGCGCGGTGCGGATGGTCGCGGCGCACGGGTTCGGCTACCTCGGGCAGGCGCTTTCTTCTGCCGAGCTGTTCGCCACCCTGTACGCGGGGCACTACGATCCCGCCCGTGACAGCCTGGTCGTCTCGCCCGGGCACTACATCATCACCGCCTTCGCGGCCGCGCCGGAGGCGGGCCTGCTCGACGAGGAGTCGCTGGCGAGCTACGGCTTTGACGACTCCGCGCTCGAGGCCATCGGGACGGAGCGGTCACCGGCGGTGGACCTGACCGGCGGGTCGCTCGGCATGGGACTGTCCGGTGCCGTCGGGCTCGCGCTCGCCGACCGGTTGCAGTGCCGCCCGGACGCCCGGGTCTTCGCCCTGGTCAGCGATGGCGAGCTGGAGGAGGGGCAGGTCTGGGAGGCGGCCATGTTCGCCGCGCATAACCGGCTCGGCGCGCTCACCGTGCTGCTCGACGCCAACGACTCGCAGGTCGACGGGCCTGTCTCGTCGATCACCACCCTGGAGCCGATCGCGGCGAAGTGGGAGAGCTTCGGCTGGGCCGCCTTCGACGTCGACGGGCACGATACCGCCGCGCTGGACGCCGCACTCGGCGCCGCCGCCGCCGACGAGCGCCCTGCCGCGGTCATCGCGCGCACCTCCGTCAGGCACGGCCTGTCCGTGCTGCCCGAGGGCGCCGACGGCCACTTCATCAGCCTGCCGGCCGAGCTCGCCGCGGCCGCCGTCAAGGAACTGGAGGCGCGGCTTGCCCGGTAACCTGCTCAGGGGCCAGCAGCCTTACCCGACCGTGCTGAAGCCGTACGGCCGCGCGCTCGTCGGCCTCGCGCGCGAGCGCCCCGAGATCCTCTGCCTGACCGGCGACCTGACCAGGCAGACCGAGATCGACCTGTTCCAGCGGGAGATACCCGAGCGCTTCATCCACGCCGGCATGGCCGAGGCCAACATGATCAGCATGGCCGGCGCCCTGGCGCGGCGCGGGTTCCTGCCGTTCGTGCACACCTTCGGCGTGTTCGCGACGCGCCGGCCGCTCGACCAGATCGTCAACTCGGTCGCCTACCCGAACCTGCCGGTGCGGATCGTCGGCTTCATGCCCGGCGTGTCCAGCCCCGGCGGCCCTAGCCACCAGGCGATCGACGACGTCGCCCTGATGCGCGCCATCCCGAACATGACCGTGGTCGACGTCGCGGACGCGACCCAGGTCCGCGCGGCGCTGCCGGCCGTCACGGACCTGCCGGGGCCCGTCTACCTGCGGCTCAAGCGCGGCGAGATCCCGGTGATCTTCGCCGAGGACCATGAGTTCTCGCTGACGAGGGCGCAGCTGCTCAGCGAGGGCGGCGACCTCGCCGTCATCGCGAGCGGCATGATGCTGCCCGCCGCGATCAGCGCGGCCACCACGCTCGGCACCGCCGGCGTCGGCGTCTGCGTGCTGAACGTGCCGGTGATCAAGCCGCTGGACACCGCGACAGTCACCCGGGTGGTCCGCGAGACCACCGCGGTGATCACCGCGGAGAACCACAGCGTGATCGGCGGGCTGGGGTCCGCCGTGGCGGAGACGATCGCCGAGGCGGGGCTCGGCCGCCCGTTGCGGCGCATCGGACTGCGCGACACCTTCGCAGAAGGGGCGCGCACCGCCCCGTTCCTCTTCCGTAAGTACGGCCTCGGCACCCAGGACATCGTCGACTGCGCGTGGGAACTGCTGCACCGCGACGGCGCGCCGCCGCGGGCAGTCGTCACCGAGGCCGCCGAGGGCGAGTACGCCCCCGTGTAGCAAGCACCGTGTAGCAAGCCCCGGTGTAGCAAGCCCCGTGTAGCAAGCACCGTGTAGGCGGGGCGCGACGCGGTAAGCCATCCACGCAAGCAAGAAAGGCGGGCAGCGCATGTCGTTGCAGGAGTTCCTACCGACGCCCAGGTTCGCGGAGTACAGCGAGTTCTTCAAGGACTTCTTCACGATGAGCCGCAGGAACGACGGCGTGCTGCTCGTCAAGGCGCACACGGCCGGCGGGCCGGTCCAGCTCAGCGTGCAGAACCACCGGGCGCTCGGCCAGATGCTCAAGGTCGTCGGCGCCGACCCGGACAACGAGATCCTCATCCTCACCGGCACCGGGGATGAGTTCATGATGCGCTCCGACCCGGACGGGTTCGCGCTCGAGCAGGAGGACCTCGACTACTGGGCCTACGAGTACGCGTACAAGGACGGGCGGATCAACGTCAGCGCGCTGGTCAACGACCTGGAGATCCCGACGATCGGGCTGGTGAACGGGCCCGGCTTCCACACCGAGATCCTCACGATGTGCGACATCACCATCGCCGCGGAAGACGCCGTGCTCTTCGACCTGCACTACGACATCGGCTCGGTCCCCGCCGACGGCATACACAACGCCTTCCAGGAACTGCTCGGCACCAAGCGCGCCGCCTACGCGCTGCTCACCGGCGAGGCGATCGACGCCCGCAAGGCGCTGGAGTACGGCCTGGTCAACGAGGTGGTACCGGGCGATGAGCTGATCGCGCGCGGCTTCGCGATCGCCGACCACATCATGACCCAGCCGCGCACCATCCGCCGGCTGACGACGCAGATCGTCCGCCGCCCGTGGAAGCGGCGCGTGCTTGAGGACCTCGACGGCGGCTTCGGCATCCAGATGTTCGGGCACGTGGCGAGCAGGCACTCGGTGCACGGCGGCGAGCACATCCGCTCGGTCACCGACTACGTGCGGGAAGGCCGCAGGAACAACTTCGACGGGCCGGGCAGGCCCGGCGGTGAGTGACCCGGGGTGAGCGATAGTGCCCCGGTCGAAGCAGACGGACGGCTCCGAGGTCTGGCAGGAACTGCGCCCGTTCACTGAGGAGCAGCCCGCCGGGCGGCGGGACGGCGCGCCCGCCGCCGCCGAGGAGATCGCCGGCCAGGTCGAGCGGCTGATCGCCGCGGCGCGGCTGCCTGAGGGAACCCGGCTGCCGTCGGAGCGGGACCTGGCGCTGCTCACCGGGGCCAGCCGCCCGACCGTGAGCCAGGCCATCCGCATCCTGATCGTCAAGGGCCTGGCCGAGTCGCGGCGCGGTTCCGGCGCCTACGTCAGGCGCAAGCCGGAGACCAGCCTGGCCGCGACGGTCAGCCTGATGCTGAGCCTCAACGAGGAATCCGTCCGCGCACCTTAACGACCTGCGGCTATGGCTGGAAAACGACGGCATCACGCAGGCCATCAGGCTGAGCACCCCGGCGGAGGCTGGACGCCGGCGAGGCCGCCCTGCGCCGGCTGGCCGCGAGCGCGGGCGACACGTCCGCCTGGATCAGCGCCGACACGCACTTCCACGCCACCTTGGTGCGCGCCTCGCACAACCCGTACCTCGCCTCGATCTACGAGAGCGTGCACGAGACGCTCATCAACTACGAGTACCGGAACTGGATCGGCGGCGGCACCGTCCCCGGCTGGCTCCGGCCGGGCGAGGCGGCCCGGCCTGACCGCGCTGCACGCGCCGATCCTCGCCGCGGTCCGCGACCGTGACGAGGCGGCGGGCCGGATCGCGGTGCTGCGCCACCACGACGTCATGGCGCAGCACCTGGGAGCCAGCCGGGCCTGATCCCGGCCCAGGTCGGCCCG
Organism: uncultured Actinomycetota bacterium; assembly: GCA_963811335.1. GTDB lineage: Bacteria > Actinomycetota > Actinomycetes > Streptosporangiales > Streptosporangiaceae > Trebonia. The sequence continues at coordinate 9,596 of CAWERB010000016.1, read as the reverse complement.
AGCAGCCGTCGGTAGCTCAGCAGCCGTCGTACGGCGCCCAGTTGGACTGGCCGCCGGCCGCGATGGCGTTGGCGAACACCTGGTTCTGCTCGGCGACGCTCGCGTGGCCGAAGTCGGCCGGGTTGCCCCCGTACGCGGCCCAGGTCGAGGCGCTGAACTGATACAGCCCGTAGTGCCCTGACCCGTTCATGACCTGCGGGTTGCCGCCCGACTCACGGGCGATCACGCACGCCTGGAACGAGCCGCCGCTGCCGCTGTAGGTGCTCGCCGTCCGCGTCGGCGCGGCCGGGGCGGCTGACGAGTAGCCCGTCCCGGAACTGGCCGTGGTGGCGGCCGGCGCGGCGGGCGCGAGTTCCTGCGGCACACTGGGGATCTTTGCGGGCTTGTTCGGGACGGTCAGCACCTGGCCTACCGTGATCTGGCTCGGGTACGGGATCTTGGCGCGGTTGGCCCAGTACAGCACCGGCCAGTAGTCCGCGCTGGCGTAGAGGCGCTGCGCGATCGAGGCGAGCGTGTCACCGGACTTCACGATGTACTTCGCCGACTGCGTGCGGTGGTGCTTGCCCTTGGTCTGGATCGCGGCGATCTTGGCCGAGTCCATCCGGATGATCGGGAGTCCGGTGCCGGCCTGGTGGGTGATCGATACCAGCGGGCTCTTGGCGGAAGTGATCGTCCCGGCCTGGTGCCCGGTGGTGGTGGCCCCGGTGGTGGTGGGAGAGTGCCCGGTCATCTCATCCGCGACCGGGGCGCCGGACGAGTTTCCGATGGTGAATGCTACGGCCAGGCCGGCCGCCGCGGCAGGCACGGCGGCGATCGGCAGCAGGCGCTTGACTGGCGAACTTGCTGAACTTTCTGTGCGGCCCAAGAGGGTCCTTCCCGCGAAGGTCGCGCTCACCATGAAGGCTGCCTGCAGGGTGCACTGGGGTGGTGCACGGTGCGGCAGCCTTCGGAGCGCCTGACATCACGGAAGCATAAATGCATATCTGTTAATATGTTCGTAATTGGACAAATTTCTCTTTGTTATGTACCATTCGCCGCTAAAAGATCGCATGGGGGCGATCAAAGCGGCTCGCCAGCCGCCTTATGGATAAGCAAAACAGCAGCTCAGCGCCGCATCGTGTGCGTTTAGTGAACCTTTCAACACAGGCTCAGCCGACCCGCGCCGGCCCGGCGGAAAGTTGGCTCACCGCGCGCTCGGCCGGCTGCCGCGGCCCTCGGCTGACTCGTACAGCCAGCACCCTCAATCCCGCCAGCCCCAAAAGCATCATCGCCGTGGCCCGCTCCGGTGATCAGGCTGAGCCGACCGCTCCCGGGCAGGCGGGACGCGGGATATGCGGTCGCCGTCAGTACGACTTCGGCAGGCCGAGCACGGACGTGGAGACGTAGTTGAGCACCATCTCCTGGGAGACGGGGGCCAGCCGGAGCAGTCGCACCTCCCGCCACAGCCGCTCGACGTGGTACTCCTTCGCGTAGCCGAAGCCGCCGAGGGTCTGCAGCGCCCGGTCGCACGCCTGGAAGCCCGCCTCGGCCCCGAGGTACTTGGCGGCGTTCGACTCCTGGCCGCACGGCAGCCCGGCGTCGTAGCGCGCGGCCGCCTTCATGGCCATCAGCTCCGCCGCTTCCAGCCGGATCCAGGCGTCGGCGAGCGGGTGCGCGATCGCCTGGTTCTTGCCGACCGCGCGGTCGAAGACGACGCGCTCGCCCGCGTACCTGGTGGCCAGGTCAAGCGCCGCCCGGCCGATGCCGACCCCTTCCATGCCCACCACGGTCCGCTCCGGGTTCAGCCCGTCGAGCAGGTAGCGGAAGCCCTGGCCTGGCTCGCCCACCACGTCGTCGTCGGGGACCTCGAGGTTGTCGATGAACAGCTCGTTGGAGTCCACCGCCGCCCGGCCGAGCTTCTCGATCGCGCGGACGGTGATCCTGGTGCGGTCCAGGTCGGTGAAGAACAGCGTCATGCCGTCGAGCGGCCGTTCGTCGACGCGCGGCGCGGTCCGCGCGAGCAGCAGGATCCGCTGGGCGTGCTGCCCGTTGGTGGTCCACACCTTCTGCCCGTTGACCAGCCAGCCGCCGTCGATCTTCGCCGCCCGGGTGGTGATGCGGGACGTGTCCGAGCCCGCGGAGGGCTCGGTGACGCCGAACGCCATCAGGGTCTCGCCCTTGGCGAGCCTGGGCAGCCAGGTGCGCTTCATCCGCTCCGAGCCGTGCCGCAGCACCGGCGCGGGCGGGAAGACGTAGAAGTGAACCGCCGAGGCGCCGCTCATGCCCGCGCCGGACGCGGCCACCTCGCACATCATGACGGCCGACTCGGCGAGGCCGAGTCCCAGGCCGCCGTACTCTTCCGGGATCATCGCGCCCAGCCAGCCGGCGTCGGCGAACGCCTTGACGAACTCCCAGGGGTACTCCTCCTGCTTGTCCTTCTGCCGCCAGTACCCCAGGTCGAACCTGCGCGCGAGCTCACGGGCGGACGTGCGGACGACGTCCAGGTCGCGATCGTCGGTGCCGGGCATCGTCGCCTTCCGTTCGGGCTGATAGTAACTCTGCTCATACTCAACGGGCGAGGCCGCCGCGCTTGACGAGCTGGGCCGCGATGACGTTGCGCTGGATCTCGTTGGTGCCCTCGCCGACGATCATCAGCGGCGCGTCGCGGAAGTAGCGCTCCACGTCGTACTCGGTGGAGTAGCCGTAGCCGCCGTGAATCCGCACCGCGTCGAGCGCCACCTGCATCGCGATCTCGGAGGCGAACAGCTTGGCCATGCCGGCCTCCATGTCGCAGCGCTGGCCGGATTCGAACCGCTCGGCGGCGTGCAGGATCAGCTGCCGGGCCGCGGTGATCTTGGTGGCCATGTCGGCCAGGTAGTTGCCGACCGACTGGTGCTTCCAGATCGGCTGGCCGAAGGCCTCGCGTTCCTGGCTGTAGCGCAGCGCGTCGTCGAACGCGGCCCGGGCCACGCCGAGGGCGCGCGACGCCACCTGGATCCGGCCGGTCTCCAGGCCCTTCATCATCTGCGCGAACCCCTGGCCCTCGGTGCCGCCGAGCAGCGCGCCCGCCGGCACGCGGCAGTCGTCGAAGGCCAGCTCGCAGGACTCCACGCCCTTGTAGCCGAGCTTGGGCAGGTCCCTGGAGACGGTCAGCCCCGGCCCGTGCTCGACGAGCAGGATCGAGACGCCCTTGTGCCGCGGCCGCGCGTCCGGGTCGGTCTTGCCGAGCAGGGCGATCAGCCCGGACCTGCGGGCATTGGTGATCCAGGTCTTGACCCCGTTGATCACGTAGCCCGCCCCGTCGCGGCCGGCACTGTCGCGGCGGGCCGTCGTCGTCATCGCCTGCAGGTCGGAACCGCCGCCGGGCTCGGTGAGCGCCATGGTCGCGCGGATCTCCCCGGTCGCCATCTTCGGCAGGTAGCGGTCCTGCTGCTCCCTGGTGCCGAACTCGAGCAGCAGCTTGGCCACCACGGTGTGCCCGCCCATCGCGCCGGCCAGGCTCATCCAGCCGCGGGACAGCTCCGCGGTCACCAGCGCGTAGCAGGGCATCGACACCGGCGCGTCGCCCCACGGCCCGGGGATCGCCAGCCCGTAGATGCCCATCTGCTTCATCTGCCCGATGAGCTCCTCCGGGTAGGCGTTGGCGTGCTCCAGGTCCCTGACGACGGGCCGGACCTCGCGGTCGACCCAGTCGGCGACGGTCTCCACCACCGCCTGTTCCTCGGCGCTCAGCATGACGGGCTGTCTTCCTTTCGCGTTGAGCGGTCACGGGCGGTCGCGGAGTACCCGCCATCGTTCTGTATCCTCCCGGGCGCCGCCGCGGGCGGTCAGCGGCGTGCCTGGCCGACCTCGGCCCTGATGGCCTCGGTGTCCGCGCCGAGCGCGGGCACCCGGCCGGGGACGGCGGCCCAGCCGAGGGCGAGCGCCGGGGGCAGCAGCGCGGGAACGGGCGCCGACCGGGGAGTCCGCCTGCTGCCACCGTCCGCGCGCCGCGAGCTGCGGGTGCCCGGCGAGGTCGCCGACCCCGTTGAGCCGGGCGTTGCCGATCCCGGCGTCGTCGGCGCGGCGCTGGATCTCGGCCAGGCCGAGCCCGGCGCACCAGGCCTTGACAAGCTCGTCGAGTTCGAGCCCGGTGCCTGACCCGGTCGGCGTTGTGGGCGTACCTGGGGTCGTCGGCGAGGTCCGGGCGGCCGAGCAGGTCACGGGTCAGCCGCCGCCATTCGCGGTCGCTTGTGGTGCCGAGGACCACGGTCTGCCCGTCAGCGGTCGGGTAGGCGCCGTACGGCGCGACGATCCACGATCCCATGCCGACGGGGACCGGCTCCTGCCCCGCGTGCAGCACCTGGTTGAGCGCGAACCCCATCATCTCCGCCACCACGTCGAGCATCGCGATCGGGATGACCGCGCCCCGGCCGGTCCGCATCCGGTCGTAGAGGGCGGCGAGCACGCTTGAGTAGGCGTACAGCGCCGTGCCGATGTCGGCGATCGGGATGCCCGGCTTAGCCGGCTGCCCGGGCAGGCCGGTGATGGCGCAGGAGCCGCCCTCGGCCTGGATGAGCAGGTCGTAGGCGCGCCGGTGGTCGAGCGGTCCGCCCTGGCCGTAGCCGGAGATGTCCACCACGATCAGCCGCGGGTACCGCTGCGCAAGCGCCTTCGGCTCCAGGCCGAGGCGGCCGAGCGCACCGGGCGCGAGGTTGCTGACCAGGACATCGGCCCGCTCAAGCAGCCCGGTGAACACGGCCAGGTCGGCCGGGTCGGTCAGGTCGAGCGCGGCGGACTCCTTGCCGTGGTTCAGCCAGGGGAAGTGGGCGCTCATGCCGCGCACCACCCCGTCGTAGTGCCGGGACGTGTCCCCCGTGCCCGGCTGCTCGATCTTGATCACCCGGGCGCCGAGGTCGGCCAGGTGCCTGGTGCACAGCGGCGCGGCGATGGCCTGCTCAAGCCCGAGGACGGTGATCCCGTCGAGCGGGGCCCTTGTTTCGAGGGTCATGGCCCTCATTCTGGCCGCCGCGATTCCCGCCTGGCCAGCCCGGGCGGCTTCAGGCCGCTGCGGGCGGCTTCGAGGTGATGGTTCGCACGCGGGCTTCAGCGGGCGTGGAATGCCGGGCGCGCCTTGGCGAGGAAGGCGCGGACCGCGTCCTTGTGATCGGCGGTCTGCCCGAGCCGCGCCTGGGCCGCGTGCTCGGCCTCCAGCACGTCGGGCAGCGTCGGCAGCGCGGCGGCGTGGATGGCCCGCTTCGCCTCCGCGTAGGCGAGCGTCGGCCCGGCCGCCAGCCGCGCCGCCAGCGCCATCGACTCGTCAAGCACCTCGGCCGGGTCGGCGAGGCGGCCGACCAGGCCCCAGTCCAGGGCCTGCTGGGCGGTGAACGGCTCGGCTCGCAGTATGAGCTCGCTGGCCCGCGCGGTACCGACGGCCCGGGTCAGGGTGGCGGAAAGGCCGGAGTCGAAGGTCAGGCCGATGGCGGTGAAGGCGGTCGCGAACTTGGCCGCCGATGAGCAGACCCGGATGTCGCAGGCGAGGGCAAGCGAGATGCCCGCGCCCGCGCAGGTGCCGTTGACCGCCGCGATCACCGGCTTGGGCATCTCGGTCAACGCCCGGATGACCGGGTTGTAGTGCTCGGCCAGCGTGTCGAAGGCGCTCGCCGGGCTCGCGTCGAGCGCGGCGGCGTGCTCGCCGAGATCCTGCCCGGCGCAGAACACCTTGCCGGTCCCGGTCAGCACCACCGCGCGCACCGCGTCGTCGCCGTCAAGTTGCCGCAGCGCCGCGAGCAGACGTTCCTTCGCCGCCTTGGACAGGGCCGGGGTGCGCATCGTGACAATGCCGACGGCGTCCTTCACCCCGACGGTGACGATTTCCTCCGCCGCTGCCTGGTCATTTTCCATACAGCAGAGTAAATTACCGAATGATCGGTATGTAAAGTCCATTCAGTGGGCGAGTTCGCGGGCGAGTTCGCGGCAGAGTTCGCGGCAGAGTCGAGGAGCGCTGGTGACCGTACTGCGCAGTTACGTCGAAGGCCGCTGGCACGCGCCGGCCAGCGGGACCCCGGTGCGCGACGCGGTGACCGGCGAGGTGATCGCCGAGGTTTCCACCGAGGGGATCGACTTCGGCGCCGCCCTGGCCTACGGCCGGGCGGCCGGCGGTCCCGCGCTGCGGTCCATGACCTTCCACGAGCGGGCCGAGCTGGCCAAGGCGGTCGGCCAGCTGCTGCGCGAGCACCGGGAGGAGCTGTACCAGCTCTCCTTCCGCACCGGCGCGACGCTGGGCGACTCGAAGTTCGACATCGACGGCGGCATCGGGGTGCTGCTCGGCTACGCCAGCAAGGCCAGGCGCGAGCTGCCGAACGAGCGCGTGCTTGTCGAGGGGCCGCCCGAGCAGCTCGGCAAGGCGGGGCAGTTCCTCGGCCAGCACCTGCTCACGCCGCGCCGTGGCGTCGCCGTGCAGGTCAACGCGTTCAACTTCCCGGTATGGGGGCCGCTGGAGAAGCTGGCCCCCGCGCTCATCGCCGGCGTGCCGTCGCTGGTCAAGCCGGCTACTACGACCGGCTACCTCACCGCGAGGATGGTAGAGCTGATCATCGAGTCCTGCCTGCTGCCCGACGGCGCGCTGCAGCTGGTCAGCGGCGGCGCGGGCGACCTGCTCGACCACCTGACCGAGCAGGACCTGCTGAGCTTCACCGGCTCCGCGAGCACCGCGCGGCGGCTCCGGTCGCACCCGAACGTGGTCGGCCGGTCGGTGCGGTTCAACGCCGAGGCGGACTCCCTGAACATGTCCGTGCTCGGGCCGGACGCCACCCCGGGCACGCCGGCGTTCGACCGGTACGTCGGGCAGCTTGTGGTGGAGATGACCGTCAAGGCCGGCCAGAAGTGCACCGCGATCCGGCGTGCCCTCGTCCCGGTGGCACACCTGGACGCCGTAGCTGAGGCCGTGGGTGAGCGGCTGGCCGCGGTCGTGATCGGCAACCCGGCCGACAAGTCCGTGCGGATGGGCGCGCTCGCCAGCCTCGACCAGCGGGAAGAGGTGCGCCGGTCGCTGAAGGCGCTTGAGGCCGCCGGGCACGTCGTCTTCGGTGACCCGGAGCGCGTCGAGGTCACCGGGGCCGACCCGGAGCGCGGCGCGTTCATCTCGCCCGTCCTGCTCGTCGCCGATGACGCGCGCCGCGCCGAGGTACACGAGGTCGAGGCGTTCGGCCCGGTCGCCACGCTTATCGGCTACCGCGACACGGCCGACGTCATCGACCTGGCCGGCCTCGGCCGGGGCAGCCTGGCCGGGTCGGTCGTCACCGACGACCCCGACTTCGCCCGCGCGGTGGTGCTCGGCACCGCCCCCTGGCACGGCCGCCTGCTCGTGCTCGACGCCGACGCGGCGCCCGAGTCCACGGGGCACGGGTCGCCGCTCCCGACGCTGGTGCACGGCGGCCCTGGGCGGGCCGGCGGCGGCGAGGAGATGGGCGGCCTGCGCGGCGTGCACCACCACATGCAGCGCACCGCCGTCCAGGCCAGCCCGCGCATGCTGCAGGCCGTCACCGGCCGCTGGGCCAAGGGCGCGCCGCGGCTGACCGACGGCACCCACCCGTTCACCAAGTCCCTCGCGACGCTGCGCATCGGCGACACCATCACCGGCGGCCCGCGCACCGTGACGCTTGCGGACATCCAGCACTTCGCGGAGTTCACCGGCGACACCTTCTACGCGCACACCGACGAGGAGGCCGCGGCCAAGAACCCGTTCTTCGGCGGCCGCGTCGCCCACGGCTACCTCGTGCTCGCCTTCGCGGCCGGGCTGTTCGTCCAGCCGGACTTCGGGCCGGTGCTGGCGAACTACGGCATCGACAACCTCCGTTTCCTCACCCCGGTGAAGCCAGGCGACGAGATGACCGTGACGCTGACCTGCAAGCAGATCAGCCCGCGGGCCGGCGACTACGGCGAGGTCCGCTGGGACGCCGAGGTCGTCAACCAAAACGGCGTCGTGGCGGCCAGCTACGACGTGCTGACCATGGTCGCGAAGGAGTGGAACGCCTGAGGCGTAATCACACCGGGGTTAGCACCAATGCTGGGAAGTTAAGGTCCGCTGTCGTTTGTCACGGATTTCTGTCGGCGTGTCGGAGGCTGGTGGTATCTGGGGTCGATGTGCGTGCTGATGCTGGTGATGCGCTTGCTGGTGCGGGGTTTGCCGTCTGGGTGCTTGTTCCAGCGGCTGAGCGGGGACTTGACCTTGCGGGCGCAGACGCGGGGCCGGCGGGGCCCGCAGAGCCTGGCGAGGACGGCGCGGCCGATGTCGCCTTGCAGGTCATCCTCGCCGCCGGTGATGTTCGCGGCCGTGGTGAGGAGGTTCTGCGCGGCGTCGACGGCGACCTGCCAGCTGGCCCGGTCTGGGTCGGTGCCTGGCACGGACTGGACCGCGTTGGTCACGGCGGTGCGCAGCGCCTGGTAGACGGCGAGCAGCGCCCAGGCCTCCTGCTTGATCCCGGCCGGGTCGCCGGAGCGCAGGACCCGGCCGTTTAGCAGGGTGTGGCGCAGCGCGAGGTAGGCGGTCTCGTGCTGCCAGCGCTCGTGATACAGCGCCATCAGCGTGCCCGCGGGATGGGCGCGGTGGTCCTGCAGGGTCGTGGCCAGCCGGTAGGTGCCGCCGTAGCTGGTGCCGTCGTGGCAGGTCACGGTCACCGCGGCGGTGATGACGCGGACTTTCACCCCGCCGATGACCGACAGGAACGAGCCGTCGGGCAGGTGCCGCAGCACCGGCGGGCGGCGGCTGCCGTTGAGCCGGACCAGGAACTGCGCGCCGCGGCGTGCACCGCGGCGAGGAAGTCCCCGCCGTCGAAGCCCCGGTCCGTCAGCACCAGCATCGTGGCGTCCAGCAGGTGCAGCAGCTGCAGGGCCTGGCCGGTTTCCCCGCCGGCGGCCGGGCCGAAGACCGCCCCCAGCAGCGCCCGGGTGCCGGTCTCGGCCAGGGTCATCAGCGACAGCGCCGGGTAGCCTGTCTCGCCGTTAGAGGCGTTGTGCTTGCCCAGCCACGCCCGGTTCGCCGCCGTGTCGGGCACCCGGATGGACTTGCAGCCGTCAAAGGACACCGTCCGGTAGCCGCCGAACATGATGCCCGGGACGGACGGCCGCCCCAGCGGCCCGGCCAGGACCTCGAACAGCCTCTTCACCGGCGCGACCCCGATCCGGCGGCGCAGGTCCCGCAGCGCCTTGCCCGACGGGCCCGGGACGCCGGGCGCGCGCAGCCCCGCCGTCAGCTTCCCCCAGACCCCCAGGTAGCCAGACCGCGGGAACAGGCACATCGCCAGCAGGAAGTACAGCCCCGCCCGGGACGGCAGCAGCCGGACCCGCTTCTCCAGCCCGCCCTCCTCCGCCAGCACCGCGTCCGCGAGCTCGAACGGGACGATGCGGGTCAGCTCGCCCAGGTGGCCGGGAGCGAAAACCCCCGCGGCAACGGTAATCACCGCCGTGACCGTCGTCACGGCACAACGCATGGCAGACTGAACGGGCAACGGAGGTCTCCGGTACACGGTGCGTTTTGGTCGACACCCGTCCTACCGCAGCCTCCGTTGCCATACCAGCCCGAACCGGCAAACTCCCCGAACCGCTTGACAGCGCGCGGGAACCTTTAACTCCCCAGC
>CAWERB010000015.1:0-244685 GCA_963811335.1 uncultured Actinomycetota bacterium | reverse complement strand
GGCGTGGATGACAGTCTTGTCGAGGGCCTTGCTGTCGCGATCGGCCGTGAGCTGGGCGATCTTCTTGTCGTTCTCGGCGTTCTGGATGGACAGGTCGGCCAGGTCCCGGTCCAGGCGCGCCTTGTCCAGGTCCTCCTGGGAGGAGACCTTCTTCTCGAAGAGTTGCTGTTCGCGTTGGTATTCCGTGGTGAGCATCTCGAAGCGCGCCTTGGCGGCGGCGATCTGGGCCTCGGCGGACTTGATGCGCGCCTGGCTGATGGCAAGCTGCGCGCGCAGCATCGCGTCATCCAGTTGCACTACCCCCTGGCCGGCGGTCACTCGGTCCCCCTCCTCCACCATGACCTTGGCGACGACACCGCCGATCTCGGTGGCGATCTGGGGCTGAAGGTGGGGCGCGGTGAAGGCATCCACGGTAACGGCGGCGCCTTGCGCCGGCAGCGGGGGCGGCGGCTGCCGGGGCAGCGGCGGCTGCCGGAGCAACCGGAGCAGACGAGGGCGCGGCGTCGCCCTGGGGCAGGGCGGTCCCCACGAGGGCTGCCAGCAGACAGAACGCCAGCAATGAACGATGCATCGGCAGGCTCCCTGAATCTGCGCAGCGGTATGCGCGTGGCATGCTCGATCCCGGCACCTACCAGTCTACACGCGCCGGTGGTTCAGTCAAGTGGCGGCGGGGGCACGCGGCCCCGCGGGCGCAGCCGGGCAGCCAGGTAGCCGGGCAGCCGGGCCCAAGCAAGAATCCCCGCCAGGGGCGGGGATTCTCGATCATCACGCTCTGTATGACGCGCCGCCGGCTCAGCCGTTGGCGCCCAGGCCGAGCGGCGTCTCGACGAACACGTAGGGGTCGCGGTACCAGACGCCGAAGCTGGCCGTATGGTGGCCAGGCTCTCCGGCACGTGGTTGACGGTCAGCTTGCCGATCTTGTAGGAACCGACGCCGAACGGCACGAAGTACGGGAACAGCGGCGTCGTCGTCGGTGCACAGGTCATTGCCGACCGCATCGATGTCGCTGTAGGGGACACGATCCTGCTGGCGACGTTCACGCTGCCGATGCTGGAGCCGTCCTCGAACAAGCGCTGGTTGTGCAGGGTAACCAGGTTGTAGCCGCTGCCGCCCCAGGTATCGCCCGCAAGACCTCGCTCCTGAACAGGCCGGCGCCGACAATGCTGTCCTGGATCATGCCCCAGCCGTAGTCGGTCGTCTCGGTGGCGACGACCGTGATGGGCGCGTAGGTCATGAAGGGCTTGGCTATGCCGACGTTTATCGAGCCGATGCGGCCGATGCCGTAGGTGTCGGCATTGACGCCGGTGCCGCCCGGCAGCAGGTCGGCGCCCAGGTCCGCGCCGGCCATGATGCGGGCGTCATCTATGGCAAAGTTGACGGTCAGGCTGCCGATGCTCGGGGCCAGGACGTTCGACATCATGTCCTGGGTGAACCACCGCGGGTCTACGCCGTAGGGTCCGGCGGGTCGGTGGCGTTGCGGATAGGGGGAGCTCGGGCGGCATAGAAGATGGCCCCCGGCAAGAACGTGCCGACCTGAAGCTGGCCGATGCCGCCCTTGGCGCGCAGCGTGGCCCCGCGCGTGAAGCTGAAGCTGACCGTGCTCGGGTCGAACGTCTGCGGATCGGCCGCTGGGAATTGGTCCGCGCTCAGGTCGGTCGCGATGTAAACGGTGCCGGCCTCGATGGTGCCGATGACGGCCTTGGTCAGGGCGCCGCCGATGTCGAAGAGGGCCTCGGGCGCAATGCCGCCGTTGGGCGCACTGAGCTGGCTGATCGTGCCCTTGACGCGCAGCCCGGTGAAGATGAAGCCCGAATTCGCGCCGCTGAACGTCATCTTGCCGACGTTGCCGTCTTATCTTGACGCTCTGGATCAGGTCGCAGTTTTTCTGCATGGCGGTGGCAAGCGGCCCGCCGATGAAGGCGTCGCCGAGCAGATCGCGTTGACCAGGAGCTTGCTGATGCCGCCGCGGAAGTAGAGGGACGTCTTGTCGAACGTGTTGCCGTTGCCCAGATGTCGGAGGGGAAGATCATGCCGCCCAGGGAGCGGCCGTTGAGGAGGGCGCCGGCGATGGAGGAGTTGATCTGGAGGCTCTTGACGGCGGTGTTAGACGCGATGAAGGCGATCTCGCCCGGGGCCGTGCGCTTGTCCGTGATGGAGCCGACCGAGGTGGCCCCGCTGATGACGATGGCCAAACCGTTGAGCGAGTCGCTGCCGATGAGTGTGATGGACTTGACGGACGAGCCGCTGAGCTTGACCACGACGTCGCCCGGCTCCACGTCCCGGATGCCATAGACGTCGTAGATGGTGACCTTGGCCGTGCCGCTCTGGTAGAAGGCTATGGGGGTGATCTGGTTGGACGCCCACCAGGCTGAGGAATCGCGCCACTGGGTGTCCCCGGCGAACGAGTAATTCTGCCAGGTGTAGGGGATCATCTCGCCAGTTATCGGATCAGTCTCGCCGGTGGGCACAGTGCCGGGCATGTAGATGGCCAGGCCGGTGCCCGTGCCGGGGGCGGTGAAGTCGGCAATCACGGCGTCGCCGTAGGCGTCCAGCGCTGCTGCGGCCGCGCTCGTGATGGAAGGTGTTGATCGTCTTGTCAGCGGCCACTTTGGCCAGCCACGTCCCCAGGTCCACTACCTGGTCCCCCTCCCGAGCCGTCGCTCGGATAGAAGGGGGCCGCCTCTCTGTAGCTCTCCATCCGGGCGGTCGTGGGAGGTGCCTACGGTCATGGCCGCAGTCCCCACGTTACTGACGGCTTGAGCCAGCGCGCTCACCCTGGAGAGATCAATGACCGAGTTCATAACCGTCAGGTTGCCGATTGACCAGGGCATGGAAGTACAGGTAGGCGCTGGTGTTGGCCAGTTCCAGGGCCGACATGGTCGGGGTGGCGGTGAGCTGCCCAGTTTCTGGTCATAGGGCGTAAGGCCGCCCTTTGTGTTGACCAACCAACTGAAATCCTCCGAGGCGACCAGGTAGGTGGCATCGTTGCGCAACTGGTAGGCCACCTCCAGGGCGCTCATCTCGCATGCGTCGAAGCGCAGCATGTCTATGTGGTCGGGTATCGCCTGGAGCGCCCGGCGGTCCCCGCGACGCTCATGAGCGACATCCCGCCCGCCCCGTGCGCGCTCATGGCGCTGAACCTGATCTGGCCGCGGACGCAGATCTACGGCACCGGCGGCTACGCCTGGGGCGGCGTTATCTTCGTCGCCGCGCTCGGGATCGCCGGCGCCGCCTACTACCGGTGGCGCCAGCACGGGCGGGACCATGGGGTGGCGGCGGAGCACCGCGTCGCACCGCTGGCCAGCGTGGCCGCGACGGACCCGGTGACGAGGACTAACTCGGCGGATAGGGACCTCGGCGTGACCCTCTCACTCCCATCGCAGGCCCAGGTTGTCGTCATCGGCGGCGGCGTCATCGGGACCAGCGTGGCCTACCACCTGGCCAAGCTCGGCTGGACCGACCTGGTCCTACTCGAGCAGGGCCAGCTGTCCTGCGGCACCACCTGGCACGCCGCCGGGCTGGTGGGCCAGTTGCGGGCGAATCAGGGTGGAACACGCCTCGTTCAGTATTCGACTGAGCTCTACAGCGAACTGGAGCGGGAAACCGGGCTGGCGACGGGGTTCAAGCGGTGCGGCGGGGTCACGGTGGCGCGCACGGAGGCGCGGATGACGCAGTTGCGGCGCACCGCGGCGACGGCCGCGGCGTTCGGCCTTGAGTGCGAGCTGCTCACCCCGGCGCAGGCGGCGGACCGCTACCCCGTCATGCGAACCGACGACCTGGTGGGGGCGATCTGGCTGCCCGGCGACGGCAAGGCCAACCCGGTCGACCTCACCGCGTCGCTGGCCCGCGGCGCCCGGCAGCGGGGCGCGCGGATCTTCGAGCGCACCCGGGTCCTCGGCGTCACCGTCGCCGCTGGGCGGGTCACCGGGGTGCAAACCGACGCGGGCGACATCGCGGCGGAGGTGGTGGTGAACTGCGCCGGGCAGTGGGCCAAGCACGTGGGCGCGCTCGCCGGGGTCAACGTGCCGCTGCACTCCGCGGAGCACTTCTACGTGGTGACCGACCCCGTCGACGGCGTGCACACCGACCTTCCCGTGCTGCGCGATCCCGACGGGTACACCTACTTCAAGGAGGAGGTGGGCGGCCTGGTGGTCGGCGGCTTCGAGCCGCAGGCCAAACCCTGGGTCGCGCCCGACGCGATCCCCTACCCGTTCGAGTTCCAGCTGCTCGGCGAGGACTGGGAGCACTTCTCCGTGCTGATGGACAGCGCGCTTTCGCGCATACCGGCGCTGGCGCAGACGGGGATACGCAAGTTCTACAACGGCCCGGAGAGCTTCACACCGGACAACCAGTTCATCCTCGGCGAGGCCCCGGAGGTGCGCAACTTCTTCGTCGCGGCGGGCCTCAACTCGGTCGGCATCGCCACCGCGGGCGGGGCCGGCCGGGCGCTGGCGGAGTGGATCTCCTGTGGCGCGCCCACGATGGACCTCACCAGTGTCGACATCAGGCGGTTCGCCGCCTTCAACGGCAACAACCAGTGGCTGCACGACCGGGTCGCGGAGGTGCTCGGGCTGCACTACGAGATCCCCTGGCCCAACCGGGAGATGCGGACCGCCCGGCCGTTCCGCCGCTCCCCCGTCTACCACCTGCTGCGCGACGCGAACGCGAACTTCGGCAGCCGGATGGGCTGGGAGCGGGCCAACTTCTTCGCTCCTGTTGGCGAGTCGGCCGAGATCGAGTACTCCTGGGGCAAGCCGAACTGGCTGCCATGGTCCGCTTCCGAGCAACGCGCGACCCGCTGCGCGGTGGCGGTATTCGACCAGACCTCGTTCTCCAAGTTCCTGCTGACCGGGCCGGACGCGGAGAGCGTGCTGCAGTGGCTGTGCACCGCCGACACTTGCGTGCCGCCGGGTAAGACCGTCTACACCGGCATGCTCAACGAGCGCGGCACGTACGAGTCGGACGTCACGCTCACCCGGCTTTCCGGCGAGGAGTACCTCATCGTGAGCAGCGCCGCGACGACGGTGCGGGACGCCGATCACATCCGCCGCCGCATCCGGCCCGGCCAGCGCGCTGTGCTGACCGACGTCACCTCGCAGTACGCCGTCTTCGGCGTGATGGGGCCGCGGTCGCGCGACCTGCTGTCGCGGCTCACGCGGACGGAGCTACGGAACGAGGCGTTTCCCTTCGGTACCAGCCAGCTGATCGACCTCGGGCACTCGACCGTCCGGGCGACGCGGCATCACTTACGTCGGTGAGCTCGGCTGGGAGCTGTACGTGCCCGCGGAGTTCGCGGTGGGGGTGTACGAGGACCTGATGCGTTCCGGTGCCGACCTTGGCGTGGTGAACGGCGGCTACTACGCGATCGAGTCACTGCGGCTGGAGAAGGGGTACCGGGCGTTCGGCCGCGAGCTGACCCCGGATTACAACCCGGTCGAGGCGGGGCTGCTGTTCACCTGCAAGCTGCGCGGCAGCATCCCCTTCCTCGGGCGCGAGGCGGTGGAGAAGGCCGCGGCCGCGGGGCCGCGGAACCGGCTCGTGTCCGTTGTTGCCGGGAGCGCCGAGCCGATGCTGTGGGGCGGCGAGCTGATCCTGCGCGACGGGGTGGCCGCCGGGCAGGTGACGTCGGCCGCGTGGGGTGAAACACTCAGCCGTCGTGCTGGCCTGGCGTACCTGTGGGACGCCGACGGCGCGCCGGCCGACGCGCGGTGGATCGGCGAGGGGTCGTATGAGGTTAACGTCGGCGGCGACGTGTACCCGGTGACGGTAAGCACGAAGGCGCCGTTCGACCCCGCCGGGACCAGGATCCGGGCCTAAGATCCGGGCCTAAGTCGCCGGTGAACCGCCTGGCGGCAGCTCGGGGGTGGCCGGCGATTCACTGGCGAGCTTCGCCTTCAGCGCGGCCAGCTGGCTGTCCACGTCGGCGGCCCGCGCGGCCTCGTCAAGCTCCTCCTGGATGTCGGCCGTGTGGCCGCCCACGTCCTCGAGCACGCCGGACTGCAGAAGTTCCTCCGTGGCGCCGGCCCTGGCCTGCATGGTGGCGATCTTGTCCTGCGCGCGCAGCAGCGCGTCGCCCGTGCCGCCGTAATCGGCCGCCTGGGCGACGGCGAAGTCGGCCTTCATGACTTCCTTCTGATTGCGGAAGTGGCTGACCTGCTGCTGCAGCTGGGCGAGGTTGCGCTGGAGTTTCTGCTCCTGCTCGGCCAGCTCCTGGTGCTGCGCCTCCATCGCGTCGGCCTGCTGCTGCGCGGCCGCCTGCCGGGACAGCGCCTCCCTGGCCAGCTCCTCCTTGCCCTGCCCGAGCGCCGCCTTGGCCTGGTCCCCCAGGTGCGCGATCGTCTGCCGCAGCTGCGGCTCCTGTAGCTCGATGCGCTTGCGCTCGGCGGCGATCTGAACCAGTGCCTGGCGGACCCGGGTGATGTAGTCGAGCATCTGCTGGTAGGAGTAGTCGAGCGTCTCGTTCGGGTTCTCAACGGAGTCAAGCGCGTTGTTCGCCTTGGCCGCGAGGATGTCGCGGGCTCTGGAGAAAAGACTCATGACGGCCTGCTCCTTGCTCTGGTTTACCGCCGCGGCGCTGCTCGCCTGCCGCCCGCGTGGCCTGCCCGACTGGATACAAGTATCCGCCCCTGCCGCCCTGTGCGGGTAGGCCGGCCTGGCAGGCTCAGTAGGTGACGCCGGGAAACTGGTCGCGGGCGCGCTCCAGCTGGCCGGCCCATTCGCGGGGCCAGCCGAAGGCGCGGGCGGCCTGGGTGCTCAGGTCGGCGCCGGCGGCGCCGCTGGTGAAGTGGATGTACTCGCCCCAGTTCATCCGGCGGGTGTACGTGCCGTCCGGGTCGCGGGGGAAGTGCTCGGCCAGCTGACGGAAGAACCGGTCCATGACCGCGGCCTGGCCGCAGTCCCGCCACAGCGGGTAGAACCAGTCGCGGAACCAGCGGGTGCCGCGCCGCGGGAAGTCGTCCCGGTTGCCGTCGAACTGGCGGTACACGCGCTTGGCGTGCTGCTGCATGCCGAGCGCGGTGTAGACGTCGTAGATGAAGAACTCGGCCCACTTGCTGTCGCCCCACACCTCGTAGGCGGGCGAGCCGTGCCTGCCGTTGTTGGCGCTCTCGACCGTGTGGCCGATCTCGTGGGTGGGCAGCTCGGGGGCGAGGGGGTCGTTTTCCCGCCAGCTGCCGAGTCCGCAGTCGCTCACGTTGTGGTGGTCGTGCACGGGGCTGACGTAGTAGCCGGCGTGGCCGCCGCCGTGCCGGCCGGCGTGGAAGATGGCGTAGATGCGCGGGTCGGGGCCGAACGCCTGCCCGTACGTGGCCTTGGAGTACCGCCAGACCGCGCCGATGTAGCCGGGCAGCCAGCGGGCCTCGTCGCGGCGGACGTCGCGGTCCAGGTAGATCGCGCAGTCGTCGTCGCTGTGGTAGAGCTGGAGTAGCTGCCGGTGGTCGAACCAGTGCTCCTGCCAGGTTTCCGGCGGGCTGCCCGCCGGCCGTTCCCGTTCAGCTTCCATCGTGTCCTCCCGGTTCCCTGCTCCGCCTACCGTCATCCTGGCCGGCCGGGTTGCTCCGCATAACCTCTAGGTGACCTCCACGATCCGGGCCTCGATGATGGTGCCGTCCGCGACGTGCAGCACGCCGAGCGTGCCGTGCGGCTGGCGGCGCCGGTCGGTCGGCGAGCCGGGGTTGAAGATACGCAGGCCGCCGCCTGCCGCGTCGAGCGGGATATGCGAGTGACCGAACACCACGAGGTCCGCCCCGGGGAACCTGGCCCGCATCCTGGGCAGCCGCCCGGTGGCCGGGCCGCTGTCGTGGATCATCGCGATGCGCAGGCCCGCCGGCGTCAGCGATGCCGTCTCGGCCGCGCCCCAGGCGGCGACGTCCGGGCCGTCGTTGTTGCCCGCGACGGCGGTAACCGGGGAGTACTGCGCCAGCTCATCGAGGACCGCCGCCGTGCAGACGTCGCCGGCGTGCAGGATCAGGTCCGCGCCACGCAGCTGAGCGGCGACCGTGGGCGGGCAGGACTTCCACCGCCGGGGCGCGTGCGTGTCCGACAAGACGACGATCCGCATGGTGGCCGGCTGCTTCAGGCGCCCGTCCGGGACAGGCGCAGCCCGAGGGAGGTGAACTGGTCGAACGGGCGGTGGTAGCCGCGCTCGATGTGGTGGACGCCGTGCAGCACCGACGGCCCGTCGGCCACGGCCGCGGCGAGCACCGCGGAGAAGCCGGCCCGGACGTCCGGCAGCTCGACCTCGGCGCCGTGCAGCTTGGACACGCCCCGGATGACCGCCGAGTGCATGGAGTTGCCGTCGTGGAAGCGGCAGGCGGACCCGCCAAGGCAGGCCGCGAACACCTCGATCTCGCAGCCCATCTGCTGCAGCGCGGGCACGTACACCAGGCGGTTCTCGAATACCGTCTCGTGCAGCACCGACATGCCGTTGGCCTGCGTGAACAGCACCATCAGCGGCTGCTGCCAGTCGGTCATGAAGCCCGGGTGAGTGTCGGTGTGCACCGCGGCGGGCTGCAGCCCGTCCGGCGCGGACGCGGTGATCCACTCGTCGGTGATGTCGAACTGGGTGCCCATCCTGGCCAGGGTGGTGATCGCGGTGACCAGCCGGTCCTGCGGGCAGCCGTGCACCCGTACCTCGCCGCCGGTGATGAGGCCGGCGACCAGGTAGGAGAAGGCCTCGAGGCGGTCGCCGGCCAGCCGGGTGGAGGCGCCCTTGAGCCTGCGCACGCCCTCGATGACGATGCGCCGGTCGGGGCTGAGCTCGATCTGCGCGCCCATCCGCTGCAGGAACAGCGCCAGCTCGACGATCTCCGGCTCGGTGGCCGCGTTGCGCAGCACGGTCTTGCCCTCGGCGAGGACGGCGGAAAGCAGCACCGTCTCCGTCGCGCCGACGCTCGGGTAGGGCAGCGTGATCCGCGCGCCGTGCAGCCCGGTCGCCTTGGCGCTGATCCCGGCCGGCCCGTAGCTGATCTCGGCCCCGAGGGCTCGCAGCGCCTCGACGTGGAAGTCGACGGGCCGCCGCCCGATGGCGGTCGCCGCCGACGAGCGGGACGAACGCCTCGCCGGTCAGGTGCAGCAGCGGGCCGAGCATCAGGATCGGGATCCGGTTGAGGCCGGTGAACGCGTCGGGCACCCGCGGCCGTACCTCGCCGCCCGGGGCGACGGTGATCTCGCCGTCCTCCCGGCTGACGTGGAAGCCAGCCGACTCGAGCATCGCCGCGGTGATGTCCACGTCACCCACGTCCGGCGCGTTGCGGATGACGCTGGGGCCGTCGCCCAGCATCGCTGCCACCATGTGCTTGGTCACGGCATTCTTGGAGCCGCGCACCGAAATGTCACCACGCAGCGGCCCAGACGGCTCAACTGCCCACGTTTGCGTCACGCCGTTCACCATATGTGCTGATCGGCACAGGAGTTCCCGGCTTCAGGTAACGCAGAGGAACCCGCGAGGCGCTCAGACCCCTACGGGATGCCAGACGGTCTTGACCTCGGTGAAGGCGCGCAGCCTGGACAGGCCGGGAGCGGCGGCCCAGTCCGTCGCGCGCGGCACGTAGACGCGCTTGACGGTGTCCGCCGCGGCCGCGCGCAGGTCGGCGCGGGCGGCGGGAGCCGCGCCGGTGAGGTCGAGGGCGTTCACGTCGCGGTGCGCGGCGAGCCAGGGCGCCAGCTCGGCGGTGAAGCCGGTTAGCAGGTTGAGCACGCCGCCGGGAACGTCGGAGGTGGCCAGCACCTCCGTCAGTGACACGGCGGGCAGCGGACGGTCCTGCGCGGCGATGACGACCGCGGTGTTCCCGGTGGCGAGCACCGGGGCGACCACGGAAACCAGGCCGAGCAGTGAGGAGTCCTGCGGGGCGAGCACGCCGACGACGCCGGTGGGCTCGGGCAGCGAGAACGTGAAGTACGGCCCGGCGACCGGATCGGTGGCCCCGACGACCTGGGCGAACTTGTCGGTCCAGCCGGCGTAGTGCACCCACCGGTCGATCGCGGCGTCGACGGCGGCGCGAGCCTTCGCCGCGGACAGCCCCTCGGCGGCGGCGACCTCGTCGGCGAACTGCGCGTGGCGTCCCTCGAGCAGCTCGGCGACGCGGTAGAGCACCTGGCCCCGGTTGTACGCGGTCGCCCCCGACCACTTACCGAGCGCCGACCGCGCCGCGCGGACGGCGTCCCTGACGTCCTTGCGCGACGCCTGCGCGGCGTGGGCGAGCAGCTTCCCCCGCGATGAGGAGACCGGGTAGGACCGGCCGGACTCCGAGCGCGGGAACGCCCCGCCGATGTAGAGCTTGTAGGTCTTGCGCACCGTCACGCGCTCAGCGCCAGGCCGCGGTCAGCGTCGGCCCGGTCTGGGACAGCATGCTTTTCTGCGGGGATGCCGCCCGGCTGCTGCTCAGACATCGAGGTACGCCTCCAGACCGTGCCGGCCGCCCTCGCGGCCGAACCCGGACTCCTTGTAGCCGCCGAACGGGGCGGCCGGGTCGAACTTGTTGAACGTGTTGGCCCACACCACCCCGGCGCGCAGCCGCGCGGCCATCGACAGGATCCGTGAGCCCTTCTCCGTCCACACCCCCGCCGACAGCCCGTACGCGGTGTTGTTGGCCTTGAGCACCGCCTCGTCCGGGGTGCGGAACGTCAGCACCGACAGCACCGGGCCGAAGATCTCCTCGCGGGCGATGCGGTGCGCCTGCGACACGTCGGTGAACACGGTCGGGGCGAACCAGTAGCCGCGGCCGGGCAGCTCGCACGGCGGCGACCAGCGGACCGCGCCCTCCTCGGTGCCTGAGTCGGTGAGCTCGCGGACACGCGCCAGCTGGGCCGCGGAGTTGATCGCGCCGACGTCGGTGTTCTTGTCGAGCGGATCGCCCACCCGCAGCGTGGCCAGCCGCCGCTTCAGCGAGTCGACCAACTCGTCGGCGATCGACTCCTGGACGAGCAGCCGCGACCCGGCGCAGCAGACCTGGCCCTGGTTGAAGAAGATGCCGTTGACGATGCCCTCGACCGCCTGGTCGACCGGGGCGTCGTCGAAGACGATGTTGGCCGCCTTGCCGCCGAGTTCCAGGGTCAGCTTGACGTCGCGGGCGGCCAGCGCGCGCTGTATGCCCTTGCCGACCTCGGTCGAGCCGGTGAACGCGATCTTGTCGACCCCGTCGTGCTCCACGATCGCCTGCCCGACCGGCGGCCCGCCCGTCACCACGTTGACCACCCCCGGCGGCAGGTCGGCCTCGGCGATGATCTCGGCGAGCACGAGCGCGGTCAGCGGTGTCGTCTCGGCCGGCTTGAGTACCACGGTGTTGCCGCAGGCCAGCGCGGGCGCGATCTTCCACGCCGCCATCAGCAGCGGGAAGTTCCACGGGATGATCTGCCCGGCGACGCCGAGCGGCCGCGGCGCCGGGCCGAAGCCGGCGTGCTCGAGCTTGTCCGCCCAGCCCGCGTAATAGAAGAAGTGCGCGGCGGCCAGCGGGATGTCGACGTCACGCGACTCGCGGATCGGCTTGCCGTTGTCCAGCGACTCAAGCACCGCGAGCTCGCGGGCGCGTTCCTGGACCGCGCGGGCGATCCGGTACAGGTACTTGCCGCGCTCCGCGCCGGACAGCTTCGACCAGCGGCCCTCGTAGGCGCGCCGCGCGGCGCGGACCGCGTCGTCGACGTCGGCCGGCCCCGCCTCGGCGACCTCGGCGAGCGGCGTCTCGTCCGCGGGGTTGATCGTCTTGACCGGCTCGCTGCGGCCGTCACGGAACTCGCCGTTGACGAAGATCTGGTAGCTGGGCCGCAGCCGGGCGATATCCCGTGACTCCGGCGCCGGCGCGTACTCGAATACCTTGCTCATCGCTCGCTCAGTCCGCTCTGCCATCAGTCCGCTCTGCCCGTCAGTCGACCGACACGTAGTCGGGTCCGTCGTAGGCGCCGGTCGCCAGCTTGTGCCGCTGCAGCAGCAGGTCGTTGAGCAGGCTCGAGGCACCGAACCGGAACAACGCCGGCGTCAGCCACTCCTCGCCGGCCACCTCGTTCACCATCACCAGGTAGCGGACCGCCTCCTTCGCCGCCCGGATGCCGCCGGCCAGCTTCACGCCGCGCCGCTGGCCGGCGGCCGCGGCGAAGTCCCTGACGGCCTGCAGCATCACCAGCGCGACCGGCGGCGTCGCGGCGGGCGACACCTTGCCGGTCGACGTCTTGATGAAGTCACCGCCGGCGAGCAGCGCGAGCCACGAGGCCCGGCGCACGTTGTCAAGCGTCGCCGAGCTCTCCGGTCTCGAGGATCACCTTGAGGTGCGCGCCGCCGCACTCGGCCTTCACCGCCACGATCTCGTCGAACACCTGCAGGTACCGTCCGGCGAGGAACGCCCCCCGGTCAATGACCATGTTGACCTCGCCCGCGCCCGCGGCGACCGCGTCCCGCACGTCGTGCAGCTTCGTGGCCAGGGACGAGCGCCCGGAGGGGAACGCGGTGGCCACCGAGGCCACCTGCACCGTCGAGCCGCGCAGCTCGCGACCGCGGTGGCCACCAGGTCCGGGTAGACGCAGACGGCGGCCACCGGGGGTGCTCCACCATCGCGGCCCCGCCATCCGGCCGCACCGCCTTCGCGCAGAGCGACCGCACCTTCCCCGGCGTGTCCGCGCCCTCGAGCGTGGTGAGGTCGACCATCGCGATCGACATGTCGATCGCCCACGCCTTGGCCGTCGTCTTGATGCTGCGCGTGGCCAGGCCCGCCGCCCGGGCCTCCGCCCCCACCTGGTCCACCCCCGGCAGCCCGTGCAGGAAGCGCCGCAGCGAAGCGTCGTCGCGCGTGACGTCGGCGAGGCTGGGAGCGAGATGTTCAGTCAGCAAATCGGACTCCGTTGGCCGCTCCACGAACTACCCTGCCGATCCTACCGTGCGGCGGCCGACCTGCCTCGTCCCCGTGGCCCGTTGGGCCGGCCATGGCCGGCCCAACGGGCCACGACGATCATGGCGGGCGGGGAAGGCCGGAAGCGCCGCCGGGTCGCCGCCGGTGACGGGAGGCATGACGGTGGCACCGGGCGAGAACAGTACGGAACGGGCCATTTCATGACCGGCCGCCGCCGCTTCCACCGGGTCGGCGCCACGCAAGCGGGCGGCGAGGAATCCGGCGGCGAAGGCGTCACCGGCCCCGGTCGAGTCGCGGGTCGGCGGCGCTTGCGGTACCGGCACGGTCCTGGGGACATCACCGGGCACGGTCACGACCGTGGGCGCGGCGCCGTTCTTCACCACGGTCATGGTCGTGGCGAATTCCGGACGGCTGACGTCAAGCAGCCGGGCCTCGTACGCGTTGGCGAAGAACACGGCGGGCCGGATCGCGTCCACCAGGTCCAGGTAGCGGCCGACCCCGTACTCGCCGATCATGCCGGCCGACGACGCGTCAACGGAAACGGGGATCCCGGCCCGGCCCGCGTCCCCGATGAGCCGCAGCACGGCGGAGGCCGCGGGCTCGGCGGCGAAGCCGTACGACGGCACGTGCAGGAAGGCGGCGTCCGCGAGCCAGGCGGCCGGCACGCCGGCCAGCTCGGCGGCGGCGCCGCGGTCGGGGTACATGGTGCGCTCGCCGTCGCCGTCGACGAGCACGACGATCGTCCCGGTCCGCCCGCGCCGCTGCACCCGGACGTCGACCCCGCGGCCGGCCAGCTCGGCGCACAGCAGGTCCCCGGCCGGGTCGGCGCCGACGCAGCCGATGAACCGGGCGGGCACGAGCGCGCGGGCGAACGCCGCCACGTTCGCCGCGCTGCCGCCGCGCGTGCGGTGGATGACCGCGTGGTTGTCCGTCGCGTGCCTGGCCGGCCCGCCGGGCCACACCACGACGTCCTCGACCAGGTTGCCGACGGCGACAAGGACGCCGCCGGCGGCGTCCGGAACGTCAGAGCCCGCCACATCCGGCACTGGCAATCAGGTCACCATCGCGCGAGCCCCGCCGGGTTGAGCGCCGGGATGATGCTCTTGCCGTAGGCGGCCAGGGTCTGGTCCTTGCCGTCGTGCTGCAGGTAGACGGCGAACTGGTCGACCCCGAGGTCCCGCAGCTCGTCAGCCGCTCGACGTGCTCCTCGACCGGCCCGATGATGCAGAACCGGTCGACGATCTCGTCGGGCACGAACGTCGGCGTGCGTGTTGCCCGCCTGGCCGTGCTCGTTGTAGTCGTAGCCCTCCCGCCCGGCGATGTAGTCGGTGAGCGCCGCGGGCACCTGCCCGCCGTCGGCGCCGTACCTGGCCACGATCTCGGCGACGTGATTGCCGACCATGCCGCCGAACCAGCGGCACTGGTCGCGCATGTGGGCCAGGTCGCCGCCCGACGTAGGCCGGGGCGGCGACGCAGATCTTGACGGACGCCGGGTCGCGTCCCGCGGCGGCGGCCGCCTCCCGCACCGCGGCGATGCGTCCACCGCGCGATGTCGGGGTCGGCGAGCTGCAGGATGAACCCGTCGCCGACCTCGCCGGTCAGCGCGAGCGCCTTCGGGCCGTAGGCGGCGACCCAGACGTCCAGCCGGCTGCCTGACGCCCCACGGGAAGCCGCACGGTCGCGTCCTCGTAGGCTGACCGTCGCGCCCGTTGGCCAGTTCGCCGGATGACGTCGATGGACTCGCGCAGCGTCGCCGAGCGTGACCGGCTTGCCGTTGATCACGCCGCACCGCGGAGTCGCCCCGGCCGATGCCGCAGATGGTCCGGTTGCCGAACATCTCGTTCAGCGTCGCGAACAGTGGACGCGGTCACGGTCCAGTCGCGGGTGGCCGGGTTGGTCACCATCGGGCCGACCATCACCTTGCGGGTCTGCGCCAGGATCTGGCTGTAGATGACGTACGGCTCCTGCCACAGCAGGTGCGAGTCGAACGTCCACACGTGGCTGAAGCCGCTCAGCTCCGCCTGCCGCGCGACTCCACCACCCGCGCACGCCGGCGGGTTGGTCTGCAGGACGACGCCGAATTCCATCGCTGACGCCCCTCCTGGTGACAGTTAGCGTACGTAGGCGACAGGCCGCGCGCTGACGAACTGGCCGTGGCCCGCGCCGGCCGAGGTACCGCCCGCCGTCGATCGACCACCGGTGCCGCGCGACAGCACGGTGTCGACGCGGCCGTCGATCTCGCAGCCCTCCCACGCCGAGTAGTCCATGTTCATGTGGTGGGTCTGCCGACGCCCGATCGAGGTCGTGCCCGCCGGGTCGTAGACCACGATGTCGGCGTCCGAGCCAGGCGCGATGACGCCCTTGCGCGGGTACAGCCCGAACATCCGCGCCGGCGTCGTGCAGCAGATCTCCACCCAGCGGGCGAGGCGAGATCCGCCCGTCGACGACGCCCTGGTAGAGCAGGTCCATGCGGTGCTCGACCGACGCCGATCCCGTTGGGGATCTTCGCGAAGTCGCCGAGCCCCATCTCCTTCTGGTCCTTCATGCAGAACGGGCAGTGGTCGGTGGAGACCACCGCCAGGTCGTCGGTGCGCAGGCACCGCCACAGCTCGTCCTGGTGCCCCTCGGCTCGCGTGCGCAGCGGCGTCGAGCACACCCACTTGGCGCCCTCGAAGCCCGGCGTGCGCCGAGGTGGTCCTCGAGCGTCAGGTACAGGTACTGCGGGCAGGTCTCGCCGAAGACGTTCGCGCCGCGCGTCCGCGCCGCGCTCGACGATCGCGCGAGGGCCTGCTTGGCCGACATGTGCACGATGTACAGCGGGGCCGCCGGCGACGTCGGCGAGCATGATCGCCCGGTGCGTCGCCTCCTGCCTCGGTCTGCCACGGGCCGCGTCAGCCCGTGGTAGCAGCGGCGCGGTCTCGCCGCGCGCGAGCGCCTGCGCCACGAGCACGTCGATCGCGATGCCGTTCTCGGCGTGCATCATGATCAGCCGCGCCGTTGCCCGCGGCCTGCTGCATGGCCCGCAGGATCTGCCCGTCGTCGCTGTAGAACACGCCGGGGTAGGCCATGAACAGCTTGAAGCTGGTGACGCCCTCGTCTCGATGAGCTCGTCCATCGCCTTGAGCGACTCGTCGTCGACGCCGCCGATGATCTGGTGGAAGCCGTAGTCGATGGCGCAGTTGCCCGCCGCCTTGGCGTGCCACGCGGCCAGGCACGTCGGGCACCACCTCGCCGGTGCGTCTGGACGGCGAAGTCGATGATCGTCGTGGTGCCGCCCCAGGCCGCCGCGGCGGTCCCGGTCTCGAACGTGTCGCTGGCGGTGGTGCCGCCGAACGGCATCTCCATGTGCGTGTGGGCGTCGACGCCGCCGGGGATCACGTACTTGCCGGCCGCGTCGATCACCGTCGTCGCGTGGTCAGCTCGGCCGCGACCTCCGGCGACAGCACCCCGGCGATCGTCTCGCCGTCGATCAGCACGTCGGCCGGCGCTGGCCCGGCCGGGTTCACCACGGTCCCGCCGCGGATCAGCGTGCGCATGCGCCATCTCCGTCTTCGAGTCGGTCGGGTCTCCGGTGACCGGCTACGGCCTGACCAGGTCGGCGTAGGCGTCCGGCCGGCGGTCGCGGTAGAACGCCCAGTTGTTGCGCACGGTGTCGATGAGGTCCAGGTCCAGGTCCCGGATCACGATCTCGCCCTTGCTGGCGGTCGACCGACCTCGCCGACGAAGCTGCCCCTCGGGGCCGACGAAGTAGCGAGGTGCCGTAGAAGTCGTCGTCGCCGAACTCCTCGATGCCGACCCGGTTGATCGCGCCGATGAAGTACTCGTTGGCGACCGCGGCGGCCGGCTGCTCGAGCTGCCACAGGTGCGTCGACAGGCCCCGGCTCGTCGCGCGACGGGTTGAAGACGATCTGCGCGCCGTTCAGGCCGAGCGCGCGCCAGCCCTCGGGGAAGTGCCGGTCGTAGCAGATGTAGACGCCGACGCGGCCGACCGCGGTGTCGAACACCGGGTAGCCGAGGTTGCCGGGCCGGAAGTAGAACTTCTCCCAGAAGCCGGGCAGGTGCGGCAGGTGGTGCTTGCGGTACTTGCCCAGGTACGTCCCGTCGGCGTCGATCACCGCGGCCGTGTTGTACAGGAAGCCCGGCTGCTCAAGCTCGTACACCGGCAGCACCATGACCATGCCGAGCTCGGCGGCGAGCTTCGCGAACCGCTCGGTGACCGGCCCGGGTACCGACTCGGCGTACTCGTAGTACGCGGCGTCCTGCACCTGGCAGAAGTACGGGCCGTAGAACAGCTCCTGGAAGCAGATCACCTTGGCACCCGTCGGCGGCGGCCGCCCGGGCCTGCTGCTCGTGGTGAGCGATCATCGCTCTCCTTGTCGCCAGTCCAGGCGGCCTGCACGAGAGCCGCTCGCACGATCGTCATCTCACGCCTTTCTGCTCGGAAACCTTGAATCAAGCTATGACCAGGTCAATGCCCGCGCAACGGTCAGCGAAGCATCAGGACTTGACGTACGGCACGCCCTCGGCGCGCGGGCCACGGACCTTGCCGACCAGGCCGGCCACCACGATGATGGTCACCACGTACGGGGTGAGCAGCAGCAGGTTGGACTGGATCGGCACGTTGATGCTCGACAGGATCGACTGCAGCTGGGTGGTGAAGCCGAACAGCAGCGCGGCGCCGATGGCGCCGAGCGGCGTGTACCGACCGAAGATCATCGCGGCGAGCGCGATGTAGCCCTCGCCGGATGACATGTTGGGGCCGAACGAACCGACCGAGCCGATCGTGAAGTACGCGCCGCCGATCCCGGCGATGAGGCCGGCGAGGATGACGTTGCGGTACCGCAGGGCCAGCACCCGGATGCCCACGGTGTCGGCCGCCACCGGGTGCTCGCCGATCGCCCGGGTACGCAGCCCCCACCGGGTCCGCGCCAGCCCGACCTGAATGGCGATCAGCAGCACGTAGGTGATGTACAGGAAGACCGACGCGTCGAAGAAGACGGGGCCGAGGATCGGGATGTCGCCGAGCAGCGGGATCTTCACCGGGTTGAAGGTATTCGGGTTGTTCAGCGTGTCGCCGTACGGCGTCAAGATCGCGTTGTACAGGTACCCGGTGAGGCCGAGTATCAGGGCGTTCAGCACGACGCCGAGGACGATCTGGTCCACCCGGTAGGCGATCGCGAACACGGCGAGCAGCGCCGCGACCAGCAATCCGGCCGCTGCGCCGCAGACCAGCCCGAGCCACAGCGACCCGGTGACGCTCGTGGCGATCGCCGCGCAGAACGCGCCGAGCAGCAGCTGTCCCTCGATGGCGATGTTGATCACGCCGGAGGTGGAGCAGACGACGGCGGTGAGCGCGCCGAGCATGATCGGGATGGAGAGGTTGAGCGAGCCGGCGAGCAGGTTCACCACGCCGACCGCGACGGGCTGCCCGCCGCCGGCCCAGGCGAGCAGCGCGATGACGAACAGGAACAGCACCGTGCCGATGACCACCCGCCGCGGCACGCGGCCGAGCCGGACGGTGCCGAGCACGTCGAGCAGCCGGGCCGCGGCGAGCGCCAGCGTGAGCGCGCCGCAGACATAGCAGGTGGCGGCGGCGGCCAGGGTCAGGTTCGGCACCGTCACCTTGGCGAACTGCGGCGTGAAGGAGAACGTGACGTCGCCCTTGGCGTGCAGCCCGAACACGAGGATGTCGAGCAGCCCGAACACCAGGTAGGTGACGGGCGCGGCGAACCGGCCGCCGAAGGTCCCGGTGCCGTCGGCCGGCCCCGGTGACAGTAGCACGGGGAGCCTGTCTGACGTAGCCCCGGATGCGGCGGCGGTCAAGCGTTCCACCCCTTCGACATGCTCGTGCTGACCCCGCGCGCCCGGGCGGCGCGCAATCGGAACACGGCCCGCACCAGCGGCGGCGCGGCCACGAAGAGCACGATCAGCGCCTGGATTACCTGCACGATCTGTACCGGCGTGCCGGTGGCGGTCTGCATGCCTGGCGATCCGGCGTGCAGCGCGCCGAACAGCAGGCCCGCGGCCACCACGCCGCCCGGCCGGCCGAGGCCGAGCAACGCGACGGTGATCGCGTCGATGCCGTAGGTGCCGAAGCTCTGCGGGTTGAGCGTGAACTCTGTGCCCATGACGACCGTGGCCGCCGCGAGCCCGGCGAGCCCGCCGCCGATCAGCATCACCAGCGCCCAGTTGCGCTCCACGTTCATCCCGGCGACCCGTGACGCGCTGGCGTTGGCGCCGACGCTGCGGAACTCGAACCCGGTGGTGGTCCGGCTGAGCAGCCACCACACGCCGAACGCACAGGCGAGCGCGATCAGGAAGCCGACGTTGATGCGCAGGTGGGTGCCGGCGATCAGCGGCAGGTGCGCGTTGGACGCGATCGCCTGGGTGATGTTGTTGGACCCGCCGGGACCTTGCATCAGCGACTTCGAGGACAGCAGGTAGGCGAGGAAGTACGCCATGACGTAGTTGAGCATGATCGTGACGATCACCTCGTGCGCCCCGGTGCGCGCCTTGATCTCGCCCGCCAGCCAGCCGATCGCCGCGCCGCCGACGAACCCGCCGAGCACGCAGACCACCACGTGCACGAAGAACGGCAGGCTGACGGCGTAGCCGAGCCACGTCGCCAGGATCGCGCCGCCGATGAACTGGCTCTGCCCGCCGATGTTGAACATGCCCGCCTGGTACGGCAGCGCCACCGCGAGGCCGGTCAGGATCAGCGGGGTCGCCTGCACGGCGGTCTCCGACAGCGGCCCGAACACGGCGGACAGGTAGCCGTCGTGGATCGCCGCGGAGATCGAGGCCTGCTGGAACAGCGCCGCGACGGTGTGCGGGTTGAACACCGACCCCTCGAACAGCGCGACGTACGTCCCGGCCGCGGCGGCCCAGGCCTTCGCGATCGCGTTGCCCGGCGCGGAGAAGAAGTTGCTCCACGCGTGCAGCACGGCGTCGTTGGTGAACGCGGCGAGCAGCCCGCCGAGCACGATGGCGGCGACAAACGCGAGGACCGTGACCGTGACGGTGCTGTCCTGGATGGCGTCGCGCAGGTGCTCGCCGAACGAGCGGTCGTGGCCGGCCGACGGCTCCAGCTCGCCCGCGGGCGGCAGTGACTCTGGTGAGGAGGGCTTCGGTGCGCGGGTCGCGGGCGGCTCAGGCTCCGGTGAGGCCGGCGCGGTCGGCGGGGTGGTCACGCTTCCTCCTGCGTGGTGGGCCCGTCAGGGGCAGGCTCATCCGGGGCGGGCTCATCGGCGGCAGGGGGCTCATCGGCTGCGGCAGGCCCCGCATCCGAGGCTGGCCCAGCGCCGTCGGCCACCCGGAGTACCCCCTCCGCGTCAACGACGGCGCCTGGCACGCCGGTGCTGTCCGCGCCGCCGGCCATCAGCCGGCCGAGCTCGGTGGCGGTCACGTCGGGTGAGCGGAAGCCGGTGATCTTGCCCTCGTACATGACCGCGATCCGGTCGGCGAGCGCGTAGATCTCGTCGAGTTCGGAGGAGACGATGACCACGGCGACGCCGTGGTCCCGCTGCTGGATGATCCGCTTGTGGACGAACTCGATGGAGCCGACGTCAAGTCCGCGGGTGGGCTGGCTGGCGATGAGCACCTTGTGCTCGCGCCCCACCTCCCGGGCCAGGATGACCTTCTGCTGGTTGCCGCCGGACAGGGTGCCCGCGGCGGTGGCCGCCGACCCGGTGCGGATGTCGAACTCCTCGATCCGCGCCGCGGCGTTCTCGCGGATCGAGGCGAGGTTCAGGTTGATGCCGGACGAGTAGGGCGCCCGGTCGTACATGTCGAGCACGAGGTTCTCCGCCACGGAGAACGCGCCGACCAGGCCGTCATCCGTGCGGTCCTCCGGCACGTAGGCGATGCCGGCCCGCAGCCTGGCCCGGGGGGAGGCGCGGGTGAGGTCGTGCCCCTCCACGGTGATCGAACCGCCCGCGGTCGGCCGCAGCCCCATCAGCGCCTCGCACAGCTCGGTCTGCCCGTTGCCCTGCACTCCCGCGATGCCGAGGATCTCCCCCGCCCGGACCTGGAACGACAGACCGTTGACGGGGAGGCCGCCGGAGTCGTCGGCCACCGTCAGGCGGTCGACGTCCAGCACCACCTCGCCCGGCTTGGCCGGGTCCTTGCTGACCCGCAGCTGCACGTTCCGGCCGACCATCAGCGCCGCGAGGTCGTCCTCGGTGACCGGCGGCGTGCGCGCGCCGACGACCTGGCCGCGGCGCAGCACCGTGATGGTGTCGGCGATCGCCTGGACTTCCTTGAGCTTGTGCGAGATGAAGATGACCGACGTGCCGCCGTCTTTGAGCTGGCGGATGATGCGGAACAGTTCCTCGGTCTCCGCCGGGGTGAGCACGGCCGTCGGCTCATCGAGAATGAGCACCTTGGCCTGCCTGACCAGTGCCTTGACGATCTCGACCCGCTGCTGGATGCCGACGGGCAGTTCCTCGACGAGCGCGTCGGGGTTGACGTCGAGGCCGTAGCGGTGCGAGAGGTCGGCGACGTCGCGGCGCGTCTTGCGCCGGTCGAGGAGGCCGGCCGGGCCGGCCTCCTCGATGCCGAGCGTCACGTTGTCCGCGACCGTGAAGACCGGCACCAGCATGAAGTGCTGGTGCACCATGCCGATGCCGGCCGCGATCGCGTCACGCGGCGAGCCGAACTTGGCCGGCTCGCCGTCTATCAGGATCTCGCCCTCGTCGGGCTGGGTCAGCCCGTAGAGGACGTTCATGAGCGTGGTCTTCCCCGCCCCGTTCTCGCCGAGGAGGGCGTGGACCTGGCCAGGGGCCACCGACAGGCTGATCCCGTCGTTCGCCGCGAGCAGGCCATACCTCTTGGTGATGCCCCTGAGCTCAAGTTCCACGTGTGTTCGACCGCGCTTAGACCGGGCTCTTGGTCGGCGTCGGGATGGACCCGTCCTGGATGCCGGCCTGAACCGTCTTCAGCTCGGCCTGCAGCGATGCGGGAATCACGGTGGCGAAGTCGTGGAACGGCGAGAGCACCGCGCCGCCGTTGGCCAGCGTGCCGACGTAGGTGCCGCCCTGGAACGAGCCGGACTGCGCCTTCGTCACCACGTCCTGCACCGCGGTCGCGATGCCCTTGGTCACGCTGGTGAGGAAGTACTTGCAGTACTGCGCCGCGCTGACGCAGCCGTCGACGTCCACCCACTCCATGCTGACCTTCCCGCCGGACGCGTTGGCCTGCTGCACGGCCTTGGCCGCGCCGAGGCCCACGTTGCCGGCCACCGGGAAGATGACGTCAGCGCCCTCGCTGATGAACGTCTGGGTGACCGTCTGGCCCTTGGTCTGGTTGGTGAAGTCGCCGGTGAACTCGCCCTTCTGGGTCTGCGCGTTCCAGCCGAGCACCTGGACGTTGGTCTTGTGCTTCTGGTTGTAGTACGCGACGCCGTCGGCGTAGCCGTCCATGTAGATCGTGACGGTGCCGAACTGCATACCGCCGAACGTGGCGACCTTGCCGGTCTTGCTCATCCCCGCGGCCAGGTAACCGCCGAGGAAGCCGTCCTGCACGGTGTTGAACGTCAGCTGGTCGATGTTGCTCTCCTTGGCGCCGGTCAGGCAGCCGGAGGCGTACGAGCAGTCGACGATCGCGAAGTCCTGGGTCGGGTTCGCCTTGGCCGCGCTCTCCGTCGCGGCGGCCATCAGGAAGCCGACGGTGACGATGACGCCGCACTTCTCGCCGAGGAACGTGTTGATGTTCGGCACGTAGTCGCTCTGCGTAGTCGACTGCAGGTACTTGACCTGGATGCTCGGGTTGGCGGCCGCGGCCGCCTGCATGCCCGCCCAGGCCGACTGGTTGAACGACTTGTCGTTGATGCCACCGGTGTCGGTGACCATGCAGCCGAGGAACGACGAGCCCGCGGCCGCGCTGCTTGCTGCCGTGCCCGATGCTGCCGCCGGCGCGGACGCCGACGTGGTGCTAGTTGCCGCAGGTGCGCTTGACGTGCTGCTGCCGCACGCGGCGATCACGAGGCTCGCCGCGACAGCCGCGGCCGCCGCCATCAACGCGGAATTCTTCACCGTCTCCTCCACTGGACTAGTTGTGCCGGTGCCCAGGCGAGACGGGTCCTCCCCCAGCCTAGACTGCCGAAGATTAGTTCCCGGCGACGCCCGCTGGGAAGACATTCTCCGGGCCTGACGGCATGTCGTTGCAGAATTGCGACGGTTGGGTCGATCAAGCGTGGCGGGGCGGGACGGCGCAGCCGGTAAATATTTATATACGTCAAAGTAATTTACCTGCCGTTAACCGGGGGCTCGCGCCACTGGCCGCTGCGCGGGCGCAGGGGGTGTGCCCGGATTCACGTGACCGCGCGCCGCGCCGGAGAGGGCTGGGCCACCGGATTCACGTGCCCGATCGCCGCGCCGCGCCGGGGCGAGGGTTGCCCGTGCGGCCAAGTTGTCGCATGGTTTTTAAATGATCATCGATTGGCCGGCGCTCCGGGCCGCCGCCGCCGACGTGGCGGGCCGCGCGTACGCGCCGTACTCGCGGCTGCGGGTGGGCGCCGCCGGGCTGACCGCGGACGGGCGGATGGTGACCGGCTGCAACGTGGAGAACGCGTCATTCGGCCTCACGCTGTGTGCCGAGTGCGGGCTCGTCTCCGCCCTCCACGCCACC
Source organism: uncultured Actinomycetota bacterium (assembly GCA_963811335.1). Classification (GTDB taxonomy): domain Bacteria; phylum Actinomycetota; class Actinomycetes; order Streptosporangiales; family Streptosporangiaceae; genus Trebonia. The sequence goes on along the minus strand of CAWERB010000015.1, from coordinate 221,223 downwards.
GCGTCGCCCGGGACCCCAGCGCCGCCCGAGGCCTCCGGGACATCTGGGACAGAGGGGACCGCCGCGCCGCCCGGGGCACCCACCACATCCGGCTCGCCGGAGACGGCCGGGACGCCGGGGACGGCCGCGCCGGTGCTTGTCGCGGTCGCCGTCGTCGCGGGCGACGGGGCGCCGCTGCTGCCCTGCGGCCGCTGCCGCCAGCTGCTGCTCGAGGCGGGCGGCGCGGCGCTGCTCGTGGACACGACGGCCGGCCCGGTAGCGCTCGGCGACCTGCTGCCCGCTGCCTTCGCCGCTCCCGACCTGTCGGCCCGCCGCGATGCCTGACGCGGTGTCGCTGATCCAGCTCAAGCGCGACAACGTGCGGCCGCTGACGGAGGCGGAGATCGGCTGGCTGTTCGCCGCCTACGCCGCCGGCGAGGTGGCGGACGAGCAGATGGCCGCGCTGCTGATGGCGATCTACTTCAACGGCCTGACGCCTCCGGAGCTGCGGGCCTGGACCGGGGAGATGATCGCCTCCGGCGACCGGCTCGACCTGTCCCGCCTGGCCAGGCCGTCGGTGGACAAGCACTCGACCGGCGGCGTCGGGGACAAGGTCTCGCTTGTCCTCGCCCCGCTCGTGGCGAGCTGCGGCGCCGCCGTGCCGCAGCTGTCCGGCCGCGGCCTCGGGCATACCGGCGGGACGCTCGACAAGCTCGAGTCGATACCCGGCTGGCGGGCCGGCCTGTCCAACGAGGAGCTTGTCGCGGCGCTCGGCCAGGTCGGCGCGGTGATCGCGGCGGCCGGCGCCGGCCTCGCGCCGGCCGACCGCAGGCTGTACGCGCTGCGCGACGTGACCGGGACGGTGGAGTCGATCCCGCTGATCGCGAGCTCCATCATGTCCAAGAAGATCGCCGAGGGTACCCAGGCCCTGGTGCTCGACGTCAAGACCGGCTCCGGCGCCTTCATGAAGCAGCGGGAGCGGTCGGTCGAGCTCGCCCGCACCATGGTCGCGCTCGGCGCCGAGCACGGCGTGCGCACCCGCGCGCTCGTCACCCGGATGGATACCCCGCTCGGCCGCGCGGTGGGCAACGCCGTCGAGGTCGAGGAGGCCGTCCAGGCGCTGCGCGGCGCCGGCCCCGCCGACCTGATGGAGGTCACCTACGCACTCGCCCGGGCCATGCTCGAGCTCGCGGGCATCGACGCCGACCCGGAGCAGGCGATAAGCAGCGGCCGCGCGCTTGACACCTGGAACCAGATGATCCGCGTCCAGGGCGGCGACCCGGACGCGCCGCTGCCGCAGGCCCGGCACCGGCGTGAAGCGCTGCCCGCGCCCAGTTCCGGCTGGCTGACCAGGCTGGACGCACTCGCCGTCGGGGTCGCGGCGTGGCGGCTCGGCGCCGGGCGCGCCCGCAAGGAAGATGCGGTCAGCCACACCGCCGGCGTGCTCTGCCTGGCCAAGCCGGGAGACTACGTCGAGGCCGGGCAGGCCGTCCTCGAGCTGCGCGCCGATGACCCAGGCCGGTTCGACGTGGCGATGAACGCACTGGACGCGCCGGATGTGATTACGATCGGCAGCGAACCGCCACCGGACGTTCCGCTAGTCCTCGACGATGTTGGAGCGCAGTCCCTGTGAGCCCGACGCTTGACCCGATCCGCGCCGGTCAGATCCGCCTTGACCAGATCCGCACGGCGCCGAAGGTGCTGCTGCACGATCACCTGGACGGCGGGCTGCGCCCGTCGACCGTCATCGAGCTCGCGCAGGAGACCGGCTACCGTGACCTGCCGGCCGCCGACCCGGTCGACCTGGCGAAGATCCTCACCGCCGGGGCGAACCGCGGTCACCTGAACCTGTACCTGGACGCCTTCCGGCACACCGTCGGCGTCATGCAGACGCCGGAGGCGCTGTACCGGGTGGCGCAGGAGTGCGCCGAGGACCTGGCCGCCGACGGGGTCGTCTACGCGGAGGTCCGGTTCGCTCCCGAGCTGCACACCGCAGCGCGGCTTGTCACTCGACGAGGTTGTCGCCGCGGTGCTCGACGGGTTCCGCGCGGGCAGCGTCAAGCGGCCGATCGTGGTGTACACGCTGCTCACCGCGATGCGCACGGCGGCGCGCTCGCTGGAGATCGCGGAGCTGGCGGTCAGGCACCGGGACAACGGCGTGGTCGGCTTCGACATCGCGGGCGCCGAGGCGGGCTGGCCGCCGAGCCGCCACCTGGACGCCTTCCAGTACATCCACAGGGAGAACTTCCACATCACGATCCACGCGGGTGAAGGGTTCGGCCTGCCGTCGATCTGGGAGGCCGTGCAGTACTGCGGCACCGAGCGGCTCGGACACGGCGTGCGGCTCGCCGACGACATCGAGGTCAACGCCGACGGTGCGGTCAAGCTCGGCCGGCTCGCGACCTACGTCCGCGACCGGCGCATCCCGCTGGAGATGTGCCCGTCGTCGAACGTGCAGACCGGCGCGGCGCCGTCCATCGAGCGGCACCCGCTGCGGCTGCTGCGCCAGCTGCAGTTCCGCGTCACGGTGAACACCGACAACCGGCTGATGAGCCAGGTCTCGCTGAGCTCGGAGTTCGAGCTGCTCGGCCAGGGAATTCGGCTACGGCTGGGCGGACATCGAATGGCTCACCATCAACGCGATGAAGAGCGCGTTCGCTCCCTTCGACGAGCGGCTGCGGCTGATCAACACGGTGATCAAGCCCGGCTTCGCCGCCGCCAGGGCGAAGAGCGAGGGCTAGGGCCGCGCAGGCCGCCAGGACGGCCCTGGCCGCCCGGTAGCGGCAGTGGCGAGGCCCGTCAGGACTGGTCTTCCCCGGTGCCGGGATCAAGGAGGGCCGCGGCGGCGGCCAGCATCCGTTCTGTCTGCTCGATGGCAGCAGCCCGGGCGGCGGCGAGCTCGCCGCGCGACCGCACCGGGCGGACCGCCTCGGCGTAGAGCTTGAGCACCGGCTCGGTGCCGCTGGGCCTGATCATCACCCTCGCGTCGCCGCCGGCGTGCCAGATCAGCACGTCGGCCGGCGGGACCGGCACGCCGGGTGCCCGCTCGGCGCGGCCGCCCGCCAGGTCCGCCAGCCCCCCGGAGCTCGTCCGCAGGTCGGTCACCGTGACCGGCTGCCCGTCGAGCAGCCGCGGCGGCTCCTTCCTGACCGCGGCCACCGCCTCGGCGAGCCTGGCCAGGCCCGTCGCGCCCGTCGCGCGCAGCGAACGCTCCCTGGTGACGTGCACGCCGTGCGCCAGGGCCAGGTCGTCGAGCCTGTCGGTCAGCGTCCGGCCCTGGCTGGCCAGCTCGGTGGCCAGCCGCAGCACGAGCAGCGCGGCGCTGATCCCGTCTTTGTCGGCTACCAGGTCCGGCCGGACGGCGTAGCCGAGTGCCTGCTCGTAACCGTAGACCAGGGTGCCCGTCGGCGCCGCCGGCCCGCGCGATCCACTTGAAGCCGGTCAGCGTGGTGACGCAGCGCACGCCCGCGGCCTGCGCGAGGCGGCGCAGCAGGGAGCCGGAGACCACCGTGGTGGCGACGACCGGAGGGCGCCCGCCCGGTGGTCGGCCGGCCGTTCAGCACCGCGTCGCCGAGCAGCGCGCCGAGCTCGTCCCCGGTGAGCGCCCGCCAGCCGCCGGGCGCCGGCACCATGACGGCGAGCCGGTCGGCGTCCGGGTCGTTGGCGAGCACCAGGTCGGCGCCCGCCTGCTCCGCGGTGTCGCGGGCCAGGTCGAGCACGCCAGGCACCTCCGGGTTGGGGTAGGGCACGGTCGGGAAGCCGGGGTCGGGCTGCCGCTGCGCGGCGACGGGCACCGGCTCCGGCCAGCCCGCCGCGGCGAGCACCGCGCGCAGCGTGGCGTCTCCGACGCCGTGCAGCGCCGTATGCACGACCGTGAGACCGGGTGCGCCCGGTGCGGCGGCGGCCGCCGGCGGCCACCTCGGTCACGTAGGCCCGCGCGGCGCCGTCGCCCGGCGTGGACTCGAACGGCCCCGCGGCCCAGCCCGCGGGCAGGCTCAGCGGGTCTACCTCGTCGATCGCGGCGGCGATCCGCTCGTCATCCGGCGGCAGCAGCTGCCCGCCGTCCCGCACGTAGACCTTGATCCCGTTGTCCCGGCGCGGGTTGTGGCTCGCGGTCACCATCACGCCGTAGGCGGCCCGCTGGTAGCGCACCGCGAAGGCGAGCACCGGGGTTGGCAGCGGCCCGGGCAGCAGCGAGACACGGATGCCGGACCTGGACAGGATCCGGGCGGCGTCGGTGGCGAATACCGCGGAGCCGTCCCTGGCGTCGTGGCCGATGACGATCCCCGCCTCGGCCGCGGCCGGGTCACTGGCCGTGATGTAACGGGCCAGGCCAGCCGCCACGCGGGCGGTCACCAGCCGGTTCATCCGCATCGGGCCCGCGCCGAGCTCGGCCCTGATGCCGGCCGTGCCGAAGGCGAGCGAGCCCTCGAAGCGCGCCGCGAGCGCCGCGCTGTCACCGCGGGCGAGCAACTCGTCAAGCTCCGCCCGGGTGGCCGCGTCCGGATCGGCGTCGCGCCAGGCGGCGGCCCGGGCCGCCAGGCCGCTTTCGGGACCCGTCATCGCGTCCCCAGGGCAACTTGTACCGCGTTTTGGCCGAAAATCCGGGCAGAATGTCGCATTTGTCGCACTTAAACTCCGGTAGTCAGTGGCAAGACGGGCCGGTTACGGGCGGGAAAGCAGGTCGGCGAGCAGGGCACCGACCCGGCCCGCCGCCGCCCCGGTCGCGGCGAGGACGTCCTGGTGGTTGATCGGCTCGTCCGACAGGCCCGCCGCGGGGTTGCTGACGATGGAGATGCCGAGCACCTCGGCGCCGAGGTGCCTGGCGGCCGTCGCCTCCATGACCGTGGACATGCCGACCAGGTTGGCGCCCGCGGCCCGCAGCATCCTGATCTCGGCGGGCGTCTCGAAGTGCGGCCCTGGCAGCCCGGCGTACACGCCCTCGGCGAGCGACGGGTCGAGTTCCCTGGCCCGGGCGCGCAACTGGGGGGAGTACGCGTCCGTCAGGTCGGTGAACCGCGACGGTACGTGCGGCGGCAGCGCGCCGGCGAGCGGAGAGCGCCCGGTCAGGTTGATGTGGTCGCTGATCAGCACCGGCTCCCCGACCGCGTAGCGCGCGTTGATGCCGCCCGCCGCGTTGGTCAGCACGACGGTGCGGCAGCCCGCCGCGATCGCGGTGCGCACGCCGTGCACCACCGCGTGCGGGTCATGTCCCTCGTACATGTGCACGCGGCCGAGGTAGACCAGGACCCGCCGCTGCCCCTTGCGCACGTACCGAACGGAGGCCGCGTGGCCCTTGACGCCCGGTTGCGGGAACCCGCCAAGGTCCGCGAGCGGCACCTCGGCTTCCGGGTCGCCGATGGCGTCCGCGGCGGCCTGCCAGCCGGAGCCGAGCACGACGACGGCGTCGAAGCCGTCGGCGCCGGCCCGCTCGCGCAGCGCGGCGGCGCTGCGCTCGGCACGGGTAAAGGGATCGGCGGTCGGACACGTCTTCGGCGCTCATGTGATCGATCATCTCGCACTTCCGAGGCTGGCCAGCCCTTGGCGCCAGCGAGGCCGCCTTCTGCAGCCGGGCGACCCAGAAAGAAGACCTGGCAGCGGCGGCCGCCTTGCTGTTATCCTGCGACATGCCCATCCATGGCCCAGAGGAAGGCGGCACGCCATGAGGAATCCACGCCGCGTGGTGAACATCGCTCTCCTTGTCATCGCCATCGTCGCCGTGGGGGCCGCCGTGATCGCGGCGACCTCAAGGGGCCGGACCTCGCAGTCGGGTAACGCCCAGGCCTGCAGCGCGTTCTGGTCCTGGGATGACGCGACGGGCGCCGCCGGCCCGGTGCTCAGCGCGTACCAGAAGGCGACCACGCAGCCGCTGCTCGCCGACCTGTATAACGTCTCGGTCGGGCTCAGGGACCAGGGCAAGGGGCTGGGCGGCGACAAGGCGGCCAACGCGGCGTTCGCACGGCAGTTCGCGGCCAAGGCGGAGACCGACTGCACCAAGGCCGGCTTCCCCGACCCGGCGACCTGACCGGCGGCGCCGGCCGGCCCGGTGACCGCCAGCCCTAGAGGCGCAGCGCGCTGACCGCAAGCACGGCGAGCGCCAGCGCGGTGAACAGCAGGTAAGCGCCGAGGGCGCGTCCCCGGTCACCGTGGCTGAGCTGGCGGGACAGCACCCAGCCGAACACGGCCGCCTCAAGCCCGCCGCCGACGAGGCCGGCGATGGGGGCGAACAGGCCGGCGATGACCGCCGCGCTGCCGGCCAGGTGCACCAGGCCGAGCACGGACGCGACCCAGAGGTTGCGGCCGTCGAGCAACCCAAGCCTGGTGAGCCCATCCAGGCGCTTGAGCCCGACCTGGGCTCGGGCCAGCCCGACGAGCGCGGACGGCAGCGTCTCAAGCAACAGCAGCACCGTCAGCACGACAGCCAGCAAGAACACCAGGTACTCCTCGGGACTCAGCCTCTGCCGCACCTTCCGTCGGCGCACCCATTCCAGCACGACCCCCGCCCAGGGCGCACTTTCTATCAGTTTCCGCGTCCCGAAACGACTTCCTATCAGTTCCCGTGTCCGATATCGGGCATATCGGACACAAGAGTGACCGAAACTGATAGGAAGTCGGAAAAATAGCAGAAACTGATAGTGAGTGGGCTGGCCGGCGAGGGCCTTCGGCTGCTCAGCTCCCGTCCGCGGGCAGTACGGCGGTCAGGTCGAGGCGCGCGAGGCGGTCGGGGTCGGCGAGGACGTCCATCTCGGTGATCCTGCCGTCGTGCACCGTCACGGCCATCAGGGCGAGCGGCTCGCCTTCGCGGGCCACGAGGAAACCGGGACCGCCGTTGACCAGGACCGGGCGGGCGAAGCGGCCGAGCGGCGCGAACCGCTGGGCCTGCGCGATCACCTCGCGGGCGCCGCGGACCAGGGTCGACGGGCCGAGCGGGCCCGCGCCCGCGTCCGCCCGCAGCACCACGTCCGGGTCGAGGATGGCGAGCAGCCGCGCGAAGTCGCCCTCGCGCGACGCGGCGAGGAAGGCGTCGACCACGGCCCACTGCCTGCCGAGGTCCGCGGTCACGGCTGGCGCGGCCCCACCCGGCTCCGCACTGGCCGCCGCACCGCTGGCGGATATCGCGGCCGAGTCGGCGGCGCCGGTGTCCGGCTGCGCCGGGGTGTTGTGCAGCCGGCGCCTGGCGCGGCTCGCCAACTGCTTGGCGGCGGCCGGCGACCGGTCCAGGATCGGGCCGATCTGCTCGAACGGGACGGCGAAGACGTCGTGCAGCACGAACGCCAGCCGTTCGGCGGGTGCCAGCGTGTCGAGGACGACGAGCAGCGCGATGCCGACCGAGTCGGCCAGGGCCGCCTGCTCGGCCGGGTCGTCACCGACGGGCGTGACGATCGGGTCGGGCACGTGCACGTCCGCGTCCAGGGAGTCCTCGCGGCGGGACGCACGGGAGCGGAGCATGTCAAGGCAGACGCGCGACACCACCGTGGTGAGCCAGGCGCGCAGGTCCCGCACGTCCCCGGCGCCCGCGCGGGACAGCCGGAGCCAGGCCTCCTGCACCGCGTCTTCCGCCTCGGTCAGCGAGCCGAGCATCCGGTAGGCCACCGAGCGCAGGTGCGCCCTGTGCTCCTCAAAGCCGCGGGCCTCGAAGTCCGCCGGCGTCCAGTCGTTAGCGTTCACTGTCACCTTTCCGTGCTCCCTTCCGTCATACCCGATGACGAACCGCGGCGGACCGAGGTAACACACTGGAAGGGAAGCGACCGATGGCCGAGCAGTCGGTAAGGGGAAAGATGGCCGAGCCAAGCGCGATACCGGATCCCCGGGCGCAGACGCTGGCGATGCAGGGGGTGGCCAACCGCGTGGTGCGCGGGCTGCTGCGCACGCCGCTGCTGTCGCGCGCCGCGGGCGGCAGGCTGGTCACGCTGTACATCACGGGCCGCAAGTCGGGACGGCGCTACACGGTGCCGGTCGCCTACACCCGGCAGGGGGACGACCTGCTGATCGGGACGCCGTTCGGCTGGGGCAGGAACCTGCGCACCGGCGAGCCGGTGGAGATCCGGCTCAAGGGACGGCTGCGCCAGGCCGACGTGCGGGTCTACTCCGGCGAGGCGGACGTCACCGGCCTGTACGCGGCCATGTGCCGGGACAACAGGCAGTTCGCTAAGTTCAACAAGGTCGGGTTCGACGCCGCGGGTAACCCCGATCCCGACGACCTGCACCTGGCCTGGATGGCGGGGGCGCGCGCGTTCCGGCTGACGCCGCGCTGACGCGGGGACTGGGCGGCCAGGGTAGGCCGCTCCCGTTCTGGATGACCGTGAGGGCCAGCGGCGCGGGGCCGCGGCTCGCCGTGACACCGGCCGCAGATCAGCCGAGGAGCTTGACGTTCACCCGGTCGCGGAGGGCGGCGAGCGTGATGCCGTAGGTGGCACGCACGTGCACGCCCCTCGCGGCGGGCAGGACGTCGAAGACGGCGTAGTCGGTGTAGACGCGGCTGACGCAGGCGAGGCCGGTGAGCGGGTAGGTGCACCGCGGTACGAGCTTGGCCTCGCCCTGCTTGGTGAACAGCGTCATCATCACGTAGACGTCCTTGGCGCCGGTGGCCAGGTCCATGGCGCCGCCGACGGCGGGGATGTCGTCCGGCCTGCCGGTGTGCCAGTTGGCCAGGTCGCCGTTAGCGGCGACCTGGTAGGCGCCGAGCACGCAGACGTCGAGGTGGCCGCCGCGCATCATCGCGAAGGAGTCGGCGTGGTGGAAGTAGGCCGCGCCTGGCAGCTCGGTCACCGGGACCTTGCCCGCGTTGGTCAGGTCGGGGTCGATGTCCTCGCCGGCCGCGGTGGGGCCCATGCCGAGCATGCCGTTCTCGGTGTGCAGGATGACGGTCGGGTTTCCGTCTTCGTCGGTGGGCAGGTAGTCGGCGATCTTGGTGGGCTGGCCGATGCCGAGGTTGACGTAGGCGCCGGCCGGGATGTCGTGGCCGATCACCGCGGCGAGCTCGTCCATGGACAGCGGGCCGCGGCCGGCGTTCTCGACGGTGGCGCGCTCGACGGCCGTGTGCTCGACGGCCGTGTGCTCGACGGGGGGCATCAGCGGGCTCCTTGGACGGTGTAGCGGCGGGTCTCGACCTTGACGATCCGGTCGACGAAGATCGACGGGGTCACGACGGCCTCCGGGTCCAGCGTGCCGACCGGGACAACCTCACCGACGGCGACGATCGTGGTCGTCGCGGCGGTGGCCATGACGGGGCCGAAGTTGCGCGCGGTCTTCCGGTAGACGAGGTTGCCGAGGGTGTCGGCCTGGTGGGCGGCGATGAGGGCGTAGTCGCCCTTGATCGGGTATTCAAGGACATAGGTCCGGTCGTCGATCTCGCGGGTCTCCTTGCCCTCGGCCAGCGGCGTGCCGGCCGCCGTGGGGCAGAAGAACGCGCCGATGCCCGCCCCGGCCGCCCGCATCCGCTCGGCGAGGTTGCCCTGGGGCACCAACTCGAGCTCGACCTTGCCTTCGCGGTAGAGGCCGTCGAAGACCCAGGAGTCGGCCTGCCTCGGGAAGGAGCAGATGACCTTCCGCACCTGGCCGGCTTTCAGCAGGGCGGCGAGGCCGACGTCGCCGTTGCCCGCGTTGTTCGAGACGATCGTCAGGTCCTTGGCCCCCTGCCTGATCAGCGCGTCGATCAGGTCGAACGGCATCCCGGCGAGGCCGAAGCCGCCAACGAGGACGGTCGAGCCGTCCTCGATCCCGGCCACCGCCTCGTCCGTCGTCTGGAAAACCTGGGCCCGGCTCACCGCGTCTCGCCTCTTCCGGTGTCTTCGCTCATCACTCTTCAGCTTTTCACGTCGTCGTCAGCATGCGGGCTCAGGTTACTGCCGCTCCCGGCTCCGGATCAGCCTGATCCGCGCCGCGTTGCCGCATCCGTCACAGGGTGCCGGTGAGTGCCTGGAGGCCGAGGCTGGCCGCGGCGACCGTGATCCACAGCAGGGCGCCGAGCAGCAGCGGCCGCGGGCCGGCCTTGCGCAGCGCGGCCACGTTGGTGGACAGGCCGATGGCGGAAAGCGCGACGGCGACGAGGAAAACCGAGACGTGCTGCAGCGGGGCGTGCGCGGCGGACGGGATAACCCCGGCGGAGTTGGCCGCGGCCATCAGCACGAAGCCGATCAGGAACCACGGCACGAGGCGGATGACGCGGGCGGGGGACATCCGGACGGGCGACGGTGCGGTTGATGCCGGGCCGTTCGTTGCGGGCGTGGCGCTGGCGTGGTCCCCGTGGCGGCGCCTGCGCTCGGTGAGCGCGGCGAGGCCGAGGCAGATCGGGATGATCATCAGCGTGCGGACCAGCTTCACCACGACGGCGTGGCTGGTGGCGGCGGTGCCGTAGGTGGTCGCGGTGGCCACCACGGACGAGGTGTCGTTCACCGCCGTGCCCGCGAACAGGCCGAATGACTGCTGGCTCATCCCGAGGACGTGGCCGAGCAGCGGGAAGGCGAGCACCGCCGTGATGTTGAACAGGAAGATCGTGGAGATCGCGTAGGCGACGTCGGTGGACGCCGCCTCGATCACCGGGGCGGCGGCGGCGATGGCGGAGCCGCCGCAGATGCCGGTGCCGACGCCGATCAGCGTGCGCAGGTCGCCGGGGATATTGAGCAGGCGGCCGTACAGCCAGGCCGCGCCGAGGCAGATCGCGAGCGTGCCGAGCATGACGGGCAGCGAGGAGACACCGACCCTGGCGGCCTCGGCGACCGACAACTCGGCGCCGAGCAGGACCACCGAACACTGCAGGACGGTACTGCTCGCCCACTTCAGGCCCGGCGCGAGGCGGGCGCCTGGCTTGACGGCGATCGCGATGCCAGCGCCGATGACGGCGCCGGGTACCGCGCTGCCGACGAGGGGCACATGCTGCCCGACGACCGTCGCCACCGCCGCGACGGCCAGCGCGAGCGCGAGCCCGGGGGCGGTGGCGCGTGCCCGCTCGCGGAGCGGCGCGCGCCGGGAGGCGGCGCTTGCCGCGGTGCTCGCGGTCGTGGCACCCGCGGTGCCCGCGGTGCCCGTGGTCGCGGTCGCGGGGCCGTGGTCGCGGTGGCGGGCGCGGGGCGGGGCGGGGGCGGGGCCTGGGCGCGCGCGGCGGGGCGCGGGGCGCGCGCGGCGGGGCGCGGGGTCCGCGGGGCGGAGGCCCGGTGCAGGACAGTCATGGCTATTCCAGGGTCGACAATGAGCTGACCTGTGGGAAGGAAGCGGGCCTTGTGGGGGTACAAGTTACCCTTGTGGCGAGCCGCGAACGAGGGCGGGCGACTATGAAAGAGACCGTGCAAGACCTGGGCGCGCTGCGGGCGCTGCGCGAGGTGGGCAGGCAGGGGTCCATCGCGGCCGCCGCGGCGGTGGTCGGCGTTTCACAGCAGGCGCTGTCCGCGCGGATGCGCACCCTGGAGCGGGCCATGGAGGTCACCCTGCTCGCGCGCACCCCGGCCGGCTCGCACCTCACCGAGCAGGGACGCCTCATCGTCGGCTGGGCTGAGGACGTGCTCGACGCCGCCGACCGGCTCGAGGCGGGGCTGCGGTCCATCAGGTCCGGGGTGTCGCACCGGCTGTCCATCGCCGCCAGCCAGACCATCGCCGAGCACCTGGTGCCGCACTGGCTGGTCGAGTTGCGCGGCATCGAGCAGGCGGCGGGGCAGGCCGCACCCAGGGCAGGCGAGCACCAGGGCAGGCGCCGGATAGCAGCCCGACCGTCGTTGAGCTCACCGTGGCCAACTCCACCGGGGTCATCGAACTGGTCAGGGACGTGAAGGTGCGGCTCGGCTTCATCGAGACCCCGCACCTGCCGACCGACCTCGTGACGGCGCACCTGCGGGACGACGAGATGCTGGTGGTCACCATGCCTGGTCATCCGTGGACGCGCCGCCACGGCCCGCTGTCACTGGCCGAGGTCGCCGCGACGCCGCTGGTCATGCGCGAGGCGGGCAGCGGCACCAGGGACACCCTGACCGACCACCTCGCCGCACAGCACCCGCCGCTGACCGCGCGGATCGCGATGGAGCTCGGCACGAGCGCCGCCGTGCGGTCAGCGATCGCGGCGGGCGTCGGCCCGGGAGTGCTCAGCCGGCTCGCCGTCCGCGATGACCTCGTGCTCGGCCGCCTGGTGGCCGTCGAGGTCGCGGGGCCGCCGCTGACGCGGCAGCTGACCGCCGTCTGGCGGCACGACCTTGACCCGCTGCCGCCCGAGGGCGCCCGTCTCCTCGCGGTCGCCAGGGGCGCGGCCCGCGAGGCACCAGGCCGGTTAATGAGGTTCGTCGCTTGCTGTCAAGGGACATGGCCGATGGTGATGCCGACGGCTCTGGCGGTGCTCCCGGCCCGGGCGGGACGGCTCCGGCGTATCACGCGCCCCCGCGGCAACAGGGGTTAACAGTAAATTTTTCGTATCAGGTAAACTTTTCACCGGATGTAAAGAAAAGACGTTCGGAACGTCTTTTCTTTACCGGTCGTGAGATGTTTACCGGTAAACCCGCTGGCGCGGCCCTGCCCGCCGGGCCGGCTCGCCTGCGGCGGGACGGCGCGCCGACGGACGGCGGGACAACCCGCGGGCATCGCCGGGCCTGCAGCGGCCGGCCGCGCACCGGGGCGCACCGGGCCGGCGCCCGGCACCCGGCACCGCCAGCGCGCCCTGACCGGGCAGGCCGGGCGCTTAACTTACCGGCCGTGACGCAAGTCCCTGACCCGGCGTCTAGCGCCCGAGCATGGTCCGGCCGTACCAGTCGCTGCCGTTGCGGATGCCGGGCAGGGTGAAGAAGTAGCCGCCGCCGAACGGCTGCACGAAGTTCGACAGCGGCTCGTCGATGAGCCGCCGCTGCACGGTCGCGAACTGGCGCTCCACGTCCTGCTGGTAGGCGATGAAGATATGGCCCGCCTGCAGGCTGCCGTTGTCGTCGGGGCCGAGCTCGTAGTTGTAGGAGCGGCGGATAAGCCGCTGGTTGTCGGTCTGCGGCGTGTTGGGGTTGGCTAGGCGCATGTGCGCGTCCAAGGGAATCACCTTCCCCTGCGGGTCCACCTGGTAGTTCGGGGCATCGAACTCGCCCTTGGCGTCGAGCGGCGCGCCACTGTCCTTGTAGCGACCGAATATCCTCTGCTGCTTGTAGATCGACACGCCGTCCCAGGAATCGAAGAGCATCCGGATCAGCCGTACCACCAGGTAGGAGCCGTTCCGCGCCCACTGCGGCTCCGCCGGGTCGTCGACCCAGACCAGGTCGCTGGCATCGGTGCCGGTCGGGTTCGCGGTGCCGTCCTTGAACCCGAGCAGGTTCCGCCCGGTCCCAGCCGGGCGCGGCGGCGAGGCGAAGCCGTCGATCTTCCACCGCAGCGCCATGAACTCGCTGGTGTGCGTTGTGATGTCCCTGATCGCGTGGTGGACCGTGTCCGGGTGGTTCGCGCACAGCTGGACGAGCAGGTCGCCGTCCAGCCATGCGTCCTGAGGCGAGTCGTTGGGGAAGATGGGCATCCGCCTGAGCTTGTTCGGCTGGCTGTCCGACAGGCCGAAGCGGTCGTCGAATAGCGACGATCCCACCGATAGCGTCACGGTGAGCCCGTCGGCGGGCACGACCGGGCCGAGGACGTCGCTGTCGGACGGCGGCTGGTGGACGCCGAAATTAGCCGGGGTGCCGCCGGCGGTGAGGAACCGCGCCCGCGCGGTGATCGCCTGGAGCAGCCCGGGCAGCCCGTCCGCCGTGACGTCGAAGGCCGCGACACTGGTGAACGCCTGCTTAGCGGCGGGCCCCGGGGTGAGGACGCCGGACTGGTGAACGCCGTGGAACGGATATGACGCCTGCTGGGCCGCGTCGCTCAGGGTCGCCGCGTCGGCGCGCCCGCCGCCGACGAGGACGCTGCCGGCCAGCGCGGTGCCTGCGGCGCCGGTCGCGCTGCCCTTGATGAACTTGCGGCGGCTGAGGTCCACGGGTTCGTCTCCTAGGGGTTACGGTCTGCTGAGATCTTTTGTAGGTCTTTTGGAGTGTGTCCGATATTTGTGCGCTGGATTACCCATGACGGGTTCAGGAGGCTTATCCGGTCTTACCAGAGCGTGTCATCCGAGGCACTTATGCCCGATTTACCCGTGGCCTTTACTGACCTTGACTTGCCCTGCCCACCAGGGATGATGCTCTGTTTGGTGGGTTTATCCCCGTTTCTTGGCAATCCAGGTCACCGCGGTCTCGCCATTTCCTGCTGCCTGGCCTCACCGTCGTTCGGTGAGTAATATAGCGTTCGGCAATCACGGGCGAGCGCGAAACGCCGCGCCTTTTCCCCTTCTTATCTTTCGGGGTGCGCGGCGGATCCGCGGTTCGCGGGCGGACCCGGGTCAGGGCGCGGGAGGGGCGGCCGGGGAAGGGCTGAACAGCGGCCGGCCTGCGAAGCACGCACCCGTTCGGTGCACGGGAACCGGTGCCCGCGCGGACCCGCGGCGGCGGCGCGGGCCGTCGGTTACGCGAGCAGGCGCTTGCCGTACCAGTCGCTGCCGTTGCGGACGCCGGGCAATGTGAAGAAGTAGCCGCCGCCGAACGGCTGCACGTAGTCCACCAGGGGCTCGTTGACGAGCCGGCGCTGCACGGTCTCGAACTGGCGCTCCACGTCCTGCTGGTAGGCGATGAAGATATGGCCCGCCTGCAGGTTGCCGTTCAGGTCCGTCCCGAGGTCGTAGTTGTAGGAGCGGCGGATGAGCCGCTGGTTGTCGGCCTGCGGTGTGCGGGGGTTGGCCAGGCGGATGTGCGAGTCGAGGGGGATCACGGTCCCGTGGGGGCCCCGACCGCCGCGGCGCGCTCCACGTCGCCGCGCAGGTGCGCCGACAGGCTGGCCGCGGTGCGCCGCATCCAGAAGATCATCGCGGTGACCAGGCAAACGGCCAGGACGCTGAGCAGGCCGCCGATCGCTTCCTGCCCGGTGCTCGTCAGGACCCTGACGGAGAACGTCGCCACGGCGGCGAACGCGCCGGAGAGCGTCACCGCGCCGAGCACGCCAAGCCAGATCGGTGCCGTCGAGACGGATGCCGCACTGGTTCCTGATGCGCCGGGCCGCCCGGCCCGGGTTCCGTCCTTATCGAGCACGGCGGTCTTACGCAGGGCCGCGAGCAGGATTGTCACGACAAGGCCCGCCTCGAGGCCCTCACGGAGCCCGATCAGCAGGTTAGGTACGCTGTCCGCCCAAGTCACGTTGACTAAGGTAAGGCTAACCTTAGTTCGTGTCCATCGGTTGGCTGCCGGCTGTGACTCACCTCATGGCAGGTCAGCGCGGGTGCGCCGCTACGGGGCGGCGCGGCCGCGGGCGGCCGTGCCAGTGAAGTTGGCGATGATGGCGGCGCCGTGGGTGGTCAGGATCGACTCCGGGTGGAACTGGACGCCTTCCACCGGACGGGTGGCATGGCGGACGGCCATCGGGATGCCATCCGTGCGCGCGGTGACCAGCAAGTCGGGCGGCAGCGTGCCCTCATCGACGATGAGGGAGTGGTAGCGGGTGGCCAGGAAGGGGCTCGGCAGGCCACGGAAGACACCTGATCCGTCATGCGTCACAGGGAACGGGGTGCCGTGCACCGGTCGGGGCGCGGCGACGATGTCCGCGCCGAACGCGGCGCCGATCGCCTGATGCCCGAGGCAGACGCCGAGCAGCGGGACGCCGGCCGCGGCGCAGGCGGTCACCGTGGCGACGCTGATGCCCGCCTCGGCCGGGGCGCAGGGGCCGGGAGAGATCACCACCCCGGCCGGCGCGGCCGCGACCACCTGCCCGGCGGTCACCTCGTCGTTGCGGACGACCTCGACCCGCGCGCCCGCGGTGTCCAGGAGGTGCGCGAGGTTCCAGGTAAACGAGTCATAGTTGTCGATGAGGATTACCAGCGGCCGGGCCACGCCGCGTTCTGCGGGGGCCGGCCGGACGCCAGGGGTCAGGGCGGCCAGGGACGCGGTGCCTTGAGACGAGGCGGCCGGGGACGCGGTGCCCGGGGACGCGGCGGCCGGGGACGCGGCGGCCGGGGCGTCCGGGGGGCGGGTAGCCAGGGCGGCCGCCAGGGCGGCGGTGACCGGGCCGGGGGGCCAGGCCAGCCGTGAGCCCTCGACGGCGGTGACCGGGATGAGGCCGGCGACCGCGTTGGTGACGAAGACCTCGGTCGCCTCGGCCAGCTCGTCGAGGGTGAGCGGCTTCTGGCCGACCCGGATGCCGCGGGAGTGGGCGGCGCGCAGCACCGCGGCCCTGGTGGTGCCCGGCAGCAGGCGGCCGTCGACGGGCGGGGTGAGCAGCACCCCGTCGATCACCGCGAACACGTTGGCGCGGTCGGTCTCGAGCAGCTCGCCGGTCTCGTCGGTGAGCAGCAGCTGCTGCGCGAGTGACAGCCGCTCGCGGGTGGTGAGCTCGGCGAGCAGCCGCCGGTCCCGGTACTTGTACGCGCCGAGACCGCCCGGGACGGTCACCGGGCGCAGGGTAACGGATGCCGAGAGGAACGAGGGCGTGGCGGCTTCGCCGCCTGTTGCTGTTATCTCGCCGGTGGAGGCGGCGGGCGTGGTGAGCGGCACGACCTCCACCGTGGCCTGGAGCGGGCCGCCGACCGGGCGGACGGTGAGCCGCAGGCGGCCGGAGGGGCGGGCGGCCAGGCAGCTTGCCAGCTGCCCGGCGAGCGACGCGGGTAGGTCCTTGCCGTACAGCGCACGGACGCTCGATTCGAGGCGGGCGAGGTGGGCGGCCAGGCCACGGGTCTCGCCGTCGGTCACGAGGAGCGAGCTGAAGACGCCGGCGCTCGGGCGCGGCGGTAGCGCGCTCGCGGCGTGTCCCGCACCGGCCGACGGTGCGGCGGGGTCGAGCCTGGCGCCGACCGCGGCAAAGAGCGGTGTCGCCTTGATGAGGCACTCGGCGTACTCCGCGGCCGGGTCGGAGTCGGCGACGATACCGCCGCCCGCGCCGAGCCAGGCCTTGCCCGCCGCGAACTCGAACGTGCGGATCGCCACGTTCAGCTCAAGGCCGGCGGCCGGCGAGCGGTACCCGACCGCACCGGTGTAGGCCTCCCTTGGGCTGGCCTCGAGCTCGTCGATGATCTCAAGCGCGCGGACCTTGGGCGCGCCGGTCACCGAGCCTGGCGGGAACGCGGCGCGGATCAGGTCGCCGTCGCCCGTACCCGGCCTGAGGGTGCCGGCCACCGTCGAGACCAGGTGCCAGACACCGGGATGCGCCTCCGCGCCGAGCAGCACGGGAACGGAGACCGTGCCCGGCAGGCAGACCCGGCTCAGGTCGTTGCGGACCAGGTTGACGATCATCACGTTCTCCGCGCGGTTCTTCGCCGACGCCTCGAGCCCGGCGCGCTGCACGGCCGCCTGGCCCGCGTCGGCGGCGCGGCGCGCGGTCCCCTTGATCGGCTTGGAAGCGACGGTGCCGCCTGCGCGGCGCAGGAACAGCTCGGGCGACAGGGACGCGACCGCGGCCCGGGCCGTCCCGGGCGCGGACACGCCGATGAAGGCGGCGTAGGGCGGGTCGAGTTCGGTCACGCCACGGCAGAACGCGTCGAGCGGGTCGCCGGCGAAGTCGGCCTCGGCGCGCAGGGTGATGTTGGCCTGGAAGATGTCACCGCGGTGGATGTACTCCACCGCCCTGCGGACCGCCGCCTGATGCCGCTGCGCCCCGGGCACCAGGCGGAACGGGCCGAAGGCGTAGTCGCGCGCGCCCGCGGCCCGCGCCGCGGCACGGCGGGTCAGCTCGGCCAGCCGGCGGTCGAGCGCGTCCGCGCGGCCCGGCGCGCACAGCGCCTCGAAGTACCACTCCCCCGACCCCCTCATCCGGCGCAGCACGTGGTCGTAATAGCCGAACCACCAGGCCGGCAGGGCGCGCGGCCCGGCCGCTGGCAGCGCCTCGCCGCCCGCGCTGTACCCGAGGTAGCCGATCCACCCGCCGCCGAACGCGGCGAGGTCACCGGTCGCGGCAGCCGTAGCGGTCGCGGCGGGACCGCAACCTCCCGCGGACCCGGGCGCATCGAGCAGGTGGCTGACCCCCGCGGGCGAGGGCGCGACGAGCACGTCGCTGGCCCCCGCGGACCCTGGCGCGTCGAGCACGTCGCTGGCCCCCGCGGGCCAGGGCGCGTCGAGCACGTCGCTGAGCGGTCCGGGCGCGGAACGCACGAGCACGGGCTCCGCTGCGACCAGGTTACTGCCGTTAGCCCAGGCACCGCTGAGCGCCACGGGATGCGCGTCTTCCCGGACCAGGCGCAGCACGTCCGCCGGGTCGAGCTGCCATCCAAGCGGGCGGCGGACCAGGCGGAACCCGTCTTTGGCCGACATAGCAGCAGGTTATCCGCCTCGTCGCGAGCCCGCGTTGGCCACGACGACAAATCGGGCGACGCCACATCGGCGCAAGCCCCGGTTCAACTAAAGGTGCAGAACTTGCCGAAGACGTCGAATTCGCCGACACTCGCGGATATCCGACTTAGCATCGGGAAGTCCGGGCGGGGAACCCGGTCACGACGGAAGGCGGCCGATGGGCAGGTCCCGGGACGCCGCGAGCACAAGGCGGCAACGATCGCCGCGGGAGCGGCGCAGCCTGGTCGCCGCGGCGGCCATCGGCGCGGCGGCGGTCACCGCGCTCGGCGTCACCCTTGCCGTCATGCTGAGCGGCAGCCCCGCGCCGCCCCGGCCCGCCGCGCCGTCCCCGTCGCGCACGCACGTCACGGCCACGCCGCACCCCACGGCAACGCCGAGCCGCGGGCCGCTGCTCGACCCGTTCACCGGGAAGCCGGCCCGGGCGCTCGGGCCGGTGCTCGCGGTGAAGATCGACAACATCGTGAACGCCAGGCCGCAGACCGGGATGCAGTCCGCCGACATCGTGTACGTGATCCCGGTCGAGGGGGGGCTCACCCGGTTCATGGCCGTCTACTCCTCGCACATCCCGAAGGTCGTCGGCCCGGTGCGCAGCGCCAGGCAGAGCGATCTCGACATCCTGCGCCAGTTCGGCCGGCCTGCCTTCGCGTGGTCCGGCGCGGCCCCGCACCTGGTGCCGTTCATCGAACGGTCACCGATCGTCGACCTCTACGCGCTGCGGGTCGGCGGCTACTACCGCGCCCCGGACCGGATGGCGCCGTACAACCTGTACGCCAACGCGCGGCAGCTCATCCAGGAGGCGAAGGGCGCGAGCAAGGCGCGGGACATCGGGTTCCGGTTCGGCGCGCTCCCCGCCGACGGGAAATCAGCCGTGTCTTTCTCCGTGAAGTACCCCGCCGCGTCGTACACCTTCCGCTGGTCGTCGAAGGCCAGGCGCTGGCTCGCCTGGATCGACGGCGCGCCCGCCATGGCCACCGAGGGCGGGCAGCTCGGCGGCAGCACCGTGATCATCCAGTACACGCAGATCGCGACCTCACGGTTCCTTGAATACGGCGGGCGGCCGCCGTACGCCAAGTCGGCCGGCAGCGGCAAGGCCGTCATCCTGCGCGACGGCAAGGAGTTCACCGTGCACTGGTCCCGCCCGTCCCTGGAGGGCGGCACCAGCTACACCCGGCCGGACGGCCAGCGGATGCTGTTCGCCGCCGGCCAGGTCTGGGTCGTCCTCGCCCCGGAGAACCACCAGAGCTACGTCAACGCGTCGCAGGTCTGACCACGCGGGGCGGCGCCGGCCCGTCCCTGACCCGGCCGGCCCAATGCCGCTCACCTACGTGGTTGGCTTGGGCGCGGGTGCCCTTCCCCGCTCCGCGCGACCTTCCCCCCGGGACGGGCCAGCAGACCGTGGAGATCCTCAGGCGTTCCCGCCGCAGGCCCGCCACCGCGAAAGATCTTCACGTCCGCGCGACCTTCCCCTGGATGATCTTGGCTAACCGAGAGAATCCCCAGCCGAAAGCGGGCATGGGTTAAGGGCCCGTGGCGGGTTGGGTCGCGTGCCTGGTCAGGGGTGGTTTGGGTTTAGGCGGCGGTGGTGTTCAGGGTGCTGGTGTCGATCCCGAGGCACTGGAGCCCGCGCCGGTGGCTGCGGATCTTCTTGTCGCCGCTGGTCTGCGGTCGTGCCAGTCGGGGCCGAGGTCGTGGTAGCGGGCGGCGGGGTCGTTCAGCAGGTGCCAGGTGATGACGAGGATGCAGCCCGCGACGGCGACCTTGGCCCGGGCAGGGCCGATGCTACGGGCCAGGCGGCGGAACCGCTCGCCGAGGAACGAGTCCGTCTTGCCGGCGCCGTTGGCGGCCTGGGTGCACAGCTTCTTGACGTAGGCGTTGCCCTGGCCTTTCTTCGGCTTGCCGCGGCGGGTGCCGGAATGGCGGGCGCCCGGGGCGCGTCCGGCCCAGGAGGCCCGGTTCCCCGCGCTGGGGAAGGCGCCATGTCCTGGCCGGTCTCCGCGATGACCGCCCTGGCCAGGTCGAGGGTGACGCTCGGGATCTCCGCGAGGCGGGCGGCGGCGGGCAGCACGGCGGCGCCAGGGCCGGGGTCCGTGGACGGCTCCCCGGCCGCGGTGATGCCCCAGGCGGCCGGGACGGCCTCCAGGGCGGCGTCGATTTCGTCCTCGAGCGCGCCGATGGAGCGGCTGAGGCTCTCGACCTGGTTCAGGTCGGCGCCCATCAGCAGCGCGTGGTGGGCGCCGATCATCATCCCGTCCAGGGCCGCCTCCAGGTCGGCGCGGCGGGCCCGCAGCGGCCCCAGGGCGAGGGCGGCCAGGGCCTTAGGGTCGCGCTCGCCGTCGGCGAGGGCGTCCAGGATGAGCCGGGCGGTCTTGACCCGTGACAGCGACGACAGCTCGGCCGACAGCTTGATCAGGGCGCCTTCCAGCAGCTTCTCCAGCCGCTGCCACGCCCGGGCCCGGTCGCGGACCAGGTGGAGGCGGGCGCGCGTCAGGTCGCGCAGCGCCCTGACCTCCGGCGGCGGCACGAACGAGGGGCGCAGCAGGCCCATCTCCGCGAGCCGGGCCAGCCTCTGGCAGTCCAGCCGCTCGGTCTTCGGCCGCCCGGCCAGCTGCCGGGCCTGGGAGGTGTTCACCAGCGCGACCGTCAGCCCGAGCGATTCCAGCAGGTAGAACCAGATCCGCCAGTAATCGGAGGTACTTTCCATGATGACCAGCTCAACCCCGTCCGCGATCAGCCGGGCACCGAGCTCGAGGATGTCCCGCGCCCGCGCGGGCACGTCCTGCTCCACCCGCGAGCGGCGCCGCCCGCCCTCGCGGGCCGGCGGCAGCCGCGTGCACACGTCGCCCTTGTCCTTCGCGATGCCGGTGCCCGCGACCTTCTCGTGACGCAGCTGGTAGTCCTCATCCTCGACCAGCTGCGCGCCGATCTTCTTCTTCCGGTGGGCCACCGTCCCGCCGCCTCCTTATGCTTGAACCGGGTAACCAGGCGGGCTGCCCGGGGACCCGGTCATCTGGCTCAACGCCGCGAATCCTGACCGTCGTGCTCACAGGCGACAAGAGGCGACCCTCAAGGTCAAGGTCCCGGCGCCAGACTTTGCAACCGGCTCGTAATCCCAAAGAGAACCGGCGTCACGGGCAGCCCGCACCCATCCAACCCCCGCACCCGCTGCCCCCGCAGCCACATCCGCCACAGGCCACGCCCTAACCCCCGGCCAGCCGGCGACCCGCAGCCCCCGCCAGATTCTCCCGCCAGCGCGACCAACCCCGGCGTGAGAAGACTTTGCATAGTCCAGGACCGCGAATCCTCGCCTTTTCATAGGCGAGGGTTGGACATTTGCCGCAAATCGATTGTGATCATGGGCGCCGGCTATGCAAGGAGGGCTGGCGGTGGTCCCCAGCTATGCAAACCCTTTTTCGCCGGGGGCGGTCGCGCTTGAGTGAGAATTTTGCGCGGGGCTGCGGGTCGCCGGCGGCCGGGGCCCGGGGCGGTTGCGGCTGTTCGGGGCGCGGGGGCGGCGGCTGGCAGGCAGGATAGGGGCGGGCTGCCCGTGATGCCGGGTCTTTTGTGGGATGACAGCCCGTTGCAAACCCTGGCACCGGGGCCTTCGACCTGAGGGTCGCCTCTTGTTGCGTTCGAGCACGGCGGTCACTATTCGCGGCGCTGAGCCAGATGACCGGGGCCCCCGGGCAGCCCGCCCGTGTTCCCGGTTCAAGGATAGGAGGCCCCGGTGGGTCACGCGAGGGCGCGGAAGGTTCCCGCGCGCTGGTGGAGGACGAGGATTACCAGCTCCGTCACGAGAAGGTGGCGGGGATCGACATCGCGAAGGCGAAAGGCGACGTGTGCACCCGGCTGCCGCCGGCCGCGGGGGGCGGGCGGCGCCGGTCACGGGTCGAGGAGGCGATCCCGGCTCCGGCGCAGCCGACATCCTGGAGCTCGGCGCCCGGCTGCTGGCCAACGGGGTCGAGCTGGTGGTGATGGAGTCGACGTCGGATTACTGGCGGATCTGGTATACCTGCTCGAGTCGCTCGGGCTGGCGGTCGCCCTGGTGAACTCCTGCCACGCCCGGCAGCTGGCCGGGCGCCCGAAGACCGACAAGCTGGACGCGCAGTGGCTGGCCCGGCTGGCCGAGATGGGCCTGCTGCGCCCCTCGTTCGTCCCGCCGCCGGAGATCCGGGCGCTGCGCGACCTGACCCGCACCCGGCTGCAGCTGGTCCGCGACCGCGCCGCGGCGTGGCAGCGGCTGGAGAAGCTGCTGGAAGGCGCCCTGGTCAAGCTGTCCTCAGAGCTGTCGGGCCTGGCCAAGGTCAAGACCGCCCGCCTCATCCTGGAGGCCATGGCCGGCGGGGAGACCAGCCCGCAGGCCCTGGCCGCCCTCGCGCTGGGCCCGCTGCGGGCCCGCCGCGCCGCCCTGGAGGCGTCGCTGGAGGGCATGACGCTCGGCGCCCACCACGCCCGCCTGATGCGCATCCACCTGGACCACATCGCGTTCCTGGACCGCTCCGTCTGCGCGGTCGAAGACGAGATCGCCGCCACCGTGGAAGCCATCCCCGCCGCCTGCGGAGTCGCCGCCGACGGGACCCGCTGCGCCGACCCCGGCCCCGGCGCCGCCGTGCTGCCCGCCGCCGCGCGGCTGGCCGAGATCCCCGGCGTCAGCCTCCAGCTGGCCATGGCCATCATCGCCGAGACCGGCCTGGACGTGAACCGGTTCCCCACCGCGCACCACCTGGTGTCCTGGGCCGGGCTCGCCCCGGCCGCCCGCCAGTCCGGCACCCGCGCCCGCAAGCCGAAAAAAGGCCAGGGCAACGGCTACCTGCGCCGCTACTGCACCCAGGCCGCCAACAGCGCCGGCGCCGCCAGCGCCGGCACCTTCCTCGGCGAGCGCCTCGCCCGGCTCAGCAGGAAACTCGGCGGCACCCGCGCCCGCTGCGCCGTCGCCCGCTCCATCCTCATCATCATCTGGCACCTGCTCAACGACCCCACGGCCCGCTACCACGACCTCGGCGCCGACTGGCACGCCCGCAAGACCGACCGCGACAAGAAGATCCGCGGCCACCTCCGCCAGCTGCAAGCCCTCGGCCTCGAGGTGACCGTCACCCCCGCCGCCGGCTAACCCGAACCCGCCCCCGACCAGGCCCGCGACCCCAACCGCCACGGGCCCTCAACCCATGCCCGCGTTCAGCTGGTGATTCTCACGGTCACCTCGATCGCCGCGGCGCTCGCGCAGCCCTGAGAATTCTGCGCGGGGCTGCGGGTCGCCGGCGGCCGGGGCCCGGGGCGGTTGCGGCTGTTCGGGGCGCGGGGGCGGCGGCTGGCCGGCAGGATAGGGGCGGGCTGCCCGTGATGCCGGGTCTTTTGTGGGATGACAGCCCGTTGCAAACCCTGGCACCGGGGCCTTCGACCTGAGGGTCGCCTCTTGTTGCGTTCGAGCACGGCGGTCACTATTCGCGGCGCTGAGCCAGATGACCGGGGCCCCCGGGCAGCCCGCCCGTGTTCCCGGTTCAAGGATAGGAGGCCCCGGTGGGTCACGCGAGGGCGCGGAAGGTTCCCGCGCAGCTGGTGGAGGACGAGGATTACCAGCTCCGTCACGAGAAGGTGGCGGGGATCGACATCGCGAAGGCGAAAGGCGACGTGTGCACCCGGCTGCCGCCGGCCGCGGGGGGCGGGCGGCGCCGGTCACGGGTCGAGGAGGCGATCCCGGCCCGGGCGGCCGACATCCTGGAGCTCGGCGCCCGGCTGCTGGCCAACGGGGTCGAGCTGGTGGTGATGGAGTCGACGTCGGATTACTGGCGGATCTGGTACTACCTGCTCGAGTCGCTCGGGCTGGCGGTCGCCCTGGTGAACTCCTGCCACGCCCGGCAGCTGGCCGGGCGCCCGAAGACCGACAAGCTGGACGCGCAGTGGCTGGCCCGGCTGGCCGAGATGGGCCTGCTGCGCCCCTCGTTCGTCCCGCCGCCGGAGATCCGGGCGCTGCGCGACCTGACCCGCACCCGGCTGCAGCTGGTCCGCGACCGCACCGCGGCGTGGCAGCGGCTGGAGAAGCTGCTGGAAGGCGCCCTGGTCAAGCTGTCCTCAGAGCTGTCGGGCCTGGCCAAGGTCAAGACCGCCCGCCTCATCCTGGAGGCCATGGCCAGCGGGGAGACCAGCCCGCAGGCCCTGGCCGCCCTCGCGCTGGGCCCGCTGCGGGCCCGCCGCGCCGCCCTGGAGGCGTCGCTGGAGGGCATGACGCTCGGCGCCCACCACGCCCGGCTGATCCGGATCCACCTGGACCACATCGCGTTCCTGGACCGCTCCGCCGGCGCGGTCGAGGACGAGATCGCCGCCACCGTGGAAGCCATCCCCGCCGCCTGCGGAGTCGCCGCCGACGGGACCCGCTGCGCGGACCCCGGCCCCGGCGCCGCCGTGCTGCCCGCCGCCGCGCGGCTGGCCGAGATCCCCGGCGTCAGCCTCCAGCTGGCCATGGCCATCATCGCCGAGACCGGCCTGGACGTGACCCGGTTCCCCACCGCGCACCACCTGGTGTCCTGGGCCGGGCTCGCCCCGGCCGCCCGCCAGTCCGGCACCCGCGCCCGCAAGCCGAAAAAAGGCCAGGGCAACGGCTACCTGCGCCGCTACTGCACCCAGGCCGCCAACGGCGCCGGCGCCGCCGCGCCGGCACCTTCCTCGGCGAGCGCCTCGCCCGGCTGAGCAGGAAACTCGGCGGCACCCGCGCCCGCTGCGCCGTCGCCCGCTCCATCCTCATCATCATCTGGCACCTGCTCAACGACCCCACGGCCCGCTACCACGACCTCGGCGCCGACTGGCACGCCCGCAAGACCGACCGCGACAAGAAGATCCGCGGCCACCTCCGCCAGCTGCAGGCCCTCGGCCTCGAGGTGACCGTCACCCCCACCGCCGGCTAACCCGAACCCGCCCCCGACCAGGCCCGCGACCCCAACCGCCACGGGCCCTCAACCCATGCCCGCGTTCAGCTGGTGATTCTCACGGTCACAGGGGTCGGGCCGGGGGTAAGGGGGCGCGGAAGCGGGCGGAGTAGCCTGGTGCGCCGGAGAAACGGGCGAGATCGCGGTACTCTACCGGCTGATGGACAGCACAGAGGCAACGAGTACCGCGGCGGTGGCCGGCCGCGCCGTGCGGGCCTTCGCGGACGCCTACGGCCGTCAGCCTGAGGTGGCGTGGTCCGCGCCTGGCCGGGCGAACCTGATCGGCGAGCACACCGACTACAACGACGGCTTCGTCCTCCCGTTCGCCATCACCCAGCGGACCGCCGTCGCCGCCGCCCGCAGGGACGACGGCGTGATCACGGTCGGCTCCGCCTTCGCGCAGGAAACCGTGACCATGCGGGCCGCGGACATCGCGCCTGGCGCCGTCGACGGCTGGGCCGGGTACCCGCTCGGCGTCGCGTGGGCGCTGGCGCGGGTCCGCGACGTGCCGGCCAGCGCGGGCGCCGACCTGTTCATCCACTCGGACGTCCCGGCAGGCGCGGGGCTTTCCTCCTCGGCGGCCCTGGTAGTCGCCACGGCCGGCGCGCTCGCCGCCCTGTGGCGGCTCGAGCTGAGCACGGCCGAGCTGGCCAAGGCCGGCCACCGCGCGGAGAACGAGATCGTCGGCGCGCCGACCGGGGTGATGGACGAGTACGCGTCCCTGCTCGGCCAGCCCGACGCCGCCGTGTTCCTCGACTGCCGCAGCCTGCGGGCACGGTCCGTGCCGCTGCGGCTCGACTCGGCCGGCCTCGCGCTGGTCCTCACTGACACCGGAGAAACCCACGCGCACGCCTCAGGCGGCTACGCGGCCCGCCGCGCCTCCTGCGAGCGCGGCGCGGCCCAGCTCGGCGTCCCCGCCCTGCGCGACCTCACGATCGCGGACCTGGCCCGGGCGCAGGCCGTGCTCGACGCCGAGACGTTCCGCCGGGTCAGGCACGTGGTGACCGAGGACGCCAGGGTCGAGGCGGCCGTCGCCGGCCTTGAGTCAGGCGACCTGGCCGCGGTCGGCCGCCTGCTGACCGCCTCGCACTACTCGATGCGCGACGACTACGAGATCACCACCGCGGCGCTCGACCTCGCCGTCGAGGTGGCGCTGTCGGCCGGGGCGCTCGGCGCGCGGATGACCGGCGGCGGCTTCGGCGGCTCGACGATCACGCTCATCGAGGCGGCCCGCGGGCCGGAGCTGACCACGGCGACTGAGCGGGCGTTCGCCGCCGCCGGGTTCGGCCGGCCGCGGGTCAGTACCGTCGTCCCCGGGCCTGGCGCACGGGAGGAGACCGCGGCCCTCGGCGCGGAATGACCCGTTCGTTTGCCGGGATTGTGCGGTTATTGTGTAAGAGATGCCTGGTCAGACGAGTAACCGATGAGCGTGCGAGCGCCCCGGCGGCTGGCTAGGCACATCCTTCTCGACCTCACCCCGCTGCGCCGGTCGCGCGACTACCGGGCGCTGATCGCGGGGCTCGGGGTGTCCGTACTCGGCAACCAGCTCACCACGGTCGCCGTCCCGTTCCAGGTCTACGCGATCACCCGGTCGTCGCTCGTCGTCGGGCTGGTGTCGCTCGCGCAGCTGTTCCCGCTGATCTTCGGCTCGCTGCTTGGCGGGTCGCTGGTCGACGCGGCGGACCGGCGCAAGGTCCTCATCGTCGTCGAGGCGATCGGCGCGCTGTGCAGCGCGGCGCTCGCGCTCAACGCGGACCTCGGGCCCCGGCTGTGGCCGCTGTTCCTGTTCCCGGCGATCACGGCGGCGCTCGGCGGCATCGACAGCTCGGCGCGGAACGCGATGCTGCCCGGCCTGATCGGCATGAAGCTGCTGCCCGCGTCCAACGCGATCTTCCAGTCGCTGTTCCAGACCGCCGCGATCGTCGGGCCCGCCGTGGCCGGGCTGCTGCTCGCCGGGGCCGGGGTGCACCTGATCTACTGGATCGACGCGGTCAGCTTCCTCGTCGCGATGTCCGCGGTGCTCACCATGTCGCCGCAGCCGGTGGTCGCCGCCGAACGGGGAACAGCGCCCGCGCGGCCCGGGTGGCGCTCGACGGTCGAGGGGCTGCGGTTCGTGCGGCGCTCCCAGCCAGTGCAGGGCGCGTACCTGATCGACGTGAACGCGATGGTCTTCGGCATGCCGCGGGCGCTGTTCCCCGCGCTGGCCGCGACCGTCTTCGGCGGCGGCGCCACCACCGTGGGCCTGCTCTACGCCGCGCCCGGGGCCGGCGCCCTGCTCGGCGCGCTGACCAGCGGCTGGGTCGGACGGGTCAGGCGGCAGGGCCGCGCGGTCGTGGCCGCGGTGGTGATCTGGGGCGCCTCGATCGCCGGGTTCGGCGTGACGCGCTGGCTGCCGCTCGCCCTGGTGCTGCTCGCGGTCGCCGGCTGGGCCGACGTGGTGTCCGCCGTGTTCAGGAACACGATCATCCAGTTCGCCGGGCCGGACGGGATGCGCGGGCGGCTGATGGGCGTGCAGACGGCCGTCGTGGCCGGCGGGCCGCGCCTCGGCGACCTGGAGGCGGGAGCGGTGGCGACCGCCTTCGGCGACACCGTGTCGGTGGTGTCCGGCGGGCTCGCCTGCATCGCGGGCGCGCTGCTGCTCGGCTGGCGGCTGCCCGGGTTCACCGGGCTCCGCTCGGCCGAGGCTGCCCGCGCCGGCGCGCAGGCCTGCCGCGCCGGCCGAGGCTGCCGCGCCGGCCGACTAGCCAGGCGCGCCGGCGCTGTGTTAGCCGGGCTGCGTTCCCTGGCTACGTTCCCGGGGCCACGCCGACGGCCGGCTGCTTGTCGTGCCCGGTCGGCGCGGCCACGACGGCCGCCACCTCCTCCGGCGTGAGCGACAGGGCGAACTCGCCGGTCAGCTTCTCGGCGAACTCCCTGTCCGTCAGCTCGGCGCGGGTCTTCGCGTGGCCGGCCCGGGTGACCGTGTAGGTACGGCCGAGTAGCGAGATGATGGCGTCAGGCGTGCGCTTCACGATGACCGGCTGCCAGGTGAACCACGAGCCGGGATGCGTCGACGTGTAGTGGTTGGACAGCTCCACGTCGACCGGCTGCACCACGGCGTCGGTCCAGCGGTGCAAGGTGACCCACTGGCCGGCCTGGTGCTCGCGCAGCTTCCACACCTCCTCGCCGTGCTCGGAGTCCGGCACCACCTCGTAGATCCAGCCGTCCGCCTCCTGCGGGCCGCCCGAGCGGTACCTGCGGAGGGGGGGCGGGTGGGGCAGGGACAGCGGGGCCGGCGGGGACGAGCCGAAGCCGGGGTCGGCCAGCCAGATCCCGCCGTCGGCGCGCACGCGAAGCGTCAGGTGGGTGCGCGGGCGGGCGGCGGGGCCGTCCGGCCCGACCCTGGCGAGCAGCCGCTCCACGCCGAAGCCGAGGCGCTCGAGTACGGCCGCGAAGAGTTGCGCCTGCTCGTAGCAGTAGCCGCCGCGGCCACGGTAGACGACCTTGTCCTGGACGGCCTCGAGTGACACGTCCACGCCGCCGCGCAGGAACACGTCGAGGTTCTCGAAGCGGATCGCGGCGAGGTGCGCGCGGTACAGGCCGGCCAGCGTCGCCTCGGACGGCCCGGTGGGTCCGCGGTAGCCGATCCGCTTCAGGTACGCGTCAAGGTCGAGCAGGCCGACAGACCACGCGTCGGGTACCGCGCTCATCAAGCTCCCGTTCTGGATGTCGCCTTCTCAATACTCGGGCTTCTCATTACTCGGCGGGCGGCTCCGCGCCTGCCTCGGCCGGGGCGGGGCCGCCCCGGCCGGCTCGGCCGGGTAGGCCTCGGCGGGGGCGGGCTTGCTCGCCACCATCTTCGCGACGAGCGCCCCGGCGGCGACGCCGCCGACCAGCGCGCCGACCGCGGCCAGCCGACCGGGAATCGAGGGGCCGATCTTGTACTTGCCCGCGCCGGTCGCGGCCAGGGTGAGCGCGAGGGTGGCGTACACGACGGGCAGTTCAACCCCGTTGCGCTGCGCCATCAGGCCGCGCTCGCGGTTGAAGGCGGCGGCGACCGTCATGGCGCCGGCCACCGCGAGGGGGCCCGCCGGGTCGGCGATGCCGGTGATGGTGAGGATGCCGCCGGCGATCTCGGTCGCCGACGCGGCCAGCGCCATCTCCCGGCCGGGGTGAAGGCCGTTGTCCTCGAACACCTTGCTGATCGTCTCAAGGCCGGGGCCGTGGAACTTGCCAAGCAGCTTCTGGCTGGCATGGATGCCCATGTAGCCGCCGAGAAGGAACCTTGCACCGAGCAGGGCGGCGTCACGCATGTTGGTCCTCCTGGGTCCGTGGCCGCTGGTTGCGTACCTTTATATCTAGCGGCGCGACACGTCCGCGCGCCAGGTGCGGCACGCCAGCGTCGCCCGGCAGCATTTGTACGTAATTAACGGGAGAACACGCGCCACGGGCGCACCAGGCATGGGTGGATCTACCTAAACGGACAATGGACTTGGGATTCACGGTGACGCGACGTCGCGCCCGGTGGTATGTCTAGGCATGAGGGGTCACCGGGACCTGACCGGGCTCAGATAGAGCGCGTCAATGTTGGCGGTGAGTTTTACAGTGTTGGGACGCTTTCCACACGACGGGCACACTGATCTCGTCGGCCGGCGGGACGAGCTCGCGCGGCTCGCCGCGCTGCTCACCGAGTCCCGCATGGTCACGATCGTGGGGCCAGGCGGGGTCGGCAAGACCCGGGTGGCGCTCGCCGCGGCCGCGCAGGCGGCGACCAGCTACCGAGACGGCCCGTGGATCGTCGAGCTGTCCGGCCTGCGCGATCCCGCGCTGCTGCCCAACACGGTCGCCAGCGTGCTCGGGCTGCCCGAGCAGGACTCCAGGTCGGCACTGGCCGGGCTGCTCGAGTACCTGCGGGAGCGGGAGCTGCTGCTGATCCTCGACACCTGCGAGCACGTGCTCGACGCCTGTGCCTCGCTCGCCCAGGCGGTGCTCGCGGACGCGCCGCACGTGACGGTGCTCGCCACCTCACGGCAGCAGCTCGACACGGCGGGCGAGCACATCTTCCCGGTCGGGCCGCTGCCGGTGCCCGAAGCCGACTCCCCCGCGCCTGCCCTGGCCGACCGGGCAGCGGGCGGGGACGCGGTCGAGCTGTTCGCGCTGCGCGCCGCCGCGGCGGTGCCCGACTTCGCGATCACCACGCAGAACGTGGCCGACGTCATCCGGCTGTGCCGGCGGCTCGACGGCATACCGCTCGCGATCGAGCTGGCGGCGATGCCGCTGCGCACGCTGCCGCTCGCCGAGCTCGTCGAACGGCTCGACCACCGCTTCGCGCTGCTGTCCACCGGCCGGCCGGGGGCACTGCCCAGGCACAAGACGCTGCGCACGGCGATCGAGTGGTCGTACGAGCTGTGCTCGGCCGCCGAGCGGCGGCTGTGGGCACGGCTGTCGGTGTTCGCCGGGCGGTTCAGCCTGGACGCGGCCGAGGAAGTGTGCGCCGAGGTCTCGCTCGAGCGCCCCGACGTGGTCAACGCGCTGATCGGGCTGGTCGACAAGTCCGTGGTGCTGCGCGAGGGCGAGCAGTACCGGATGCTCGACACGCTGCGCGAGTTCGGCGCCGAGCAGCTCAGGTCCTCGGGCGAGGAGGACTCCTGCCGGTCCAGGCACATCGCCCGTTACCGGGCCATGGCGGAGTACTTCGGCGTCCACTTCGCCGACGCCGACCAGATGGACCGCTACCGTGAGCTGCGCGAGGTGCACCCTAACCTGCGGGCCGCCATGGAGTACGCGCTCGAGCCGGCCGACGGCCCGCTCGACGCGGCGGCCGGGGCGGAGCTCGCCTGCTCGCTCTACGGGTACTGGCAGATTTCCTGCCTGCTCGGCGAGGGCACGTACTGGCTGACCAAGGTGCTCGACCGGTTCACGGGCGCTGGGCCCGGAGCGGGCGCGGGCGCTGGTCAACCGGGGCTTCCTGCGGTCGTTCCAGGGGAACGTCGACGACACGCTCGCCGACTGCGAGGCCGGCACCGCGATGGCGCTCGCCATCGGCGCTGACGCCATCGCGGCCCGCGGGTTCCAGCACATGATGCTGACCCTCACCTTCCTCGGCAGGCATGAGGAGGCGGCGAAGGTCAGCGACGAGGCACGGTCCCGGCTGCGCGCGTGCGGCGACGTGGCGGGCGAGCTGATGCTGCTCGCACAGCTCGGGCACCTGCACCAGCTCGCCGGGCGACCCGCGGAGTCCGTCGCGGTGTGCGACGAGGGCCTGGCCCTGCTCGGCGCGGGCAGCGGCGAGCGGTGGGTCACCGCCTACCTGTACGCGGTATGCGGCTTCGCGCTCTTCCAGATGCCCGGGCGGGAAGCCGACTGCGACGCCGTGCTCAGGAAGGCGCTGCACTGGAAGCAGGAGCTCGGCGACGTCATCGGGATCGCGTACGCGCTCGACGTGCTCGGCTGGCTGTCGGCCAAGACCGGGTCGCCCGAGCAGACGGCGTGGCTGCTCGGCGCGGCCGACCCGCTGTGGGAGCGCGGCGGCAGCGTGCGGTTCAGCGGGACCGCGATCATGGAGGAGTTCCACCAGCAGGCGGCCGCGGCCGCCCGGGAGGCGCTCGGCGCGGCGGAGTACGACGCAGGTACGCGGCGGGCACCTCGTACGTGCGGCACCGGCTGGACGCGCACCTGGGCGGCGGCCCGCTGCGGCTGGAGATCCCCGAGTCGCGGTAGCGTAGGGGCATGGCGGTGGTGGATGCCTCGCGTTTCGCGGGCGTACTGCGGGAACTTGGCGTGCCCGGCGAGGTGCGGGTGCTGCCGGAATCGGCGCCGACGGCGGCGGCCGCGGCGGCCCAGCTCGGCTGCGAGGTCGGCGCGATCGCCAACAGCCTCGTGTTCGATGCCGACGGCGCGCCGCTGCTCGTGATGACGAGCGGCGCGCACCGGGTGGACACGTCGATGGTGGCGGCGCACGTCGGCGCCGCCGTGGTCGGCCGGGCCGATGCCCGGTCGGTCCGGGCCTGGACGGGCCAGGTGATCGGCGGCGTCGCGCCGGTCGGTCATCCCGCGCCGGTCCGCACGCTGGTGGACGCCTGGCTGGCGAAGTACGACGTGGTGTGGGCGGCGGCCGGGCATCCGCATGCCGTCTTCCCCACCTCGTTCGAAGAGCTGCTCAGGATCACCGGCGGTACCCCCGCCGAGGTCGGGGACTAGGTCGGGGACTCGCCAGAACGAGGGCGTGGTGCCACCGGTTCCGGTAGTTCCCGGCCGCCGCTGGCGCGCCAGTCCGCCACGCGGACGACCGTCTCCAGGTAGGCCAGGGTAAAAGGCCCGTAGCGGCCGAGCAGGCCGTCGACCGTCCCGGTCCAGGAGGGCTGGGCGCGGTCGCCATCCGGCGCGACCCGCGAAGCGCGGCCGTCCTGGCTGGCGTCCTGGCTGGCGTCCTGGCTGGCGTCCTCGCGGAACTGGCCGAGGTCCACGGTGAGGGTGGCCGCCGGCTGGCCGAGCAGCGGCGGTATGTCGCTTGCCGCGCCCTGCGCCAGCCCGAGGATCGCGGCGGGGGTCACTGCGGCGCCCGGGGTTACCGGGCCCGGATCGCCGGGATCACGCACGCGGACGCGGAGCCTGCCATGGTGCGCGAGCACCAGGTACCTGGTGAGATCGGCATCCGGGGAAGCCGCGAGCAGCGACCGCAACGGGCCGTCGATCAGCAGCAGCGAGGCGAGCTCGTGCCTGAATGCCGCCCCGCCGGCGAACTCAAGCGGGCCGACGGTGCCCGACTTGGCCCAGGGACGGCCCGCCGCCACCTGGCCGGCGTCGGACGCGTCGGCCAGCGCGCAGAGGGCATCCTGCCACGTGGGGTGCGCCTTCCCGGCATCGTGCAGGTAGCCGGCCACGATGGCCGCACGAGCGGCCGCGGCCGGGATCGCGGCCGCGAGGCGGCCAAGCAGCGCGGCGGCCTGGTCCCTGACCTGCTCGCTGTGCTCGTCGAGCGATTGCCAGCGGCGCGGCGCGGGCGCGCCTGGGTCGCCGGGCAGTATCGCCGCCGCCTCGTCCGGTGCCAGCAGCACCGGGCAGTCGGGTACCGGGCCCGGTACGGCCTGGTCGAAGCCGGCGTCCGGGTCGTAGCCGCCGTCGGCGGCGGCAACGAGCAGCTGGTCGTACGGCCGCAGCGACGTTTCCTCCGTCACCCGCAGCCACTGGCCCGCGGCGTGGTCGAACCGCCAGGCCGGCCGGCTCGCGGCGAGCGACGCGGCGGCGCCGGCCGCACGCGGCAGCGGTGCTCGGGCGGCGGGAACCGCATCCCTGGGTCGGGCGCGCCCGAGTCGCCCGGTGACCATTGCGCCCACGCCACCTCGACGTCCGGGTCCCCCGGGTCGCGCACGTAGCGGTCGATGTCCGCATCGGCCGCGGTGTCGAAGAGCGCAAGCAACGCGGCCCGGCCGGGCACGGCCGCCTCGTGCCGGGCCCGGCCGGGAACGGGGCGCGTGAGCAGGTCTTCTCCCGTCACGCGCGCGCCTTCGAGCCGGGCGAGCTCGGCGCACGCCGCGGCCACGTCAAGCCTCTCGCCGTGCCTCTCCGCGGCCGCGGGCGGCGGCAGCCACCACACATCGGCGGCCGGCCGCGCGCCGGACCGGTTGGCCTGTCCGATCCGGCGCACCATGGACGGCCAGGGCGCGGCCTCGGCCACCACGAGCGCCGCCGTCAGGTCGAGCCCGGACGCCGCCTCCCCCGCCGACACCACGATCAGGTCCGCGCGCGGGTCCGCTCGCGCCGTGAGCACGTCCGCCACCCGGGCCGCCCGCTGCGTGCCGCGAAGCTGAGCGTGCAGCAGCACGCAACGGGCCGGGCCGTCTCGCAGCAGCCGGCCGACCCGCTGCGCGGCGGGCACGTCGTCGAGCGCCACCAGCGTCAGCGTCCCCGCCCGGTGCGCCGCGCGCACCAGGCCTGCGAGCGCCGGGTAGTCGCCGGGGTCCACCGCCGCCCGCCGGATGGTGCGGCCGGCGCCGAGCCGGGCCGCGAGCTCACCGCCGCGGTCCACCGGAGCGACCGCGACGACCCCGCCTTCCGGCAGGTCGCCGCCCGGGCCGGCCGGCGCGCCCGTGGTCGTCGGGCCCGCGCTCGTCGCGGTCAGGAAGGTCAACCCGAACGGCTCCGCGGTTCCCCAGGTCCCGGTAAGCCCGGCTAGCCGGCGCAGGGTCGCGGCAGTCTGGGGGCACAGGCCCACCTCGTCGACGATCCACTGCGCCCCGTTGCAGACGAGCGCGAAGTCCATGGGCTGGATCGTCCGCCCGGTCCCGTATCCCCGGTTCAGCGCCTTCGACACGAGCAGGTCGGCATCGCCGAGGACGATGGCGGGCCGGTGCATGTCCAGCCGCCAGTCCCCCCAGCCGTCACCCCAGCCGCCGAGCGCCACGTGCAGCGCCACCTCATCAAGCAGCCCCAGACCCGCCAGCCAGCGGCGCACCGAGCCGGACAGCGGCTCGGTGAGCGACCGCCGCGGCAGCGCGTATACCAGCCGCCGCGGCGTTCGGTCAGGTTCCGGCCCGTAGAGCCGCCGCCACAGCCACGCCAGGATCACCGCCGTCTTCCCGGCGCCGGTAGGTGCCCTGACCAGGCCGGGCAGCCCGTCACGGGCGATCCGCGCCTGGTACTCATGCGGCGGGTACCCAGTCGCCGCCGCGAAGAACGCCTCGAACCGCATCACTCCATCGTGCGGCACGGATGCCGCGCCGTCATGCTCCCACGGCGGCGGCCTGGGCGGGGACCGACGGCTTTCAGAGGTAACCCATGAGAACCGTTCAAGGTTCGAACTATTTGGCAGGGTAAAACGTCATACCTGATGTAGCGAGAAAACCCGGCGCGAGCAGGTGCGACGCGCCCGGACGACAGCCGGAAGGCCGGTGTCGCGATGGACGTACTGGGTGTTACGCCGCACCCGTTCCGTATGACGGCGAGAGTGCCCGATGACATGGTCAGCCTGGACACGGACGGCGAGTGGGCAGCCTGGTCCGGATTCGACTGCGCCACCGACGGTGAGCGCAAGTCGGTGGTGCTCGTCGCCATCGCCGTCACCGCGTTCGCCACGGCGCCAGGGGCCGCGCCGGCCGAGGAACTCGCGGCGATGCTGCGGGCCAGGCACCCGGCGGGCACGGCGGTGATCGATGAGCTCGCCGCGGCCGACGGCAATCCGGCACTGCGGATCCGGTGCACGGTCACCGAGCAGCGCGGGGGGCGCTCGGTGACAACCGGACAGGCGCAGGCCTTCGTGTTGTTCCCCGGGGCGGGCGCGCTCGGTGTGGTCAGTGCCGTCTGCCCCGATCCCGCCGACCTGGACCGCGCTTGCGTGCTGGTCGCCGGGATCGCCGCGCGGATGGCGGTCACCGCCGCCACGGCGGCGGCCTGACGCTCACCGCACTGAGGAAGTCCCGGGAAGAGCGTTCACCGGGCCGTCCCGAGTGCGCAGCCGGCGCTCCGGTAACGTAGACTTACCGGAGCGTAGGTCGCTTAGTGCGCCGAATCGGATTCCACGGACATCGGTATGCATAGGCGTGGTGCCAGCAGTCCACGCAGACCAGCGAGTTGATTGTGACCGCTTGGGTCAGCGCGACCACCCGAGTCCTGGAGACGATCTTCCCGTTGAGTGCCATGCCCGCGGAGCGCTGCCCCGCGCTCGAAACTTCTGCGCCCGAATCCTCCGTAATAGAAGCCGCCGCGAGCTTCGCCGAACTTGGCGTGCCCGCCGCCCTCGTTGACGTACTCGACGCCGACGGCATCACCGCGCCGTTCCCCGTTCAGGCGGCCACGCTGCCCGACGCGCTGGCCGGCCGGGACATACTCGGCCGGGCGCGAACCGGCTCAGGCAAGACCCTGGGGTTCGCGCTGCCGCTGGTCAGCCGGCTCGCCGGCGGGTCCACCGCCAGCGGGCGGCCGCGCGGCCTGGTGCTCGTGCCGACCCGTGAGCTAGCCACCCAGGTGACGCTGGTACTCAAGCCGCTTGCGCGGGCGATGAACCTGTGGGTCACCACCATCTACGGCGGGGTCGCCTACGGCCCGCAGGTGAACGCGCTGCGGCGCAAAACCGACATCGTCGTCGCCACCCCCGGCCGGCTCGCCGACCTGATCGGGCAGGGCGAGTGCGACTTGTCCGACGTCGAGGTCACGGTCATCGACGAGGCGGACCAGATGGCCGACCTCGGCTTCCTGCCCATCGTCCGCAGGCTGCTCGAGACGACGCCGGACGGCGGCCAGCGGATGCTGTTCTCCGCCACGCTCGACGCCGCCGTCGACGTGCTCGCGCGGCGCTTCCTCAGCGACCCGGTGCTGCACTCGGTTGACGAGAACTCCTCCCCCGCGGAGATCGAGCACCACGTGCTCACCGTTGACGCCGCCAACCGTGTCGCGGTGATCGCCGCGCTGGCCGGCGGCGAGAAGCGCTCGCTCGTGTTCACCCGGACCAAGCACGGGGCGGAGCGGCTTGCCCGCCAGCTCACCGAGGCCGGCATCCCCGCCGCGGAACTGCACGGCAACCTGCGGCAGGGTGCCCGGTCGCGGAACCTCGCCGCGTTCACGTCCGGCATCGCCCGGGTCATGGTCGCCACCGACATCGCCGCGCGCGGCATCCACGTCGACGGCATCGACCTGGTCATCCACGCCGACCCGCCGGCCGAGCACAAGGCCTACGTGCACCGCTCGGGCCGCACCGCCCGGGCCGGCGCGGACGGCGTGGTCGTCACGCTGCAGACCAGGTCCCAGGCCCGCGACGTCACCGCGCTGATGCGCAAGGCCGACATCACGCCGCACGCGCCGGTCGCCGCGGACGCGGCGTCGGACGTGCTCACCGAGATCTCCGGTCCGCCCGCGCCCAGGGTATCGGTGGCGGGCAAGGTCTCCGAGCTGGTGCAGCCGGAGGACCGGCTGGCCGGGAACGACCGGCCCGGCGCTGGCAGGCCCGGCCGCAGGCCCAGGGACGGCAGGCGGCCGCGGTCCGGCCAGGGCGGCTACCGGCGGACCGGTGCGGCTGCGCCAAGCGCGTCAGGGCGGTCGTCCGGCGCGGGCAACCGGGGTGGCGGCGACCGTGCGGCCTACGGCGACCGCGGACGGGATAACTGGAACCGCGACGACCGCGGGCGGGACGGGTGGAACCGCGACGACCGGGGACGGGACCACGGGTACCGGGATGACCGGGCCCCCGGTACGGACCGCGGGTACCGGGATGACCGGGCCCCCGGTACGGACCGCGGGTACCGGGATGACCGGGCCCCCGGTGCGGACCGCGGGTACCGTGACGAACGCTCCGGCCGGGACAGCCGGCCGGTCCGCGGCGAGGGTGCCGCGCGGCCGCGATCCGGGACGACCTCGCAGCCGGCCGGGCAGGCATTCCGGCCGCGCGCCGGGCGCGGTGGCCGGCCCCAGGCGGGCGGGAACTTTGCCGGATCATCCGGGCGTTCCGGATATTCCGCAGGCCGGGGACGCCGCGGCTAAGCGGCGGCGGCCGGACAGTAGCGACATTCCTGGCATAACTTGCCAGGCAGCGAGGCTGTGGGTCGGCGTAAATTTCCGTCCGGAGTACGCCGACCAGCACCGCCGGATGCGGTAGATTGGCCTTAGCCGTTGGCGGGATTTCCCGATCGCAATTCACTCCCAGATTCAAGTAAGTGTCGATGCTCTTACGGTCGTCTTCTTGAAGACAGGAAACCTTGGCGATCGACTCCCGGGTTCCGTACGATGGCGGCCATCATGGCTGATCCGCGTGAAGTGCGCGGGTCTCAGGGATCTTCCAGAAGGACACACAGCAAAAATGGCTCAGGGGACCGTAAAGTGGTTCAACGCGGACAAGGGCTATGGCTTCATCGCCCCCGACGACGGTAGCGGTGACGTCTTCGTGCACTTCTCCGCGATCGAGGCGAACGGGTACCGCAGCCTCGAAGAAAACCAGAAGGTCGAGTACAGCGTGACCCAGGGGCCAAAGGGTCCGCAGGCCGCGCAGGTGCGCGCCGTCTAACGACTAGTCGCGCTGGCGGCGGGGCCGGGCATCCACGCCGGGGACCTGCCGCCAGCGTTGTTTTTACGGAGTTCGGTTTCCCGCGCGTCCGGGAATTCGCCTGCCTAGTAAGTCACGAAGATTTGCCGGTGCAATATCGCAGTGCCCGTGAATTCACGGCGAGGCAGCCCGAGCACCGCAGCTCATTGCCGTAGGGCGAGGCCGGCCGACCGCCCCAGACAACGCTCAGGGGCGACCGGTTCGTCCGTCATCGGACCTCGGGGCCATCCGGCTCAAGTACGAAGATGTGGTCCCCGATGCGCAGCGACCAGCCCTGCGGCAGCGGAGCCCCTTCTAGGCCTACCCGGGTCCATTCCGGGTCTCCTGGCGCGCCGATGTACGTGCCCGCGGCCGAGGACGCGTCCCGGACAAGCACGGTTCCGCCGATGACCGAGACATAGGCGTGCACCCGGGAGATCACGTTGTCCGGATCGAGCAGCCGGAACCCGTCCGCGTCGCCGTTGCGGACCGCGGGGTCGTTGGCGGGCTCGCGGCCGAGCACGTAGGGCCGGTCAAGGATGATGAACTGGCCGTCCTGCGAACGCAGTACTCCCGCGTGAGCCACCGTCATCGTCGGCTCCACGACGGCCGGACGGTGACCGCCCGATTCCCAGTCGCCCTCCTCGGCCAGGGCACCGGTCGCCACGGTGCCTGGCCTTGACAAGACGGGGTCCGCGGGCTGGGCCGGCTCGACGGGCGCGGCCTGCTCAACGGGCGCGGCCCAGTCCTCCTGCTCCCCTGGCGCGGCCCAGTCCTGCTGCTCCGCCGGCGCGACCCAGTCCTCCTGCTCATGGGAGACGGGTTGCGCGGCCACCTCGGGTTCGGGCGGCACTGGTTCGGGCCGCACCGGTTCGGGCCGCACCGGCTCGGGCCGCACCGGCTCGGCCGCACCGGCTCGGCGGGCGCGGCCTGGGGCGGCGCCGCGCTCGCGACGGCGTCGCGAGCGGAACCGAACGCCGCCGCCGCCGGGCCCGGGGCCGCGGCCCCGATCAGCACGAACCCCTGCCCGGGTATCACGCCCGCGCGCAGGTCCGATACCGGGTCCACGTGGACGCCCGTGCCTTCGGCACCGCCGATCGACAGCCAGTCGAACGTGCCGGGCACGACCTGGTCGACCCAGGTCAGCGCCTGCTCACCGGAGAGCTGGCGGACCGCGTCCCCGGCGCTGACCGTGCAGCGGACCGGGCCGCGCAGGAAGATGACGACACCCTCGGGCACCGGCGTCACGATACCGAACGCGGCGACATTCCCCGACAGGTTGCTGAGCACCCAGCCGGCCAGCCGCTGGGCCACCGCGGTGGCCGGCTCACCAGGGCTGGCCGCCAGGTCCGCGACGAGGCCGAGAAGCTCGTTGGCGCTGGCATCGGCCGCGCCGTTACGGGAAATCAGCACAACTGTGTCGCCAAACCGGCCCACTAGGTCGTTGCCAGGCTCAATGCTCACTCGCAAGGTCACGGTGAATTCTACCTAGCTAGGCAGTTCCCGGGGAAGCGGGACAATTGAGTCACGATCCAGATACCGCGTCGCACGGGACGGCTGTGGGCCTGGCAAAGCTCAGTGACCGCCCGTGCCACCGAAATCTCTGTGGCCTGCTGGAACAGCCTGGCCAGATTTCCCTGGCGATGGCCAGCGACGAATTGGCACAAAGATACGATAGAGTGTTCGCATGAGTGTCACGCTGCAGGAGTCGCTGCTCGATTTCGGCGACGAGGCCGTACCGGGGCGGCTGCGGCCAGAGCGCGTGCAGCTCAGCCGCGGCGCCTGGGTTGACGTGCAGCGCGGCTGGCTGGTCGGGTCGGCCCCGCTGTTCACCCGGCTGGCGCAGGCCGTGCCGTGGCGGGCGGAGCGGCGGCGAATGTATGACAGGACAGTCGACGTGCCGCGGCTGCTGTGCTTCTACGGCGAGAACGCGCCGCTGCCCGACCCCGCGCTTGACGCGTGCCGCGCGGCGCTGAACGCCTACTATGCCGCCGAGCTCGGCGAGCCGTTCGTCACGGCCGGCCTGTGCTTCTACCGCGACGAGCGGGACAGCGTCGCCTGGCACGGCGACACGATCGGGCGCGGCTCGACCGAGGACACGATGGTCGGAATCGTCTCGCTCGGCGAGGCGCGACCGCTGCTGCTGCGGCCGCGGGCCGGCGCCGACGCTGGCCGGGGAGCTGACGGCGGCCGGGGAGCTGACGCTGGCGGGGGCGCCGACGGCGGCCGGGGAGCTGGCACCCTCCGGTACAACCTCGGGCACGGCGACCTCATCGTCATGGGCGGCAGCTGCCAGCGGACCTGGGAGCACGCCGTGCCCAAGTCGGCTCGCCAGGCCGGGCCGCGGATCAGCGTCCAGTTCCGTCCCCGCGGCGTCCGCTGACCGACGACCACGGTGCCAGCCGACCACCGTGCCAGCCGACCACCGTGCCAAAGCCGACCACCGTGCCAGCCGACCACCGTGCCAGCCGACCACCGTGCCAGCCGACCACGGCGGGTACCCGCCGGGCCGCCTGCCCGGTTAGGCTCATAGGCTGTGGGAGCGTTTCCGTCGCTGGTGGCGACCGATCTTGACGGGACCATCATCCGGCGCGACGGGACGATCTCCGAGCGGACCGTATCCGCGTTCGCGCGGGTCGAGGCGGCCGGGGCACGGTTCGTCCTCGTCACCGGGCGGCCGCCGCGGGTGATGGGGCCGGTCGCGGCGGCCTTCGGGCATCGGGGGACGGCCATCTGCGCCAACGGGGCGCTCAGCTACGACATGCGGACCGAGACGGTCGAGACGCTGCGCCTCATCCCGCCGCCGGCGCTCGCTGCCGCCGCGGCGGCGCTGCGGGCGGCCGCGCCCGGCATCGGCATCGCGGTCGAGTACCCGGACGGGCACGCCGCGGATGTCACCTACCAGGCGGCCACCTGGGACGTGGACTCGTCCATTCCGCGGCTGGATGACGACGCCCTGTTCGCCCGGCCGGCGTCGAAGCTGCTCGGCAGGCACTTCGGCTACGCCTGCGACGACCTGCTCGCGGTGGCGCTTCCCGTGCTCGACGGCCTGGTAACCGTCACGCACTCCAGCGCCAAGGGACTGGTCGAGGCGTCCGCACTCGGGGTCTCCAAGGCCACCGTGGTCGCCGAGCTCGCGGCTGGCTACGGTATCGGGCCGGAATCGGTGATCGCGTTCGGCGACATGCCCAACGACCTGCCGCTGCTCAGCTGGGCCTGCATCTCCTGCGCCGTCGCCAACGCCCACACCGCGGTGCTGGCCGCCGCCACCCATGTCATCGGTTCGAACGACGACGACGGCGTGGCCGCCTACCTGGAGACGCTCTTTCCTTGAGGCGAGCGGCAGCCTCCCCCGGACCTTGATCCAGTTATTGGAGGTACTTAAGGCCAGAATATGGGTGCTAAGTACCCCCAATCTTTCGGCGCAGTGGCGTGTGAGGTGAAAGGGGCGTGAGGCGCTTAACGGCGGGTCGTAGCGGGGGCGGGCGCTTGAGGCGCTGGGTCTGGCCGTCAACCAACGGGACTCAGGCCCCTCAGGTGGCCGGAGCTGGGGAGGCGCCGCGGCTAGGTGGGGCCGAAGCGTTCCGTCTTGATCGCGCCCGGGGCGTGGCCGGCCGCGACTAGCAGGGCCGAGGCCGCTTCCACGAAGCCGGAGGGGCCGCAGACGAAGATCGCGGGGTTCTCAGTCGGCGGGAAGGCGGTGGCCGCGACGACCCCGGCGCTGATGCGGCCCGCGAAGACTCGCGGGACGAGAAGGTTGTCTTCCGGCGTCTCGGCGGGTGGGGTCAGCAGCGGGAGCTGATCTGGTGCGGAGGCCGCGGGGTGGCGGGCGAACAGGCGCCCGGTCCGGTGCGGTCCCGGCGGCTCGCCGGCGGGTGCCGCTCCTGGAGGCGCGGCCCGCGTGTAGAGATAGGTGACGGCGAGGGGTGAAACACGCGCTCGTTCTGCTAGCTCGGTCTGGTAGATGACGTCGGCGGGGGTGCGGGCGCTGTAGATCAGCCGGACCGGGACCTGGCTGCCGCCCTGCGCGTGGGTGCGGATCATGGACATGAGGGGGACGATGCCTGAGCCGCCGGCGAGCAGCAACAGGGGGCGGGGGTCGGCCGCTTGCCAGGCGAACCAGCCGCCGATCGGGCCGCGCACCTCGAACTGGTCGCCCGGCTCGGCGACGCCGGCCAGGTAGGACGAGACCTCGCCGTCGTCGAGGCGCTGGACGGTTAGCTCAACCACGGGGAGCTCGACGCGGCCGTCGGCTGGCGGCCCGGCGATCGAGTAGTCGCGCTGCGCGGAGTAGCCGTCGGCGGCGGTGAGCTTGACGGCGACGTGCTGACCGGGCAGGTGGCCGGGCCAGCCGGGGACGTCGAGGAGCAGCGTGCGGGCGGTCGCGGTCTCGTCCCTGGTCTCCTTGACGGTCGCGACCCGCCAGCTCAGTCGCCCTGGTACCGCTGCTCGCGCCACGGGTCTCCGTAGTCGTGGTAGCCGAGTTCCTCCCAGAAGCCGCGGGAGTCGCGGGCCATCAGGTCCAGGCCGGTCACCCACTTGGCGGACTTCCAGAAGTACAGGTGCGGCACGAGCAGCCGGGCCGGGCCGCCGTGCTCCGGCGGCAGCGGCCTGCCCTCGTAGCGCGTAGGCGACCCAGGCCTTGCCGTCGCGCAGGTCGGCGAGCGGCATGTTGGTCGTGTAACCGCCGTAGCTCCGCGCCATGACATACGCCGCGCTGGTGGCAATACCGTCGAGCAGCGTGTCGACCGAGACGCCCCGCCAGCGCGTGCCGAGCTTGGACCACTGGGTGACACAGTGGATGTCGACGGTGACGTCGTCGGCGGGCAGCGCGGTGAACTGCCGCCAGTCCCAGCGAGTTGTCTCGCCGGCCTCGCTGGTGACGGTGAACGACCAGGTGGCCGTGTTCACGGGCGGGGTGGGGCCGGCCTGCAGCACAGGGAAGCCGTGCTCCAGGTACTGTCCGGGCGGCAGCTTGACCCCGCCGTCGCGATCGCGGCCGTGGAAGCCGCGGGTTACCACGTTCACGAGTTGAGCTTGCGTTGCCAGTCGTGCGGCACGCGGCCGGCCGGGCCGGGGACCGGCTGGTCAACCGGATGGTGCTGCGGGCCGGGCAGCTCGGGGCCCGTCTCGTAGTAGTCCTCGCTGGGGTAGG
The DNA here is from genome assembly GCA_963811335.1 of uncultured Actinomycetota bacterium. Lineage (GTDB taxonomy): Bacteria > Actinomycetota > Actinomycetes > Streptosporangiales > Streptosporangiaceae > Trebonia. The sequence continues at coordinate 177,879 of CAWERB010000015.1, read as the reverse complement.
ACCAGAACCAGCTCTCTCCCGGCTCGAAGCTGCGGATCACCGGGTGGCCGGTCTCCTTGAAGTGCCCGGTCGCGTGCTGGGCCGGCGAGTTGTCGCAGCAGCCGATGTGCCCGCACTGCGTACAGCGGCGCAGGTGCAGCCACCAGCCGCCCGCCGCCTCGCATTCCGCGCAGCCGGTGCCGCTCGGCGGGACGGTCGGGTCGACGCCGGGGATCTGTCCTGTCATGAGGTCTCCACGTTTTCCGGTTGGATGGGCAGCCGGACCTGGAAGCGGGTGTCGCCGGGGACCGACTCGACGCGCAGGTCGCCGTGATGCTTCTTGACGACGATCCGCCAGGCGATGTCGAGGCCGAGCCCGGTGCCCTCGCCGACCGGCTTGGTGCTGAAGAACGGCTCGAAGATCCGCTCCTGGATCTCCTTCGGTATGCCGGGGCCGGTGTCGCCGATCTCGACGAGCACGTTGCCGTCGTCGCGCGCGGTGCGGACGGTGAGGGTGCCGCCTGTCCGGTGGCACTGCCGTTCATCGCCGCGGCGGCGTTGTCGATCAGGTTGGTCCAGACCTGGTTGAGCTCGCTGGCGTAGGCGGGGATCTTCGGCAGCGACTTGTCGTAGTCCTTGACGACCTTGATGCCCTTGATCTTGGCCGACATCATCAGCAGCGTGCTCGACAGCAGGTCGTGCACGTCCACCACCTGGAACGGGGCGCGGTCGAGCTGCGAGTACTGCTTGGCCGCACCGACCAGGGTGGACACCCGGGTGGTCGCGTCCTCGATCTCGTTCATCAGCAGTTCGGTCTCGACCGTGTAGTTCAGCCAGCGCAGCGCGGGCTCGATCATGTCCGCGCCCACCGTGTCGAGCACGTGGTCGAGCCAGTCGGAGTACAGGCCGGCCTGGACGAAGACCGGGGCGAGCTGCCAGCCTTCGTGGCAGCCGTGGTCCTCGAGCCAGTCGGTGACCTCGTCCTCCCGGTCGGAGGCCTCCATCGGGTCGAGCTTCGGCGCCTTGGCCACCTGCTCGGCCGCGCGCTGCTGCAGTTCGATGAGCGGCTCGAGCTTGGCCTTGTCGTACTTGCCGCTGGCGATCATCTTGAGTTTCTGCCGCATCCCGGCGACCCGCTCGCGCAGGCTCGAGGTCGCGCGGACCGCGGCGGCGGCCGGGTTGTTGAGCTCGTGGGTCAGGCCCGCGGTCAGCGAGCCGAGCGCGAGCAGCCGCTCCCGCTGGCCGACCGCCTCCTTGGTCCGCTGGCTGCCGAAGAACAGGCCCTCAAGCAGGTGCACCGGCATCGGGAACCACTCGTTCATGATCTGCGCGAAGCAGTCCGCGCCGAGCACGTAGAACCGGGACGGCTCGGTCACCCGCATCGAGTTGGCGTAGGCCTGCGGGACCCGGTCCCCCAGGTAGGCCATGAACGCGCCGGTGTACACGCCCCGCTGGCCGGTCCGCGCGACCTCGACGTCGTTGTCGCCGACCCGCCTGCTGGTGACGATCTTGCCTTCGATCAGCACGTAGAGGCAGGTCGCGGGATCGCCCTCGGCGAAGACCGGGCCCGGGCTCGATGGTCTCGACGTGGCCCTCGACGCACAGCCGGGTGAGCTGCTCGTCGGTGAGCTTCTCGAACAGGAAGAGGCTGCGCAGTTCTTCCGGGTCGCAGGGGGATTGTGTCGCTGTCATGACAGGGTCTCCAGGTACCGGTGCACGAACATCACGGCCATCGCGCCCTCTCCTACCGCCGACGCGACCCGCTTGGCCGACTCGGCACGCACGTCCCCCGCGACGAACACGCCGGGGACGCTGGTCTCCAGGTGGTACGGCGAGCGGTCGAGCGGCCAGCCGTACTCTGATTCGTCGTTCTCCAGCTGTTCCAGGTCGGGGCCGGCCAGCACGAAGCCGCGTGAGTCGCGGGCCACCACGCCGTCGAGCCACCCGGTGCCTGGTGCCGCCCCGATAAAGATGAACAACTGCCCGGCATCGACTATTTCGGTGGTCTTCGCCGCCATGTCATGCAGCGTGAGCCGCTCCACGTGCCCGTCACCGTCCACCCCCGTCACCTCGGTGCAGGCACGCACGGTGATGTTCTCGATGCCGGCGATCTGCTGGATGAGGTAGTACGACATGGAGGCCTCGAGCGACGGCGCGCGCACCAGCATGGTCACTGAACGGGCGAACTTGGCCAGGTAGACGGCCGCCTGCCCGGCCGAGTTCGCGCCGCCCACCACGTACACGTCCTGGTCCTTGCAGCCCTCGGCCTCGGCGAGCGCCGCGCCGTAGTACACGCCCGCGCCGGTCATCTGCATGCAGCCGGGCGCGTCGAGCTGCCGGTAGGAGACCCCGGTGGCCAGGATGACCGCCTTGGCGTCGATCACGCTGCCGTCACTCAGCCTGATGGTCCTGGCCGGGCCGTTCACCTCGAGCGCGGTCACCTCGGAGGTGGTGATCAGCTCGGCGCCGAACTTGACGGCCTGCCGCCTGGCCCGGTCGGTGAGCTGCCCGCCGGATAGGCCGTCGGGGAATCCCAGGTAGTTCTCGATCCGTGACGACTGGCCCGCCTGGCCACCGGTGGCGTACTTCTCGATGAGGACGGTGTGCAGGCCCTCGGACGCGCCGTATACCGCCGCGCCGAGCCCGGCCGGGCCGCCGCCCACCACGACGAGGTCGTAGAACTCCTTCTCCGGTATGGTCGCCAGGCCTGCCTTCGCCGCGACCTCGGCGTGAGTCGGGGTGATCAGCGGCTCGCCGTCGGCGGTGATGAGTACCGGCAGGTGCCTGCCGTCGGTGCCCGCCGCCTCGAGCAGCCGCCGTCCCTCGTCGGTGTCGGCGGCGAACCAGCGGTAAGGCACCTGGTTGCGGGCGAGGAAGTCGCGCAGGTCCGTGGACGGCGCGGACCAGCGGTGCCCCACCAGCTTGGCCTCCTTGACCGGCTTGCGGTCCTCCTTGCGCCACGCCCGCAGCAGGTCGTCGATGACCGGGTAGAGCTTCTCCTCCGGCGGGTCCCATGGCTTGAGCAGGTAGTGGTCCACGTCCACCAGGTTGATCGCGTCGATCGCGGCGTTGGTGTCCGCGTACGCGGTCAGCAGCACCCGGCGGGCGTACGGGTAGACGTCCATCGCCCGCTCGAGGAACTCGATGCCGTTCAGGCCGGGCATCCGGTAGTCGGCGAGGATGACCGCGACCTGGTCGCCGCGCAGTTTCATCTGCCGTAGCGCGTCGAGTGCCTGCTCGCCGGACTCGGCGCGGACGATCCGGTTCCGCTCGCCGTACCGCCGGCGCAGGTCGCGGGCGATGGCACGGGACACACTGGGATCGTCGTCCACCGTGACGATCACCGGGCGGAGTTCAGCCTCGGCGTGAGGTTGCGTCATGCCCCCATCGTAAGCAGATGGCGCCTTTTACTGACACCGGCCCGCGCGCTGACCGTCTGGTCAGCGCGCGGGCCGGCGTTCAGCTTTTCCGGGGGACTTGTCACATACCGGAGTGCTGCCAGTGGTGGTGGCCGTGCCACTGCCACGGTGGCCGGTGCCGTCCGGTCCCGGTCGTCCCGGTCCCGGTCCCGGTCCCGGTCGTCCCGGTCCCGGTCGCGGTGGGCGCGGGCGCCCCGCTCCCGTTGGTGCCCTGGCCTGGCGGTGCCTGCGGCGCGGGGAGCGTGGCCTGCTGCTGCGCGGTGTTGTATGCTCACCGCCGTGGCCGGGCCCGTCCCCGGCGGTGGTGACGGTCACCGGGTTGGTGAGGCCGAAGGCGTCACAGCCCAGGTTGGTGAACGACATGAATAGCCGGTTGCCGAGGAACGTGGCCAGGTTGCTGCCGACGGTGGGCACCGGGCTGCCGGTGTTCGCGTCCGTCGCGGCGTCGAGCTGGAGATGCGCCGGCGCGATGTTCACCATGTTCATGCAGTACGAGGCCGCCACCTGGGCCGGGTCCGTGCCCGCGGCAATCAGCGGCTGGTCCACGAGCGAACGGTACAGGTTGGTCTTGTCGATGCTGGCGTTGCCGCCGACCAGGGTCATCGGGTCGTTCGTCGGGATGAGAGCGACATGCCCCTTCTGGTTGACCTTGGCGCTCAGCTCGTCAAGCGCCTGCGACGACTGGGTGCCGTTCACGCTCGTCGGGTCGTTCACGGTGAACGGCTTGCAGCCGTTGGTCGGGTCGACGAAGTAGCCGAGCAGCGCGTTGTCGCTGCCGTTGGTCAGCAGCGTCGCGTTGCCCATCCGCGCCTTGTTGCGCGCGGTGGCCTGCGCCGTCCGTCCTTGGCCGTCGAGCAGGTACTGCGAGTAGATGTTGTCGCTCTGGTCCTGGTCGATGAGCGCGAAGTCCCGCGTCGTCTGGCACGGCTGACCGTCGGACGCGGTGCCGCTCGCCGGCACCTTGAGGGTGCCCCGCGCGATCTCGGCGTTGGCCAGGGTGTAGAAGGCGACCGCGTTGCACGCGGAGACCTGGCCGATCACCGACTGGCCGAGTGCGTCCACGCAGTGGCTCGAGCCCTGGAAGGCACCGGGGCCGGTGAGCAGCAGGTTGGTGCCGTTGAACCCGAAGTCGAGTATGACCTGCGAGCCCCGGGGGATGCGCGGTGCGGCCGGCCCGCGCGCGGGCCTGGTGCCCTGGGTGATGATCAGCGGGTTGTAGACCTGGACCTGGCCGTTGGGCGACAGGATCGTCGCCTCGACGAAGGCCTGCTGAGCCTGGTTGGCCATGGAGCAGCCGTCGCCGAGCTTGTACGGAGTGGCCAGGCCCTGCGCGCTCAGCGGGTTCCACGGCACCGACAGGGTGCAGTTGCCCGACTGGGTCGCCTGGTCCGGCGACTGGTTGAGGTTGATGCCGGCGCCCGTCCCGTCGACGGGGTTGGTCGCCACGTCGCCGAGCTGCGCTGTCGCGATCGGGCCGGTGGCGAAGTCGTTCAGTGTGACGTTGACCCTGGGGGCCGCTTGCGTCGTGGCCGTCGGCGTGGGGCACGGTGTCGCCGGCGCGGCGCTCGGGCCGGCGTTCGGCCCGTCCGACGCCTGGGCCGCCGCGCCGGAAGCGCAGTTGCCGAACGCTGCCTGGTTGACTGCTGAAACACCCTTGTCGACGAGCGAGATGGCAATGACTGCTACCACCACGATCGCGACCGATACCACTGCGGTTACCGCAACCTGCGTCTTCCGGCTGCGACGGATACTGCGACGCCATGCGGACGATGAGCGGGGGGACATGTTTTCTCCTCCTCGAAAGTCCGTCGTGACGCTCCCGTGATCAAGGTAGCGATGCTGAAAGAACCACGAAGGGGAGATTACAAAAAGATTAAATCTTTGTCCGATTAATCCATTATATCGGACTTAATGTCCGGTTTAATGGCAACGAAACGATAACCGGTAGCTCTCTACAACCTATGTCCCGCCCGGCCGGCCTACGCCTAACGGCACGGAGACCCGCGGCCGACGCGGCGGATCGCAGCGCCGGATCGCGACGGAGCGACCCGGCAGCTGACCTCAGCCGGCAGAAACCCGGACAGCGCAGGCGAGTTAGCTGCCGTTATGACCCGGCTTCCGGGCCACGCCGCCCCACATCGTCGACTTGCCCGTCGCGTCCTGCGGCCGGTCCGGTCGCCATTCCGGGCAGCGGATCACCCCTGGCTCCACCAGGTCGAGGCCGTCGAAGAACGCGGTGACCGCGTCCTTGGCGCGCGGCTTGACGCGCTGCGTCATGAGCTCGTTCAGCCTGCTCGCCATGCCTGCCATCGCCGCCGCCTGGATATCGGAGGCGGGATGAGAGATCACCAGGTAGCTGCCCGCGGGCACGGCCGCCATCAGGCGGCGGACGATCCCGTGCGGGTCATCGTCGTCAGGGATGAACTGAAGGACGGCCATCAGCACCACCGCGACCGGCTCGGTGAAGTCGAGCACCTCCGCCGCGGAGTTGAGGATCTTCTCCGGCTCGCGGATGTCGGCGTCGATATAGGCGCATCGCCCCTCGCGGCGGCTGGTCAGCAGCGCACGGGCGTGCGTCAGCACCATCGGGTCGTTGTCGACGTAGACGATCCGCGACCCGGGCGCGATGTCCTGCGCGACCTCGTGCGTGTTCGACGCGGTGGGGATGCCGGTACCGAGGTCGAGGAACTGCCTGACGCCCTGCTCCGCGGCGAGGAAGCGGACTGTGCGGCCGAGGAAGGCGCGGGTGTTCCGCACGGAGGCGACCATGTCCGGCAGCTGGGCGACCGCCTCGTCGCCCGCGACCCGGTCCGCCTCGAAGTGGTCCTTGCCGCCGAGCCAGTAGTCCTGGATGCGGGCGATGTGCGCGACGGTCGGGTCGATGGCCCTGGTCATCGCGGACATCTGCTCCGCGGTCACGGCGCGGCGCCGGTCACCGTTTGGCGTCATGAGTCACCACGTTCCGTTCGGAACTTTCCATTTGATCAATATCTACGAGGATCAGCTAATACCCAACGGTCATCACGTTAATATCCGTTAATATCCGTGGCTTTCGATAATGTTCCGCAGTGGCCGGCCGTCCGCGAGCCGCGCCAGCTGCTCGCTGACCACCTGGTAGGCGCGGTCGACGGCCGCGTAGACCGCGCCGCCCACGTGCGGGGTGAGCAGCAGCCCAGGGGCCCGCCAGAGCGGGTGGCCGTCGGGGAGCGGCTCCGGGTCGGTCACGTCGAGCGCGGCCGTGATCCTGCCGCTGAGACAGCTCCGTCGAGCAGCGCGCCGGTGTCCACGATCACCCCGCGGGCGGCGTTCACCAGCAGCGCGCCGTCTTTCATGCTGGCGAGGAAATCGGCGTTGACCAGCCGGACGGTCTCCTTGGTGACCGGCACGAGCACGACGACGACGTCCGCGTCCCGCAGGAGCCGGGGCAGCTCGTCAACCGGGTGGACGCCGTCGCGGGCGCGCCGGGCTACCCGGTCGATGCTGACCTCCCAGCCGGCCAGGCGGCGTTCCACCGCGGCGCCGATGTCGCCGTACCCGACGATCAGCACCCGCTTGCCCGCGACCAGCGGGCTCAGCGCCGGGTCCCAGCGGCCGTCGCGCTGGGCGACCGCGAACCGGGAGAACTTGCGCAGGCTGGCGACGATCATGCCGACGGCCAGCTCGGCGGTGGCCGCGGTGTGCGCTCCCCGGGCATTGCAGAGCGTGATGTGGCTGGGGAGGTACGGCAGTACGTGGTCCGCGCCGGCGGAAAGTAGCTGGACAACCTTGAGGCTGGGCAGCGTCGCGATCTTCCGTACCGTTTCCGGCCTTACGCCTAGCGGCAGGACGACGTACTCAACCTGGTCCGCGCTGGCCGGCAGGTCATCGCCGCCGTCCCATACCTCGGCCTCGATTCCCGCGGGCAGGGGGCCGAACCTGGCTGGCGCATCGGGCAGCCACACTCGCGTCATGGGCACGGTCACAGGCCGAAGCCGGCCCGGCGGTCCTGCGGGACGAGCTCGGCGTACTCCGGGTGCTTCTTGATCCAGGAGGCGACGTAGGGGCAGAAGGGAAGCACCGCGAGCCCGCGCTCGCGCGCGTCGTCGAGGGCGAACCGGGCCAGGTGCCCGGCCAGGTGGGCACCTTGGAAGGCGGGCTCGATCTCGGTGTGCTGCAGGCTGATCGCCGCGTCATGCAGCCGGTAGGCGATGATGCCGGCCAGCTCGCCGTCGACGTGCATCTCGTACCGGGAGGCAGCTGGGTTGTCCGTGACCGTGGGCGCGCCGGCGGCTGATTCCATGATCGCTACCATACGCCGCAATCAAGACGCCGGGCTTTGCCGGGCGCCAGGCTACACGCCCGCGGCCGCCGGGATGCCGACGCCGGCCGGGACCTTGACCGCGCCCTCGCGGCGCTGCCCCGGGTCCTGCGCGGCACTGATCACGACGACCGGGCAGGTCGCGCGGCGCAGGCAGGCGCGGATCACCGGGCCGACCGAGCGTCCCGCGCCGGGCGTGTCGCTCGCCGTCCCGAGTACCAGCATGTCCGCGCCCGCGCACCGCTCAAGCAGGACCCGTGCGGCGAGGCCGTCGACGACCTCTACGCGGACATCCACGCCAGGAGACTGGTCAGCCTGGACGGAACGTACCAGGTCAGCGATGGAGTCGGCGGGGGCCTCATCGGGACTGGCCGGCGCGGGCACGGCGTAGCTGGCCAGGCTGTGGCACTGCGCCTCCCGCACGTGCACCGCGTGCACCGCGGCCCCGCGCAGGGACGCCTCACGGTAAGCCCAGCGGAGCGCGGCGACGGACTCGGCGGAGCCGTCTACCCCGACCGTGACCCATCGCACAGCAGGAACCGACATGCCGGAACCCCCTCGCTACGTTGTGCCGCCTGACGCGCCTGGCCGCCGTCCCCACGGGCGGCTCAGTCAGGGGTTTCCTTCTTCCCAAGGCTTGATGTTAAACCGGGTCCCGGCTTCGCACGAGCCCCCGCGGCGATGTTTTCCCAGGTATGACCACGTCAACCGGATCCTGTAAGAAAAATCACATTTCGATAACGTAATATATAGGGCGTATTGGACATGCTGCCCTGACGCCTTCCAATGATCTTATTGGGGGTCGGTTACAAGCCGGTTTCTCGCTCGTTACAGCAGGTAGACGGGCCCTTCTGGTTCCAGCGGCCGACCCGTCACGCCCTTTTTTCACGTTCCCAATTATCCCGAACGAATGCGTCTAATCGCTTCCCCGCAACAACCTCATAGGGCGCAAGAACGCCAGTAGTTGGTATTTCCCTCTGGTAATTCACGAGCCCGCGATGATCTCGACGTGGCTGCCGGCCCGGGACTTGCGGACGTGCACCTGAGCAGGGACGCGCTGGCGGAGTTCGGTGACGTGGCTGACGATCCCGACGATGCGGCCGCCCGCGCGCAGGCCGTCCAGGACGTTCATCACCTCGTCCAGGGTTTCCTCGTCCAGGGTGCCGAAGCCCTCGTCGATGAACAGGGCCTCCATCGGGGTGCCTGCCGACTCGGCGGTGACGACGTCGGCGAGGCCGAGGGCCAGGGCGAGGCTGGCGAGGAACGTCTCGCCGCCGGAGAGGGTCGCGGTGTCCCGGTCGATCCCCGTCCAGGCATCGCAGGCAAGCAGCGAGAGGCCCGCCTTCGCGTTCCCCTTCCTCGCGTCGGAGTGGACCAGGGAGTAACGCCCGGCCGTCATGCTGAGCAGGCGCTCGCTCGCCGCCGCGGCCACCTCTTCCAGCCGCGCCGCGAGCACGAAGCTGGACAGGGTCATCTTGTACTGGTTCGCGCCGCGGCCCTCGGTGAGGTCGGCCAGCTGCCTGATCCGGTCGGCGTCGTCGGTGAGCGGCCGCAGCGCGTCGAGCGCGTCGTCGAGCTCTGGCCGCAGCCCGGCGAGTTGCTCTGCCCGGTGGCGGGCGGTGCCGTAGGCCTCGTTGGCCTTGTCGAGTGCCTGCTGGGCCGCGTCCACGGCGCCAGCCGCCTCGGCCACCGGGGCGGGCGGGTCGAGCGAGACCGCGAGGTCAGGATCGGCGAGGAGGTCGGCCAGCGCCGCCGCGGTGAGCAGCGCGTCGGCGAGGACGGTCGCGGCGCCGATGGCGTCTTCCAGGTCCTCGTCCTCGCAGTTGGGTGGCGAGCTCGGCGCGCTGGCCCGCGGCGCGAGCCTCGGCGGCGCGAGCCTCGGCGAGGGCAGCCGCCCGCCGCTCGGCCAGCCCGGCGAGCCAGTCCCGGTCGGCGGCGATAGCCGCGTCCAGGTCGTCAAGCTCGCGCTGCAGTTCCTCGAGTCGCGCGGCGGCGCCGGCGAGGCGGGTCGCCTCGGCTTCCAGCTGATCCGCGCTGGCCTGCGCCAGGGCGGCGACGGTAGTCAGCTTCCGCTCGTCCAGGGCCGTCACGTTCGGGATCGCCGCGTCAGGTACCGCTACGCCGCCTGCTCCGGCCGCGAACCTCGGACGGGCGGGCCCCTGGAACCGGTAACCCGCGTCGCTCAGCCGTCGCGCCAGCTCCCCGAGCAGGGCATCCACGGCGGCTACCTGCTGTCCTGCCTGGTTCGCCGCCTGCGCCGCGTCGTTGGCCCGCCGGAAGGCGGCTGCCTCCGCTTCCCGGCTGACCGGGGGAGAAGATACCGCGTCAACGGGGTCCGGGTGGTCGAGCGAGCCGCACACCGGGCAGGGGCTGCCGTCGGTCATCCCGGCGGCCAGCTCGGCGCGCATCCCGTCGATGCGCGCGCCTCGGACGCGCAGCGCCTGGTCCTGCGCCGCGACGTAGCCTTCCCTGGCGGCCAGGTGCGCCTCGCGCAGCTCACCGCGCCGTGCGTGCGCGGTGACGAGCGCGGCGGCGTCGGTGGCGGCCGTGTGCGCCGCGTCCGCCTTGGCCCGGGCGCCGGGGAGGGCCGCGGCGGCCTGCCTTGCGGCATCGCGGGCCTGCTCGGCCAGGACCCGATCGGCCCGGCGCAGCTGGGCTTCCGCCGCGGTCCGGTCAATGTGGCCGGTCAGCTCGGTGGCGCGGCCGCGGGCGGCTATGGCGGTCTCGTCCTCCGCGGCGGCCTGGCGGGCAACGGCGCGCAGCGCCTCAAGCCGCCCGGCCCGCGCCTGCCGTTCCTGGCCCGCGGCGCGTAGCGCTTCCGCGCTCGCGCTGGCGCCGGCTTCCGCGCTGGCGCCGGCCGCTGCGCGCAGCCGTGCGATCTCCGGCACGGCCGCCTCGAGCTCCTGCTGCCTGAGCAGGGCGTCGCCGCGGCGGCGTTGCCGGTCGGCCAGCCGCTCGGCCTGGCGCTGCCCGGTCAGCATGACGTCGAGCTCCGTCTTCCTGCGGTCGACGAGGGCGGCGATCGTGTCCCGCTCGGCGGCGGCCGCTACCGCGAGGCCCGTCGCCCAGGCCCCCTGCCAGGCGTGCGGCCGCGGCGCCGGGCTGGGCTGTTCCGGGCGGGTCGTGCACAGCGGGCTTACCGGTCCCGCGCCCGCGCCGGGCCCGGCGGGCGGTTCAGCGGCGGCGGCCCGCTCGTCGCCGGGCACGTCAGTGCCGGCCGCCTGGGCGATCCTGGCCATCAGCAGGCTGACGTCCTCGCGGGCCGCGGCGACCTCCTTGTCGGTGGCGCGGCGGCGGTCGGCGAGCCAGTCCTCCACCCCGCTGAAGCGGTCGGTGCCGAAAAGCTGCTGCAGCAGCGCCTCCTTATCCTGCGCCTTCGCGTGCAGGAACTGGGCGAACTGGCCCTGCGGCAGCAGCACGACCTGGAAGAACTGCTCGGCGGACATGCCCATCAGCTCGGCGATCTCCCGGTCGGCCTCGCCGACCCGGGTTGACCTGGCGGCCCAGCCGCCGTCCGGTGCCCGCTCCTCCAGGCGGACCGACGCCTGCTCCCTGGTGCGGCCGGTGCCCGACCGCTTCTGGCGCTCCTGCTCCGGTCGCCGGGTGATGCGCAGCCGGCGGCCGCCGAGCGTCGCCTCGAGTTCCACCTCGGTCGCGGTGCCCGGAGCCGCGTGGTCGGAGCGCAGCCGCCTGGCCGTGCCGCGCTCGCCGGGTACCCGGCCGTACAGGGCGAACGCGATCGCGTCGAGCAGCGTCGTCTTGCCCGCGCCCGTCTCACCGTGCAGCAGGAACAGGCCGTCGAGGTCGTCGAAGACGACCGTCTCCTGGCCGGCGAACGCGCCGAAGGCCGTCACCCGCAGGCGGTGCGGGCGCACCTAAGCGCTCCCCCGCCGCATGCGCCAGCCGGACCGCGGTGAACGCGGCGCCGAGCAGTTCACGTTCCCGCCCGCTCGGGTCGCTGTTGCGCACGTGCCTGACGAACTCGGCGGCCACTGCCAGGTCGTCGCGCCCGCTGACCCGCTCCCGGTAGCTGCGCTGGTCCGCGCGCGCCCCCTCCGGCTTGAACTCGAGCGTCAGGATGTGCGGGAAGCGGCGGCGCAGCCGTTCCATCGCCCCCTCGGGCCGCGCGGTGTCCGTCAGCGTCACCGCGAGGAAGTCGCCGGCGTGCTCATCATGCTCTGGTGAGGTGAGCAGGTCCGCAAGGCGCCCGGACAACTCGGCGAGCCGCCGGTAGGCCGGGGCGGGCACCCATTCGGCGCGCGCCGCCCCGTCAGCGCCGACCTCGACAAGCCAGCTTCCCTTCTGCTGGTCCTTCTCCGAGAACGAGTAGGGCAGCGGCGAGCCCGCGTAGCGCAGGTGATTCGCGAGCACCTGGCGGCCGTGCAGGTGGCCGAGCGCGACGTAGCCGAACCCGTCGAACAAGCGCGCGGGCGCGTAGCCGATGCCGCCGACCGAGATGTCCCGCTCGGACGCGCTCGCCTGCCGCCTCGCGCTGTCCGCGCGCTCGGCGTCGTTCCGCCCGCCGGCCACCCACGCGTGCGCGAGCACGACGGTGCGGGCCACGCCGCGAGCCGCGGCGTCCGCCCGGATAAGCCCGGCGGCGGCACCGAGCACGCAGGCGTGGCTCCGTGCCCCGCACCCGCGGCTCCGCCCCGGGCGGCACCGCGCGGCCTCCCGCCCCGGCCGGCATGGCCCGGGGTGGCTTTCGCCGGCCCCCGCCCGCCAGCGAGGACCGGGGAGGCCAAGCGCCGGCTCCAGGTACGGGATGCCGTAGACGGCGACCTGGCCGTGCTCATCATCGAGCAGCACCGGGTCGGCCACGGCCTCCGGCCTCGTCCGCAGGTGCACGCCCGCCGCGTCGACCAGCGCGCTGTTGACGCCGAGGCGGCGGGCCGAGTCGTGGTTGCCGCTGATCAGCACCACCCGGGCGCCGGCCGCGCGAAGCCGCGCCAGGGCGTCCTCGTACAGCGCCACCGCGTCGAGCGACGGGATCGCCCGGTCGTACACGTCCCCGGCGACGAGCACGGCGTCCACCCGCTCGGACCGCACCGTCTCGACCAGGTGGGCGAGGAACGCGGCCTGCGCCTCCCGCAGGTCGGCCCGGTGGAGGGACCGCCCGAGATGCCAGTCGGAGGTATGCAGGAACCGCATGACATGGACGTTAGCGAAGCCCCCCGACATTCGGACCGCATCGGCCGGCGAGTTCGGATGTGGCCTTGCATAGCTGGTTATGCAAAGTCCTCACCCAGCACGCCAACCACGCATGCCCTTGGCCAGGCCAGGCAGACGGTCGGCCGGTTATCGAGACGTCCGGTTTGAACCGGATAGACATCTGTCTCGTTCAGATTGATGGAGGGCAGGAGGGCTGAACGTGGACGGGCGGCTCATGGCGGACCTTGGCCGGATCTGGCAGGTGTCCGGTCGGCTGAGCTGGCTGGAGCGCGAGTTCGGCGTGTCCCAGTTGACCGACGGTGACGGCGCGTTCCTCGGGTCCGTCGAGCTGGCGTCCGCTGTCGCGGCGTGCGTCACCGGGTGGAGCAGGCAGCGGGCGGCGCTCGCCTCCCAGCTGTCGCACGTGGCGCGGCTGTCCGCGCTGGCCGCGAGCTCTTACGAGAAGACCGACGCACAGCTCGGCGCCGTGCTGGAAGAGGCGATGGGCCTGCCATGAGCCGGCCCGCCGACTGGACGCCGCTCGCCACCGCTGACCCGGTGCCGGGGGATCCCGTCGAGGTCGCCCTGGCCGGCCGCGGCTACAGCAGGTGGCCGACCAGATCAGCGCGGATGTCAGCTGGCTCAGGTCGCTGTGCACCGCGCCGTTCTGGTCCTCCGGCGCCGGACAGGCGTTCCACGGCCAGTGACGCTGCTGCCCGCGCCGCCGCGGCTCGACTCGTCGGGCGACCCGGTGCCGCTGGTGGCACCGCCCGGCGCCGGCCGCGAGCTGAGCGCCGCGGTCTCCAGGTACAACGCGAGCGCCCTTGAGTACCAGACCGCGAAGCGCTGGCTCACCGAGGCGATCGCGCTCCGCGATGAGGCCGCGGCCCGCGCCGCCGCCCTCATCCAGGCCGCGATCGACGCCGACGGGCTGCAGGACCCGACCGGGCTGTTGCGCGACATCACCGGGTCAAGGAGCCCGCGCAGGCATGACCAGACCCAATGCGGTTGACCGGCGCCCGAGCGTCTGGTCGCCCAGCCTGAAGGTGCCGGAGCGCGATGACGGGCGGGCTTATCCTCTTCCCATGAGGCGCTTATCAGCGCCGCCGCGCGATGCGCGACCCTGGCGAGCGCTCCCGCTACGTCCCTGGCGCGGACCGGGCCGCCCGGCGGGTCCGCGGCACCGCGTTCAGAAAATCGTTAGCTCGGGAAATGAATTATGTGCCCGCGGTGTTGCTGTCGTTTGGCCGTGGGGTGGGCCCGGTGACCTTGGTCCCCGGGATCAGGGGCCATGACGGGTGGCGACGAGGCGACGCGGAGAGGCATGAGCGAGAGCGGAACGCGGCACGACGAGGTGCAGCCGGGAGGCGAGGCGCGCTGGATCCGGCGGCTGGCGGTGTACTGCTGGCGGTTCAAGCGGGACGTGATCATCTCACTGGGCGGGTCCGTCCTGTACACGGCCACGGCGCTACTGATACCGCTCTTCCAGCGGTCGATCATCGACAATGCCATCGTCACGCGCCGTGATTCCGTCTGGCCGCTCGCGATCGCGCTTGCCGCCGCGGCCGTCGCCGGGTTCATCGGCGTCTACCTGCGCAGGTACCGCGGCGGGAAGATGGCGCTCGACGTGCAGCACACCATGCGGACGGAGCTGTTCGAGTCGCTGTCCGGGCTTGACGGGGCGCGGCAGGACGAGATCCACACCGGGCAGCTCGTCGGCCGGTCGATTTCCGACATCAACATGGTGCAGGGGCTGCTGCAGTGGGTGCCGCTGATCCTCGGCAGCCTGCTGCTCTTCGTCTTCTCGATGGTCATCATGATCACGCTGTCGCCGCTGCTGTCGCTCGTCGCGCTCGCGGTCGCGCCCGCGCTGTGGCTCATCTCCCGGGCCGCGCGGCGGCGGCTGTTCCCGGCCAGCTGGCACGCGCAGCAGCTGGTCGGCGACGTGGCCGGGATCGTGGACGAGGCCATCGGCGGGGTCCGCGTGGTCAAGGGGTTCGGCCAGGAAGAGCAGGAGATGGAGCGGATGGAGGCGGCGAGCGGTGAACTGTTCGGCTCCCGGCTCCGGATGATCCGGCTCACCGCCAGGTACAACCCCGCGCTGACCGCGATACCGAGCCTCGGCCTCGTCGGCGTGCTCGCGCTCGGCGGCTGGCTGGCCATCCACGGCCACGTCACGCTGGGCACGTTCCTCGCCTTTTCCAGCTACCTCGCGCAGCTCACCGGGCCGGTGCGGATCCTGACCAGCCTGGTGACCATCGGGCAGGAGGCGCGCGCCAGCGCCATCCGGGTGTTCGAGGTCATCGACTCCAAGCCGACGATCACCGACAAGCCGGACGCGGCGCAGCTGCCCGCGGACGCGAACGGCATCGAGTTCGACGACGTGAAGTTCGGCTACGTGCCGTCGCAGCCGGTGCTGCGCGGGCTGTCGCTGACCGTGCGGCCCGGCGAGACCGTCGCGGTCATCGGGCCGTCCGGGTCAGGCAAGTCCACGCTGTCCCTGCTGCTGCCGCGGTTCTACGACGTGCGCGGCGGCGCCGTGAAGATCGGCGGGCACGACGTCCGCGACGTCACCCAGGAGTCGCTGCGCTCCGCGATCGGCATGGTGATGGAGGAGTCCTTCCTGTTCTCCGACACCGTCGCGGCCAACATCGCCTACGGGCGGCCAGACGGCCCGCGGGACCAGGTGATCGCGGCGGCGCGGGCCGCCGAGGCGGACGAGTTCATCCGCGAGCTGCCCGACGGCTACGACACCGTGGTCGGCGAGCAGGGGCTCACCCTGTCCGGCGGGCAGCGGCAACGGGTCGCGCTCGCCCGGGCGCTGATCACCAACCCGCGGCTGCTGCTGCTCGACGACGCCACCTCCGCGGTCGACCCGCGGGTCGAGGCGGAGATCCACGCCACGCTGCACCGGGTGATGGCGGGGCGGACCACGCTGCTCATCGCGCACCGCAAGTCCACGCTCAACCTCGCCGACCGCATCGCGGTGCTGACCGCCGACGGGCGGGTCGCGGACATCGGCACAGACAAGGAACTCAGCCAGCGGTGCGAGCTGTACCGGGTGCTGATCACCGGGCCCGGCGAGGGCGTCGAAGGCGCGGACGCCGGGGAGCTGCCCGGCGCGACGGGGCAGGACGCGACGGGCCGGGACGCGACGGGGCATGCGACCGGCCGGGACGCAACGGGCCAGGACACGGCGGGCCAGGACACGGCGGGCCAGGACACGGCGGAACCGCCGACCGCCGCCGGCACCGCTGTGCAGGGGAACGCCGGGTGGGACGGGGAAGCACGCCTCCGTTCGGTACCTGGTGTTAAGGACGTGGCGGCGGCCCGGGCGCTCACCGCGGCACCAGCCGTCGGCCGCGGTGGCGCCGCGGCCGGGCGCGGCGGCCGCGGCGGGCGCGGCGCGGGGGCCGGCGGGCACATGGACGGGATGATCGGCTCGGTACCACCGAGCCCCGAATTGATCGCCAAGGTCGAGGCGCTGCCGCCGGTCAAGGACGAGCCGCGCGTCGACCTGGCCCGGGCGCGGGCCGCCGACCACCACTTCACGCTGCGCCGGCTGCTCGCGCCGATCGCGGTGGCGCTGATCGCCGGGCTGGTGCTCGACGGGCTTGACGCCGCGGCCAACCTGGCGCTGCCCGCGCTGGTCCGCGGCGGGATCGACTCCGGCGTGCAGGCGAAGGCGTTCAGCGTGGTCCTGGTGATGGCCCTGGCGGGTCTCGGGATCGTGCTCGGCGACTGGGTGGTCAACGCCGCGGAGGTCATGGTCGTCGGGCGCAACGGGGAGCGGCTGCTCTACACGCTGCGGGTCAAGCTGTTCGCGCAGCTGCAGCGGCTCGGGCTCGACTTCTACGAGCGGGAGCTGAACGGCCGGATCATGACCAGGATGACCAGCGACGTGGACGCCCTGTCCACGTTCCTGCAGACCGGCCTGGTGACGATGATCAGCTCGCTGCTGACGTTCGTCGGGGTACTCGCCGCGATGCTGGTGATCAACCTGCGGCTCGGGCTGCTCGTGCTGGCGATCGTGCCGGTGCTCGCCGCGGCGACCGTGGTCTTCAGGCTCAAGTCGTCGCGGGCCTACACCGAGGCGCGGGAGCGGATCTCGGTCGTCAACGCGGACCTGGCGGAGAACGTGGCGGGGCTGCGCGTCACCCAGGCGTTCCGCCGGGAGGGCACCAACCGGGACCGGTTCGCGGGCCGCTCGTTCGCCTACCGGGAGTCGCGGCTGCGGGCGCAGCGGTACATCGCGCTGTACTTCCCGTTCGTGCAGGCGCTGTCCACCATCGCCTCCGCGCTCGTGCTCGTCGTGGCGGTGGGCCAGGTTCGGTCGGGCGCGCTCTCTGTCGGCGCGCTGATCGCCTACCTGCTGTACATCGAGATGGTGTTCGCGCCGATCCAGCAGCTGTCGCAGGTGTTCGACGGGTACCAGCAGGCGTCGGTCGGGCTGGCGCGGATGAAGGACCTGCTGCGGCTGCGCACGTCCACGCCCGATGCCTTGCCTGATGACGTGGTGCCGGTGCCCGCGGCTGGCTTCCGCGGCGAGATCGCGCTGCGGGACGTGCGGTTCTCGTACACGACCGGGTCGGCCCTTTCCGGGGCTGTGCAGTCCGACACGGGTGAGAACGCACGGGCGGGCGAGGCGATCTCCGGTGTCTCGTTCACCATCGCGCCGGGCGAGACGGTGGCACTGGTCGGGCAGACCGGCGCGGGCAAGTCCACCATCGTGAAGCTGATCGCGCGGTTCTACGACGTGACCGGCGGCGCTGTTCTGGTGGATGGCGTCGATGTGCGGTCGTATGGACTGACGGCCTTCCGGCACCGGCTCGGCGTGGTGCCGCAGGAGGCGTACCTGTTCAGCGGGAGCGTGGCGGACGCCATCGCGTACGCGCGGCCTTCCGCGTCTTTGGCGGAGATCATCGGCGCGGCGCAGGCGGTCGGCGCGCACGAGATGATCACGCGCCTGCCAGGCGGCTACGACCACGAGGTCGGCGAGCGCGGGCGCAACTTGTCGGCGGGGCAACGGCAGCTGATCGCGCTGGCCCGGGCGGAGCTCGCTAACCCGGACATCCTGCTGCTCGACGAGGCGACCGCGGCGCTTGACCTTGCGTCGGAGGCGGCGGTGAACGCGGCGACCGACGCGCTGTCCGCGCGGCGCACCACGATCGTGGTCGCGCACCGGCTGACCACGGCGGCGCGCGCCGACCGGATCATCGTGATGGACCACGGCCGCGTGGCCGAGACCGGGTCGCACGACGAACTGGTCGCGCGGGACGGGGTGTACGCGGGGCTGTGGGCCGCGTTCGTCGGCGAGACGGAGTACGCGGCGTAACGCGCGGCCTGCGGAGACGCGCCTCGGGGCGGAGCGGCGCCGGAGCGGAGCGGCCTGCGGGCCCGCGCGGGCTTCGGCTTGCCGGGCTTCGGCTTGCCGGGCTCCTGGCAATTTGCGAATTGCAGGCTTCTTGCTGTTATCTCGCTTGCAGGCCGCGCCCGGAACTGGAGTAACGGCTGGGACGTCAACTTAAGCGTTTCCCCTCCCTCCGCCAGCGCCGCCTCGTCTCCGCAGGGACTTATACCGCGATTTGGGCAATTTTTGGTCCGATTTCACCCGTTTTGTACCGCCAAAACACAGTAAGAGTTGGCCAGAGGCGCGGGCAGCTGCCGGGACTACCGCCATTTGTAACTTGTTCGTCATGATTTGACGAGCGGAACGGCGTGTGCGCCGGGCCGTGGGCCGCGTTCGTCAGCGAGATGGACCACGCTCGGCTCAGTCGGCAAGTGGAGGAACAATGTGGGACCAGGTGCAGCGCCTGCACGACTATCACGGCGATGTCCCGGTAGAGGCACGCCTGCTCAAGCTCACCGAGGAAGTCGGCGAAGTCGCCGAGGCATACATCGGCATCCATGGCCTGAACAAGAGAAAGGGCATCTGCAAGACCCCAAGCGACCTGCTCGACGAACTCGCCGACGTGATCATCACCGCGGCAGTCGCCATGAGCAGCGTGACGGGTGACGCTTATCAGGCGCGCAGCCACCTCGAAGGCCGCATCAGGGCAGTGGCGGCGCGGGCCGGGCTTCAGGCAGCGCCTGCCGATTCCTGAGCAGGCCAACTGCTGGCCTGACGGATGGGAACCTTTTCCTGCCGCTTCGCCAACGCCACGCAGCAACAACACCGGTAGAGCCGTCGCTTTCCTCCTACCCTCACGGCCGCCTTCATGACCGCGGGTCCGCGCTCGGGAATTACTGTCGGCTGCCGGGCTGGGTTACTTGAGTCCGGTGGTGAACTTTTGCCAGGCTCCGGGGGTGAAGGCGAGCGTTGTTCCCTCGCGGTTGGTGGTGTCCCTGACCAGGATCGTCTCGTTGCGGTCGGCTACCTCGGCGCACGCGCCTCCGTTGGCGTCTGAATAGCTGCTCTTACGCCATGGGTCCATATCCCGGTCATCCTCTCGAACAGCACGGTGCTCTCTGAGACGCGGCAGCACTCCCCTCGAAGGGTATCGAACAAGGTGAGCAGGGGCGTAACGGATTCCCCGGTGTAGACGTAGCCGCTTCTGACCTGCTCGCACCAGGCGGAGTCGTCGGCGACAATGAATCCGGAGGCGTTGGCTGGGTGGGCGACGGCCGGCAGGACCTGCACGGTGACGTGCGGCAGGGTGGCGATGGCAGTCAGGTGGCGCATCTGAGCGGCCATAACCTGCGGTGATCCGACGCGGCGGTACAGCGCCATCTCATCGATCACGAAATGTGCCGTTGGCGGGTCCTCGCGCATGAGGACGCGGCGCTGGCGTTCCATGCGGTTGGCCAGCCGGGCGGCGACAGTCTGGTCGCTGACGCCGGGGTAAGTCGACAGCAAGACCCGGGCATAGTCTTCGGTCTGGAGGAACCCCGACACGATGGACGGCCACCAGTCGTACAGCCTGGCGGCCTGCTCTTCGAGTTCTGACCAGTCGCGGAAGCCGGGCGGGATCTCTCCCCAGTGGCGGGATTCCTCGTAGTACTCACCGAACCAGCCGTGCCGGCCGGGGAAGACGCGGTTGCACGCGGCGGCCACCTTCTGCGCCGGTGGCCGTCTCCCGTTCTCGATCCGCGACACGGTGGTGAAGTCGATGCCGGTGCGGGCGGCGAACTCCCGCAGCGACCAGACGTGGGCCAGCCTCTCCTTCTTCATCTGACGGCCGAAGTGCGTCGCGGCGCTGTTGCGGTCGTTGGCGGTCATGCCAGTCACGTTGGCACATGACCCTCATATCCGTCACGTTCTGTCGCACAGTTGTCACACAGCATGCCGCTGCCGGGAACGGCAGCACCAACCGGGCGCATCACCAGACCAGGCGGCGGCGCCGACGCGCTGGCCTCCGAGCAGGGAAAGGCCATGGATAACGCAATGACTGAGCTCGCGGAGCTGGATGACTTCGAGGTCATCGCCGAGCGGGCGCGGGTAGCGGGGATGCTGGCGGCGCTGACTGACTGGTACCGCCAACTCAACCGGGAGATGAACCGGAGGGAGACCTTGGGGACGGTGGGGAGACGACGACGAGCTCGGGAC
This sequence comes from uncultured Actinomycetota bacterium, assembly GCA_963811335.1. Classification (GTDB taxonomy): domain Bacteria; phylum Actinomycetota; class Actinomycetes; order Streptosporangiales; family Streptosporangiaceae; genus Trebonia. Next base: position 157,487 of record CAWERB010000015.1, on the reverse strand, counting down.
CCTGAATCACATCAGCGACGATGTCCGGCTGGCGGCGGCGCGGGCCGTTCGCCACGGCAGGAGCGTGTCGTGCGCATGGGAGGTTGCCGTACCGGACGAGATGGAGCGGTCGACGACGACGTGCCCGTGCGCCGCCGACATGCCCGGTGCCGAGAACATGCCGGCGCCCGGATTCCGTAACGACCGGAGCTGGGGCTTTTCGAACGAGCGGCTCGGCATCATGTTCCACGGCAACACCATCACCCACATTGACTCGCCATGCCATATCTTCTGGGACGGCACGATGTACAACGGGCGGTCCCACTCGCTGGTCGGCGCCGCAACGGGATCGGCGTGGGCGGCCGTCACGGCGGCGGCGAACGGGATCATCACGCGTGGCGTCTTGCTCGACATCGCGAGGGCCCGCGATGTGCCGTGGCTGGAACCGGGGGAGGGCGTGTTTCCCGACGATCTGGAGGAGGCCGAGCGCCACCAGGGCGTGCGGGTGCGATCCGGCGATGCGGTACTCCTGCGGACCGGCTATGGCCGCGTCCGGCACGAGGCCGGGGCGGCCAGCGGCTTCACGCAGGCCGGCTGGCACGCATCCTGCCTTCCGTGGCTGCATGAACGGCAGGTCGCGCTAATCGGCGCCGACACCCCGCAGGACGTTCAGCCGTCGGGGTACGAAGACGTGCTGATGCCGGTTCACGCCGTGAGCCTCGTCGCGATGGGCCTGTGGCTGCTCGACAACTGCGACCTGGAGGCGTGCGCCGCGACGGCAGCCGGGCTCGGCCAGTGGGACTTCCACCTCGCAGTCGCGCCGGTCCGCTTCGCCGGCACGTCCGGCAGCCCGGTCAACCCGATCGCCACATTCTGACCCGAGCGGGCTCAAATCAGTGCGTACTTCCGCGGGGGGCGTGGATGGCTGCGACAGCTTGGTGGAGGGCGTCGGGTAGCGGGCCGGCGGCGAACATGCTGGCCTAGTTTGGCGGGGTCCTGGATCTTGTTCTGCGCCTTACGGAAGATGACGCCGAGGGTCCCCGGATACTTGCCCAGTTCGGTCAGCACATGCCGGTACTGCACCTCAAGACTGTCCCCGTCAAGCCGCACCACCGACCCCCGCCCGTGCGGCTTCTCCAGGGTGAACTCGCGGACGGCCACGCCCGCGGACGCGCTCAGGTTCAGCGCGTTCTGGCTCTGCACCGCCCAGCCCGCCGCGAGGAGTTGCCTGTCGATGGCCTTCCTGGCTCGTGCCTCGCGGGCAAGGTAGTCGTCGTCACCCAACCCCATGAATCATCACAATATCGGCACAGAGCGCAACGCTGTGCGAAACGTCACTCAGTTGTTGTCGCATCGCTCGTACCGCTTGAGCGGGAAGTGCGGGGCGGGCGGGTGCCAGCCGCGCGCGTTCGGGGCCCGGCCTGTGGGCCACGACTGCGCGCGGGGACACCTCCCGCCCCACACCTCACCGAACCAAAGATTGGGTGTAGTTAGTGACCACATGGGCTGACTGACGTTTTGCACTTACCCTTCGGCGCACGGATGCGCCGGATTGACTGCCCGGCGCCGTCTAGGGCCTGGGTCGCGGCGCCGGTTCCCAGTTAACGGGTAAATTCCGCTCCTCGGGTAAATAAAGCACCGCTCACACGTGCGAAATTTACCTGATAAGCAGAGTTTACCCGTTAACGGACGCGGGGCAGTGGAACAGCTTCCCTCCTGTTGCGGCAGCACCGGGTGAGGCTGCGGAGATTGCCGAGCGGCGTTAGCGCCCGCATGTGGTCGGAACAACACCCAATCTTTTCCTATTGGGGTTCGTGGGGCTTGGGTTAAGAGAGGGGCGGAAGGGGCCGGGGAAGGCGCTGCCGTTGGGGCGGAAGGGATCGGGTTAGGAGAGGGGCGGGAGGGAGGGGCCCTGGAGGAGGGCGCCGCCGTCGATCGGGTAGATGCCGCCGGTCATGAAGCTGCCCGCGTCGGAGGCGAGGAGCAGGGCCAGGCCGCGGATCTCCTTCGGGTCGCCCATCCGGCCCAGCGGGATCACCGCCTTCCACATGTCCTCGTTGCTGGCGCCGGTCGGGGTCTCGCTGTCCGCCGCTCTGGCGCTCCCGGTGCTGGTGTTCACGGTGCGGTTGGCGCTGCCCAGGTTGGTCTTGAACGGGCCGGGGGCGATCGCGTTGACGCGGACGCCCCAGCGGGCCAGGTCGTGCGCGGCCTGCTTGGTGAAGTTGACGACGGCGGCCTTCGCGATCGCGTACGAGTACGGGGTGTAGGGGTCGTTGCGCAGGCCCGCCGTGGAGGCGGTGGTGATGATCGAGCCGGAGCGCTGCCGCTTCATGTGCCTGGCCGCGGCCTGCACCGTGTAGACGACACCGTGCAGGTTCACGTCGATCAGCGCGTTGTACGCGGCCATGTCCATGTCGTCCAGCCAGCCCTCGGGCAGCAGCGGCGGGCGGCCGCGGGCGATGCCGGCGTTGGCGAAGACGATGTCGATCGTGCCGTGCGCCGCGACGACGTGGTTGACGAGGTCGCGGGTCGCCTTGGCGTTGCTGACGTTCACCGTCCGGCCGGTGACGAGCGGCGGCCCGGTCTTGGCCCCGGCGGGCGACCGGCCGGCCGGCGGCTCGCGCCCGGCCGCGACCGCGGCGTCGGCGAGTGACCTGAACGCCTCCTCCAGCGCCTGGCCGTCCCAGTCGGCGATGACCACGTTCGCGCCCGCCTGCACCAGGATCTCGGCGAACGCGTAGCCGAGGCCGGACGCTCCGCCCGTGACCAGGGCCACCTTGTCACGGACGGAGAACAGGTCGTCGACGACGCTCATCAGGCGGTCCGCCGCCGCTTGAAGAAGCGATCGCGGTTCACCTTCGGGATCGTGACCGCCGCGACCAGCGCGGCGCCGTAGAAGATCTGCTGGTAGTAGGTCTGCGCGCCGAGCAGCTCAAGTCCGACCGTGCCCGTCGCCAGGAAGTAGACCGCGATCAGCGCGCCGAGCGCGTTGATCCGGCCCGGCTTGATGGCGGTCGCCCCGAGGAAGACCGCGGCGAAGGCCGGCAGGATCAGGGCGCTGCCCGCCGTCGGGTCCACCGTGCCGTTGGTGCCCGCGTAGGCGATGCCCGCGAGGGCGGCGATGCCCGCGCCGAGGATGTAGGCCCAGGACCGCTGGCGGTTGACCCGCACGCCGCTCAGCCGCGCCACCTCGCGCGACTGCCCGATCACGAGGGCCCGCTGGCCGGTCGGGGTGAAGCTGAGCACGTACCAGACGACCAGGAAGATCGCCAGGCCGTAGTAGAACACAAGCGGGATCGACAGGAAGTCGTACGTGAAGATCCAGTTCGACAGGTTGGTCGAGACGATCCCGACGCTGTTGCTACCGGAGACGATGTAGATGGCGCCCTGCGCGATCGTCATCGTGCCGAGCGTCACGATGAACGGGTCGTTGTCGAAGAACACCACGAAGAGCACGTTGACCAGGCCGACGATCAGCGCCGCGCCGATACCGGCCAGGCAGGCGAGGAGGACCGGCCAGTGGTGCTGGACGTTGAACACGGCCAGGGTCATCGCGGCCAGGCCGAGCGAGGAGCCCAGCGACAGGTCGACGAAGTCGCCCACGACCGTCGGCAGCAGCACGGCCATCACCAGGATGAACAGCGGCGCCTGGGAGCCGAGGATGTTGGAGAGGTTGCCGATCGAGAGGAAGGTTTTCGGCAGGTCGATCCCGAACACGGCGATCATGACGGCGAACACGATGACGATCGCGTACCGCTGGAGGCCCACGCGCCACCACGCTGAGGATGGGGATCGCTCAGCGCGGTGCTGCTCGCCCCGTGCCTCGTCGACTGGAGCTGGCGCGCTCATTCGTCCACCTCGCTGACGCTCGGAGTCCGCATTCGCGGACGCGCTGTACTTACTGATGAGCTCGCAAGCTCGCTCATCTGCTGTCCTCCCTGGTCTGCCGCAACGCCGCGGCACTGATTGCTTCCTCGGTCAGCTCGTCTCCGGTAAGCGTCGCGGTGTGCCGTCCCTGGGTGACGACGATCACCCGGTCGCAGACCTCCGCGAGCTCGCCGAACTCCGTTGTCACCCACAGCACCGCCATGTGATGCAGGGCGGCGGCCGATTTCACGAAACGGTAGATGTCACGCCGGGCGCCCACGTCGACGCCCTGCGTCGGCTCATGCAGCAGCAGCAGCCGCGGCCGGGCGAGCAGCCACTTCGCGAGCAGGGCCTTCTGCTGGTTGCCGCCGGAGAACGTCGAGAGGATGTTCTGCGCCCGCGGCGGCCGGATCAGGAACCGGCCGATGGCCTCGCGCGCGAGGCTGACGAGCTCACCGCGGTGGAAGACGCCACGCCGGTAGTGCTCGCGCTCGACGAGCATGACGATGTTCTCCCACAGCGTCAGCTCCTGGCTCAGGCCGAGCACCGCGCGGTCCGCGGGGACGAGGGCGATGCGCTCCCGCACGCTGCGCGCCGGGCTGAGCCCGCCGATGTCGATGGTCTCGGCACCGAGGCGCAGCACGCCGAAGCCGGTCGGCCGCGCGCCGAACAGCAGGTACGGCAGTTCCTCGGCGCCGGAGCCGATGAGGCCGGCCACGCCGAGGATCTCCCCGGCCCCGATCTCGAACGACAGGTCGTGCAGCCGCTCGTCGGTCAGGTGCTCGACGAGCACGTTCTCGCCCGCCGCGACCGCGTCTCCCGCGGACTCCATCGCCGCCACCGTCAGCGCGACCGCTTGCTGGTCTTCGACCGGGGCTATCTCCGCCGGAGCGCTCTCGTCCCGGCGGGCCGGCGTCCCGACGATGAGGTCGACCAGCTTCTCCTCGTGGCTGTCGGCGGTGACCTCCTCGCCGACGACCCGCCCGTCCCTGAGCACGACGACACGGTCGGTGATCGCGCGGACCGCGGCGAGGTCGTGCGAGACGAACAGCACCGCCGCCCCTTCGGCCACGACGGTCCTGATGAGATCGAAGAGCCGGTCGATTTCCTCCTCGGGAAGGAACACGGTGGGCTCGTCGAGCACGAGCACCGAGTGCTTGTAGCCGCTTCGCGTGCGGTACCGGCGGAGGTCTTCCGCGGCCCGGACGATGGCCAGCCGCGCCTGGTCGACCGGGGCCAGGTCGCCCGTCGGCCGGTCGAGGTCGAGCTTGACGTCGTAGCGGTCGAGCACGGCCGCGGCGGTCCGGTGCTCCGCGATCCAGTTGATCGGCTCCCACGAGCTGCGGCCGCGGCCGATGCGCTGGCCGAGCGTCAGGTTCTCCAGGACGCTCAGCCCGCCCGCGAGCGCCAGGTTCTGGTACACGAAGCTGAGCCCGATCTGGCTCGCCTGGCCGGGGGCGAGGGGCAGCGCGACCTCCTCGCCGCCCACGGACAGGCGGCCGCCCGGTTCCGGGTCGTAGACGCCGGCCAGCACCTTCACCAGCGTCGACTTGCCCGAGCCGTTCTGCCCGAGCAGCCCGACCACCTCGCCGTGACCGATGCGCAGGTCCACGTTGTCCAGCGCCCGGTTGCTGCCGAAATCCTTGGAGATGCCGCGCAGCTCAATGGCGGGCGCTGCGATGAGCCGCTGCTTGCTCGCCTGATGCGGGAGGGTCCTGCGGTGCGGGAGATTCCTGCAAGGTAACGCGCTTCTCTGAGTCGTCCGGCGTTCCGCTGTCCGTTACCGGCAACGCACGCCTCCGTTCTGTCATGAAGGGGCGTAGACCCTGTCGCGTTGAGGTATACGACCTGGGGCGCCACAAGATTTCGTCGCGCTGCCCGGGCCTGCAGATCGCGATTTTTGCGATCAGGCCCGGGCAGCGCGACATCGGGGTACGGGGGTCGTCCCCGGGGATAACTGTGTTGTCCCCCGGGGATTAGGCCTTTCCGACCATCGCGCCGTTCAGCGTCGATGCCGCGTGCAGCGCGCTGCCCGACAGGGCGGGCAGCCCGAGCAGGTCGCGGAAGCCGTTGACCCAGTCGTCGCCGAAGCCGCCGGTCTGCAGGACGCTGACGGCGTTATCCGGGGTGATGATCAGGTCCGGGCCGATGGCCTTGTCGTAGGGGATGGCGGCAGCTTCTCCAGGCCGCGGACGGCCTGCAGGAACAGCAGGTAGCCGGTCCACGGCGGGGACTCGCTGACGTCACTCTGGATGATGTCCTTGCCCGGGCTGGCGGTCTGCAGCTGGACGAACGGAGTGCCGCCGCCGAAGGCGAGGTACGTCTTCACGTCGGTGCGGTGCGCGGCCTGGATGCCCGCGAGCACGTAGGTCGAGCTCGCCCGCGTAGTCGGGGAACAGGACGTTCACGTCCGGGTGCTGCAGCAGCTGCGAGGTCACCGTGCTGGCGATCTGCGTCTGCCACTGCGGCACCTCGACGTTCACCGCCGACAGCGTGCACTTCGGGCAGTCCTTCGCCAGCTCGGCCTGGATCGCGGCTTGCTCGATCGCCGTGGCGGGACCCGTCGCGGTGGACGTGATCGCGATGGCGTTGAACGGCTGGCCGTTGTGCTGCGCGATCGCCTGCTTGGTCGCCAGCGTGGCGTCCAGCGCGTAGGGGTCATCGGTGTTGTAGGTGGTCCCGGCCCGCTGGTTCATGTCCGGGGTCCCGCCGTAGACGCCCACCACGAGGCCGGCCTTCTGGGCCTGGGCGATCGCCGGCGCGTTCTGCGACGGGTCCATCGCGCAGCCCATGATGACCGCCGCGTATCCCTGGTGGATCGCGTTCTCGATCGCGGTGTTGTGCTCGGCCGGTGAGCCCTGGTTGTTGAAGATCGTCGGCACCATGCCCGAGGCCTTGGCGATGTCCGAGGCGGCCTGCGCGATCTCCTCGCACGCGGCCAGCGCGCTGACGCCCGGGACGATCATGATCTTCTTCCCGGCCAGGTTCGCGATGCTGGGAATCTTGCCGCCGTAGTTGGGGCCGTAGTCACTGAAGCTCGGCGTGGCCGCGTACTTGTTGACGTCGGCGAGCAGCGCGGAGACGTCCGCGCCGGTCGCTGCCGCCGAGCTCGCCGCCGCGCTCGCGCTTGTCGCCGCGCTGCTGGCCGGCGCGCTGCTGCTGGTACTGCTGCTCGAGGAGCAGGCCGCGAGCAGAAGCGCCGCGCCCGCCGCCAGGCCCCCGAATGCGGCCCGTGCCGCCCGGGGATTCCGCCTGCTTATCCTGTCCATGCACCCTCGCATTTACATCTAGGGTCGACCAGACCACTCTGCCCACAGGGTTGTTGGACGCCCCAGGGATTGTCAACACGCCTGTTAACAAAGAATGGGTCTCGCTTCGGTCTCTATCGCCGGACCAGCAGCGGAGCACGTCAAATGTTGTCTTCGTAGCACATAGCCAGACCAGGGCCGGCGTCAACGGGCCCGCTGGGATACATTTACCGGTCTTATGAGGGGCATCAATACCACAGATTTCCCTGCGCGATCTTGTGGGCAGGCACAGTCGCCTATGCCGTCGCACTGACAATGAGGCATATTGTCAACAAGTTACGTCGTATTTAGGCTGGCGTCATGCCAGCAGACACCACCCTTGAGCGCGGCCGGCCGCTCACCGGCGCCGAGCTCCTGCGCCGGGCCGACTGGATCAGGCTGCAGACGATAGACCTGATCGCGCAGGCCGGCCTCGGCCACTACTCGTCCACGTTCTCCTCCGCGGAGCTCGTCGCCACGTTGTACTACCGCGCCCTGCGGCTGCGCCCGGGCGAGCCGCACTGGCCGGACCGGGACCGGTTCCTGCTCGGCAAGGGCCACGTGGCCACCGGCCTGTGGCCGGTGCTCGCGGACCTCGGCTACTACCCCCATGACTGGCTCAAGCAGTTCGGCAAGGTCGGCTCGCCGGTTAACGACCACCCGAACATGAAGCTGGCGCCCGGCATCGACTTCTCCTCGGGCTCGCTCGGGCACAACCTGTCGGTCGGCGCGGGCATGGCGATCGCGGCCCGGCTCACCGGCCGCGACTACCGGACCTTCGTGCTGACCGGGGACGGCGAGCTGCAAGAAGGGCAGGTATGGGAGGCCGCGATGGCCGCCTCGCACTACAAGCTCGGCAACCTGGTCGTGATCGCGGACGCGAACGGCTTCTCCGGTGCCGGGCCCACGTCGCGGGCGATGAACATCGAGCCGCTCGGCAAGCGCTTCGAGGCCTTCGGCTGGACGGTACGGGAGATCGACGGCCATGACGCGCCCAGCCTGCTGAAGACGTTCGACGAGCTGCCCGATCCCGCCAGCGAGGAGCCGGTGGCGATCATCGCGCGGACGAAGAAGGGCCACGGCGTCGAGTTCATGGAGAAGCAGCCGCAGGCCTGGCACCTCGGCCTGCTCAACGCCGAGCAGTACGCCGATGTCGTCGCGGAGATCTCCGCCAGAATGGAGCTCGCCAATGGCTGAGAAGAAGCCCGTGGTCGAGAAAAATGGTCGATGTCTTCAGCGACATCGAGCGCGAGACCGCGATGACCGCGAACCCGGCCGGCTACGCGGTGACCGAGCTCGGCGCGCAGGACGAGCGGATCGTCACGCTGGCCGCCGACATGTCCAACACGGTCGCCGAGTTCATCGCCAAGTTCCCCGAGCGGTACATCGAGTGCGGCATCGCGGAGACGAACTCGGTCTCACTCGCGGCCGGCCTCGCCAGCGCGGGGCTGGTGCCGTACATCTACTCGATGTCGCCGTTCGGCATGCTCAAGACCTGCGAGCAGTGGCGCACCGACGTGGACTACAACCACCTGCCCGTGCGCCTCGTCGGCCGGCTGTCCGGGCTGGCCATGGGGTACTTCGGCACGTCGCACTACGCGGTCGAGGACATCGCGATCGCGCGGACGATGAACAACACCGTCGTGCTGTCCCCCGCCGACGCCGCGTCCTGCGTCGCCCTGATGATGTCCACCGCGGACCTGCAGGTACCGGTCTACATCCGGATCGCCGAGGGCGTGGGCAAGGTCTACGACGAGGCGCCCGAGTACGAGTTCGGCAAGTGGCCCCGGCTGCGGTCCGGCGGTGACGTCACGCTCATCGGGCACGGCATGGGCACCGGGCTCGCGGCCGCCGCCGCGGAGGCGCTTTACGAGCATGACAGCATCGAGGCGGACGTGTTCGACGCCGCCTACCTGCGGCCCTTCGACGAGGCCGCGCTGCTGGCGAGCGCGGAGAAGACCGGTCGGGTGCTCACCGTCGAGGAGCACAGCGTGGTCGGCGGTCTCGGCACCATCGTCGCGGAGACGGTGGCGCGCGCCGGGCTGAGCGTGCGCCTGGACCAGGTCGCGCTGCCGGACAAGGACCTTGAGGTCGGCGTGCCCGCCGAACTGTACGAGTACTACGGCCTCACCCCGTCGAACGTGGCCGCTAAGGCCCGCAACCTGGTCAGGAGGTGACCACCGCAGATGCGAGAACCACTGCTCGACCCGACCGGAGGCGGTGACCGGGGGACCAACACGTCCCTCGCGCCGCGCCCGCAGTCCCTGGCGGGGCTGACGGTCGGACTGCTCGACAATGCCAAGCCGAACGGCGCGGTTGTCCTGCGGGCCATCGGCCGCGAACTGCAGGAGCGGTACGGCGTCCGGGAAGTCCGCATGTTCGCCAAGGGCTACTTCGGCACGCCGGTCGAGGAGTCCGTCATCCAGCAGATGCTGCACAACTGCGACTTCGCCATCGCCGCCATCGGTGATTGAGGCTCGTGCAGCGCGGCCAGTTTGGCCGACGGAATCCTGCTGGAGCGGGCCGGCATCCCCTCCGTCAGTGTTTGCACCACTGCCTTCAAGATCACCGCTGACGCCATGGCGCGGAACCTCGGGTTCCCTGGCTACCAGTACGTCACGCTGCCGCACCCGATCGCCTCGCGCACGGAAAAGGAGATCGACGACCTGGTGCGGGACGCCCTCGCCGACGTGCTGCGCGTGCTCGGCGCCGGCCTGACCTTCAGGGAGGTGCGTTGACGACGCCGGAAGTGGACGGGGCCGACATCCGGCGCGTCATCGAGTACTACTACGAGCAGGGCTGGACCGACGGCCTGCCCGTCATGCCGGTCACCGAGTCGTACCTGGCCGAGTTCCTCGCCACCACGGCCAGGGACCCGGACGAGGTGCTCATGCCGATGCCGCACCTGAACAAGAACCTGACGGTGCGGATCGCCGCGCTCAACGCGGCGCTGGCCGGCTGCCTGCCCGAGTACCTGCCCGTCGTGCTCGCCGCGTGGGACGCGTTCCGGCTTGACGGCATGGTGTCGCGGGCGATCTGGCAGTCGACCACCGGCACCGCGCCGTTCTCCGTGCTCTTCGGCCCGCTGCGCACGACGCTCGGGTTCAACGCGCGCGGCAACGTGTGGGGGTCGGGATTCCGGGCCAACGCCACGGTCGGCCGGGCCATCAGGCTCGGCGCGATCAACGGCCTCGGCCTCAAGCCGCACGTGTTCGACCAGGCGACCCAGGGCAACCCGGGCAAGTACTCCTGCTTCATCGCGGAGAACGAGGAGGACTCGCCCTGGCCGTCGCTGGCCGCCGACCACGGCATCGCGCCGCCGGACTCGGCGGTGTCCAGCACGGTCATCCGCTCGGTGCTGCACATCGAGGCCAGGCACACCATCGTGCCCGAGCAGCTGGCGCGGGAATTCGCCGACTCGTTCTGCCGCACCGGCGCGCTCGTGCGGGCGAACGCGTCCGGGTTCGTGGTGCTCAACCCCGAGCACGCGCGGCTGTTCGACAAGCACGGCTGGTCCAAGGACGACGTCCGCCAGGCGATCACCGACTTCGGCTGGCGCAGCTACCGGGACCTCGCGGCGTCCGGCAAGGAGGCCATCGCGCACGGCACCGGATGGCGGCTGCCCGCCGACCACCCGGACGCCCTGCCGCAGGAGGTGCCCGACGACCCGGACACCCCCGTCCAGCTGATCAGGTCGGTCGACGCGGTGCAGGTCGTGGTGGCCGGCGCGCCCAACGCCGGCGTCTCCTCGATCGTCGAGACCTTCGGCCCGTTCGACCGCCCGCCTGGCCGTGGTCAAGGTCGAGGAAAAGTAGACATGGTGGAGAGTTCTGTACACCCCGGTGTCAGACTTCCGCCATCTTGCCGTGAGGCGGCGCGCGCAGCGCTTTTTGCTGTTATCACGGGCGGATCTGCTATGCGACGTCGCGGCGGACCGAGGTGGCGATGGCCGCCACGGCGAACAGCGCGGTGTAAACGGCCAGCACCGCCGCCCCGCCCCAGCGGGGCAGCAGTTGCTGCGCGGCTACCATGCCCTTGCCGCTGGCCGCGCCGAGGGCCTGGCTGGCGCTGAACGGCAGCCAGCGGGCCAGGCCCCCGACCAGCTGGCCGACGATGCCCTCGACCAGCGCGACCCAGGCGAGCGCGAGGGCGATCGCGCCGACCAGGTTGCGGATCAGCGCGCCCACGCCGACGCCGATGGCGGCGAACGCGGCGCATCCGGCGATGCCGCCGCCGATCGTGGTCCACATCGCCGAGTCGCCCCAGCCGAACGGCACGCCCTTGGCCGACCACCAGGCGGCCGCGACGGCCAGGCCGACCAATGCGGCCAGCAGGCCGGCCAGCGCGCCGAAGACGGCGTAGACGATGAGCTTCGCGCCGACCACCGGGGCGCGGCCCGGGGTGGTCAGGTAGCTGTCGGTGATCGTCTTGTGCCGGTACTCGCCGGCTACCGCCAGGATCCCGAAGGCCAGGGTGAACAGCGCGGCGATGCCCACGTGGGCGAGCGCCTTCGACTGGGTGCCCGGGTCGGCCAGCGCGCCCGGATTCGAGATGACCAGGCCGCTGATGCCGGCGATCACCAGGAGCGGCACGGCGCCGAGCAGCAGCCAGGGGGAACGGACGGTGCGCAGCTTCAGCACCTCGGCACGGATCAGGGTGTGCATCTCGACGTCGCTCCTTGCCTGCTCAACCGCGGCCGGCGCGGCAGCGCCGCGGGACTGGACGGTTCCGGTCAGCCGGAGGAAGGCGGCTTCGAGCGTCTCCCCCTGGGCGGTCAGGTCGGTGAGCGGGCCGGCGTGGCGTAGCCAGGCCGCCCGCGATGATGATGACCCGGTCGACGGTCTGCGCGACCTCGCTGAGCACGTGGCTGGACATGAGGATGGTGCGGCCCTCCGCCGCGAGGCCGCGCAGCAGGTCGCGCAGTTCCGCGATGCCCGCCGGGTCAAGGCCGTTGGCGGGCTCGTCGAGTATGAGCACCTGGGGATCGCCGAGCAGCGCGGCGGCCAGGCCGAGGCGCTGGCGCATGCCGAGGGAGTAGCCGCGTACCCGGCGGCCGGCGGCCGCGGTCAGGCTAACCCGGTCGAGAGCCTCGGTCACCCCCTTGTCGTCGAGGCCGGCGCCCTGGGCGATCACCCGCAGGTGGTCGCGGCCGGTGCGGCCGGGATGGAAGCCGGTCGCCTCAAGGACCGCGCCGACCGTTCGTCGCGGGCTGGTCAGGTCGGCGTAGCGGCGGCCGCCGATCAGCGCCTCGCCCTCGGTTGGCGCGACGAGGCCGAGTAGCATGCGCAAGGTGGTGGTCTTGCCGGCGCCGTTCGGGCCGAGGAAGGCGGTGACCAGGCCCGGGGCCACGTCGAAGGTCAGTGCGTCGACCGCGGTCACCGTGCCGTACCGCTTGGTCAGGCCGCGCACGGTGATGCTGGGCACCGTGATGGTGGCGTTCATTGGATTCGTTCCTCCGGGAGCTGTCGGTAACGGGACCAGCCTCGCCGCGGTGCCGCCATCGTGTCGCCGGCCGGGTGCGGCAACCTCGGGTACCGCGGTCGCGGTACGCGGGGGCCGGGCTACCGCGACGGCGGTAGTCACGGCTGCCGTGACCGGGGGACGGACTGTCCCGGCTGGTCCGCCTATGGTGATGGCATGAACCGGTTCGGCCACCTGCGGCGCGCCGCCCGGCGCCATCCGCAGCTGGCGGACGCCGCGATCGCACTCGCGGTGCTCGCGGCGGCCATGGTGACCACCTTCACCGGGCGTCAGGCGTACGACATCGGGAACCGCGCCCTGGCCATCACGGCCGCCGCGGTGGCCTGCGGCGCGCTCGGGCTGCGGCGGTTCCACCCGGTGACCGTGCTCGTGGTGAGCGCGGTGGCCACCGAGGTGTTCCTGGCCGAGACCCGCACCACCCCAGGGCTGCTGATACTGCTCGCGCCGTGCATCGCGCTCTACACGGTCAGCCGAGACGGTGGAGCGCCGCCGGGGGCTGCTCATCGGCAGCGCCGCGCTCGCCGGACTCGTCCTGGCGCACGCGCTGCTTGACGTGGGGGTGCTCGGGCCGCTCGGGCCGCAGAACCTGGCGTTCACGGCGCTCGGCGCGCTGGCCATCGCGGCCGGCGACTCGTCACGCAACCGCCGTAGGTACCTGGCCGAAGTCGAGCGGCGAGCGTCCCGGGCCGAGCTGGAACGCGAGCAGGACGCGCGGCGGCGGGTCACGGAAGAGCGGCTGCGCATCGCCCGTGACCTGCACGACAGCGTGGGCCACCACCTGGCGCTGATCAGCGTTCAGTCCGACGTCGCGGCGCGGGCGATCGACGGCGACGCCGCCGCGTCCCGTGCGGCGATGCAGCACGTGAAGTCCGCTAGCCGTCAAGCGCTCGCGGAGTTGCGGGACACGGTCAGCCTGCTGCGTGAGCCGGGCGAGCCGGTCGCGCCGACCGAGATTCCCGCGCCCGGGCTTGACGCGCTCGGCGAGCTGCTTGCCGGGCTGCGCGCGGCCGGGCTCGAAATCGAGTGCCGTCCGACTGGCAGCGCGGTGACACTCGCGCCCGCCGCCGACCTGACGGCGTACCGGGTGATCCAGGAGTCGCTGACCAACGTGCGCAAGCACTCCGCGGGGCGGCGGGCGCGGCTGTCGCTCAGGTATGAGCGCGGCGAGCTGGGCATCACCGTGGACGACCTTGGGGGTGCGGAGTCAGCTGGCGGGACGGGGGAAGCCGCACCCGTTCCTCATGCTGATTCTCCTGGCGGACGGCACGGGATCGAGGGGATGCGGGAGCGGGTGCTGGCTATCGGCGGGCGGTTCGCCGCCGGGTCGCGGCCGGGCGGCGGGTTCAGGGTGACGGCGGCGCTGCCGTACCGGCCGCTGGCCCTGACCGGAGAGACACGGGCCGGAGAGACACGGGCCAGGCGGCGAGACACGGGCGCGGGAGGGGCCGCGGTGACGATCCGGGTTGTCGTCGCCGATGACCAGCCGCTGCTGCGGACCGGGTTCAAGGCGCTGATCTCGTCCGCTGACGACCTTGAGGTTGTCGGGGAGGCCGGGGACGGGCGGGAGGCGGCGCGGCTGGCTCGCGCCGCCGCGGCGGACGTGGTGCTGATGGATATCCGGATGCCGGTGCTTGACGGGCTCGCGGCTACCCGGCTGATCACCGCCGATCCGGCGCTCGCCTCGGTCAAGGTGCTGATCCTGACCACGTTCGAGATCGATGACTACGTGTTCGAGGCGCTGCGGTCGGGGGCGAGCGGGTTCCTCGGCAAGTCGGCTGAGGCCGAGGAACTGCTCGCGGCGATCCGGACCGTTAGCCGGGGGGACGCGCTGCTGTCGCCGGCGGCGACGCGGACCCTGATCGGGCGGTTTCTCGCGATGCCCGCCGTGCCCGCCGGGGTGTCGGATGCAGCGCGCCGGGGGCTTGACTCGCTTACCGAGCGGGAGCGGGAGATCAGCGCGCTGGTCGCGACCGGGCTGTCGAACGACGAGATCGCGGCGCGGCTGGTGCTCAGCCCGGCCACGGTGAAGACGCACGTCAACCGGGCCATGGTCAAGGTCGGCGCGCGGGACCGCGCGCAGCTTGTGGTGTTCGCTTACCGGTGCGGCCTGGTCTGTTAGGTACGCGCACATTGCCGCGGGCCGGGCGGATGAACCAAGCTCGCTAGTGTGAGCGGGCACATGATCACCGAGCCGAGTCGTCAGACGCCGGTATACGGGGAGTTCGACGTGGTCGTGGTCGGCGGCGGGCCCGCCGGGATCATGGCGGCGGCCGCCGCCGCCCGGGCCGGGTGCTCGGCGCTGCTCATCGAGCGGTACGGGTTCCTCGGCGGCGCCGGGACGGCGGGCGGGCTCTCCACGTTCTGCGGGCTGCACGCGCGCACCTACGGGCAGGACGTGCGGGTGATCCGCGGGCTCGCCGACGAGCTGCTCGACCGCCTCGACAAGCTGGACGGGCTGAACGCGCCGCACCTGACGATCGCCGACGGGATCGCCGCGCAGGCCTTCGACATCTCGGCGTACAAGATCGCCGCCGACGACCTGGTGACCGGCTCCGGCGCGCGGATCTTGTTCCACGCGATGGCGGTCGGCGCCGTCCTCGCGCCGTCCGGCGGACTCGACGCGGTGCTCATCGAGTCGAAGTCCGGGCGGCAGGCCGTCCGCGGGCGGTTCTTCATCGACGCGTCCGGTGACGGCGACCTCGCCGCCTGGGCGGGGGTGCCCTGGGAGAAGGCGCCGCCGATCGACGGGATGATGTACCCGTCGCTGATGTTCCGTATCAACGGCGTGGACACCAGCCGCGCCGGCCCGGCCCCGTGGCGCACCGTCGAGCGGCTGATGGAGGAGGCCGAGGCCGCCGGCACGCACACGTTCCCGCGCAAGAAGCCGATCGTCCGGCCGCAGCGCAACCCGCTCGAGTGGCGGGCCAACCTGACCCAGCTGCGGCGCGCGGACGGCGGCGCGATCGACGGCACCGACGTCGACGAGCTGACCCGCGGCGAGCTCATCGGGCGGCAGCAGGCGCTTGACGCGTTCACCTTCATCAGGGACAGGACACCCGGGTTCGAGGACTCCTACATCGTGGACATCGCCCCGCAGATCGGGATCAGGGAAACCCGGCGCATCGTCGGCGCCGTACCAGCTGACCGAGGAGGACGTGCTCGGCTGCGCCGACTTCGGCGACACCATCGGGGTGAACGGGTGGCCGGTGGAGTCGCACGTGGCAGGCACCGTCGAGTTCCGCTGGCAACGGCGGGAGCGAGGCTTCAACATGCTCCCGTTCCGCATCATCGTGCCCGGCCCCCGGCCCGATCCCAGCACTGGCGGGCGGCCGGTCGCGAACCTGTACGTGGCCGGGCGGTGCGCCTCGATGACGCACGGCGCGCAGTCGGCGGCGCGGGTCACCGGCCCGTGCTTCGTGATGGGCGAGGCGGCCGGGACCGCGGCGGGGATGGCGCTGTCCGCGGGTGTGCCTGGGGACGCGATCGACGTTCCCGGGCTGCAGCGGCGGCTGGAGGACGCCGGCGCGTTCCTCGGGCGGAGCGCGCCTGAGGCGGTGCTCTAGCGGCAGGCCGGCATCAACGCGGTTGATGCCGCGCAGCGGGCATGGTGGCGTGCCACAAACGGGATGGCGGGTTTTGGCTGGTCCGCCCCTCTTGCCCGATGAGCGGCGACGTATCAGGCTCAGCATGTGCCGGACCGGAAGCTGCGTTCCAACTTCACGCCAACAACGGGACCACGCCGTGGGCGATGCGCCGCGCGCAGTGGTCCGCGCTCGGGCTGAGCGACGAGGACCTGGAAAAGCCCAAGATCGCGATCGTCAACTCCTCCTCGCAGCTCGCCTCCTGCTTCAGCCACCTGGACGAGATCGTCGCGCCGCTCAAGTCCGCGATCACCGCCGCGGGCGGCGTCGCGTTCGAGGTGCGGACCGCCGCGCCGTCCGACGCGATCACCTCGGCCGGCGCGGCGGGGCAGTACATCCTGCCCTCGCGTGACCTGATCGCGTCCGACATCGAGGTCGCGGTGGAGGGCGCGCTGCTCGACGGCATGGTCTGCCTGGCGTCCTGCGACAAGACGACGCCGGGACAGCTGATGGCGGCCGGGCGGCTGAACATCCCGACGATCATCGTCGGCTGCGGCTACCAGCCCTCTGGGCTGTACCGGGGGGAACCGGTCGACTTCGAGGACATCTTCCGGTTCGCCGGGCACGTCAACGCGGGGCGGATGACCGTGTCCGAGCTTGGCGAGATGTCCCGCTGCGCGGTCACCGGGCCGGGCGTCTGCGCCGGCATGGGCACCGCCAACTCCATGCACCTGGCCGCGGAGGCGCTCGGCATGGCGCTGCCTGGCACCACCCCGGTGCTCGCGCTCGGCAGTGCCATGTGGGACGCGGTCGCGTGGGCGGGCGCCCGCATCGTCTCGCTCGTGGAAGAGGGGGTCACGCCCCGGTCGATCCTGACGCCGGCGGCGTTCGGCAACGCGGTGACCGCGATCCTGGCCGTCAGCGGGTCGGTCAACTGCCTCAAGCACCTGCAGGCGATCGCGGTCGAGGCGGGGGTTACAACCGACGTTTACCGCCTGTTTGAGACCTTGGCGCCGAAGGTGCCGCTGCTGACCGACGTCAAGCCGAACGGCGGCACGCAGATCACCGAGTTCGAGGCCGCCGGCGGCACCCTCGGCCTGCTGCGGCAACTGGCCCCGCTGCTCGACCTCGACCGCGATGACCGTCGCCGGCGTCTCGCTCGGCGCGGCCGTCGCCGACGCCCCCGTCGACCCCAGGGTGATCCGGCAGGCGGGCGAGCCGCTCGCCACGCACCCGGGGATCGTGGTGATGCGCGGGACGCTCGCGCCGGACGGCGCGGTGCTCAAGCGGACGGTGGCCGACGACGCGCCGCTGAACTTCCGCGGGCCCGCGAAGGTGGTGCACTCGCGGGACGAGGGGGTCGCCGCGGCGCGGGCCGGGCGGTTCGCGGCCGGCGACGTGGTGGTGCTCACCGGCCTCGGGCTGCGCGGCTCACCCGGCATGGGGCTGACGTCGGCGCTGATGTTCGCCATCGACGGCGCCGGCCTGTCCACCTCTGTCGCGGTGATCACCGACGGGCAGATGTCCGGCCTGGTCAACGGCGGCCTAGTGGTCGCCGAGGTATCACCGGAAGGCGCGGCGGGCGGGCCGCTCGGGCTCGTCCGCGACGGGGACATGATCTCCATCGACGTCACCACGCGGTCCATCGACCTCGAAGTCCCGGCCGAAGAGCTGGACGCGCGGCGCGCGGAGCTGCCGCCGCTGCGCGCCCCGGCCGGCTGCGGCTGGCTGTCGGTTTACGCGCGAACCGTCGCGCCCCTCGGGGCCGGCGCGGTTCTCTCCCGGGGGGACGACCCCCCGTAACCCCCGAGGCGCGTCCGATCGCAAGCGGACGCGCAGGCCTACACGGGGAACGATCCCGGGGCCGCTGACCCGCGGCGTTCAGCCGCGATGACCTATTGATACGGCGATGAAAGGCGAGGAAGCCAGTGCGGGCCGTTCTGTATGTAGACAAGGAGACGGGGACCGCGGTCGGCGAAGTGCCGGACCCGTCCCCCGGGCCAGCCGACGTCATCGTGGCCGTCGAGGCCTGCGGGCTGTGCGGCTCTGACGTGCACTTCGTGCAAAACGGGATGTGCGCGCCCGGGCAGTTGCTCGGGCACGAGTTCAGCGGGCGGATCGTGGCGCTCGGCTCCGAGGTGTCCGGCTGGGCCGAAGGGCAGCCGGTCGCCGCGTCGCCCATCGGGTCCTGCGGAACCTGCCGGATCTGCGCGCGCGGGCTGCCGTTCCGCTGCCCGGTGGTGGAGAACATCGGCATCACCATCCCCGGCGCGTACGCGCAGTACGTCAAGGTGCCGGCCCGGCAGCTGGTGGCGCTGCCCGACGAGGTGCCGGTCGAGATCGGGTCGCACGCCGAGCCGCTGTCGGTGGGGTCGCAGGCGGTGAAGCTCGCACAGGTCGGCCCGGGCGACCCGGTGCTCGTGTACGGGGTCGGGCCGATCGGGCTTTACGCGATCATGGCGCTCAAGCTGGCGGGGGTGGGGCCGATCGTCGGGGCCGGCCGCTCGGCCGGGCGGCGGCAGGCGGCCGCCGACGTGGGCGCGGACGTGGTCATCGACACCCGGGAGATCTCCGTCGCGGAGTACGCGAAGCAGTCGGGCACGCTGTTCGCGGCCGTGCTTGAGTGCTCGGCCGCGCCTGGCGCGTTCAATGAGGCGCTGACGGTCACCGAGCCTGGCGGCACCGTCGTCGAGGTCGCGCTGACCTCCGAGGCGGCCTCGGTGCCGCTGTTCCCGATGATCAGCGACGGGCACCACATCGTGGGGTCGTGCGCGTTCTCCGACGAGACCTACCGCGAGTCGGTCGCGCACCTGGTCGCGGGGCGGGTGCCGGTGGAGCGGCTGGTCTCCGAGCGGGTGTCGCTCGACGACACGCCCGACGCGCTGCGGCGGCTGCAGACGCCTGGCTCGCTGGTGAGGATCATCTCCCGTCCGAATGCCTGATTTCCGGCTGTTCTAGATAGGTAAAGGAGCCCTCTACGTGGAAGAGTTCGCGGGTAAAACCGCCGTCGTCACCGGGGCAGGAAGCGGCATGGGCAAGGCGTTCGCGCTGCGCTGGGCCGCCGAGGGCATGAACCTCGTCATCGGCGACATCCAGCAGGACGCGCTCGACGCCACGGCCGCCGAGCTTTCGGCTTCCGGCGCGCAGGTGGCGGGACTGCGGATCGACGTGTCCAGGCTGTCCGACATCGAGGCCCTGGCTGACCTGGCCGAGTCGCGGTTCGGGAAGATCCACCTGGTGCACAACAACGCGGGCGTCGAGGGGTACCTGGACGGGCCGATCTGGTCAGCGACCGCCAAGGACTGGGACTGGACCCTCGGGGTCAACCTGATGTCGGTGACCTACGGCATCCGGACGTTCGTGCCGCGCATGCTGGCGCACGGCGAGGAGGGGCACGTGGTCAACACGTGCTCGATGACCTCGGTGATCGCCGCGACCAACATGTACGGGATATGCAAGCACGCCATCCTCGCCATGACCGAGGTGCTCGCCGCCGACCTTGAGGCGGCCGGCGCGAACATCGCGGCGACCGGGCTCTGCCCGGGAATCATCGCGACCAACCTGTTCCACGGGTCACGGAACCGGCAGGCCGCGGTGTCGAACGAAGGCGGGATGTCCGCGTCGGGGTCGGAGCTGCGCGACCACATGCACGCCGTGCTGTCCAAGGGGATGGCGCCGTCCGAGGTCGCGGACAAGGTCGTCACGGCGGTGCGGGAGAAGAAGCTGTACCTGCTCACCGACCATGAGTGGGACAGCAGGGTGGTAGCGCGGCACGAGGCGATCATGGCCGGGGCCGTCGGCCCGGCGGCGACAGGGGCACTAGACGCGGAGGGCGTGCGATGAGTGTCAGGTACGGTCTTGACGGGCAGGTCGCGGTCATCACCGGCGCGGCGAACGGGTTCGGCCTCGCGGTCGCGCAGCGGCTGGCCGACGAGGGCGCCCGGCTGGTGCTCGTGGACCGGGACGCCGACGGGCTGCACGCGGCGGCGCAGAAGCTCGGCGGCATCCCCGTGGTCGCCGACGTGTCGGAGGAATCCGAGGTCGACGGGTACGTGCGGGCCGCCGTCGAGGCGCACGGGCGGATCGACCTGTTCTTCAACAACGCGGGCATCGAGGGCCGGATGGCCCCCATGACGGAGCTGTCGGTTGACGACTTCGACCGGGTATGGAAGATCAACGCACGCGGCGCCTGGCTCGGGCTGCGCGCGGTCCTGAAGGTGCAGAAGCCGCAGGGCTCCGGGGTCATCGTCAACACCGCGTCGATGGCGGCGATCAAGGGCGCGGCGACGTTCTCCCCCTACATCGCGTCCAAGCACGCGGTGCTCGGGATCACCAAGTCGGCCGCGCTTGAGGCGGCGCCGTACGGTATCCGGGTCAACTGCGTGGCCCCTGGCCACTTCGACACGCGGATGGGCCGCGACCTCACCCACCAGATCAACCCGGACGACCCGGACGCCGTCTTCCGCGCCGTCGGTGAGTCGGTACCCTACGGCAAGCGGTACGGCACCGCCGCGGAGGTCGCGAACCTGGTGCTGTGGCTGCTGTCGTCGGAGTCCGAGTACGTTTCTGGCGCGCTCTACCTGATCGACGGCGCGCTGAACGCCGGCTGACCGCAGCGCCAGGGACCCTGGGTCCCTTGCGCGGGCCGGACTCTCGGCGCTAACCTCAGTCCTCGTTCCGCACGTGGCTGGGGGCCTGCCTTGCGGCGGCGATGGCCCCCAGCCACCCGCGCTCGCGCTGGCGGGTCACTTCACGGGCGCGGGCCGAGGTAGACGTACTCGTTCAGCGTGTTGCCGTCGCGGAAGCGCACCGTGATCTCCCCGGCGCGGGTCCAGCCCGCCGACTCGTACAGCGCGATGGCCGCGGTGAGGCCGGTGTCCACGTCGAGGACGGGGTGCAGGCCGCGCGCGGCGGCGTCGGCGGCGGCCGCGCAGGAAACGGGGGTAGCGGTCCGCCGCGTGCACCTCGCGGACCAAGTCGGAGCAGGTCGCGAGGTCATGGTCGCTGCGCGGGCGGATCAGCACCCGGGTATTGTCCCGCGCCGGCCACGGCGGCGGGTACGGATCTGTCGCCGCCGGCGGGGCGTAGAGTGGCCGGGGGACGGGTGACGGACGGCGACGGGGGGCGATTTGTACCGGGCGATCTACGCTGTGCTGTTGCGGCGGCTGCCGGCGGAACGGGCGCACCGCGCCGCGTTCGGCCTGATCAGGCTGACGGGCGACGTGCCGGGGCTCGCCTGGGTGCTGCGGCAGGCACTGCGGCCGCGCGATCCCGTGCTCCGGGTGCGCGCGCTCGGGCTTGACTTCCCCGGGCCGCTCGGGCTGGCCGCCGGGTTCGACAAGGACGGCGAGGGCGTCACCGGGCTTGCCGCGCTCGGCTTCTCGTTCATCGAGGTCGGCACGGTGACCGCCCGGCCGCAGCCGGGCAACCCGCGGCCGCGGATGTTCCGGTTCCCCGAGGAACGGGCGCTGGTCAACCGGATGGGGTTCAACAACCACGGGGCGGCGGCGCTGTCCGCCCGGCTGCGGGTGCTGCGGGCCCGGCCGGGCTTCCGGCCGGTGATCGGCGTCAACATCGGCAAGACGAAGGCCGTCGCGGAAGAGGACGCCGTCGCCGACTACGTCACGAGCGCCCGCCTGGTCGCCGACGTCGCCGACTACGTGGTCGTCAACGTCAGTTCGCCCAACACTCCCGGCCTGCGGAACCTCCAGTCGGCCGACAAGCTCCGCCCCATCCTGGCCGCCGTCCGCGGCGCGCTCGACGAGGCCTCCCCCCACCGCGCTGTCCCGCTGCTCGTCAAGATCGCCCCCGACCTCGCCGACCCCGACGTCGACGCGGTCGCGGACCTGGCGCTCGAACTCGGCCTCGACGGCATCATCGCCACCAACACGACCATCTCCCGCGAGGGCCTGGGCGACAGCGCCGCGGTGGCCGACGCCGGACCGGGCGGCATGTCCGGTGCGCCGCTCAAGGGCCGCGCCCTGGAAGTGCTCGCCCGGCTGCGCGACCGGTGCGGCAAGCGAGTCACCCTGATCGCGGCAGGCGGCATCGAGACCCCCGCGGACGCCGAGGCCCGGCTGGCCGCCGGCGCGACCCTGCTGCAGGCCTACACCGCCTTCATCTACCAGGGGCCGTTCTGGCCAAGCGTCCTGCAGCGCGGCCTGGCCGCCCGCCTGCGCTCCGGCAAGCCCTGACGAAGCTCTGACGAAGCCCTGACCGGCTCCCGGCGCGGGCGCGGCTCCGCGCTGAGGCTGGCGAGCGCCGGGAGGGCTGTTCGCCGCGACCGTGACGACGTTAATCCAGGTGTGCCCCGCTGGGCGGCTATGGGACGATGCGGCCATGGCCGAAGAGCTGTCTGCCGTGGCTGTGTACTGCGGCTCTAACTACGGGAACGACCCGGCGTACGCGGAGGCGGCCGCTGTCCTTGGCCGGACGCTGGCGAAGCGGGGCATCCGGCTGGTTTACGGAGGGGGCCAGGTCGGGCTGATGGGCGTGGTCGCCGATGCCGTCCTGGGGAACGGCGGCGAGGTTCACGGAGTGATCACCGAGGCGCTGGTGGCGAAGGAGGTCTCGCACGCGGGGCTGCCCGGCTTGCGGGTCGTGGAGACCATGCACGAGAGAAAGGCGGTCATGGCGGACGCCGCGGACGCCTTCGTGATGCTGCCCGGCGGGTTCGGCACGCTGGATGAGTTCTTCGAGGTGGTGACCTGGACGCAGCTCGGGATCCACGCCAAGCCGTGCGGGGTACTCGACGCGGCCGGGTTCTTCGAGCCGCTGCGCGCGCTGGTCGACGGGGCCGTCGCGGCCGGGTTCGTGCACTCCGCGCACCGCGACATGATCGTCGCGGACGACGACCCGGGACGGCTGCTCGACCGGCTGTCCGCGTGGACGCCGGTCACGGTGAGTAAGTGGCTGGACCGCGCCGAGCGCTGACCCGAGTCCGTGCCCGGACCACAACGGGCCGCTGACGGTTGTGTCCGCTGGGACAACCGGACGTTTCCGCTGGCTCTGGGATATTGCCTCTCCGGCCGCCACGTACCAGGCTCGTAGTGTGTCAGAGCAGACAGTTTCCCGGCCCGCCGAGATACCGGCACCTGAGCCGGACCTGACGGCGGAAACCATAGTCGCCCGGGCCAAGGCGCTGATCCCGGAGATCCGCGCCCAGGCCGATGAGGCGGAGAGAATAGGCAAGCACGTCCCCGAGCTCGACAAGAAGTTCGTCGACGCCGGGTTCTACCGGATACTGCAGCCCAGGCGGTTCGGCGGCTACGCGTTCGGCATGGACACCTTCTGGAAGGTGATCATGGCCGTCGCCGAGGGCGACGCCGGAACCGCCTGGGGGCTCTGCCTCGGCGCGCACCATGCGCCCGGCCTCGGCGCCTGGTTCCCCGAGGAAGGGCAGATCGAGCTGTTCGGCCCGACGGGGAACTTCAAGTGCCCGCACCGTGCCGCCCCGATGGGCACCGCCACGCCGGTCGACGGCGGTTACGTCGTCAACGGCACGTGGGACTACTGCTCGGGCGTCGGGCACGCCACCCACTTCATGTGCAACGCGATGATTCCTGGGCGCGAGGGTGAAGGACCTCTGACCATCTGCACCCCGATCGAGAACGTCACCGTGCTCGACGACTGGGGCAACGGCAACATCATCGGGATGAACTCCTCCGGGTCCAACAGCGTCCGGGTGGACAACCTCTTCGTGCCCGAGTACTGCACCTGCTCGGGGGACTGGACGCACAACACCGACCGCGCCGCGCCCGGCATGTACCTGCACGACGACCCGCTGTTCTGCGGCCGGATCTACGCGATGTACCACGCCGGCCTGGTCATCCCGGTGATCGGCGCGGCCAAGGGCGCGCTGCACGAGTACGAGACGATACTGAAGACCAGGAACACGTACTTCCGGCCGATCGTGCCGCGGTACACGGTCGAGGAGTACCAGCGGCACTACGGGCAGGCGCGGGCGCTCATCGACTGCGCCGAGGCGATCATCAACCAGTGCGGCCAGAGGTACATGGAGCTGGCCGAGCGCTGGCACCGCACCGGGCAGCCGTTCACCCGCGAGGACGACGCCGAGATGTACTCGATGATCCAGGTGGCGTCCCGGATGGCCGTGGAGGCGACGACCGAGCTGTTCGGCGCGGCCTCGTCGTCGGCGGCCAAGCGCGGCGCCGCGCTGCAGCGCCACTTCCGGGACAGCGCCATCTACCTCGGGCACATCTCCGCGCGGCACGACGTCGTGTCCGCCGAGGTGGCGCGCATGCACTTCGGGCTGCCCGACAGCCTGTTCTAGGCCAGAGCGCACTTCCAGGAGAGAGAGCTCAATGACACGACGCGCCACGCCGCCGTTCCGTGCTGACCATGTCGGTTCCTACCTCCGGCCGGCCGCGCTGCACGCGGCGCGGGCCGCCTTCTCTGGCGAGCAGAGTGCCGCGGGCAAGATCGACGCCGCCGAGCTCGCCGCCGTTGAGGACGAGGCCATCAGGGACGTGGTGAAGCTGCAGGAGGACGCCGGGCTGCGGGCGGCGACCGACGGTGAGTTCCGCCGGGAGCAGTGGCACGCGGACTTCCTGTACGCGATACCGGGGATCGAGCGCGGCGCGCTCGGCCCCGCGCTGCCGGTCTACAAGAAGGACGAGACGATCGAGTGGGCGCCCAACGCCACGCTGATCACCGGCAAGGTCCACCTGGAGACGCCGATCTTCGGCGACCACTTCACGTTCCTCGCCGACACCGTGTCCACGGCGCTGCCCAAGATCACCATCCCCTCCCCCAGCATGGCCCACTTCCGTGTCGACCTGCCGCCGGACATCTACAGCGGGCGCGAGGAGTTCCGCGCGGACATCGCGGCCGTCTACGCCGCCGAGGTCGCCGGGCTGTACGAGCTCGGCTGCCGGTACCTGCAGTACGACGACACCATCTTCGCGTTCCTGAACGACCCCGGCTGGCGGGCCAACATGGCCAGCCTCGGCGTCGATCCCGACCACCAGCACGAGATCAACGTGTCGGTGATCAACGCCTCGCTCGCGGCCAAGCCCGCGGACATGGCGGTCACCATCCACATGTGCCGCGGCAACTACCGCTCGGCCTGGTTCTCCTCCGGCGGCTACGACTACGTGGCGGAGGCCACCTTCGGCGGGCTGCGGGTCGACGGGCTGTTCCTTGAGTACGACGACGAGCGGTCCGGTTCCTTCGAGCCGCTGCGCTACGTGCCCGACAACCAGGTCGTCGTGCTCGGCCTGGTCACCACCAAGACGCCGGAGCTCGAGTCCAAGTACGAGCTCAAGCGGCGGATCGAGGAGGCGGCCAAGTACGTGGACATCGACCGGCTGTGCCTGTCCGGGCAGTGCGGGTTCGCCTCCACCGTCGAGGGCAACTCGCTGACCATCGACCAGGAGAAGGCCAAGCTCGACCTCATCGTCGAGGTCGCCGACGAGGTCTGGGGCTAACCGGTCATGGATCCGCTCGTCATCGCCGACCAGGGGCACTTCTTCACCGGGCTGCAGACTCATCCCGGGCCCGCGGGGACCAGCGTCTACGGGACGCATGTGGAATACCAGGTGCCCGCCTCCGTTCGGCAAAACCTTGTTCTCGTGCACGGCGGCGGCGGGCAGGCGCTCGACATGCTGACCACCCCGGACGGGCGGCCCGGCTGGTCGACCATCTTCCTGCGGGACGGGTTCGCGGTGTACACCGTGGACCGGCCGGGGCTAGGGCGGTCACCGTTCCACCCGGACGTTAACGGGCCCTACGGGCCGCCCGCGGCGTACGAGGGGTTCGTGGCCACGTTCGCGGCGCCGTCGCCGCCCGGGCTGCCGCCGCACACGCAGTGGCCGGGCAGCGGGGATGAATCCGATCCGTCGCTTGCTACGTTCCTGGCGTGGCAGGAGCCGTTCGTCACCGACTCCGTGCGGGCGCACGAGGACATGCGGACCGGCGCGACCGGGCTGCTCGATCGGATCGGGCCGTCGGTGCTGCTCACCCACTCGTTCGGCGGCGGGTTCGGCTGGCTGGCGCTGTCGGAGCGGCCGTCGCTGGTTAAGGCGCTTGTCGCGGTGGAGCCGGCCGGGCCGCCGTTCGTCGACCACCCGGCCCTTGGCCGCTTTAAGCACGGGCTGACGCCGGTACCGCTGGCCTTCGGGCCGGGGCCGGACCAGCTCAAACTCGACGGAGTGCCCATCGCGGTGGTGTCGGCTCCGTGCTCCGGGTTCGAGCCTTCGTGCCACCTGACCGCGGAGTACCTGCGGTCGTGCGGTGCCGCCGTTGACGAGATCCGGCTCGGCGAGATCGGCATTCACGGCAACGGCCACGCGATGATGCTGGAGAAGAACAACGTCGAGGTGGCCGCCGCGATCACCGACTGGATCGTCAAGCACACGTCTTCTTGAAAGGAACCCCGTAATCGCGGCCATCGGCTTCGAATTCACGTGGGACCATCTCGCGTCGCGGAATGGGAATTTCTACTGGATGGGTCCGGTCAGGTCGCGGGCGGTCACGCGCGCCCGCTCGGCGGCCGCGCGGGCGATGCCGGCCGACAGGCCGGTGTGGCGGGCCGGGTCAAGCAGGCCGTCGATGACCGCGGCGTCGAGGTGGGCGGTGACCCGCGGATCGCGTTTAAGCGCGTCGGCGAACGTGACGCCCTCGGCCCGGGCGGCGTCGCTGACGACCTCATGCGCGGTCGGCCTGCCGATGGCCAGGCCCAGCTTGAGCATGACCTCTTCTGAGCTGATCATGCCGCCGGACAGGGCAAGGTTGGCGCGCATCCGGGCCGGGTCCACGTCCAGCCCGGACACGATCAGCTGGAGCCGGGCGAGCAGGTCACCGGTCAGCACGCAGGCGCGCTCCAGGGCGTCATCGAGCATCGCGGAGTGCGCGCCGTCGACCTCGTGGTCGTGCTGCATTCCCTCAAGGGCCAGCGGCACCAGCGTCCTGAGCTGTGCGCCGATGGTGATGCAGTCATCCGACAGCTGCGGGTTGCGCTTGTGCGGCATCGCGGAGCTGCCGACCGTGCCCGGCGGGACCGGCTCGCTCGCCTCCGCGAGCTCGGTGCTCATCAGCTGGTAGACCTCGTGGGCGATCCTCGTTCCCGTCGCGCCGAGCAGGCCGAGCAGGCACACGTACTCGGCGAAGCTGTCGGCCACCGCCCGGGACGGCACCGCCATCGGGGCCAGTCCCAGCCGGGCCGCGACGGCATCCTGCACCCGGGGGCCTGCCTGGCCAAGTGAGGCGAACGTGCCGGCCGCGCCGCCG
Organism: uncultured Actinomycetota bacterium; assembly: GCA_963811335.1. Classification (GTDB taxonomy): domain Bacteria; phylum Actinomycetota; class Actinomycetes; order Streptosporangiales; family Streptosporangiaceae; genus Trebonia. The sequence continues at coordinate 130,042 of CAWERB010000015.1, read as the reverse complement.
GTCATCGCGGTGAACACGCGGCCCTCCGCCGACCTCAGCCGCGTGACGTGCCTGCCGAGCTCGTCGATCCACCCGGCCGGCTTGAACCCGAAGGTGATCGGTACCGCGTGCTGGCCGTGCGTGCGGCCCGCCGCCGGCATGCCCGCGGTGCGCTCGGCCAGGTCCGCCGCGGCGGTAAGCACCCCGGCGAGGAGGATCAGGATCCTCCGGTGGGCCTCGCGCAGCACCAGGACGTCGCCGGTTTGCGTGATGTTCTGCGTGGTCGCTCCCCAGTGCACCCACCCGCCGTGCTCGCCGGCGGCCGCGCTCAGCTCGGTCACCAAGGCCATCAGCGGATGGCTGGACGCGGCGATGCCGCGCTCGATGCGGGCCATGTCAAGGATCGACAGCGTGGCGGCCGCCTCGATGGCCTGCGCGGCCGCGGCCGGAATGACCCCGCACTCCGCCTCGGCCGCGGCCAGGGCCGCCTCCACCTCCAGCCAGCACTGCCAGCGGTACCGTTTGGCGAACAGCTCCCGCACCCCCGGATCGGGGACCCGCCCATCGGTAAAACGATCAGCCACCAGCTCAACAAACCACCGCACCAGGCCGCCCCGCAAGCCTGGAATGCGACTACATGCGGGATATCTCCTGGAAGTCGCGAATGGACGGGCAGGGCGGGGGATGGAAGGTAGCGGCCGTCGCGGTTTGACGGTCGCTGGCGACCGCACCACGATGAGGACGACCATCGCTTAACAGAAGGGGAATCCGTGATCCTGATCAACATCAAGATGCAGATCCGGCCCGAGAAGATGGACCAGTGGCTGGCGCTGGCCGACGCCTACGCCAGGGACGTCAACTCCGAGGAGGGCTGCCTGTTCTTCCAGTTCGCCCGCAGTCTGGGCGACGACAACGAGTTCGTCTGCATCGAGGGCTTCAAGGATGCCGACGCGGGCGGCGCGCATGTCAGGCAGCCTTACGTGAAGAAGTTCTTCGACACCGCGCCCGACCTGGTGGCCACGCAGCCGCAGATCATCTACATCGACACCCCGCATGACGGCTTCGGCCCGATGGGCGAGATCCAGCCTCGCTGACCGGGCCGCTCGGCTGGCGGCCCGGCAGGCGCCCGGGTCTAGCGGTCTGGCTGCGCCGGTTAGCTGAAGGTGAGGTCACGGTTGGGCCCGGGCATGACAGCGCCCCCGGGAGCGTGCGCTCGCGAGGGCGTGCCGTGCCGGTGCGCTGGCCGCCTCACGGCGAAGGGCACATCATGGCTCCAGCCGGACGGTATTCCATGAAGGCAGTGGGTTGAGCCCGGGGGACACGAACGCACCGACGTTGACTAGGAACGCGAGCCCGGCCGGCGCTATTCCCGGCCGGGTGCGTGCCGGCGCGGTCGCTGGCGTCCTGGCGTGCTCCACCACGGCGCGGAAGACGGGCACGCCGCCAAATGCCTGCTTTTGGCCGTGTGCTTTCTGGGTATGGATCACCCCACTCGGTGCAGTCAAGCCATTTCCCGGCTTCTGCTCCGCCGTCCCTGTCCCCCGTCGCCTGGCCGAAGGTAATCACATGGAAGCTAACGCACACCGCTTCCTTGAACTCATCCAGCAGTTCGAGGACTTCGCCGACGAGATCACCCCCGAGCGCGCGCACGTCGAGTTCGACGAGACAACCCTGCAGCTGTTCTGGATGCGGTGGCCGCAGGTCTCGTCGTGGGCCGGGTCGCTGTGGGGCCTGCTGTCCGAGGAACTGTCCGGCCCCTCGACGCCGTACACGGATACGGAACTCCACGAGGTAGGCGAAAGTGGCTGACGCTCAGCGCCGCGCGCTGACCCTGCGCGACCTGATGACCAGCCGCCTGGTCGTGACCAGTACGGACGATTCCGTGGCGGACGCGGCCGAGGCGATGGTCCGCCAACGGGTCGGGTCGGCACTGATCATGCAAAGCAGTTTCCTGGCCGGCATCCTTACCGAGCGGGACGTGCTGCGCGCCGCCGCGTCCGGCAGTGACCTGACGACTTCCCCGGTGTCAGCGTGGATGACGAAGGACCCGGAGCAGGCTTCGCTGGACACCACGATCGAGGACGCCGCCCAGCTCATGCTGCTGCACGGCTTCCGCCACCTCCCGGTGGTCGAGGGCCGCGAGGTGCGCGGCATGGTCAGCCTGCGTGACCTCGCCGCCGCCCGGATCAGCCGGCCCGGTCAAGGAGGCTGACCAGGAACGCCTAGAGCACCGGGTGGAACGGTTAGTTAACCCGGCCGACAGGGCGCGGCGGTGCCACGGTGGGCGGATCTTGGTATGCGAGGGAACGGCGTGCCTGGTGGTGCCTGCGGGGTCGTGCGCCCTGCCCAGCCGCGGGCGGGCAGCGCGGCACCGCCGGGCTTGCCGGTAAACAAATCACAACCGGTAAAGACTGCGGGCAGCAGAGGGCGTGTACGAAGCGCGCCAGCGTCGGCGCGCCAGCCGCCAGGTCGGCGCGCGAGCCGCCCTCCGGCCACCGCGGCGGCGCGGGCAAAGATCGGCTTACCCGCGGCAGGGCTCCGGGCGCGAGGCGCGCCAACCAGGTAACTGACCGGCCTTGGCGGACTAACGGTCCCCGGTGAGGCCGAGGAGGCGGGCGGCGTTGGCTTTGTATATGCCGGGCTTAACCGCGTCGCGGATCGCCGTGGAGTCCAGGTCGGACATCCAGCGTTCCGGGGTGAGCACCGGGAAGTCGGTGCCGAACAGCACCTTGTCCTTGAGCAGGGTGTTGGCGTACTGGATGAGGATCGGCGGGAAGTACTTGGGCGACCAGCCGGACAGGTCGATGTACACCTGGGGCTTGTGGGTGGCGACCGAGAGTGCCTCTTCCTGCCAGGGGAAGCTGGGGTGGGCGAGGATGATCGGCATGTCGGGGAAGTCGACGGCCACGTCGTCCAGGTAGATCGGGTTGGAGTAGCCGAGCCTGATCCCGCCGCCGCCACGGGTGCCCGCGCCCGCGCCGGTCTGGCCGGTGTGGAACAGCGCGGGCAGGCCCGCCTCCTGGATGACCTCGTAGACGGGGTAGACCGACCGGTCGTTGGGCAGGAACGCCTGGCTGCTCGGGTGGAACTTGAAGCCCCTGGCGCCCGCCTCGATCTGGCGCCTGGCCATCTTGACCGCCTCGGCGCCGCGCGCCGGGTCGACGGAGCCGAACGGGATCAGGATGTCCGCGTGCGCGCGGGCCCGCTCGATGATCTCCTGCGGGGTCGCCCGGGCCGGGTCCTCCGGCGCGTCCCGCTGGTCGATGGTGAACGTCACGGCGGCCATCTGCCGCTCGCGGTAGTAGGCGGCAAGGTCATCGACGGTGAAAGAGGCCGCCGTCGTCTTGAAGTACGCGGCCATCGCGGCAAGGTGCTCGTTATCCTCGGCATTGGCCTTCGGCGCGTTGACCGATCGGTGCACGTGGGTATGCACGTCGATCGCGACCAGCTTGTCGATGTCCATGGCGTGATTATCTTGGGGATATTCGCCACCGTCATGAAGGGCGGCGACAGTTTAGGAGGCCATTAACTTGTGGTCGCGCAAATTCCTCCGCTACCTGCTCAGCGATGAGGCGGATCAGCAGAACGAAGGCGTGGCGAACCTGGACTACGACCGGGTCACCGCCAGGCCGGCGGCCTCGGCGGCCAGCCGGGCGGCGCCCGCCGGGGTAAGCCAGCCGGCGGATGCCGGGGTGAGCGGGAGGGCAAGGGCTTCCTCGAGCAGGGCGCGCCAGGCTGGGTGGCTGGTGCCGCCGCCGCCGATGACGGCGCGGCGCGGCGCGTGCCCCGCCGCGCGCAGGTCATCGAGGCGGTGCCGCAGCAGGCCCGCCACCCCGTCCAGGGCGCTGCGCATGAGGTCCTCCCGTTCGCAGGCGAGGGTCAGCCCGGTCCAGGCGCCGGTCGCACCCGGGTTCCAGCGCTCCGGGGTGAGGTGCGGGTCGAAGCACGGCGCACCGGGGCGGCGCGGGCGGGCGGCGGTGGCGTACAGCTCTTCCCAGGTCGCGCCGAGCAGGCTGCGCACCCAGTCCAGGGTGATGCCGACGTTCTGCACCGGGGCCAGCCGGTAGTAGCCGTCGCCGACCGCCCGGTACAGGTTGGTGGCGGCCGCGGGCTCCCGCTGCGGTGACGGAACGGGAACGACCCACTGGCCGCCGCTGCCGAGAGTCAGCATCGCCTCGTCCGGGCCCAGGCCGGCCGCGTACAGCGCCGCCGGGGTATCGCCGGCGCCCGTCGCCACCGGGATGCCCTGCGGCAGGCCGAGTTCCGCCGCCGGGCCGGGCAGCAGGCGGCCCGCGATCTCGGCCGGCCGCTTGACCGGCGGCAGCTTGTCCCTTGGCAGGCCCAGCTTGTCGATGAGCGGCTCGGCCCAGGCGTCGCGGGCCAGGTCGAACATGAGCGTGCCCGACGCGTCGGTCGGGTCGGTGGCGGCCTGGCCGGTCAGCCGCAGCCGGAGCCAGTCCTTGGGCTGCAGCGCCCACCAGGAGCACCTCAGGGTGTGCGGCTCGTGGGTGGCGAGCCAGCACAGCAGCGGTCCGGCCATGCCAGGCGACGGGCGGTTGCCTAGCGGCGCCGTGTAATCGCAGGGCATTTCCTGGTACAGGGCCACCTCGGCGACGGCGCGCTGGTCCAGCCACAAGATGGCGGGCCGGAGCGGCGCACCGCGGTCGTCCACCAGGACGACCCCGTGCATCTGGCCGGCCACGGCGATCCCGCTGACGGCGAGCCGCCGCTGGCCGGCCCAGCCGAGCCCGGCCCCGACGGACCCGGCGCCGACGAGCCCGGCCTCGGCCAGTGCCGCCTGGACGGCCCTGCGGGTGGCCGCCCACCAGTCGCACGGATCGGCCTCGGCTCGCCCGGGTGCGGGGACGCTGACCGGGTACCCGGCGCTTGCCCGCCCGAGCACGTCGCCGCCCGGCGTGGTCACCAGGACCTTGACCCCGCTGGTCCCCAGGTCTATCCCGAGGACGGCTGCCTCTGCGTGACCGTTCACGTACCTATTGTGCACCGATGTGTCATCTTACGTAAAGTAACTTGACTGTTGCAAATCGTAAGAATACGCTACGTTAGACAACGGTGACAAAAACCGTATGTCACGGCGGGGCGCGGGGAGTCCGGCCCGCGGAGGGGTCATGAGAAACGGAAACGGAAACGGAAACACGTGGGGGTGAGACCCCCCACGTTTATTACTGCTCGCGCAGACTGCAGCGCGGAGCCTCACTCGAAGGTAAGACTGGCTTGATGGTCGCTCCCGACAGAGAGTCGGCGATCGCCGTGTTCAGCTCGGCGAACGGGTAGTTCTTCACGAGGCGGTCCACCGGGAACCGGCCGCGGGCGTGCAGCTCGAGCAGCCTCGGGATGAAGACGGTCGGGTTGATGTGGCCGCCCATGGTGCCGCGCAGCTGGCGGCCCTTGAGCAGCAGGTCGCCAGGCGGCAGGGTGACCGGCGCGCCGCTGCTCGTGATCACCGAGGCGGTGCCGTGCGTGGCCAGCGACTGCACCGCGGCGAGGATGACGCCGGGGTTGCCGGTGGTGTCCAGGGCCACGTCGGTGCCCCGGCCGGTCAGCTTCACCACCGCCGCGGCCACGTCGGGCAGTTCCTGGCCTGCGGTGTCGATCGTGGCGGTGGCGCCCAGTTCCGCGGCGAGGGCCAGGCGGTGCGCCACCCGGTCGATCGCCACGATCTCGGCCGCGCCCGACGCCTTCGCGGCCATCACGGCGGCGAGGCCGACCGCGCCGGTTCCCCAGACGGCCACCTTGCCCCCGCTGCGCACCGGCATGGCGTTCAGGATCGCGCCCGCGCCGGTCTGCACCCCGCAGGTGAACCCGGCCAGGTAGTGCAGCGGGGCGTCGGGCGCGACGGGGACGATGTTCCGCTCGGTGACCAGGGAGTGCGTGGCGAAGCTCGACTGGCCGAAGAACGAGGCGCGCACCGGCCTGCCGCCCTGATGGGCGCGGGGCGACCCGTCCGGCCTGGTGCCGGTGAAGGTGACCGGCACCACCTGGTCGCAGTACGGGGTCTTGCCGAGCACGCACTGCTCGCACTGGCCGCAGTAGTCCGGGGTGAACAGCACCCGGTCGCCCGGCCTGACCTTGGTGACGTCCTGGCCGGCCCGCTCGACGGTGCCCGCGCCCTCGTGGCCGAGGATGATCGGGAACACCACCGGGAGGCGGCCCAGGCGGGCGTTGTCGTCGGTGTGGCAGACGCCGACGGCCTCCACCTTGACGAGGATCTCGTCGTCGCGCGGGTCGTCGAGGTCGAACTCCTCGATGGACAGCGTCGCGCCGGCCTCCCAGGCAACGGCAGCCCGTATCTTCATGCGGGTTCCTTAGCGTCGGGTACGTAATCATGGCGTGCGGGCGAAGCCACGCCCCCGTTCGGATTGATCAATGGTGTTAAATCAACGGGCCGGTGGGGGCGTTGATCTTGGCGCGGTCGTCGCCCACCCAGGGCACCTCGTCGCCCATCCACTTGACGATGTGCATGGACTTGAACAGCCACTCGCCGGACGCCTTGGTGAGGACGTTGTCCCAGCTGGCGAGGCCGAAGACGATGTTACGCTTGAAGTCCACCTGGTACTGCACCAGCGTGGAGTAGGCCTTGACGTGCATCTCCTGCTCGCTGCGCGGGGTCAGGATGAAGTGGTTGGCCAGGTGCTGGCGGCCGATGAACCAGCCGGGCTTGTCGTACCAGAGGTGGTTGAGCAGGATCTTGATCTGCTCGTGGCCGTGGAAGATGCCCTGCGGCTGGTGCTCGAAGCTGGCGTCATCGGTGAAGCAGGAGAGCACCTGGGCCTCGTCGCCGGTGTTCAGGCCCCAGGCGTAGTAGGCGAACAGCTCCTGGATCTCCAGGCGGTCCTCGACGGGGATCTTGGGACGGGGCATGATCACTTTTCTCCTGTCACGCGGTTGACGAAGCGGGCGAGCTGCGCGCCCATCGCCAGGTCGTCCACCCCGACCGAGCCGATCTGCGAGATGTGGTTGTGCCCCGCGGAGTAGATCACGTGCGGCACCTCGCCCTTGGCGGCGAACCAGGCGGCGGTCAGGGTGGCGATCTGGCCCTGGCTGAACCGCGGGTCGCGCTCGGCGATGGCGAAGACGAGCGGGACCTGGCTGGCGAGCAGCCCGGGCAGGGTTGAGACCTCGGCGCCAGGGCGGTCGCCGAAGTAGGCGGCCTCGAGCGGGCCGCGCTCGGCGCCGTCCGGTATCTGGTAGAAGCCGGACAGCAGGCGGCGCCTCTGATCCCGTCGAGCGAGCCCGCTCCCTGGCCGGCGATGAAGGAGGCGACGTGCACCGTGCCCGCCGAGTGACCCGCCACCACGATCCGCGCCGGGTCCCCGCCGTAGGCGGCGATGTTGTCACGGACCCACTGCACCGCGGCGGCGACGTCCTGCGCGCAGGCCGGCCAGGTGTGCTCGGGCGCGAGCCGGTAGGTGATGGTGACGCCGACCCAGCCGTTGCGCACCGCCCAGGCGCCGATGTGGTCGTACTGCGGGGTGCCCGGCACGACCTTGTCTCCGCCGATGAAGCCGCCGCCGTGCACGAACACGAGAACTGGCGCGCCCTTCTCCTCGCCAGACGTGTGCACGTCAAGGCGGTGCCGCTCGTGCGCGCCGTAGCGCAGGTCGCGGTCGATCTTCGGCGCCTGGTAGCCGACCTTGTCGTGGAACGGCTTGAGCAGCGACCAGCTCGTCGCCACCAGTTCGGGGGTGATCGCCGAGTCCATCGCGGTCAGCGTGGCGATCACGTCCGGCGGAAGTTGCTCCGTCACAGTTGGGTACCTTTCGTTGGTGGCGTCGGGCCGGCTGGTAGTCGGGCCGGCTGGTGGTGGGCCAGGCTGGTAGTCGGGCCGGCTAGTAGAAGAACGCGATCGTGCGGTACTCCACCGACTCGCGCGGGTTGGCGTCCGCCGCGTAGGGGGCCTCGAACGCGGTGTGCGGTACCCGCCACGCGACGCTGTGGTCGCTGTCGTGCAGCTTGAACAGCAGCGCCTCGTCGGCGGTCAGGTCGGGGAAGAACCACCAGCGGTGGTGCGGCGCCGGCGCGAAGATCGAGCCGGCCGGCATCGCGTCGGGATCCTCGATCTCCGGGATGTCGCCGGCGTCGGGGAGCTCGTCCACGAACAGCAGCAGGTTCGGCTCGCCTTCCGCGTCGCCGACGGAGCGGTAGTCGAGCAGCGCGAGCGGCCAGTCCTGCGGCGGCGGGCTGAACGTGCGCCACAGCGAGGTCATGATCGCCCGCTTGTACGGCTCGCCGCGGGGCGACGCGGCGGTCATCCGGCCGTCCGCGCGGCCTGGGTGCATGTCGACGTGCACGTCGGAGGCGGGCGGCTGCGCGCCGTCGAGCGCCTTGTTCGCCCGCCGGATCACCCAGCCGAGCGTGACCACCTCGTCCGCCCCCGTCGCCTCCTTGACCAGGCCGGCCACCTCGGCGGTGTAGGTGCCGTCGAGTTGCGCCTGGTCGCCGAAGTCGGTGACCGCGCTGCGGTGCCGCAGCAGGGTGAACCCGCTGCGGTCCAGGCCGAAGTCGTCCAGGTGCGGCCGTCCGTTGCTTATCGTGACCTCGGTCGGCGCGTACTGCGTGGTGGTCAGGTGACCGCCGAGCGCGACGTACAGCCGGTTGCGCGGTGACCCGGGGCGGAGGTAGTTGAGCGTTGCCGTCACGCAGTGCGCGGGGTCGCCGGTGACACCATCCATGGGTCAACTATGCGCCGCGGCCCACGCCGGCTCCAGATGCGCGGGCACAGGCTAGCGGCGCCCGATTTGGCCCGCAGGCACCGCGCCGCCCCGGGGATGCCCCGGATCGTACCTAACGATGGCGGGGTTCCCCGTCCCGCCGCGACCGCTACTCGCCCGCGTCGATGGCCGGGCGGCGGGGCACCCGCTCGAAATCGGGCAGGTGCGCGGAGACCTCGGGGACGGGCGGCTCGAAGGCCGGGATCTCGCCCGGGCGGACCGGGGCCACCCGGCCGGAGCCGACCACCGCGGGGTCGATGACCAGGGCGACCAGCTTGCCGTCGGCCTGCTGCTTGGGGCCGCCGCCGGTGATCGCCTCGCTCGCCCTCGCGGGCGCCTCGCTCACGTGCGGGGCGAGCAACTGGTCCTCGGGCAGCGCCATCAGCGTCTCCGGCTGGACCCGGTGGTCGTAGACGAGCTCGTAGCCGATCTCGTCGCCGACGCTCACGCCGTCGGTCCGCGACTGGGAGCTGGACCTGGTGTGGCTGGTCTCCTCGGTCGTCGACCAGGACTTGGTGGTCGCGTCGCTCTCGTGCTGCGCGGTGAACTGGGTCCGGGTCTTCACGATGTCGATCTTGGGCTTGCCGCCCTTGCTGCCCACCTGGACGGTCGTCACGCGCTTGCCGCCACTGCCGTTTCCGCCGCCGCCGTTCCCGCCGTTCCGGCTTCCCCAGCCGCTCCCGCCGCTCCCCCAGCCGCCGCCGTTCCTGGCCCCGGAGCCCTTGCCCGCCCGGCCTTGCCCGCCCGGCCCGCCTTCGCCGCCCTGGCCGCCCTGGCCGCCCTGGCCGCCGGGACGGCTCGCGCCCGCCGGCCGGCCGCTGGTCCGGCTGCGGGCGGCCCGCTCCGCCGCGGTCGCGCTCGCCGCCACCGCCCCGGCCTGACCGCGGGTCGTGGTCCTCGATGCGCACGTTGACCTGCGGCTCGTGCCTGGGCACCGCCGCCTCGGAGTACGCCTGGCCCTTCGTGGTACCGACGGTGTGGGTGGTCGCACCGCCCTCGGTGCGACCCGAGGTGTGCGTGACCGACTCGCCCGTGGTGCGGGTCCGGAGGCGGCTCACGCTGTGCCGGTGCGCGAACCGCCCGGCCACGAAGCGCCGCTCGAGGCCGATGTGCTCGGCCGCGCGGATCGCCTCCGGCCTGGTCGCCAGCCGCATGAACGCGGTGTGCCTGGTGTCCAGGTGCCTGGCGGACTCCTCGGTCAGCCGGGAGAAGGCACGGACGAGGGGGACGTCATACCGCTCGCACACCGCGGTGAGCCGTCCTAGGTGCCTGGCCGACTGCTCGTCCGCGCCGGCCAGGATAACCGCCGGCCTGCCCATGCCGCTACCCGGGCCGCCGTCCGTGCCGCGGCCGGCGTCTCCCCCCGCGGAGACGGCTCGGGTGACCCACTGGATGACAAGGGCGGCGGTCAGGTCGGCCGCCACGTCGCGCGGGCCGTCGGCCAGGGACAGGCAGGTCAGCCGGGCCGGCGGCCGCGAGCCCGCGTCGGTGCCGAGCGCGGTGAGCGGCTCCACCACGGCCGCGAGCCTGACCAGGTTCCCGGCGACCTGGTGCCGGAAGCCGCCGCCGAACAGCGCGCCGAGGCTCGCGCGCTCGCCTTCTGTCAGCTGGCTGCCCGGCGCCCTGTCACCAGTCACGGGGTCACCAGTCACGGGGTCACCAGTCACGGGGTCACCAGTCACGGGGTCACCGGCCGGGGGAGCGCCCGGCGGCGCGGTGACGTCCTCAAGCAGCGCGGCCAGCGCCGCGTGCAGCCGTCCCATGGTGACGTCGGCGCCGAGTACCCCGGTGATCTTCTTGAGGATCATCAGGTCGGTGGCGCGCCCGGCGGCGGTCGCGCCCGCGTCATCGGCGTGCACCACCTCAACGATCAGCGACGCGATCTGCTCGCCGGCCAGCCCGGCGAGCAGCGGGGTCCGCGCCAGGTCCCTGGGCAGCTGGTAGTCCTGGCAGGGCAGGCCTGCCCGGAGCGCGGCGGTCACCAGGCCGTCGGCCACCCTGTCCTGCGACAGGTCGAGCACGATCACGGCCCGCTGGCCGAGCAGCTCCCAGCCGAGCCCGGTCACCATGTTCTGCCGTCCGAGGCCCGTACCGCCGAAGACGTCCAGCCGGGTGATCTCCTCGTGCGCGGCCACCTGGAGCCAGCGCGGCGCGGCGGCGATCCGTTCCGCCTCTGACCGCGCCCACTGGGATTTACCCTGCTCGTACTCGGCCAGCTCCGCCGCGTGCTGCGCGGCCCGCCGCTCGGTCTCGGTGCGCAGCCGGGCGGCAGCCCGCCGCCGGTTCAGGCCGAGCAGCGCAACCGGCAGCAGGCAGCACAGCGCGAACCCGCCGGCCGCCCACCACGCCCAGCGCATGCGGGCGACCGCGGCGATGAACCCGAACAGCACGAACGCGAACAGCCCGATGGCGACAAGCAGCCGCGACCACTGCCCCCTGACGTGCTGCGCGGCGGCCAGGGCCGCCACCCTCGCGGGATCGGGAGCGGGCTCGGCGGGCGCGGGTCGCTGAAGTCGCGCGGACGCAGCCCGGGTTCGTTCGGAATCCAGCCAAGATGCAGGCCCATAGGGGGAGACTAAAACCCGGATAGCGCGGGTTCAATTCGATGACGGCCAATGAAACTAGCTGAGCACATTGCGCTGCTGCTCCAGCTCGGAGTCCGGTACCCAGTTGCCGTGGAAGCCGATGGGCACCCGGTGCGGTATGTGGATCGTCGCCACCGGGCCCGCGGCTAGGTCCTGGGCGTGCAGGATGACCACGTTGGCGGTGCGCGTGGTCATGTCGGAGACGTACGTCATCAGCCAGCCGTCGTCCTCCGCCGAGTCCGGGGTGCGCGGTACGAACACGGCCTCCATGCCGAAGCGGCCGGGACCGTAGGCGTAGGTCCTCCTTGGTGGCGGCGTCGAAGTCCCGCTTGAGCAGCGTGGAGATGCCTGCGTCCCGGCTGCTGAAGTAGCCGTACCTGAACTTGTCGCCGGTGATCCGGTCATCCATCCGCGGCATCTCCTGCGGCTGGTCGTCGAGGATCTCGACCTTGGTCTTGCCGGTCTTGGGGTCGATGACGAACAGGTTCAGCGTGCCCGGCTTCTCGCCGGGGCCGGTGTGGTCGGTGACGAACAGCCGGTCGTAGCTCGCCCCGATCAGCGCGACCGTGCCGTCCGGGCGGTCGTAGGCGCCGAGGATGTGGAACACGGCCCAGCGCTCCACCTCCACCGAGACGGGCTCGCCGCCGCCGGCGTCGCGCGGGATCAGCACCCAGCGGGTCGGGTACTCGAAGTCCCACAGGAACGGGAAGTCGTAGCCCGCCTTGAGCAGCTCGTCGGCGTAGTTGACCGGCCCGTCGAGGAAGACCGCGTACCGCTGGGTCAGCGCGAAGTCGTGCACCACCGGGCGGCCTGGCGTCGGCACGTCGACGGTGCGCGCTACCTTGCCCGAGGTGTCGATCACCTGGTAGGAGACGTGCTGCCAGCCGTGGTAGTAGCTCATCCCGTGCAGCTCGCCGGAGCGCGGGTCGCGGTGCGGGTGCCCGGTCCACGAGCCGTTGAGCGTCCCGCCGAAGTCGCTCTTGGCCACGCACTCAAGCTCGTAGGACAGCTCCACGGGCAGCACGCCGGCCTCGGCGAACGCCCAGGTCTTGCCGGCGTGCGCGAAGGTGTGCGTGTTGACGATGTTGTCGGCGACGTACTGCGCGCCGCCGCCGAGCTGCCTGGGCCCAGGCAGCGGGTCGATCCCCTTGGACCTGGCCACCTCGTCGTCACGGACGAACCGGCTGCGGTACCACTCGGCCTTGCCGTCGCGGATGCGGACCCCGTGCACCATGCCGTTGCCGGTGAACCAGTTGTATTTCACCGGGTCCCGCGGGTCGACCGGGTTAGGCCCGACCCGGAGCAGCCTGCCGTCCTCTAGCTCCGCCGGGATCGTGCCGGTGACCTTGAGGTCGTACTCGGTCACCTCTTCGCCGACGGGCGCGAACGGCCCCTGCAGCCAGCTGTTGACGAACCCTTCCTGCGCCTGCCCCGCCGCCGGCCCTGGCTGCGAGTCCGGCCCACCCGGCTTTCCGTCGGACTCGCCCTGGGGGCTACGGGACAGCATGTCGGTCATGGAGACCCTCCTTCAGTGCGCACGGCCGGGTGACATGGATCCACAGTGGCGCGGATCAGGGTCACCCGCCTGCCACTGAGCATCGCGCGCGTGAGCCCGCCGTGTCATTAGGCGCGCCCATCAGAGTTTCACCGGCACTTCGACGCTTCGTACAGCCGTGCGCCGTTCGACGAAGCGGGCGAGCGGCCCGCCGAGGGCGGGCTCAACCACGACGCGGCTCGGAGGCGCACCCTGGCCTCCCGGCCTCGACCTGCTATCAGTTTCTGCGTCTCTGGAACCACCTCCTATCAGTTTCTGCGTGCCAAACCCTGACATAACGGGCGCCAGAATGACCGAAACCGATAGGAAGTGGTCGGCGTCACCGCGGTCGCCTGATCCAGTTGACGCGACAGCCGGTCCGCTAAAAGATCGGGACATGGTCACCGCGTCATCCACAAGAGCTAGCCTGGGCGCCATTGATTCCATGGAATTCCGGCGCGCGCTCGGGCACTTCGCCACGGGTGTCACCGTGGTGACCTATGTGCCGGACGAGGTTGATGAGTTTCGCGGGACGACCGTCAACTCGTTCACCTCGGTGTCCCTGCAGCCGCCGCTCGTGCTGGTCTCGCTCGGGCGGCAGACCCGGGCCGCCGCGGCGCTGCGGCCGGGGTCGCGGTACGCAGTGAACGTGCTGCACCACGGCCAGCGCGACCTCGCCTTGCACTTCGCCGGCCGCTGCCGGGCCCGGGGGTCGACTGGGAGGTGCGGTCAGGCGTGCCGCACCTGGCCGGCTGCGCCGCGTACTTCCGGTGCGTGGCGCGGGACGTGCACGAGGCAGGCGACCACCTGCTCGTCGTCGGCCTGGTCGAGGAGTTCCAGGCGCACGGGCACCCGCCGCTGCTCTTCTACCGCGGCGCCTTCGAGCAACTGCCGACCAGGCCGCCGGCCAGCCCGCCGCCGACAGCGAGCGCGACTTCTTCGCCGACTTCCCCGAGCTCTGGTAGGCGGCCGGCTGAGAGCCCCCTTCCTGAAGGCCGTCGCAGGCCCGCGACCACGAATGATCTTCACGTCTGCGCGACCTTGTCCCGGATCTCCGGCGGGCTCGTTTTCGCCGCGGTCAGTGGCCGCGGAAGGCTTCCTCTAGCCACCAGGAGGGCTGGCCCTTGGTGACCTTGGCGTCGATGAGCAGGGGGCGGTCCCGCGGGCCGGCCAGCCAGGAGCTGACCGGGGCGAGGTCTTCGACGGCGCGGACCGTCGCGGCCTCGAAGCCGTAACCGCGGGCGATCGCGGCGATGTCCGTGCCGGGAAAAACGACGTTGTCCAGCGGGTGCCCCTGGGGGCCGAAGTGATGGACCTCCGCGCCGTAGGCCTCGTCGTCGTAGACGACCACGACGAGGTCGTTGATGCCGAGGCGGACCGCCGTCTCGAGTTCGCTTGCGCCCATCAGGGCGCCGCCGTCGCCAAGGGCGGCGACCGTGAGGCGGTCGGGGCGGGCGATGGCGGCCCCGAGCGCGGTGGCGAGCCCGAGGCCGACGGACTGGAACGCCTGCGTGAAGACCAGGCCGCGGGAGTCGGGAACGCCGAGCAGCATGGCCGGGTAACCCATGAAGTTGCCGGAGTCCGTGGCCACGGTGCGCTCGGCGGGCAGCAGGTCGTCCAGGGCGATGGTCAGGGTGCGCGGGTCGATCCGGCCGTCTTCCGCCGCCGGGGAGAAGGGGACGTCGCGCCACCGGCCCTCGGCGGCCAGCCGCTTGGCGACCTCGGGGGTGCGGTAGCCCTGGGCGCGCTGGCCCCGGCGGTCGACCTCGGCGATGACCGCGCGGGCCGTGGTGGCCACGTCGCTCGGGATGCCGAGGTCCACGCGGTGCAGCGCGCCGAGCGCGGCCGGGTTGGCGTCCACCTGGATCACGGTCGCGTCCGGGCCGATCAGGTTGCCGTGCCTGGTGGTCCACATGGACAGGGCGCAGCCCCAGGCGATGACCAGGTTGGCGCCCGCGATCAGCTCGGCCGCCACCGGGGTGGCGAAGCCGCCGCTGACGTCGAGGTTGAACGGCTCGCCGTGAAACAGGCCGCGGGAGACCGCGGAGGTGGCCAGGAGCGCACCCGTCCGCTGCGACAGATCTGTCAGCTCCTGCCTTGCCTCGCGAGCGCCGCGCCCGGCCAGGAACACCGGGCGCTGCGCGGTGGCCAGCGCGTCGGCCAGGCCGGCGATCATCTCGGGGGCGGGCCACAGCCGCGGCCACACCCGGACCGGCGCCATCGGCTCGTCGGCCAGCCGCTGCGCCTGGACGTCGAGCGGCAGGCACAGCAGGACCGCGCGGCGCTCGATCAGGGCGGTGCGGTAGGCGCGGCGCAGGTCGTTGCGGACGGTGGACGCGGCGGTGACCCGGTCCGGGATCATGCCGATCGCCGCGGCGAGCGCGGCCTGGTCGACGTAGAAGTTGGAGGACGGCTGGGTGGCCTCGGCGGCGAGCACGAGCAGCGGGGTGCGCGACTTGGCCGCCTCGGTGAGGCCGGTAAGCGCGTTGGTCAGGCCCGGGCCCTGGTGCACGCTGAGCACGCCGACCTGGCCGGACACCCGGGCGTACGCGTCGGCCATCACGGCGGCCCCGCCCTCGTGGCGGGCGGCGATGTATCGCGCGCCGTGCCTGGTCAGGGAGTTGGTCACGTGGAAGTTGCCGCTACCGACGACGCCGAACACCGTGCTCACCCCGGCGTCCCTGGTGAGGGCGGCCCCGATCCACTCGGCGACAGTCGTCTCAGCCGTGGGCGTCTCGGCCATGTCGGTTCCCTTCCGGTCCCTTTCCGGGACGCGACGACGACCGTACTTGGGCCGTCGGCCCGGCGTCAAACCGCTTGGGCGTTGACGGCCTGATTTCATCGATCTATCATTTTGATATCAGATTAATGAGCGGCAACCGCGGCCCGGGCGGCTGTCGGGGACGGCTGTCGCGGGCGACTGTCAGGGCGGCCCGTCGGACCGGCTGTCAGGGGCGGCTCGAAGGTTAGGGAGCTAGAAGGTGGTCTTGATGAGAAAGCGCACCGCCAGGTTCGGCCGGGCCACTTCCGGCCTGGCCGGCATCGCCGGCGCGGCGGTGATCGCCGCCGGGTGCAGCTCGGCGCCGCCGACGCCCCCGGCCCCGGCGAGCAGCACGTTCGCCGGCGCGGCCCGGCCGGCCGGGTCGTGGGCGTACCCGAACGGCGACCTCGCCAACACGCGGGACGCGGCGGGATCGCGGATCTCGGCGGCGAACGTGGGCACGCTGCGCGAGGCGTGGACGTTCAAGCTCGCCGGCACCGCGGCGACCGGGGTCAAGTACGCCGGATCGCTCGCCGCCGCGCCCGTCGTGGTGAACGGCGTCGTGTACCTGCAGGACCTGTACGCCAACGTGTACGCGATCTCCCTGGCCACCGGGAAGCTGCGCTGGGAGTACCCGGTCAATGCCGCCGAGCAGAGCGGGCCCGGGCCTGACGGCGTGGCGGTGGCGAACGGCGTGGTCTACGGGGACTCCTCGACGACGGCGTTCGCGCTGAACGCCGCGACCGGGAAGGTGCTGTGGAACGACACCAGCCTGCTGAGCAGCGGGCAGGGCGCGTTCGAGATCCAGCCGCAGGTGACCGGCGGGCCGGGTGTACCTGGCCAGCGCGTACGGGTCGGGGCCGGGCGGCGGGGTGCTGCTCGCGCTCAGCGCCGCCAGCGGCGCGGTGCTGTGGCGGTTCAACACGGTGACCGGCGGCGAGCCAGCGGGCGTTACGGCGCTCCCCGGCCTCGGGTCCGGCGGGGCCTGGGAGACGCCGCTCGTCGGGACGGACGGGTCGGTCACCTTCGGCATCGGGAACCCGTACCAGTCGATCGGCGATGCGATCAGCCACCCGGCGCGCGACCTTTACACCGACAGCGAGGTCAACCTCGACGCGGCGACCGGCAAGCTGCGCTGGTACTACCAGGCCGTGCCGAATGACTTCAAGGACTGGGACATGCAGCTCTCCCCCATCGCCACGACGGTCAACGGCGTCCCCGCGGTCATCGGCGGCGGGAAGATGGGCGACGTCTACGCGATGAACGCCGCCACGGGCGCGCTGCGGTGGAAGACCCCGGTCGGCGCGCACAACGGGACCGATGACGACTCGCTGCTGCTGCTCGAGCACAAGCTCACCATCAAGCTGCCCTACACCATGGAGCCGGGCCCGCTCGGCGGCGTGCTCACCGACATGGCGGTGGCGGACGGCAGCGTTTACGTCGCCACGCTGAACGTGCCGGTCACCGCGACGACCATGAGCTCGGTGAACGGCAACGCCCCGGGCGGCGCGTCGTCCGGGGAGATCGAGGCGCTGAGCCTGGCCACCGGCAAGGTCGAGTGGGACACGGCGGTTTCAACCTTGCCGCTGGGCGCCACCACGGTGTCGAACGACCTCGTGTTCACCACGCTGTATAACGGCACGCTGCTCGCGCTGAACCGGGCGACCGGGGCGATCGTCTACCGGCACAAGCTGCCCACCTCGGCGAACTCCCCCATCGCGATCGCCGGCAACGCGGTACTCGTGCCCGCGGGCGGGCCGAAGACCGGAGGTGCGGGCGGCGGGAGCCCGCAACTGGTGGCCTACACCGTCTCGTAAGCCCCTGGCTTTGGCTCAGCAGAACGAGGGCGTGTTTCACCCGCTCGCCGTATGAAGGCGGGGCGCGGCCCCGGGGATCCCCCGGGACCGCGCCCCTGGCCTTTCTTCGTTACTCAGCCGACTGGCTCGGCACGCACCCGGCGGTCCCGCCGGAGGCATTGAATACCTTGTTGCTGAACTCTTGCTGGGTAATGAAGTGCCCGCCGTTGATCACCTGGTTGTAGAACCCGCCTGGCGCGCCGCGCGTCGAGCCGAAGATGTACGCGCAGTCGTCGCCGTTCTCGTTGCCGGTGGAGTCATACCAGCCGGTCTCCGTGTCCGGGTCGGTGATCGACTCATTGATCTCGTGACTTGTGGGGCTGACCTCGGTGTCGGCGTCGGGGTTACCGTTCGGCGACTCGATCACGGGGAACCTGGCGTCGGTACCGCACGTGAACCCTACGGGCGACAGGTAGACCGGGAAGGGCATGTTCGCGTACACGGCGCTGAACTGGTCCGTGCTGTGGTAGGCGCAGTACGCCGCGGTCGGCTGGTGGTTGATGGTGCAGAACTGGCCGCCGGTTGTCGAGGTCGTCTCGCCAGGCAAGAAGCAGGACTCGACGCCCTTGGGCAGGTACAGCACGTAGATGTGGCTGAGGTCGTGCGGCAGCCGCTTGGCCGCGGTGACGCTGTCGACTTCGGCCTGGAGCTGGAGGTCGTCCACGCAGGAGCTGTAGCCCGAGCCGTCGGCGTAGATACCTGTCTCGTCGGTGGCCTCCAGCGTGCAGCCGCTGGTGAGCGGGTTGGTGTCGGTAAGGGCAGGGCCGAACTTGACGTTGTACTTGATTTTCCCGTTGTTGCCGAAGTACTCGTTCGCCACCGAGTACACGTTGTGGGTGCCGCCGCTGTCCTTCGCCACGTCACGGAGATAGGAAGTGAGGATCCCCTTGTAGGAAGCCGACATCGAGTAGCCGGCCGGCACCCAGAAGATCGGCACGACGACCAGCGGGCCGGTCGATTTCGTCATCATGACGTTGCCGTTGTCGCAGGGCGAGAAGACGCAGTTAGCCGCGCCTCCCGACCCGTTGAAGAGCAGCGGGGGGGTGCCGTTGAACGCCGGCTCGGGCGGTGGCTTGTGACAGCCGCCGGTATTGCTGCTGATTCCTCCCGCGACGATGACGCCGCTGAGATGGTGGCCGTGCCCCGACCTCGCGACCTGCTGCCCCGAGATGGCGCAGGGCGCTCCGGCCGGCGCGGCGCTCGTTGCCTGCGCGGCGCTCGCCGTCATCGGGGCCGCCATGGCGAGCGCGGTTACCACACCCAGGATTAGGGCCAGGCCAAGACCTCGTCGCCTGTGTGCTTTGGTCATCCTTTCCTCCGTCCCTTTGGCGGACGTTCCGGGGCTGGCAACCCGGATCGTTCACGGCGGGGCGGGGTTACCGCGCCCGTTAAATACGACAAGGTACGCTTAATCTGCTTATATGCATATAGTGGGGCCAAAGTAACAGCGGCCCTTTACTGTGACGGCGTGCGCCGCTCGGGCCAGCCTGCCGATCGACCTCATCAGGATCGACAGGACGGTCGTGGATGGGCTGACACCGGGAGGACCGGTCCAGCTGATCGCGGGGATCGTGCGGATCGCCGCGTCGACTGACGTGGACGCCGCGGCCGAGGGCCTCGAGCGAATCAGCCCGACGGCGGCGTGGCCCCGACGGCGGCGGGCCCGACGGGGCTGCCCAGGCTTACCACGGCAGGGCCCGGCCGGAACTGCCCAGGCTTACCACGCGCCCCTCCGGCAACGGGCTTACCAGTAAATTTTTCGTACCAGGTAAACTTTTCACCGGATGTAAAGAAAAGACGTTCGGAACGTCTTTTCTTTACATGTCGTGAGATGTTTACCGGTAAACCCGCTGGCGCGGCCTTGCCCGCCGGGCCGGCTTGCCCGCGGCGGGACGGCCCGCAGGCCGAAACCGCGGATTCTGCCGCGGATTCCTCCCGCTGCCCGCAGGGCAGGCCGGGCTGGTCCTCCCGCGGCCCCGCAGGTCAGGCCGGGCGGCCCGCGGCGGGGGCGACGACACTGAGCCGTGCCCGCGGGGGCAGCCTCGCTAGCACTTTCCTTCCTAGTTCGCGCCCGGCAAGCCATGCCCGTCGGCCATGTTGTGGCTGGCGTGGCCGGGCTCCGCGCCGGGCTGCCCGGGCGCGCCGCCCATCATCTTCAGCATCATGCCGCCGCTGGTGCGGGCGAACCGGACGACCAGGACGGCGGCCAGGAGCAGGAAGGCGATGTTGAGCCAGGTCGTGTAGTCCCAGGACACGCCGCTGTCCGGGATCGTGACGGCGGCCCGGCCGGGAATCAGCCCGAGGCCGCCGAAGATCAGCTCGACCGCGTACCCGGCGCAGGCCATCGCCGCGAAGAACGTGCCGAGCAGGAAGGCGGCCATCTTCGGCCCGTAGTACTTGCGGTAGATGTTCAAGATCGGCGCGATGATCAGGTCCGCGAAGATGAACGCGGCCACGCCGCCGAAGCTGATCCCGCCCTTCCACAGCACCACGGCCAGCGGCACGTTCCCGATCGAGCAGACAAACGAGAGGACCGCCACGACCGGGCCGATCAGCGGCCCCCAGAGCTTGGCGGCCAGCGGGTGCCCGGCGAAGAAAAACGAGTGCCAGAAGCTGTCCGGCACCCAGGCGGCGATCGCGCCGGCGACGAGCAGTCCGATCACGAGGTCCCTGATGATCGCGGCCCACTCCATCACGAACACGTGGCTGACCGAGGTAAAGCCCTCCCCGGACAGCAGGCGCCTCGCGAACGAGCCCTCCCGCTTGACGGACATGTCCATCGCCGCGTGCCCCTCCATCGACCCAGCCAGCCCGTGGTCCGCCTGCTCACGCGCCTGCCGGAGCAGCCGGCCGCGCAGGAAGAGGCGGAACAAGACGGCGAGGAACACGATCATCAGCGGGCCGCCGGTGAACTCGGCCAGGGTGAACTGCCAGCCCATCAGCAGCGCCAGGATCACGCCAAGCTCGATCACCAGGTTGGTGGAGGCGATCTCGAATGCCATCGCCGCGGTGAAGTCCGCGCCCTTGCGGAACAGTGCCCTCGCCAGCGCCACCGCGGCGTAGGAGCACGACGACGACGCGGCGCCGAGCCCGGCCGCGATCGCCAGCGTCCGCGGCCTGGCGTCGCCGAGCAGCCGGACGACCGTCGAGCGGCGCACCACCGCCTGGACGACGGCGGACAGCGTGAACCCGAGAATCAGCGCCCAGGTGATCTGCCAGGTCATCGACCCGGTGATGGACAGGGCATGGATGATCGCGCGCATGGCCGTCCCCTTCCCTTCTCGCCTACGGCCACCCTATCGCATATACCCCCTAGGGGTATATGCGCCGTCACGCCGGATAACGGCGTCGCCGCTACCGCCGCCAGCCCGACCCGCCTCACCCTCGCCCGGCAGGCCGCGTTCAACGGCCTGACCGCCCGGGCGGCGCTCAGCTAAGTCCAAGCGGGCCGGAGCCGCGAGCAGCATGCGCAGCATGTCGCTGAGTGGCCCCGCGGCCTCGGGGGCGAGGCGGTAGTAGGCCCACTTCCCGCGCTGGTCACGGGTCACGAGGCCGGCCTTGACGAGTAGCTTCATGTGATGGGAGACGGTCGGCTGGGCCAGGCCGACGGGCGCGGTGAGGTCGCAGATGCAGGCCTCGCCGCCGTCGGCGGCGGCGATCAGCGACAGCAGCCTGACCCGGTGCCGGTCGCCGAGCGCGTGGAAGATCCTGGCGAGCCGTTCGGCCGTCTCCTCGTCGAGCACGCCGCCGGACCGCGGGAAGCAGCAGGCCGCCAGGTCGCTGGCCAGGAGCGGCAGGGGCGAGGTTGTCATGAGCGGATTCTCCCATACTGATTGACAAAATTCGATGCATCGATAATATTCGATGCATCGAGGCTTTTGGATGGGAGAGGCGAAGAGACATGAGCGACCTGCCTGTCGTGGTGATCGGGGCCGGCCCGGAGGGGCTGGCAGCGGGGGCGCACTTGCTGGAGCGAGGGCTCGAGCCCCTGGTACTGGAGGCGGGAGACGGCCCCGCGTCGGCTGTGCGCGAGTGGGGGCACGTCCGGCTGTTCTCGCCATGGCCGGAGCTGGTGGACAAGGCGGCGGCACGGCTGCTTGAACCGTCCGGGTGGGCAGCGCCGTCCCGCGGCTACCCGACCGGGGCGGAGTGGATCGACCGGTATCTGGCCCCGCTGGCCGAGGCGCTCGGCGGCCGGGTCCGCTACGGCACGCGGGTGACCGGCGTGTCGCGGAAAGGCCGCGACCGGCTCGTGGACGCCGACCGGGATGCCCAGCCGTTCACCGTGCACGTCAGCGGCCCCGGCGGCGGGGAAGAGCGGCTGGAGGCGCGGGCGGTGATCGACGCGTCGGGGACGTGGCGGCAGCCTAACCCAGCGGGCGCGGACGGGCTGCCCGCGCCCGGTGAGCGCGCGGCGGCCGGCCTGATCCGTTACCAGATCCCGGACTTCGCGGCGGCGGAGCCGTTCACCGGCCAGCACACCGTCGTCCTCGGCGCCGGCCACTCCGCCGCGACCGCGGTCATCAAGCTTGCCCGGATCGCCGAGGCCAACCCGGGGACTACCGTCACCTGGGTGCTGCGCCGCGGCGTCACGGGCGCTACCTTCGGCGGCGGCGCGGCCGACGAGCTGCCTGAGCGCGGAGCCCTCGGGCTGCGCGCCAAGCAGGCCGTGACGGACGGCGTGGTCGGCCTGGTGACCGGGTTCCGCACCGCGCGCTTCCTGATGGAAGGCGGGCGCGCGGTGCTTATCGCCGAAGACGGCCGGGAGCTGCCTGCCGCCGACGCGGTGGTGGTGCTTACCGGGTTCCGCCCGGACCTGTCCTTCCTGTCGGAGATGAGGCTCGACCTGGACCCGGTGCTTGAGGCGCCGCGCCGGATCGCCGCAGGCATCGACCCGAACGTCCACTCCTGCGGGACGGCCACCCCGACCCTGGCCAGGGACCTCGCCCACCCTGAGGCGGGGCTGTACCTGGTGGGGATGAAGTCCTACGGGCGGGCGCCGACGTTCCTGGCGATGACCGGGTACGAACAGGTCCGCAGCGTGGTGGCGGAGCTGGCCGGCGACGACGAGGCGGCCGGGCGGAGCGAGCTCGTGCTGCCGGACACGGGAGTGTGCTCCGGGTCCGGCCTGGACGGCGACCTGGACGGCGCGGGCGCGGACGGCTACTGCGCTCCCGCGCCGCAGGTGCTGCCGATCGGCCTCGCCCCCGCTCGTTCCTGACCGACGGGCTCCGCATCCGCGGTCACGCTGCTGCGGGTTGCTGCCCGGCCCCGTTAGCGGCTCGGTTAGCGGCCCGGGCCTGGAGCTTCGGCCAGCCGCGGCGCGAGCTGCCCGACCCGCAGGCTCAGCTCGTCGAGGGCCGTGTCGAAGCCGGCCGGGTCGCCGGACCGTACCGGGTCGGGGACCGACCAGTGCAGCGCCGCGAGCGGGCCGAGCTCCTCGTGGGCGAGGTCGCAGACGGTGATGACCAGGTCGCCGTCCTGCCGCGTCCCGTCGATGGGCCGGGGCCGCAGCCGGGGTAGCGGGAGCTGGCGGCGCCGCGCGGCGTCGACCGCGCCTGGGTCGATCGCGGCGGCCGGGCGAGTGCCCGCCGACGTCGCGGGGACCTGGCTTGCCTGCCGCCACAGCGCGGCGGCCAGGTGGGACCGCGCCGAGTTCGCGGTGCAGACGAACAGCACGCGGCGGGCCGCGCGCTGCGGCGTCCCGGCGAGCGAGCCGAGCGCGCCAGGGACGAGGCGCAGGTAGCTGCGGCGGTGGTCGCCCTCGGAGCGGCGGCGGGTGATGATCCCCGCGTCCGCGAGCACGCGCAGGTGATGGGCCAGCAAGTTGGACGGCATGCCGAGCAGCGCGCCGAGCTCCGAGGGCGACGCGTCGCTCTCGGACAGCGTGTCGGTGATCAGCAGCCGGGCCGGGTCGGCGAGCGCCGCGTGCATCGCCGCGCGCCGGGCCAGCTCCTCGCTTTGATCAATATTCATTGACTCAATCTTGACTGAGGTACTACCGGTAAGTCAAGATGAGGCCCGTGATAAGTGCACCTGACTGGTGGCGACGGCTCGCGGCGGAGTTCCTCGGCAGCGCGCTCCTCGCCGCGATCGTGATCGGCTCGGGGATCGCGGCGCAGCGGCTGTCGCCTGGAGACACCGGACTTGAACTGCTTGAGAACTCGGTGGCCACGGCGGCCGGGCTGTTCGCGATCATCTTGATGTTCGGGCCCGTGTCCGGGGCCCACTTCAACCCGGTCGTCTCCTTCGCCGACGCGGCGCTCGGCGGCATCTCCTGGCGGGACGCCGCCGCGTACCTGCCGGCCCAGGTCGCGGGCTGCATCACCGGCGCGGTCGCCGCCAACCTGATGTTCGGCCTGCAGGCGGTCTCGATCTCGGCCAAGCAGCGCGCGACCGGGGCGCACGCCCTGTCTGAGGTGATCGCCACCGCCGGGCTGCTGCTGGTGATCTTCGCGCTCGCCAGAACGGGGCGGGCGGCCACCGCCCCCGCGGCGGTGGGCGCCTACATCGGCGCCGCGTACTGGTTCACCGCCTCGACCAGCTTCGCCAACCCGGCCATCACCATCGGCCGGATGTTCTCCAACACGTTCGCCGGGATCGCGCCGTCGTCGGCGCCGACGTTCATCGCCGCGCAGGTCGGCGGAGGGATCGCCGGGGTGCTCCTGATCAGGCTGCTGTATCCCGCGCTGACCCCGGCCCAGGCCGCGCAGATCGTCATTCCGCACGAGACGGGAAACGGCGCGCGCCCCAGGCCGGACCAGCGGATAACGAGTGACGAGAGGTAGATCAGTCATGCACATCGTGGCCATCGGCGGGAGCGACGCCGGCATCAGCGCGGCCCTGCGGGCGCGGGAGGTGAACCCGGGTGCCGAGTTCACCGTCGTGGTGGGTGACGCCTACCCGAACTTCTCCATCTGCGGCATCCCCTACTACGTCTCCGGCGAGGTCACCCACTGGCGCAACCTCGCCCACCGCACCTACGCCGACCTGGAGGCCGCCGGGATGCGGCTGCGGCTGAACACCATCGCGCGCAAGGTCGATGTGGCCGGGCACCTGCTCCAGCTGACCGGGCCGGACGGCGCGGCGGACGTCATGCCGTATGACCGGCTCGTCATCGGCACCGGCGCCGTCCCCGTCCGCCCGCCGATCGCCGGCCTTGACGCCCTCGGCCCGGAAGACGGGGTGCACCTGCTGCACACGATGGACGAGACCTTCGCGATCATGAAGACCCTGGAGGAGACCGGCACGAGCAGCGCGGTGATCGTCGGCGCCGGCTACGTCGGGCTGGAGATGGCCGAGGGCCTGTCCGCCCGGGGCCTGGCCGTCACCCAGCTTGAGCGGCTGCCCGAGGTGCTGCCCACCGTCGATGAGGAACTCGGCGCGCTGGTCCGCGCCCAGCTCGAAGAGCACGGCGTCACCGTGCGTACCAGCACCGACGTCAAGGGCATCACCCGCGCCGGGGCGGGCGCGCCGGAGCGGCTGCGGGTCGACGCGGTCACCTCCGCCGGCGAGCCGGTCTGCGTGCACGCGAGCCTGGTCCTCGTCGTGACCGGAGTCCGACCGGAGGCCGACCTCGCGGTCAGCGCGGGCGCGTCGCTCGGCGCGCGGGGCGCCATCCAGGTCGACACGGCGATGCGCACCGGCGTGCCGGACGTCTACGCCGCGGGCGACTGCGTGATCACCCACCACCGGCTGCTCGGCGAGACCTACCTGCCGCTCGGCACGACCGCCCACAAGCAGGGCCGGGTCGCCGGGGAGAACGCCGCCGGCGGGCACCGCGAGTTCGCCGGCCGCTCGGCACCCAAGTCGTCAAGATCTTCGACCAGGCCGCCGCGCGCACCGGGCTGCGTGACCACGAGGCCGCCGCGGCCGGATTCGACCCGGTGACCGTCGCCTTCGAGGCCGACGACCACAAGGCCTACTACCCAGGCAGCCACAAGATCGCCATGCGCTTCACCGGCGACCGGGCCACGCGCCGCCTGCTGGGCGTCCAGCTGTTCGGCCACAAGAACGCCGAGGTCGCCAAGCGGATCGACATCGCCGCCACCGCGATCTTCCACGGCATGACCGTCGATGAGGTGAGCGACCTGGACCTGTCCTACACCCCGCCCCTTGGGTCCCCCTGGGATGCCGTGCAGATGGGCGCCCAGGCCTGGGCGCGTCAGCTGACCGCCCGGCAGCCTAGCTAACAGCTCGGCGCCGGAGCCCTCGCGGCTACGGACCTCAGCCGGTTCCCGCGACGTTACTACGCCGCTCGATCAGCACCGTGTCCCGCCAGCGGCCGTGGTGGCGGCCGACCCGCTCCCGGACGCCGACGGCCCGGAACCCGGCCCGCTCGTGCAGCGCCAGGCTCGCCGCGTTCTCCGGGAACACCGAGGACTGGATCGTCCAGATCCCCGCCGTCTCCGCCGACAGGATCAGCGCCGCGAGCAACGCGGCGCCGACTCCGCGGCGGTGGCGATCTAGGCGGACGTAGACGCTGTGCTCGACCACCCCCGCGTACACGAGCCGGCTGGACACCGCCGACACGGCGGCCCAGCCGAGAACCTCCCCGGTAACAGCGTCGGCGGCCACATGGCGGTGGCCCGGCAGCCTCGCCGCGTCGAACGCGTCCCACGCGGGGGCCGTAGTTTCAAAGCTAGCCTGCCCGGTATCCAGGCCGGCCTGGTAAATGGCGAGCACCGCAGCGGCGTCCGTCGCGAGCATGGGACGGATCAACAAGCCTTCCACGATT
Organism: uncultured Actinomycetota bacterium; assembly: GCA_963811335.1. Taxonomy (GTDB): domain Bacteria; phylum Actinomycetota; class Actinomycetes; order Streptosporangiales; family Streptosporangiaceae; genus Trebonia. Next base: position 103,858 of record CAWERB010000015.1, on the reverse strand, counting down.
GCCACCGTAGGCCAGGGGCGCCGTTGACCGCGTGAATGAACCCGGCTGCGCGGCGCGCCGCGGCGCTAGCACCGTTAGCCTGGAACTTCTTCGGCACGCCGGAGCACGTGATGAGGCCGTCCGACTGATTCTCCGCGATATATTGCAGCAGGTAATGGTAGAAGTTCTTGGCTAGCGCCGATGGGTGCGGCGGCATGTACAGGGTGGCCACGGTCGCGAAGTCATACGAGCCATTGCGAACGTTCGCCGGCGTGGGGGCGATGCCGTCGATGCTGAGCACAGAAGCGTCGGGATAGCCGGCGGGATGCCCGTTGGATTCCTGGTCAACCTCTGCGTAACCGATCGCGTTCCGCGTTTCGTTCACGAAACTGAGAAGCTCCGTATTGCTGTATGCCGTGCAAGCGGCACTCCCCGCCGGGGGCGGGCAGGCGTTGCCGGAAACTTGCGGCGCTGGTCCTTGGTTGTGGAGGAAGCGCAGGAGGGTAATGCGGGTCCCAGTGCCAGCCTGGCGGCCGACCGCGACCTTGCCTGGCTCGCCGTCCCGCAGGAAGAGCCGCTTCAGCTCACTACTGCTGATGTCCGATCCGGGATAGAGGCCGGTATGCGCGACCACGGAGAATATGAGCACGCCCAGCGGGTCGGGCGTCAGAAACGGCGCGCTGGAGGTTTCTCCGTTGAACATGGCGATCATTGACCCGGCTTGCGCAGGGTTACTTCGCACCGCCGCATTCACCGTCGCCGCGGCATAGGCGCTGTCTACGCCTTTACCGCCGACGTTACCGTAGATCACGTTGATGCTGGCGTGGCAGTGCCGCGTGTAAATGCTAGCCGCGGCCTTCACGAGCGGGCCGAAAGTGGAAGAGCCGAGAAGCTCGATCGAACCCTTGGCGCAGGCGATGGTGTCGGCGGTCGCCGTCGCCCGCAGAGTCGGCCGAGCCGACTGAGCCAGGACCGGCGACTTATTGCTCCCACCACCACCCGGCGCCCCCAAGAGGGCTGCTAGCGCAACGGCAACCGCGACCAAGGCGGCCGCACCAGCAAGGACGTCGCGTTTCCGCATCAGGTGCCGCGTGCCCGGGGTCGGGGTTGGGACCTGGCCCGGTCGCGGCGATTGCGCCGCCCGGACTGGCCGGGCCCGCCGCCACGGGCACGTCGGGCGCCGGTGTCCGGTCCCGGCCGCCGGTGTCCGCTCCGGCCGGGCCGCCTGGACGCCCGTGGCGGTGGACTTCGGCGGCGAGCTCGGCCGCGCTTGCGGCAGCCGGGTCCTGGTTCTGGCGGAAGCCCTGGTTGTACTGCCCGCACCAGGTGCACGGCCACGGCGTGTGAAATCCCTGCAAGCCGTCGACATAGCTGACCCTGGAGCACGCCGCACAGCGGCGCAGGAAGAAACCGCTCCCGCAGTTGCCGCACTGCCAGTGGCTCTGCCCGGGATCCGACTCGCCGGATGTTCCGCACTCCGGGCAGGGCACATGCGTAAGTTGCTGTCGCATGCTCGAATGCTGGCACGCGCGCGGTGACGGCAGGCCCTGGCGGCAGAGCCGTTAGCGCGCCGTAACGTTGGGTGACGCTTGTCAATCTTCCGGGTAGCGGCTCGCTGCGCTCCGGGATTCTCCCGGGTCGCGGTCCGGGACCGCCTGCTCCGGGGCGGGTCAGGTGCTGGCGGCATGGCGGTAGCGGGCGACGGCGGCCGGGACGGTGACGGCGAGCAGGCCGAGCAGCCAGGCGGCGGCTTCGGCGGCGGGCCGCGCCGTGGGGCCGCCAAGGCACAAGGCGCGCAGGGCGCCGGTGATGACGGTGACCGGGTTGGCCCTGGCGAAAGCCTGCAGCCAGCCGGGCATCGTGGCGACCGGAACCAGGGCCGAGCTGGTGAAGAACAAGATGATGACGGGGAACAGCCCGGCCAGCCCGGCGGACTCCGGATCGCGGACCGCCAGGCCGAGCAGCAGGTTGAGCCAGGAGAACGCCACCCCGGTGGCCACGGCGAGGGCCACGGCGGCGAGGGCGGCGGCCGGCCCGGCGTGGAACCGGAACCCTATGGCGGCCCCCACGGCGATCATGAGCCCGGCCACGAACAGGTTGCGCAGCGCGTCCGCGATGACCCGCCCGGCCAGGACCGCGGCGCCCGCGACGGGCAGCGACCGGAACCGGTCGATCATGCCGGTCGTGAGGTCTTCGGCGATGGCCACCCCGGTCTGCGAGGCGCCGAACCCGATAGCGAGCACCAGGATGCCCGGCATCAGGTAGTCGATGTAGCGGGTGACCCCGGCGGCGTGGATAGCGCCGCCGAAGGTGTAGGTGAACAGCAGCACGAACAGCACCGGCTGCACGGTGGCGAACACCAGCAAGGTGGGCACCCGCACCAGCCGCCGCAGGTTGCGGGCGGTGATGGCGGCGGTGCTCCCCAGGATCAGCGCGGCCCCGCCCGGGCGGCCGGCGGGACCGGTCGTGACGGCGGTCATCGCGCGCTCCGTGTCCTGCGGGCCGGCCCGGGCCGCGCGGCGGGCGGGCGGGCGGCATCGGGGCCGGGGGCCGGCGGGCTGGCGGGCTGGCCGGTCAAGGCCAGGAAGGCTTCTTCCAGGGTTGGCCTGCGCACAGCCAGCGCGCTGACGTGCAGCCCGGCGGCGGCCAGCCGGGCAGCCACGGCGGGCAGGCTCGCCGCCAGGTCGGCCACAGGCAAGATGACCCGGCCCGCTGCCTCATCGACAACGGCCTCTCCCGTGCCGAGCGCGGCAAGCGCACCCGCCAGCTGGCGGGGATCCTCACCGGGTGCGGCCTGCAGGTCCAGCCGGTCTCCCCCGGCCCGGTCCCTGAGCTGGCCGGGCGTGCCGCTGGCGATGACCGTGCCGTGGTCGAGGATCACGATCATCCCGGCGAGCCGCTCGGCTTCCTCGATGTACTGCGTGGTCAGCAGCACGCTGGTGCCCGTGCCGGTCAGTTCGCCGAGTACCTGCCACAGCGCCAGCCGGCCGCGGGGGTCCAGGCCGGTGGTCGGCTCATCGAGGAACAGGACCGGGGGCGCCGCCACCAGGCTGGCGGCGACATCAAGGCGGCGGCGCATCCCCCCGGAATAGGCCCGCACCAGCCGCCCCGCGGCGCCGGCCAGGCCGAGCTGGCCGATCAGGTCCCCGGCGCGGCGGCGGGCCTGGCGCGCAGACAGCCCGCAGAGCCTGCCGATCATGACCAGGTTCTCCTGCCCGTTCAGGAACGGGTCTACCGCCGCGTACTGCCCGGACAGGCCGATCCGCCGCCGCACCTCCTGCGGCTGCTCCGCCACGTCGAAGCCCGCCACCCGGGCCCGGCCCTGGTCCGGCCGCAGCAGCGTGGCCAGGACCCGCACCATCGTCGTCTTCCCCGCCCCGTTAGGCCCGAGCAGCCCGAGCACGCCGCCGGCCGGCAGCACCAGGTCCACCCCCTCCAGCGCGGGCACCGGCCCGAAACGCTTGCCGATCCCCTCGGCCACGATCGCCGCGTCCGTCATCTGCCCGCTCCTCACCGTCCGCCCTCGCCCGGGCTAAGTAGGATACCTACCTATGGACTTCATGAGTAGCATACCTACTTATGAAGCCGGAAGCGCAAGTGCTCAAGGGGCACCTGGACACGCTGCTGCTGGCCAGCCTGGAGAACGGGCCGCTGCACGGGTACGCGGTCAAGGAGGCGCTCCGGGACGGCAGCGACGCCCGGTTCGACCTGCCCACCGGCACCATCTACCCGGCGCTTCGCCGGCTGGAGGCCGCCGGGCTGGTCAGTGGCACCTGGGCCGAGGCCGGCGGACGGCGACGCCGCACCTACGAGCTCACCCCCGCCGGACGGCGGCGGCTCACCGGGGACCGGGCGGCCTGGCGGGACTTCGCCTCCGCCGTGACCGCGATCCTGGAGCCAGCGCCATGACCAGCCCGCTGATCGCCGGCTACGTGGCCGGCCTGCACCGCGAGCTCCCCGCCCCCATCGCCGACGAGGCCGCCGACGGCCTGATCGAGGCCTACGAGCATCACCTCGCCGCCGGGACCGGTGACCAGGAAGCCGCCCGTGCCGCGCTGGCCGAATTCGGGGAGCTGGGGCTCGTGGTAGGTGAGTACACCAGGCAGGCTCCGGGCCGGCGCGCGGCCCGGCTGCTGCTGGCCACCGGGCCAGTCGCCGGCCTGTGCTGGGCGCTGGCCCTGATCCCCGGCCGCGCATGGACGTGGCCGGTCCCGGCCACCGCACGGCTCGGCTTCGGCGCCGCACTGCTGCTCGCGGCCGCGCTCCTGCTGGCGGCCGCGACCAGCCGGCACGGCTACCACCGGACCAGGCTCACCGCAGCCGCCAGCCCCGTCCTCCTCGCCCTGGACGCGGCGGCGGTGGCAGCCGTCGCGCTCGCCGCGCCCGCCCTGACCCCGCCGCTGGCCGTCGCCGCGGCCTTCAGCCTCAGCCGGATCGTCTTTACCGCCTGGGTGCTTCCCCGCCTCACCGCCCGCTGAGCACGGGCCGCCCGCCGATCGATAGTTCCACCGCCTGCTGCGTCGCCGCCGGCATGGTTCCTCCTCATCGACCGGCTGAATCCCGTCGTGGGCGCCTTCATGTGGCCCAACGACGAGGCCGTCCGCGCGGCGGCACGCCAGGCCGAGCAGGCGGTCGTCGCCTTCAACGCCAGCGGCATCCCCATGAGGACACGCGGCCAGGCCGAGGTCGAGGCGCTGTCCCGCGGGCTCGACCTCATCGAGCCCCGGGTCGTCCTGGTGAACCACTGGATGCCCGACGACCTAATGCCCGCGTTCAGCGACGCTCAGGTTCACCTCTACGGTGGTCTCGCGCTCAAGCGCTGACCGCCCCTCGCAGGCCACCCACGGCGCATCGGCGCCGATCAGGCCGAACTCGAACCGCTCGAGACGGGACTGGGGCACGTGCGCCTGGTGACGCTGACCGGACCGGGCGGAGTAGGCAAGACACGACTCTCTGTAGAGGCTGGCCGCCGCGTGCCCAGCCGGTACACCGACGGTGCGGTCTCCGTCGACCTGGCCGCCCGGCCCGGGGTCGCCCCGAGCGCGCTGAGCGCCCTCCGTGTGCCATCTGCCATGCGTGGCGACGCCTTGGATGAGCACATGCCGTTGCAGAACGCGCGGCAGCCCGAGCCGGCAAGCTCACTGAGGCAGCGGGGGGTGGAGTTGCTCGCTACGGAGCTCGTGCTGGTCGCCGGCAGCGATATGCGGGCCGCCTCGCAGCCGTGGCCCGCTCAAGGCGGGTGGCCTCCAGCAGGAGCTCGCGCTCTGCCATGGCGTCCGGTTCGGCGGCCAGCAGCTGAGTGTAGATGTCGGCGGCCTTGCGGCCGTCGCCGGGCGGCTCGCCGCCGGTCTCGCTGACCTGGATGTAATAACCGGCCGCGTCCTTGACCGGGCCGCGGTCGACCTGCTTCCAGATCTAATCCAGGTCGTAGCCCTTGCTCAGGGTCGCGATAACGGCCAAGCGGGTCCTTGCCACCGCGGGCCGGAGGCAACTGAACTAACTACGGTCGTCAGGTGGTGCATGGGTGTGACTGGTTCGGGGGCGTTCGGCCCTCTTGCCGCCGGGCTAGCAGTTCGGGGGCTGCGTTTGGCCGGCGCCGGGCTTGCTGTCCAGTGCCAATGAATCTGAGCCACTGCCGCCGTTTCTGAGCCATCTGCGGGTTCCTGCCACTGAAGTTGAGCCACAAAGCTCGGCCTCCGACCCCCCAAAGCGCCGCGCCGCTGAGTAGTGCTAGAGCGCCGGTCAGGTAGTCGCCAGGCTGCTCTGCGACTGCAGAAGCTGCCGGTGCCTGGCCCGGAGCACAATAAGAGGGTGAGTGAGAGGATCCGCAAGCCAGTCAGGCCGAAGCCGGCCTCCCGCTGGCCGGGGCTGCGGTACGCGGTGGCCTCCAGCGAGTGGACGATCGATTCCAAGCTCACGAAGAATGCAGCCTACGGCGGGCCTCACCTGCTCGTGATAGCGCACAGCAGCCGGCACCTGTCCAGTCCGGGCAAGGCCAGCGCGATCGCCGTCGAGCAACTCCGCCGGCTGGACGTCCCGGCCGGCCCCCCGGACCTCGCCGGCAGCCTGGAACGCGGCATCCAGGGCCTGCGGGAGACCTTCCGCGAGCTCCTCGCGGGCAACCGCGACTGGGCCGGGAACGTGACCGAGCTCACCGCCATGCTGTGGCGGGGCGCCGACGCCGCCATCGCGCACATCGGCAGCACGCGCGCGTACATGCTGCGCGGCGGTGATCTGACGCAGCTGGCCCGCGACCATACCCTCGGCCAGCTCCTCATCGAGGCAGGCGAAATCACGCCCGACGAGCTAGGCTCCGATCACCGGCACTCCGACGTCATCACCCGCTGGCTGGACGCGGACCCTGGCGAGCCCGCCGACATCATCGTGCATGAAGCAGCGGCAGGCCCTTAAGCGGCGTGTGGGTCTTTATGAATCGCCGGTGCTTCTGGGCGGCGAGCCCGGCTAGCAGCTCCTCCCGGTCGAGCGACAGCCACTCCATCCAGGGCGACAGCTCAGCGAGCGGGGCGGGCAGGTCCGGGGTCTGGAAGATCAGCAGCGCGCAGATCGTCTGCATCCAGGTCGTTCCGCTGCGAGACCTTGTGCTGATCACGATGTCACCCGGATGGAACACGAACCCGTCCCAGCGCGAGTTGTCCTGGCGGCCTACCCGGTAAAGCGCGTCGGGCCCGTGATCGATGACGAACGCGCCGCCGGAGTCATCCATCCGCTCAGACTATATCTTTCTTGGACAGGGAAGTTCGGGAAGCGTTCGTTATTTCGTATTAGGTCTACTACCTGTGGCTAGTGGTCCGTGGACGTCCACCGGTGTCCGTCCCTGTCAGCGGCGATCGTCACTGGGCGTAGAAGGAATGCCGGCGTTTAGCCGGGTGCCCACGCGGCCGGAAGGGTCCTGCAGTGGCGGAAGGGTTCGCGGTGACTGATACGTAACGGCTTGGTGGCAAACAGTGGCGGCGCCGAACAGGAAGGCTCGGCCGGGTCCGCGCGGAAGCCGACCACGGCGAACCAGGGACCGAGCGTGTCGTCGAGCCGTAACGGCCCGCCCGTGCGCGTGTTCGACGAGGGGCTGGACGACCATGCGGCCCACGGGCGAGTCCCGGCCATGTTCACCGGGAACGACCAGGCCGCGGGTGTAGCGTACGCGCCGCCGGTTCCGACCAGGCACGCCTTGCCGTAGCTCACCACCGGCCGGCCGCCAGCGGCTTCCTGGATACGGCGGCCGAACTCGAGGCCGAATTTCGCCGAGTCCTGCACGATCTGGCTCAGGTCCTCGCTGTACCGGCCGACGTAAGGGTTGTGGACGGCCGTGGCGATGACGATCTTCCGCCAGCCTGAACTGCCGGCAAAATGCCGCGAACTCGTGTCGGTCGCGGCCCGGTCTCGTCGGCCGCCCGCAGGCCGGGCTCGGCCTCGAGGATGTTTTCCGGGCAATGCCGCTTCTTGCCGCCGCTCCGGCAGGGGAGACTGGGTTTCATGAATGAGACCGTTCTGGTCACCGGAGGGACCGGTTTTGTCGCCACCCACCTGGTCGCCCGGCTGCTTGACCGCGGGTACACCGTCAGGGCGAGCGTGCGCAGCCCGGCGAACCCGGCGAAGGTCGAGCCGCTGCGCCGCCTCGGCGCAGGCCGTGAAGGACACCTTGAACTGTTCGAGGCCGACCTGCTGCGGCCCGGCTCGTTCGACGCCGCCATCGACGGCTGCCGGTACGTGTTCCACGTGGCCAGCCCGTTCCTGCTGCCCGAGCAGATCAAGAACACCGGCGCGGACGTGATCCGGCCCGCGGTGGAGGGCACCAGGAACATCATCGCGGGCATCGAGGCGGCGCCGAGCGTGGAGCGGCTGGTCCTCACCTCGACCGTCGGCGCCATCTTCGGCGATTACATCGACGTGCTGAGCATGAAGAACCAGACCCTTACCGAGGAATACTTCAACACCACCAGCACCCCGGAGAACAACCCCTACCACTACGCGAAGACCATGGCCGAGCAGGCCGCGTGGGAACTGGCCAGTGCGCAGGACCGCTGGTCGCTGGTGACGGTCAACCCCGGGCTGATCCTGGGACCCGCGCTCACCCCGGCCTCGGACTCGGGCAGCCTGTTCCTGATGAATGAGCTGATGGCGGGGTACTTCTTCTACGGCGCACCGGGGTTCAGCTTCACCTTCGCCGACGTGCGCGACGTGGCGCAGGCGCACATCAAGGCGGCGGAAAACCCGGCCGCCTCCGGCCGCTACATCCTGGCCCGGCCGGAGATGGTGTCCATGCACGAGATGGCCACGATCATCCGCAGCAAGTACCCACGCCGGATACTCATCCCTCGGCACCGGGTTCCCGATATCGCCGTGCGCGCGCTCGGGCCGCGGTTCGGGCTCACCCCCGACTACATCGCCAAGCACCTCGGCATCAGCTTCGCGGTGGACAACCACCGCAGCGTCGACGAACTCGGGCTCGTCTACCGCCCGGTCCGCGAGACCATGCTCGACCACTACGAGTCCTGGCGCGCCCGCCGGAACAAGGCGGCCGGAACCGGCACGTCCAGCAGAAAGAGCTAGCCACCGCCGCGATCAGCTACCAAGGAGAGAGAATTCCGCTTTCCAGTATCTTGCCAACCGCGTCGTTTACTTCCCGGGCGACTCGGATCGCGTCCTTTACGTCGTCTTCCGATGGGCCGGGGGTCTCGGTGCTGGGGTACTCGAAGCTGTTCCGTGCGCGACGGAGCCTGCTGAACGAGCGGAGCGCCCGGACAGTGGATCCGAACTGGGCGATCACAGCATCCTGGAGCGCAACGTGCCCGCCGCGGCTGGTCGCACGGAGCCCCTGGGCTTCAAGCAGGCTCGCCGCGCTCTTGCGCAGTGCGTCGTACGCCAGCTGGTACGCGCCGGACAGGTCTTCGGTCGACTCAGCTGCTGCGGACGTGGCCAGGTGCCGCCTGGCGTCCGCCAGCATCCGCCGCGCGAGCTCGACGTCCGGCGCGACCTGGCCAAGTTCCCCTGAGTCGATGAGCCCCTGGATGCGCTCGCTCCCGGTTTCCCAGCTCATTCCGCTTCTCCCTCATGGAAGACAGGGACCAGGGGGCGCCGGGTGACGTCAGCGTGGAAACCATCGGTCCCCTCCCGCCACCAGGCTGGCGACCTGATCGTGACGTTGACTTCCCGGGCCAGGCGGCTTGCGGCCCGCTGAGCGGCGTCGTCGAGCTCGTCCCGGTCTGGGGCGCCGATTATGAGGACATCCAGATCCGCCGGCGGCTGGCCGGCTTCGCCCGCGTACCGGGCGGCCCACGAGCCGAACAGGTAGGCCTTCTCGATTCCCTCGACGCCTTCCAGTTCCTCGGCCAGCACCTGGCGCGGCCCGAATGAGCGCAGCAGAAGTTCTGTCAAAGGAGCCGTCAGCGACGAGTTCGCCGCCGTCACCAGCCGGGTGTTGCCCAGGCGCCGGGAGCTGACGACCCCGGCCTGCTCCGCCCGGGTAACCTCCCGCTGAACCGACGAAACCGACGCTCCAGTGCGTGACGCCAGGCTTGTCAGCGTCCATTCCTGCTGTGGATTCAGCAGAACAAGCGTCAGCACTTCAGCCTGCAACCTGGACCGCAGCAACGGCAACAACGGCGGCGGCGGCGAAGGATTTCGCATACCGTGCAATATACATTGCGTCATTTGCGAAATGCCAGCTGACACGCGCGCACTCGACTACTACTCGTTCAGGTCCGAGAAAGAGCGGCAGCGGGGCACCGTCGCCGCTGCCGGAGGTCTACACCCGTTCGACTCCCGCCAAACCTGTGACCCAAGTAGGAGCCGACTGGCGGCAGCCAGCTCCGGGAGGTTCGGAGCTGGCTGACGGAGGTGCCGAGTGAGGTCTCGTCGGCGAGGGCGGTAACGTACCGGTCGGGGCGGATGACGGCGAAGCGGGCCTGGTGCCCGGTGAACCAGTCCCGCAGGTGGCCCTCGAGGTCCTCGATGACCTGGGTCTCCTGGTGAGCTGCCGGGCAGGTCAAGCATGGTGGGGCGGGTGGGGCTCGAACCCACGACCGGCAGATTATGAGGAAACTGGCCCGGTTACTATCGGTGCTGGCAGACGGCGTTCACTGTCTATCGGTGCTGGTCAGCCGGGATCTGGCAGGACCGGACGGGACCGGCTGGGACGGGCGGGATGGGACGAATGTTCCCATTCTGTTCCCATCCGGAAGTAGGATCGCGGGTCGCCGACCTGAACCGCCAGTGCGCAAGGCCGGAACAGCAGCCTGAGAGGAGATGGCCCGATGACGGAGACGCGCAGCTACCGCCGGGCCCGGCCCACTGCTCCGGACCGGGTGCGGTGCCCCGGCTCGCAAGCCAGCGTGACCCGGTCACCGGCCTTCGGAAACTCCGCAGGCGAAGCGGCGGGCGCCGGTTAATACGGGTCTATCTCGCTAACGCTTTTCCGGCGGTTCGGGTTAGCAGGTCTCGGCGGCTGGGTCATCGGTCGACGAGGCTCATGTGCTGATCGTTGTAACGGTTGCCGTGGACGCCGATCGCTGACGCGGCGGTGTTGAGGTCGGCGATGTCGTCGGCGGACAGTGCGATGCGGGTGGCGCCGGCGTTTTCTTCGAGCCGTTCGCGGCGCCGGGTGCCAGGGATCGGGGCGAGGTGCTGGTACTGGGCCAGCAGCCACGCCAGTGCGATCTGCCCCGGGGTGGCATCGCGGGCCTGGGCGAGGGCGGTGACGTGGTCCAGCAGTGCCTGGTTGGCGGTGCGGTTGCCCGCGGTGAACCGCGGGATGGTGGCGCGGATGTCGCCTGCGGTGAACTCGGTATCGGTGCTTACGGTCCCGGTGAGGAAGCCCTTGCCGAGCGGGCTGAACGGCACGAACCCGATGCCGAGTTCCCGGCAGGCCGGCAGCACCTCGGGTTCCGGGTCGCGGGTCCACAGCGAGTACTCGCTCTGCACCGCGGTGACCGGGCAGACCGCGTGAGCCTGGCGGATCGTGCCGGCGGCTGCCTCGGACAGACCGAAGTGCCGCACCTTGCCCGCGGCGATGAGCTCGCCGACGGTTCCGGCGACCTCATCGATGGGCACCTCCGGGTCGACGCGGTGCTGGTAGAACAGGTCGATCACATCGGTGCGGAGCCTGCGCAGCGACGCGTCGGCTACCCGCCTGATCTGCTCGGGGCTGCTGTCAAGGCCGACGGACTTGCCGTCCTGGATTCGCCAGCCGAACTTGGTGGCGATGACCACCTGGTCACGGACGGGGGCGAGCGCCTCGCCGACGAGTTCCTCGTTGACGTAGGGGCCGTAGGACTCGGCGGTGTCGAAGAAGGTGATCCCGAGATCGACCGCGTCGCGGAGCACGGTGATCATGGCCTGCCGGTCGCCGGGGTTGGGCCCATAACTCTGGGACATGCCCATGGCGCCGAGGCCGATGGCCGAGACCTGCAGGCCCTGGCCGAGGATGCGCGTATGCATGTGTCTGTCTCCTTCGCCTGGTAGCGGGTCAGGGCTGCAGCAGGGTCTTGATGGCACGGCGCTCGTCCATCGCCCGGTAGCCTTCCGCGGCCTGGTCCAGGGGCAGGGTCAGGTCGAAGACCTTGCCAGGGTCGATGGACCGGTTCTCGATGCGGCTGATCAGGTCGGGCAGGAACCGGCGGACCGGGGCGGGGCCGCCGAACAGGTGCACTTCGGCGAAGAACAACTCGTCGCCGGGCAACTGGACGCCGTGGGCGACGCCGACGTACCCGACGTGGCCGCCGGACCGGGCAGAGCGGATGGCCTGCATCATCGACTCCTGGGTGCCGACGGCCTCGATGACCGAGTGGGCGCCGTACCCGCCGGTCATCTCCTTGATCCGGGCGACGCCCTCGGCGCCGCGCTCGGTGACGATGTCGGTCGCGCCGAACTCCAGCGCCAGCTTCTGCCGGGCCTCGTGGCGGCTCATCGCGATGATCCGCTCGGCGCCGAGTTCCCTGGCCGCGAGCACGGCGAGCAGCCCGACCGCGCCGTCACCGACGACGACGACGGTCTTGCCCGGGCGGCCTCGGCGGCGACGGCGCCGAACCAGCCGGTGCCGAGCACGTCGGAGGCGGCCAGCAGGCTCGGGATCGAGCTCGTGGCCGGGCTGGCCGTGGGTGGCGACAAGGGTGCCGTCAGCCAGCGGGACGCGCAGGTACTCGGCCTGGGCGCCGTTCGCGCCCGACGGGTTCCACGTGGGCGCAGCGGCTCTGGTATCCGGCCCGGCAGATCTCGCAGGTGTTGTCGGAGGCCATGAACGAGCCGACGACGAACTGGCCGGGCTTGACGTTCGCGCACCTCACTGCCGACCTCCTCGACGATCCCGGCGTACTCGTGACCCATCGGGGACGGCTGGCGTACCGGCTCGATGCCGCGGTAAGGCCACAGGTCCGAGCCGCAGACGCAGGTGGCGGCGAGGCGGATGACCGCGTCGGTGGGCTTGATGATCTTCGGGTCGTCGCGCTGCTCGACGCGCACGTCGCCCGGTCCGTGCAGGACTACTCCGCGCATGATGGCGTTCCTCTCAGTTCGCGTTACACCGCCGCCGTGGTACTGCTCGTCGGTGACGCGCTCGAGCCGGGTACAGACATCGCCCGTGAACCATTCGGCCAGGCCCTTGCGTGCGGGCGCCTCGGCACGACGTTCATACCTGGGTTCTCCTCTTGGTTACTTGTTGTGCTCTTCGGCGAAGACCTGCTTGGCCACGGCCATGGCCGACATGGCCCGGGGCCAGCCGGCGTAGAACGCCAGGTGGGTGATCGCCTCGGTCAACTCGGTCACGGTGACGCCGTTCTGCCTGGCCAGGCCGAGATGGTAGGTGAGCTGCTCGGTGTTCCCGGCCGTGGTCAGCGCCGTGACGGTGACCAGGCTGCGGTCCCGGGGCGACAGCTCCGGGCGGGTCCAGACCTGGCCGAACAGCACGTCATCGGTGAATCCGACCAGGCCGGGGGCGAAGCCGCCGAACTGCTTCGCCGCCCCCGACGGCTCCTTACCCGGAACCTGGACGGCTGGATCGTCATGACCTGTCATCGGGTTACTCCTTTCACTTGAGGCTTGCTTGCGCCGACTTCAGCCTGCCGGAGCAGCAGGCTCACCGCGGCGGCAGCCAGGGCGACCGCGGCAGCGATGAGCAGGCTGTCGCGCAGGCCCGGCATGAATGTTGCGCTGCTGCCGAGCAGGGCCCCGAACACCGCGACAGCCAGGGCCCCGCCGACCTGCCGGCTGGTGTTGAACACGCCGCTGGCCACTCCGGCGCGCCGGGCGGGCACCGCCTGCAGCAGCAGCGCCATCACCGGCGGCATGACCAGCGGCCCCGCCAGCCCGACCAGGATCATCAGCGCTGAAAGCAGGGGGACGGGAACGGGGGCGGGCAGCAGGGCGATCACCGTCAGCCCGGCGGTCATGGCCAGCAGCCCGGTGGTGACCAGGATCCGGGGGCCGAACCGCTCGCCCAGCCGGGCGATGAAGGGGGTCAGCGCACCGCCGGTCAGCATCATCGGCAGGAACACCAGGCCGGTGCCCAGCGCGGACAGGCCGCGCAGCTCCTGCAGGTACAGGCTCATGACGAACGGCAGCCCGTAATAGCCCACCATGAACGCGAACCCCGCCGCCACGGCCACGCTGACCGTGCGGGAGCGGAACAGCGACAGCGGCCGCATCGGGTGGGCGCCCAGCGCCTGCAGCACCGCGAAGGCCGACGCGGCGGCTGCCGCGACCGACAACGCAGCCAGGACCGGGGCAGCCGTGATCCCGTCGGCCCCGGCCTCGATCGCCCCGTAGGTCAGCCCGCCCATCGCCGCGACCGCGGTGACCTGCCCGGCCCAGTCGAACGGGGCCGGGTGCCGCGGCGTCTGGATGGTCCGGGCGAGCAGGACCAGTGCGGCCGCGCCGGCCGGGACGTTGACGAAGAAGATCAGCCGCCACGACACCTGGGACAGCAGCCCGCCCACGATCGGCCCGGACGTCGACGCGGCCACGCCACCCATCGACCACAGCGCGACCGCTCTGGCGCGGCTGACCGGATCGGGGTAGGCGTGGCTGACCAACGCCATCGATGAAGGCATCATCACCGCGGCGGCCGATCCCTGCACCAACCGGGCGGCTACCAGGGCCGGGAGGGACGGCGCCAGGCCGCACGCGGTAGAAGCGACCACGAATACGACCATCCCGGCCGCGAAAGTCCGGCGGGCCCCGGCCCGGTCCGACAGCGACCCGGCCGACAGCAGCAGCGCGGCGAACATCAGCGTGTACCCGTCCACCACCCACTGCAGGCCGCTCATCCCGCCCGCCAGGTCCCGGCGGACATCCGGCAAGGCCACGTTGACGATCACCGCGTCGAGGGTCACCACGAAGAACCCGAGCAGCGCCGCCGCCAGCGACCAGCCGGGTGCCGGGGCATCCGGCCGCACGGGGGAGGGGCCGCTGACGTCCAGGGCTGAGGTGCTGGCTGAGGTGCCCACGGCACCGATACAACCCGCTGCCCCGCGGGCGCGGGAGGTTGCGTTGTCCATGGTTATGGCAGAACCCCCCTCGTTCGCCCGGTCTGGCGTAGCGTGAACGGCGTGACCAGCAGCAACCGGGCCGACGTGCGGGACTTCCTGGTCACCCGCCGCGCCCGGATCACCCCGCAGCAGGCCGGGCTGACCTTCTACGGCGGCAACCGGCGCGTGCCCGGGCTGCGCCGCGAGGAAGTCGCCATGCTCGCCGGCGTCAGCGCCGACTACTACACCCGCCTGGAAAAAGGCAACCTCGCCGGCGTCTCCGGCACCGTGCTTGAGGCCATCGCCGGCGCGCTGCAGCTGGATGAGGCCGAACGGCTGCACCTGCTCGACCTGGCCCGCGCCGCCAACACCAGGCCCGACCGTGCCATCCGGCGGAAGGTACCGCAGCAGCTACGGCCCGCGGCCCGGCTCATCCTCGACGGCATGACCGATATCCCCGCCTTCGTTCGGAATGGCCGTCTCGACGTCCTCGCCGCGAACACCCTCGGCCGTGCCTTGTACGCGCCGGCCTTTGCCGCCCCCGGCCGGGACGTCAACCTGGCCCGCTTCCGGTTCCTCGACCCCGCTGCCCGCGACTTCTACCCCGACTTCGCCGAGTCCGCCCGCACCACCGTCGCGCTGCTGCGCACCGAGGCCGGGCGCGACCCGTTCAACGCCTCCCTCACTGCCCTGATCGGCGAACTGTGCACCCGCAGCGAAGAGTTCCGCACCCTGTGGGCAGCCCATGACGTGCGACTGCACCGCACCGGCGTCAAGCACTTCCTGCACCCCGCCGTCGGCCCCCTTGACCTCATGTTTGAGGCCATGGCCCTGGAAGCGGACGAGGGCCTCACCCTGACCGCGTATGCCGCCGAGCCGGGAACCCCGTCCCACGACGGGCTAAAGCTACTCGCCAGCTGGGCCGCAACCAGCCAGGCCGAAGATCCCGCACCGCCGCAAGGCGCCCGCTGACACGTACGCGTCAATGCGATGACTGATGACGGGACTGTAATTTGACAGACCCCTGATGACGGAGACGTTCAGCTGGGACCGAACCATCCCGGCGGGGCGGAGAAGACAGAAGCCGGCCCGCTAGGCTGCTAGCAGTCAGAGGTCGTCTGGCAGGACGCGGAAAGCCTTGTGCGGTGTCAGCGGCCGGATCGCGCGGAAATCCCGCCGGTCCAGGGTGAGTATCGCGTCCGTGCGATAGTCAGCCGCCAGCGTGACATTGACCGCGTCGGTCAGGTCAAGATCCAGGTCCGCGTACTTCCGCTGCACCTCACGGGCAAGCTTCAGCGCATCGGCGCTGACCTCGGGCACCTGGAAACGCATGCGCAATGCGTGGGTGATGATGTTGTCGATGATCGCATGCCTGGCCTGCGTGCCGAACCGGACCTTGGCCAGGTGGTCCACCTCAGCCAGCACCAGCGGGGACACGATCACAGTGCCGGCACTGCCCAGCAGGTCCCGGCAAGCACCCGACTCAGGCGCCCTGCGATCAGAGGCAGCAATTATCCCGGACGTGTCCGCGACGATGATCATCCCGGGTGGGTGTTCCTCGCCACGGCCTGGCTGATCTCCTCGTTCGTTACCGGCTCCCCGCTGCCCTCGAAGGTGGGCCACTCAAGCGGCTCGTCCCACACTCGCGTGCTCATCGCCGCGAGATGGATTCCCTCGCGGATGATCTCTGCCTCCGGGACGCCACGGCGCGCAGCGGTCTGCTTGATCAGGGCCAGATCCTCTGGATCAGCGTAGACGTTGGTCCGCTTCAGTGACATGTACCTATGCTAACACACGTTCGTCCTGCCTGCCGCTCGCGGTATTTACGGCCGTCGCCATGTGGCCGGCCTCGCCGAAGGGCCAGCGGATCCGCTCGTCATGTGAGATGGGAACACGATGGGAACACCTGTCCCGTGGACGAGCGATGTCGTCCTGTCCCCGCTGGTCCCGTTGGACCTTGGCAGACCTGGGCAAACGGCAGAGCTGAGCGGCGGAGTCGTTCTCGCTGGCAGCGGTTTTGAAACCCGGAGAGCGACGGACCGCGACGACTGACGGATTCAATTTCCGCAGGTCAAGCATGGTGGGGCGGGTGGGGCTCGAACCCACGACCGGCAGATTATGAGTCCGCTGCTCTGACCTGCTGAGCTACCGCCCCATGCCAGCCGCCAGAGTACCGCAACATGGCGGGTACAGCGCGGGGGTTATCCGGCGTGCCGCGAAGTCCGTCTCACTGCGGGCTGCCGCGTTAACCGGGCGGGGCCTGGCAGAGCCCCGCCTCCGTTCGGTCGTACCGGTGTCGTCTCCTCCACCGGGCGCCCGCCGCCGCACGGCGGGCAAGGCAGGCCTAACGGCTCAGTACCGGCCGGCCGTCTGCATCGACATCGCGTGCTCCACCAGGGTCACCAGCGTGGCCTTGGTCGACTCGCGGTTACGCGCGTCGCACGGGATGATCGGGACGGTTGACGGGATCGCGAGGGCCTCGCGCACGTCGTTAGACCGGTGCGGGAACTGGCCGTGGAACCCGTTGATGCCGATGACGAACGGCAGGCCGCTCGCCTCGAAGTAGTCGACCGCGGGGAAGGAGTCGGCCAGCCGCCTGGTGTCGACGAGGACCACCGCGCCGATGGCGCCCTGGATCAGGTCGTCCCACATGAACCAGAACCGGTGCTGCCCGGGCGTGCCGAACATGTAGAGCACCAGGTCCTTCTCCAGCGTGATACGGCCGAAGTCCATCGCCACCGTGGTGGTGTTCTTGTCGGGGACGTGCGAGAGGTCGTCGACGTCAGTGGACGCGACGGTCATGACCGCCTCGGTGGTCAGCGGGGTGATTTCCGATACCGACCCGACGAACGTCGTCTTCCCCACGCCAAAGCCACCAGCAACGACGATCTTCACCGACGTCATCGCCGAAGCGTCGCCACCTCCGTGCGGTCGTGCGACGCTAGATCTTACGGAGTCCACTTAGCACCCTTTCGAGCAGGTTAAGGTCCGGACGGCCCTCGGAGTCGTCACGCTGGTGAATGCGTACGAGGCCGTCCGCGCTCATGTCCGCGACCAGGATCCGAGCCACACCGAGGGGCATCCTGAGCACTGCTGAGATCTCTGCGACAGAACGCCAGTCAAGGCAGAACTGAAGGATCGCCTGGCACTCGGGCGCCAGGACGGACAGATCACGCGGCTCGTAGACGGTCGCGCTTACCAAGGCCTCAAGCGCGAGCTTGTACCTCGGCTGCGTCCGGCCGCCCGTCACGGTGTACGGGCGGACTAGCCGTGTTGAGCCGCTCTCCTCCTCGGCGGGAAACGGCGGCTGCTGACCGGGGGGAAACGGCTGGCGCTGCGGCTGCGGCTCGTCCCATGGCCCGGCCCGGTTAGGACCCTGCCACGCGGGTGAGCCGCGGTCGTCACCGCCGCGGCCGAGCCCCGACACCACATCCCCCAAAGATGGAGCCACTTGTGCTCATCATCGCCTTCCGTCTCCCGGCATCGCGCCCTGCATGACACCGCCGCGCGCGGCGGGGGTGAGCACACGGCCCGCACGCTCGACGAGCAGTGTCATCTCGTAAGCGACAAGCCCGAGGTCACAGGTGGACGCCGCGAGCACGGCGAGGCTGGCGCCGTTGCTGATCGCCATGATGACCAGCACACCGCGCTGCATCTCCACGACGGTCTGGACGACCGCGCCACCTTCGAAGACCCGGGAGGCACCCTGGGTCAGGCTGGTCAGGCCCGAGGTGACCGCAGCGAGCTGATCCGCGCGCTCCTGCGGGAAACCCGCGGAGAAGGCGAGCGGCAGTCCGTCCGAGGAGACGACGACCGCATGGGCCACGTCCGGGACTCGCTCCACGAAATTCGTGATCAGCCAGCTGAGGTCCTGGACCGGGCGTCCTGGCGTGCTCACGCGCGCTCCTCTCCTCGCCCGTGCATACAGGCTCCTCCTCTAGTTCCGATGGCTCTATCCGTGGCTCTCATGCGTCCTATGGCTCCTCGATCTCGGGTGCGGCGGCACGTGCTTCGCGAACACCGCGCTGGAAGCTCGTCATCCGGTTGCGGATCGTGTCCGCCGACCGCACCGGCAGCGCGTCCTCCGTCTCCTCGCCGCCGCCAACAGAACCTGGCACGAGGTTGGCCCGCGGGACACGCTTGGGCAGCCCCGCGGTAGTGGTCTCGCTGGCTTCCGGTGAGGCCACGATACGCGCTGCGCGGTACCCCTCGTCCGCCGGCGAGTTCCAGGCCTGGCCCGCGGCCGGAGCCGCGCTAGAACTCATCGACTTGCCGCTGCGCCGGAACCAGTCCGACTCAAGCGAGTCAAAGATCGGCAGCCGCTGGTCAGTCGCGACGGTCACCGCCGGGATGGTCACCTGGCCGCCGTCGGAGCCGCCGAGGCCGGCGATCCCTGCCGCCGGGCTGGTGGCGGGCGCCGTCGCCGTACCTGCCGATCCGCCGTCACCGCCGACCGTCGGCAGGCTGGTGGTGGCGAAGTCGTCACTGAAGGGGTCGGCGCCGAATACCGAGCCGCCGCCGCTCGCGGGCGCGGCCGGCCCGAGCGGGTGATTGCCCGGGGTGCGTACCGGCAGCTTGCCGCCGGGCGCGTCAACGGTCGAATTCGAGCCGGTGCCGCCGGGACCGCTCGGCATGGCCGTAGCGGGCCTGGTGAGGTCGGCACCGCCGAAGGCGCCAAAGCTCCCGTTTCCATTGCCGCCGTTGCCGTTCCCCGCAGGGCCACCGCCGAGGCGCGGGATCCGCGCCGCGGTCGCCGCCGCGCCGGTGAAGCCGCTTCCGCTGGCCGCCGGGGCGCTCGGCAGGGTGACGGGGCCGGCGGGGAAGCCGCCCGGCGCGGTCTGGGTCGTGGTCGGCGCGGACAGCGACGGCGCCGGCCCGTAGTCGTCGGCCTCGAACTTCCGCAGGCGGCCGAGCGGCTGCCCGGTCTCCGGAGCGGCCACCGACTCCGGCAGCCAGATCAGCGCGGTGAGGCCGCCCGACTGCGCGTGCCGCAGCCGGACCCTGACCCCGTGCCTGGCCGCGAGGCGGCCGACCACGAACAGACCCATCCGGCGGGAGACCGCGACGTCCACGACTGGCGGGTTGTCAAGGCGCCAGTTCGCGTGCGCCATCTCCTGCTCGGAGATGCCCACGCCGTTGTCCGTGATGTCGAGCAGCACGCCACCGCTGGTCAGCGGCTGCCCGGTGACGTACACCTGGGTGTCCTCGGGGGAGAACGTGGTCGCGTTCTCCACGATCTCGGCCACGAGGTGCACGATGTCGTTGACCGCCTGGCCGATGACCTGGATGCCCGGCTGCACGTTGAGCACCACGCGCTCGTACTGCTCGATTTCCGAGATCGCGGCGCGCAGCACGTCGACGAGCGGGACCGGCTGGCTCCACCGCCTGCTCGCGGCCTCGTGGCCGGCGAGGACCAGGAGGTTCTCCGAGTTGCGGCGCATGCGAGTGGCCAGGTGGTCCAGGCGGAACAGGCTGGACAGCCGGTCGGCGTCCTGTTCCGTCTGCTCCAGGCTGTCGATCAGGGACAGCTGGCGCTCGATGAGCGACTGGCTGCGGCGGGACAGGTTGACGAACATCGCGTTCAGGTTGCCGCGCAGCATGGCCTCGTCGGCGGCCAGCCGCACCGCTTCCCTGTGTACCTGGTCGAAGGCCCGCGCGACTTCACCGATCTCGTCGGTCGAGGTGACGCCGATCGGCTCGATCTCGGCGGAGGCGTCGCCGCCCTCGCTCTCGCTGAGCCTGCGCACCATGTCGGGCAGCTTGCTGCCGGCCACCTCGAGGGCGTCGGCCCGCAGCTTGCGCAGCGGACGGATCATGGACCGGGCCACGAAGGTCGTGATGAGCAGGACCAGGATGAGCAGGAGCAGCGTGGCGACCGAGACGATGACCGCGTTGTGCAGCGAGCTCGACTCCAGCGAGTTGGCCTGCGCCGTGATGTCGCTGACCAGGCCGTTACTGACCTGGCGCATCTTCCCGATCTGGAAGGTCTGGATGTCGAGCCAGCAGGCCGCCGGGCTCTGGTTCCCGCAGGTCTGGGGCTTGCCGATGCTCAGCGGCTGGCCCGCGTTGGCGGTCGCGACGGCGAGCTTCTCCGCGCTCTTCGCCTCGTCAACCTTCGGGCCGGCGACCGTGTTGTTCAGCTGCTGCTGCTGGGTGACGGTCGCCGTCTGGTTGAAGGCGTTGGTGTCGGCCTGCTGCTGCTCGATCGCCTGGTTGAGGAACTGCAGGGCACTCGGCGTGAGGGCCGGCTGCGGGGCGGCGAGCGCCTGGTAGAGGTAGGCGCGCTGCAGCGAGGCGTCGTCCTCCATCCGGAGCAGCGCGTTGAGGACCGAGACGTCGGACTGCAGCGTCGCGTTGCCTGAGCCGCCTGCGACGTCATTGCTGAACGTAACGAAGGCCTGGATGACCCGGTCGTAGTTCAGGATCACCGACAGCGCGGGCGACTTCGTCGTCAGCGCCGCCTGGCGGATGTACTTGAGGTCGGCGATGTTCGCGAGCACGCCGTTGCTGAGGTCGAGCACGGTCTGCGCGCGGTAGCCGCTGCCGTTGACGACCGCCTGCGCCCGCTGGCTGATCTGCCCGGTGATCGCGGTGGTGTTGTTCTGGTCGCTGGTCACCTTCGCCTTGAGCGAAGCGGCCGCCCCGGAGCCGGTCTGGCCGCCCGCGGCCACGAAGCCCGCGGTGTCGTCACGCTCGTCGGCGAGCAGGGCCGACGCCTGGACCACGAGCGAGTTCAGGTTCGCCAGGTCCTGGACGCGCTTGAACGACGAGTAGTTGTTGACCGAGCCGACGATCTGGATCACGCCGAGGATCAGCGCGGTGACGGTCGGCACGGTGATGATGGCGATAAGCCGCCACCGCACGCGCCAGTTGCTGATGGAGAACGGCGAGCCCTTGCGGCCGGCAGGCACCGCGGCGGTGGCGGTGGCGGGGACGGGCGGGCCGCCCCTGCGCGCCGGCGCCGCCGGGGCGGGCGCGTTCACGGGGCCTGACGGGCCGCTGAAGCTGACAGCGCCCGGGGCCCCCTGGCCCTGGCCGACGGCCAGCGGTCCACCCTGCGGAGGGCTCCCGCCACCGCTGCGCGGAACGCCGGAAGCCGGCGTCTGCTGACCGCCGTTTCCGTTGGTCATCGAACGTCTACGCACTGCGCTTTACACCTCGCAGCTTCAAAGGCCACCTGGACCAGCACAGGGCAACTCTTCCAGTTAGCGCTACAAAACGGGTAGGGACATATAATCATCAATCGGCAGCCCTCGACCCGGCATTCACCGGGAATCACCCTTAACTTTGGCGTACCTACCCAGGTCGCCACAGCTGGGCTAGGCCAATATGGCCCGTCAGGCTCATGTGAGGCTACCTCTACTGGGGACGCTGTGACATAAGAACCGACAAGCTGCGGGAGTTGCAGGGTGGCTTTGCCCCGCACGGCCAGGCTGACCGGGTCGCACATTTGCCGGGCGGGGTGCGAGCGGGTGGCGGCGGCCCGGTCCACCCGGACGACCAGCGGACAGGCGGGCCCGGCCCTGCGCAGACGGCGGCCGGAACGCTGGAGCTGGCGGCTTTCCGGCGGGAGATGGCGGCCGTCCCGCAGGGAGATAGCTGCGCTAAGCGCCACTCGGGCGGTATGGTAGCTGGCAACGGCTTACCGCCTTAGAGCGAGGAGATGGCGATCCTGACCTGCCAGAACTGCGGCATCGGGGTGCAGCCGGAGGATCTGATCTGCTTCCGGTGTGGCGCCAACCTGCCGCACGCCCCGTACCCTGACGACGACATCCCGTCGCCGACCGTGTCGCAGCAGTACATCCGGCCCGGCGACAGCAGGCCGATCTGCCCGAACTGCGGCACGCCCGTGCAGGATCCCGCCGATGTCGTCTGCCTCCAGTGCCGGCAGCCCCTCCCAGGGGCGCGGCGTCGTCCCTCCCTGGTCGTGCTGCGGATCTCCTTCCCAACGGGGAACGTGGACGTCCCCGCCGGGACCTCTGTCATCCTCGGCAGGGACCCCGCGCAGTCCCTGGTTGCCGCCGCATTCGGCCAGTACGACAACGTGTCGCGGCGGCACGCGACGGTCATGGTCGATGACGGCGGCCGCGCGTCGATCCGCGACGAGGGCTCTACCAACGGAACCTTCGTCAACGGTGAGCGCGTGCACCCAGGCAGCGAGGTCCGGCTCGTCGACGGCGACCAGATCCGGCTCGCCGCGGACGTGACCGGCGACGTCTCACTCCCCAGAGGAGAGCCAGACCCGGCCAGCCTGAGCCGCAACGGCTTCGTCTAACGCACCCGCCCTGCGCATTTGCCCTCTTCGGCAGGGACCCCGGGGGAAGGGGCATCCCCCGGGCGAGAGCAGCCCGATAACATCGCCTTCCCGTCGGGCAGGTACCCGGGGCACAGGAACGGATTAGCCAGTCATGTCGTCTGCGTCAGAGCCGCCGTACCCGCACGGCGGGTATCCCCAGGTCAGGTCCCTTCCGCCCGCCCCCGGCCAGGACGGGTACCCCGGGCAGGCAGGCGGACCTGACGGATACCCGGGTGCCACGGGCGGCCCAGCTGACTATCCGGGCTCGGCGGGCGGCGGGCACCAGGGAACCCAAGGCGGTCCTGCCGGGTACCCGGGGTATCCGGGCCCGGCCGCTTCCGGCGGCTACCCCGGCAACGGTTACCCCAGCCCGAACAGCGGTTATGCCGGCGCCGGGGCCCGGGAGCGGGAATGCGCGGCGGCTTCGCAGGCCCCCCCGGGTACGCCGGCCAGCAGGCCGCGGTCCCTGGCGGCGGGGCAGGCTTCGGCCCGGCGCAAGGCCCGACCGCCCGTCCGCCGCGGGGGCCAGACGCCTATCCCGGGCAGCAGCCGCAGGCCAGGTATGCCGGCCGGAGCGGGACCCTGCCTCAGGGCGCGCCCGCCGGAGCACCGTACCCAGGAACGGGGCAGCCCGCCGCGTTCCTGTCGCCGCGGCCCGGCGATCCGCCCGGCATCCCGCAGCCGCCGCGGGACCAGCACCCGCCGTACCGCCAGGGCATGTACCCCGAATCCGCCCAGTTCTCAGGGGGTACCCAGCTCTCTCCTGCCTCGAACGCACCGCGGTTCCCTGACCCACCCCAGCCGCGTGGTGGCTCCCAGTTCCCGAACGGGCCACGGCCGGGCGGCCAACGGGCCACGGCCAGCGGACCTGGCGGACCTGGCGGGCAAGGGGGTTACGCCCAGCCTGGCGCCCCTGGCGGGTACGCGGGGCCGCCCGGCCCAGGCGGTCCCGCCAGGCCGGGCGGGGTCCGCCGCCGGATCACCGACGGGTTCGCCCGTCTCGGGGGGTACATGCCGGGGCCGGCTTGGCCGCTTCCAGGCGTTACCGCGAGCCCGCCGGCTGGGACGAGGACGCCGGGTTCCGCTCGGACGAGAACGCTGATCAGTGGCCCCCCGATGCTCAGTGGCCCCCCGATGCTCAGTGGCCCCGCGACGATCCGTGGCCTCCCGATGCCGACGGCCGGCCCGCGCCCGGGCAGGGCGCCTCCTCCCCGGGCAAGAACAGGAACACGGCGCTCGTCGCCGGGGCCGGCGTCCTCTCCGTGGCCGCGATCGTCGGCGTCATCCTTGCGCCCAGCATGCTCGGGCCGTCAGACCCCGGCTGCAAGGCGTACGCGGGCCCCGCGCTCACGGCCTACAACAAGGCGATCTACGACCTGAACGCGCAGGCGCCGCAGGCTCGCCTGTCCGCGGACATGGCGGCGGCGGTCAGCGAGCTGACGAAGGCGACGGCCGACGCGCACGGCCCGGCGGTCAAGTCCGCACTGAACGCCCTGCTCAGCGAGCTCAGGACGCTCCAGGCTGACGTTGCCGCCGGCACGGTTCCGACCGGCACGGTCAATGGCGTCAATACCGCCTCAACCACCGCCGACAAGGCCTGCTGACCTCCCGGTACTTGGAAAATATCCGGAAATACCGGTACGCGCGCCATGCCCGGGTAATTGCGGATGCATGGCGTCCCGACCGAGCGCTTCCGTACCCGTCCAAGCGGGCTTTGGCACTCGGTGCACTGGAAGGCACAACCGTCCTTAGCGAGTTACCGGTCCCACCGCGCGAAGGTACGCCCCGCCCGTAAAGCCGGCGAGAAAGGCCCGGGAGAGGCGCGGAGAGCAGCGACAGACCCCGGGGAGCCGCTCCGGCCGTCCCGGGGTTCCCTGGCCGGCGATCTCCGCGAGGCGGCTTCACCAAATCAGCCTCAAATGGCGTCGCGGAAACACCCAATTTCTGAGTAAGCTCCTGCCGAAGTAAAATTTCTCGCCAACCGCCGGCAAAAGACGCGTGACCCGCCTTTTACCTAGCCGAGCGAAAATGCCCGGCCTGAAATTGCAGCCAGCGGAACCAATTAACACCTCCCGTCACGCCGTTCTCCATTGGCATCATCTTTCCCGCCAGTAATAGCCGGGCAACTGCCGTTATCACGCACCGCCACCGGGCGGCGACACCGCGGCTGGCGGCCCGGCGCCCGGCGGCCGCCATTCCCGGGTCCGGGCGTGACGCCGCCCGTGCTGCTGGGGATCATGGACCTTGGGTACCTGGATGCCAGAAGCCGCGACGGGCTCGTGCGCACGCACTCCGCCCAGCACGCCGCGGATACGACGACGCTGGAGGGCTGACCGCCGATGAGCGACCTTGAGATGATCACGTACCGGCCGGGGGCCGGCGAGTACGCCTGGACGTTCGGCGGCGCGGCCCCGGTCATGCGGATCAAGACCCCGTGCGTGCTTGACCTCTACACAGAGGACTGTTTCGCGGGCCGGGTCCAGTCCGCCGACGACCTGGTCAGCAGGCTGAACATCACCGGGCTCAACCCGCAGACCGGGCCGTTCCTGGTGGAGGGCGCCGAGCCCGGCGACACGGTCGCGGTCCACTTCGTGTCCATGTCGCCGGCCCGTGACTGGGCGGCCTCGACCACGGTGCCGCTGTTCGGCGCACTGACCGGCACCCATCTCACGGCGCTGCTCAACCCGCCGCTCGAGGAGGTCATGTGGATCTGGCAGCTGGACCGCGACCGGCAGCTGTGCCGGTTCACCGCGCGCAAGTCGGACTTCACCGCGGACCTGCCCATGTCGCCCATGCACGGGACGGTGGGCGTCGCCCCCGCGGGCGGTGAGGTCCGCTCCGCGCTGGTGCCCGACGCGTTCGGCGGGAACATGGACACGCCGGAGATGCGCGCGGGGACCACGTGCTACCTCGGCGTCAACGTGCCCGGCGCCCTGCTGTCGCTCGGCGACGGGCACGCGCGCCAGGGCGAGGGCGAGACCTGCGGCGTGGCCGTCGAGTGCGCGATGAACACGGTGCTCATCGTGGACCTGATCAAGGGCGGCGGCACTGTGTCTGGCCAGGGTGGGGGGCCCGCCACGCCGTGGCCCCGCCTGGAGAACGACGACTACATCATGTCGGCCGGCTCGGCCCGGCCGCTCGAGGACGCGTTCCGTATCGCCCAGCACGACATGGTGACCTGGGTGGCCGCGCTGTGCGGGCTCCACCCGATCGACGCCTACCAGTTCGTCACCCAGGCCGTGGAGTCACCGCTCGCCAACGTGTGTGACACCAATTACACGTCGATCGCCAAGATGCCTAAGCGGTACCTCCCTGGCCGTGCGTACGACGGGATGCACGCACAGTTGCGGGAACTGGCCGCGGGCCTGTAGCCCGGGGGGTTTCGCTTTGCGGCGGAAAACGGCTATCGGTATCGACCGGGCCGCCAGGGATCATAGTGTTGGAAGAGGTCGCACTCACTCCCCGGATCGGACGCATGGAACCTGAACCGCTACTGGACAGCCTGCGTAACGCGGTGACCGCGATGCCCGACGACGTGCCGCTTCGCCTGCACCTCGCCACGATGCTGCTGCGCGCCGGGCAGCGCGACGAGGCGGTGCGGCACCTCGGTGCCGTCTTGCAGCGAGATCCGGGTAATGCCGAGGCGATGCGGATGCTCACCTCCTCCGCCGAGGTCGCCTGCCCGCCGGCCTCCCCGCCGGCTGGTCTCGACGGTTCCGCCGAACGGGCGCGCGGCTCCGCCTCCCCCGCCACCGGCCCCCTCCCCGCACAGGACGAGGCCGGCGGTACCCGTCCAGGCCGCGAAGGCGGCGATCCCAGCCACGGGGACGCCAGCCACGGGACGCCAGCCACGGGGACGCCAGCCACGGGGCCGACAACGGCTACGACTGGTCGCAGGCCGAGGACGAGCTGCGCGACGTGCTGCCGTCGATGTTCGTCGGTGACGCCGGGTCCGTCTCCGCCGGGCTCGACGAGGCACGCGCCTACGACGCCGAGCACACCGGCCTCACGCTCGCCGATGTCGCCGGGCTTGACGAGGTCAAGAAGCGGCTCGAGGCCGCGTTCCTCGCGCCGATGCGCAACCCGGAGCTGCGCAGGCTTTACGGCAAGTCGCTGCGCGGCGGCCTGCTGCTGTACGGGCCGCCCGGGTGCGGTAAGACGTTCATCGCCCGCGCGGTGGCCGGCGAGCTCGGCGCCAGGTTCATCACGGTTTCGTTCGCGGACCTGATCGACATGTTCGTCGGGCGCTCCGAGCGGAACATCCACGAGCTCTTCGAGGTCGCCAGGCGCAACTCGCCCTGCGTTGTCTTCCTCGACGAGGTCGACGCGATCGGGCAGAAGCGGTCCCAGCTTCGTAACACGCCGATGCGCTCCGCGGTTAACCAGCTGCTGCTCGAGCTCGACGACGTGGCATCAGACAACACCGGGGTGTTCCTGCTCGCGGCGACCAACCACCCGTGGGACGTGGACAGCGCGCTGCGGCGCCCCGGGCGCTTCGACCGCACCCTGCTCGTGCTGCCGCCCGATGGCCCGGCGCGCGAGGGCGTGTTCCGCTACCACCTGCGGGAGCGGCCGGTCGCCGGCATTGACCTGGCCAAACTGTCCCGGCTCACCGACGGCTACTCCGGCGCGGACATCGCGCATGTCTGCGAGACCGCGGCGGAGCGGGCGCTGCTCGACTCGGTGCGGCGCGGCGAGCCCCGGCTGATCGGGCAGGCCGACCTGGAGGCCGCCGTCGGCGAGGTACGGCCGTCGCTCGGTACCTGGTTCGAGACCGCGCGGAACGTGGCGCTGTTCGCCAACGAGGGCGGCGCTTACGATGATCTTGTGGCATACCTGCGTAAGCGCCGGCTGATCTGACTAGCGGTGGCGACGGAGATCAGGCAGGAGCTGGCGCGGGCTGCCACGATGCTCGACCTCGGGCGTTACGAGGAAGCTTCGAACTTGCTCGCCCGGCTTGTCTCCGCCGAGCCGGGCAGCGGCCGGGCGTGGTGCCTGTTCGCCCGGGCGCACCTGGGCGCCGACCGGTTCACGGAAGCGGTCGAGGCCGCCAACCGGGCCGCGGCCATCGAGCCTGCCGAGGAGTGGCCGCACCGGCTCGCTTCCAACGCGCTCATGCACCTCGGTCACCACGGCGAGGCGCTGCGCGCGGCGGCGGAATCGCGGCGGCTCGCGCCCAGCTACTGGCAGACCCATGTGTGCGTCGCGCAGGCCGCGCTCGCGGCCGGCCAGCCAGCGATCGCCGCCACCGCGGCGTCCGAGGCACGCAAGCTCGCGCCGAACGAGCCCGATGTCCACTTCCTGTCCGGCAAGGTGGCACTGGCCCGTGGCGACCTGGACGGCGCGCGGAGCCACCAGGAGCGCGCCCTGGCCCTTGATCCCGCGCACAGCGGGGCGATGAACGAGCTCGGCCGGATCCGGCTGCGCCGCCATGACACGGCCGGCGCGATCAGGCACTTCATCAACGCGGCGCGGACCACGCCTGGCGAGCACATCTACAGCAGGAACATCGACGTGGTCATCGTCCGGTCGGTGTCGCGGATGATCTACATCTTCGTGCTCGTCGCCATGATCTTGCTGTGGATCCCCGCGGTGACGCACGCAGGCGCGCTGCCGCTCGGCGCCGGGTTCGCCACGCTCACCCTGGCCACCCTGGTTTCCTTCGCGGTCATGCTGACCCGGCTGCCTTCCGAGGCCAGGCAACTGGCTCGCCGGACGGTGCTGAGCCGCAGGGTGATCGCCGCCCTGGCCGTCGTCTTCGGCGGCGTGGCGGCCGCGTTCGCCGCCGTGGTGTTCGTCCCGTCCGACGAGTTGCCGCAGACCCTGCCCGCGGCCATCATCATCACGATCATCGCCCGGGTCGTCGCCACCGCCCGGCTCCGCTCCCCCCTCAGCCCGAACGCTCCAGGCAACCGCACGAGCCCGAACCAGCCGTACCCGCCGACCCGCCGAGACTAGGGGTACTGCCACGTGTTCCGCTCAAATCTTTCGCCTGTATTACGCCCCGAAAGATTTCGACGTTACCGTCTCGCTACCAATTAGTATCCCCACAGAGACAGAGGTTGAGCGACGCAGGACAAGCGGGCAGCGAAGGGACGGCGGCGCGGGCTGGCGGTCCCTGAAATAACGACATAGAGCCATCACCCTGGGGTCATGATGAGCGACTGGGACTTCGGCCGATCCTCGGCCGGTCATTTCTACGTACCACGCCCTCCCCGGCTTGACGGTGCCACTTATCCCTATCCGCTGCCCTTTCCGCTGCCCCAGGCGCTTGAGGACGAGGACGAGGCCCAGCTCGCGGGCGGGCCGCCGGCCCCCGGTGCGGGCGGGCACCCGGCCCCCGGTGCGGGCGGGCACCCGGACATCGGCCGCCCGCCCTGGGAAATCGCGGCGGAAGCGCCCGACCCGTGGCCGCGCGTGCCTTACCCGGCCAGCCTCAGCGGCGGCGCCGCGGGCGGGCCGGAATGGACGGGTTCCCGCGGCAGCCACCGGCGCGGCGGCTGGCGCTGGCTGATCCCCACCGGAGTCGCTATCGGGACCGCCACGGTGGGCGCGGCCGCGGTAGTGCTGACCGGGGGCCCCCAGAGCGTCCATCACCCAGGCGGCGGCGCCGCGCCGACCGCGACGACCAGCATGGCGGTGCGGATCGCGGCGAAACCGCCGACGTCGGCTTCGCCTTCGTCGAGTCCGACCGCCATGGCGCCGCTCACCCTGACTCAGGCCCAGGCCGTCCTCGCCAGGTACACCGCGGTGAACAACACCGCGAACGCCCAGCGTAACGCGGCACTGCTGGCTACGGTCGAGGCCGGCTCCAGTTACGCGATCGACGTCGGCCAGTACCAGGCGCAGCAGGCGGCGAATGCGGCACCCTACCCACCGTTCAGCCCGGTCCAGGCGACGTACTACCTGCCGGCCGGCGAGCTGGCCGGTAGGCCGCGGTGGTTCGTCGTCCAGGTCGCCAACGCCTTCAAGACCAGCCCGTCGACGGTGAAGTCCGACGAGTACCTGCTGTTCACCCAGTCCACGCCGGGCGGTGCCTGGCAGAACACGATCGAGCCCTACCTGCTGGCCAGCGCGACCGCCCCGCAAATCGCGGTGGGCACCGACGGCCTGGCCACCCCGGTCAGCCCGGGCGCCGCCACGGTCACGGTCGCGCCCGGTCAGCTTCCCGCGACTACCGCGGCCTCGCTTGACGGGACACGGTCCGGCCAGGTGGCTGTCGCCGACCCCGGCGACCTGGCCGACCGCGCCGATCAGCGCCGCTGGCAGCGCGAGCTACCCGGCGGACGGGTCACCGATACGCACATGGCAGCGGCCGGGGCCGACGGGCAAGAGTTCGCGCTGCTCACCATGGACGGCGGCGCGCTCGTCTTCTACAGCGACGCGGCCGAGGTGACCGTTACCCCGCCGGCGGGTTCCGTGCTCCGCCTGACCGTCCCTGGCTTCTACTCCGCCAGCCACGACCTGACCCGGGCCGGGTTGAGCTACCTGGAGCAGTTCGCCGCTTACGACCCGCCCGTCGCCGCGGGCGGCCCGCCCCAGGTCGTCGCCGACTACTCCGCGATCACCGGCAAGAACTAGTGCACCTGCCTGTAAGTTCGTCGGGTTGTCCCGGCGTGGTTGCGGGCTCCTCGCGTTGGTGCGAGCGACTCCCCGTGTGCCGCCGTTGTCTGGCGGGGTGGGGGCGGGCCGGTGCCGGCCAGGTGCCTGCGGGGTGCGGGCCGTGATGGGGGCCTGCGCCGCGGGTCACGCCGCGCCGGGTGCACACCGGGCAGGTGGGCTCCGGCGCGACGGTGCGTGATCCCCGGCCCGTGAGGGACGGCGGGGATGATGCCGCCGCCGGGTGTTCTGGCGGCGATGCTGGCGGCCGCGACCAGGTCGCGGTGGCCTTGCTGCCCGCAGTGCGGGCAGGTGAAGTTCCGCCCCGCGGGCTTGGGTACCCGCCGGGCGCAGTTGGGGCAGGTGGAGGAGGTGCCCCGCTCGTCGGCCAGGTGCACGCTGATCCCGGCGGCCTCGGCCTTGTCCGACAGGGCGCGGATCAGGTGGCCGACCCGCCAGTCCCGGGTTCGCTGATTGTGCCGCCGTCCTGTCTTCAGGTGCAGGACGCCGCGGGGGTCGCCCACGGCGAGGGTGCCGATGTGGTTGCCCACGGCCCAGCTGATGACGTGCTTGGCGGCCTCGTGCTGGGCTTGGCGGACCCGCCGGGCGTGCCGGGCCTCGGCTTTCCGCTCGCTCCTGCGGTGCTTGCGCCACCGCCGTGACCCCCGCTGCCCGGGCTTGGGCGCCCGGCCGGCCGCGGCGCGGGTGCGGCCCTTGCGGTCCCGCAGGTGCTGCCGGCATTCGGCCCGGATCGCCCGCCCGGACACCAGCAGCCCCTGGCCCTCCGGTCCGGCGGCGGCGTAGGGGTGGATGATGCCCAGGTCGACCCCGGCGGCCCGGCTGGGGTCCGGGCCCTGCCCGGGCGGGTAGACCGCGACCGGGACCTCGGCGGTCACGTCCGCGTACAGCCGCCCCGCGTCGTAGCCGAGGGTCACCGACCGGACCTGGCCGGCCGGGTAGGGGACGTCCCGGTCCAGCCGGACCTCCAGCGCGGGGCAGCCGCGCGCCACCGGGATCCGCAGCCGCCGCCCGTCCAGCGTGAACGTGCCCGAGTACCAGCGCACTGGCACCAGCCCGCGCCTGCGCCGCGGGTACCGGGCACTCGTGTCACCGTTTTTGCGGCGTTTGGCGGTGGCGAACCAGGCGTCGCTGTAGCGGCGCAGCACCGACCGGGCGCCGGTGCTGTCGAGTTCCCCGAACGTGCCCGGCCCGGAGGCGGCCAGTTCCCGGCACAGCTCGGCGTACCCGGCCAGCGGCGGGCCCTGGCGGCGCCGCCGCCACGCGGCCAGCTCCAGCACGCAGCACCACACGTCGCCGGCCGACCGCAGCAGCCCGAACACCCGCTCCCGCTGACGGCGGGTCACCCGCAGCCCGCACCGCGCGGTCCGGTGCACCACCCGTGGCGCATCACGATCACGTTTTCGAGGCATAAACTTATTATGCCGTAGCATACCGACAAACTAGCAAACATCGCGTCGACGGCCGGCCGCAGCTCACCATGCATTCGCGGTCCGCCGGACTGGCCAGCTCAACCCCGACGAACTTACGGGCGCGACCACTAGCCTCAGCGGCCAGGTGAGTTAGGTGGGGGAGTTGGCGGCGGCGCCGGTCTTGAGGTCGGGGTCCCAGCGGGAGAGGGTGCGGTCCCAGTCGAGGGGGATGGTGTAGCCGCCGTCTTGGGCGAGCTCGGCGTCCCAGTCCTCGACGGGGACGCGCCACAGGACCTCGAACTCGATGCCGCTGGGGTCCTTGGCGTACAGGGACTTCGACAGGCGGTGGTCGCTCTCGCCGACCAGGGCGCCGGCGTCGATCAGCCGCTTGCGGGTGTCGACGAGTTCGGCGAGGGTGCCGACCTCCCAGGCCAGGTGGTAGAGGCCGACCCGCGGTCGGCCGTCGGCGTGGCCCCCGCCCACCTCGAAAAGGCCCAGGTCATGGTCGTTGACCGAGTCCGGGGAGCGCAGGAAGGCGGCCTGGCCGGGTATCTCCATGCGCACCTCGAAGCCGAGCGTCTTCGTGTAGAACTCGACCTCGCGGGCAAGGCCGTTGACGTACAGCACCGCGTGGTTGAGCCGGCGCACTGCCATGGGAGACTCCTGCCGAGTTCGTGGGCCTGGTCTTGGGTTCGCGCGGCTCGCCGTCAGGGACAGCCCGCTTCCGTTCTGGATAATGGTTTACGTGAAGGTCTTTATTTCCTTTGACATGGAGGGCGTCGCGGGGATCGTCGACTGGGCGCAGTGCGGGCCGTCCGGGCATGCCTACGAGGAGGGGCGGGCGCTGCTGCTCGGCGAGGTCAACGCGGCGATCGACGGGGCGCTGGCCGGCGGGGCCACCGAGGTCGTGTGCAACGACTCGCACGGGACGATGAACAACCTCAACCCGCTTGACCTGCACGGGCGGGCGGCCTACCTCGCCGGGCGGCACAAGCCGCGGTACATGATGGAAGGGCTCGACGCGTCGTTCGACGCGGTCTTCTTCGTCGGGTACCACGGGTCGATCTCCGGTGAGCCGTCGGTCCTGTCGCACACCTACAACCCGTCGGTGGTGTCCCGGGTCCGGCTGAACGGCGTGGAGTGCGGCGAGTCGGGGATCAACGCGCTTGTCGCGCTCGGGCACGGGGTGCCGGTCGCGCTGATCACCGGCGACCAGGTGACGGCGGCGGAGGCCGGGCCGTTCATGAAGGAGGCCGAGCAGGTGATCGTGAAGGGGTCGATCACCCGGTTCGCCGCGGCGCAGGTCCACCCGGAACAGGCACGGGAGATGATCTACGCGGGGGCGGAGACGGCGATGCGGCGCCTCGGGTCGATACCGCTGCCGGTCATCCCGCTGCCCGCCCGGCTCGACGTCGACTTCCAGACCGCGGACATGGCCTGCGTCGCGAGCTGGGTCAAGGGCGTCGAGATGAGCGGCACGCGGTCGGTGCGGATCGAGGGGGACGATCCGCTTGAGGTCTACCGGTCCTTCGTCGGGATCACCTACATCACGCGGGTGTCCGAAGGACGGTAACCGACGCCCCGGCGGGCACCTGGCGGACCTGCCGGCCGGGGTTGACCTTACCCAGGGCTGACCTGGCCGGGACGGCGCCGTCCGCGTGGGCGGGCCTGGTAAGATCGCGCTCTTTGCGATCAGGCCCGCACGCGCGGACAGCCGGGGGTACGGGGGGTCGTCCCCCCGGCACTCAGCTGTCGCGGCGGGCGCGGATCGCCCGCAGGCGGCGGCGCTGCGACTTGTCGAGGGCCATGTAGCCGCCGACCGGGATCGCGGCGGCGATGATGATGATCCCGACCGCTGCCCACCACGGCAGAACGGTAAGCAGGATCAGCCCGAGAACGACTCCGGCGATCCCGACCTTCATGCTCGGTGTCATGATGACTCCATCCATCCGGACCCACCGGGACGTGCTTAGCCCGTGGCTCCAGCTTATCCGCTAACCGTGGAGGACCGCTGTGCCGATCTCGCTGCCAGTTGACGACGAGGCCAACGAGCTGCTGTCGCGCAACGCCCTCGCGCTGCTAATCGCGATGCTACTCGATCAACAGGTCCCGCTGGAACGGGCGTTTTCCGCGCCGCGTGACCTGGTGCGGCGGCTTGGGCACGAGCCGACCGCCGATGAGCTGGCCTCGTTTGACCCCGGGGCCCTCGCCGCGGTGTTCTCCGAGCGGCCGGCGCTGCACCGGTTCCCCAAGGCGATGGCCGCGCGGACGCAGGAACTGGCCCGGCTGATCGCCGCCGACTACGACGGAGACGCCGCGTCCCTGTGGACCACCGCCTCGTCGGGCGCCGAGCTGCTCAAGCGGGTGTCGGCGCTGCCGGGGTTCGGCGCGGCCAAGGCGAGGATCTTCGTGGCCCTGCTCGGAAAGCAGCTGGGCGTGCGGCCGCCGGGCTGGCGGGAGGCGGCCGGGCCCGTCGCCGACGAGGGGTCGTACCTGTCGGTGGCGGACATCACCGACGCCGAGTCGCTCGGCAAGGTCCGGTCGTACAAGCAGGCGCTGAAGGCCGCCGCGAAGGCGCAGCCGGCGAAATAGCGGAATCCCGGCAAGAGCGCGCGCCGGGCAGAACACGCCATGCGCTGAGGTGGTCGGCCGGACCTGCAGCAAAATCTAACTTTTTGATGTTAGAAATCGGGCGCGAACGGTCGCGGCACTGTTAACGTTTTGGATATGGACACGCTCGAAGCGTTCATCTCCGCCCTTCCCAAAGTTGAACTTCACGTTCATTTGGTCGGTTCAGCGCCGGTGGAGACCGTGCTCATGCTGGCCCGGCGGCACCCGGATCGCGGAGTGCCCAGCAGCGCGGACGGACTGCGCGAGTTCTACACCTTCCGCGACTTTCCGCACTTCATCGACGTGTACACGGCGGTCAGCCGGCTGCTGACCGAGCCGGAGGACATCGCGGACCTGGTGCGCGGCGTGGCGCGGAACCTCGCCGCGCAGCGGGTGCGGTATGCGGAGCTCCAGTTCGGCCCCTACGCGTTCCAGCGCATCGGCATGCCGGACGCGGCGATCACCGAGGCACTGGACACCGGGGCGCGGGACGCGCTCGCCGAGTACGGGGTGCGGATCGGGTGGATCATCGAGTTTCCCGGGCAGCACGCGGCAGACCATGCGGAGGCCGCGCTGCGGCTCGCGCTCAAGAACCCGCCTGCCGGGCTCGTCGGGTTCGGTATCGGCGGTATCGAGGCGGGGCGCGCCCCGCACACGGCCGTGATCAGGGACGTCTTCGGAGCGGCGCACGCCGCCGGGCTCCGCTGCGTGCCGCACGCCGGGGAGAACAGCGGCCCGCAGACCGTGTGGGAGGCGATCTCGTACCTGCACGCGGAGCGGATCGGGCACGGGATCAGGTCGCTCGACGACCCGGCGCTCGTCGCCTACCTGGCCGAGCGGCAGTTGCCCGTTGACGTGTCGCCGACGTCGAACGTGTGCACGCGGTGCGTGTCCTCGATCGGCCGAGCACCCGCTGCGGCGGATGACAGAAGCAGGGCTGTTCGTGACGCTGAACAGCGACGACCCGCCGATGTTCGGTACCTCGCTGAGCAATGAGTACCTGGTGGCCGGGCGCGACCTGGGGTTCTCCCCCGCCGAGCTCGCCGGGCTCGCCGCCAACGGGGTGCGCGCCTCCTTCCTCGACGAGCCGACGAAGGAGGCGCTGCTCGCGGAGATCGCGGCCGTCCCGCTCCCCGCCGCCGGCCTACCGGGCTGAGGAACGCCAGGGCGCCCTGGCGCCGAGCCGGGTCAGCCCGGGACTACGGCCCGCTGCCGGGTGCGGTGCTGGCGGGGCTGCGGTGCTAGAAGGCCAGGCCGCCGTGGTCGAGATCGGCGCCCTCACCGACCGCCAGCTTCGGCAGCGGGGTGAACTTCCCGTCGGCGATGAGGCCGAACTTGTCCGTCAGCGACGTCTTGATGCCCTTCTCGGAAAGGAGCAGGAAGGCGATGACGTGGCGGCCGGCGGGGTCGGTCCACACCGGGATGGACTCCGCCGACAGGCACTGGCCGTGCCACTGGTAGAGGGTTTTGAGCTGCTTGCCCGTGGTTCCCGAGTAAGCGACGAACGACGGGGGCACCGTCGAGCACACCTCCTCGAACGAGACATACGTGGCGCTGTTCGTCCCGCAGACGATCGTCCCGTCAGTGGCGGTTACCTCGCTGGCGCAGGGCGCGGACAACCTAGTCTTGTCCTTAGCGACGGTGAGCGGCAGTTGCAGGGCGACCCGGCTGTCGGCCAGCAAGTCGCCACTAGAGGCGGTCACGTCGATCGTGCGCATCGTGTCCGTCCAGGTCCGGGGAGCCCCGCCAGTCCCGGCGGTGGTCGTCACCCAGTGGAAATCGAGGCTCCGGTCTCCGTCAACCCAGGCCAGGTCATCCCCGTTGGCTCCTCCGCCGATCGCGTTGATGTTGTCGCCCTTGGTGCTCCAGGTGTGCAGCACGGCTCCGGACGACATCGAGTACACCCATAGGTAGGTCACCGCGTTGGACTGGGTGGTGGCGGTCCGCCACATGACGGCAAGCTCCCCGCCGTCCGGGGACAGCGCGAGGCCGCTGACGTGCGCCGGGACCGGCTGGATGGGGAGCTTGGACAGCTGCGTGGGGTGCGCGGTCCCGGGAGCGATGCGGAGCAGGTACCAGGTAGTCAGCTGGGTGCTGTTCGTGTAGTTCATCACCACGAACGTCCGGTCGTCGGCGGCGCCCGTCACGCCGTAGAAATTCTGCGTGGCGGTCGGGTTGAGTACCGCCACCGTCCGGCCGGTCTGGTCATCGCCGACCACCGCCTTCATCCCCGAGCCCTTGCTGCCGTAGGCCAGGGCAACGTAATACCGGGGGATCGCCGACTGTACCAGCTGGGTGCTGGTCGGCGCGACCGGGCCGGATTGCTGCACTGGGGCCTGGCGGAGCAGGACCAAGGCCAGGGCCAGCGCGGTGACCAGGGCCGCGGCCGCGAGGGGCGCGCCCCAGGTGAGCCAGCGACGGGCGTCCCCGGACGCGCGGGCACGGCGGCTACGGTGGCCGCGGGCGGGCAGCCCGGCGGGGAGCTCAAGCGGGCGGACCTGGCGGACCGTGGCGGCGGTCGCCGCGGTCGCGGCGCGGATACGGTCGTCGATGCTCACTGGTCCTCCTTGAGCATCCGGGCCAGGGCCGCTCGGCCCCGGGAGGTGGCGGACTTGACCGTGCCCCGGCTGACCCGCATGGCCAGGGCCGCCTGGTCTTCTGACAGGTCCAGGTAGTAGCGGAGCACGACGGCCTCGCGCTGCCGGCCCGGCAGGGCGCGCAGCGCGGCCATAACCTCGCGGTTGGCCTCGCCGATCAGGGCGCTCTCCTCGGCGGACACCATGTCCGCCGGCAGGCCGGCGGAAGTCAGGGCGCGATCGCGGCGGGTCCGGCCGCGCTGCGCCTGGCGGCAGCCGTTCAGCACGCTAGCGCGCAGGTATCCGACCGCCCGGTCGTGATCGTCCAGCGATGACCACCTGCGGTACAGGCCGAGGAACGAGTCCTGCACGACGTCCTCGGCCGCCGCCTGGTCGCCAAGCATGATCTTGGCCAGCCTGACCAGGGTCAGCGCGTGCTCCTGGTAGAGCGCGGCGACCCGCTGCCGCCCGTCGGGGGGCGTGTGGGGATCGGGTGGCGCGTCGACGAGGTCATCCACGTCTAATACATCCCGATCCCGGCCAAAGGTTGCCTGCGCTTCACGAGATTACTAACGGGGTGCGCGCCTCCTTCCTCGACGAGCCGACGAAGGAGGCGCTGCTCGCGGAGATCGCGGCCGTCCCGCTCCCCGCGCCCGGCCTACCGGGCTGAGGAGCGCCAGGGCGCCCTGGCGCCGAGCCTGGCCGGGTCGAGGCCGGACCAGCGGTGCCCGCCGCCGAAGAACCTTGTCCCGGCCAGCAGGGTCACCATGGGCTTGGTGAACAGGAACACCACCAGGACGTCGATGAGCGTGGTCAGGCCGAGGGTGTAGGCGAAGCCCTGCACGTCGCTGACGGCGAAGTGGTAGAGCAGGGCGGCCGCGAGGAACGCCACCGTGTCGGATACCAAGATGGTGCGCCGGGCCCGCTTCCAGCCGCTGCCGGTGGCCGGGCGCAGCGACTTGCCGTCGCGCACCTCATCGCGGAGGCGTTCGAAGTAGACGATGAACGAGTCCGCCGTGACGCCGATCGCCACGACAAGGCCGGCGATGGCCGACAGCGTCATCGTGAACTCTGGCCCTGCTGAGCAGCACCACCGACAGGTAGGCGAGGAGTCCCGCGAGCAGCAGGCTGGAGACCGCCACCAGGCCGAGGCCCCGGTAGTAGGCGAACAGGTAGGTCGCCACGAGGGCCAGCCCGAGGTCCCCGCGATCAGGCCCGCGTCGAGGGAACTGCGGCCGAGCTGGGCGGAGATGGCATTCACGGCCAGCGGCTTGAAGTAGAGCGGCAGCGAGCCGTACCTGAGCGTGTTCGCCAGGTCCGTCGCCTGCGCCTGGGTAAACCCGGCGCTGCCGCCGCCGGTGATCCGCACCTGGCCGGCGGTGATGGGCTGGGCGGTCGCCTCGACCGAGGCTATGTTGCCGTCGAGGACGACCGCGGTCGAGTCGAGCGCCTGGTCATCTTGGTTTCCGCTGCGGGAGCCGGCGTAGTACGAGCCGTACTGGCTGGTGGTGAGCGTCCCGAAGTTCGAGGCGGCCCCGCTGTTGAGCGACAGGTCCACCACCCACTGAGCGCTGCCCGGCTGCGGCCCGGCGCTGACCGACGTGATGTCGCTGCCCACGTAGGCGGCCCGGCCCAGTACGTACTTAGTGCCGCTCGAGTCGCAGGACACGATCTGGCCCGTGAGTGTCACCCCACTGGTCTCCCGCGGGCGAGTAGCCGACTGTCTTCTGCCAGCTCGGGTTGACCGTGCCGGCGTCGCGGCCAGGCTGGCATACCTCCTTGCCGAACAGCTTCAGGGTCGCGGCGCTGACGAGGGCGGCGTCGCCGTAGGTGACCGGGTGCGCGGTGGCGGCTGATGGCGGGACGAATGGTTCCTCGAGGTATACCGGCCGGACGCTCATCTGGGAGGCGCGGGTCACCACGTTGACGAGGTCATAGGCGGGCGTGCCTGGCACGGTGACGGCGATCATGTCACTGCCCTGTTGCTGCACCTGGGCGCCGGAGGTACCGGTGCGGTCCACCCGGGACTGCTCGACCGCGATCGCCTGCTGCATCTCGCCGCCGGCCTGCGGCTTGCCGTCATGGGTCTCCGCCTTCAGCATCACCTCGGTGCCGCCTGACAGGTCGAGGCCGAGCCCGACCTTGAACTGCTGATGCCATCTTTCCCGGGCTGAGGGCCTGGTTACCGAGGACGGAGATCAGCATGATCACGATGACGGCGGCCAGCGCGACCAGCGCGCGGGCGGGCCTTGAGCCGCTTCTTCTTGAGGTTGTCACGGTTCGCCTTGTCTCTCGACGTCGTATGCGCTGCTGCGCCTGACAGCCGTTCAACGAAGGTTGCGTGCGTCGGGTGCCATGTCTCGACTGCGATGCGCGCCCGCTGGCGTGGTGCTGCGGCCAAGCGGGCGCGGCGATAGCGGGCTGCGGCGACGCGAGCTGCAGGAAGCAGAAGGCGAGGCCGCCCGGGTCCAGATCGGCGCCCCACGAACCGCCAGCTTCGGCAGCGCGGTGAACTTCCCGTCGGCGACGAGGCCAACCTTGTCCGTCACCGATGTCTTGATGCCCTTCTCGGAAAGGAGCAGGAAGGCGATGACCTGGCTGGCCGGCGGAGTCCGTCCACAGCGGCACGCTATCCCGCTCGAGGCACTGGCCGTCCACTGGTAGAGGACACTTGCAGCTGCTCCCCTGTGGTTCCCGAGTAGCTGACGAACGACGGCGGCGTGCCGTAGAGCACACCTCTTCGAACGAGATAGGGCGGAGCTCGCCGTCCCGCAAATGACACGGCCCCGTCGCGGCGGCTACGCTCATTCAGACAGGGGCTCCGTGTCTTGGTCTTGGCCGCTCTAACGTGAACGGCGTTTGCAGGTCCACCCGGCTGTCGGCCATCAGGTCATACCCGGGGCGGTCACGTCGAGCGTGCGCACCGTGACCAGGTCGACGTTACCAAAACCGCCAACGTACACGGCCCAGCGGAAATCAAGGCTCGCGGTCGCCGTTAAGCCAGGACAGGGCCGTCATTGTTGGCACCTCAGCTGAGCGTCGCGTTGATGTCGTCGGCCTTGGTGTATCCAGGTGTGCAGTACCGCACCGGATGACATTGGAGTAGGCCCACAGGGAGACCACCGCGCTGGCCCGGGGGGGTTCGCCACATGACGGCCAGCTCCCGGCCGTCCGGGGACAGCGCGAGGCCGTCGACCCGGGCCCGCACCGGCTGGATGGGGAGCCCCGCCAGCTGCGTGGGCCGCGCGGTCACCGGGGCGATGCGGAGCAGGTACCAGGTCGTCTCGGCCTTGCTTTTGTCGAAGCCGCCAGCACGAAGGTCCGGTCGTCGGCGGCGGCGGTCACGCCGTGAAGTCCTGCCCGACGGGCGGGGTGAAGACGGCGACCGTGCGACCGGTCGGTCATCGACGACCACCGCTCGCCCCGCCGGCGCCATCGCCAGGACCACGAAGTACCGAGGGACCCGCCGCCGGGACGGGCGGGGCGCTCGTCGACGCGTCCGGGCCCAGCTGCGGCGCCGGCGGCCTGGCGGAGCAGGACCAGGGCCAGGGCCAGGCGGTGACCAGGGCCGCGGCCGCGATGGGCGCGCCCCAGTTGAGCCAGTGCGGGCGGGGCGGGCGGTAAGCAGGGCGGGCGGCGCGGGCGCGGCGGCTCACGCGGCCGCGGGCGGGCAGCTCGTCGGGGAGCTCGAGCGGGCGGACCTGGCCGACGAGGTTGGCGCGGGCCCGGGTGGCGGCGCGGACGCGGTCTTCTGTGCTCATCGGGTGTCCCCCTCCTTGAGCATCCGGGCGAGGGCGGACAGGCCGCGCGAGGTGGCGGACTTGACCGTGCCACGGGCGATGCCCATCGCCTGGGCGGCCTGCTCCTCGGTCATGTCGAGGTAGTAACGCAGCACGACGGCCTCGCGCTGGCGGTGCGGCAGGCGGCGCAGCGCGGCGAGGACCTCGCGGTGCGCCTCGCCGAGCATGGCCTCCGCCTCGGCCGAGCCGGCGGGCTCGGGCGGGTCGACGGTGATGCCCTGGCGGCGGTGCCTGACGCGGTGGACCGACCGGCAGCCGTTGAGGACGCTGGAG
This sequence comes from uncultured Actinomycetota bacterium, assembly GCA_963811335.1. Taxonomy (GTDB): domain Bacteria; phylum Actinomycetota; class Actinomycetes; order Streptosporangiales; family Streptosporangiaceae; genus Trebonia. The sequence continues at coordinate 62,818 of CAWERB010000015.1, read as the reverse complement.
CGGAGATACCCGACGGCCTTGTCCGTGTCGTGCAGGGCCTGCCACCGCCGGTAGAGCCCGAGGAAGGCGTCCTGGACCACGTCCTCGGCGGTTGGCTGGTCGCCGGTCATCAGGACGGCGAGCTTCACCAGCGCCAGGGCGTGCGCCTGGTACAGCGCCGAGACGTGGTATCTGGCCTCTGCGGCCGGCAACGTTTCCGTGGGAGAGTCCACGTCCTTACAGATGCTCGGGGCCGCGGAAGGTTGCCGCCGCGGCCGGCGAATTCCCGCTCGGTCCTAGCCGGGCAGGACCAGGGCCGCCGCCGCGATGACCGCGACGGCCGCCAGGACGCGGAGGATGGCGGAGCCGGCGCCGGGGGCGGCGGCGGGGATCATGGCGAAGCCCGCGCCCAGGGCGAGCAGGCAGGCGCCCGCGGCGAGGACCCGGCCCTGGCGGCGGAGCAGCGGCCCGGCGTCCGTGCCGGACTCGGCGATGTGCGTGGTCAGCAGGTAGGCCAGCAGGCCGGCGCCGAGGGCCGCGGTGTGCCATGGCCGGGGCGTGTGCTGCACCTCGAGCCACAGCAGCGCGACCGCGGCCGTCTCCTCCCAGGCGAGCGTGCGCAGCAGCGACAGGAACATCAGCCAGGCCTGCAGGTAGCTGGGCAGGAAGAAGCCGTCAGCCGGCTGCGGGATGTCGGCGGTGGCCAGCCGCAGCGCGCCGGCGGTGACCGCGATGATCGCGACGGTCAGGGCGGTCTTGGCCAGGCCGGCCTGGAGCACCGGGGTCGCGGTCCAGGCGATGCAGGCCGCGCCGAGCAGCAGGGCGGCCAGGCGGCTGCCGACCGCTGAGGCGATGCCAGCCCGTGGGGTGGCCAGGGGCCGCGGCGGAAGCTCAGGCGTGTCGGTCATCGGCGGGTCACCCTCTCGGGGGTACGGGGGTCGTCCCCCCGGGAGATACAGGTTTGCTTGAGGCGCGATATCGTGGCGGTTTTTGCCATCGCGCCTCAGGCAAACCGGCGGCGGGTGTAGGGCGCGAGTGGCAGGTCGAGCGCGGTCACCCCGTCCCAGGGGACGACGGGGACGCCGAGCTCGCGGAGGGAGAAGCGGATGGCGTCCTGCTCCATGCGCCAGATCCGCCGGGCGGCGACGTCGGCGAACCGACGGCGGGCGGGCGGGTCCGCGTTGAGCACGTCCACCACGATCAGGGCGACGCCGCGCTCGCGCATGTCCCGCAGCGCCTCGACGAAGCGGCCGTCGAGTAGCGGGGAGAACGCGACCACGAGGGAGCCGGGCGGCAGCGCGGCGCGGGGCAGGCGGCTGAACACCGCGCCGCGCGCGTACCCAGTGTCCGCCGTGAGCAGTACGTCAATGATCTTGTATACCTGGCGGCGGCCGAGCGAGGGCGCCAGCCAGTGCGCGCCGCCCCACTGGTAGGTGATCACGCCGACCCGGTCCCGGGCGCCCAGGTACGCGCGCGCCGCCCCGGCCGCGCCGCGCAGCCCCAGGTCGAGCGCGGACTCGCCGGGCTGGCCGACGTCCGAGGTCGCGTCGACGAGCAGCACGACGTCCTGGGATCGCTCGGCGGCGAACGTGTTGACCTGCAGGCGGCCGCGCCGGGTGGACGCGGGCCAGTTGATCGCGCGCTGCCGGTCACCGGGCACGAACTCGCGGACGCCAATGAACTCTGTCCCGTCACCTGGGACCCGGGCGCGGTGCTCACCGAGGCGGTTCGGCAGCTTGCTCAGCACGACCGTGGTGCGCGACGTGGCCGGGGACGGGTAGCAGTCAACGGACGGGAGGGTGAAGGTGACCCGCCCTTCGGCCAGCCGCCAGCGGTCGTGCAGCGTCAGGTTGACCGTGCCGAGCGCGCGCTTGCCCCAGCGGGAAACCGCGAAGGTGAACCGGGCCGCCGGGCCGTTCACGGCAGTGGCGCTGCCCGGCTCGATGCCGCTGCCCGGCTCGAGCGTCCACCGGACGCCGTGCGCGGCGTCCAGGCGCTCGCCGGGCTCGGCCGGCCTTGGCGGGCCCGCGGGCGCCGTGGTTGATGCAGGAGGGGCTGGGGCCGGGGGGGCGGAGACCGGGCTAGCGGAGTCATGGACGGTGACGTCAAGGGCCGCGGGCTCGTCCTCGTACAGACGGGCGGCCGTCAGGCCGATGCGGACGCTCACCCGGTCCGGCCGGCCGGGGCCGCGGGCGCTCCCCCGGCCCGCTCCCGCCCTGGCCCCGCCCGCTCCCGCCCTCGCCATCCCCAGCAGCAGCAGCGGCGGGCCGGCCACGCCGGCCAGGGCCGCGTTCCTGGTGAGCACCGCGAGCAGCAGCGCGGCCGCGGCGAGGGTGAGCAGCCGCCTGGCGTGCCGCGACGGCCGCCAGCTGACCGCTACCTCTTCCGCCCGAACCTGGGACGAGGGGCCGAGGTCCGCGGCCCGCGGTGCCGCGTCGCCAGCCGGGCCAGCGCCCGCCGAGCCGGACACGGCGGCGCCGCCCTTGGCCAGCCGGCCGCGCAGGCTCGACGCGGCGGGGGATGTCAAAGCACGCACCCGTTCTGGATGACCATGTCGCTAGCCCGTGACCTGGCGGGCCCCCGTGGTAACCGCACCAGGGGCGGCGGCACCCGGGGCGGCCCGCGGATCGGTCCGCGGCGCGGGCACGCCCGCGAGCAGGCGGGACACCACGTCGTCCGCGGATACCTGGCGGACCCACAGCTCGGGGCGGAGGGTGATCCGGTGCGCCAGGGCCGGGACCGCGACCTGCTTGATGTCGTCGGGCACCACGTAGTCGCGCTCGTGCAGCAGTGCCTGCCCGCGGGCCAGCTGGACCAGGGCGAGCCCGCCGCGCGGCGAGGCGCCGACCTGGATCTGCGGGTCCTTGCGGGTCGCGGTGACGATCGCGATCACGTAGTCGAGCAGGTCATCGCTGATCTCGATCCGCTCAAGCGACTCGCGCATGGCGAGCAGGCCCTGGGCGTCGGTGACCGGGGCAAGCGCGACGTACTCGGTGGCGCGGTCCACCCGCCTGCGCAGCATCTCGGTCTCGTCGCTCGCGGCCAGGTAGCCGAGGCGCAGCCGCATCAGGAACCGGTCGAGCTGCGCCTCGGGCAGCTCGTAGGTGCCCTCGTACTCGATCGGGTTGTCGGTCGCCAGCACGATGAACGGCTGCGGCAGCCTGCGCGACTCGCCGTCCACGCTGACCTGCCCCTCGCCCATGGCCTCAAGCAGGGCGGCCTGGGTCTTGGGCGGCGTGCGGTTGATCTCGTCGGCCAGCAGCAGCTGGGTGAAGACCGGGCCGGGGCGGAACACCATCTCGCCGTTGCGCTGGTCGTAGAGCGGCGCGCCGGTCACGTCGCTCGGCAGCAGGTCGGGAGTGAACTGGATGCGCGCGAAGTCGAGCCCGAGCACCTGGGCGAACGACCTGGCGATGAGCGTCTTGCCGAGGCCGGGCAGGTCCTCGAGCAGGACGTGGCCGCCGGCCAGGATGCCGATGAAGACCAGCTCCAGGCTGCGCCTTCGGCCGACGACCGCCGACTCCAGCTCGTCGAGGATGGCTTTCGCTCTCTGCGCCGTTTCTTTCGGTGTCACTGGAACCTCTGCGATATACTCGAACTTGTCGGCGAGAACCAAGTCGGCAGTTGAACGGATTTCGCAGTGAACCGCGGCAGGGCATGCCGTGGATGCGCGGGGAGGCGACCGGGCTGCCGGGCCAGTGAACCGTGAACCAACAGCACGGCCTTGCGGTCGTGGCTGAAATCCCCGTCCTCTGGGGTGGTGGAGGATGTCAAAGCTGCTCCAATCGGGTGATCAGCCGGGCGAGGGCCCGGCGGGAAATCCCGTGCTTCTGCCTGGCTCGCGCGTCCGCGTCGAGGGCCTGCGCCGGGTCGATCCAGGGCCACAGGGACGCGTCGGCCCGGCTGCGGCAGAACGCCTGCCTTGCCTTTTCCGGCTCGGTGTACAGGTTGACCGCGTGCCGTTCGGCCAGCCGGGCGGCGAGCACGTGCTCAAGGGCCGGGCGCAGGTCCGACTCGTACATCGCGCGGCTTGACAGGCTGGTGACCACCACGAACCGGCGCTGCGCGTAACCGTGGATCTGCCGCGCGCGCTGCCTGTCCCGCTTGCGGCGCAGCGCCTGCGCGGCCGACCTGGGGATGAGCGCGCGCAGCACGAGCAGGGCGATGACGGCGGTCGCGATGGCGACCGTGACGGCGCCCGGCCAGCCCGACACGGCGGCGGCGGCGAGGGAGGCGGCGGTGACCGTGACGGCGGCGATGACCAGCTCGGGGACGGCCGCCCGCCAGCGGCCGCCGGCCGGCGCCGGGGGCCCGGTGCGCGTACTGCTCATATCCAGCCGCCTCCCGGGCTCGGCGCCTGCCCTGTGCCGGGCTGCCCTGCGCCCTCCGGCCTGGCCGACTCCTGCCTGGCCGACTCCGGCCTGGCCGCCTCGGCTGGCCGTGCCGCCAGCTCCGCGGCCAGCTCGTCGAGCGCGGCGCTCGCGGCGTCGCGCTGGCCGCCGTCCAGCGGGTGCGTGGAGAAGCGGGCCTCGTAGAACAAGGCGGTGAGCAGGCCGGCCGCGCCGCCGCGGACGACGCCGGAGGCGACCGCGCGGGCCAGCAGCTCGTCGGGCGTGTCGGCCGCGGCCCGCGCGGTCCCGCGTTCGGCGAGGCTGCGTTCCATCGCCACGTAACAGGCGATGATCGCGGCCCGGGCGTCGTCCACCTGGGCCAGGGCGGCCCGGCCCTCGGCCACCGCCTCGGCCAGTTCCTCGGTGCTCACGTCCTCGATGACCAGCGGCGCGGCCGGCCGGCGTAGCCGGGTCGACCACCAGATGCTGATGGCGACCGCCGCGACAAGAGCGACGACGAGCAGCCCGTAGAGGATCGGGCCGAGCGGGATATGGAAGGTGGAGGCGCTGCCCGGCTTGCCCCGACGGCCGCGGCGGGGCCTTGAACTTGGGCCGCGGCGGTGGCTGGAACTTCGGGCTGGTGAAGAAGTGCAGGTGCAGGTTGGTGACCAGCACGACCGCGATCGCGAGCATGCCCAGGCCGAGCACGTACTTGAGGGTGAACCGCAGCGCGCCGGCCGGCTCGATGTCCTGCTCCTCGGCGCTGTACGGCCGGCTTTCCGCGGCGCGGCGGGCCGCGCTCTCCCGGGCGAGGATCATGATCAGAAGCGCGCCGCACAGTACCTCGAGCGCGATCCCGATCGCGGTGCCGTAGGCCCGCAGCGGCCCGTTCCAGCCGGGCGCGGGCACCGCGCCGCGCAGCCCGGCGATGACGAGCACCACGAGCAGCCCCAGCGGGAGCAGCCGCGCCATCTGCTGCCGGGCTGTCATCGTGTGCGCTCCTCGCAAGGGGGTACTGGCGGACAAAACCATACCCCGGACGCGGCCCGTGCCCCATGGAGTGCCTGCGGCTTTGCCGGCGCTCAGCCCGGCATGCACGGCAGCCGACAAACGCCGGGCCGTGCCGCTGGTGACAGGCCCAGCGGTTTACGGTATGAGGACGATCTTGCCGCGGACATGCCCCTTGGCGAGCTGCGCGTAGGCGGCGCGGACCTCGCTCAGCGGGTAGCTGCGCGCGAGCGGGACCTCGAGTTCCTTGGCCGCGACGAGCCGGGCCAGTTCGGCGAGGTTCGCGGCGCTCGCGCCGGCGGCGTTGCCCTCCGCCTTAATGCCGTACCTGTCCACGGCGTCGAAGCGGACGATGGTGTCCACCCGCTCCGGGCGCACCTTGAGGTCGGCCAGCGCCAGCTCCACGTAATCGCCGCCGTACGTGTCGAGGAAGGCGGTGATGTCCCGGTGGTCCGCGGCGTCGCGGACCCGGTCCGCCACGCCGTCCCCGTAGGCCACGGGGAGCACGCCGTGCCGGCTGAGCCAGTCGTGGTTGGCCCCGCCCGCCAGCCCGATCACCGTCGCGCCCGCCCGCCGCGCCAGCTGCACCGCGAGGGAACCGACGCCGCCCGCGGCGCCAGAGACGACGACGATGTCACCGTCGGCCAGGCCGACGGCCCGCACCATGGCCCACGCGGTGAAGCCGGCGACGGGGATGGCCCCGGCGACCTCCCAGGGGACGCCCGCGGGCTTGGCCGCCAGGTCCGTCGCCTCCGCTACCACGTACTCCGCCTGGCTCGACCGGGTGTCCACCCAGCCGATCACCTCATCGCCCGGCGTGAACCCGGCCACGCCGGGGCCGAGCCCGGCCACGATGCCGGCGAAGTCGCTGCCCTGCCCGGAGGGGAAGGTGGCGGGCCAGCGCTCATGCAGCGCGCCCGTGCGGATCTTCGCCTCGCCCGGGTTGATCCCGGCCGCCTTGACCTTGACAAGCACCCGGCCGGGCCCGGGCTCCGGCGCGGGAACCTCGCGGACGTCGAGCACGTCAACCCCGCCGTATTCGTCGAACCGTACCGCTTTCATCGTCGCCTCCGGTTGTCGCTTAAGCCGCGTCGGGTGCCGCAGGCGGCGTCGCCGCCGACTCTGACCCGCCTGTTAACCCCCGCAGCCTCGGCTAACCCCGTTCAGGCCGTGGTTATGCCCGCCACCGCCCGGCCGGGGCGGTCAGGCAGCTCTGGTACGTCGGTATCCGTAAACGGATGACGGCTTGCGGCCGGATGGTTGTGGCAACGGGCCGGACGGGCGCGGGTGCGGGCGACGCGCACCGCACCGGCAGCCCTGCCGTGACAGGCCGCCCGCGCCGCCACGGCGGCCGCAGGACAGCCCGCGCGGAGGCGCCCGGGGCAGGCCGACGCATCACCCGCCCCAGCTAAACACCTCTTTATCGGTAAACTTTTCCCCGCAGGTAAACTTTTCACCCGAGGTAAAGAAAAAGCGTTCTAGGCGTCTTTTCTTTACCAGCTGTGATTTGTTTACCGGCAAGGCCCGGCGCCGCCGCCCCGCCCGGCTGCCCGCGGGCAACGCCAGGCACACGGTTCCCCCGCGTACCACGACCCCGCCGCCGTGGCACCGCCAGCGCCGTGACTGCGCGTGTCGGGGCCGGTGGGCGGGGTCTGCGGGCGGGGTCTGCGGGCGGGGTCTGCGGGCGGGATGGCCGTCGGCGGCCCGCGCCCGGGAAGCGCAGGTGGCAGGTCCGGCAAAGCTCTGGCCACCTCGACCGTAACGTAGCCTCCTGCTGGGTTAGCGCGTGAGTGAGTGCCTGATCAGGGGCATGGCGGCGGCGGACCAGGCGCCGACCGCCTTGTCCAGGTCGGCGAGCTCGGGCTCGGTGACGTACAGGCCGCGGGCGGGGACCGTGGCGCCGAGTTCGACGAGGACCGGGCGCAGGTGCACCTCGACGGCGAGCAGGTGGCCGGGCCAGCCGCCGGTCATCACCGGGACCGCGGTGACGCCGGCCAGGCCGTTGCTGCCGTAGCGGTCGAGGAACGCCTTGAGCAGGCCGGTGTAGGCCGCCTTGTAGGTCGGCGAGGCGAACACCGCGACGTCGGCGGCGGCGACCTGGGCGGTCAGGCCGGCCAGTTCCTCGTCCGACCAGTCAAACAGCCGCGGGGCGTAGCCGGCCAGGTCGATGACGGGATCCGTGTCCGCGTCCGGAACCTCCTTAGCCAGGGCGGCCGCGACGGCGAGGGCGACGGAGTGGGTGCGCGAGGCCGGCTTGGGGTTGCCGGTGACGACTGCGATCTTGGTCATGATGCCGCGATCCTCTCCCTGCTGGCCTGCTGCCTGCTGCCTGCTGCCTGTGCGGCGGCACAAGCCGTCGGTCTTTCTCTTGGGCCATGGCGATCTTCGCAGACCGGGCGGCCCGGCGTATGGTCGCCAGCATGAGACTGCGCGAGATGCGCAAGCTGGTCCGGCTGCGCGGAGTCACGCTCAACGCGACGGAGCGGCGCCTCGGCGCCTGTTATGACGTGGCCGACCTGCGCCGGGCGGCCAGGCGCGGCATCCCCAAGCCGGTGTTCGACTATGTTGACGGCGGCGCCGACGAGGAGATCGGGGTCACGGCGAACGTGGCGGCGTTCCGGTCCTGGCGGTTCCTGCCCCGGGTGCTGGCAGGCGTGGCGGCGGCGGACACGTCCGCCCCGGTCCTCGGCGCGACGCTGCCGGTTCCGCTGCTGCTCGGGCCGGTCGGGTACACCCGGATGCTGCACCCGGACGGCGAGATCGGCGCGGCTCGGTCCGCGCGGCGGCACGGGGTGCCCTACACCCTGTCCACCATGGCGTCGACCGGGATCGAGGAGCTACGGGCGGGGGCCGGCGCCGACGGGAACCTGTGGTTCCAGCTGTACCTGCTGCGCGACCGCGCGCAGGCTTTCGACCTGGTCGCCCGGGCGGCCGGACCACGGGTACTCGACGCTCGTGGTGACCGTCGACACGATCGTGGCGGGCAACCGCGTGCGGGACCTGCGCAACGGGCTGTCCATGCCGCCCGCGCTCACCCTGTCCACGATGGCGTCCGTGGCGGCCCGGCCTGGCTACTGGTACCGGCTGCTGTCCGGCCCGGCGCTTGACTACGCGAACTTCGCCGGCCGGGCACCGACGACGGTGATGAAGACGGCGGATTTCTTCGACGCCGACCTCAACTGGGCCGACATCGCCGACCTGCGGGCCAGGTGGACGGGCAAGCTGCTGCTCAAGGGGCCGGTCGGGCCGGCCGATGCCCGCCGGGCCGCCGAGCTCGGACTGGACGGGGTTCAGCTGTCCAACCACGGCGGCCGGCAGTTCGACCGTGCCGTCGCCCCGGTCGAGCTGATCGGCCCGGTCCGCGAGGCCGTCGGGCCGTCGTTCACGGTGCTTGTCGACTCGGGCGTGCGGCACGGCTCGGACGTGGCGATCGCGCTCGCCCTCGGCGCGGACGCGGCGGTGCTCGGCCGGGCCTACCTGTACGGGCTGATGGTCGGCGGCGAGGCGGGCGTGGACCGCGCGCTCGACCTGTTGTCCGGGCAGTTCCGGTCCACCATGCAGTTCCTGGGCATGACTTCGGTCGCCGAGCTGCGCAAGCACGGGCAGGACCTGCTCACCCGGCCGGGTTAGCCGCGGGGCGGGAGGGGCGGGCGGCGCTTGACCGGGCCGGTGGACGGGGACGGCAGCGGTGGCCGCGGGTTCTCCTCGAGCAGCGCAAGCGCGCGGTCGACGCCCACCTCGAGCTGCGGGTCGTGGCCGGCGGCCCAGTCGTCGGGGGTGATGAAGACCTCCGTGTCGGGATCGACGCCGTAGTTCTCCACGGACCAGCCGAACTCGTTGAACCAGGAGGCGTAGCGCGGGATGGTGATCCGGGTGCCGTCCACCAGGCCGTGCCCGGCCCCGTCGATGCCGACCACGCCGCCCCAGGTGCGGGTGCCGATCACCGGGCCGAGGCCGAGCGACTTGATCGCGGCGGTCACGATGTCGCCGTCGGAGCCGGCGAACTCGTCGGTGAGCGCGACCATCGGGCCGCGGCGGGCCTCCTGCGGGTAGCTGTACGGGCGCAGGTGCCGCGGTATCTTCCAGCCGAGTATCCGGCGGGCGAGCTTCTCGACGATCAGCTGCGAGGTGTGCCCGCCGCGGTTGCCGCGCACGTCGACGATGAGCGCGTCGCGGCTCATCTCGGCGCGCAGGTCGCGGTGCAGGTGCGCCCAGCCCTCGCCCATCATGTCGGGCACGTGCAGGTAGCCGACCCGGCCGTCGGACCTGGTGCGGACGGCCGCGCGGCGGCTCGCCACCCAGTCCTGGTAACGGAGACGGCGGTCGTCGTACAGCGGCACGATCACCACGCGGCGGGTTTCCGGGAACTCGAGCGCGGGCGCCCCGGCCGCGGCGGCGGTCCGGCGTCGGCGGCAGCGTCGGCGGCGCGTCGGACCGGCGGCGGTGCCGGAGCGAGCCGCGGCTCGGCGAGCCGGGGAGGCCGGCTCGGCGGCGGAGGCCGGAGCGGATGCGGAAGCTGTGTGAGCGCGTCCTTCGCCTCGTCCTTGTGGCTGTCAGCGCTGTCCGGCGCCGTCCTTCGCGCTCGTCCTTGTCGTCCTCGGCGGGGGCCGGCGGGCGGGGTACCAGGGACGGGTCGGCGGGCTTGACCGTCAGCTCGACCGGCTTGCCGTGCGTGCCCGCCAGGGCCGGCCACGGGCCGTGCACCGCATCCAAAGGCCGGCCGTCCACCGCGAGGATCTCGTCGCCCTCGCGGACGGCCACGCCGGGGGCGGTGAACGGCGAGCGGGCGTGCGGGTCGGACGACTCGCCGGGCAGCACCCGTTCCACGATCCAGCGCCCGTCCGGCGCGCGGACCACGTCCGCGCCGAGCAGGGCGGCGGGCTGGCCGCGCTGCGCCGAGCGGTTGGAGAAGGTGCCCGACGGCATGACGTAGGCGTGCGACGTGGCGAGTTCCCCGGCCACCTCCCACAGCAGGTCGCCGAACTCGGCCGAGGTCCTGACCCGGTCGAGCAGGAACCGGTACTCCTCGAGGACCCCGTCCCAGTCCACGCCGGACATGTCCGTCGTCCAGAAGTCGCGGCGCAGCAGCCGGCCGAACTCCGCGTACGCGTGCCGCCACAGCGCCGCCGGGTCCGCGAGGAACCGCGCCCGGGTCAGGTCCACGTTGACCACTTCGTCGGACGAGCCGTTGTCCGCCTTCCGGTCGGCGGGGACGACGCGCACGTCGGCCCGGTCGCCGATGACGAGCCGGGCGCCGTCGCCGCTCACCGCGAACCAGCTGACCTCGCCAGCGAGGACGCTCGACTCGCGCTTGCGCAGGTCGAACCGCTCCAGCGCGGGCCGCGGGTGCGCGTCGTCCGGGTCGGCGATCCCCTCGCCGAGCACGCCGGACAGCGGGGAGCGCAGCCACAGCAGGCCGCCCTTGGCGGCGGCCAGGCCGTGGTAGCGCGCCTCGTCCACCGGGACCGCCACCACGCGGGAGGAGATGCCGTCGGTGTCCACGGTCAGCCGCACCCGTTCCGGGGCGTCCTTGCCGTTGTCACCACCGCCGACCGGGCGGCCGCCGGGCAGCGGGCCGAACGGCGACAGCGTGTGCGCGGCCAGCGGGACCAGGTACGGCCGGGCACCGAAGGGGAACGACAGGTCGAACGAGTGCGCGTCGTAGACCGGGTCGAAGGTGCGGCGGGACAGGAACGCCAGGTACAGCCCGTCCACGGTGAACACCGGGTCGCTGTCGACGAAGCGGCCGTCGGTCACGTCCACCGTGAAGCCGTCCGCCACCCGGCCCAGCCTGATCCTGGCCAGCGGCTGCGGGCCCGGCTGCGCCCAGGCGAGCCAGGCCGAGTCGGGTGACCAGGAGACGTCCTCGATGTCGCCGTCGTCGTTCGCGGTGAGCTCGGTGACCTCACCGGACTCGACGTCAATCAGGGCCAGCCGCCCGTCGTGCGATGCGGCGGCGAGCCTGGCACCGTCGGGCGATGCCACGAGCCGTGTGATGTTGCCAAGGTCGACTGAGGTGAGAGTCGCAACGGTGGCGGCTGACTCCGCGTCGATCTCGGCTACCTGGATGGCGTCCCGGCCCCTGGTGTTATTGGCGCCGGCGTCGGTGACCCAGGCGACCTTGCCCGTCGTGCCGAGGATGACGGGCAGCCGGGCGCGGGCCGCCGGGTTCACCGACAGCGCCCGGGCCGGGCCGTCGGCGTGCGTCAGCCAGTGCACGGTGCCGCGCACCTCGACCACGCTCGCCTGGCCGGCGTGGTCGCAGCCGAGTTCGCCGAGGTGGTCAGCGGCGGTGATCACCCGCGGCGCGCGGGCCGCGGGCGGCGCGGTGAGCTGTATGTCCAGCTTGCGCGGCCGCGCGGCGGCGTCCAGGCTGTCCAGCCGCCAGATGTCGCCGGCCACGTGGTAGACGACGTGGCTGCCGTCGGTCGCCGGGTTGCGCACGTAGAAGCCGTCGTGGTCGGTGTGCCTGCGCAGGTCGCCGCCGTCCAGGGTGGTGGAGTAGATGTTGCCGGTGCCCTCGTGGTCGGACAGGAAGACAAGGCGGCCGTCGATGATCATCGGGGCGGCGAGCTGGCCGGTGAGCTGGCTCAGCACCCGGGTGAACAGCGGGTCTTCACCGCGAGCCACCCACAGGCGTCCGGCGGTGCCGCCGCGGTAGCGCTTCCAGTGGGCCGGGTCGCCGCGCTGCGCGGTCAGCAGCACCGTCGCGGACTCCGACCGAGCCAGGTCGTTGACCTGGCCGAACGGCAGGCGGCGCGGCGGAGCGCCGAGCGGCACCGCGTACGCCATGGTGCGCTGCGCCGACGGCTGGTCGACGGCGGTGATGGCGAGCACCTCGCCGTCCCGCGTCCAGCCGGTGACGCGGGTCCGCATGTCGCCCCAGTAGGTGCGGCGGGTGGCGATGCCGCCGTCCGTGTCGGCGGTGTAGACCTCGGGGATGCCGCCGTCACGCCAGCTCGTCCAGGCGATCGTCGCGCCGTCCGGTGCGAACCTCGGGTGGCTGGCCTGGCCGCCGTCTGCGGTCAGCCGCCAGGCGCGGCCGCCTTCCGCGGGGGCGAGCCAGACGTCATCTTCGGCGACGAAGGCGAGCAGGTCATCGTGGAGGTGCGGAAAGCGGAGATAACCAGGGGTTGCCACCCGGTCATCCTATGGCCGTCGGCCGCCCTTACAGCCAGCCGCGGTCCTGGGCGACGCGGACGGCTTCGGCGCGGTTGCGGGTGCCGGTCTTCTGGATGCACGAGCTGAGGTAGTTCCTGACCGTGCCTTCCGACAGGTACACGGCGGCGGCTATCTGGGCGAGGGTGGCGCCGTCGTTGTTCGCGGCGGCGCCGAGCACGTCCTTCTCGCGCGGGGTGAGCGGGTTCGGGCCCTCGGCGAGCGCGGCGGCGGCCAGGTCGGGGTCGATGACGCGCTGGCCGGCGAGGACGGCGCGGATGGTGCGGGCGAGCTTGCCCGCCGGCGAGTCCTTGACGATGAAGCCGGACGCGCCAGATTCCATCGCCCGGCGCAGGTAACCGGGACGGCCGAACGTGGTGAGGATGATGATCTTAAGGTCCGGGCACGCCGCGCGCAGCGCGGCGGCGGCGCTGAGGCCGTCCAGGCCGGGCATCTCGATGTCGAGCAGCGCGACGTCCGGCTTGGCGGCCCGCGCCGCGGCCGTCACCTCGTCGCCCCGGCCCACCTGGGCGACCACCTCGATGTCGTCCTCGAACGACAGCAGCGCCGCGAGGGCCTCGCGGATCATCGCCTGGTCCTCGGCGAGCAGCACCCGGATCACGTCCCCGATGATGTCACCTGCTCAGGGTGCGCGGGGACGGTGGCCGTGAGGCAGAAGCCCGGGCGCGCGTCCGGGCGGAGCTCGAGCGAGCCGCCGGCCGCGCTGAGCCGCTCGGACATGCCGCGCAGCCCGGTGCCCGCCGTCGCGGCCCGCGGCCCGGCGCCCGGGCCGGGCGTCCGGGCCGGCGTCCCGGGCGCCCGGCGAGACGTGCCCGCGGCCGTCATCGCTCACCACCAGGGTGACGCTGTCGTGATGGCTGGTGAGGCTGATGCGGCAGTGCTTCGCGCCGGAGTGACGGACCACGTTGGTGACCGCCTCGCGCAGGCACCAGGCGAGCGCCGCCTCCGCGTCCGGGTCGAACGTGCCGGACGCCAGCAGGAGCCCCGGGTCGTCCTCGGCGGCGATACCCGCGCTGACCAGGGCCGCACGGGCGGTGATGACCTCCACGGCGAGCGTCGGCCGCCGGTAACCGCTGATCGCCTCGCGGATGTCGTGCAGCGTCTGCCGGCTCACCGCGGCGACCCCCTCGATCTCTTCCCGTACCCGGTCCCGCTCTGGGCTGTCCGGCAGCCGGGACAGCAGCCGCGTGGCCAGTTCTGACTTGAGCGTGATCACCGACAGCGACTGGCCGGTCAGGTCGTGCATGTCGCGGGCCAGCCGCACCCGCTCCTCGCTCGCCGCCAGCTGCGCCACCTCCTCGCGCGCCCGGCGCAGCTCGCTGGTCAGCTGCAGCTGCCTGCGCAGGCCGATCATGACCAGGCCGAGGAACGTCACCGGCAGCAGGTTGCCGAGGAAGTCCGTCATGGCGACGTGGCCGGTGTAGCAGAAGAACACGTAGCAGGCGACGACCGCCGCGATCACCCGCACCGCCCAGCGGTGGTTAGCGACGAGCAGCCCGGAGGCGGACGACACGAAGATCCACAAGCTGGCCGCGCCCATGCCGCCGAACAGGATGCAGGCGGCCGCCGCCAGCGCGAAGAGCGCGGCGAGGCCAGGCGTGGGCGTACCGGGGGCCCATCGGCCAGTTCGGCACCAGGGTCACGTAGATGACGCAGAAGGCCGCGATGATGGAGAGCCCCGCGGCCCGGTCGATCGCGCTGTAGTGCTGGGTGATCAGGTCGACGACCGGGCCGATGAGGTACGCCAGCCAGATCCCGGTGAACACGATCCCGGCCACCCGGCCAGCCCGGGTGCGGTACCCAGCGAGGGGCCCCCGGTCGGAGGGCCCCGCGCTGAGCACCACGCGATCGGCGGACCAAATGGACATAACGGTACCGATACCCGCCACTTCACCCGGTTAGACCGCTTCCGCCATCGAGCGCACCGAGAGCGTGGCCAGCCCCGCGAAGATCGCCAGCCAGATCACCAGGCCGAGGACCAGGCCGTACGGCACCGACACGTTGCCGATGACGTCGGTGGAGATCTTCACCGCCTCGTAGGTTGGCGTGCCCTTGCCGATGGTCTGCAGCGCGCCGCCGAGCGGGAACCAGATCCCGCCGAGGATGGTGAACGTGAAGTACAGCAGCAACGTGATCGGCTGCACCTGGTCCGGCGGGAACCGGTAGCCCACCGCGACCGCGAGCGCGGCGAAGATCGTCGACCCGAGCCAGATGATGACCGCGATCACCAGCCACTGCCAGGCCGCCAGGTGCACGCCGCCGTAGAAGCGGCCGAGGAGCAGCACGATCACGACCGACGGGATCGTGGTCGCCATGGAGGTCAGGATCTTGGCGACCACGTAGGCGTTGGCAGGCAGCGGGGTGAGCCGCAGCTGCCTGATCCAGCCGACCTTGCGCTCCTCGGAGATCCTGATGGAGTTGCCGTTGAGCGCCCCGGCGAACGCGCCGAACGTCGCCATCGCGACCATGTAGTACGCCGCGAAATCCACGCCGTACGCCTTGCTTGTCGCCTGCTTGCCGATGATGAGGTAAAGGATCACCGGCAGGCCCACGGTGAAGATCAGGTACCTTCTGTTGCGGCGCAGCCGGTTGATCTCGGCCCGCGTCAGCAGCAATATGCCGCGCATTGTTTCTCGTCTCCTGTCAGCGTCGGATGTGCGCTTAGCGTGCGGGAACCGGCTCGTGGCCGTTGGCCTGGTCGTCTTCCGCGGTGATGGCGAGGAACGCCTGCTCAAGGCCGAGGCTGCCGACCTCGATCTCGCTCGGCCGGTAGCCGGCGTCGAGCACCGCGTACAGCGTCGCGTCGGAGTCCTCCGTCTGGATCTGCACCAGGTCGTGCCTGGTCTCCACGCTGACCACGCCGGGCAGGCCGACGAGCACCGCCTGGTCCGCGCCGGGCAGCCGGAAGGACATCCGCTTGGCACCCGCCCGCTTCTTGATGTCCTCCGGCGTCCCGTCGGCGAGCAGCCGTCCCCGGTTGATGACCAGGATGCGGTCGGCCGCCTGGTCGGCCTCCTCGAGGTAGTGCGTGGCGAACAGCAGGGTCTTGCCCTCGGCGACCTCTTCCTTCATGGAGGACCAGAACCGCCGCCTGGTCTCCACGTCCATCGCCGTGGTCGGCTCGTCGAGCACGATCAGGTCGCACTCGCCGGCGATCGCCAGCGCGAACCTGACGCGCTGCGTCTGCCCGCCGGAGATCCGGTCAACCCGCTGGCCGGCGATGTCCGCGATGCCGGCCCGGCGCAGCGTGGTCTCGACCGGAACGGGCCGCGGGTGCAGGCCCGCGACCAGCGCCACCAGCTCGCCGACCGTCACCTCCGGCATCAGTCCGCCGGACTGGAGCATCGCGCCGACCGCGCCGGACTTGACCGCGTGGTACGGGTCCTGGCCGAACATTCGGATCTTGCCCGCGGTGGGCTTGCGCAGGGCGAGGAGCATGTCGAGGGAGGTTGACTTGCCGGCGCCGTTCGGGCCGAGCAAGGCGACGGTCTCGCCGCTACGGAGCTCGAGGCTCAGCCCGTCGACCGCCTTGAGGCTGCCGTAGTGCTTGCTGACGTTATCGAACGAGACGACGGGCCCCGTTCCGCTGTGGCTCATTAGCAGTTCCCCTGGGGGTTGGGATTGGGATGGTTTCGCGTACCAACGCATCCCATCATGTGGTCTAGACATCTGGGTAGTGTCGGGGCTCAGAGTTCGCCTATGACAACTGTCATGGGTGAACCTGTGCAATTCCGGCGCCCTCGCAGGCATTTCAGGCGCTGACCTGCGGCGCTCAGATTTACCGGATTAGCTGCCCGTCTCTGACCGGATTAGCGGCCGGCGGCGTAGCCCTGCATGCCGCGCGGGTTGGCGGCGGCGTAGAGCATGCCGTTCCTGCGGGCGACGGCGCTGATCCGGCCGAGCGACCACGGCGGCTGCACGTGCACGTCGTGGCCGCGCCGGGCGAGCTCGGCGATGACCGCGTCGCCGGCCCTGGACTCCACGTCGAGGCGGCCCGGGTAGGCCTCGCGCGGGTAGAACGACGACGGCATGTGCGCGGAGTGGAACGCCGGGAAGTCGATCGCCTGCTGCAGGTTCATGCCGAAGTGCACGTGGTTCAGGAAGAAGCCGAGCGTCCACTGGTCCTGCTGGTCCCCGCCGGGCGTGCCGAACGCCAGGTACGGCTCGCCGCCGCGCAGCACCAGCGTCGGGGTCAGCGTGGTCCGCGGCCGCTTGCCAGGCGCGATCGTCGCGGGCAGGCCCGGGGTGAGCGTGAACATCTGCGCCCGGGTGCCGAGGCAGAAGCCGAGGGACGGGATGACCGGCGAGGACTGCAGCCAGCCGCCGCTCGGCGTCGCGGTGACCACGTTCCCCCAGCGGTCCGCCACGTCGAGGTGGCAGGTGTCGCCGCGCGGCGGGTGCAGGCCGGAGCCGCCCGCCGGCCCGCTCGCGCGGCCGAGCGGCTCGCCGGTCGCCGGGTCGATCCCCGGGTCGCCGCTTCCCCGCCCCCGCCCGGTGGTGCCGCGCTCGGCAGTGCCCCGCCCGCCAGTGCCGCGCTCGCCTGGGCCGCGCTCGCCTGGGCCGAGGTCGGGTGTACCGAACGGGAGCGTGGCGAACCCGGGCAGCCGGGGCGGCCGGCCTCCCGGGCGGCCGGGCCGCAGCTCCAGGCTCGCGGTTTCCCCGATGAGCGCGCGCCGCTCGTCGTTGTAAGGCGCGGAAAGCAGGTCACCGAGCGGCACGTCGGTGAACGCGGGGTCGCCGTACCAGGCCTCCCGGTCGGCGAAAGCGAGCTTGGCCGCCTCGGTCACCGTGTGGATGAAGTCGGGCGACCCCGGTCCCATGGCCGTGAGGCCGGTGCCCTCGAGCAGGGCGAGCTGCTGCAGGAAGACGGGGCCCTGCCCCCAGGGGCCGGTCTTGGCGACCGTCAGCCCGTGGTAGTCCCGGCTGGCGGGCGCCTCGAGGCGAGCGTGCCAGGTGGACAGGTCGTGGGCGGTGAGCAGCCCGCGGTGCCTCATCCCGGTCACGTCCATCACCTCGGTGGTGGCGAACTTGCCGATCTCCTCGGCGACGAAGCCGTCGTACCAGGCACGGCGGGCGGCCTCGAGCTGCGCGTCGCGGTCGGCGCCAGCGGCCTCCGCTTCGGCGAGAATGCGCTCGTAGGTGGCGGCGAGCGCGCGGTTGGCGAACCTGGTGCCCGGCGCGGGGACGCCGCCGCCGGGCAGGTAGGCCTCGGCCGAGGTGTGCCAGTGCTCGCGGAACAGGTCGGCGACGCTGGCGATCGACCAGCTGATCGCGGGAACCAGGGGGTAGCCGCCCGCCGCGTAGCCGATTGCGTAGCTCAGCACGTCGCGCAGCCGGAGCGTGCCGTACTCGCGCAGCAGCAGCAGCCAGCCGCCGAACGCGCCGGGGACGGTCGCGGCGAGCAGCCCGCTGCCCGGCACCAGGTCAAGGCCGAGGCCCGTGTACGCCGCGGCGGTGGCGGCGGCCGGCGCGGTGCCCTGCCCGCAGACGACGAACGTCTCGCCGCGCCGCGCGTCGTGCCCGATGACCGGCACCTCGCCGCCCGGGCCGTTCAGGTGCGGCTCGACGACCTGAAGGGTGAACCCGGCGGCGGCCGCCGCGTCGAACGCGTTACCGCCCCGCTCGAGTACGGCCATGCCCGCGGCCGTGGCGAGCCAGTGCGTCGATGCCACCATCCCGAACGTCCCCGCGAGCTCCGGCCGCGTGGTGAACTCGGGGATCTCCGCCATCGATGCACGCTCCGTCCGCTCCGGGTCTCCTCATCATCCAACAGCATGCCCGCCCGCAAGGCGAGCACCCCCGCGCTTCTTGCTGTTATCCTCAAAGGCGGCGGCCGCATCGCGGGCCAGGCACGGATGGTGGACATTTAGGTACATCGGAGTGTCACCAAATGTCCACCATGTTGCCGCTCGGGGGTGCGGGGCGGGCGCGATGGCCTGGATGGCGATGGCGCGGCGCGGAGCGGAACGGCGCGGACACGGGGCCCGGGACCGGGTAGCGTTCTGATTCATGGACGAGCTGGAACCACGGGTGCGGGCGATCTGTGACCTGAACGTCGCGGAGGCGCGGGAGTACGGCGGCAGGCACGAGTACGACGGGGTGCCGCAGGACCTGTCGCATGACGGGGTCGCGGCCGGCCTCGCCCGGCTCGCGGCGGCGGGGCGCGGCCGGCCGCCGCTCGGCGACCGGCACGACGAGGCGCACCTGCGGGCGTTCGAGGAACTGCAGCGGGTCGTCTACGCGGACCTTGAGCTGCACCGGCGCAATCCGATGTATCACCTCGGCGAGCTTGACCTCGCCTGCTACGACAAGGACTACGCGCCGGAGGCGGAACGGCGCGCGGCGCGGGCCGCCCACCTGGCCCACTGGCCCGCGGTCATCGACGCGGCCATCGGCTCACTCGACCTGGTACCCGCGCCGGTGGCGGCCTCGCTGCTCGGCGGCATCCGCGGCCTGGCGGCCGGCGTCACCGCGGACGCGGACCCGCAGGCGCGCGACGCCGCGCTCGCCGCCCACCGGCGGCTGGTCGCGCACGTGGAACGGGCCGCGGTCAGCGGGCCGCCAGACGCGGCGCTCGGGCCGGACGCGCTAGGAAGGCTGCTCTCCACGGCGGAAGCGATGCCGGTCGACCTCGGCGCGCTCGCCGCCCGGGCGGACGCCGAGCGGGACCGGCTGCGCGCCAGGCTCGAGGAATCGGCCGCGCTGATCGACCCCAAGCGGCCCGCGATGGACGTCGCGCGGGAACTGACGCGGGACCACCCGGACTCCGGCGGCGTGCTCGAGGCGGCGCGGTACTGGACGGAGCGGGCGCTTGAGTTCACGCTCGCCCGCGACCTGATGCCGGTGCACGACGGGACGTGCCTGGTCGGCGCGGCGCCGGAATCGCGGCGCTGGGCGATGGCGATGATCTCCACCAACGCGCCCGCCGAGCCGGACGCGCCGTCCTGGTACTGGATCACCCCGCCCGACGAGGCCTGGCCTGCCGAGGAGGTCGAAGCGTGGCTTGAGGTGTTCAGCGCGAGCACGCTGCCCGCCATCACCGTGCACGAGGTCGCGCCCGGGCACTTCTCGCACCACCAGGCGCTGCGCCGGGCGCGCGGCGACGTGCGCCGGACGCTGTTCTCCAGCGCCTTCGTCGAGGGCTGGGCGCACTACGCCGAGGAACTGTGCGTCGAGGAGGGATTCCTCGCCGACGACCCGCGCTTCGCGATCGGGGTCTGGCTTGAGGCGCTGGTCCGGGTGACGCGGCTGGCGTGCGCGCTCGGCGTGCACACCGCGGGCTGGACGGTCGAGGAAGCGGCCGCGCGCTTCGCGGCCGACACGCACCTGGCCGGGTCCGCGGCGGCGTCCGAGGCGCGGCGCGCGACCTTCGACCCGACCTACGGCCGGTACACCTGGGGCAAGCTGGAGATCATGGCGCTGCGCGAGCGGGCCAGGACGGCGTGGGGAGCCGGGTTCACGCTGAAGCGGTTCCACTCGGCGCTGATGGACCTGGGCTCGCCGCCGCTCGGCCTGCTCGGCACCGCGCTCGAGCGCGGTTAGCGGCCGCGGCCTTCCCGGCTCGCGGCGGCGTCCGACGGGCCGGGCAGGCCGATCCCCAGCTCCATGCCGCCCTCGGCCCGCGGCCGCACCTGGATCGTTCCCTCGTGCGCGACCACGATGGACCGGACGATGGCCAGGCCGAGCCCCACCCCGCCGCGCCCGCGCACCCGGTCGGCGCCCAGCCGCCGGAAGGGCTCGAACAGGGTGGGCACCGCCTCGGCGGGCAGGTACTGTCCGGTGTTACGCACCGTGAGCGCCGGCCCGGCCGCCTCGCCCGTCACCTCCACCTCAACCCAGCCGCCCGGCTCGTTGTACTTGATCGCGTTCGCCACCACGTTGACGATCATCCGCTCGAGCAGCACCGGGTCGCCGGTCACCCAGGTGCCCGTCAGCGTGCGGCGGAGACTCACCGCGTGCTCGGCGGCGAGCTCCTCATGGACGCCGAGCACGTCTTCCGTCAGCTTGTCCAGTCGCACCGGGATCTTGCCGGGCAGCCCCCGGTCGCTTTCGGCCAGCACGAGGAGGCCCTCGATCAGGCTCTCGTTGCGCTCGTTGGTGCGCAGCAGCTGCGCGCCGAGCCTGCGCAGGTCCTCGCCCGCCGCGGGGTCGTCAAGCGCGACCTCGGTGAGCAGCCGCTGCACGGCCAGCGGGGTGCGCAGCTCGTGGGAGGCGTTGGCCGCGAACCGGCGCTGGCTCTCGTAGCCCGGCCGCGAGCCGGTCGAGCGCGTCGTCGAGCGCGTCGGCCAGCTCCTTGAACCGGTCGTGGCCGCCTTCGAGGCGGACGCGCTGGCCGAGGTTCTGCGGGCCGAGACGCCGGACCGTGTCCGCCGCCGCCGCCAGCGGCCGCAGCACCCAGCCGGCGAGGCCCCACCAGCCCCATGCGGTGAGCGCCACCAGGACCACCATGACGGCCCACCCGGCCAACGTAGCCTGCTGGTCGTAGTAGCAGGGGAAGCTCGAGGCCGGCAGCTCGGGCAGGGTGGCACCGCAGGGGGCGTCGGAACTGGTCCCGGTCGCGAGGTTGCGCACCGCCTCCAGGCAGGCGCCGATGACGAGGAAGCCGGTACCGGTCATCAGGGCAAGCGCGGCGGCCACCCGGCGGCGCAGCGAGGGCTGACGGACGTCGGGCAGCCTGGCTAGCAGCCAAGCCGGTAGCCGGCGCCTGGCACGGTCTCGATGACCGGCGGGTCGCCCAGCTTGCGGCGGAGCGTCATCACCGCGACCCGGACCGCGTTCGTGAATGGATCCGCGTTCTCGTCCCATGCTTTTTCCAGTAGTTCCTCGGCGGTGACGACCCGGCCCTCGGCGCGCAGCAGCACTTCGAGGACCGCGAACTCCTTGGGTGACAGGGTTAGCAGCTCGCCGTCGCGCCAGGCCCGGTACTGCGGGCGGTCCAGGATGATCCCGTCCCGTTCGAGCACCGGCGGGAGCGCGGGCCTTGACCGCCGGCCGAGCGAGGCAACCCGGGCGACGAGCTCGGCGAAGGCGAACGGCTTGGTGAGGTAGTCGTCCGCGCCGAGGTCGAGGCCGTCCACCCGGTCCCTGAGTCCGGCCGCCGCGGTGAGCATCAGGACCCTGGTCTCGCCGCCCCGGGCGACGATCCGGCGGCACACCTCGTCGCCGTGCACGAGCGGCAGGTCCCAGTCCAGGATCGACCACGTCGTAGCGGTGCACCATGACCCGCTCGAGCGCGGCGTCGCCGTCGTAGCAGACGTCGACGGCGATCGCCCGCCGCCGCAGCCCCTCGGCGATCGTGTCGGCCATCACCTGCTCGTCCTCGGCCACAAGCACGCGCACGCTGCCTCCTCCTTACCCGATTCATTATGCGGAGTCGGCATAAGCGCGGCATAAGGATGGCGCTTACCGCGCCCAGACCCGCCGGCCCGTAGACATGCGTGCCGTGACCATCAATCTCACCCGGTCTTCCCGCTCGCGCAACGCCGGCGGCCCGCGCCCTGGTGCGGCCGCTCCCCCGCCGCGCCGGCCTCGGCCGGGGCTGGCTGCCCGCCCGGCCCGGCGCGCTGCCCGCGCGGGCGCTGCTCGCCGCGGTCAACCTCGCCGCGGCCGGGTTCTTCCTGCTGTCGTTCTCCGGCCACGGGGCCGGGTTCGGTCCCTACCGGATCGACCTGGACGTCTACCGGATCGGCGGGCGGGTGTGGCTGCGCGGCGGCGACCTGTACGGCTCGCTGCCGCCGACCGCCGCCGGGGTGCGGCTGCCGTTCAGCTACCCGCCGTTCGCCGCGATCCTGCTGTCACCGCTCGCCCTGGTCCCGTGGGCCGTGGCGGGCACGGTGCTCACCCTCGCCACGATCGCGCTGACCGCGCTGGTGCTGCGGGTCTTCCTCCGCGTCGGTGGCGGTCCGGCCGGCCGCCCGCCCGGTAGCACGGCATCCTGGTGGACGGTCGGCTGGCTGCTGCCCGCCGCGCTGTTCCTCGAGCCGGTGCGGAGCACCCTGGGCTACGGCCAGGTGAACGTCGGGCTGCTTGCCCTGGTTTCCGTGGACTGCCTCGCCGCCAGGGCGCGCTGGCCGCGCGGGGCACTGGTCGGGGTCGCGGCGGCGGTGAAGCTGACCCCGGCCGCGTTCGTGCTGTTCTTCCTGCTGCGCCGGGACTACCGGGCCGCAGCGGTGGCCGCGGCCGCGTTCGCCGTCTGCACCGGGGCCGGCTTCCTGCTCGCCCCGGGCGACTCGGCCAGGTACTGGACCTCGGTCATCTTCCAGGCCGGCCGCCCTGGCAGCCCGGCGTACCCGGCCAACCAGTCCATTGCGGGGGTACTCGCGCGGGCCGGGCTCTACCCGGGGCCGGCCGGGATCGCCGCCTGGCTGGCGCTGTCGGCGGTCGTGCTCGGGCTGGCCTGCCGGGGCATGCGGCGGGCCCTGGCCGGCTCGGCCGCGGCGTGGGCGCTGTCACTCAACGCCTTCGCTGCCCTGCTGATCTCGCCGATTTCCTGGTCGCATCATTGGGTGTGGGGCGAGACCGCGGTACTGACGCTGGCCCTGCACTGGCATCAGCACGGGCGTCGGCCCGGGCGGCGCGGCGCGCTGGTCGCCGCCGGGTGCGGGCTTGCCGTGTTCGCCGCGGCGCCGCAATGGTGGTTCCCGTCCGGCAGTAACCGGGAGCTCCGCTGGGCGGCCTGGCAGCAGGTGGCGGGCAGCTCCTACGTGATACTCGCGGTGGCGCTGCTGCTGCTGTCGGCGTGGTGGATCGCCGGATAGCCGGCCGTGCGGCTAGCGCGCGGGGGCGCCGTTCCACCGGTAGCCGTGTTCCGGGCGGCCGCCGCTGCCGTAGCGGAGCTTGATGTCGACCCGGCCGACCTCGTGCAGGTGGCTGAGGTAGCGCTGGGCGGTGGCCCGGCTCATCCCGGTGCGCTCGGCGACCTCGGCGGCGGACAGGTCGGCGTCGGTGTCGCTGAGCAGCTGCTCGACCGCCTCCAGGGTGTGCACCGAGCGGCCCTTGACCCCGGCCAGCTGGTCGGTGGCGCGCAGGGCGCCGAACACCCGGTCCACGGCCCGCTGGTCGGCCCCGTGTTGGCTGGCCCCGTGTTGGCTGGCCCCGTGTTGGCTGGCACTGGGCAGCGCGCTCAGCCTGGTCCGCATCTGCGCGTAGGACAGCAGCTTGTCCCGCAGCACCGGGAAGCTGAACGGCTTGAGCAGGTAGTGCAGCGCGCCGCCCTGCATGGCGACCCGGACGCTGTCCGCGTCCTTGGCCGCGGTGATCACGATGACGTCCACCGGCGGGTGGCCGTCGCGGAGCCTGGCGACCAGCTTGAGCCCGTGCTCGTCCGGCAGGTAGAGGTCGAGCAGCATCAGGTCGGGGCGCAGCCGGTCCACCGCGCTGACCGCCTCGGCGGCGCTGTGCGCCTCGGCGATGACCTCGAAGCCCTCGATCTTGTTCACGTAGGCGGCGTGGATCGCGGCGACCCGGAAGTCGTCGTCGACCACCAGGGTGCGGATCACGACAGGACCCGGGGCCGCGGCACCGGTGGCGATGCGTCTGGCCCCCTACCGTCTGGGCCCTGGGCGTCGAGGCAGCCGGGCAGCACGGCGGTGAACACCGCGCCGCCGTCCTGGCCGACGCTGACCATGCCGCCCATGCCCTCGACGATCTGCCTGACCAGGGCGAGCCCGAGGCCGCGGCGCGCACCGGTCACCGAGGACTTGGTGGTGACGCCGTCGGTGAAGATCTCCTCCCGCAGGTCCTGCGGCACGCCTGGCCCGCTGTCACGCACCCGGATCAGCAGGTCGGACTCGGCGGCCACCAGGGTCAGCTCCACCTGGCGCGGCGCGGGGGCGAGCGCGGCGGCGTCGATCGCGTTGTCGATCAGGTTGCCGGCCACGGTCAGCACCTGGGTGATCGCGGTGACGTGCTGTCCCACCCGGCTGTCCGGCATCAGCCGGAGACTGACGTCGCGCTCGTCGGCCAGCGACATCTTGCCGAGGATCAGCGCGGCCAGCTTCGGCTCGCCGATCGCCTCGGTGAGCTGGTCGGTCAGCTCGCCCCTGGCGGCGGACAGCCCGGTCACGAACTCGACCGCCTCGGCGTAGTGGCCGAGCTCGACCAGGCCCACCAGGGTGTGCAGCCGGTTCGCGAACTCATGCGACTGGGCGCGCAGTGTGTCGGCCAGGCCGGTCGCCTCGTCCAGTGACCGCTTGAGCGTCTCGGACTCGGTGCGGTCCTGGAAGGTGACCACCCAGCCGAGCTGCTGGTTATTGCGGGTGATCGGCATCCGGTTGGCGACGAGCACCCGGTCCTCGTGCAGCACGAGCAGGTCGCTCCCGGTCACCACGCCGGTCGCGACGTCGGCCAGCCGGCCGGACGGCAGCATGTAGCGGAGCTTACGGCCGGCGAACTCCGCCGGCAGGCCGAGCAGGTCGCGGGCCGCGTCGTTGGCGAGCAGCACCCGGCCGCCGGTGTCGTAGCCGAGCACCGCCTCCCTGATGCCGTGCAGCATCGCCTCCCGCTCCTGGAGCAGCGCGGCGATCTCGCTGAGCTCCAGGCCGAAGGTCTGCCGCTTCAGCCGCCTGGCCAGGGCGAGCGCGGCGAGCGCGCCGACCGCGAGCACGCCGAGCAGGTAGGCGGTCAGCGACGGCAGCATGCCGCTGAGCTGCCTGGACACGTCGCCCATCCGGAAGCCGACGGATACCTCGCCGATCAGCTTGCCATTCAGCCACAGCGGCGTCTTGCCGACCGCTTCGAGCCCGAGCGTGCCGGGCTGGATGCCGGTGTACTGGCGGCCGGTGCGGAACGGCTGAGCCGACATCGGCTCCGGGTCGTGGTAGGTGATCGGGGTGCCGATCAGCGCCGGGTTCTTGTGCGTGAGCCTGATGCCCTGGGCGTTGGTGACCACCACGAACAGCACGCCGGTCCGCTCGCGCACCTCGGTGGCGAGCACCTGGAGCTCACCGCCGGGACGGCCATAGGCGGCCAGGCGCTGCACCTCGCTGCTGGCGGCGAGCGCCTGCGCGACCGACAGGGCACGGTTCTCGTAGGACTGCTCGGCCTGGTGGCGCAGGTTGAAATACACCACGAAGCCGCCCCCGGCCATGGTGAGCACCAAGATGGCCACCATCAGCAGCACGACCTGAGTGGACAGGCGCTGCCGCACGTGGCGCCAGATAGGCAGGTTCAAGCGTTCCTCCCTGCAGAGTTACCGCAGTGTAACAACGGGGCAACGGCGCAGGAAGACGACTGGTTGCGAGCAGAACGCGCAAAACCAGCGGAACGAGCGATCCCGGCTGGAAAGAAGAACGCGTGGTATCGGCGTGGAACACGCACCCTGGTTCGGGATCTCGTTGATTTTGATCTTTACGCGCTAAAGGCGCATAGGGCGCTTTACGGCGGGGATTGCGCGCAATAGTGACCTCGGTCACAGCCGCGGCTAGCTTCCTGGCTTGTGCGATCCAACACACGACGTGAACCCCCGCCGGAGCGGTCCGGGCGCATCGAGCTAGCCGGGGTCACCAAACGATTCGCCACGCCGGGCGGTGCCTTTACCGCCCTGCGCGACGTGACCATGACCGTCGAGCCCGGAGAGTTCTGCGCCGTGGTGGGGCCGTCGGGGTGCGGCAAGTCCACCACCCTCACGCTGGTGGCCGGCCTTGACCGGGCCAGCGAGGGGACGGTGACGGTCGGCGGGCAGCCGGTGGCCGGCATCGGGCGCGGCACCAGTTTCATGTTCCAGACCGACGCGCTGCTGCCGTGGAAGACGGTGCTCGGCAACGTGGCCATGGGGCCGCTGTTCCGCGGCGTGCCGAAGAAGGCCGCGCTGACCGACGCGCGGGACTGGCTGCGGATGGTCGGGCTCACCGGGTTCGAGGACCGTCACCCGCACCAGCTGTCCGGCGGCATGCGCAAGCGGGTGGCGCTGGCGGCGGCGCTGATCAACGAGCCGTCGATCCTGCTGATGGACGAGCCGTTCGGCGCGCTCGACGTGCAGACGAAGGCGATCATGTCCAACGAGCTGCTGACGCTGTGGGACCAGTCGAAGCCGTCGGTCATCTTCGTGACGCACGACCTGGAGGAAGCGATCGCGCTCGCCGACAAGGTCGTGGTGATGACCGCGGGCCCTGGCACGGTTAAGGCGGTGTTCGACATCGACCTGCCGCGGCCGCGCGGCTCGGTGCAGGAGATCAGGTTCGGCGAGCGGTTCCGCGAGCTGCACCACGAGGTCTGGGAGTCGCTGCGCGACGAGGTGACCCGGGCCTACGCGCGGACGTCCTCGGCTGCTCCTACTTCTTCTGCGGCGGTGCGGTCATGACCAGGAGAAAACTGTGGGTGCACGCGGCGCAGGTCGCGGTGCTCATCATCGTGTTCGGCGGCTGGCAGCTGTTCACGTCGCTGAAGATCGTGGACCGGTTCTTCTTCGGCCAGCCGAGCGGGATCGTGTCGAAGCTCAATGACTGGGTGCGGCACGGCACCAGCTTCGGGTCAATCTGGCTGCAGATCTGGACCACGATGGAGGAAGCCATCCTCGGGTTCGTGATCGGCGTGGCCTGCGGCATCGTGGTCGGCGTGCTGCTCGGGCAGGTGCGGTTCCTGTCCGAGGTGCTCAGCCCCTATATCAAGGCGGTCAACGCGCTGCCGCGCATCGTGCTCGGCACGCTCTTCATCATCATCCTCGGGCTCGGCATGTCGTCGAAGATCGTCCTCGCCGCGTTCCTCGTGTTCTTCGTGGTCTTCTTCAACGCCTTCCAGGGCGTCCGCGAGGTGGACGGGAACCTGGTCAACAACGCGCGGATCCTCGGCGCGTCGCGGCTGCGGGTGATCCGCAACGTGGTCATCCCGTCCGCGATGACCTGGATCATCGCGTCGCTGCACGTGGCGTTCGGGTTCGCGGTCATCGGCGCGATCGTCGGTGAGGTCCTTGGCGCGCAGCATGGCCTCGGGGTGCTCATCACCGACTCGGGTAACAACTTCGACGCCAACGGCATCTTCGCCGGAATGATCATCATCGGCGCGATCGCGCTGGTCGCCGAGTGGCTGATCAGCCTGCTCGAGCGGCGGCTGCTCGCCTGGCGACCGCAGATGGCCTCCGAAGCCGCCGCAGTCTGAGCGATTCTCCCGCGCCCCTGCTTTCGTTCCTTATCTCTCACCTCAACAACCAGGAGTGACACCATGCGAAAAATCGGTCTCAGAAGAGGCTCCCTCGCCGCGGTCGCGGCCGCGTGCGCGACCGCCCTCACCGTGGCCGCGTGCTCGTCGGGCAGCAGCAGTACGGCGGCGGCCGGCGGCTCGTCCGCAAGCGGCGGCTCGGCCTCTGCCACCTCGGCCGCCAGCCTGCCCACCGTCACGATGATGGTCGGCGGCATCGACAAGCAGATCTACCTGCCCTACCAGCTCGCGCAGAGCCTCGGGTTCTACAAGAAGTACGGCGTCAACATGGTGCTGTCCACCGAGCAGTCGGGTGGCGTCGGCGCCGAGGACGCGATGGCGTCCGGGCAAGTTAATCTGGCCGGCGCCTGGTACGTGCACACGATCAACTTCCAGCTCAAGGGCAAGGCCGTCGAGGACGTCGTCCAGCTGTCCGGGGCGCCGGGCGAGCGGATCATGTGCGCCACCGGCACGCACATCACCTCCCCCACCCAATGGAAGGGACAGTCGATCGGTGTCACCGACCTCGGGTCCGGCACCGACCAGCTCACCCAGTACCTGGGCGCCCGGTACGGCTTGAAGCACGGCAGCGATTACAGCACGATCGCGGCCGGTGCCGGCACGACCATGATCGCCGCGCTGGAGCACCACAAGATCCTCTGCGGCATGACCACCCAGCCCACGGTCGCGGCGATCGAGAAGCTCGGCGTGGGCTACCCGGCGTTCGACCTCACCACCACCGCCGGGGTGAAGCAGTGGCTCGGCGGCTTCGCGCCCACCGCAGGCGTGCTCGCGCAGACCAGCTGGGTGAACTCGAACAAGGATACGGTGCAGAAGGTCGTCAATGCACTCGTCGCCACCATGCACTGGATCGCCACGCACAGCGCGGCCGACATCGCCAACGCGCTGCCGCCGAGCTTCGTGAACAACGCGCTGGTCACCAAGTCCGTTTACATCTCCACGCTCGCCACGGACAAGACCCAGTTCCTCCCCGACGGCGTCATGCCGGCGAGCGGGCCCACCGTGATCATGGCGATCAGCAAGCTGGCCGGCGTCATCACCGGGCCGGTCACCCTGTCCACCACCTACACGAACACCTTCGCCGACAACGCGAACAAGCTCCTCGGCTACTCCACCACCGCCGGCGAGGCGCCGCGGGCCAGGCGCCGCGGGCTTTGCGGCGCCTGCTTACGGCGACCACAAGGCCCTTACCTCAGCCACCGTGTGGGGGCGGCGCGGTCTTCGCGCCGCCCCCACCGCAGGGGGTACGGGGGGCCGCGCAGGCCCCCCGTGATCGGGGGGTGCAGGGGGGTCGTCCCCCCGCGGGCGGCACTGTGCAGGGGGGTCGTCCCCGCAGTCGTCCCCCCGCAGTAATCTTTGAGGCGTGAAAATGCTGCCCCGATCGTTCGCACTGGTTGGCGTGGCCGCCATGCTGGCCGGCCGCGGCCACGGGATGTGCCTCGCGGAACCACGCGGGCGGCTCGGGGATCGTCGTGGTGGGCGCGTACGTGCAGGAGCCTGCGGCCACCGGGAAGGCGACCGTCGGTTACCTCGACATCAGGAACAACGGGGCCGCCGACCAGCTGGTCTCCGTGTCCACTAGCGTCGGCGGGACCGTGGAGCTGCGGGCGCCGGCGGCCAAGGGGGAATCTCCCGTCGTCATGCACACGGTGACGTCCATTCCCGTGGCCGCCGACTCGACCACCCAGCTCATCCCGAACAGCTACCACCTGCTGATCAGCGGCACCGGGCCGATGCACGACGGCAAGGACATCCAGCTGACGCTCAATTTCGCGCACGGCGCCCCGGTCACCATCTACGCGCTGGTCACCAACCCGCAGAACGGCGGCGCGAGCTACTTCCTGAACTAGGCGGCCGGCTCTTGCCGCCCGCCCGGGCAGTTGCTATCGGGTAATACGCGATATATCGTGGATACGCGGCCGCTGGCCTGGCGCGGCGGGCACCGGGTTAACGCGAGCGCCGGGTTTCGGCGGGTACTGGTCTTTCGGAGGGTGCTGTGGCTTCGGGACATGAGATGCGGGTCAGCGACGCCGAGCGTGAGGCCGCCGCGGCCGAACTGCGCGAGCACTTCGCCAGCGGTCGGCTCGACCAGGAGGAACTGGAGACGCGGCTGTCCGGGGTATTCGCCGCACGGACGCGCGGCGACCTGAACACGCTCTTCACGGACCTGCCGTCGGCCGGGCACGCCCAGGCCGGCGCGGCGAACGCCCGCTCCGACCGGCAGGAGCGCGGCAACGCCTGGCAGGCCGGGGTCGGGCGCAAGCTAGGGCGGGTCGCGTTCACCGCCTTCCTCATCTGGGCGCTGTTCATCGTCGGCATGCTCGGGGTGTTCGGCATCGGGGCGGGCCGGCCGATCGGGATCGCGCTGGTCCTCGCGGCGTTCGCGCTGCTGCGCCGGCTGCTGTTCATCATCTTCGGCCGCGGCCGCCGCGGGCCGCGTGGCGGCCGGGGCTGCGGGCCGCGCCGCCGTCGCTTCTAGCCGCGCCGCGCCGCCCTCGCGCCAAGATCCGTTACCTGGAAGCGTCCCCCGCGAGACAAAATCGTTGTCCGCGACTTATCGTGGAGGGGACCGACCTTCCGAGCAAACGGGAAGTGCGATGGCGATGCGTTATTACGCACCCTTTCCCAGTGGCGGCGGCGACCTCGCCAGGCCACGGGGGCCGCACGCGCTGCGCATTGGGGACGCGGAACGCGACGCTGCGGCCACAGACCTTGGCGAGCACTACGCCGCCGGGCGGCTGACCCTCGACGAGCTGAACGAACGCCTGGACGCGGTGTTCGCGGCGAAGACGCACGGCCAGCTCACCCGGATCATGGCCGACCTGCCAGGACCGACGCGGCTGACCTGGCGTACCGGCGCGCACGCCGCGGCGCCGCACGCCGCTTGGGATCCGGCGGTCTTCCCTTACGCGCACCTCGGCATGGCGGGCAGTCCGTGGCCCGCGGAGAGCCTGCGCGATGACGGCCACCAGGCCGGAGACCAGCCGGCGCAGCGCACCCCCGCCGACCGGGCGGGCCGGTTCGCCGCGCTTTCCCTGCTGCTGATCGCGATGCTGATCTGGCTGTTCACCGCCCTGCTGTTCGCCAGGCACGGCTTCTACCACGACGGTGGCGGGATGTGGCAGCAGGGCTCGACGCTGCAGTTCACGCAGCAGGTGCAGCAGCCTTTCCATAACGGGCCGGGCGCGCCGTAGGGCCGGGCGGTTACCCGGCGCACCGCTAGCCGACGCGCTGCGGCACCACCAGGTACCTGAAGCCGGTCCCCGTGCCGGGGGCCGGCGTGATCACCGCGGGCTTGGCCGGGCTGGTGAAGCGCAGCCTGACCTGGGCGACCGGGGAGGCCGACTCGTCCGGGTGCGTCGTGGTGGCCGCGACCACCCCGTCGAGCAGGTACTGCGGGCTGAACGCGATCGACGGCTCGTCACCGGTGAAGTCGGCGGGCACCGTCTCCCTGGCCCGCGCCTGCCCCTGCGTCGCCGCGCCGATGGTGACCCGGCCGGGCCCGAAGGAGAGCTGGACCGGGGTGCCCCGCTCGGCGACCAGCGCCACGCGGCGCACCGCCTCGGTGAACGCGTCCGCGGGCAGGTCGGCGGTGCAGCCGAACTCCTCGGGGAAACGGGACCGGTACCTGACGAACTCCCCGGCGAGCAGCCGTGCGGTGAGGCGGCGATCGCCGGACTCGAAGCCGATCATCGCCTCGGCCGCACCGTGGCCGCCCCCGGCTGCCCCTCCCCGAGCGGTCTGTGCGCCGCTGCCGTCGCCGCTCGCGTCCCCGGCCTGGCGCAGCAGCACGCGGACCGCGTCGCCGTGGCTCATCATCCTGGCCGCCTCGCTCAGCGTCCTGGCCGGCACGAGGAACGAGATCTTGTCCTGGCCGGCGATGCCGGGTGCCGGGCTCCACTCCAGGTCCCTGACGGCCAGCCGGTAGCGGTCGGTCGCGGCCAGCGTCATCGTCGTCCCGTCGAGTTCGACGTTGACGGCGGTCAGCATCGGCAGCGTGTCGTCACGGCTCGCGGCCGGAGTCACCTGAGCGATCGCCGCGGCGAGCTCGGCGCCGTCCGCCGTGCCGGCGAGCTGCGCCAGCTCCGGCAGTTCCGGGTACTCGCCGAGCGGCAGCGGCGTCAGCGTGAAGGCCGCGTCACCGCAGGTCACCGAGACTCCGTCGGGATCGTCCGCGAAGTCGACCGGGTGCTGCGGCAGGGAGCGGACGATCTCCACGAGCAGGCGGCCGGGCACCAGGACGGTGCCAGGCTCCGCTACCTCGGCGCGGACCCTGACCCGTGCCGACACCTCGTAGTCGAAGCAGGAGAGAGTGAGGAAGCCGCCATCGTTGCGCCGACCCGGCCGCTCTTCCTGGCCCGCGCTGAGCAGCAGCCCGGTGAGCACCGGCAGCACGGCCCGGCGGGCAGCGCCCTGGCAACCCAGCTGACGGCATCCGCGAGCGCATCGCGCTCCACCGTGAACTTCATTCCGCGACCCTCATGCATTCCCGTCCGCCCGTGCGCGTCGTGACGCGCCTAGATCCGCCCGCACCGCCGCGCGCCGCCCCGCCGGCAATCGGCTGTCTGGGCATCCTGCCACGCGCGTACGACATTCGGGCCGGGTTGGCGAGGTCCGGACGACGGGGCAGCCCTTCATGATTACCCGGCCACCGGCGCGGCGGAAGTTCCTGATTACCCGGCCACCGGCGCGGCGGAAATTTCGGACAAAATGGACACATCTAAGCTCGGCAGGCCCCGCCCGCCGAGCCTGCGGAGAACTTTTACCGCGTTTTGGTCAAATCGCGCCCCAGTTTGTCCCGTTTTGTGGCACCCGAACTCAGTAGAAGTCTGCGAGGGCACGGCCGAGGCGCGGGTCGGGATCGCCTTGGCGCGGCACCCCGCGGCTCGGCGCGGACGCGGGGCTCGCCTGGGGCGGGGCTCACGGAGCTTCGGCCGGGGAGCCCCGCGTCCAGCGAGCCCCGCGTCCGGGCAACCCCGCGTCCGGGAACCCCGCGTCCGGGGAACCCTACGTGCCATGAGGCCCGCGTACGGGGAGCCCGCGTCGGGGAGCCCGCGTACGGGGAGCCCCGCGTCTGGGAGGCAGTGGCTTGGCTAGGCGGACAGGTACTTGCCGTAGAAGGTGAAGATGCGCGCCCAGCCGTCGTTGGCGGCCTCAACGCGGTAGGCGGGGCGGTTGACGGAGAAGAAGGCGTGGCCCGCGTTCGGGTAGACGTGGAACTCGTACGTCTTGCCGGCCGCCTTGAGCGCTTCCTCGAGCTCGGCGACCTCGGCCGGGGACGGGTGCGCGTCCTCCTCGCCGAACAGGCCGAGCAGCGGGCAGGACAGGTTCGGCGTCCGGTCCACCAGCGTGGTGACCTTCAGCGGGAAGCCCTCGGGGAGCGTTCCCGTGACGAAGGCGCCGTAGCAGTCGACGGCGGCGTCGAGCGGGAGGCTGACCCCGGCGAGGAACGACTGGCGGCCGCCGGAGCAGTAGCCGATGGTGCCGACCTTGCCGTTGGAGTTCGGCAGCCCCTTGAGGTAGGCGATGGCGCCGTCCACGTCGGCGACCAGTTGCTCGTCGGGGATGCCGCCCTGCGCCCGCGCGGTGGCCGCGGCGTCGTCCGGGCTCGCGCCCGGCGCCTGGCGCCAGTACAGGTTGGGCATGACCGCGTTGTAGCCGTGGTAGGCGAACCTGCGGGCGATCTCCTTGGTGCCGTCGTCATAGCCCGGCAGGTGGTGGATGACCACCACGCCGCCGCGCGGCGCCTCGTCGAGCGGGCGGGCGGAGTACGCCTCGATGGTGTCGCCGTTGCCCGCGGTGATGGTGATGGTCTCGGCGATAAGCGCGTCAGTCATCTAGCTGTCTCCTAGGTCGCGGATGGTTCGTTGGCATGGGCTGGGCAACACGGAACTCGGCCTAGTCGAGGCCGGGCGGTGCGGCGTCGAGCACCGCTTGGATCGCCTTTGCGAGGGCACGCGCCGAGTCCTGGCTGAGCTCGACCGCGACCCGCCCGGACGGGCCGAGCTCCGGGGCGAGGAAGTCGATGTTGAGCGTGTGGCCGAACGGCGCATGCACGGGGTGGTCGAGGTAGACGCTGCTGTCGCTCACCGACATCCAGCCGGAGGCTCCCTTGGCGCTGCCGCTGATCGCGACCTTCTCTGTGATGTACGTGCACATGGGCAAGGATCCTTCCGTCGGCGAAACATGCCACGGGCCGCCGGACACGCGGCGCCCGCTCGGCGGCGGGCTACCCGTCCGGCCCAGCGGAAATCATGTCACCCCGCTTGTTAGCGATGCGAACTAACCTGGCGAGAGGCGGGCCGACCGCGCCGCCGGCACCGCCTGAGCTGGCAGGAACCGGCCCGGGGTGCGATGCGTCTTAGCTACTGCGGGGTCAACTGCTAGGGCGAGGAAAAGGGTGAAGTCAGTGACCGACCGGCTGCCGGTTATCTCGGTCCGTGGTGAGGCCTACCTGGAGGCCGACCCGGAGATCGCCGTCATCGACATCGCGGTGCAGGCCCGCGACCGGGACCGGCGGGCGGTGCTCGACCGCCTGGTCAGCAGGAACCGGCAGGTTCTCGACTTGGTCCGGGAGTACGGCGACGCGGTGGAGAAGACGGAGAGCGGCCCGGCGAGCGCCCACCCCGAGTTCAAGCCGAAGGGCGACAGGGAACGGGTGGCGGGCTACACAGGCCAGGCCAGCGCGCGGGTGACGGTGCGCGACCTCAGCGTGCTCGGCGAACTGGTGGCCAGGCTCGCCGAACTTGAGCTGGTGACCGTCGCGGGCCCGTGGTGGTCGCTGCGGCCGGACAGCCCGGTGTACCGCGAGGCGCGCGTCGCCGCGGCCCGGGACGCGACGCGGCGGGCCGGGGAGTACGCGGCCGCGTTCGGCGGGCGGCTGGGAGAGCTCGTCGAGGCGGCCGACACCGGCCTGCTCACCAGCCAGTGGAGCCCCCAGGCCGGCGCGCCGGCCTCGAGGGCGATGATGGCGGCCGCCCGGATGGGCGGCGGGTACGCCGGCGAGGCGCCGAGCCTGGACCTCGAGCCGGCCAGGCAGTCGGTCACCGCGCAGGTCGACGCCCGGTTCACCATGCTGCCTCCCGAGTCGCCTGCGCCGTAACGGCCGGCATTGCCGCCTCCGCGCGGGATCGCGGCGGCCGTCCCCATGAGCGCCCGCCGTCTGCGCACTGGCAGACTCTTCGCTATGACATACCTCGCCGCCGCTGACCGGTACGACGACAAGATGCCCTACCGCCGTGTCGGGCGGAGCGGGCTGAAGCTGCCCGAGGTGTCCCTCGGGCTGTGGCAGAACTTCGGCGACGGGTCGCCGATCGAGGTGCAGCGGGCGATCCTGCGCCGCGCCTTCGACCTCGGCGTCACCCACTTCGACCTGGCGAACAACTACGGACCGCCCTATGGACACGCTGAGGTCAACTTCGGGCGGCTGATGCGCGAGGACTTCCGGCCGTACCGGGATGAGCTGGTCATCTCCACCAAGGCCGGGTACGACATGTGGCCGGGGCCGTACGGGGACCTGGGCTCGCGCAAGTACCTGCTCGCCAGCCTCGACCAGTCGCTGAAGCGGATGGGGCTTGAGTACGTGGACATCTTCTACTCGCACCGGTTCGACCCGGACACGCCGCTCGAGGAAACGATGGGCGCGCTTGACACGGCCGTGCGGTCCGGCCGGGCGCTGTACGCGGGCATCTCGTCGTACTCGCCGGAGCGGACGCGGGAGGCCTACGACATACTCAAGTCGCTCGGCACGCCGCTCCTTATCCACCAGCCGTCTTACTCGATGATCAACCGGTGGATCGAGGGCGGGCTGCTCGACGCGCTCGGTGAGCTCGGCGTCGGCTGCATCGCGTTCTCCCCGCTGGCGCAGGGCGTGCTGACGAAGAAGTACCTGGGCGGGATCCCGGCGGGCTCGCGGGCGTCGCGGAACGGGTCGCTGTCGTCCGACCAGCTCAGCGAGCGGACGCTCGGCCATGTCCGGGCGCTCAGCGAGATCGCCGCGTCCCGCGGGCAGTCGCTGGCGCAGATGGCCATCTCCTGGGTGCTGCGGGACGAGCGGATGACGTCGGCCCTCATCGGGGCCTCGTCGGTGGCGCAGCTCGAGGAGAACCTGGCCGCCGCGGCGAAGGCCTCGTTCACCGCCGAGGAGATCGCGGCGATCGACAAGGACGCGGTTGAGGCAGGCATCAACATCTGGGCGGCCTCAAGCGAGGGCTGACTGGCGTCCCCGGCCTCCGGAGGCCGGGGAGGAGAAGGGCGGACGCGGGCCCGGGACGGGCGCTGGCCATTACTGTGAGCTGGGGCGAACGAGGTTGGAGTGCGCCTGAGTGGCGGGACCGGACCCTCTCCCGAGCGGGGACGGAGCGCCTGCTGCGTCTCACGAAGGGACCGGCTGGAGCGGAACCTGGCTGGGCCGGCGCCGGCCGGCAACTTCCTATCAGTTTCGGTCACTTCTGCGCCCGGTATGTCCGGTATGGGACGCAGAAACTGATAGGAAGTGGTCCCGGAGACGCAGAAACTGATAGGAAGTCGAGACCCCGGAGGACAGGCTGTGCCTTTCCCGGGTCGCCGCGCCTGCCAGCCGGACACCTCGCCTCACTGAACAGCATTGCGCTATCACGCCATTAACCATCACAAAGCCGAAATCCTTCACGAAAGTGCCGTGGTTGGGGCAGCCATGCGAATCACTGGCACCTCACCCTCCTAGCCAGCCCCGGTGTCCCCTCTTGGAACCCCGTCCGGCGTGAGGAGCGCTTTGCGGAGCGGGCGGCCGACGGGGTAGTCGTCGTGCGGGTGAACGGGAGGTGGCGGTGGTTACGTGGTCGGGGTTATGGCCTGGGGGAAGGTGAACAGGCCGGCGGGGTCGTACTTCTGCTTGACGGCGGCGAGGCGGGGGTAGTTGGCGCCGTAGTAGGCCTGGCGCCAGTTGGCCAGGTCGGGGTCGACGTAGTTCTGGTAGGCCTGGCCGCTGGCGTAGCGGCGCATCGAGTTCCAGTACTTGCGCAGCCAGGTCTGCTGGTTGCGGATTCCCGTAGCGCCCGCGCCGACGGTCCAGCCGGTGGTGTACTGCGCCGAGAACAGGGCGTTCCTGTGCACGAAGGCGGTCGCGCCTGGCTTGACCCGGTTGACCGCGCCGCCGAGGGCGTCGAACGCGATACCCCCGACACCGCCCGCCGCGCCCGCCACGCGCTGCAGCGCCGTGACGCCGGCCAGCAGGGTGCCGATCCCCGCGCTGCTCAGCGGGGTGGTGAAGAAGTCCGACTTGGCGAACTCGGACGCGCGGCCCAGCTTGCCGCCGCTCGCGAACGAGGGCAGGTGGCAGGCCTGGTAGCCGAGCGAGGAGCAGCCCGCCTCGATGAGCATCGCGGTCAGGAAGGGCTGCGGGTAGCTGAGGAAGTGGCTTGACGGGCTCGAGCCGACCTTCCCGTACAGCCGGCTGAGCAGGTTCGCCGCGTCGGCGTCGCTGCCCAGGTAGCAGCCGCCGACCGATACCCTCGGCGTCGTGCCGCCGGGCGCCGCCGCCAGGTGCAGGTTCGACCAGAGCGCGTCCGGCGCGTTCGGCGCCCAGGACTGCCAGGCGGCGACCACCCGCGCGGCCTGCGACCACGGCCACGACAGCGAGAACAGCACCGGCGCGGGGGCCGGCCCGGTGCGGAAGGTGAACGAGGTGACCACGCCGAAGTTCCCGCCGCCGCCGCCCTGGCAGGCCCAGAACAGGTCGCTGTACTGACTCGTACCGCCAGTGGCGGTGACCACCGCGCCGTTCGCCGTGACGATCTGCACCGACTCCAGGCTGTCACAGGTCAGCCCGTAGGCCCGGGCGGTCACCCCGATGCCGCCGCCGAGGGTGAGCCCGGCGATGCCCACCGTCGGGCAGGACCCGCCGGGCACGGCCCGGCCCTTGGCGGCCAGGCCGTGATAGAAGTCGATGAGCCTGGTGCCCGCGCCGACGGTGGCCGTCGTGCCCGACACGGCGACCGTCTTGAGGTTGCTGACGTCGATGATCAGCCCGCTCGATCCCGACCAGCCCGCGTAGCTGTGGCCGCCGGACCTGACGGCGAAGGGCACGCCGAGCCTGCGGGCGAACGCCAGGCACGTGGACACGTCGTGCGCGTTCGCCACGTACGCGATCCCGGCCGGGTGCTGCCCGTCGAACCGCGGGTCGAACAGCAGCTTGGCGGCCGGGTAGCTGGCGTCGCCCGGCCTGGCCAGCTGGCCGGCCAGGTCGGTGGCGAGGGCGGCCCAGTCCGCGGCGGCCGCGCCCGCCGCGCTCGCGGCGATGCCGGCCCGGCGCAGCGGCCGGGCGGCGGCCGCGCTCGCGGCGGTGGCGATGCCAGGCACGGCGACGGCGGCGGCGCCGCCCGCGGCGATGCCGAGGAACGCCCGCCGCTTAAGGGAACTCTCGGACAAATTGGTCACATCAGTACGGACGCTCTCAACCAGCTCTGGGTTGTCCTGCGTTGCTCGCTCAGCGAACGGCGCGATGTGCGCGAGGCCGGGGCGGGATGGGGCGTGGACCGGGGCGGGATGGGCGGGATGCGGCGGGGATGCGGGCCGGGGCGATGACCCTGGGGCCGCGGCGACGTCCACCCTGTGGGGAGTGCCACATAAGTCACGCTGCGGGGAGTGTCACATCAGCCCACCGGAAATCGTCATAAATACAGAAGGAGGACAGGAATAGGTTGAGTAGCTCAACTGTTTAGCTAGTCATGAGCATTGAGATGGAGGGACCGGACACGGTGGGGGCTGAAGACTCGGCACCGGCGCTCGACCGGGACATCCTCGACGCGCTCACCACGCTGGTCAAGCGGGCCGGGACGATCGGCCACTCGATCGCCGGCGGCTTCGGCATCGCGCCGCACGACCTGCTCGCCCTGTTCAAGCTTGAGGGCGGGCTTCCGATGAAGGAGCTGGCGCAGCGAATGGGCTGCGACGCCTCGTTCGTCACCGCGATCGCCGACACGCTTGAGGAGCGCGGCTTCATCCGCAGGGAGCCGGGCCAGCGCGACCGGCGGGTCAAGAACCTGCTGCTCACGCCGGACGGCATCGCCGCGAAGGAGCGGATGATGGAGCAGCTCGCGGCGAAGATGCCGTGGTGCTACGCGCTGGACGACAGCGAGCGGGTCTGCCTGCTCACGCTGCTGCGCAAGATGCTTGACGCACCGTGTACCGGCGCGGGCGCTGACGCCGACGCGGGGAAAGCCGACGCGGGGAAACCAGGCCGCAAGGACAACTGACCAACAGGCCCGCGCAGGGCCCGTCCGCCGGGACAGCCAGTGGCCGGCGTAGGCGGAGCACGCGCTCGTTCCGTATGACCTTACAGCTGTTATTTCGCAGGGAAGTCGAACAAGAGGGGAAAATCTCGTGTCAGCAACCTCAGGCGAGGCGGAAATCGCGGCACCAGCCGCGAGCGCCGTCCGCACGCCGGCAGCGCAGGCGGCGCCGCCGCGGCGACTCGGGCTCGCGCTGCTGGTGATCGCGGCCGCGCAGCTCATGGTCGTGCTTGACGCCACGATCGTGAACGTGGCGCTGCCGCACATCCAGAACGCGCTGCACTTCTCCGGCACCAACCTGGAATGGGTCGTCAACGCCTATACGCTCGCCTTCGGCGGCCTGCTGCTGCTCGGCGGGCGGTCCGGTGACCTGCTCGGACGGCGGCGGATCTTCATCGCGGGCATCGCGGTGTTCGCACTCGCCTCGCTGGCCGGCGGTTTCGCCACCGACCAGGCCTGGCTGCTTGTCGCCCGGGTGGTCCAGGGCATCGGCGGGGCGCTGGCCGCGCCCGCCTCGCTGTCGCTGATCGCGGTCACCTTCCCCGAGGGCCGGGAGCGCAACCGGGCCATGGGCGTGTACTCGGCCGTGTCCATCGCCGGCGCGGCCATCGGGCTCATCGCGGGCGGGCTGCTGACCAGTTACGCCAACTGGCGCTGGGTGTTCTTCGTGAACGTCCCGATCGCCCTGGTTCTCGTGCTGCTCGCGCCGCGGGTGCTCGGCGAGTCGCAGCGGCGCCGCGGGCGCTTCGACCTGCCCGGCGCGATCACCGGGTCCCTGGGCCTGGGCGCGCTGGTGTACGGGCTGTCCGAGGCCGCGACCACCTTCACCAACGGGCAGGCGGTCGGGCACTGGGGCAGCGTCAAGGTCATCGTGAGCCTGGTGGCCGCCGTGGTCCTGCTGGGGGCGTTCGCGCTCATCGAGGCGCGGTCACGGCACGCACTGGTGCCGCCCCGGGTGCTGCGGTCCCGCAACCGGACCGGCGCGTACCTGATCTCGCTGTGCATCGGCACCGCCGTGTTCGGCATGTTCTTCTTCATGACGATCTTCGTGCAGACCGTCTGGGGGTACTCGCCGGTCCGGTCCGGCGTGGCCTACCTGCCGATGGTGGCCGGGATCATGGTGGGCGCGGGGCTCTCGTCGAGCCTGGTGACGCGGATCGGCGCCCGGCCGCTGATGATCATGGGGCCGGCGTTCGCCGCCGGGGGCATGTTCTGGCTGTCGCAGGTCTCTGAGCACTCCACCTACGCGGGCGGGCTGCTCGGGCCGATGATGCTCACCGGGCTCGGGATGGGGCTGACCTTCGTGCCGCTGTCGCTGGTCTCCCTGGCGGGAGTGGGCAACGACGACGCGGGCATCGCGGCCTCGCTGCTCAACGTGGGCCAGCAGGTCGGCGGCTCCGTCGGCCTGGCGATCCTGGGCACGGTGGCGTGGTCGGCGGTGGCGTCGAACCTGCGGTCGGCGTCGGCCGCCGCGGGCGGCTCGCACCTGTCGCAGGCCGCGCAGGCGGCGATGTCCAACCACGCGCTCGCCTACGGGTTCGGCCGCGGTTACCTGGTGTCCGCGGGAATCGCGCTGCTCGCCCTGGTCGTGTCGCTGATCTTCATCCGGGTCAAGAAGTCAGACCTGGCGGGCATCGACCCGATGGCGGCGCCCGCGCACTGACGGCATCGCATCGCGGGCGCAGCGCCCGGCACCGGTTCTCGTGACCGGTGCCGGG
The DNA here is from genome assembly GCA_963811335.1 of uncultured Actinomycetota bacterium. Taxonomy (GTDB): domain Bacteria; phylum Actinomycetota; class Actinomycetes; order Streptosporangiales; family Streptosporangiaceae; genus Trebonia. The sequence goes on along the minus strand of CAWERB010000015.1, from coordinate 22,180 downwards.
CGCTTCTGCTTTCTCCCGAACGTACGCGGAGGCTGTCGCCGGTCCCCGGAGAATAGAGCCTATGAAGATGAGCTTCGAGGACGAGCTCGACCAGCGGTTCCTTGATGCGGTCGCCGGCCTGCCCGGCCCGGCGGGGACGGCGCGGCACGCCCCCGTTCCGCTTAATGGCGAGCAGTTGCTCGCGCTGTTCGACGCGCAGGCCGGGAGCCGGCACCTTGACCTGGCCGCCAGGTACCTGCGCGCCGAAGGCCGCGGCTTCTACACGATCGGTTCCGCGGGCCACGAGGCGAACGCCGCGGTCGCGGCCGCGCTGCGGCCCACCGACCCGGCGCTGCTGCACTACCGGTCCGGCGCCTTCTACCTGGCCCGCGCGGCGCAGGTGCCGGGCTCGCTGATGACCGGCGCTCAGGCGCTGCTCGACGTGCTGCTCGGCCTGACGGGCGCGGCCGATGAGCCGATCGCGGGCGGCAGGCACAAGGTCTTCGGTCACCATGAGCTCGCCGTCATCCCGCAGACGTCCACCATCGCGTCGCACCTGCCGCGCGCGGTCGGGGTGGCGGTCTCCATCGACCGGTCGGCCAAGCTCGGCGTCTCGTGCGCCTGGCCACGGGACGCGATCGCGGTGGCGAGCTTCGGCGACGCCTCGGCGAGCCACTCCACCGCCACCGGGGCCATCAACGCCGCCTGCCGCACCGCGTACGCGGGCCTGCCGGTGCCGTTGCTGCTCGTCTGCGAGGACAACGGCCTCGGCATCAGCGTCCGCACCCCGGACGGGTGGATCGCCGCGGCGCACTCGCGGCGCCCGGCCTTGCGGTACTTCAGCGCCGACGGCGCTGACCCGCAGGCCTGCTACGACGCGGCGGCGGCGGCCGCGTCACACGTGCGGGATGCTCGCTCGCCCGCGTTCCTGCACCTGCGGGTGGTGCGGTTCCTCGGGCACGCGGGCAGCGACGCCGAGATCAGCTACCGGACCGAGGCCGAGATCGCGGCGGACTACGCCCGCGACCCGCTGCTCGGCACCGCCCGGCTGATCGTTTCATCCGGGGTGCTCCGCCCGCAGCAGGTAGCCGGCCGCTACGAGGCCATCCGGGCGCAGGTCAGGGAGCTGGCGGACAAGGCGCTCACGCACCGCCGGCTGTCCACCCGCGCGGAGGTCATGGCGCCGCTGGCCCCGCGCCGGCCCGACCGGGTCGCCCGGCAGGCAGCCACCGCGGCGGCGCCGGGTGACCGTCGGCGGGCCTTCGGCGAGAAGCTGCCCGAGGACGGCGGCCCGCTCACCCTGGCCGACACCATCAACCGGGCCCTCGCGGACGCGCTCGCCCGCTATCCGGAGATGCTCGCCTTCGGCGAGGACGTGGGCCGCAAGGGCGGCGTCTACGGGGTCACCCGCGGGCTGTCGCGGCGGTTCGGCGCCGGGCGGGTCTTCGACACGCTCCTCGACGAGCAGTCGGTCCTCGGCCTCGGCCTGGGCGCGGGCCTGTCCGGCCTGCTGCCCGTGCCGGAGATCCAGTACCTCGCCTACCTGCACAACGCCGAGGACCAGCTCCGGGGCGAGGCCGCGAGCCTGCAGTTCTTCTCCGCCGGGCAGTACCGCAACCCGATGGTGGCCCGGGTGGCCGGGCTCGCCTACCAGAAGGGGTTCGGCGGCCACTTTCACAATGACAACGCGGTCGGCGTGCTCCGCGACATCCCGGGCCTCGTGGTGGCCGTGCCGTCCCGCGCGCAGGACGCGGCGGCGATGCTGCGCACCTGCCTGGCCGCCGCCGTGGTGGACGGCACCGTGTCGGTTTTCCTCGAGCCGATCGCGCTGTACCACACCCGTGACCTGTACCAGCCGGGCGACGGCGGGTGGCTGTCGCCTTATGCTGGGGCCCGAGGCGGTGGGCGGGCGTGCACGTGCCGGTGGGTGAGGGCCTTGCCTATCCGTGTTCCGACGGTTTTCGGGCCGACATCACCCTCGTCACGTTCGGCAACGGGGTCCCGATGTCGCTGCGGGTGGCGCGCACGCTCGCGGCCGACGGCATCGGGGCGCGGGTCTTCGACCTGCGCTGGCTCGCGCCCTTGCCGCAGGAGCAGCTGCTCGCTGAGGCGGAGCGTACCGGCCGCGTGCTCGTGGTCGACGAGACGCGCCGGTCCGGCGGCGTCTCCGAGGGCGTCATCACCGCGCTGGCCGACGGCGGCTTCCGCGGGCGGATCGCGCGGGTGGCCGCGGCGGACAGCTACGTACCGCTTGGCGACGCCGCGAACCTGGTGCTGGTCTCCGAGCCGGAGATCGAGGCCGCCGCCCGGCGCCTGCTCGCGTCACATGATCATAATTGAGCCATGGCTGACGACCTGCTGTTCGTGTACTCCTCGCCTGGCCCGGTTGACCTGGCTGAGTTCACCGACTGGTACGACAACGAGCACGCTCCCGCACGGCTTGCCACGCCTGGCTTCGGGGCGGTGACCAGGTACCGGGCGACGGACGGGATGAAGCCGGACTGGCTGGCGACGTACGAGATCAAGCCGGGCACGCTGGAGACACCCGCGTACAAGGCGCTGTGGGATAACGCGTCGGAGCGGGAGAAGCGGATCATGTCCTCGGTATCGACGCTGGACCGGCGCGTGTACTCGCTGCTGAGCGACTCCTGGGCGGATGGCGCTGACAGCGTTGACGCTGGCCCCGCGCCGGTGATCATGGCGGTGTCGATGTCGGTACCGCCCGCCGCCGAGTCCGAGCTCGCCGATCACTACGAGCAGGAGCACTTCCCGCTGCTGCTCGCGGTGCCCGGCTGGCGGCGCGCCCGGCGGTACGTGCTGACCTCGGGCACCGCGCCCAAGTTCCTGTCGCTGCACGAGGTCGACTCTTCGGCTGCTTTCGACGAGCCCGAGTACAAGGCGGCGCTTTCCACGCCGTGGCGGAACCGGATCACCGCGGTGGCGAGCGGCCGGGAGAAGCGGGTGTTCGCGCTGCACAAGTCGTTCGGCTGAGGTGTCCACGGCCCGGGTCTCGGCCCTGAAACCCGCGTTACGCCTTCCAGATCGTGGGGCCCTTGGGATGAGTGCCGTCCGGCTCGGTCAGCGTGAGCAGGCAGCTTCCACCGACAGCTCGAACAGGGTGAGGCTGTCGTAGTCCGGCCACAGCTCGCCGAAGTCCGCGACCACCTGGTCGCGGACGATTCCCAGGTCCCGGCTTGCCCGGTTATCTCGGTCGCGCGTGCCGGACACGGCGAAGCCGTCGTCCTGGTGCGGCGGCGCGACGATCTCGCTGTGCAGCGAGTACCGGCCGTCGCGGCGCAGGTCACCCAGCTTGGGGCCGGGCAGGATGAGCACGTGCAGGCCCGGCGGAGCTGATGACCGGGCACACCGGGTGCACCCGGGGGCCGCCGTCGCGGCGGACGGTGGCGAGGAAGCCGAGGCCGAGGCCGTGCTGGTAGATCTGGCCGCGCCCGGCGGCAGCCAGGGCGGGCTGCCGCTGCGCGAACTCTGTCCAGGTGATCACGGATCGCACGGTACAACGGGGCACCGACATTCGGGCCGCCCTCGCGCCGAGGCCGGCGAGGCCCGACCGGAAGGCCGCGTTAGCGCCCACTTCCTATCAGTTTCTGCTACTTTTTTTCGACTCTCTATCAGTTCTGGTTATTCCAGTGACCAATTTGTCGGAAATGTGACACCGGAACTGATAGGAAGTCGTCGTCGGGGGGTCTCTGGTCGGCTGAAGCCACCCGAGAGGCTAAGTCAACGGCATTGCGGCCCCTTGGGATTACTCGTTAGCAAGATGGAACATCACGTGCGGCTTGAACGGGCTGCCGTCGGGGACGCCGGGGTGCTCGAAGCGGACGGCCTCGGTCATCCCGATGCGGCGCATCACCGCCTGCGACGGCGTGTTGAGCACGGCGGTCATCGACCAGAGCTCCGGCAGGCCCGCCCCGTCGAAGGCGACGTCCCGCGCCGCGCGCGCCGCCTCGGTGGCGTAGCCGTGGTGCCAGGCGTGCCTGGCCAGCCGCCAGCCGATTTCCATGCCGCCGCCGTTGGGCACGTCCTCGCGCAGCGGCGCGAGGCCGGCGAAGCCGATGAACTCCCCGGTCGGCCTGACCTCGAGGGCCCACAGCCCGTAGCCGTCCCGCTCGAACCGCGCCTCGATCCGGTCGACGAACTCGTCGCTCTCTTCCCTGCTCAGGGTCGACGGGAAGTACACCAGCGTCTCCGGGTCCCCGTTCAGCTCCGCGAACGGCGCCCGGTCCTCGTCCCTCCACCGTCGCAGGATCAGCCGGCCGGTGGTGAGGGTGTCGAATCGCCGCATAGTCCATAACTACCATTCGGGGCCGGCGGGTACCCTGAGCGCGCAGGTCCATAATGTCGCGATTCGTTATGGCCTGTCGCCGGGGCGTGCGATCATGCGATAACCGGCAAGAATCGGGTAGCTGTGTGCTCATGCGGTCGAGCGGAGAGGTCTCGGTGGAGAACAGCGAGCCGGGTACGGGCGGCGACGGCCCGCGGGGGGGCTGGCGGCGCTGGCTGCCCCGGCTGGTCAAGCCCGTCCGGCGCGTCGTGGTGCTGCTCATCCTGGCGCTTGTCGTCGAGTACCTGGTGGTGCCCGAACTGGTGGGCGCGAGCAAGGACCTGTACCTGCTCGGCACGATCAACGCCCTCTGGGTCGCTGCGGGCGTCGTGCTCGAGGGGCTGTCCCTGTTCTGCTACGCGGTGCTGACCAAGGTGATGCTGCCGCACGGAAGCCATAAGCCGAGCTTGTCGGTGCTCTTCAGGATCGACCTGTCCGCCGCCGCGGTCGCGCACGTCATCCCGGCCGGGACGCTTGGCACCGCGGCGCTCGGCTACAAGCTGTTCACCTCCGAGGGCATCTCGGGCAACGACGCGACAGTGATGATGGCGGCCAAGGGAATCGGCTCAACCGTCGTGCTGAACGTGCTGCTGTGGGTCTCCCTCGTCATCTCCATACCGCTGGCCGGGTTCCAGCCCATTTACGCGACCGTCGCCATCATCGGGTCGATCGTCCTCGGGCTCGCCGGGCTGCTCGTGTGGGGGGTCACCCACGGGGCCGGGTTCGCGTCCCGGGTGCTGCGGACGGTCGGCGACAAGATCCCCGGCCTTAGCGGGATAAGAATCGAGGCGGCCGTACTCGAGGCGGCGCGGTCGTTCTCCCTGCTGGCCAGGGATAAGCGCGTGATGGCCTGGGCACTGCTGTGGGCCTCGCTGAACTGGCTGCTCGACGCCGCCTCGCTGTGGTGCTTCGTGGCCGCGTTCGGGCACCTCGCCAACCCGGTGGAGCTGTTCGCCGTCTACGGCATCGCCAACGTGGCGGGCGCACTGCCGGTGTCGCCTGGCGGGCTCGGCGTGGTCGACTCGATCGCGCCGCTGCTGCTCGTCGGGTTCGGCGTTACCAGGAGCGTGGCCACCCTGGGGGTGCTCGGCTGGCGGCTCGTGAACTTCTGGCTGCCCATCCCCACCGGCGCCGCCGCCTTCGTCTCGCTCAAGGTGAAACCGGGCAACGGCGGCATCAGGGGGGCCTTCTCCGGCCTGCTGGCGTTCGGGAAGCCGCAGCAGGAGGCGGCCCTGCCGCCGGACGCGCCCGCCTCGGATGCCGTTGCGGGCCGGACACCGCCAGGTGAGCCTAGGCCGGGTGAGCCGCAGCGGAGTGAGCCCGGCTAGCGAGCCAGGGGGCCACCGGGTAGATGGTCACGCCGCCGGCCGAGGTGCCGCGCATGCCGAGCACCGTGCCGAAGTTGCGCATCCACGGGTCCTCCCACGCCTGCTCGACGATGATGGCGCCCACCCCGGCCGAGCGGACGTAGTCCGCGAACTCCTGGTCCGCCCGCCCGGATCGGGTGGTCAAGCGCCGTGACCTGGTCCGGAAGGCCGGTCGCCGTTGACAGCGACGCGTTGATGTAGCCGCCCGTGACCCGGAAGTAGAAGCCGGCCTCGGCCTGGAACAGCAGCCCCGCGTTGCCCCGGTGGGTGACGACGACGACGGTCTCACCGGGCCGCAGGTACCGCTGGTACAGGCCGTCGGTGATGAACGGCGGCAGCTGGTTCGCCGGCCGCATGGTCGCCGGCGGGTGGTAGCCACGCGCGACGGGATTGACCGCCTTATAGGCGGTGGGCGTGTCCCACAAGATGGCGGCGACGGCGAGGAGCCCGAGGCTCCACCGGGCCGCGCGCAGCAGCCGGCCGCCGGGCATCGCCAGCCACAGGGCCAGCGCCATGGCGAGTACGAGGACGAGGAAGACGATGAACCGGGAGGGCTCGGCGCTGCGCGCGATCGGCAGGTTCCACAGCACCGACATTGGCAGCCGGTAGACCGAGTGGTTGCCGATGACCAGGTCGGGGCCGACGGCGAGCACGAGCACGAACGCGAACACGGCGGCGAGCAGCCGGGCGACCCGGCTCCGCCAGCCGAAGACGGCGAGGCCGAGCAGGACCAGGAGGATCGGCAGGCCCACGTAGTCGTCGACGCCTCCACGGCCGACATGGCCGCTGTAGTTAGCCAGCGAGTTGATCCCGAAGACCTTGTCCGACCATGGCAGGACCAGGCGGATCAGGTGCAGGTTGAAGTCTGGCCCTTGCCTGCTCAGGGTGACCGGGTTATGCCGCAGCGCGTAGTACAGGTAGGGCGCCGCGGCCACGATGGCGGCCGCGTAGGCGGCGGCGGTCAGCCCGGCGAGCCGGGCCGCCCGGCCCCGGTCCGCCCGCCCGGCCACCACCCAGCCGATTACCAGGCCGCCCGCCAGCACGGCGGTCAGGTCGAAGAAGGCCTCGGTGAAGGTATAGAACTCCACGGCCATCGCGGCGGCCGCCCAGATGACGAACCACCGGTCGCGCAGGGAACCGTCCCACCAGCGCAGCGCCAGGTACGCCAGCAGCGGGAACAGCGCGATAGCCGTCAAATTGGTCTGGCCCTGCCAGTTGTGCACAAGCTCGTAGGGGCAGAAGCCGTACACGGCGCCGGCCAGCAGCGAGGGCCAGAACTGGCCGGTCAGCCGCCGCGCCACGAGGAAGGCCGCCCACCCGGACACCACCGGAAGGAGCAGCAAAGCGATGTTGTACGACACCAGCACGCCGAATGCCGCGGTAACCGGCCACATCAGCAGGTCCACCGAGGGTGTGGTGGACGCCCAGGCCAGGTCATAGCCGTGCGGGGCGCCGATCTGGCTGGAGTACAGCGGGTTGAGCCCGTGCGAGACGGCGTAGGGCCACCACCGCATGGACCAGGTGTAGAAGTTCGGGTCCGTCCAGTACTGCCGCAGGTCCGGCGTGTCCAGCTGGCGGAAGAGCGGCCATCCGTACACGGCGGTGAAGACGGCCAGGTACACGGCGAACGCCACAAGTCCCTGCCGCACCGGGCGCGGGACACGGGCGGCCAGCCGGAATGCGCTCGCTATGGCGCCGCTGGCCGGCTCGGCTGGTGCCGTCGTGGCGCGGAGCGCCTCGTCCGTGTCCTGTGCCCCGGAGCCGGTGGCATTCACAAGTCCCCCACACGTCGCGGCGATCATGTTGAGTCAGCGTTCAGCTGCCCCCGGGCGGACTTTAACCGTTTCCACGGCTTTTATCAGGACTTAGGCGACAACTTAGTGATTACCATAGTGGAAATTAGTGATTGTCTGGATGTAGGCCACGCTGGCGAGCCAGGGGGCCACCGGGTAGATGGTCACGCCGCCGGCCGAGGTGCCGCGCATGCCGAGCACCGTGCCGAAGTTGCGCATCCACGGGTCCTCCCACGCCTGCTCGACGATGATGGCGCCCACCCCGGCCGAGCGGACGTAGTCCGCGAACAGCTCGATCGCGGGCCTTGAGGGGTGGGCGACCAGCAGGACCGGGTGGGGAATGGTGTACCGCGTGAGCGACGCGTTGATGAACCCGCCCGCGACCCGGAAGTAGAAGCCGGCCTCGGCCTGGAACAGCAGCCCGGCGTTGCCCCGGTGGGTGACGATGACGACGATCTCACCGGGTCGCAGGTACCGCTGGTACAGGCCGTCGGTGATGAACGGCGGTAGCTGGTTCGCCGGCCGCGCGGCCGCTGGCGGGTGGTAGCCCAGCGGGACCGGGTTGACCGCGCTGTAGGCCGTGGGGGTGTCCCACAGGATCGCGGCGACCGCGAGGAGGCCGAGGCCCCACCGGCCCGCGCGCAGCAGCCTGCCGCCGGGCATCGCCAGCCACAGGGCCAGCGCGATCGGCGAGCGCGAGTACGCCGAAGACGATGAACCTGAAGGCTCCGCGCTGCGCGCGATCGGCAGGCTCCACAGCCCGGCCCACGGCAGCTGGACGGGCGAGCTGGTGCCAACCACCAGCTCGGGGCCGACGGCGAGCACGATCACGAACGCGAAACCGATGACCAGCAGCCGGGTGACCTTGCTCCGCCAGGTAAGGACGGCGACGCCGAGCAGGACGAGCAGGACCGGCAGGCCCACGTAGTCGTCGACGCCCGGCCGGCCGACGTGGCCGGTGTAGCTGGCCAGCGATTTCAGTCCGAAGACCTTGTCCGACCACGGCAGGACCAGGCGGACCAGGTTGAGGGAGAACGCCGGGTTTTGCCTGCTGAAAGTGCCCGGGGCGTGCCGCAGCGCGTAGTACAGGTAGGGCGCCGCCGCCGCGACGGCGGCCGCGTAGGCGACGGCGGTCAGCCAGGCCAGCCGGGCCGCCTTGCGCCGGGCCGCGCGGCCGGCGACCGCGTAACCGATCACCAGGCCGCCCGCCAGCACGGCGGTCATGTCGAAGAACGCCTCGGTGAAGGTATAGAACTCCACGGCCATCGCGGCCGCCGCCCAGATGACCAGCCACCGGTCGCGCAGCGCCCCGTCCCGCCAGCGCAGCACCAGGTAGGCCAGCAGCGGGAACACCGCGGTAGTCGTCAGGTTGGTCTGGCCCTGCCAGTTGTGCACCAGCTCGTACGGGCAGAAGCCGTAGACGCAGCCGGCCAGCAGCGACGCCCAGAACTGGCCGGTCAGCCGCCGCGCCACGAGGAAGGCCGCCCAGGCGGACACCGGCGGAATGAGCAGCAGCACGACGTTGTACGAAACCAGCACGCCGAACGCGGCGGTAACCGGCCACATCAGCAGGTCAACCGAGGGAGCGGTGGACGCCCAGGCCAGGTCGTAGCCCTGAGGCGCCCCGATCTGGCCGGAGTACAGCGGGTTCAACCCGTGCGAGACGGCGTAGGGCCACCACCGCATGGACCAGGTGTAGAAGTTCGGGTCCGTCCAGTACTGCCGCAGGTTCGGCGCGTTCAGGTGGCGGAGCAACGGCCATCCGTACACGGCGGTGAAGACAGCCAGGTACACGGCGAACGCGACGAGTCCCTGGGCCGCCGCGGTTAGCCGCGGGGCATCGCGACTAGCCGGGGCGCTCGCGCGCAGGCGCGCCGCGGGGTGGCCAGCGCCCAGATGACCAGCCTCCTCAACGGTCCTGGAACCATCCAGCCCGACAGCCTGGTGCTCACCCGGGCCGGGTGAGGGTGTCAGGTCCTGTTACGGACAGTGACATTATCATCACTCTCAGCACTTCCTTCACTCGGAGATCGGGGTTAGAGTTACCAGTGCTGTACGTTAAGTAAAGAGCAGCCTGCGCGGCACGGGTCGCGCTAGGCGCGGGGAGACATTACGCCCTATGGCGACTACACTCAGTGATTCTTTGATTACAGTTCCACTCCTGCCCCCTCGGCATGTGTCACGCCCGCGCCTGCTCGCCGACCTCGACCGGGCCGCAGACCTGCCCTTCACGCTGCTCTGCGCCGGCCCGGGGCGGGCAAGACCGTGCTGCTCACCGAGTGGGCCCAGAACTGCAAGGCCCACGTCGCGTGGATCACCCCGGGGACGGCGGACGTGGCGCCGCGCCGCTTCTGGAACCTGCTTGAGTCGGCGCTGCCGGACCTTGACGGCAAGGACCGCGGCGCCGCGCCTACAGTGCCGGACAGAGTGCCCGATGCGGTGCTCGACCCGGTGCAACTGCTGCTCAGCCAGGTGCCCGACCCCGCGACCCCGCTTGTCGTCATCATCGATGACGCTCACCTGCTCACCCATCCCGACATCCTGGACGGCCTGGACCGGCTGGCGCGCGGCTGGCGCCAGGGGCTGCGGCTGATCCTCGCGGCGCGCAGCGACCCGCTGCTGCCCCTGCACAAGTACCGGCTGGCCGGGCAGATGGCCGAGTTGCGCGCGGCCGACCTGGCCATGACGCCGGCCGAGATCAGGGAGGTGCTCGCCGCGCACGGGGTCAGCCTGCCCAAGCGGGAGGTCGACGTGCTGGTGGCGCGGACCGAGGGCTGGGCGGCCGGCGTCCGGCTGTCCGCCATGCGGATGGAGGGCACGGAACGGCCGGCGACTTCGTCTCACAGCTCGCGCTCGACGCCGGGAGCATCGGCGAGTACCTGGTCGACGAGGTACTGCAGCGGCTGCCCGATGACCACCGCCGCCTGCTCATCGAGACGAGCTTCCTCGACGAGGTGACCGGTCCGCTCGCCGGCGCGGTCACCGGGATGACCGGCTGCGAGGACATGCTCGCCAGCCTCACCAGGGACAACTCCTTCGTCATACCGCTCGACCCGATGCGCACCAGGTACCGCTACCACCAGCTGTTCGGTGAGATCCTCCGCTACCTGCTGCAGCGGCGCGAGGGGCAGGCGGTGTGCCAGCTCAAGACACGGGCGGCCGCCTGGTTCGAACGCGAGGGCGACCTGGGCCGCGCCATGTACTGGGCGGTGCAGGCGGACGACGGGCCACGGCTGGCCGGCCTGCTCGCGAGGGGCGGGCTGGCGCACGCGGTCGTGCACCGGCAGGACCTGTCCGGACTGCGGCTGCGCGACCTGGTTGCCCCGCTGGATTCGGTACTGCACGAGCCGGGCCCGGGACAGTCGGCGGGGGCGGCGGAGCAGGCGGTCGCGGCCTTCGCGGTCGAGGCCACCGCGGCGGGCCCCGCGACGGCGGCGGCCGAGCTTGACCGGCTGCGAGCGTGGCAGTCCGAGCAGCCGCTGCCCGACCGGGACCTGCTCGTCACCTGTGACCTGGTGGAGCTGCTGCTCGGCCAGAAGGCCTGCGACGACCGCGCGGTCGATGCCGCGGCCGCCCGCCTGCTCGGCGCACCCAGCGACGCGAGGCCACCGGTCACTTCGGGTTTGCGCGCCGCCGTTCTGCTGACTCAGGCCAGTGTTCACCTGTGGCACGGCAGGCACGAGGATGTCGGCGCTCTGCTCGACGAGGCGATGGCCGAGGCGGCAAGCGAAGGCCAGGACGGTCTCGAGCTCGAGGCGCTCAGCATGACGGCGTGCCTGGACAGCCTGTGGTCGCGGGCGAACCGCGCGGACCGGGCCATCCAGCGGGCGCAGGCGATACGCAAGGCCAAGGGGCTGAGCGCGCCGCCCGCCCTTGAGCTCGCGACGGCGGTGAGCGCCCTGTTCTCCGGCAACCTCGGCGGTCAGGCGCGGGCCACGGCGCGGATCGTGCTGAGCGGCGCGGCCGGCGCGGACCCGGCACTGGAAACGGCCGCCGCACTGGTGCTCGCGGCCGGCCTGCTCGCCCGCGACCAGCGCGCCGAGCCGCGGGCGATCTTGCAGGAGCAGGCCGACCGCCTCCTTCCCCCGGCGCTCGCCGCCTACCGCGACGTGATGCTCGCCGACCTTGAGACCTCGTACGGCAGGCCGCGTTCCGCGCTCACCCGGCTGGAACGCAGCCGCAAGACCAAGTTCGCCCCGGTCACCGCGCCAGCGGCGGCCCGTGCCCACCTGGCGCTGTCCGACCTGCGCAGCGCGCGGGACTGCGTCCGCGACGTGCTCGCCTCGCCGAGCTCGCAAATCAGCCGGTTCACCTTCGTCGAGGCACTGCTGTGCGACGCGCGGATCGCGGAGGCGGGCGGGGATGAGGGGCAGGCACTGGAAAACCTGGTGCACGCCTTCGACGCGGCACGGGGAGAGGTAGTCCTGCCCTTCCACTGCGCCGGCGCCAGCTTCGCCGGCCTGCTCGCCCGGCATCCGGGCATGGCGGGCCAGTGGCCCGCGGGCGCGGTCGCCGAGGCCCGGGGGATACCAGTCCCGGTCCCGGCGCAGCGCATCACCCGCGAACTCCCCGACCCGCTCACCCCCCGGGAGCTGACCATCTTGCGCCTGCTCGCGACCACCCTGTCAACCGGGGAAATCGCCGACGAGCTGTGCCTGTCGGTGAACACGGTCAAGACCCACCTGGCGGCCATCTACCGCAAGCTGCCGGCCAGCCGCCGCCGGGAAGCCGTGCTGCGGGCGCGTGACCTTGAGCTGATCTGACGCGAGTAGCTGACCGGGCACGGCGGTCGTTCACCTGCCCTTCACCCGTCGCGAGTGACGACTCCGGGGGGTCATGCCTGCAGGATTGAAGGGCCAGGACTGAAGAACTGCAGAGAATCCGGAGGAGGGTCTTGTGCCCGCGCCCTATGAAATCCGCGTCGCGGGTCGGCTCGACGAGACGGCGACCGGGACGCTCGCCGGACTCCACATCTCGACTCGCGGCACGGTCACGATCATCACTGGCGAGTTCGACCAGGCGGCCCTGCACGGCCTGCTTGAACGGATCAGAACACTCGGCCTAGACCTTGTCGAGGCCCGCCGGCTCCACGGGCTGCGGCGAGGCCCAGGGTGACCCCGGAAGGAGTCCTGGTGACCACGCGCAACTATGAGATCAGGGTAGTCGGCTCCATCGGCCCGGCCGCCCGGCAGGCTTTCATGGGGATGGGCGTGGACGTGGAGCCGACCATTACGGTCCTGTCTGGCTCGCTCGACCAGGGCAGCCTGCATCAGATGCTGGACCGGGTGCGCGCGCTCGGCCTGGAGCTCGTCGAGGTTCGGCAGGTGCCGCTGGACGCGGATCGCGGGGACTACCTGGAGTGATTCACCCGGGGCAGGTGATGATGACAGCGCGACTCCGCGGCTCGGCTCGGCCGGCGGTCGCCGGCCGGGCCTAACAGCTCGGCGACTGATCTTCTTCGTACCGTTCCTTGGCCTGGCGATCGGCGCCGCGGCCGGGGCGCTCGCGGGACCGCTCGCCGACGTGGGTATCAGCGACTCGAGGCTGCGCGCGGACCTTCGGGCAGCGAGCTGACTCGAGCGACCAGCCGCTGTTCGCCACTCCGGGCAGCTCAGGAGCTTGCAGGGCGTGTTATCGCGCGGCCTTCGGGCAGGAGGACTGAGCGTTCGACGGGGCGCGCTTCACCTGAACCGGGTGAAGCGGCCGGTGTCCGCCGTCCATGCGACAGGCACTCCCCGGCGTGCGCTAGGCTTGTGCCCAGCACAGCAATGGGCTCGAAAGCAGTCCGCCGTGCTGACGGTCCCGCGTAGCTCAATCGGCAGAGCGTCCGGCTGTTAACCGGCAGGTTCCAAGTTCGAGTCTTGGCGCGGGAGCCAGTTTTATGGCACTGACCTGCAAGAATGTGTGCATGGCCAGGTCCTGGGTGAGTCAGCCCGGCCTGCAGTTGTGCCGTGGCGTGCCCGGCAGCTCGCTCGAAGAGCGCGGGGCATCTCTTGGTGCCTTTCATCGCTTCCGGCCGACCGCGGCCCACTCGTTCGACGTACCCGCGGTGGTGGTGCCGGACGTCGGCCGCCATTCGTCCACCCGTACCAGGCCGGGTTCCGCCAGGTCCGTGCCGGTGAAGAACCGGGCGACCTGCTCGCGGGTGCGCCAGGTGATGCGCTGCTGGCCCCGGTTGTTCCAGGAATCAGCGAAGCTCCGCATCGTTTCCTGGTCGAGTAGGTCCGACGCTGCGTGGGAGATGGCCAGGTAGCTGCCGGACGGCACGGCGTCCAGCAAGTGGGCCACGATCGCGTACGGGTCGTCGGGATCCGGGATCGCGTGCAAGATCGCGAGCAGCGTGACCGCCACCGGCTTGCTGAAGTCGAGCACGTCGGCGGCCCTGGCGAGGATGGTATCGGTGTCGCGCAGGTCGGCGTCGATGTACTCGGTGGCGCCGGCTTCGGTGCTGTCGAGCAGGGCGCGGGCATGGGCGAGGACGATCGGGTCGTAGTCCACGTACACGACCCGGCTCTCGGGCGCGATGGCCTGGGCGATCTCGTGCGTGTTCCCTGCGGTCGGGATGCCGGTGCCGATGTCCAGGAACTGGCGGATCCCGGCTTCGGCGGTAAGGTAGCGGACGGCGCGGCCGAGGAACGCCCGGTTCGCCCGGGCGGTGGAAGCTGCGCCCGGATAAACCGCGAGCAAAGCCTCTGCGGCGGACCGGTCGGCGGCGTAGTTATCCTTGCCTCCGAGCAGATGGTCGTATACCCGGGCCTGGTGCGGCTTGGTGGTGTCGAACGGCAGCGGCCCGGGCTTGTTTCCGCCTCGTGCCGTCTCGTCGGTGGTCATCCCGCAGCCTTTCTGCTCATGTCTCGCTGGCGGCCTGTTCGATGAAGGAGATCGTGTCGCCCGGGGGCAGGGCCGCGCCGCTGAGCTGATCGACTACCTCCAGGTAGTGCTCGACGTCGGACCGCTGGTCCAGGTAGACGGAGCTGGTCAGCTGCTCTATGTAGACCACGTCCGGCAGGTCCCGCTCCTCGAAGCGCAAGATCGAGAACGACCCGCTCGCGCCCGCATGGCCGCCCCGCGCGAACGGCACCACCTGCAGCCTTACGCCCGGCCGCCCCGCCGCACTGGCGAGGTGGCGGAGTTGCTCGCGCATTACCGCGGCCCCGCCGATCGGCCGCCGCAGCGCTGCCTCGTCCACGATCGCCCAGAACCGCGGCGGCTGCCGCCTGGTGAGCACTTCCTGGCGCCGCATGCGCAGGCCCACCCGGCGCTCGATCTCCTGCTCCGGCGCGGTCTGGTGACCGAGCCTGGTGACGGCCCGCGCGTACTCCTCGGTCTGGAACAGGCCCGGCACGAGCTGGGTCTCGAAGCTGCGGATGACGGAGGCCGCCGATTCAAGGCCGAGGTAGGTCTCGAACCAGCCGGGCAGGATGTCGTTGTAGCGCGTCCACCACTCCGGCTCCCGTGACCGCTTGGCCAGCGCGAGGACGTTCACCCGCTCCTTCTCGTCGACTACGCCGTACAGGGTGAGCAGGTCCTCGATGTCACGGAGCTTCAACCCGACCCGCCCGGTCTCCATCCGGCTGAGCTTAGACCGCGACGCCCGGATCTCGTACCCGGCCTGATCGGCCGGGATCCCTGCCGCTTCCCGCAGCCGGCGTAGCCGAGTGCCGAGCAGCATGCGAAGCACAGTCGCCTCAGCCTGGGATTCCTCCAGGTCGGCATCTGGCGTCTCGCCGCTCGGCACGACTGTATCCACCGCTCCTCCGAAAGCCGGTGAGGGGACGCGCGGCGCGGTCGCCAACAGCCGGGCAGTTCAGGCACTAAGCCGCACGCCATTCTTGCGCAGTTGCCAAGACAGCAGCGTCTACTCTATACCTGACGGCCCGGCGTTGGCCTTTCGCATTTCGGAGAGCCGTTCCCCGGCCGCCGGCCTTAGGTTAGGTCGGCTGTGGCCCGCAGATTAGGACGGTCTGCGTGCATCATGATCGTCCCGGCGGGGCTGGGCGAGCACATCTCCGGGGCTTAGGGCTCGGCTGCGGGTTCCTGGTTCGGCGCGGTACCTGGCGGGGGGCTTTCGAGCAGGTCGAGGTCACGCACGCAGAAGCCGTGGTGCGCCCACTCCTCCTTCAGCACCACGCGCACGCACTCGAGCACCGACTTCCCCCGGGCGTACGGCGGCCAGCCCCGGCCCGCCGGAACCGGCGCGGGCGCCGACAGCTGACCGGGCGTCACGGCCGACAGCCAGCGCTCCAGCTCGGCGCCCTGCGCGTCGCGCACGGCGAGCACCTCCTTCAGGCCCGGGGCCGCCGCCCGGTCCAGGCCCTGCTCCTGCTGGTCAGGGACGAACTCGCAAGCCAGCCCGATCGCCGTGAACGGACCGGCCGATCCCAGGCAGCAGCGGCGGAACCATGAGTCGTGCACGAACACGAGATGGCGCAGGGTCTGCACCGCCGACCACTCGCCGCCGACACGCTGGTGCTCCGAGCCCGCGGGCATCGCGCGGAGCCGCCCGAGCGTCGCCGCCCAGCCGGCCCGCAGCTGCCGGGAGGCCTCCCGCAGATCGCCCGGATCGGCCGAGCGGATCAGCAGCCGCACCGGATGACGGCGGTCGAGCTCGGCCTCGACGTATGACGTCACCTCGACTCCGTTGACAACCAGGTTGCTGACCAGCCCGTCGATGACCGCGTTCTGCATCACCACCCCGATCAGGCGGGCGCGAGTCAAGTCGCACTCCCGGAATTCGGCATCCGTCAGGTCCTGGTCCTCGAATCTCGCCATGACCGGCAGTATCCACCGGCGCACTGACACCTGTCGTCCTCGTCGCCGATCCGCCAGCCGCACATCCTGAGGCGCGGAATAGCTGGCAGCAAACCGCGGATGCCGCCGCTTCGGGCCCCGCCGAGGCCGACGGCAGTGCGGTGCGCGCGGGAAGCGACCGCAGGTGTCGTCGACCTGCGTGCGAGGCGTCCTACGAGGGCCGCGCGAGCTTGCGCCCGAGGGCCGCGTAACAGGGTAGGGGCGGTTCCTGCGGCGTGCCCGGTGCCGGGCCGGGCCGCCAGTGGTTGACCGGGACCACGCCCGGCCCTGCGAGGTCGAGGCCGTCGAAGAACCGGGTGAACTCATCCCTGGTTCGCAGCCGCATCGCGACGGCCGAGCGCTCGTTGTAGCGGCTGTTCGCGGTGCCGAGCTCCTGGATGTCACTGGCACCGTGCGAGATCGCCAGGTAGCTGCCGGGCGGGACCGCGTCCATGAGCCGCGCGGTGATCGTCCACGGGTCGTCCTCGTCCGGGACGAATAGCAGGATGCCGAGCAGCATGACCGCGACCGGCTGGCTGAAGTCCAGGGTCCGCGCCGCCGCGGCGAGGATGGTGCCGGTGTCGCGGGCGTCGGCCTCGATGTAGTCGGTGGCGCCCTCCGGGGAGCTGGTGAGCAGCGCCCGGGCGTGGGCGAGCACGATCGGGTCGTTGTCGACGTACATCACCCGTGATTCAGGCGCTGCCTGCTGGGCGACATGGTGCGTGTTGTTCGCCGTGGGCAGGCCGGTGCCGATGTCAAGGAACTGACGGATGCCCTGGGCGGCCGCCAGGTGATGGACCACGCTGGCCAGGAACGCGCGGTCGGCGAGGGCGACACGCCTGACCATGGGCGCCGCTTCCAGCACGTGATCGCCGACGGCCCGGTCGGCCGCGTAGTTGTCCTTGCCGCCCAGCCAGTAATCCCAGATTCGGGCCGGGTGGGCGACCGACGTGTCGAACCTGACTGCGTTCAGTTCCTCGCCGGGCCCGGCGGCCTGGGATCCGTCACCGCTTCGCGCTGCCACGTTGCACCCTCATCCAAATTAGATGACATGCGGAATTCGGCCTGGCCGGGCCGGATGACGCCAACTAGCCAGGATCTACCTTTATGCCTCCGGCATGATACAGCCCCCTTGAAATCAAGGGCTACCCGCCCTCCTGGACCCAGTTCCGGTCGCCCCTGCATGCCTTCGGCGGCCTGCGCCGCAGGGCGCAACGAGCTCGAGTGCCCGCTCTACCTGGCCGGGCAGGCAAGTCCGGCAGAGGCAGCGGAAGCACTCAAGACCGCAGCCGAGATCATCGGTGCCGCCGCTCCCCGTTCCCGCGACCGGGAACCGCAGTACAACGGCGCGGCGCCGGGCGCGAAACTAGGTGAACCACGGTGCAGAACCGGGCAATCGGCGCGCTGGCGCGCGCACTGCCACCATCGGTAAAACACCGCCCGGATTCGGCGATCCGACGTATGGTGTCGGCACTTTCTTGTCACGCACTGTAGTTATCGCTCCGCACCGCCTGACGGGCGATATCTGCCCTGCCTGCATCCGCCGGTGGCAGCAGGCGTTCGGTTCTGGGAGACTTGGACCGTGAGCGGACAGTCCGCGCGTACGGGCATGACCCGGCTGGACAAGCCGTGGCGCCGGCCGGGGGCGGCGCGGTACGCGCTGCGCCGGCTGCCGGGGCTGCTCCGCCCGCCGGTGGACGTCTACGAGCCGGAGCCGGGATCGCTCACCCTGCTCAAGGACCGGCCAGTGACCGTGCGGGACGGCACGACGCTGCGGGTCAACGTCGTCCTGCCGGCGGGGCGGGGGCCGTTCCCCGTGCTGCTGTCGGCGCACCCGTACGGCAAGGACGACCTGCCCCGGCGCGGCCGCGCCGGGGGGTACCGGGTGTCGGTCCAGTACCGGATGCTCCGCCAGCCGGGCCGGGTCCGGTTCTCGTCGCTGACCGGATGGGAGGCTCCCGACCCGGCATGGTGGGCCGGGCAGGGCTACGCGGTCGCTAACTGTGACCTGCGCGGTGCCGGGACGTCGGAAGGCAGCTGCGCCATCTGGTCAGACCAGGAGGGCGAGGACGTCTACGACCTCATCGAATGGGCCGGGGCGCAGCCGTGGAGCACCGGCGCCGTCGGCCTGATCGGCGTGTCCTACCTGGCCATCTCGCAGTGGAAGGCGGCGGCCCTCGCGCCGCCGAGCCTGAAGGCGATCTGCCCCTGGGAAGGCCTCACCGACGCCTACCGGGACCTGGCGTTCCCTGGCGGCATCCGCGAGGACGGGTTCGTCCGGATGTTCGGCGTCGCGCTGCGCGGGGCGCGGCTGCGCTACAAGCTCGGCAGGCAGCAGCGCCGCCATCCGCTGCGCGACGACTGGTGGCGCGCCCTGGTGCCCGCGCTCGGCGCGATCACGGTGCCGGCGCTGGTTTGCGGCAGCTTTTCCGACAACAACCTGCATAGCCGCGGCTCGTTCCGCGGCTGGGAAGGCATTGCGAGCGCCGACCGGTTCCTCTACACCCACCGGGGCGGCAAGTGGCTCACGTTCTACTCACCCGGGGCGCGGGCGGCCCAGCTCGCGTTCTTCGACCGCTACCTGCGTGCCCGCGACGTCGCCGCGCCGCCGCGGATCCGGCTGGAGGTCCGGGAGAGCCGCGACGTCATCGCGGCGGTCAGGCAGGAGGAGAACTGGCCGCTCGACGGCACCGAGTGGCGGGCGCTCTACCTGACCGCCGAGGGGCTGGCGGCGGCACCGCCGCACGCGGCGGGACAGATCACGTTCGGTACCAGGGCCGGCGGCGCCTGCTGGGAATGGACCGTGCCCGAGGACACGGAAATCACCGGCCCGATCGCCCTGCGGCTCTGGATGGAGGCGCGCGGCACCGATGACGTCGACCTGTTCGCGGGCGTGGAGAAATGGCGGGGACGGAGCTACGTGCCGTTCGAGGGCTCCTACGGGTTCGGCCGGGACCGCGTGACGACCGGATGGCTGAAAGCCTCGCTGCGCGCCCTCGATGACCTCGAGTCCAGGCCGTTCGAGCCGGTGACCGCGTGCACCCGCCGCGAGCCGCTGTCCGCCGGGCAGGTCGTCGCCGCCGACATCGCGCTCGGGCCGTCCGCGACCCTGTTCCGGGCCGGGGACACCCTGCGCCTGGTTGTCGCGAGCCGCTGGCTATGGCCGCTTAACCCGCTCACCGGCCAGTTCCCGAACTCCTACCAGCGGGGCCGCAAGGGCGGCTGCAGCGTGCACTGGGGACCGGACCGCCGCGCCCGCCTGCTGATCCCGGTCATCGGGCGGCGGGAAGCCAGCCGGGTACGTCCGGGATAATCTCCGGCCCACGGAACGCCTCGCGAACGCCACAGCGCAGGCACCGGCCGCCCGCCCGGCACCCAGACCACTCAACGCGGCCAGCCCTCGACTAAACCGCGACTAGACCCAGGTTCCCGCCGAAGTAACGCCGGGTCGGGAGGCGGCGTCCGGAAGCTGGGCAAGTGCAGCCAGTCGAGTGAGTCGTCGGCCGCGCCGAAGTCCCACAGCTCGAGAGCCTGTCTTTTCGACACGCTCAGGTGGGCGTCTGATGCGCGCCCTTCGGCCTGGATCCGCCGGATGTGCTCATTGTCGACCCAGACCGCGAACTCGGTGTCGCCGGCCCGGACGGCGACTTTGCGACACGGCGTGCCGCGCACCGTCTCGCGGCCGACGTGCCGAGCGTCCGTCACTTGCTGCAGTATGCCAAGCATCCCCAGCGGATCGTGCAGTTGGTCCCGCCCCAGGTGACCTTGACGGCGCGGCTGCAGCGGCTGCCCGGACAGGCCGCCGAACCGGCTGCCGTCCATGTACATCTCCGCGTACCCGCCGAAATCGACCTGATACCGGCCGGCGGCTGGCTCGATGAAACCTGCACCCAGCTGATGCTCGAACGCGTCGCGCAGGCGCGCGCCGTCCCATCCAGGGGCGACGCGTTCCAAGGCGGCCCGGGCGGCAAACCTGACGAGCCTGCCGGCGGGCCCTGGGCGACGCTGTTCCTGCCCCGCGCGCGGACAACATCAGTATCTATCCGGAACTCGATCCGCGCACTCGGCGCTGCCAGCGTGGCCTTCGCGCGGGCGATGACCTCGCGAACGGCCGAGGCGTCACCCGGCTGCTGCCCGAGGTCCATTTTGCGAGCAGCTACGCTGTACGGTTCACCGGAACCGGTCATCCGCGCGCGAGCTGCCTTCTTGCGAGCGCGATCCCTGGTCACTGCGTGTCCCTTCGGCAAGGCCCCACGCACCCGGCCAGGGCAATCGCGTTGCACTCCAGGGAAGGCGCGAGTCAGCGACCCTTGTCCTCGTCACCAGGTCCCCAGCGTGGGTGGAACCCGGCTCGGAGCGGGCAGGCGCTACTGCCACTTCCCTCATGATACGGCGGTCACCCGAGCCTGGCCACGATCGGCGGCAGGTCAGCCGTGGCCACCTGGCCAGGGCACCCAACTACCCAGCGACCTTACATGCGCCGAACCAGACAACCGGTGCGCGAACATGCGCATTGCCGACACAGTTGGGACGCCACTCGTAATCGGCTCGTCCCCGGCCGTGATGCCGACGACAATGTTCAAGCCCATGCGAGGAATGATGCCAGCCAGGCCTGACAGTCAGCCCGGCCGTTCGGTGGATCACGGTAACCCGTGCGCAGGCACGCGTAATCCGCAGGCCGGTCACCCCGTCAGTTTCCAGGTGGGCGATCTCCCGGACGCCCGGCGAGAACAAGGGCCTCGGCCTGGGCCGACAGCGCCAGGCTGAGTCGCTACCTCCAGTCGCGCCTGGCCGCCGGCCGCGGCCAGGCTGACCTCGGCCTGGCACATCATTCATGCGATCACCAGATGCGGCCACTGGCAGCGACCATGAACCGCCTGGCGCGTTGGACGCATGCGCGTTTCTCGCGCCCGGACTGGTCGTTCTGCACGCTGCGCTTGGTCCCGTCAAACGCCACCGGCACCGTCCTGATGGGCAAGGCGGTCGTTGAGCGTGCGGGCCAGAAGGATGGCGCGCTGCGCTGCGGCGGTTCCTCGAACGCCCCGTACGTGACCACCAGGTCCAGCCGTGGCACATCGCGGGTGGCCGGTCAGGTGTCGGTGCTGGGGTTGCCGGGCGGCAGCGGGACCAGGTGCGCCGGGGCCTCGGGGATCACGATGGCGGACTCCACGGTCAGGCCGGGGCGCGCCCTGCACCAGTTCCCGGTAGCGGCCCAGTTGCTCCTCCAGCCTGCCCAGTTCATCGAACCCGCCGTTGTGCGCCATGATCCGGCCGCCCATCGTGAACGGATGGGCCCGCGTCGGCTCGTTAATTCGTTGACGGCTGTGCCGCGGGTCGCTGATGATGGCGGCCATGGCTGAGACCCGGCGCGCTGACATGTTCACTGCGGATGGCAGGCCGTCTGACGAGGACCCGCGGGAGAACGGGCGACGCTGGGCGACGAGCGCACCACGCTGGCCGAAGCGCTGCGCTGTGCACGCCTGACGCTGGAGATGAAGTGCACGGGCCTTGATGCGCAGGCTATGGCGCTGCGCTCGGTGGAACCGTCCACGATGTCGCTGCTGGGCCTGGTGCGCCACCTGGCTGAGGGGGAGCGTGCGACGTTCCGGGTGCTGATGGCGGGACAGGACGCCCCCCGGCTGTATTGCTCGACACCGACCGCGACGGTGATTTCGACGGCGCTGTTCCCGACCCGCAGGTGGTCGCGGAGGCGTGGCAGGCGTGGAGGGCGGAGGTGGACTTCGCCGAGCGGTTGTGGCTGGGGCACCCAGTCTCGACATCACCGGTGAGGACCCGTTGAATCAGCATGGCAGCGGCGGCGGGCTGATCTCGCTGCGCGAGGTGCTGGTGGGGATGATCTGGGAGTACGGCCGCCACATGGGTCACGTCGACCTGTTGCGCGAGCGTAT
>CAWERB010000014.1:0-215841 GCA_963811335.1 uncultured Actinomycetota bacterium | reverse complement strand
TCCCGGTGCTAGTGGCGGAAGCAGAACGGCAATACCTTAGGCGCGTGCTCCCGTCTCAAGGGGTACAGCGGCCTAGCTTGAGGCAGCCTGAAGGGTCGGGCGAGGCCGCCGCGGCAGCAGATCCGTGAGGGGGGACGAGATGCCTGATGAAGGCGAGAGGCATCGCGGCGCATGGGCCAGATCGTCACGTTCTACTCGTTCAAGGGCGGAACGGGGCGGACGATGGCGCTCGCGAACGTGGCCTGGATTCTCGCCGCCAACGGAAGCGGGTGCTGATCGCGGACTGGGACCTGGAGTCGCCCGGCCTGCACCGGTTCTTCCAGCCGTTCATGGATGCCGCGGCTGAGCGACCGGCCCGGTATCGTCGACTTTGTCCGCCGGTACGCGTGGGCAATGGCGGATGCCGAGATCGACCCCGAGGCCACTTCACCGAGGCGGAGTCGTCGAAAAAGGCCGCGCTCCCGGCCTATCGCCGATATTGATGAGCCATCGGCGGTGGACGCCTCTGTCATCCCGCTGAGCTGGCAGTTCCCAGACGACGGCGCCCTGCATTTCCTCTCGCCCGGGAAGCAGAATAATGGCGACTATCAGGCCACGCTGAGCTCGCTGAATGGGACAACCTCTACGACAAGCTGTATGGCGACGTTTCATGACCGCTGCGCGCGTATCTTAAGAGCAAATACGACTACGTCCTGATCGACAGCCGGACCGGCCACGGCGATGTGTCCGACATCTGCACGGTGCACCTCCCCGACATGGTGATCGACTGCTTTACCCTGACCAACCAGGGAATAGACGGCGCGGCCATGATGGCCAAGCAGATTCAGCGGTTCACCGGGCGGGAGATCACGATACTGCCCGTCCCATGCGCATCGACCATTCGCGGAAAAAAAGGTCGACGCGGGCATGAGAGTTCGCGGAGCGTCGTTCGCGGGGCTGCCCGTCGGCATGCCGGAGGAGGAGCGGAGCCGATTACTGGGCCGATGGTTGAGGTGCCCTACCGGCCGGGTACGCCTACGAGGAGACGCTCGCCACCTTCGGCGACCGGCCCGGCCCCCGGACACGCTGCTCCCTTACTACGAACGGATCGTGGCGCCGGATCACCGGGCGTGCATCACCCCGCTTCCGCCGCGGCAGGAATGGCTGCGGCTGCGTACCTGGCGGAGGTTCTCCAGGACGCCGCTCGCGAGTCCGCCCGAGATCGTCATCGACTTCAGCCCGGCGGACCAGCTCTGGGCCGAGTGGATCGCCGCGGTGCTGGCCGGCGCGGGCCTCGCCGCCCGGCTGGTCGGCGAGCAGCTGGGCGGCCGCGCTGAGACCGGGACGCAAGCCCAGATGGTCGCGGTCATGTCGGACTCCTATCTCTCCCGGCTTGAGGATTCCGCCCCGGCGGACCCGGCGCCGGGCCGGACTTGTTCATCGCGGTCACCGATACGCGCTCCCGCCGGGAACTTCGAGGAGGTACCGGTTATCTCCCTGGTCGACCTGTCAGAGACGGAGGCGGTGGACCGCCTGATCGACCGGTTCGAGGGCGCCGGCCGCCGGAGCGGGAGCCGGTCACCGGCGCGATGCGCTACCCGGCCGACAGCCGCGACCAGATGGACAACCTGCCCGACGCGCAACTCCAACTTCACCGGGCGGGACGCGGTGCTGCGGCAGCTCGCGAGGAACTGCGGTCGCGCAGCAGAGCGGTCGTGCTCCAGACGGCCGGCCTCCGGGGGCTCGGCGGCGTCGGCAAGACCCAGGTGGCGCTCGAGTACGCGCATCGCTTCAAGGACGACTATGACATCGTCTGGTGGCTGAACTGCGATCCGCCCCAGTACATCGACGCGTCGCTGGTGGACCTTGGCAGCGGTTGCGGAATGTGTTCGGGGCAAGCGTGCCCGAGGAGGGCGGCGTGACCGCGGTAGCCGGACAGGTGCTGACGTACCTGAGCGAGCGGGCGAGCGAGCGCTGGCTCCTCATCTACGACAACGCGGACGACATCGAGCCGTAAAGAACCTGCTGCCGGCCAGCGGCGGCCATGTGCTGATCACCTCCCAAACGAGCGGTGGGAAGACCAGAGCGCCCCGATCAAGACGGTGAAGCTCTCTCGAGCCCGCGGAGAGCATCAGCCACCTGCTCCGGCGGCAGCCCGCCATCACCGACGGCTGACGCCGGCCAGCTGGCGGAAGAACTCGGCAACATGCCGCTCGCCGTGGCCTCGGCAGGCGCGCTGCTCGCCGCCGAGGACATGCCGGTCTCCGAGTACCGAGCCGGCTGGCGGCAGAGACCAGCCCACTCGCTGCCCGAAGAGCACCCGCTGCTCGCGTACCCGGAGGCGGTCTCGAAAGCGTGGCATCTTTCGCTTGACCGGCTGGAGCGGCGATCGGCCGCCGCGGCACGGCTCCTAGGGATCTGCTCGGTGATGGCACCGGATGTCAGCTTCGACCTGATCTACAGCGGCGCGATGGTGGACGTGCTGCGGGACCTGGACAGCGGCATCTCTGAGCCCAACATGATCTCCAGGCTCGTCACCCAGATCGACCTGCTCGCGCTGATCAAGGTGGAGTACACCGCGCGCCAGATCGCGTTCACCGGGTCATCCAGACGGTCGTCGTGAGCGCATGTCGCCGGAGCGAACTCCAGGCGGCGCGCCGCGACGCGCACACGCTTCTTGTCGCCGCCCGCCCGAAAGGCGACGTGGACGATCCTCCAACTGTGGCCGGCTTTCCGGCAGATCTGGCCGCACCTGCGGCCGTCGCAGGCGGAGCTGTCTACCAGGGAGCAGGTCCGTGACCTGCTCGTCAACCGGGTCCGTTACCTTTACCTGCGCGACGACCTAGAGCCCGGTTACCGGCGCGGGCAGACCATCGAGCGCGCCTGGCTCCCGATGCTAGCCAGCGAGCGAGACCCCGAGGTCACCAGGTCGCTGCAAAAGCAGCTATACCGGCTTCGGTTCAACATGGCTAACATTCAGCGCGCCCTTGGGAACTTCCGCCAGTCTCGCGAGCTGGATGAAGAGGTGCTCGCCGGACAGCGTGAGCTGCTCGGGGAGAATCATCCCCACACCCTGCAGAGCCGCAGCAGCCTGGCCGCCGACCTGCGGGCCCTCGGCCAGTACCAGGAGGCGCTCACGCTCGACCGGACCACGTACGACTCCTGGGCGAATCGAAGCGGATTCGGCGAGGACTACGCGGGAACGCTCATGGCGGCGAATAACCTGGCGCTGTCAAGCCTGGTGAACGGTGACTTCCGTGACGCGCTACGGCGGGACCGGCAGACACTCAAGCGGCGCTCCTCCCTCTACCGGTCATCCGGGCACCCGCTGGTCCTGAACTCAGAAATACAGGTCGCCCGCGACCTGTTAAGGCCGGCCGTTACCGGGAGGCCGCCCGCACCCTGGGTGAGGTAGTGGTGCGATCCCATGAAGCACTCGGCGACGATGCCCGCATCACGCTGAACGCGCGGCTCTGGCTTGGAATAGCACAGCGCTATGCCGGCGAGCCGGAGCGGGCGGCGGTGAACATCGACGCGGCGGCTTCCGGATTGGTCCGTGGCTTCGGGCTGGACAGCATCGACGCGCTGGCGGGCCGGCTGAACCGGGGACTGAACGACCTCGCACTCGGCAAGTTCACGGACGGCAGGCTCCTGTTGGAGGAAGTCATGGCCTCCTACGAGCGACGGCTGGGGGCGGAGCATCCCAACGTTCTCCTCTGCCGACTGGACGTAGCCACCGCCCTGTGCCTTGAGGACGACTACGCCGCCGCGCGCCCGTATGCGCAATTCGCCGTCGACAGCCTGACCGCCCGGCTCGGACCGGATCATCCTTACACCCTGAGCGCGTCCCTGGTGCTTGGCGGCGTCCTCGCCTGCCTGGGGGAACTGGAGGCGGCCACGGCGGTGGAAGAGGTAGTGCTGGCCAAGCGGGCAAAGGTGCTCGGCCCGCCGCACCCGGACACCCTGCGCTGTCAGGCGAACCTGCTGCTGACGCTGCGCCAGCGTGGGATAGGCGGCCCGGTCGACGAGCGGCAGCAGACCATCGCGGAGCTGGCGGAACTGCTAGGGCCTGAGCACCCCGAGGTCACTACGGCTGCCCGCGGCCGCCGGCTGTTCTGCGTGCTTACCCCACCGCCCTTCTGAGGGGCCACTTGGCGAGTAGCCGCCTGGCGTGAACGCATCCAGGTCGTCCGCGTTCACCTGGCGGAGCACCCAGCCGAGAATCTCCGGAAGGACCGTGATCGCCTCAAAATGGGCGGCTCCTGGACGGAGGACGACCTCGGAGCCGGGGATCTGCCTGGCGAGCCACTTGGTGTGATGCGTGGGCGAGAACATGTCATCACCGCCGTGCCAGAGCAGCACTGGCCGGGTGACGTCGGAGAAGGTCACCGACCACCGGCGGCTGAGAGCCAGAACGTCGTCCACCCAGCCGTCGACCGACTCGCGCAGCGCTTCCGCGTGGGTGCGCGCGATGATGCGCCGGAGCGCGGTGTCCCCGATGACCTGCCTGTCCGAGTCGGCAAGTTCCGGCCGAAGGGTATTAAGCAGGCCCTGTGAGCTAGCGCGGAGCCGCTGAGCGTGCTGGTTAATCGTGGCGATCAGTGCTCGCAGGTCGGACTCGGCGGCTTGGTGATACGCCTGAACGTTTGACGGAACCATGCCGGCGTACCAGTCCAGGTCCTCAGCGTCACAGGGGGCAAGGCTGCTCAAGGCGGCGGTACATATCAACCGGTCACGCAGGCGCTTGTCGGCCGCGCACGCCAGCGCGTGCGGAGCGCCGCCCGACCTCCCTATCACGCTAAATTTATCTATACCGAAATGATCAGCGATTATTTCGACATCGCCCGCGGCGTCCGCCACTATCCGATCTGGGATACGATCTGACCCTGGATAGCCAGGCCGATTATAAGTTATCAGGCGGATTCCGAGCCGATACAGGAATATTCCGCGGGGTCGCGGGCCGAGGAGCGAGCCTGGCGTGCCGTGCATCAGGAACACGGCTATCCCCGTGGGAGCCCCGGAGATCTCAACCGCCAGCCTGCGCCCATCCGGAGCCCTGACCACCTGCGCCACGGTAGCCCTCCCTATGCTGCTCCAGCCCTGATCGGCTCACATTAGTACATTCCCGTGCACTGCCGATCACTCGCCGGATCGTGCCCCGATCTTACCTCTGCCGACGTGCGCGAGCGAGGGTCAGTTTCGGACTTCGTAAGCTATCACGCTACGCCATCGGGACGCTTCTACAGATGATGGAGTGCCACCACGGCAAACCTGGTCCTAGAAGGATTAGGAAGCAGGCAGTCAGCAGTAAGCGCCGTAACATCTAAAAATGGGATTAATGCGTAACCAAAAAGAATTTAAATTGAAATGAGGCCAAGCTAACCATATGGCAAACCACCGGCGCGAAGTTCGGCAAGTAGCGCTGGCGCATGCTGGGTCGAGTTACGGGTGGGCCGTTTCGATCTTGTGGGACTTGAGATACGTGGTATTACTTTCGTCCAGCGTGACGTACGCGGCGTTCTCGTCCGCGGCCCACTCCACCGGGCCGGCCTGGTCGCCGGACGGGTCGGTCTCGGCCCGGTAGACGACCGTCGCATTTCCCTCAAGGACCGGGATTCCATGCGCCGTCGCGGACCTGAACCGACGCGGCGGCCACTCCCCCGGCGTTACGGACCACGACGCGGCGCTCCGGGTCGAGGCCGGTCACGCGGGAGTAGGCGGCGCGGGACGCCACGACCCCGGAGCCGCAGGACGGGGTCAGGCCCGCGCCGCGCTCGAAGGTGCGGACGAAGACCTCGGGCCGCGTCGCCGTTCCGCGAGGGCCGAGCGGCTGGAGGAGCGAGACGTTCGCGCCCGCGGCGAATACCTCGTCGGCGCGCTTGCCGAGCTCGATCAGGTCCGGCTCCGAGTACCGCTCCACGACGTCGATGACGTGCGGGTTCGGCACCGCCACGGCGGTGAACCCGGTGAAGGGCTCGGGCAGCGCGGCGTCCTCGAAGCGCAGTGGGGGCAGCTCGAGCAGCACCTGGCGGACGCCCTCGGGGGTCGACGCCGCGCGGTGCACGGTGTAATCACGGCCGCCGCTGGCGATCACCTCGGTGTCGGTGCCGCGCAGGTCGAGGATGAGCCGGCCGAGGCCGCGCATCCCGTTGCCGCAGAACTCGGCCGAGGAGCCGTCGGGGTTGAAGAACCACGCCTGCGCGTCCGCGGCCCCGCG
Organism: uncultured Actinomycetota bacterium; assembly: GCA_963811335.1. GTDB lineage: Bacteria > Actinomycetota > Actinomycetes > Streptosporangiales > Streptosporangiaceae > Trebonia. Next base: position 209,645 of record CAWERB010000014.1, on the reverse strand, counting down.
TCGTACAGGTAGATGCCGTCGCTGCCCCCGGTCCACGCGGAGCGGTCGCAGACCCGCCGGACGAACTCGCGCAGCGCGGCGTCCGACTCCCACGCGTCTGGCGTGGCGTCGAGCGCGAAGATCTCGTTGAGCGACCCGTGGGTCTTTACCAGCATCATCGCGTTCGAGCCTACCGCCTTCGAGCCCGCCGCCGCCTTCGAGCCCGCCGCCGTCTAGGCGCCCCGCGCTCGCGCGGGGCATGGCGTGCGGGGCGAGCGGAGCGGGAGCACGCCCTCGTTCAGTGTGATCCTGGCCTTTGGTTACACGCGGATAGCTGCGCGTGGCTCACATGCCGAAGGCGGGATAGGTGGAGAAGCGGCCGCCCGCCGCGTAGTTGCGTACCGCGACGCGCGCGCGGTCGATCATGTTCGCCGGGAGCTCGGTGAGCGGGTACCAGCCGAAGTCGCTGTAGCTGCCCGCCCCGGCGAGCGGCACCGGGCTGGTTTCACCGTCCCAGCCGTCACCGTCCCAGCCGTCGGCGGTCAGGAAGAACGCCATCCTGCCCGCGCCCGACACGTCGTGCAGCACGTGGGCGAGCGACACCCGGGCCGGGTCGAGCGCGACCCCCACCTGGGACGCGGCTACCCGCACGGCGGCCTCGACGAGGGTCTCCCGCTCGGCGAGCCGTCCCGAGGGCGGTTCGTAGGCCCCGTCACCGTACCCCGTGTTGGCACGCCTGCCCAGCAGCAGGTCACCGCCGCTGACCAGCAGCAGGTGGATGTCAACGATGAGCTGGAAGTGACGAGAGTGCCTGGCCGCGTCGGCGGCCAGCGGCTGCATCAGGGTTCTGGTCATGACGTGAATGTCCTGCCCGGCTTGCCATCGTGTTTCCCCGGTCCCCGTGGGGCGGTGTGCCGCTGCGGGCTCGCCGCGCCCCCGGGACAGGTAACGTACTCCAGGCCGGCTGTGGATCACCATGTGCGTAACCTAGCCGGACCTGTGGAATACCCGCTGGTAAGGGCGCTCAGGCTGTGGACATGCGCGGCCGTTCAGCCCGCGCACGCTTGCGGTACGCGCTGTGGACAGGTCATGGACGGCTGTGGATGAAGAAGCCTCAGAAAATCTTGCCGGGTTCTTCTCGCCGATCGCGCTCAGGCCTGGCTGTCGGTGTTCTGCCGGATCTTCTGCGTCTCCTCGTAGATCCGGAACACCACCATGAACAACTCGAGCACCACGCGGTAGATGCCGAGCGTGAGCAGCACGAAGATCGGCTCGACGACGATCAGGGTGAACAGGCCGCCCGCGACACCGCCAGTCCTGAAGCCGATGACCAGGATGCTCAGGCCGATGAGCGCGGTCCAGATGGTGAACAGGATGTAGAGAACCCTGATGATCTTCGGCGTGACCAGGGAGGTGAAGCTGAAGTCGAACAGCGAGCCGACGAACCCCTTCTCGCCCGCGCTGCGCTGCCTGGGCTTGGCGGGGGTCGGGGGGGCTGCCTGCCACTGCGGCGGCGGCACCGGACCGCCCTGGCCGGGCTGGCCGGGCTGGCCGTAGCTCGGCGGCTGGTAGCCCTGGTACTGGCCCTGGCCTTGGCCCTGGGAGGTGTAGGTCTGGTCCTGCGGCGGGTAACTCTTGGCCTGGGCCTGGTCCTGGCCGGAGCCAGAGTAGGACGGCGCGGCGTACCCCTGCTGGCCGCCACTGCTCCCCCCGGGCGGCGTGTAGGTGGGCGGCTGCCAAGAGGGACGGCCCTGCGTCAGGCCCTGGTCCTGCTGGGCAGGCTGGAAGGACGGCTCTGGAGACTGACCGGCCATGGCGAGCTCCCGGGGTTGGGTCATGGGGTTGTCGACCAGTTCACGTTATCCTGCCGAATGCGGGTAGGGGGCGATGAAATACGGGGACACGCCCAGTCGTACCTGGGAAGAAGCCGAAAGCGATTGAACGCAGGTTCGATTCATGGCTATTATAGCCTCGGTACTTCGAAAAAACTAGGGACTTCATCCAGCCAGGGAATACTCGTTAACGGGAGAAGGCGGGCGTCATGACTCAGGTGCGGGTACTTGCCGGGACGCGCAAGGGCGCGTTCGTGCTTACCTCAGACGAGACGCGGGAGAAGTGGTCCGTCACCGGGCCGCACTTCGGCGGCTGGGAGATCTACCACCTCAAGGGCTCGCCCGCCGACCCGAGCAGGATCTACGCCTCGCAGAACACGGGCTGGTTCGGGCAGCTCATCCAGCGCTCCGACGACGGCGGGCTCACCTGGCAGCCGGTCGGCAACGACTTCACGTACGCGGGCGGCGACCCAGGCACGCACCTGTGGTACGACGGGACGTCGCGGCCGTGGGAGTTCAAGCGGGTCTGGCACCTGGAGCCCTCGCTGTCCGACCCGGACACCGTGTACGCGGGGGCGGAGGACGCGGCCCTGTTCAAGTCCACCGACGGCGGCGTAACCTGGTCCGAGCTCACCGGGCTGCGCACGCACCGGACCGGGCCCTCCTGGCAGCCGGGCGCCGGCGGCCTCTGCCCGCACACGATCATCCTGCAGGAGCCGCGGATCTACGTGGCGATCTCCGCGGCGGGCACGCTCCGGTCGGACGACGGCGGCGAGACCTGGCGGGTGATCAACAAGGGGCTGCTGTCTGACGGCATCCCGGATCCCGACGCGGAGGCCGGGCACTGCGTGCACCACATCGAGGCGCACCCCGCCAAGCCGGACACGCTGTTCATGCAGAAGCACTGGGACGTCATGCGCTCCGACGACGCCGGGGAGAACTGGTACGAGATCAGCGGGAACCTGCCGAGCGACTTCGGCTTCCCGATCGGCGTGCACCCGCACGAGGCGGAGACGCTGTACGTCGTGCCGATCACCAGCGACAGCCTGCACTACCCGCCGGACGGGGCGCTTCGGGTATGGCGGTCGCGGACCGGCGGCAACGAGTGGGAGCCGCTGACCAAGGGGCTGCCGCAGCGGGACTGCTACGTCAACGTCTACCGGGACGCGATGTCCGTCGACACGCTTGACGAGGCCGGCGTCTACTTCGGCACCACCGGCGGTCAGGTGTACTGCTCGCCGGACTCCGGCGACACGTGGGCGCCGATCGTCCGCGACCTGCCCGCCGTGCTCTCCGTCGAGGTGCAGGTCCTGCCGTGACCTCGATCCGCGTCGTGCTGCCCGTGCACCTGCGGAACCTCGCCAAGACCGGCAAGGAGGTGACCGTGACGGTGCCGGGCGACGGCGACGGCGACGGCGTGACGCAGCGGGCGGTGCTTGACGCGCTCGAGCTGGCGTACCCCGTGCTGCGCGGCACGATCCGCGACCGGCAGACCGGGAAGCGCCGGGCCTTCGTCCGGTTCTACGCGTGCGAGCAGGACCTGTCCAACGAGCCGCCGGACGCGCCGCTGCCGGCGGCGGTGGCCGCGGCGCTCGCCGCGGGGACGGAGCCGTTCCTCGTTGTCGGGGCAATGGCCGGCGGATAACGTGGTCGAGTGACCACACCCAGCGCATTCGGCGCATCCGACGCACCTGGTGCGGCAGCGGGGCGAACCTTCCTCATCACCGGCGGCAACACCGGGATTGGCCTTGCCTCGGCTATCGCGCTGGCGCGGTACGGCGGCCGGGTGCACATCGCGTGCCGCTCGGCCGCCGCAGGCGAGGCCGCGGTCGCGCGGATCAAGGCCGAGTCCGGCTCGGCGGACGTCTGGCTGCTGCCGCTCGACCTGGCGTCGCTTGCGTCGGTGCACGCCTGCGCCGCGCGTTCCTCGCCCGCGACGAGCCGCTGCACGTGCTGGTGAACAACGCCGGGGTGGGCGGGCAGCGCGGCGTCACCGCGGAGGGGTTCGAGCTGCACTTCGGCGTGAACCACCTCGGCCACTTCGCCCTGACCCAGCTCCTGCTCGACCGCATCGCGGCCAGCGGCCCCGGTGCGCGGATCGTCAACGTGGCGAGCGAGGCGCACTACGGCGCGCGCGGCATCGACTTCGCGGCGCTGCGGCGGCCCACCGCCACGTTCACCGGCAGTCAGGAGTACTCGGTCTCCAAGCTGTGCAACGTGCTGCACGCGCAGGAGCTCGCGCGGCGGCTGGACGCGGCGGCGGTGCACTCCTACGCGCTGCACCCCGGAGTGGTCGCCTCGGACATCTGGCGGCGCATCCCCCGGCTCGCCCGCTGGATCCTCACCCGGCGGATGCTGACCACCGAGCAGGGGGCGGTCACCTCGGTCTACTGCGCCACGTCGCCGGACGTCGCCGGCGACACCGGGCTGTACTACGACACGTCCAGGGCGAAGCCGGCGAGCCAGGTGGCCACGCCGGAACTCGCCGCGCAACTGTGGAAGCACAGCGCCGAATGGACCGGACTCGGCTAGCCGGCCCGGCTCTACCGCGGCGCGGTATGCGAGGCTGGTGACCATGGATCTTCCGGTGATGCCCCCGGTAGCGCCGATGCTGGCCAAGGCGGTGCCCGCGATCCCCGAGGGGGACTACGTCTTCGAGCCCAAGTGGGACGGGTTCCGGTCGATCGTGTTCCGCGACGGCGACGAGGTAGAGATCGGCAGCAGGAACGAGCGCCCGATGACCAGGTACTTCCCTGAGATCGAGGCCGCCGTGCGGGCCTCGCTGCCGCCGCGCTGCGTGGTCGACGGTGAGATCGTGCTGCCGGACTTCACCGCCGGGCGGCTCGACTTCGAGGCACTCCAGCTGCGGCTTCACCCCGCGGCGAGCCGGGTGCGGCTGCTCGCCGCGCAGACGCCCGCGCACTTCGTCGCGTTCGACCTGCTCGCCCTCGGTGACACCGACTACACCGGGCGCCCGTTCGCCGAGCGCCGGGCCGCGCTCGAGTCGGCACTCGCCGGGGCGCGACCACCCGTCCACCTCACGCCGGTCACCACGTCCCGCGACGTGGCCCGGCAGTGGTTCACCCAGTTCGAGGGCGCGGGGCTTGACGGGCTCGTCGCCAAGTCGCCGTCCGGCAGCTACGAGCCGGACAAGCGGGTCATGTTCAAGATCAAGCACGAGCGCACCGCGGACTGCGTGGTGGCCGGCTACCGGCCGCACAAGACCGGCGACGACGCGATCGGCTCGCTGCTGCTCGGCCTGTACAAGCCGTCGGGCGACCTGGCGAGCGTCGGGGTGATCGGCGCGTTCCCGATGGCGGTGCGGCGCGAGCTGCGCGCCGAGCTCGAGCCGCTGGTGACCACGTTCGACGGCCACCCGTGGAACTGGGCCGCGCACGTCGCCGCGCAGCCTGGCGGTCCGGGCGGCGGTCCGGGCGGCGAGGGTGTCCGCACCCCGCGCAGCTCCGAGTACAGCCGGTGGAACGCGGGCAAGGACCTGTCGTTCACGCCGCTGCGGCCGGAGCGCGTGGTCGAGGTGCGCTACGACCACATGGAGGGCACCCGGTTCAGGCACACGGCGCAGTTCGTCCGCTGGCGCCCCGACCGCGAGCCGTCCTCCTGCACGTTCGACCAGCTGGACGAGCCCGTCAGCTTCAGCCTTGCGGACATACTCGGGAAAGACCGATGAGCCAGAACGAATGGGGCTGACTCCCTCAGGGGTGCGATGGCCCGACCCTAAGACGATCATCGAGGTGGGCGGCCGTGAGGTCGCGGTCTCCAACCCGCAGAAGGTCTACTTCCCGCGTACCGGGCACACCAAGCTGGACCTGGTGCGGTACTACCTGGCCGTCGCGGACGGGGCGCTGCACGGGGTCGCCGGGCGGCCGATGGCGCTCAAGCGCTTCGTGAACGGGGCCGAGGAAGAGCCTTTCTTCCAGAAGCGGGCCCCGTCGTCGCGCCCGAAGTGGATCGAGACCGCCGAGCTGCGCTTCCCGTCCGGCCGGACCGCCGACGAGGTCGTGCTGCGCGACGCCGCCGGCCTCGCCTGGGTGGCCAACCTCGGCTGCATCGACCTCAACCCGCACCCGGTCCTCGCGACCGACCTCGACCATCCCGACGAGCTGCGGGTAGACCTGGACCCGGTGCCCGGCATCGAGTGGCCGCAGATCCTGTCCGTGGCGCTGTCGGCGCGGGAGGTGCTCGCCGACTTCGGGCTGTCCGGCTGGGCGAAGACCTCGGGGTCGCGGGGCATGCACATCTACGCGCGGATCGCGCCGCGCTGGTCCTTCACCGACGTGCGGCGCGCGGCCGTCGCGGTGGCGCGGGAGATCGAGCGGCGGGTACCCGACCTGGCCACGTCCAAGTGGTGGAAGGAGGAACGGCACGGGGTCTTCGTCGACTACAACCAGAACGCCAAGGACCGCACGGTCGCCTCGGCCTACTCGGTCCGCCCGCTGCCGGACGCCCGCGTTTCCACCCCGCTGACCTGGGACGAGGTCCCGGGCTGCGATCCCGCGACGTTCACCATCGACACCGTGCCCGCGCGCTTCGCGAAAGCCGGCGACCCCTGGGAGGGGATGAACGAGGCGGTGGGCTCCCTCGACGCCCTGCTTGAGCAGGCGGCCCGCGACGAGGCGGCGGGCCTACCTGACGCCCCCTGGCCGCCGCACTACGAGAAGCAGTCGGGCGAAGACGCCCGGGTCCAGCCGTCGAAACGCCGGGCACCGGCCGACGGGGACGGCGCGCGCGGGGACGACGAGGGCAGCGGGGGGACCGCGGGCCGCGGAAGCGGCGCAGGCGGCCGGGGCAGGTCAGCGCCGAGCCCGACCGGCCGCCGACAGTCAACGAAGCCGCTGATCGAGATAGCCCGCGCCCGGACCAAGGAGGAGGCGCTTGAGGGCCTGGACCGGTGGAAGGCGCGCCATCCCGATGTCTGGCCGCTGCTCGAGCCTGCCGACGTCCTCGTCGACTCGATGCGCGGCCGTTCGTCCACCTGGACACGGATCCGGCTGAACTTGCAGCACGTTCCCGAGGGGCAACGCCCGCCCCAGGAGCCCCTGGAGGTCGACTACGACCCCTGGGCCGAGTACCGCGGCGAGGGCCGCAGCACCCAGTAGGCCACGCGGGGACCGAGCCGTTCTCTCGCCGGCAACAGCAATCACGGGAACCTCCACGGCAGCGTGACCAGTCACGGGGAGGAGCTGGTTTGCATAACCAGCGCCCATGATCATTTCTCTTCGCATGGCGGAGGCCCATGATCGCCATCGATTTGCGACAAATGTCCAGCCGCCGGCTATGCAAACCCGAGAATTCGCGGTCACCGGCTATGCCAAGATCTTCTCACGCGGGGTGGGTCGCGCTGGCGTGAAGACCTCGCGGACGCGAAGAGCTGGCGTGGGTGCGGGCGTGCGGCGGGAACTCGGTGAGGACCCCTACGGCCAGCGAGGCCAAGCGCCGCATCGCCCGGCCGGGCCGGGGGCTAGAACTGGGACTTTAGTTCTTCGATCTCGCGGGTGCGGGCGCGCAGTTGCTCGAAGGCGGGACGCTCGCGGATGCGGGCGAGCGCCCAGCGGACGGCTTCCGCGCGGCTGCCCGCGATACCTGCCGCGATCAGGGTGTCAAGCGTCTCCAGGTCTGTCACGCCGAGGCGCGCCATGACGGGGGTCAGGCCTGATGCCTCGGGTTCGGCACCGCCGCGCGCGTGCACCAGCTGGATCTTCGGCCGGCTATCCGCCGCCCAGCGCTCTCCGCCCGCGATGAACTGAAGGACCACCCGGACCGGCAGCTTGTCCAGCTCGTGCCGCAGTTCGCGGAAGGCGGCCCGGCGCTCGTCGTGGAAGGACTCGAACGCGCGCAGCCGATCCGGCTCCTCGCCGGGCGCCGCCACCACGACGCGCGCGAGCAGCTGGCCCGGCTCGACCTCCGGCTCGTCGCCGTACTGGAGCACCTCGACCCGCTCGATCGGGGCGCCGGGCATTCGCTCGCGTACCAGCTGGTCGAACTGCTGGCGTATCCGAGCAAGCTCGGCTTCTTCCATGACCGCCTCCGGCCTCGGTCCGGTGTTTCTCGTGTAATCAACGTAACTCGAGTTTCTCCAGCAATCAATATGAGATCGTGGCGCGGCGAGCGCTCATGGACGCGGCAGCGCGCCCGCGGTGCCGGGCGGGACGATTCGCATGTCAGGGAGGCCCGTGACCACGCCGGGCCGGGCCGTGCCGGGACGGGTATGCGGCCAGGCCGAGGCGGTGGCGCGCGGCCGGGACGGGACGGTGGCGCGCGGCCAGGGACGGTGGCCAGGCACAGAGACGGCGCCCAGGCCGAGACGGGACGGGTACGCGGCCGAGACGGGTACGCGGCCGGGTCAGGCGGGGATGGCGGCGTAGGTGGTGGTGGACGGGAGGCCGACCGGGCCGGGGCGCAGCCGCAGCAGGCGGCCGGCCAGCGGCTGCTCGCGAAGCTCGGCCTCGCTCAGGCCGATGCTCGCCGTGGTGACGTACAGGTCGGCCATCCCCGGGCCGCCGAACGCGCAGCTGGTCGGCTGGGACACCGGGACCGCGATAACCGCGTCCTGGGTGCCGTCCGGCGCGAACCTGCGCAGCACGCCGCCGCCCCAGACGGCCACCCAGACGCAGCCGTCCAGGTCCACGGTCAGCCCGTCGGGCACGCCGTCGAAGCCCGAGAGGTCGGCGAAGGGGCGGCGCTCCGAGGCCGTCCCTGTCGCGGGGTCGTAGTCGAACATGTCGACGCGGCGCACCGTGGAGTCGACGTAGTACATCCGCGACCCGTCTGGCGACCAGCCGAGCCCGTTCGACACCGTGACGCCCTTGACGACCACGGTGAGGACGCCGCCGGGGTCGAGCCGGTACAACTCGCCGAGCGGCTCGGACTCGCCGGCATGCATCGAGCCGACCCACACCCGGCCGGCCGGGTCCACCCCCGCGTCGTTGAAGCGAACGCCCTCGCGCGCGGGCACCTCCGCGATCACCCGCGTGCTCCACTGCGCACCGCGCTCGGCTGGCAGGTGCAGGGCGAGCTTGCTGCCGCCCGCGGTGAGGATGCCGCCGGCCATGGCGGGGAACGCCGCGGAGGCCGCGCCCAGGTCAAGGGTGACCGTCTCACCCGACGGGAAGTAGGTGCGGTGGAGCTGGCCACGGTGGATGTCCACCCAGAGCAGGCAGTCGTCCTCCGGCACCCAGTACGGGCCCTCGCCGAGCACCGCCGTCACTTCTCCGACCGGCTCGGCTACCGTTGCCGTCCGCACTCCCGTCAATGAATCCTCCCTGGCCGCACAGCAAACGAACGTCAGGTTACGTCTACCCAACCATGGGCACGTTCCACCGCTCGCTCACCCGATGCGGTGACGTCACGCCGCGAGGGCGCGCAGCGCGGTGGCGAGGACCTCCGCCCGGTCGGCCGCGGGTAGCACGCCGCGTTCATGCCGAGCGCGGCGAACGGGGTCAACATGATCGAGCTGACCGCCGGGCTAGCTTCACCGGAGGTTCGATGACCCGTCAGTAACTAGATACATTCCCGTGAATACGATGGATGACAGGGGGCTCCCGCCCGGGGCCCGGGAGGGAGCTGTCGTCCATGACCGGAGTACTTGACGCGCGTGACCGCGAGGAGTCCATCCGCGCCCTGGCGGCCGGGCCACTCGACGTGCTGGTCATCGGCGGCGGCATCACCGGGGCCGGCGCCGCGCTCGACGCGGCGTCGCGCGGCCTGCGGGTCGGCCTTGTCGAGTCCCGGGACCTGGCGGCGGGCACCTCGTCTAGGTCGTCCAAGCTCATCCACGGCGGCCTGCGGTACCTGGAACAGGGCGACTTCAAGCTGGTCCGGGAGGCACTACGGGAGCGAGACCTGCTGGTGAGCAGGCTGGCACCGCACCTGGTGCGGCCGGTGCCGTTCATGTACCCGCTGTACAAGAAGGTCGTGGAACGGCCCTACGTCGGCGCCGGGCTGGTGATCTACGACGCGATGGAAGGAGTGAAGCGCCCCGTTCCGCATCACCGGCACCTGACCACGCGGGGGGCACTGCGCCGGGCCCCCGCGCTGCGGCCCGACCGGCTGGCCGGCGCGATGGTGTACTACGACGCCCAGGTGGACGACGCCAGGTACACGGTCACCGTGGCGCGGACGGCCGCCAGGTACGGCGCCAACGTGGTCACCAGGGCCACCGCCACCTCGCTGCTTCGCGACGGCTCGCGGGTGACGGGGGCCAGCGTGCTCGACGAGGAGAGCGGCCGGGTCTTCGACGTGCGCGCCTCCCGGGTGATCGTGTGCGCCGGCGTCTGGTCGGACCTGGTACACGAGGCCAGCGGGGTGCGGGCCGGGTACCAGGTGCGGATGTCCAAGGGCGTGCACCTGGTGATGCCGCGGTCCGCCATCGACGCGGACACCGGGATGATCGTGCGGACGAGCAAGAGCGTGCTGTTCTTCATCCCGTGGGACACCCGGTGGATCGTCGGCACCACCGACACCGAGTGGTCCGGCGACCGGGCCGAGCCCGGGGTCACGGCCGAGGACGTCGACTACATACTCGGCGAGGCCAACCGCGTGCTCGCCAGGCCGCTGACCCGCGGCGACGTCCTCGCCGTCTACGCCGGCCTGCGCCCGCTCGTCGCCGAGCCGACTGCCGACAAGGGGGGCGAGTCCCGCGCGGGCGACAAGGCAGGCGACAAGGACGGGGAGAAGCCGACGACCAAGCTGTCCCGCGAGCACGTGGTCGACGCCCCGCTGCCCGGCCTGGTATCCATCGCCGGCGGCAAGTTCACCACCTACCGGCTGATGGCGAAGGACGTGGTCGACGCCGCCACCGCCGACCTGCCCGGCCAGGTCCCCGCGTCGGTGACGGCGCAGCTTCCGCTGCTCGGCGCCGACGGGCTGCCCGCGGTCCGCGCGTCGGCGCGGCGGCTCGCCGGCGACTACGGTGTCCCCGCCGCCGTGGCGGGGCACCTGATCACCAGGTACGGCTCGCTCGTCACCGAGCTGCTCGACTTGATCCGCGCGGACCGGGCACTCGGGCAGCCGCTGCTCGATGGCTTCCCCTACCTGCGCGCCGAGGTGGCCTACGCGGTCAGCCACGAGGGCGCGCTGCACGTCGAGGACGTGCTTGCCCGCCGGGTCCGGCTGCTCATCGAGTCTCCCGACGCCGGGGCGTCCGCCGCGCCGGAGGTGGTCGCGATCATGGCCGGGCTGCTCGGCTGGAACCGTCGCCGCCGCGCCACGGAGCTGCGCCGCTACCGGGAATTCGCGGCCGCCAACGCCGCCGCGCTCGTCGCGGTCGGGCCGGTACCCGAGGTGGAGTCCGCGGCGCCCATTCCCGCCTGACGCGCCGCTCTTGCCGACTGTGGGGCACGTTACATTTTTCCGACCTGTTTACAAGAGATATATTAGCCATCGGGAAGGTAGGGAGTTCAGGTGTGCCCGGCTGGGGTACGCGAGCGCCCGCGGAAACAGCCGGCTCAGGGAGGCGCCTTGGACCTCAACCCGTATGTGGTGCTCGGCAGCGCGGTCGTCGGGCTGCTGGTCGGGCTGACCGGGGCAGGCGGCGGCGCGCTGATGACGCCGATGCTGATCCTGCTGTTCAACGTCAAGCCGGCCGCCGCGATATCCAGCGACCTCGTTGCCGCCGTGGTGATGCGGCCGGTCGGGTCGCTGGTGCACATGCGCAGGGGGACGGTCAACTACCGGCTGGTCGGGTGGATGTGCGCGGGGTCGGTGCCGATGGCGTTCCTCGGCTCGTACCTGTTGCGGCAGCTCGGCGGGGGTTCCGCGCAGCAGCAGAACGTGGAGTACGCGCTCGGCGGCGCGCTGCTGGCCGGCACGGCGGCGATGGTGCTCCGCTCCTGGCTCGACCGGCGGTCCGGGCAGGCACGCAAGCAGGCCATCGAGGCGGTGCGGGTCCGGCCGCTCGCCACGGTCGCCATCGGCGCGGCCGGCGGGCTGGTGGTCGGGATGACCTCGGTCGGGTCCGGGTCGCTGATGATCGTGCTGCTGCTGTTCACCTACCCGGCACTCGCGGCGGGCCGGCTCGTCGGCACCGACCTGACCCAGGCGGTACCGCTGACCGCCGCGGCGGCCCTCGGCGCGCTGCTGTTCGGGCACGTGCAGTTCGCGCTGACCACGGCCGTCATCATCGGCTCCGTGCCCGCCGTGCTCGTCGGCTCGCTGCTGTCCTCGCGGGCGCCCGACCGGTACATCAGGCCGGTCATCACCTTCGTGATCTTCGCCTCCGGGCTCAAGTACGCGGGCCTGGGCACGACGGCGCTCGGCTGGACGCTGTGCCTGGTGCTGCTGGCGTGCGGCGGCTACTGGCTGGCGCGGAACAGGCCCTGGCGCGGCGACGATGAGCCGACGCCGACGGCCGCGGAAACGGGGCAGCGGGAGACCGGACTGGCCGGGGCGCGCGCGCACGCAGAGTCGGCCGGGCGTGCGGGTCCAGTCAGGGTCGAGCAGCCGGAACGGCACACGGAGCCCGTTAACGGGTAAATTCCGCTCGTCGGGTAAATAACGCACTTGTGGCCGGTGCGGAACTTACCCGACGAGCAAGGTTTACCCGTTAACTCTCATTGAGCCCGGGCCATGGCTGCCTCTTGTGTTGCGCGGGCGCCGCAAGTGGAACAAGGGTGGCGAGAGGAACGAGGGCGGCCTGCGCCGGACCCGCCCGGGCTGTGCCGCGACGGCGGGCGCCGGCTGGCTTGCTTGAGCGGTGACTGAGGTGGCGGGACCCGGCGGGCGCCGGCTGGCATGCTTGAGCGGTGACTGAGGTGGCGGGACCCGGCGGGCGCCGGCTGGCATGCTTGAGCGGTGACTGAGGTGGAAGGGACGGCCGACGGGGCGCCGACCGGGATGCAGGACACGGTGCGGGACGCGGGCAGGCAGTACGCGCTGCCGCTCGTCGTCCGGGTCGAGCGCGCCGCGCCGCCGGCCAGGACCGACGCGCTGGAAGGCGCGGCCCGCGCCGTGCTCCGCTTCCTGTCCGATCCCCGGGTCACGCAGGACGACGGCGAATGGGCCGCGGCGGCGCGCGCCTGGGAAGACGCCCGCATCAGGAAGGTCGTGCGGCGGGCGCGCGGCGCGGCCTGGGAGCGGGCGAGCGCGCTGCCGGGGATAACCGTGCTGCACGGCACCGCGCAGCTGCGGGTCTTTCCGCCGGTGCCCGTCGATGACTGGCCCGCCGACCTGGCCAGGCTGCAGGTGTCCGGGACCGATCTCGATGATCCGCGGGCGCCTGGCGAGCCGGCCGCGGGGACACCCGTGCTCTGGCTGAACCCGCAATTGCCGATGACAACGGGCAAGGCGATGGCGCAGGCCGGCCACGGGGCGCAGCTGGCGTGGTGGGAGCTGTCGCCGCGCGCACGCTCCGCCTGGCTAGCGGCGGACCTCGACCTCGCGGTGCGGGCCGCGGCCACCGGGCAGTGGGCGAAGTTGCTGGCCAGCGGGCTGCCGGTGGTAACGGACGGCGGCTTCACCGAGGTGGCGCCCGGGTCGGCCACGGTGGTCGCGGACCATCCCGCGCTGCCCGGCATCACCAGGTAGATCGATAATCGTCGATTAAATTCTGCACTGTTCTGGTGCAATTTCATTACAAGCCACTTTTCTCACTGGACATGGGGTTTTCTGCGCTTTCCCGACCGTAGGATTTCCCCAAGACCGCTCCGCATGGGGGGCAGCAAGAATGGGCGCTCAACGTGCAGGCACACCGCTAGTAACCGGCTCCGTGCCGCCGCTTGCCCCCTTTTACCACGCTCGCCAGGAGACCGGGTTCGGGCTGGCCGACGGCCTGCGGCCGGGACAGACGACCCTGCTCGTCCCGGCGCTGCCCGGCACCGGTGGTACCGGCAAGACCCAGCTCGCCCTGGGCTTCGCGCACACCGCCTGGTCGGCCCGGGCGGTTGACCTGCTCGCCTGGGTGTCGGCCGGCAGCCGGAGCGCGATCATCGCGGGCTTCGCCCGGGCGACGGCCGACCTGGAGCTGCGAGAAGTGGACGAGGTGGCCGGCACCGCGGACAGCGCCGCCCAGCGCTTCCTCAGCTGGCTGCGCAACACCGAGCGCCGCTGGGTCGTGGTGCTCGACGGCGTGGTCTCCCCCGCCGACGTCGACGGGCTATGGCCGCAGGGACCGGCCGGGCAGGTCGTGGTGACCACCAGGCTGCGGGAATCCGAACTCGGCCGCGGCCCGGGTGCGGACGTGACCGGGTATTCCGTCGCCGGGTTCAGCAGGCGGGAGGCGCTCGGCTACCTGAACGCGCGGCTCACCAGCTTCCCCGACCAGCGGATCGAGGCGCTCGACCTCGCCGAGGACCTCGGCGGCCTGCCGATCGCGCTCGCCCAGGCCGGCGCGGTGGTCACCGCCAACGACATGACCTGCCGGGAGTACCGGGCCAAGTACGCGCAACGGCTCGGCACCATCTCCGACACGATCATCGACGGCTGCCCGCCGCCGCTGCTCGCCACCTGGTCGCTCGCGGTGGAGCACGCCCATGAGCTGCCGCCGGCCGGGCTGTCCTGGCCGGCCCTGGTGTTCGCCGCCGCCTTCGACACCAACGGCATCCCGGCGGCCGTCCTCACCTCATCCGCCGCCTGCGCCTACATCGCCGGGCAGCACGGCATCGCCGGGCAGCACACCGACCAGTACCGTCCCAGCCACTACCGGGCCGGCCCGGGTGGCGCCGAGCAGAACATAGTGCGGTCGGCCTACACGAACCTGGACCGCCTCGGCCTGCTGAGCCTGGACAACAGCAGCGCGGCGCGCACGGTCTGGATCCATCCGACGGTGCGCGCCGCGGTGCGCGCCTACCTCGCCGCGGGCAGCATGGAGCAGGTCGTGACGGCCGCCGCCGCCGCGCTGCTCGAGGCGTGGCCAGAGCCTGGTGCCCCGGGGCACAGCCCCCAGCCCGGTCAGGCACTGCTCAGCCAGGCGCTGCGCGACTGCGCCGCCGCGCTGCGCGCCTTCGCGGGCGACCTGCTGTGGAAGCCGGACGCTCACCCGGTGCTGCTCCGGGCCGGCGCGTCGCTGACCGAGCCGCCCGCGCTCGCGGAGTCCGCCATCGGCTACTGGCAGGCGCTCGGCGCCGCGAGCAGCCAGCTGCTTGGTTACGGTCACGCGCAGTCCGCCCTCGCCAGGGACCGGCTCGCCGACGCTTACGCCATCGCCGGGCGGCTCGCCGAGGCGCTGCCCGTCTTCGAGGCGACGCTCGCCGACCGGGAGGCGGCCCTCGGCCCGCAGCACCCGGACACCGTGACCGCGCGGCTGAACGCCGCCAGGTCACTGCGCGCGGCCGACCGGGAGCCCGAGGCGATCGCGCTGTACGAGCAGGTGCTCGCGGTGCGGGAACGGATGTTCGGCCCCGGGCACCCGGAGACGCTCGCGGTGCGCACCCAGCTCGCCGAGGCCTACGAGGCGGCCTGGCGCGGTGACAGCATCCGGGTTTACGAGCGCGCCCTCGCGGACGCCGAACGGGAGCTCGGCGCGCCGCACGCCGACACGCTGTCGGCCCGGGCCAGCCTGGCGGCCGCGTACCTGGCGGCCGGCCGCACGCGCCAGGCGATCTCCGCCTACGAGCGGACGCTCGCCGACCAGGAGCGGGCGGCCGGGGCGGACAACCCGGCAACCCTGACCGCGCGGGCCAGCCTGGCCGCCGCCTACCGGGCCGCGGGGAAGAACAAGGAGGCGATCACCGCCTTCGAGCGTGTGCTCGCGGACCGGGAGCGGCTGCTCGGGGCCGACCACCCCGACACGATCGCCGCGCGCAGCAGCCTCGGCTACACCTACCGCACCGCGGGACGGCTCAAGGACGCGATACCGCAGTACGAGCGCGTGGTGGCCGACAAGGAACGGCTGCTCGGCGCCGACCAGCGCGAGACGCTCGCCGCGCGGGCCATCCTCGGCGCCGCCTACCAGCAGGGACGCCGGCTGCGCGAGGCGCTCAGAATCTACGAGTCGGTGGTCGCCGACAGCGAGCGGGTGCTCGGCCCCGGCGATGTCGACACGCTGACCAGCCGCTGCAACCTCGCCATGGCGTACTACGACTCGGGCCGGATGGCCGACGGGGTGAAGATGCTGCGCCAGGCGCTCGCCGACTGCGAGCGGTACCTGGGGCCGGACGACCCGCTGACGCACTCGGTCAGGGACAACCTGCAAGCCGTGTCGGAATTACGGACTCCTTCCGTCATGCCCGGCGTCGCCAACGGGTGAATCGGACGCTGGCATCGGTAGCCGCCCGGCCCTGTGAAGTGCCCACATGATGGAACCAATGACTGCATAGCGATGAATGTCTGGACAGGGATGCGGGTATCTCCGCATCATCGTGACCAAAATAAGCGACCGCAGTGCAGGAGTGGCCAGGCATGTCAAGGCACCATGACGACCCGCTGCCCGAGGCGGTCGCGCTGGTCGAGGGAGCCGCTACCGCGGGGCTGCCGCTGCGGCTGCTCGGCGGGCTCGGGGTCCGCGTGCTCTGCCCGGACTTCCCGCCCCGGCAGCGGGCCGGGCAGGACATCGACCTGGCCTGCCACGGCAAGGGACGCCGGGACGTCGCCGCTTACCTTGAGAAGAGCGGGTGCGAGCCGGACAAGATGTTCAACTCGCTCAACGGCGACCGGCAGATGTACTTCACCGCCCCGTCCGGGCGGCCCGTCGACGTCATGGTCGACCGGCTGGTCATGTGCCACACGCTGGACTTGCGGCCCTCATTCGGCAACGCCTCGCACACGCTCGACCCGGCCGACCTGCTGCTGTCCAAGCTGCAGATCTTCGAGCTGAACGCGAAGGACGCGCGCGACATCACGCACCTGCTGGCCGGGGTGCCGGTCGGGGAGCGCGGGTCAGGGCCGGTGATTCACACCCGCCGGTTCGGCGAGGTGCTCGGCTCCGACTGGGGCTGGTGGCGGACCACGACCGGCAACCTGGAGAAGCTCCCGGCGCTGCTCGCGGACAACCCGGAGATGGTGCCTCCGCAGGCCAGGTTCAATCCCCTGGCCCAGGCGGAGCGGCTGCTCGACGTGGCGACGTCGGCACCCAAGTCCATGAAGTGGAAGCTGCGCGCCAACGTCGGCGACCGGGTGCGCTGGTACGAGCAGCCAGAGGAAGTAGCGCACTGATGAAGATGTTCTTCGCGACCGATATCCACGGGTCGGAGATCTGCTGGAAGAAGTTCCTGAACGCGGCCGCGTTCTACAAGGCCGACATGGTCGTGCTCGGCGGCGACGTCACCGGCAAGATCATGGTGCCGATCGTCGCCTACCACGGGTACTGGGAGGTGACGGTCCGCGGCGAGCGCATGCGCCTGGAGAGCAGGGAGGAACTGCTCAAGGTCGACCAGCAGCTGCGCGACCGCGGCTCCTACCCGGCGATCGTCACGCGCGAGGAGCTCGACCAGCTCAGCTCGCAGGACGCGATCACCCACCGGTTCAACGCCGAGATGACCCGCTCGCTCGACCGCTGGCTGGACATGGCCGACGGCAAGCTGCGCGGCTCGGTCCCGTGCATACTCAACGGCGGCAACGACGACATCTTCGAGATCGACCCGATCCTCGAGGCCTCGCCGGCCGTGACGTTCGCCGAGGGGAGGGCGATCGACCTGGGCGGCGGGTACACCATGGTCTCGATGGGCTACACCAACCCGACGCCGTGGGACACGCACCGCGAGGCACCGGAGGAGGAGCTCGCGAGGCGGATCGACGCCGCCGTGGCCCACGTCCCCGACATGAACCGGGCCATATTCAACTTCCACGCGCCGCCGTACGGCACCGGGCTCGACGAGGCGCCGGAGCTCGACGGCAGCCTGCGGCCCACGCACGGCGGCGCGGTCATGAAGCCGGTCGGCTCCACCGCCGTCCGCGACGCGATCTTGCGTTACCAGCCGCCGCTGTCCGTGCACGGGCACATTCACGAAAGCCGCGGCGTGGCCAAGGTGGGCCGGACGCTCACCGTGAACCCCGGCAGCTCCTACAGCGACGGCGTGCTGCAGGCCGCGCTGATCGATATCAACCAGAAGAACGGAAAACTGAAGTATGTCCTAGTAAACGGCTAACTGTTAAGGTGCTGCCGTTACGCCAGGGAATGACCCAACCCACCCCTTTTCATCGTGGCAGTCCTGATCCCGTCCCCGCCTGGGGGACGAAGGACAGGACGGAAAAGGGCGACAACATTTATGTATTTCTATTTAACCGGAGGGTTCCATGGCCTCGAACGCCATCGGCGACGAGAGACCAACGCTTTTCCTGCGGAAAGCCACGGGACTTGTGCGCGGCTGGTCGGTCCGCGACTCAATGATCTACGCCTGCCTGTCCACCAACGTCATCACCCTCGGCCTGGTGGAATTCGCCTACCAGGACGCGTTCCCCGCCGGGCAGCTGCTCACCGCGGTGCTTATCTCCGGGGTCTGGGTCTCCTTCCTCGTCGTCGCCTACAGCGGCCTCGTCGTCACCATCCCCCGGGCGGGCGGTGACTACGTGTGGCAGTCGCGCATCCTCGGCAGCGGGTTCGGCTTCGTCATGGCCGCCACCGGGTGGTGGTTCATCCTCTGGCTGTGGGCGCCGATCTACGGGTCCGTGCTGGCCGAGGAGTTCTTCCAGCCGCTGTGGCTGGCGTTCAACGACCCGTCGGGCGCCGCCTGGTTCGGCACGCACAACGGCGTGTTCGTCGTCACGCTCATCACCATCGCGGTGGCGGGCATCCTCGTCTCGCTCGGCATGGCCGGCTATGCCCGGATGCAGAAGTACGGCTTCTACGCCGGCCTGGTCGGCTTCGCGGTCATCGTCATCCTGCTGCTCGCCTTCAGCAAGAACGACTTCATCTCCGCGTTCAACACCGAGACCGGCAAGCTGTTCGGGCTCAAGAACGGGTACGCCGGGACCCTCGCGGACGCCGCGAGCAGCAAGATCGGCTACACGCCAGCGCCGTTCGGCGTGGCCGGCTCGTTCGGCCAGTCGATGCTGCTCGTGCCGATGCTGATGTTCTACCTGCTCTGGCCGAACTGGGGCACCACGCTGTACGGCGAGGTGCGCGGCGCGTCCGACTTCAGGCGGGTCTTCAGCGGCATGTTCCTCGGCCTGTGGACGACCGTGCTGCTGTCGGTGGTGCTGCTGTTCCTGTTCGCCAAGACGTTCGGCTTCGACTTCTACCAGAGCGTCAACGCGCTGTGGATCGACTGCGCCTACGGGACCTGCGCCGCGCACGCGCTGCCGGTCTTCCCTTACCCGGTGCTCATGGCCAGCTGGCTGGTCAACAACCAGGTGTTCCAGGTCATCTTGATCCTGCTGATGAGCCTGTGGTTCTTCGCCTGGGTGGGCACCCTGTTCCTGTCGTCGACCCGGGTCATCTTCGCCGCGGCCTTCGACCGGATCCTGCCGGACAGCGCCGCGCAGGTGTCGGAGAAGCGGCGGGTCCCGGTCTGGTCGCTGGTGCTGATGCTGCTGCCGGCCGTCGGGCTCTCGGCCCTGTACTCGTACAACTCCACGTTCCACACCTACACGCTCGACGCCACGCTGGTCATCGCGGTCACGTACCTGTTCTCCGCGATCGCCGTGGTGATCCTGCCCTGGCGCAAGCCGGACCTGTGGGCCGCCTCGCCCGCCTCGCGGCTCAAGGTGGCGGGCGTGCCCGTGGTGCCGGCGGCCGGCGTGGTCACCATCGCGCTCATCGGGTACTGCCTGTACGAGTGGCTGACCAAGGCCGCGTACGGGATCAACAACAACGACTCGCTGATCTACATGGGCTGCATGTACGTGCTCGCGCTGGCGATCTACCTGATCGCCCGCGTCGTGCGGCAGCCGCCAGGGCATCGACCTGTCCCTGATCAACAAGGAGATCCCGGTCGAGTAACTGGGTACCCTGCTCACCGCGTTCCGGCGGCCTGGAGGATGAGGATCATCCGCCAGGCCGCCGGCGCGTCTAGCGGGGTCGCGGCGTCGAAGTCGCCGTACGTCGCCACCAGCTCGAAGCTGGCCAGCGCCCGTGCTGGCCAGGGTCGTGCTGGCCAGGGTCGTGCTGGCCAGGGCGATGGCCGCGGTGAACTCGGTCAGCGTCCAGAAGCGGTTCGGCACCACGTCGCTGACGGTGCGGATCGTCCCGTCACCCGCCGTCGCGGTGATCGACATGTGCTCCCTGGTGACCTGGGTCAGCGGGTCGATCCTGTCCCCCTTGCCGCCCCAGTGGACATCGGCGTGCACGCCGTCGGCGTCGATGACCCACTCGTTGCTCGTCCGCGGCTCCGCGGCGAAGAAGTCGGCCGGGTGCGCGAGCTCCGCGATGTACAGGCCGCCCGGCGCCAGCTGCGCGCGGACCGCGGCCAGGTGCCGGACCAGGTCATCGAGGGTGAACAGGTGACAGACCGAGTTCAGCATCGTAATGGCCAGGTCGAAAAGCACAGGGTCGCCGTCGCCGGCGCCGTCGCCAAAGATGCGGAAGTCGCGCATGTCGCCCTCGATGACGTCGAGCGCCACCCCGGCCGACTTGGCCCGGGCGGCCGCGTAGCCGCACATCGCGGGGGAGCGGTCGAGCGCGGTCGCCCGCACGCCACGCCGGGCAAGCTCGCGGGCGTGCTCCGCCGGGCCGGCCGCGAGCTCGAGCACCGACCGCACGTGACCCTTATGGTGCCGGGCGCACCAGGCCTGGAGTGCGGTGACTTCGGCCGGGATGTCGCGGTAGGCGCAGGCTAGCTCGTACAGCTCTGGTTCGTCGTAGATGCCGCTCACCCGAGTAATCATGCCGTAGCAACGGCCCCCAGCGCGCCTTGCCAGGCCGGACGGGGTTCCAGCGCCGACGGCCCCGGCGGCGTCGCGCACCCCCGTTTCGCCGGGAGGAAGGACGGGAAACCATACGGCGAAGCAAGCACCCGTTGGGGATCACTGGGAAGAGCAGCGGCGCGACGCCGCAGCGTACGGGCCTACAAGACCCGAACAACACCAGCCAAATCCCGCAACGTATCTACCGTCACTTGACCGCGTGGGGCAGACTGACCGCATGATGACTGAGGCGGAGGCACTCAAGACCCTGGCGCGCGAGGAACCCGCTGTCGCCGACGACGTGAGGCACGCACTCCAGTCACTCACGGCCGGCGGCGGCCTCGGAGTCATCACGCTGCTGCGGCTGCAGGAGTACCTGTGGTACGTGCTGCCGGCTGGGACGCGGCAGTCAGCGGAGACGCACCTCGCGGTGGCCCGGGCGCTCGCCCGGCTGTTCACCCTCGCCGGGATGGAGCGGTACGCGGAGACCTGCACGAGCGAGCAGACCTCGCGGGTCATCGACGCGTACTCCGGCTCACGGGCCGAGGGCGTCGCCGCTTACTCCAGGGCGCTCGCGACCTCGCACGCGGCGCCGCCGGACACGGACCTGCTCGCCTGGTCCTCGGTCATGGGCCCCGACGAGCGCGCCGCGTACGACTCGTGCGCCGCCGCGCTCGAGCTCGCGGTCGCCGCGCGCGAGCTCAAGGTCGGCGTCAGCGGCTGGAAGAGCAAGCGGGCCGGGCTCGTCGAGCGCTGGCTGACCCGCCCGTCGCAGGCGCCGGGGATGGACACCTGGCTCAGCCGGATCAGCGCGGAGCGGATCGAGGAGTGGGCGCAGGGGCACCCCGGCGAGCGGTCGCGGCTCGCCCGCACCGTGATGCCGCGCCTGCTCGAGCCGCCGGACCTGCCCGGCGAGCCGCTGCCCACGCTGGCCTGGATCCTCGGCCACGCGGCCGCCGGGCTGCGGCTGACCGCCAGGCACTACATCGCCCCCGCGCTGGTCGGGGAGGCCGCCGAGCTGTTCGGCTGGGGCGCGTGCATCCCGTCGAGCAAGACGGCCAGGCGCCGACAGGAACTCGACGTCTACCCGCTGCACATCCTGCGCGGCCTGGCGCAGCACGAGATGGGCGCGGTACGGCGCAGCGGCCCGGCCCTGGTGCTGACGCGGACCGGGCGGCTCATGGCCGACGACGCGGCGGTCCGCTGGCACATCGGCACCGCGTCGCTCATCGGGCCGGACGACGGCCCCGATCCCGACTTCACCGTGGCGGTGCGCGAGGCGGCGCTGCTGCTCATCACGCTGCATGACAGCCCGGTGGGGTACGAGGAGCTCGCGCAGGCTGACCGAGCTGCACGCGGCGGAAGGCTGGGCGTCGCGGTCAGGCGGCAGCCTGTCCGGCGCGATCAGGGGCGAGATCCACGTGCTGCGCCACCGGCTGCGCGCGCTGCAGCTGCTCGACGAGGACACGCCGGTCGGCACGGTGTCGCTCACCGACACCGGGACCGCGGCGGCGCTGTCCGGGCTGCTTTCCCGGGCGCTACGGCCCCGCAGGCACGACCGCGGCTAGCCGACCTGGTTGCCGATCTGAAAGACTAACGCGCCATGCGAACGCTGCTCGCCGACCACCCGCTGGTCACCCATAAGCTCACCCTGCTCCGCGACGAGGGCACCGACACCGCGACCTTCCGCATCCTGACGGATGAGCTGGTGACCCTGCTCGCGTACGAGGCCACCCGCGAGATCCGCGTCGCCGAGGTCTCCGTCACCACCCCGGTCGGCGTCGCGACCGGCCTGCGGCTGAGCGACCCCAAGCCGCTGATCGTTCCCGTGCTGCGGGCCGGCATCGGCATGCTGTCCGGGATGACCCGGCTGCTCCCGATGGCGAGCGTCGGCTTCGTCGGCATGGTCCGCGACGAGGAGTCGCTTGTCGCCTCCACCTACGCGAACCGGCTGCCCGCCCGGCTCGACGGCCGCGAGGTATTCGTACTCGACCCGATGCTCGCCACCGGCGGCACGCTGCTGACGGTCGTCAAGGAGCTGTGCGACCGCGGCGCGACGGCGGTGACGGCGATCTGCCTGCTCGCCGCCCCCGAGGGCCTCGCCCGGCTGGACGCCGCCTTCCCCGGCAACTCCGTCCGGGTCATCACCGGCGCGATCGACGACAAGCTGAACGACAAGGGCTACATCGTGCCCGGGCTCGGCGACGCCGGCGACCGGCTGTTCGGCGAGATCTAAGCCGAGGCGGCGCTCCAGGTCGGCGAGGCGGCGCTCGAGCTGATCGACGCGGTGGCGGAGCAGCTCGAGCTGCGCCTCGTCGGCGAGGCGGCGCTCGGCGGACTTGCGCACCCGCGGGCTCGCCTCGGCGCGCTCGGCGACAACGGCGAGCGGCACCAGGCGCTGCGGGCCGTGCGGCCCGTCGACCAGTCTCGACGGAATCTGCCCGCTGCGGTACCAGGTGCGCAGCGCGGCCCGTGACACGCCGGTCTCGATCGCGGCCTTCTCAAGCGTTACCCAGTCGGAGCCGTCAAGCTGCGCGCCGAGCTCCAGCTCGAGCTCCCAGTCATCCAGCCGGTCTTCCCACTCCATGCGTCCCCCTCAGTCCCCGTCAGCCTCATAGTGCCTCAAGCATCTAACCCTATTATTAGCATGGTATTGACTGGGTTAAAAGCAGCGGCCAGGCTTGGTGCCATGTTCGAGAGGTTCACCAACAGAGCGCGGCACGTCGTCGTCCTGTCCCAGGAAGAGGCGCGGCTGCTGAACCACAACTACATCGGGACCGAGCACATCCTGCTCGGCCTGCTCGGCGAGTCCGATTCGATCGGCGGCCAGGTGCTCGCCGGCTTCGGGTTCACCATCGACAGCGTTCGCGAGGAGGTCGCCGGGAAGGTCGGCCGGGGCAAGAAGGCGCCGAGCGGGCACATCCCGTTCACCCCGCGCGCCAAGAAGACCCTGGAGCTTTCGCTGCGCGAGGCCCTAGCGATCAAGCACAACTACATCGGCACGGAGCACATCCTGCTCGGGCTGATCAGGGAGGGCGAAGGCGTCGCCGCGCAGATCATGCGCGAGCACGCTGACCTGAGGGAGATCAGGGCCGCCGTGCTCGATGCCGTGTCCGCCACTGGTTCCAGCGAGGCTGCCGAGGCGGAGGAGGGTGCGGAGGGCGAGGAGACCAACGCCGTGCTCCGCTGGCTACGGCAGCGGCTGACCAGGCACTCGGCCAGCGTGCCGTACCAGCCCGAGCTGCACAGCGCGGCCCCGAACCCCGCGCGCGGCACGCCCGCGGTGGAGGCCGCGCTCCAGCAGGCGGCCCGGCTGGCGGGACCGCTGCCCGTCGGATCGCACCACCTGCTGCTCGCGGCGCTCGAGGACGCGAACTCCGCCGCCTCCTGGGCGCTGGCTTCCCTCGGCGTGGACCTCGATGAGCTGCGGGCGAAGCTGCGCTCCGCCCGGCTGGCCGGGACGACCGACGAGCAGCCGGAACAGGCCGGGCGCCGGCAGATGGCGATCAGCGTCTCCGACGAGATGCTCACCATCGTGCTCACCGACCCGGTCATCGTCGAGGCGGGCAAGGAAGCGCTCCGCACCCTGAACGCCCGCAAGGCGGCGGCGGAGCAGGCGGCGGCGGAGCGCGGTGCGGCGACCGGCGCGGCCGGGGCCGCGCAAGCGGCCGACCTGGCGGCCACGACGGCGCAGACGCTGGCCGCCGACACCCCGCCAGGCGAAGTCCCGGCCGCGGAAGCCGGCGACGGGGACTCCGCCACCGCGTCCGTGACGTCCACCGTCATCCGCGGCGACCACCCCGCCGCCGCCGGCCTGGCCAACGTCTGGCTGGAGCTCCGCAAGACCCTCACCTTCCTCGCCGACACCACCCCGCCCGCCGCCGCCCACCGCACCTTCCGCGCACCTCGCCCTCAAGTTCAGCTCCGCCCACACCTCCACCGCCGGCCCGCTGACACCCCGCGCAGGGCCAAGCCCGCGGAGCACCCCCGCGGCGGAGACCGCCCCCGAGCCCGGCGACGAAACCGCCTGACCCGCCGAGAAGCAAACCGCATGACACCTGGGAAACGTGCGACGCCTGGGAGCAGAGAACAGAGCACGGCCCCGGCCCGGCGACCGACCGCCTCGCAGGGCCATCACCCAGAGTCGGCAGGGCGACTGCCTGCGGGCTCGCGCTGTGTGGCCCTGGCGACTGACGGTGCTTGAGGGGCATCGACGTCGACGAGGGCACCGAGGCACGAAGCCCGGCCGGAACCCGCGGCGCGTCAGAGACCTCAGCCTCGGCGCCGGCGATCGAGAGAGCAACGCCGCGCTCCGGCCAGTGCCTGCCGCTGACGAATCGCGGCAGCCGTTGAGCGGGTAAACGCGGGCCCGGGTTGTTGCCTCGCAGTTCGAGGGGCGGGGCGGCGGAGCTGTCAGCCGCGCGCGTTCGGGGCTCGTCCTTTGAGCCACGCCTGCGCGCGGCGGACACCTTCCGCCCCGCCTCACCACGCCGCTAAGGGCAATGACTTGAGGTAAAGGCGTGGCCACGCTTCCGTTCGGGGGATGCCCAACTTGGGCGCGGCACCACAAGGAGGACGCGCGGCTTGTGAACGAAGGGCATTGACCGTGGATTTTCCCTTCTCTTAACGTCGGAGACGAGGTTTGGAGAATGGAGCAGCGGTGGCCGACCTTGACGTCGTGGTGGTGGGGGCGGGTTTCTCCGGCATCTACGCGGTGCACGCGTTCCTTGAGGCCGGGCTGACGGTCCGGGCGTTCGAAGCCGGGGACGGCATCGGCGGGACCTGGTACTGGAACCGCTACCCCGGCGCGCGCTGCGACGTGGAGTCCAAGGACTACTCGTACTCCTTCTCCCCCGAGCTTGAGCAGGAATGGTCCTGGTCGGAGCGGTACCCGGCGCAGCCGGAGGTGCAGCGGTACCTGAGCTTCGTGGCCGACAAGTTCGGGCTGTGGCCGCACATCCAGCTGAGCACGCGGGTGACGGCGGCGTCGTGGGACGACCGCGCGGCGTGCTGGACGGTGACCACCGGCGACGGGTCGACGGTCACCGCGCGGTTCTTCGTGTCCGCCGTGGGCTGCCTGTCGCAGTTCCAGGTGCCGGACCTGCCGGGGCTCGACACGTTCGAGGGGCCCTGGTACCACACGTCACGGTGGCCGGCCGACGGCGTCGACTTCACCGGGAAGCGGGTCGGGCTGATCGGAACCGGGTCGACCGGGATCCAGATCGCGCCCGAGATCGCGGCGGTCGCCTCCCACCTGTACGTGTTCCAGCGAACGCCAAGCTTCGCGGTGCCCAACAGGAACCGGCCGTGGGAAGAGTCCGAGGAGCGCGCGTTCAAGGCCGGATACCGGGCCTACCGGGAGGAGGCGCGCGAGTCGTTCCTCGGTGTCCCGGTCCCGGGAACCGGGCGGCCGATACTCGACGAGCCGCCGGAGGCGGTCGAGGCTAACCTCACCGAGCGCTGGCGGGCGGGCGGCGGCATGCCGCTGCTCGGCGCGTACACCGACGTGCTCGTCGACCGGGCCGCTAACGAGGTGGTCGCGGAGTTCATGCGGGACCGGATCAGGGAGACGGTGACCGATCCCGCGGTGGCCGAGCTGCTCTGCCCGCGGACCTACCCGGTGGGCGCCAAGCGGCTGTGCCAGAGCGATGACTACTACGCGATGTTCAACGCGGGCAACGTGACGCTGGTGGACATCAGGTCGGCGCCGATCGAGTCGGTCTACCCCGGCGGGCTGAAGACCGCGGCGGACTCCTACGAGCTTGACGCGATCGTGTTCGCGACCGGCTTCGACGCGCTGACCGGGGCGCTGTTCGCGATCGACATCCGGGGAACCGGCGGGGTCGCGCTGCGGGATGAGTGGTCGGCCGGGCCGAGGACCTACCTGGGGGTGGCCGCGCCGCGGTTCCCGAACATGTTCATCGTCACCGGCCCAGGGTCGCCGTCGGTGTTCAGCAACATGGTGCTGTCCATCGAGCAGCACGTGGAGTGGATCAGGAACTTCGTCGGTTACCTGGACTCCGCCGGTTACGCCACCGCGGAGGCGACCGCCGCCGCGGCCGATGCCTGGATGGCGCACGTTACCGAGGTGGCGTACGCCACGTTGTTCCCGCTGGCGGACTCCTGGTACGTCGGGGCTAACATTCCCGGCAAGCCACGGGTGTTCACGTCGTACCTGGGCGGGTGCGGGCCGTACCGGGCCAAGTGCGACGAGGTGGCCGCGGCGGGTTACGAGGGGTTCGCCCTGGGCGGGTCGTCAGCGGGACGCATGACGTGAGCAGTGCGCGTGACGAATGGGTGAGCGGAGTCTTCAGCTAGGTACTGCCTGACTTCAACGGTGACTGTCAGCTCTCGGAGGTAAGCGGTGGCGAATCCTGTGCATCCGCAGGCGCAGATGCTCCTTGACGGAAAGGCCGCCGCCGGCGCGCCGCCGCTCTGGGAGCTGTCCCCTGACGAGGCGCGGGCGGGGGTCGACGCGAACAGCGCGATCATCCCGGCCGGGCCCGAGCTTGAGTCGGTACGCAACATCGTCATCCCCTCGCAGGCCGGCGGGATGCCGGCCCGGGTGTACTCGCCGTCCGCCGGCGCGCCCGGGCTCGTCGTCTACTACCACGGCGGCGGCTGGGTCGTCGGGTCACTCGACGGCTGGGACTCCTCGGTGCGCGCCCTCGCGGCCGCGTCCGGGTGCGACGTGGTGAGCGTGGACTACCGGCTCGCGCCGGAGCACGTCTTCCCCGCGGCCGCCGACGACGCGTACGACGCGCTGGTGTGGGCCGCGTCCGACGCGGGACTGGCGGGCGGGCGTCCCGTCGTCGTCGCGGGCGACAGCGCGGGCGGCAACCTCGCGGCCGTGTCCGCGCTGCGGGCGCGTGACTCCGGCGGGCCGGCCATCGCGCTGCAGGTCCTGGTGTACCCGGTCACCGACTGCGACCTGGACCGCCGGTCTTACCACGACTACGACGGCGACGAGCTCATCCTGAACCGGCGCGACATGACCTGGTTCTGGGACCACTACGCGCCCGACCCGGCCGCCCGGGTGAACCCGTACGCCTCGCCGCTGCGCGCGGCCAGCCTGGCCGACCTGCCGCCCGCGTTCGTCGTCACCGCCGAGCACGACCCGCTGCGGGACGAGGGGTTCGCGTACGCGGACCGGCTGCGGGCGGCGCGGGTGCCCGTCGAGCACCGGCACTACGGGTCGCAGATCCACGCGTTCTTCACGTTCACCGGCTTGCTCGACGACGCCGACAAGGCGGTTTCCGAGGCGGGGTCGGCCATCCGGTCGGCCGTGGACGCAAGGAGAGAGCATCATGCGCGCTAACGCGGCGGTTTTCGAGAAGCTGTTCACCCCGCTGTCGGTGACCGAGGTGGACATCGACGCGCCCCGGCCGGGCGAGGTGCTGGTGAAGATCGTCGCGTCGGGCGTGTGCCACACCGACGCGCTGGCGCGGGACGGTGACATGCCGTTCCCCGCGCCCGGCGTGCTCGGGCACGAGGGCGCCGGCGTGGTCGAGGCGGTCGGTGACGGCGTGACCAACGTCTCCCCCGGTGACAAGGTGGTCATCGGGTGGCCGTGGTGCGGATCCTGCCGGAACTGCCTGGAGGGGCAGCCGCGGTACTGCCTGGAGCTGGGACCGCTGGTGATCGCGGGGTCACGGGGCGACGGGTCGACGTCGCTGCGGCGGCTCGACGGGTCGCCGCTGCACAGTCACTTCTTCGGGCAGTCGTCGTTCGCGTCGTACTCCATCTGCGCGGCGAACGCCCTCGTGAAGGTGCCCGCCGACGCGGACGTGTCCATCCTCGGGCCGCTGGCCTGCGGGATCGGCACCGGCGCCGGGGCGGTACTGAACGCGCTGCGGCCCTTTGCCGGCTCGTCGATCGTCGTCTACGGCTCCGGGGCGGTCGGGCTCTCCGCGATCATGGCCGCCCGGCTGACCGGGGCGACGCATATCATCGCCGTGGACAAGCTCGCCTCCCGGCTCATCCTCGCGGCCGAGCTCGGGGCGACGGAGACGATCGACGTCTCCTCCCCCGGCGCCGACCCGGTCGCCGCCGTGCAGGAGATCTGCGGCGGCCCCGCCGACTTCAGCATGGACGCGGCGGGGAACGTCAACGTGCTGCGGCAGGCCGCCGACTCGGTCGGCATGCGCGGCACGGTCGCGCTGATCGGCGGCGCGCCGGCCGGCGCCGCGTTCTCGCTCGACCACATGTCCACCCTGTGGGGCAAGAAGGTCGTCGGCATCCTCGGCGGCGAGGGCCGGTCCGCGTCGCTCATCCCCACGCTGATCACGCTGAACGCCCAGGGGCGGTTCCCCTACCACCGGCTGGTTGAGACGTTCCCGCTGGACCAGGTCAACGAGGCACTCGAAGCGTCTCACCACGGCGACGTCATCAAGCCGGTCCTGGTCATGCCGGCGTAGCAGGCGGGTCAATTTTCCGGCAACATTCTTCAGGAATACCTAAGAATCGCTTCCGCTTTATGCATGGCGGTCGTTGCGCCCTACCTTGTATTCGTGACTTCTCCGCAGGTTTCCGTGCTCGTGGTCGAGGATGACCCGGGCATCGCCACGCAACTGGTCCGCGGGCTCGAGCGGGCCGGGTACGCGGCGGACAGCGTGGCCATGGGCGCCGAGGCGCTGCGCCGCCCGGCATCCGACGTGGTGCTGCTCGATCTGGGGCTGCCCGACGTGGACGGCATCGACGTGTGCCGCAGGCTCCGCGCGGGCTCCGACGCGGCGATCATCGTGGTGACCGCCCGCGGCGAGGAGGCCGACCGGGTGCTCGCGCTCGACGAGGGCGCCGACGACTACCTGGTCAAGCCGTTCGGCCTCGCCGAACTGCTCGCCAGGATCCGCGCGGTGCTCCGGCGCGGCCAGCGGGCACCCGCCGGAACGGCCGAGGTGCTGCGGCACGGACCGCTCACCGTCGACCTGCGCACCAGGAAGGTGACCATGTCCGGCGCCGAGGTCGCGCTCACCCCCAAGGAGTTCGCGATACTCGAGTGCCTGGCCACCGACCCCGGGCGGCTCATCAGCCGGCAGGAGATCGTCGAGCGGGCCTGGGACGAGCACTGGTACGGGCCGACCAAGGTGCTCGACGTGCACCTCGCGGCGCTGCGCCGCAAGATCGGCGACCCGTCGCTCATCGAGACCGTGTACGGCCACGGCTTCCGGCTCGCCGACCGCCCCGCCGCGCCCGCCGACCAGTAAACCCATGACCAGGCGGATCGTAGTCGCGCTCGTCCTGCTGACGATGGCCGTCCTGGGCGCCGCCGTGGTGCCGCTCGGGCTCGGCGCCATCGCGCACGCGCGCGACGCGTTCGTCTACGGTACGGCGCGCACCGCCGCCTCGATCGCGGGCATCGCCGAGGCACGGCTCAGCAGCGACACGCCTGACCCCGCGCTGCTGAAGGCGATGGTCTCGGCCGCCCGCCAGCACGACGAGCTGCTGCTGCTCGACAAGCACGGGCACGTCGTGGTCGCTCAGGGCGTCCCGTCGAACGGCGACTGGCGCAAGCTCGCCGCGCAGGCCACGCAGCAGACCGGCCCGAGCACGGAGCTGACCAAGGGCCAGGCCATCGCCGTGCAGATCGTCTGGGGCAGCGGCGCGCTCAGCGGCACCCCGATCGGCACCGTGGTGCTCGAGCGGTCCACCGCCGGCCTTGACCACCAGACCGACAACCTGTGGCTGTACCTGATCGGCCTCGGCGGCACCGCGATGGCCGCCGCGGTGCTCACCGCCATCTACTTCGCCCGCTGGGTCGGCCGCCCGCTGGCCCGGCTGGACGCCGCGGCCCGCAAGATCGCCGACGGTGACCTGTCCGTCCGGGCCAAGACCAGGTACGGGCCGCCGGAGCTGCGCCGCATGGCCGCGACGTTCAACATGATGGCCGGACGGCTGGAGGCCCTGGTGCACGGGCACCGGGCCATGCTCGCCGACGCCTCGCACCAGCTGCGCACCCCGCTGACCGCGCTCCGGCTCCGGCTCGACCTGCTCGCCGTGGACTCCTCCCCCGCGACCGCGGCGCGAGCTGGCCGGCGCGCAGGAGGAGATCGCGCGGCTGTCCCGGCTGGTCGACGGGCTGCTCGCGACCGCGCGGGCCGAGTCGCTGACCGAGCAGCTTGAGCAGACCGACGTCGCCGAGGTAGTCCGCGAGCGGGTCGACGCCTGGCAGCCGGTGGGCGACGGCCACGGGGTCAAGCTGATCGCCGAGCCCGCGCTCCGCACCCGGCCCGCGCGTCGCCCTCGGGGCCGGGCACCTGGAGCAGATACTCGACAACCTCATCGACAACGCGATCGAGGCCATCGGCGACGTCGGCGGCACCGTCCGCCTGGAGGTCGCCAGGGTGGAGTCCGGCGTCACGCTGACCGTCGCCGACGACGGCCCGGGCATGTCGCCGCAGGCGAGATCCCGCGCGTTCCTGCGGTTCAGCAGCGGCAGCCAGAACGGCACCGGGCTCGGCCTTGCCATCGTGCACCGGCTGGTCACCTCGAACGGCGGCACGATCAGGCTGGCGGACACCCAGGGCGGCGGGCTGACCGTCGAGGTCGAGTTTCCCGGCGAGCCCCTGACGTCCTAGGCTCTACGCCATGGCGCAGCCCTGGTGGAAACCCGTCTGGTCCGTTCCCGCCGCGATGCGCGCCGCACGGGCGACCGTGGTGGTTCCCTCGCTCTTCGCGATCACCGACAAGGTGATCGGCGACCCGCAGATGGCACTGTTCGCGACGTTCGGCGGCTTCGCCACGCTGGTGATCGCCTCCTTCAACGGCACCAGGCGGGACAAGCTCGCGGCCCACCTCGGGCTCGCGGTGGCGGGCAGCATCGCGCTGATCATCGGCACGCTCGTCAGCGGGACCACCTGGCTCGCCGCGGTCGTCACGGTCCCGGTCACGTTCGCGATCTTCTTCGCCGGGATCGGCGGCCCGAACGCGGCCTCCGGTTCCACCGCCGCCATGTTCGCCTACGTGCTGCCGGTCGCCTCGGCCGGCGACGCCGCCATGATCCCGAGCCGCCTGGCGGGCTGGTGGCTGGCGTCCGCCGCCGGGACGATCGCGGTGCTGCTGTTGTCACCGCGCCCGCCGGGCAGCCAGCTGCGGGCCGCGGCCGCCGACCTCGCCGGCGAGCTGGCCAGCCGGGTCCGGGCCGCCGCGGCCGGCGAGGCGGCCAAGCCGGAGGCCATCCTCGCCGCCAAGGAGCGGCTGCGGGCCGCGTTCACCGCCGCGCCGTACCGGCCGACCGGGCTCGGTCCCGCCGACCAGGCGCTGTCCAGCCTGGTGCAGCTGCTTGAGTGGGCCGCGACGCAGGCGATTGACGCCTTCGACGGGCACGTCGACCTGGCCAGGTCCTGCCCGCAGGACCGCGACCTGCTGCGCCGCGCCGCCGGGCTGTTCGACGATACCCGGGCGCTGCTCTCCGGACGGCCAGCCGAGCCGGACATAGCCGGGACCGAGGCGGCGCGCGTCAGGTCCGCCGAGCGGCTGCGCGAGCTGTCCGGCCGCCCTGGCGAGCCCGACGCGCGGCTCGCGGCCGCGCAGGCGGTCCACGCGCAGGGGATCTCGGTGGTGGCCGAGTCCGCACTCGCCGACGCGCTGATCGTCAGCCACCGCGCGTCGGCCGCCTCACCGCGGGTGGCCGGGCTCGCCGGGGCGGCGACGCTGGTGCGGCGGCACGCGAGCGTCCGGTCGGTCTGGTTCCTCAACTCGCTGCGCGGCTCGGTGGCGCTCGCGGCGGCCGTGGCCGTCGCGGACATGTCCGGCGTGCAGCACGGGTTCTGGGTGGTGCTCGGCACGCTGTCCGTGCTGCGCACGAGCGCCGCGGCGACCGGCGCGACGGCGTGGCGGGCCCTCGCGGGGACGGCCGCGGGCTTCGCCGTCGGCGCGGCGCTGCTCGTCGGCATCGGCACCGGGCAGGCCGCGATGTGGGCGGCGCTGCCGCTCGCGATCGCGATCGCCGCCTACGCGCCGGGTACCACGCCGTTCCTCGTCGGCCAGGCGGCGTTCACGGTGACCATCATCGTGCTGTTCAACCTGCTCGTCCCGGCCGGCTGGCGGGTCGGGCTGCTGCGGGTCGAGGACGTGGGAATAGGCTGCGCCGTCAGCCTGGCGGTCGGCGTGCTGTTCTGGCCGCGCGGCGTGGCCTCGGTGGTCGGCGACGACCTCGCCGACGCGTTCCGCGCCGGGGCGGCCTACCTGACGCAGGCCGTCGACTGGGCGCTGTCCGAGCTGCTCGTGCCGCCCGCCGCGGCGGTCGCCGCGGTGAGCGCGGGCATCCGGCTCGACGACGCGGTGCGCGGGCTGCTCACCGAGCAGGGCAGCAAGAAGCTGGGCAAGGAAGACCTCTGGGCCCTCGTGAACGCCTCCACCAGGCTCAGGCTGACCGCGCGCACCCTCGCCGAGCTGCGCCCGGCCACGCCCGAGCCCGGAGCCGCCACCGCGGCCGCAGGCACGGGCCCGGGCGCCGCGTGCCTGCCGCTCGAGGGCTCGGCGCAGTACGCGGGCGCGCCGGCCTGTACCGGCCTGCGGTCGGTCGCGGCCGGCCTCGCCGGGTTCTATGCGACGGTCGCCGACACGATGAGCCGGCCGGGACATGACACGCTCGCGCCGGTGCCCGCGCCGCCCCTCACGGGCGGCGCCGTGCCCCGCCGCGCGCCGGAAGGCGAGCCTCCGCCCGAGTCAATCGCGCCGGCGCACCAGCTGCCGCACCCGCACCTGCTCTGGGTGCAGGAGCACCTGCACCACCTCAGCGCGAGCGCGCAGACGGTGAGCGAGCCCGCGCTGCGGCTCGCCGAGGTACGCCAGCGCCCCTGGTGGCGCTAGCCCCACGGGCGCGGGGCCGCCCGGGCGTCGCCGGCATATCCGCTGCCGCCCGGGGAAGCAGTTGCCGGGGTACCCGCTGCCGCCCGGGAACCTACGGCGGGCTGAGGGCGTTCTCATTCTGCCGGTTACGGTCAGTAGTATCCGCGATCGGCAGCAATGGCGGGCGCATCGCTAGTAACCTCTATTTTCGGCAGCTCGCCCGCCTTCCCTAATTGGTCGGCCGCTTGAGCGGAGGTTCCGGGGAGTTACCTCCCGGGTCGGCCGTTGGGGATTTACCTGGTGGTTCGGTGCGCTTTTCATAATCATGAAGGGGACAAATGGCGCCGACTATAGGCATCACTACGTACCACATGAACGCCAACTGGCGTGGCTGGTCGGAGGAAGGTGCCCTGCTGCCTTGGACCTACGTCACGTCCATCAGGAACAACGGGGGCCGTCCGGTCCTCCTCCCGCCTGGTGGCGACGTGTCCGAGGCCGAAGCGACCGTAGCCGTGCTTGACGGTATTGTCATCGCCGGCGGGGGAGACATCAACCCGGCGATCTACGGCGCGGTCAAACACCCGAAGACGGACGCCAACGCGCCCGACCGGGATTCCTGGGAGCTGGCCGTCGCCGAGGCCGCTGTCCGGCAGGGCGTGCCCCTGCTCGGCATCTGCCGCGGCGCCCAGATGCTCAACGTCGCCTGCGGCGGCACGCTCCACCAGCACGTGCCTGACCTGGTCGGCCATGAGCAGCATGCCGGGCCCGTCCACGGCTTCGGCACGCACAAGGTACGCGTCACAAGCGGGACGATCATCGCGACCATCCTGCCCGGCGTCGAGTACTTCGAGGTGCCGACGCATCATCACCAGGCGGTGGACCAGGTCGGCTCCGGCCTTACCGCCGTCGCCTGGGCGGACGACGGGATCGTCGAGGGCATCGAGTCCACTACGCCCGGCGAGTTCCTCGTCGGCGTCCAGTGGCACCCGGAGCAGGGAGACGACCCCCGGCTGTTCGGCGCCCTGATCGCGGCGGCGGAACTGCACCACGCAGAGCGGACTGTCGCCGACTCGCTCCCGCCTCTGCTCGCCGGAGCGTAACCGGCCAAACAAGACGAATACCGGCCTGAGCTGGGAGAATATCCCTTCCTCGGCCAGGCGTGCTTGCTGGGTGCTCACGCATCGTTACCCGTAGTCTGCCGTTGGACCTTACTCATCCTGATGTGATGAACGGGGGCAGTGACGGATGCGAGGCAACCGACGGGTGATCTCTGCCGCGCTCGCGACGGCGTGCGCGGGCTGCTCGGTGGCGCTCATCGTGGGCGCGGCCGAGCCGGCGGCCACGGCGGCGGCGAGCGGGGCCGCACGCCCGGTCGCCGGGCCGGCCGCGGCCGGAGCGGCGCCGGTCATCATCTTCCTTAACGACCACGCAACGGGAGCGGGCAATCCCGTCGGCCCGGCCGGGCGCCTTGCCCGGATCCGGACGGCGCAGGTGCCTTACCTGGCACTGCTCACGCGGCTTGGCGCGACCGGCGTGCACCGCTACCGGCTGGCCGCCGCGATCGCGGCGCGGGTGCCCGCGTCCGCGCTGCCGGGCCTCGCCGCGAGCTCCGGCGTGGCGGCGGTCATCCCGGACAGCCCGGTCGCCGGGCCTGCTGAGGTCACCCCCTCCCCGCGGGCGGCGGTGCCATCGACAACCAGGCCGCGGGCGACCGTCATGTCGACGCCGCCCGGCGCTTGCTCGGCCATCCCGCAGCTGCCGGAGGGCCTCGCGCTCACCGGCACCGCCGCGCAGGCGGCCGGCGGGCCGACCGCGCGGTCGCTCGGCTACACCGGGGCGGGCGTGAAGGTCGCCTTCCTCGCCGACGGCATGGACCGGTTCAACGCCAACCTGATGCGCGGCGGGACGCCCGTGATCAGGGACTACAAGGACTTCAGCGGTGAGGGGACGGCCGCGGCGACGGCAGGCGGCGCGGCGTTCGCCGACGCCAGCGCGATCGCCGGGCAGGGCGCCGCGGTGTACAACGTGGCCGGGTTCAGCGCACAGCTGCCCGCCACGCCGTGCGACATCCGGATCCAGGGCACCGCCCCGGGCGCGAAGCTCATCGCGCTCAAGGTGTTCGGCCGCGCCAGCACCTCCACCACGTCCGCGATCCTCCAGGCCATCGACTACGCGGTCGACGGGGACCGCGTGAGCGTGCTCGACGAGTCGTTCGGCGCCAACCCGTTCCCCGATGTCACCTCTCTGGACGCGGTCAAGGAGTTCAACGACCTGGCGGTCGCGGCGGGCACGACGGTGGTCGTGTCCAGCGGTGACGCGGGCCCGCTTAACACGATCGGCTCGCCCGCCTCCGACCCCGCGGTGATCTCCGTCGGCGCGTCCACCGGCTTCCGGTTCTACGCGCAGACCGACTTCGCGGGCGCGGACCAGTTCGCGCCCGGCGGCTGGGAGAGCGGCAACATCAGCTCGCTGTCGTCCGGCGGCTTCACGCAGAACGGGCGCACCCTCGACCTGGTCGCGCCCGGGGACGCGGCCTTCGCCTCGTGTACCCCGTCGCCGCTGTACTCCTCGTGCGTCAACTTCCTCGGCCAGCCGTCGCTTGTGACGGCAAGCGGCGGCACCAGCCAGGCCGCGCCGCTCGTCGCGGGCGCCGCGGCGCTGGTCATCCAGGCATACCGCACGGCGCACCGCGGCGTGCCGCCGACGCCGGGAATCGTCAAGCGCATCCTGCTGTCCACCGCGACCGACCTGGGGGCGCCGCCCACAGAGCAGGGGCCGGCCTGCTCAACAGCCTGCGGGCGGTCAAGCTCGCCGCGTGGCATACCGGCCGTGGCCGGGCGCACGCCGGGGGCGCCCTTGGCCTGTCCGTGAACCAGCTGAACTTCACCGGCAGGCCGGGCGCGCTCGCGTCATGGGCGGTGAAAGTGACGAACGCGGCGCTGACGGCGAAGCGCGTGGCCATAACCGGGCGCGCCTTCGGCTCACCGTCGGTGGCCGGGCGGGCGGTCGTCACGCTGTCCGACGCGCGCAGCGCCCGCTTCACGGACTGGTCGGGCACCTGGTCCAACTACGGCCTTGCCAGGTTTACCGTGCCGCGCGGCACCTCGCTGCTCGACGCGTCGATCGCCTGGCCGGCCCCGGTGACGCAACTGCGGACCCCGGCCGCGCTGGTCCGGGTCATCCTCGTCGACCCGGCGGGCAGGCTCGCCGCCCACTCGCTGCCGCAGGGCAATACCGGGTACGGCAGCGCGCAGGTGCTGCGCCCGGCGGCGGGCCGCTGGACGGCGGTCATCTCCAGCGACATGGCCAAGGCAGGCGGTACCGCGGGCGCGGTCCAGTTCGCCGCGACCGTGTGGCATACGACCAGGTTCGGCGCCGTGTCGCCGCGGTCTTTTACCCTCGCGCCCGGCGCCTCGGCCGTGGTGCACGTGTCAGCAAGGATCCCGGCGCGCGCGGGCGACTCAAGCGGTTCCCTGGTGCTGGCCACGGGCGGCGCGGGCGGGCGGCCGGTGACCGTGCCCGTCACGCTGCGCGGCCAGGTACCGGTCGGCCCGGGCATGACCGGGCGGTTCAGCGGGACGCTGGCCGGCGGAAACGGCCGGCTCCCCGGCACCGGGCAGGTCGCGGCCTACTCGTTCACCGTGCCCTCGAGATCGCCCGTCGCGCTGCGCAACCTCGACGTCGACGTGGTGCTGGCCAGCGACCGGGCCAACCAGGTGACCGGGTACCTGATCGCGCCGGGCGGCGAGACCGTGGGGTACGGGTCGAGCTACCTCACCACGGGGTTCACCGCGAGCGGCGTGCCCGTCGAGTCGCCGCGGCGGCAGCTGTCGCTGTACGCGAGCGACCCGGTGCCCGGCACCTGGACGTTCATCGTGGACTTCGCCTCCCCGGTGGCCGGCGGCGAGCTCGCCGACCCGTTCACCGGGCTGATCCGGTTCAACGACATTGCCTTCGACCGCGGGAAGCTGCCTACCTCTTCCAAGGTGAGCTTGGCCAGGGGCAAGCCGGCGACCTACCGGATCTCGGTACGCAACGGCGGTGCGGCGCCCGAGGACATCTTCCTCGACCCCCGGCTCGGCCAGGCTCGCCGGCTACCGGCTGCAGCCGCAGGACGGCGTCACCGTGCAGCTGCCGCTCGCGGCGAAAGCGAGCCCGCCTGAGTGGATCGTGCCCACGCAGACGCGCAGCCTGTGGGTGACCGCGACGTCAGCGGCGCCCGCCGTTCCCGTGATGTTCGACGCCGGGCCGTACCCCGGCGACCCGGACCGGGCAAGCGGTGCGGGCAACCCGGCAAGCGCCGCGTACGCGGCCGTCCGCACGCCGGTCACCCCCGGACTCTGGTACGCCGTGCCGTCGGAGGTCGGGCCGTACCGTGCGGGCAGCGCGCCCGCCGCGACCGTCACCGCCGCCATGTCCGTGGTGACCGAGCAGTTCGACACCGCGGCGGCCCCGGCCACCGGCGACTTCTGGCGGTTCGCTGTCGCGCCGCTCGCCGCGTCCGCGTCCTACCACCTGTTCGTCGTCAACCCGGGACAGACCAGGTCGATCGCGCTGACCATCACGCCGACCGCGCGCCGCGGCACGGTCGTGCACGGGCTGCTCTACATCGACGCCTTCGCCGAGTCGCTGCGCTTCATATCCGGCAGCCAGCTAGTGAGGCTGCACTACGCGTATACCGCGTTAAATACGGTGGCTGAGGTTGGGACTACTCCTCGATGGTGCGCAGGCGGATGGTCACGTCCATCGCGCGGAGCTCGTCGAGCACCTCGTCCGAGTACTGAGTGCCGATGTCGGTGAGCACGTAGCCGAACTCGTCGCGGGTGCGCAGCAGCTGGCCCTCGACGTTCACCCCGTGCTCGGCGAGCACCCGGTTGATCGACGCGAGCACTCCGGGAACGTTCTTGTGCAGGTGGATGAGCCGGTGGGTACCGGGGACGGCGGGAAGCGCCGCGTTCGGCAGGTTGACCGACATCGCCGTGGCGCCGCCATCGGCGAAGTCGATGAGCTTGCCGGACACGAAGTCGCCGATGTCCTGCTGCGCCTCTTCCGTCGAGCCGCCGATGTGCGGGGTCAGGATCACGTTCGGCAGGCCGCGCAGCTCGGAGACGAACTCCTCGCCGTTCCCCTTGGGCTCCTTGGGGAACACGTCGATGGCCGCGCCCGCGATGTGCCCGGACTCGATGTGCCTGCGCAGCGCGGCGTGGTCGACGACGAACCCGCGCGACAGGTTGAGGAACAGCGACCTCGGGTTCATCCTGGCGAACTCCTCCGCGCCGAAGAACCCGTGGTTGCCTGGCCGGCCGTCCACGTGGATGGTGACGGTCTCCACGGTTTCCAGGAGCTCGTCAAGGGTGGAGCAGCGGCGCGCGTTGCCGATCGCGAGCCTGTCGGCGATGTCGTAGAAGTACACCGACATGCCGAGGGACTCGGCGATGACGCTCAGCTGGGTGCCGATGTTCCCGTAGCCGATGATGCCGAGCTTGCGGCCGCGAACCTCGTGGGCGCCCTTCGCGGACTTGTCCCACACGCCGGCGTGCATCTTCACGTTCTTCTCCGGCAGCCGCCGGGCGAGCGAGATGATCTCGGCGACCGCCAGCTCGACGACGGAGCGGGTGTTCGAGAACGGCGCGTTGAACACGGCGATGCCGCGCTTGGCGGCAGCGGCCAGGTCGACCTGGTTCGTGCCGATGCAGAACGCGCCGACCGCGAGCAGGTCGGGCGCGGCGGCGAGCACACGCTCGGTGACGTGGGTCTGTGACCTGATGCCGAGGAGGCTGAAGCCCTGGAGCTTCTCGATCAGCTCGTCCTCGCCGAGGGCGCGGGACAGCGTCTCTACCTGGTAACCGGCTTTCGTCAGTCGGGCCGTCGCGTCCGGGTGAACGTTCTCCAGCAGCAAGGCACGGTTCAGCGTGTCCAGCGTCAGCACCTCTTCCCCAAACGAAACCCAGACTGACGACCCTACGTAACTTTACAGCACTCAAGTGCACTCAATATTCCCCAGACGTCCACTCGCCGCGCTCAGGTCGGCGCCCGGAATCGCCGCGAGCAGGGCGCGCGAGCGTTCCCAGCTGCGCCGCGCGGCGTCCGCCTGCCCCGAGGCGAGCTGGATGTCACCGAGGGCAAGCCAAGCGGCGGCCTCCCCCTGCGGGTCGCCAAGCAGCCGGAACATCGCAAGCGCCTGCTCGTAGTGGGCGATGGAGCGCTCGTAGTCCGCCAGCCGGCCGTAAGCGAAGGCGATGCTGTCCAGCGTATCGGCCACGCCGGACCGGCTGCCTGACTCGGTGTGCATGTCAAGCGCCCGCCGGCAGTACCACAGCGCCGCGTCGGGCTGGCCAGTGTGCGCGAGGATCCAGCCCACCTCGTTCTCCGAGTAGGCGACCGCCGCGCTGTCGGCGAGCGCGCGGCGCAGCCGCAGCGCCTCCACCGCGTGGTCGAGCGCCTCGTCCCAGCGCTCCTGCTGCGCGAGCAGCACCGCGAGCCCGTACCTCGCCCGGCCCACGCTCGCCAGGTCGCCGAGGTCGGCGAACAGCTCAAGCGCCTTGCGCACGTGCTCGTCGGCCGCGCGGTAATCGCCGTGGCGCCCGGTCACGTTGCCGAGCTCGCAGTGCACGTGCCCGAGCGCGGCGCGGTCGCCGAGGCGGCCCGCGGACAGCACGGCGGTCCGCGCCACCGCGAGCAGTTCCTCCGTTCGGCCCCGCCGGTTCAGCAGCGGCGCCCAGTACCAGAGGAGCTTCCAGCAGTGCTCGTCCTGCCGCCGGGCGGCGGCCTGCTCGATGACGTTGGCGAGGACCCGGTCCTCCGCGTCGAACCAGGAGAGCGCCGCCTCGTAGGCCCCCTGGCCGCAGAACCCCTCCGCCGCCACCCCGTCGAGCGGCGGGGGCGGCGGCACCTGGTCGCGCGCTGGGTAGAGGCGGGCCATGGCCGCGTGCGCGGTCCAGCACGTAGTGGTCGAGCACCCGCCGCCGGGCCTGGCCGGATTCCGCGTCGCTGAGCGTGGCCGCCGCTAGCTCGGCGGTGTAGGCGCGCAGCAGGTCGTGGCAGCCGAACCGGCCCGCCGGGCTCTCGGTGAGCAGGGAGGCCCTGGTCAGCTCGGCGAGCGCGGCCCGGGCGTCGGCCAGCGTGACGGCCGCGAGCGAGGCCGCCGCG
Source organism: uncultured Actinomycetota bacterium (assembly GCA_963811335.1). Taxonomy (GTDB): domain Bacteria; phylum Actinomycetota; class Actinomycetes; order Streptosporangiales; family Streptosporangiaceae; genus Trebonia. The sequence goes on along the minus strand of CAWERB010000014.1, from coordinate 169,161 downwards.
GCCGCGGATATGTCCGGCCCGTGGTGCACGCCGAGTAGCCGGAACATCCGCCCGGCCTGGTCGCTGAGCTTGTCGGCCGACCAGGAGAACACCGCGCGCAGGTCGGTGGCCGCCTCTCCGGTCCGCAGCGCGTCCAGCCGGCCACGCGCGTCGGCGAGCTCCGCGGCCAGGTCGGCGAGCCTCATGCCCGGTCGCGCCGCCGCGCGGGCACAGGTCACGCTGAGCGCGAGCGGCAGCCCCGCGCAGTGCGCGACCAGGTCGGCCACGGCCGTCGACTCGCCCGCCGCGCGCTGCGCGCCCAGCCGCCCGGCGACGAGTTCGGCCGCCTCCTTCGCGCCGAGCACGTCAAGCGGCAAGGCGCGAGCGCCGTCCACCACCAGCCCGGTCAGCTGCGACCTGCTTGTGACCAGCACCATGCACCCGGAGCTGCCGGGGAGCAGCGGCCGCACCTGGTCGGCGTCGTGCGCGTTGTCCAGGAGCAGCAGCATCCGCCTGCCGCGCAGCAGCGTGCGCAGCAGCGCGCTGCTCGCCTCGAGGGCGAACGGCACGTGCCGCGCGGGGACCCCGAGCGCGTTCAGGAACCAGTGCAGCGCCGTGCCCGCCGGCATCGGCGCGCCCGCCGGGTCAAAGCCGCGCAGGTTCACGTACAGCTGGCCATCGGGGAACAGCGGCCCGGCCTCCCTGGCGAAGCGGACCGCGAGCGTGGTCTTGCCGACGCCGGCCGTCCCCGTAATGAGCACGACCGGTGACGCCTGCGGTGCGCCGTCCGCCGACGGCGGCCCGGGCAGCAGCGCGTGCAGCCAGCCGAGCTCGGCCGTCCGGCCGGCGAAGCCGCCTGGCTCGGGCGGCATTTGCGACGGGCACGGCGCGGGCGCTGAGGAAAGCGCGGGCGACTGCCGGGTCCGCGGCGCGCGGCAGGCCCGCCGCCGGTACCGGCTCGGCCGCCGGCGCGGGCACGCGCGCGGCGCGACCACGGGCGGCGCGACCACGGGCGGCGCGACCACGGGCGGCGGCACCCGCGCCGGCCCTGCGGCCTGCCGGGCCGCGGGCGCGTCGAGCGCCGGGTCCATCGCGAGCAGCCGCTCGTGCACCCTGGTCAGCTCGGCGCCGGGGGTGATGCCGAGTTCATCGGCGAGCCGTTCCCTGGCGTCGTGGAATACCCGCAGCGCCTCCGCCTGGCGTCCGGAGCGGTACAGGGCGATCATCAGCAGCCCGCGCGCCCGCTCGCGCAGCGGGTGCTCGGCCGCCAGCGCGGTCAACTCGGGCACGGCCGCCACGTGCTGCCCCTGGTCGAGCATCAGGTCTGCCCGCTCCTCCGCCGCGGTGGTGCGCAGCTCCGCGAGCCGCTGCCGCTCCGCCTCGGCGAACGGCCCGGTCACCCCGGCGAACGGCTGGCCGCGCCACAGGGCGAGCGCCTCGTTCACCGCGCACGCCGCGGCGCCCGTATCGCCCGCCGCGCGCAGCCCGCGCGCCCGGTCGAGGCACTCCTCGAAGCACTCGGCGTCCAGGCCACCGGGGGCGAGGCGCAGCAGGTAGCCGCCGCCCGAGGAGACAAGCACCAGTGCGGGGACGCGCCGCGCCCGCCCGGGACCCCGGGCGGGCCCGTCGGGCTCGAGAACGCGGCGCAGCCCCGCCACGTAGGTATAGATGCCGTTCTCCGCGCTGGCCGGCGGCTCCTCGCCCCATACCGCGTCGACAAGCTCACCCCGCGAGACCACCCGGTTGGCCCGGCTGGCGAGCACGCCAAGTACCGCGAGCTGCCTTGGCTGGCCGGCTCCCAGCTCATGACCCTCGCGCCAGACCGTGACCGGCCCGAGCACTCCCACTCGCAGCGGCGCCACGCCCAGCGGCCCCCCTTCGCTCCGCACCCCGGCCGCAACTGAGCCGACAAGCGGCTACGCCATGCAGCCAGGCGGTACCGCTACGCAGATTACCGCCCCTCATGGGCAGGCATCTAGAAAATATCTAGATCACCTATAGATAGTCCCGCTATCACTAGACAAGCGAACATGCGGCCCGGCCACCCGGACCCAGGCCAGGCCGCCGCTATGTCCGGTGCGCGACGTCTCTAACCGGCACCGGGCAGGCACGGGCACACCCCCCTGGTGCCCTTGCCACATACAGCCGGCCCCCACGGTCCCCCCCTCACTCCACCCGTGGGGGCCGGCCTCATTGATTACGGATCGTTAGATCTTGGGGCGGTTCGGGAGATGGCCAGGTCGAGTGCCGCGCCGGGCGGTGACCGGCGGGCTACCGCGGCCGTTCAGGCTCTACAGGCGAGAATCTGAGCTTTCTCTCAGCTTGAGGCGAGCAGAACCCTCGCAAACCCCCTTACGATATTGGCCATGGGCAAAGCCAGCAGGACCAAGCAGGACGTCGACCGGCGCGCGCGCATCGCCGCGCAGCGGGAGGCGCAGCGCCGCGCCGAGCAGCGCAAGCGGATCTACCTGGGCGGCGGTGCGGTACTCGCCGTCGTCATCGTGGTGGTCGCGTTCGTCCTGGTCAAGCTGAACAGCGGCAGCGGCACCGCGTCCACCGCGAGCGACGGCCCGACCGGCGCCGCGCTCACCGCGGTCACCAAGCAGGTCACTGACATCCCCGCCAGCGTCACCGACAAGGTCGCGGACGGCGGCGTCAGCAAGGGCCTGTTCGTCTCGGCGCCCACGACAAGCGCCGTCAGCTCCGCGGCCAACCAGCTCGGGTCCTACTTCGCCACGGTCAACGGCACCGCTCTCACCTCGAACGGCAAGCCGCAGGTGCTCTTCCTCGGCGGCGAGTACTGCCCCTACTGCGCCGCGGAACGCTGGTCCATGGTCAACGCGCTGAGCCGGTTCGGCACCTTCACCGGGCTGACCACCACGCACTCGTCGACCAGCGACGTTTACCCGAACACGCCGACCTTCACGTTCACCAAGTCGAAGTACACGAGCAACTACATCGACTTCGTCTCTGTCGAGGAGTTCGCCAACTACCGCGAGGGCAACTCCAGCAACCAGAGCACCCCGTACGTGACGCTGCAGAAGCCGACGGCCGCGCAGACGGCGCTCGCGGCGGCCTACGACCCCACAGGCGCGATCCCGTTCCTCGACCTCGGCAACAAGTACGCCGAGGTCGGCAACCTCTCGCCGCTCAGCCCGTCGATGCTGACCGGCAAGACCTGGGCCCAGGTCGCCGCGGCGATGAACGCCCCGTCGTCCACGCTGGGCAAGGCCCTGGTCGGCAACGCGAACTACCTCACCGCCGGCATCTGCAAGCTCACCAACAACCAGCCGGCCACGGCCTGCACGCCGGCCATCCAGCAACTGGAAGCGAATCTAGCCAGCTAGGCTGGCTTCGCACGGTAATCGCGAGACCCGGAGACATCCCTGATGGCAAACTCAAAGGCCCGCTCAAAGGGCCCGGCCTCCGCTCGGTCAGCCAGAACGGTAGCGGCCGTCTCCGCCACGCCCACGAGGTCTAAGGCCACCCGGCCGGCGCCCAAGGCGGCGGTACCCGAGCCGGTCAGCGAGGATCCCGCGCCGGTCGACGAGGTTCCCGCGCCGCGGCAGGCCGGGCCCTCCGAGCAGCCGCTGTGGCTCCAGGTCACCTCGCTGCTACTCGCCGTGCTCGGCCTGGCCATCTCCGCTTACGAGACGTACGCGCACTTCAACGGCAACCGCCTGGCCGGCTGCCCCACCGGGGCCGGGACCTTCAACTGCTCCGCTGTCATCACCAGCTCGCAGTCGATGGTCTTCGGTATCCTTCCCGTGGCCATACTCGGCCTGGCGTTCTACGTGGTCGCCGTCCCCCTGTTCTCCCCGTGGGGCTGGCGCGCGCGGTGGCGCCTGGTGCACCAGGCGCGCCTCGCGTCCGTGGTCGTGGGCATGGGCTTCGTGATGTACCTGATCTACGCGGAACTCCAGATCGGCTCGATCTGCGAGTACTGCACCGGGGTGCACGTCGTGACGTTCCTGCTGTTCTGCATCACCGTGTTCAGCGCCGCCATCTGGGGGCTGGGCGGCCGTCGCGAGGTACCGGGCCGCCGAGCCTGACCAGCCGATACATCGCATTTCTGCCCAAGATGACATTATCCTCACGTTTGTCCGCGCGCCTGGGCGCGCCGGACCCCGCGCCGATAGGGTGGCCGCATGCCTGGCATGACCTCGAACCCCGGGTCGGGCAGCACCGTCCTCGTGTCCGCGTTCCAGTCCGCGCTGCTACATCAGTGGCTGACCGTCCTGCTCATCTTCGCCCTGCTGCTCCTCGCCTGGGGTACCTTGCGCGCGTTCGCCGGCGCGGTCACGGGGAGCTCCACCGCGGCCGGCGGCCGGCCTTGGCGCGAGCCCCGTGCGCGGCTGCTGCTGCGGGTGGGCTTCGGTGTCATCTGGCTGTTCGACGGGCTGCTCCAGGCGCAGCCGCAGATGCCCGGCGGCCTCGCCGACCAGGTGATCGCGCCGACCGCGTCCAGCTCGCCCGGCTGGGTGCAGCACCTGGTGAATTTCGGCGTGAACGTGTGGGACTATCACCCCGTCCAGGCGGCCGCCGCGTCGGTGTGGATCCAGGTCGGCATCGGGCTGTGGCTGCTGATCGCGGTGCGCGGCTGGTCCACCCGGCTCGCCGGCCTGGCCAGCGTGGCCTGGGGGCTGGTCGTCTGGGTGTTCGGCGAGGCGTTCGGCGGGATCTTCGCACCCGGGCTCACGGTGCTGTTCGGCGCGCCGGGCGCGGCGCTCATCTACGTGCTGGCCGGCGCGCTGCTCGCGCTCCCCGAGCGGGCCTGGGGTAACCCGGCGCGGGCGGGCCGTCTCATCCTCGGCGGCACCGGCGCCTTCTTCCTCGGCATGGCCCTGCTCCAGGCGTGGCCGGGACGCGGCTTCTGGCAGGGCAGGACGGGCGGGGCGGGCGGGGCAAATGGCCAGCTGGGGTCGCTGACCGCGATGGTCAAGTCCATGGCGGCCACGTCCCAGCCGCACCCGCTCGCGGTGATCGTCTCCGGGTTCGGGAACTTCACCGCCGCGCACGGGTTCGCGGTCAACCTGGTCGCGGTCATCGCGCTCGCCGCCATCGGCGCGGGCCTGTGCGCCGCCGCGGTCCGGGCGGACACAAGGCTCGCCGGGATCGCGGTCGTCGCCGGGGCCGCGTTCTGCCTCGCCGACTGGCTGCTCGTGGAGGACCTCGGGTTCTTCGGCGGGCTCGGTACCGACCCCAACTCCATGGTCCCGTTCATCCTGCTGCTGTCCGCCGGGTACCTGGCGATGGCTCCCGCGCCGGCGCAGGCCGCGGACGCCACCGAGCCGTCCGGCGTTCCGGGGCCGGGCCCCGGTGCTCCCGAGGCAGCTCCCGGGCCGGCCACACCGCCGCGGCGGGCCGGGCGGGTGCCCGCGCCGCTGCGCGCGTTCGCCGGGGCGAACGCACGGGTCATCGCCGGGGTCGGAACCCTTGGCATCATCGCGGTGGGCGCCGCGCCGATGGCCGCCGCCTCGTTGAATCCGAACGCCGACCCGATCGTCGCGCGGTCCATCGCGGGCAGCAACGGCCTGCTCAACGCGCCGGCGCCGAGCTTCACGCTGACCAGCCAGGCCGGGCGCCAGGTCTCCCTCGCCAGCCTGCGCGGCAAGGTCGTGCTGCTGACCTTCCTCGACCCGGTGTGCACCACCGACTGCCCGCTCATCGCCCAGGAGATGCGGTCGGCCGACACGATGCTCGGCGGCAACGCGAGCAACACGGTGCTCGTCGCGGTGGTCGCCAACCCCACCTACCTCTCCACCGCTTACACCCGCGCGTTCACCGCGCAGGAGAACCTGAGCCAGGTGCCCAACTGGCTGTTCCTCACCGGGTCGCTCAGCCAGCTCACGGCCGTCTGGCACGATTACGGCATCGAGGTCGAGAACCTGCCCGCCGGCGCGATGGCCGCGCATAACGACGTCGCCTTCGTGATCGACTCGAGCGGCCAGATGCAGCAGGAGATCAGCGTGGATCCCGGGCCGGGCACGGCCGTGACCACCTCGTCGTTCGCCGGGCTGCTCGCCGACAGCATGCTCAAGACGATGGGCAAGTCGTGAGACGCCTCCGCCGCCGCGGCGCCGCGCCCGGCCGGGTCATCGCCGCCGCGGTGGCCCTGGCGGCCGCCGGGTCGCTCGCCGCGTGCGGTTCCGCGTCCGCCGCCGCGCCGGGGGCGTCGCCGGCGGCGACGGGCGCGGCGGCCGTCTCCATGGCCACGTCGGTCTCGACAAGCGCCGACACGTGGGCGGTGCTGCCGATGTCCGCCGACCCGGCGTTCTGGGAGGTGCTCGTCCGCACCGGGAACTCGGCGTCGTGGAGGCTGGTCACGCCGCCCGGCGTGGCGGACAACGGCGGGCTTGTCGTCTCGCCAAGCGGCGCCAGCTCGCTCGCCGTCGCGGTGCGCCCCAGCCAGGACCTGGTGTTCTCGCCGCTTGCCGCGACGGCGGACGGCGGCGCCTCCTGGTCGGCTGGCCCGCCGCTTGAGGCGGCCGTGGCGGCCTCGCCCGACGCGTTCGCGGCCTACGGCGCCAAGCTCGCTGCCCTGCTCACCGACGGTGCCGTGGAGACGAGCGCCGACGCGGGCGCTACCTGGTCGGTGATCGCCAAGCCGGGCGCCATCGCCGCCTCGGCCGCGGGACAGGGCTGCGGCGGCGCGGTCCGGGTCACCTCGGTCTCGTTCGGGCTCGCCGCCATCAGCCCCGGACCGGCCACCGTCCGCGCGGCGAGCACGGACGTGCTGGCTGGCGGCACCTGCGGCACCAGCGGCGGCGCCGCGCTGTTCTCCTACTCCCCTCCGGCCGGCTGGCAGCGGGTCAGCCTGCCGGTCACCGGGCAGCTGGTCCGGCTGTCCGGCGTCATGGCGCTGGTCCAGGGCAGGTCCGGGCTGAGCGCGCTATGGCGCGGCGCCGGCTGGTACGCGTACGCCCCGCTGGCGGGCACGCCGCAGCCCGCGCCGACGAACTGGTCCCAGTCCGCGACCCTGCCGACATCCGGCCCGGTCATCGCGTCGGGGACGCTGGCGGCCGGCGGGACGTGGGTGCTGCTGCCCGGCGGGCGGGCGGCGACGATCGCCGGACCCGGGCAGCAGTGGACGCTGCTGCCGCCGGCGCCGGCCAAGACCACGGTGCTCGCCGCCGGGCCGGACGGCGCCACCGACGCCCTTGCGGTGTCGGGGACCACGCTGACCGTCTGGCGGCTGGCGCCCGAGGCGACCGTGTGGCAGAAGACAGCGGCGATCAGCGTGCCGGTCCAAGTCGGATCCTCTGGATAGGTCGGGTATCTCGGTGCACTACATCCTGGGCAACTGGTCGTTCGACCCGTTCATCATCCTCGTCGCGGTGGTCGTCGCCTGGCACGAGACCGGGCTTGCCCGGCTCGCCAGGCGGTCCAGGCCGGAGCGGACCAGGGAGCGGCGGATCCGCTCGCTGTGGTTCTACAGCGGGCTGCTGGTGCTGCTGATCGCCGTCGTGTCACCGGTTGACTACTGGTCCGACTCCTACTTCGTGGTCCACATGGTGCAGCACCTGCTGCTGATGTTCGCCGCGCCGTCGCTCGTCGTGGCGGGCGCGCCCGGGCAGCCGCTGCTCGACGCGCTGCCCGGGCGGTCCGGGCAGGCGGTCACCCGGGAGGTGCTGGCCGGCGGCTGGTCGCGGCCGCTGCGCGCCGTATGGCGGTTCCTCAGCGGGCCCGTCGTGGCGGTGGTGCTGTTCAACCTGGTGATGGTGGCCTGGCACATCCCGGCGGCGTTCGTCTTGGCGCAGGACAACCAGCTGGTGCACATCTGGGTGATGCACGCCTCGTTCTTCCTCGCCGGCCTGCTGTTCTGGCTCCAGTTCATCCCGTCGCCGCCGTTCCGCAGCCGGATGCCGCTGCTCGGGCGGGCCGCGGCGCTGCTGGCCACCAACGTGGTGATGATCTTCATCGCGATGACGCTGTCCATCTTCGCGTCGCACTCGGTCTACCCGGTGTACGACCATGTCCCGGGCGTGACGCTGCCGCCGTTCGCCGACCAGCAGATCGGCGCGGCGATCCTGTGGGTGTGCGGTGACTTCTGGGCGCTGCCCACGATGATCGTCACCATCAGGAAGCTGCTGAACGACGAGACCGGGGTGGGGACCGCACTGGACCGGTTCGTCAGCCGCGGCAGCCGCGCGGCGGCCACGCGCTCCTGGACGGCGCGCGCCCCGCGTTAGCCGAGCCGCCGCCTGATCACGGCGTCACGGGCGGGGTGTGCCGTCGCGGGCCCGGGTCGGGCTCCGGCTCTGGGCGGTCGGCGTCCAACTCATACGCTGGCAACTCGTCCGCGGGCCGCCTCGTCCGGCCGCCGTGGCCAGGCCGGGCGGGCAGGCTGGGCAGGCTGTCGGTGATGTGCGTCAGCCCGGCGGGGGTCCAGCCGCGCAGCTGCGACAGCGCCGGGGCGCGGCCGACCAGGATAACGCCGGCGATGAGCAACGCGATGCCGGCGGCCTGCAATGCCAGCTCCCCGGTGCTGATCTGGATCCGGTCACCGAAGACAAGCACGCCGAGCAGCATCCCGACCAGGGGCTCGCCCGCCGCGATGGCCGGCAGCGAGTGCTGCAGCGGCCCGGCGCTGAACGCGCTCTGCATCAGCCAGATCCCGATCGCGCCCGCGCCCACGAGCGCGTACGGCGCCCATGTGGTGAACATCGCGGCGGTACCGTTCGACCCGAGGATCTGCAGCGTCTGCCTGGTCAGCGCGTCCTGGATGCCGAACACGAGGCCCGCGGCCGTCCCGGTCAGCATCGCCCGCAGCCGGCCTGGGCGGCGGCGGCCCGCCTGCACGGCGGCGAACGCGATCGCCGCGATCACCGCGGCGGCCGGCCAGTGCGAGACCGAGCCGAATGACAGCCCGATGGGCTTGGCCGACCGCGACGCCGACAGCAGCGCCACCCCGGTGCACAGCACCGCCGAGCCGAAGATTTCCCACGCCCGGAGCGACGCCTTCGCGATCGGCACGGCGAGGACCAGTGCGAAGACGAGGTTGGTGGTGAGCAGCGGCTCCACGAACGCGAGCGACAGGTTACCGATCGACCACGCGGCGAGGACCTGGCCCGCGATCATGAAGGCGATGCCCGCCAGCCAGCGCGGCTGGTGCAGCAGGTCCGTGATCAGCCGCAGCGACAGGAACCGCGAGGCCGGCTCGCGCCGCGCGGACTGCTGCTGCAGCACGAACCCGGCGCCGATCAGCAGCGCCGCCAGCAGCGTGAGCCCGTAGTCGAGGCTGATGTCGACGTCCACGGCACCCTTCTGGAGGTCCCTGCACCCTAAAGAGCTTCTTAGGTATGGTAGCCGCGCCCAGGCCGCCCGGCGGGCAGGCACATCGCCGCAGGCCGCCTGCCTGCCGGTCTTTTACCCGCCGCACCTTCGGTCAACGGCTCGGAATGATAACGTTCCGGGCTCCCGGGCGTTTTCCCTCCACCCCGGCCGGGCGCGTCGGCGGCATTCCGTCGCAAATAGCGGCAGGACGGGCCTTACTATCATCATGACGGCAGGTGGGTGCCGTCATGTATCGGTTAGGGAGTGCTCGGTGGGGGAAACAGCCGCAATATCGAGGGCCGCGCGGGCCGACGCCAGACTGGCAGGCAGCAGGCGCCGCGCCGTGGGAACCAGGGACCGGATCATCGCCCATCTCGTGCTCGTCGCCGAGGTCGCCGACGGAACCGGGATGGCAAGCACCAGGCTGGCCGAGGCGGTCGGCTACCCGGGGACCAGCGTGGCGTTCGCGCAGTTGCTGTCCGGCATGGAACGCGACGGCCTGATCAGCCGCGAGGTGCGGGGCAAGCGCACCTACCGGATCGCGCTGTCGGCGCGTAGCGCGCACGGGCGGGGCGCGGAGCCGCCGTTGCGGGCGCAGGAGGGCGGCCTGCCCGCCTTCGCTGAGTCCGTCGACTACGACGAGCTCGCCGACCGGGTGATCATCCGGCTGGTCCGGCGGCTCGCTGAGCTGAGCCCGGCCGAGCTCGCGGTGCTTGAGCGGCTGCTCGTCCCCGAGGACAAGGGCGCGCTCAAGCTCGTTTTAGTCTCAAGCTCGTTAAGACAGGCGCCGCAGGCCCGTCCTGTGGTGCCTGGCGGTCGCGATGTAGTCCCGCACGGCGCCCTCGGTCCACGTCGTTTCCACGTTCGACCGCTTAACCGTGGCGGGAACCCCGGCCACCAGGGATCCGGGCGGCACGACGAAGCCCTCGGCGAGCACCGCGCCCGCCGCGACGATCGAGCCCCGGCCGACCACTACCCGGTTCAGTGTCACCGAGCCGGACCCGATCAGGCAGCCCGGCTCGACGACGCAGCCTTCCAGGTGCGCGTTGTGACCGACCACGCAGTCGTCGCCGATGATCGTGGGCCACCTGGCGGTGCAGTGCACGATCGTGCCGTCCTGCACCGAGGTGCGCGCGCCGACCGTGATGGAGCCGTGGTCGCCGCGCAGCACCGCGCCTGGCCAGACCGAGGCCTCCGGGCCGATCGTGACCCGTCCGATAACCACCGCATCGGGCGCCACATAGGCCGTTTCGTCGATCTGCGGCTCATCGTCATCCAGGGCGTAAATTGACACTGGCATAGGGTAGCGTCTCTGCTCGTGGCCAGCACTTCAGAGGCAAGCCCCCCCGTCACCAGCTCCTCAAGCAAGGACTCCCCGGTACAGTCGCTGCTCGCTACCGCGGTCGCCGCGATCGGCGGGACGGAGCGCGTCGGGCAGACCGTCATGGCCCAGGCGGTATGGGACGCGGTGGCCGGCCGGACGCACCTGGCCGTGCAGGCAGGCACCGGGACGGGCAAGTCGCTGGCCTACCTGGTGCCCGCGCTGCGGCTCGCCGCGGACAAGCGCGGGCCCGTCGTCGTCTCCACGGCGACCATCGCGCTGCAGCGCCAGCTCGTCGAGCGCGACCTGCCGCGGCTAGCCGAGGCGCTGCGCGAGCCGCTTGAGCGCACGCCCCGTTTCGCCATGCTCAAGGGGCGCAACAACTACCTGTGCCTCAACAAGCTGCGCAACGGGCCGCAGGACGAGCAGGACTCGCTGTTCGACGCGCTCGGTAGTCAAGCACCGGGCGGCGCGGGACCGGCCAGTCAGCTCGGCGCGCACGTCAAGCGACTGCACCAGTGGGCCGCGTCCACCACCGCGGGTGACCGCGACGAGCTGGTGCCTGGCGTGCCTGACCAGGCGTGGCGGCAGGTGGCGGTGACCGCGCGGGAGTGCCTGGGCGCGGGCCGCTGCCCGTTCGGCATCCAGTGCTACTCCGAGCGGGCCAGGCGGCTGGCCGCCGAGTCCGACGTCATCGTGACCAACCACGCACTGCTCGCGATCGACACCCTCGGTGAGGGCGGCATCCTGCCCGAGCACCGCGTGGTCATCGTCGACGAGGCACACGAGCTCGTCGACCGGGTCACCTCGGTGGCGAGCGGCGAGCTGTCCGGGCACCAGGTCGACTTCGCCGTACGGCGCACCGGGCGGCTGGCCGAGGACGGGGAGCTGGCCCGGCTGTCCGAGGCCGGCAACGCGCTCACCCCGCTGCTCACCACCATGCCCGCGGGCCGGATGGACCACCTCGACCAGGGCCTGTCCGCGACGCTCGCGGCACTGCGTGATGCCGCCACCGCCTGCGCGGCGCAGGTCAGGAAGATCGCCGGCGCCAAGGACGGCGACGCCGACCCCGCGGAGGTCACCGCGGCGCAGACCGCCCTGGTCAGCCTTGAGGAGATCGCGGTCGACGCCGACCGGATGATCTGCGCGTTCGACCAGCCCATCGCCGAGCGCGAGGAGGTCGTCTGGCTGGAGCGGCCAAATGACTGGGCAGGCACCGCGGACTGGTCGGACAGCACCCGGCCCGCGTCACTGCACGTCGCGCCGCTCGAGGTCGCCGACGAGCTCGCCGAGCACCTGTTCGCGGAGAAGACCGTGGTGCTTACCTCGGCCACGCTGACCCTCGGCGGGTCGTTCATTCCCATGGCCCGCCAGTGGGGGCTTGACACCGCTGCGGCGGGAACCGAGTGGACCGGGATCGACGTCGGCTCGCCGTTCGCGCACGGCCGCAGCGGCATCCTCTATGTCGCCAGGCACCTGCCCCCGCCGTCGCGGGACGGCCTGCCGCCGGAGTACCTGGACGAGCTGTGGGAGCTGATCAAGGCGGCGGGCGGGCGGACCCTCGGGTTGTTCTCCTCCATGCGGGCGGCGAAGGCGGCGGCCGCGGCCATGCGCGAGTCGCTCCCCTTCCCCGTGCTCTGCCAGGGGGACGACTCCACCATGCAGCTGGTGAAGGAGTTCGCCGCCGACGAGCCCACCTGCCTGTTCGGCACGCTGTCGCTGTGGCAGGGGGTGGACGTGCCCGGGCCCTCGCTGCGGCTGGTGGTCATCGACCGGATCCCGTTCCCAAGGCCGGACGACCCGCTGGCCTCCGCGCGGACGCGGGCGACGGACGCGCGCGGCGGGTCCGGGTTCATGGAGGTGTCCGCGAACCACGCCGCCCTGCTGCTCGCGCAGGGAGCGGGGCGGCTGCTGCGGACCATGGACGACCGGGGGGTCGTCGCCGTCCTTGACTCCCGGCTCGTCACCAAGCGCTACGGCGAGTACCTGCGGGCGTCCCTGCCTCCGTTCTGGCAGACGACGAACCCCGAGGTGGTCCGCGCCGCGCTGCAGCGCCTCGGGCAGTAAGCCCTCTTCAGAGAGAAGAGGGCTTACCGAGCGCGTCGAACATGTGGCGCTCCCACAGGTGCATCGAGGCTTCTTCCGGATAGGACCGGACGTCGGGCTGCAGGTCGTAGACGCGCGTCGTGCGGTGCTCGGTGCCGTACGGCTGCCAGCCCGGTTCACCGCAGGACGCGAAGCCCAGCCATTCGCTGCGCATCAGGTCGCCCAGCGCCGTGAACTCGGCGGGCGGCTCGGTCCCGGTCAGCATCGCGGCGATGCCCTCGCCGTAGGCGCCGAACACGAGCGGGATGTCCAGCGCGTGACAGGCGCCGAACGGGCCGGCGGGCGCCTGCGCGGTCAGCTCGTACAGGTACGTCGTGCCGCCGGACATGGCGTGCGCCTGCGCCAGGTGCAGGGTCGGCATGCGGAACAGCCAGTCGGAGAAGACGACCTCGAACAGGCCGCCCGCGTCCCGGCCGGAGTAGGCCTTCCGGTAGCCGGCCGGGCCGTCGGGCGGCGGGGCGAAGTAGCGCAGGACCGTGTCCGCCTCTTCTTCCGTGATCTGGCCGAGGCGGCCCTGCGCCGCGATGAACAGGCGGTACTCGTCCCGGTTGTGCCCGATGAGCAGTTCCACGTCGCGGGCCGCGCCGGAGACCAGGGCGCGCCACGGCGTCCTGGTCAGCACCTCGCCGTCGACCACCGGGGAGAACGGGGTGTCGGTGACCCGGACCGCGCCCCACTCGAGGTACTCCTTCATGTGCGCCGTGACGTCCATCTGCGCGGCGACGAGGCGCATCGGGTCGGTCCCCGCGAGCGAATCGTACGTGGCCGGGAGGCCCGCCACGGCGGCGACCGCCTCGGTGACCGCCGCCGCGAGGTCGGGCCCGAAGAACGTGCCGGGCACGGACTGGGCGATGGCCCGGCGGAACAGCCCACGCGCGTCGTCCATCGCGAGCAGGGCGGAGATCACGCCGGCCCCGGCCGACTCGCCGAAGACCGTGACGCATCCCGGGTCGCCGCCGAAGCTCGCGATGTTGTCCCGGACCCAGCGCAGCGCCTCGGCCGCGTCGAGCAGGCCGCGGTTGGCCGGAGCGCCGTCGAGCAGCGCGAAGCCCTCCATGCCAAGGCGGTAATTGAAGGAGACGAATACCACGCCACCGTTCGCGAACACGGTGCCGTCGTAACCGGGGCCGCCGGAGCCGAACAGGTACGCGCCGCCGTGGATCCAGACCATGACCGGCAGCCCCCGCGCCTGGGTGTCCGGGGTCCAGACGTTGACGGTCAGCCACTCGCCCGTCGTGTCCGGCGGCGGCTCGGGCGCTCCGGGAGGGCTGGGGGTGCCGGGGAACAACGCCTGCGGGCACTGCGGGCCGAATTCGGCCGCGTCGCGAACCCCGTCCCATGAGCGGGCCGGCACCGGAGCCCGGAACCGCAGCTCTCCAACGGGCGGCTGCGCGAACGGTATGCCGCGGAAGACGGCATTGCCGTGCTCGACGCGCCCCCTCACCCGGCCGGCGCTGGTGGAAACCTCAGGTTCGGCTGAGCCCATGAGGGCGACCTCCCGCTACGTCAGTGGAGCGTTGGCAGTCATGATTTCTAAATGACTTTAGGTCATTTGACGGGATCGGGCATCACCGCGGGGACCTTGCGCGGCGCCGCCTTGCGCCCGGTATGGTGCAGCAGGAGGCGCGCGGAACTCATGCATAGCGCTTAGTCTAGGAATGGAAACGTGAAGTCACCACGCACCGCGGATGATCTGCCGTTCGCGTCGGAGCTCAGTCCCTTCGACGGCGACCTTGAGATCGAGGGCGACTACGACAGGGTCCGGTTCGACGGCGCCTCGTTCGAGGGCTCCGACGCGGGCCAGGCCCGGTTCGCCGAGTGCGCGTTCACCGGCGGGACCGGGTTCGACGGCGCCCGGCTGCGCCGGGCCCGGATGACCGACGTGTGGTTCGGCGAGACGCGGCTGGTGGCCGTGGACATGGCGGAGTCGTCGCTCACCGACGTCTGGTTCAGCGGCTGCGTGCTCGCCGGGGTGCAGGCGTTCTCCTGCATCGGCCGGCGGGTGCTGCTGCGCGGCTGCAAGCTCGACTCGGTGAACTTCCGCGACGGCAAGCTCACCGACGTGACCTTCGAGGACTGCGTGCTGCGCGACGTGGACTTCGCGTCGGCGAAGCTGTCCCGGGTGCGGTTCCCCGGCTCATCGTTGACCGGGGTGGATCTCACCCACGCCACCTGCACGGACGTGGACTTGCGCGGCGCTCGTCTCGGGTCGGAGTCGGCCCCGGCCATCAAGGCGGGCTATGACAGCCTGCGCGGTGCCCGCATCGACTCCCTGCAACTGCTGACGCTCGCGCCGCTGCTCGCACACCACCTGGGCATTACGGTCGCGGACTGACGTCTGCGGCGGCGGTTGCGGCGACGGCGAGCGCCCCCATGGCGGCGGCGAAGTGGTCGCCGCGGTCACGGTAGTCCCTGAAGTGGCCGAAGCTCGGGGCCGCCGGCGAGAGCAGCACGATGCCGTCCGGTTTCGCCCAGGCGAACGCCCTGGTCACCGCCTCGTCGAGGTCCTGGCAGTCCTGGATGCCGGCGAAGCCGCGCTCTTGCGAGGTCTCGGCCGCGGTGGTCACGGTCGCCGTGAAGGTCGCGGCGATCCGGGGCCCGCTGTCGGGCAGCGCCAGAACGTAGGTCGGTTCCCCCCGCCGCCGTACGCCTGCCGCGAGCGGGGCGTAGTCGATGCCGCGGTCCTGTCCGCCGACGATCAGCGCCACGCGCCGCCCGGGAAAGGAGTCGAGGGCGGCCAGCGTCGGCAGCACGTTGGTGGACAGCGAGTCGTCGATGAACGTGACGCCGCCGACGGTGCCGACCGGGGTGAGGCGGCTCGGCAGCGGGGTGAAGCCGGACGCGGCGCTGGCCAGCCGCCCGTCGTCGGCGGCCTGGCGGGCCAGGTCCTCATCGCCCGCGGCGGCGCCGAGGGCGATGAGCACGGCGCGGGCGATCAGCGCGTTGCGCCGGTTATGGCCGCCCGGCAGGGCAAGCCGGTCCATCCAGGTGGCACCCGGGTCGTCCGTTTCACCGATCCACTCGACGCGCGGCCCGAGCAGGCTGGCCCGCTCACGGAGCAGCCCGCTGTCACCGTTGGCGACGGTGAGGTCCGCGCCAGGCTGGGACGTCGCCGACAGCTTGTCGCGGTAGTAGCGCTCGACGCCGCCGTGCCACGGCAGGTGGTCGGGATGCAGCGATGTCACGGCGGTGACCGGCGGGGTCACCGCGAGGTCGGTGGCCGTGTAGCTGGAGACCTCGATCACCCAGTAGTCGTAGCCGCCCGCCTGGTCCGGGTCATAGGGCGCGACGCCGAAGTTGCCGCCCACCAGGGCGCTGCGGCCCAGTCCGCTCAGCAGGTGGCCGATGACCGAGGAGGTGGTCGACTTACCCTTAGTGCCGGTGACGTACACGACCCGGGAGCGGTCCGCCTCGTTCGCCCACAGGCCGAGGCCGCCGACGAGGGTCACCCCGGCCGCGCGCAGCTGGTCGGCCGCGGCGCCGTAGGGGCTGATGCCGGGCGTCTTGATGACCACCTCGCACGCCTTCAGCGCGTCCAGGCCGCCGTCGGCGGTGGGGAGTACGCCGCTGTCGTTCGGGCGGTCATCGACGAGGACCGGCGCCACGGCGAGCGCGCGCAGCTTGCGCACCGTCGCCTGGCCCTCTTGGCCAAGCCCCCAGACGCCGACCTTAGCGCCCTGCTTGGCCAGACGGGGCAGGTCGGACCAGCCGAGGGCCGGCCGCGTCATGCGTCACCGAGGGAGTACGCCGCGGGGACGAAGCTGACACCGACCGGGTGCCGCATCGCCTCGACGTCCGCCTTCGCCGGCGCGTCAGGGCGTCCCGTGACCTCGGCCGCGAGCTCCTGAAGCAGGGTCGTCCCCGCCCGGTCCCGCCGCCGGGCGGCGAGCACCACGGCGGCGCGGCACTCGTTGACCTCGCCCACGCACTCGAACGGCTTGGTGCCCGAGCCGAGCAGGGTCTGGAACTTGGGCTTGAGCTCCGGGTTGTCCAGCGGCTCGCCGCCGCCGCCGTCGGCCGCGAAGACCGCGCGCAGCTGCTCCGCCGGCATGAACGGAGCCAGGATCAGGTCGATGAAGCAGCACTTGTCGCATTGCCCGCACCAGTGCCCGAGCCGGCGCCCGGCATCGAGGTGGAAGGCCCGGTTGCAGCTGCGGAACGTCCCGTGGTAGCTGGCCAGCTCCGCGAACCGCTCCCCCACCCACAGCTCGGTCCTGTCCCGCAGCGCGGAGAAGTAGTCAGGCAGCCCGGCCGGGCCGGCCTGCAGGAGGTCGCGGAAGCTCGCCTCGAACGCCGCGGACTTGGACCACTGATGGTTGACCGGCTGGCCGTCGCGCTCGAGCGTGGGCACCGACGCCGACCACTCGTTGGACATCACCACCGCGTCCCGCCCGCCGAGGGTCGCGGCGAGCACCGCGATCGCGGAAATGATCCCCGTCACCGGCACGTGCCCGTTGAGGAATCCGAGCTCCGCCGACCGGAGCAGCTGCGGGTCGATCTCCCGCCCGGCCCGCACCACCGGCAGCCCGCTCACCGCCGCCGGCCGCTCAATCGCCGCGAAGCGGTCCCCCGGCCGGCTCACCACGAACAACGCGATGTCCGGCGTCCGCTTCCGCACCCCCTCCACGGTCACGATCGAGTCGATCCCGCCGCCGAACGGGATAAGCGGCCGCAGCGCGGGCTCCGCCGCAGTGGGTGGATGCGCCGTTCGGCGTCGCTATAGCAGCACCAGAGGCGGGGGCAGAGTGGAAGGTGAGGCCAGAGAGGTCGAGGCCGTTGCGGTAAGCGAACTCCCCCAGGCCCGACCGGTAGAACTCGCGCAGGAACGCCAGCTCCCGGCTCGGTTAGCGCGGTGCCGCCTAGGTCGATGACGGGCGGCGCGGCCGTCTTGTAGTAGGAGACCCCGGCGAGCAGGTAGACGATCCGCGCCGCCGCCCGCGCGGCCGGCGTGTCCCAGCCGGGCCCGGGCGCGAGCGATACCTGCTCCGCGAACTCCCGGCCGTCCAGTGAGTACCGGCAGGTCAGCAGCCCCCGCTCCCCGTCAGCGGCAAACCCCTCGTACCGGAATACCTGGCCGCGGCGCTGCGCAGCGTCCTCGAAAGCTCCTGGTGAAGTCATCGCGAGCCGAGTTTACCGAGGCCGCCGGCCGGATGTCATCGAGCTTCCGTCAGGCGATGCAGCCGCCGCGTACGCCGAAGCCCAGATGTCCCACAGCCTACATAACGCCCGAAGCCTCGCCGAACGGGTCGCGAACGCACGGCATGCCAGAAACGCGTGCTGTACCGCGACGACCCGCCGCGCGCTCACTTCCTCGTGGACATCACCAGTCTGCGCAGGATGCCCGCTCACATGCATGAGCGGCCAGCTGGCCACTGCTCGGAGCTTCGGCGGCTCGCCGAAGCCGCAGCCTCCACACTCGGGAAGCGGGGTGCGCTGGCGGTTTGAACGCGTCCTTCGGGGCCAGCGGGCGACGACGAGACGCGGGTGAACCGTCCGCACCCGGCGACCCCACGCCGGAAACGCTCCGTCCAAATGGTCTTGCGGGCGGACGGCAGGCCGCTGGACCGCCAGGCACGCCGACCCGGGAAAGGCGCCGCCCGGCCTCCCCGGGGCCTCGACTATCTATCAGTTTCCGCGTCTCCGGGACGACTCCCTATCAGTTTCTGCATCGCATTCCGGACATACCGGACGCAAAAGTGACCGAAACTGATAGGGAGTTGCGGCCGGCGCAGGCCGGGCCAGGTTCCGCTCAGGCAGGCTCGGGCTCAGGCGCAGGCGTAGGACTCGGCGTCGCGCAGGGCACGCAGCACGTTCCCGCCGGCCAGGGCCTTGAGGTCGGCCTCCGACCAGTGCCGCCGCTGCAGCTCGCGGAAGAGCGCCGGGTAGCGGCTCACGTCGTGCAGGCCCGGGGGCAGTGCGGGGGTGCCGTCGAAGTCGGCGCCGATGCCGACGTGGCCGGCCCCGCCACCTCGCGGACGTGGTCGATGTGGTCGGCGACCTGGGCCACGGTGGCGTCCGGCATCGGGTGGTCCTTCTCCCACTCAGGTAGCAGCCCGAAGACCGGTTCCAGGTTGTCCGGGTCAAGGCCGCGAGCCGCCGCGAACGCCTTGAGGTCAGCGAACCAGTCGGTGCACGCCTGGGAGACGAAGAACGGGACGAACGCGACCATGCACACGCCGCCGTTGACCGCCAGCCGGGCAAGCACGTCGTCGGGTACGTTGCGCGGGTTGCTCGTCAGCGCGAACGCCGAGGAGTGGGAGAAGATCACCGGGGCCCCGGCAATGTCAAGGGCCTGGTTCATCGTCGTGACGGCCACGTGGGACAGGTCGACGAGCATGCCCAGGCGCTGCATCTCCGTCACCACGTCACGGCCGAATGCCGACAGGCCGCCGCAGTCCGGCTGATCGGTCGCCGAGTCAGCCCAGCCGACGTTGTCGTTGTGCGTCAGCGTCATGTACCGGACGCCGAGCGCGTACAGGGAGCGGAGCACGCCGAGCGAGCTGTTGATGCAGTGCCCGCCCTCCGCGCCGAGCAGCGAGGCGATCTTGCCTGCCGCGAACGCGGCGTCAACGTCATCGGCCCGCACCGCCAGCTGGAAGCGGTCCGGGTAGGCGGCGATCATCCGGTGCACCAGGTCGACCTGCTCGAAGACCGCCGTCACCGCCGCGTCGCCCGCCAGGCTCGACGGGACGTAGACCGACCAGAACTGGCCGCCCACCCCGCCCTCCACCAGGCGCGGTATGTCGGTGTGCGTGCTGTCAAGCACCCCGGTCAGGCCCGCGGCGACCGGGTCGAGTGAGAACTTCTCCCTGATGACCCAGGGCAGGTCGTTGTGCCCGTCGATCAGCGGGAAGCGGCTGAGCATCGCACGGGTCAGGGACAGGGACAGGGCGGCGCCGTCTGCGGTAACCACCGGTCAAGGCTAACGGGGCGCCCCGGTCAGGCTGCTTCCGGCACCCGGTGCTCGTGGCCGTCGCCCGGGCTTGCCGCCATGGTGGGGGCCGCGGCGGCGTCGTCGACGAAGCTGGCGGCGACCAGGCCAAGTGCCATCAGGCAGGCGGCGGCGATGAACGCCAGGTGGTAGCCGGCCAGGTCGCTGGCGCCCGCCCCGGTCGCGGCGAGTACGGTGCCGAGCAGCGCGACGCCCGTCGCGCCGCCCGCCTGGCGGACGGTGTTCACCAGCGTGGAGGCGTGTCCGGTCTCCGCCGCGGTGACCGTCGCCATGTTCGCGGTCTGCGCCGGCGACATAGCGAAGCCGAACGAGCAGCCGGTGAAGAACATGAGCAGCGGGATCATCCAGAACGCGTCCGACGGCCCGGCCAGTGACATGAGGCCGATCGTGGTGACCGCTCCGCCCATCCCCGCCATCATCAGCCGCCGCGGGCCGGTCCGCTTGTAGAGCCGCGTGGTCAGCTGTACCCCGGCCATGCCGCCGAGTGCCTCGGTGAAGGTGGACAGTCCGGAGTGGACGGCGGAGAAGCCAAGGCCGTTCTGCAGCAACAGCGGCACAAGGAACAGGGTGCCCATGAACCCGCCGCCGGCGGCGGTGAGCTGGAGGCTGGTCATGCGGAAGAGCCGGTCCCGGTACAGCCGCAACTGCAGCAACGGCTCGGGCCGCCGCTCCACGGCGATGAAGCCGGCGAGCAGCACCAGGCCGGGCAGGCCAGTGCCGAGCACGGTCGCGGACCCCCAGCCGGATCCGGCCCCCGTCGACAGGGCGTACATGACGAGCGGGAACCCGGACGCGGCGAGCAGGAAGCCGGGCAGGTCGAAGCGGCCGGCCGGGTGCTCGGACCCGGCCGGGAGGAACAGCAGGCCGGTGAGTACCGCGGCCACGCCGACCGGCAGGTTGACGTAGAAGATCCACCGCCAGGACAGGCCGTCGACGAGCGCGCCGCCGATCACCGGCCCGAGCGCGGGGGCGAGCAGCGTCGGCACGATCAGCACCTGGTTGGCCTTGATCCGCTCGGCCGGCGGGAACGCGCGGGTGATCATCGTCATGCCGACCGGGACCAGGGCTCCGCCGCCGAGCCCCTGCAGCGCGCGGAAGGTGACCAGCTCGGGCAGCGTGGTCGCCAGCCCGCACAGCGCGGACGCGGCGGTGAACAGCGTGATCGCCCCGAGCAGCACGTTACGGCCGCCGAAGCGGTCACCAATCCAGCCCGAGGCGGGCATCGCCACGGCCAGCGTCACCAGGTAGGCGGTCACCACGCCGCTGACCGAGCCGATCGGCACCGCGAAGGACCGCGACAGCGTGGGCAGCGCGACGTTGACCACGGTCCCGTCCATGATGTTCATGAACATCGCCGCGACGAACACCACGCTGACGACGGCCTTCTGGCTGACCGGGCGAACTGGCAGGACGAACTTCACAAACTAGAAGAAGATCAGGAAAGCTGCGTTTCTTCCATGGCGGCAGCGCGCGACATCGGTCACACGCGCTGTTTCCTGCGCCGCCCGCCTTGGGAGCCGTCGGCCGCTGAGACCCCCGCCGGCGGCGTCGCCCCCGCGGGGGCCCCTCCCTTCCGCTTGCGCGGGCCGATGGTGGAAAGGCGGATGCGCGCGATGATCATCCAGATGATGCCGATGACGATCATCGCGGCGATGCCGGTCAGCCAGTGGGCCACGTCGTGCGCCCACAGGGCGTCGGCCTTCTGGCCGTTGGGGCCCTGGCTGATCGAGGACTGGATCACGTTCAGGTTGATCGTCGAGGCCACCGCGCCCAGGCCCCAGCGGGCCGGCGCGATCAGCGCCACCGAGCCGAGCGCCCCGGTCAGCGGGAACAGGCCGCCGGACAGCGCCACCTGGACCATGGTGACCCCGACGAGGATCGGCATGGTCTGGTCGCCCTTGGTTACCAGCGTGGAGATCGCCAGGCCGATCAGCATGGAGGTCACCGACAGCACGGCGAGCGCGATGAAGATCTCGATGATCGCCGGGCCGGGGATCACCACCCCGCTCGACGGCTCCTTCACCCCGAGCAGGCCGACCAGCGTGATGAGCAGGCTCTGCAGCACGCTGATCACGCTGAGCACGAGGACCTTGGAGAGCAGGTAGGCGGTGGCCGACAAGCCCACCATCCGTTCCCGCTCGTAGATGTCGCGTTCCTTGATGAACTCGCGGATCGACAGCGCGGTCCCCGACAAGACGGAGGACATCACCAGGATCATGAGCATCTGGATGGCGCCGACGTTGAGCCCGGGCACCGGGGCCGACTGGACCAGGCCGAAGTGATTCGGGGTGGCCCGGACCAGGGCGCCGAGCAGGATCGGCATCAGCACGCAGGTGGCGATGAAGACCCGGTCCGCCACCATGACCCGGCGGTACCTGCGGGCCATGGTGAAGATCTGGTCGAAGCTGCTGCGCTGCTTCGGCCGGGCGTTCTCCTGCCCGGCCGGGCGCCCGGCGTCGAGCCGCCGCTGGCGGACCGAGATCGGGGTGGCGACGAACTTCACGAAGTCGGGCGACGCCCGGTACTCGGCGGCGAAGTCGCGCTCCGGCTCGTCGGCGAACCGCTGGAAGACGTCCGCCCAGTCACCCGCGTTGAAGTACTTCAGGCCTTCGTTGGGCGGGCCGAAGTAGGCCATCTTGCCGCCGGGCTGCAGCACGATGAGCCGGTCGCACTGGTCGATCAGCTTCGACTCGACGTCGTGGGTGATCACGATGACCGACTGGCCCGTCGCGGCGTCCTTGTTGGCCATCTTCCGCATCTGCGCGAACATGTCGCGCTTGAGGTGCGGGTCGAGCGGCGAGGTCGGCTCGTCGAGGAAGAGCAGCGACGGCTTGGTCAGCAGCTCCATGCCGATGTTGACCCGCTTCTTCTGGCCGCCGGACAGCCGGTCGATGCGGGTTTCCGCGTGCCTGGTCATCGACAGCTCGTCGAGCACCTCGCCCACCCGCTGGGTGCGCTCCTGCTCTCCGGTGTCCGGCGGGAAGCGCAGCTCGGCCTGGTAGCCGAGCGCGGTCTTCGCGGTGAGCTGGTCGTGGGTGACCGACTCCTGCGGCACGAAGCCGATGCGCTGCCGCAGCTCGTCGTAGTTCTCGTACAGGTCGCGGTAGTCGTAGAAGACGTTGCCCGTGGTGGCCGGCCGCTTCCCGGTCAGCGCGTTGAGCAGCGTGGACTTGCCCGCGCCCGCCGGGCCGATGACCGCCATCATGGACCGCTCGGCCAGCGGGAAGGTGATCCCGTCGAGCAGGACCTTGTCCTTGTGGCCGTCGTGCACCACGACCTGCAGCTCGTGCGCCTCGAACGTGGCGCGCCCGTCGTCGACGTACTCGATCAGCTCGCCGCCGACCAGCCGGAAGGTGGCGTGGCCGATCGCGATGATGTCGTTGTCTTTCAGCTCGGCCTGGTTGATCCGGTTGCCGTTGACGAACGTGCCGTTGTGGCTGCCCAGGTCAAGGATCTGGTACCGGCCGGTCGCCGACTGCCGCAGCTCGGCGTGCTGCTTGGACACGCCGAGGTCGGACACCACGATGTCGTTGTCCGGGCGGCGGCCGATCTTCATGATCTTCTGGACCCGGATCTTCGACGTCGGCTCGCGCAGCACGCCCGGCATGAACGTGGTGTCGCTCGGCGAGGGCGCGGCGTGGTTACCGAAGTCCATGCCCCCGGGGCCCGCGCCCTGCGGGCGCTCCGGCGCGGACAGCTCGAAGCGGAGCACCGGGCCGTCCTCCGGGTGCCCGAAGTGCACCACGTACGGCTTGCTGATCTCCAGGCGCATGATCCGCTCAGAGCCGAGGAACGTGCCGTTGCGGCTGCCCCGGTCCTCAAGGACCCACACTGGTCCATCGGCGCGGAGCACCGCGTGCTCCCACGACACGCGCGCGTCGACCAGCGGGATGTCCGCCCGCTCGTCGCGGCCGATGCGGTATTCCTGCCCGCTGTCCAGCCGGTGGGTGTTACGCACCGTGCGTACAAGCAGGGGAGGTGCGGCATGCGAACTATGCGCCACTTGATTCCCCACTGCTGAATTCCTCCCCGTTCATGCAATACTTGCCCAACTCGGGCCTAAGTCTGGTCAAGAGTCTAGGGCCCGGACGTGATTTCCGGAATCTGGTGAACTATAACTACGACGAGACGCTTTCTCGCGTTCTCGCGCGTGTAGATATCTGTCGATACCGGAAATCGGCAGTGCAGACCTGGGGGGCCGACCCATGAGCTCAGATCCCAACCAGCCGGCGCAGCCCCCGGCCCGGCGGTCACCAGAGCCGCCGGACGAGCCTGCCCCGCCCACGGTCCGGATGCCCGCCCAGCCGGCTGGGCAAGACCCGCCCGACGGCCAGCAGGGCGCGGGGCGCGCGGAGCCCGGCCGGATGCCGCCCGGCGGGATCCGGGGCGATCGGGCTCCGTCCGCCGACCAGGATGCGTCACCCGGGCAGTGGCAGGAGCCGGCCACCCGGCCCGCGCCACAGTGGACGCCGCGCGCCTTCCCCGGCACCGGCGCCTTCCCCGGCACCGCAGCCGCAGTGGCAGCCAACGGTCAAGGCACCCGCGCTCGACCCCACGCTGCAGCAGCCGGCGCAGGGCCGCGCCGCCCAGGACCCGATGCCGCCCACGCAGCGGATGCAGGACCCGCCGCAGCAGCAGTGGCAGCAGCCGCCACCGCGGTGGCAGGAGCCGCAGGACACGCCGCAGCAGGCGCCCCAGGCCGGGCCGCAGTGGACGCCGACGCCGCCCCAGGCCGGGGGCCAGTGGCCGCCGCAGTCACCGCAGCCGCCCCAGGCCGGAGGCCAGTGGGGGCCGCCACCGCAGCAGGCCGGGCGGCGGCGCGGCCCGCGGCGGCGCATGCGGCGCTCGGTCATGATCACCTTCACCCTCGTGGTGATCGTGATCCTCCTGGTCATCGTCGACCGGGTGGCGAACGCGGTCACCGAGAACGCGTTCGCCAGCCAGTTCCAGTCGCAGGGCGTCCCCGTCAAGCCGTCGGTCAGCATCGAGGGCTTCCCGTTCCTCACCCAGCTCGCCGCCAAGGACTTCAACAAGGTCGACATCTCGGCAAGCAACATCCCGGTTAACCTCCCCACCGGGGGAAGCCTGTCGATCACCAGCGTCCACGCCACGGTCAACGGCCTGCACATCAGCGGGTACTCGAGCAGCGCCAACGCCAAGGTCGACCACATCACCGCGACGGCGTTCGTCTCGTTCGGCTCGCTCGCGGCCGCGGGCAGCCTCGGCGGCACCGGGGTCACCCTCTCGCAGGCCGGACCGAACACGGTGAAGATCACCGCGGGCCTCGGCGGCATCGCCTCCGACACCGAGGAAGCCCAGATCCTGCAGACCGGGCCGCAGACGATCGAAATCAAGATCAACAGCAGCGGCGGGCTAGGCGGGATTCTCGGCTCGATCGGCTTCAACTCCTTCTCCTTCACCCTGCCGAAGGTCGTCCCGGCCAGCCTCCGGATCACCGGGCTCACCCTCAACTCCCAGGGGCTCACCATCTCGGCCGCCGCGTCCAACGCCACCTTCAGCCAGAGCTCCACGAGCAAGTAGCGCCGCCACGCGCCGAATACCTGCGGCTTCCCCGGGAAGATACGGGGTCAAGGCCGGCCTGGTCCCGGTATAAACGACAAGGACGGTCAAGCGGAACCACGGAGGCGAGCTACCCCGCAAGCTTTGGGGGTACGGGGGTCGCCCCCCGGGAGGCAAACAGGTGAGCGACTACCAGCGGCGCGGACAGGGCGGGTGGCCGGCGCAGCCGCCCGCGGACGGATACGGGCCGGACTACGGCCAGGGCTACGAGCCGGACTACGGCCAGGGCTCCGGGCCGGCGGCCCGGTTGCCGCGGCGCCGGCGGCGCAGGCGCCCGCTGATCGCGCTCGCGATCGTGCTCGTGGTCCTCCTGGTCATCGCCGGCGTCGCCGACCAGGTGTCCCGGGCGTACGCGCAGAACCGGATCGCGCAGCAGATCCAGCAGTCGGGGCTGAACGCCAAGCCGTCGGTCACCATCGAGGGCTGGCCGTTCCTCACCCAGATCCTCAGCCGCGAGCTCAAGACGGTCGACATCAGCGCGAAGAACGTCACGGCCGACAGCGGCAAGCTCCCGTTCAGCTTCACCGCCAAGGCGACCGGGGTGCACATCAACTCCTCGTTCAACGGCGCGACGGTCGACCACATCAACGGGCAGGCGATCCTGCCGTACTCCTCGGTGGCCAGCCTCTTCCCCGTCCCCGGCATCACGCTCAGCGCGGACCCCGCGGACGGCCCGAACGCGGTCAAGGCCGATGCGGGCATCGCCGGCAGCCTCACCGGCACCGTTAAGCAGACCAGCCCGAGCAAGATAACCATCACGCTCAACTCGTCGAGCGGCATCGGCGCGGTGTTCAGCCAGCTGTCCGGCAACGCGATCACCATCACCATCCCGCAGCTGCCCGCCGGGCTCACGGTCAAGTCCGTCAGCGTGACCAGCCAGGGCATTGTCGCAACTGCCTCAGCAAGTAACACGAATCTCACCGAGTAACTATCCGATGACAAATTAGGGCTGCGCTGACGCCGCGTGTCCCAGGAAGTGACGCCAGTCACCGGCAAGGTCTGGCATATTGGTCTATACAGGACTAAGGGGAAGAATCGGAAGCGCTCTCAGATCAACCGCCGGGTGCCCCATAATGAGCGGGAGCGCGCCGTGCACAAGGATTACAGGAGTCGCCCGTGACATCCGGGAAGAAGGTCAGCCGAAAGGCAACGCCGGCTAGCGTGGAAGCGAACACGTCGGTGCGAACCCTCATTCTCGGAATCGACCGAAGCGGCCGGATCGTCCAACACGACCGCACGGCTCCCAAGATTCTCGCACGGGATACGGACGATCTTCTCGGAGTTCACCTCAGCGACATCACCGCCAATCCCTCGGACAAGATCACCGGCGTCGCCATCAGCATCCTGCTCGAGGCCATGAAGTCCGAGCGTGAGGGCAACGCGATGCTGACCATCGCGCTCGCCGGCGGCCAGAGCGCCGACGCCGTGGTCACCGCCAAGCCGATGCAGGCGGGCACGAGCGACGTCGCCGCCTTCGTGATCATGCAGATCCCGGTGCCGTCCGCCGAGCGGTTCGTCGACCCCGCGCTGATGCGCGACATCCTGCTGCGCGACACGGGCGGCCCGGTCGAGGAGGACACCCTCGACTTCAGCGACCTCGCGAAGAAGATGACCGCGCAACTGGTGCCCGTGTTCTGCACCGCGGCCGAGGTGCTCGTGCTCGAGTCGCTCATCGGCGAGAACGAGGTGCCCGCGCACGGCACGGACGCGAATGTTCCGCTGCGCCGCCTGCACCTGCGCCACGACGAGGACAACCAGGCGTGGAACTCCGCGTTCCCGGTCGGCGAGATCCTCCGCTACCCGTCCGGCTCCCCCTACACGCGGTGCATCGAGATCGGGCAGCCGGTCCTCGAGCACAACGTGACCGCGGACACCGCCAAGAAGCTCGCCAAGTCCTGGCGGCGCAATCCGGTCGGCGGGCTGCTGTCCGGAGTGTCCATGCTGATCATCCCGGCGATCTCCCGCGGCACCGTGCTCGGCCTGTTCTGCTGCTTCCGCGGGGCGGGCGCCCGCCGGTTCGACCGCTACGACGCCGAGATGGGCATGGAGTTCGCCACCCGGTCCGCGGTGTTCTTCGACCACGCGACCCGGTACAACCGGGAGCACGCCACCGCGCTTACCCTGCAGCGCGCCATGCTGCCCACGGGGCTCACCTACCCGTCCTCGGTCGAGGTACGGCACCGTTACCTGCCAGGCAGCGAGCTCGTCGAGGTGGGCGGCGACTGGTATGAGTCGATCCGGCTGCCCGGGGCCCGGGTCGCGCTGGTCGTCGGCGACGTGGCGGGGCACGGGGTGCGCGCCGCGGTCACCATGGGGCGGCTGCGCACCGCCATCCAGACGCTCGCCATGCTCGAGCTGCCGCCCGCTGAGTCGCTGCAGCAGCTCGACGAGCTCATGCAGACCATCGGCGAGCGGGAACCGCACTTCGCGACCTGCGCGTACGCCGTCTACGACGGCGTCACCGGCGAGATCGAGCTTGCCGTGGCCGGCCACCTGCCGCCGCTGCTCGTGCACCCGGACGGCCGCAACGAGTACCTGGAGGTCACCCCGTCGCCGCCGCTCGGCATCGGCAACGGCGTGGTGGACACTCAGGTCATCGGCGTCGAGGACGGGTCGCTCTTCGTGCTTTACACCGACGGGCTCGTCGAGTCGCGTGACCGGGACATCTCCGACGGCCTTGACCGCCTCAAGGCCGCCTTCGGCGAGGGCGCGCCGGAGAAGGACCTGGAAGACCTCTGCAAGACCGCGCTGGACGGCGTTTACGCCGACGCCAAGCGCGACGACATCGCGGTGCTCATCGCCAAGCTGCGGCGCATCCCCGAGGATCACCGGGTCTGCTTCCCGCTCGAGCCCAAGCTGTCCGCCGTACGGGACGCCCGGGTGATGATCCGCGACCCGCTCAAGCGGTGGGGCCTTGAGGACCTGATCGACAGCAGTGAGCTGCTCGTCTCCGAGCTGGTCACCAACGCGATCAAGTACGCCAACGGCGAGGTGCTGCTGCGGCTCGTACTCGAGCCTGACTCGCTCGTCTTCGAGGTGCACGACTCCTCACCCGCGCTGCCCCGCGTGCTGCAGGTCGACAAGGACGCGGAGAACGGCCGCGGCCTGCACGTCGTGTCGCAGATGTCAGCCCGCTGGGGCGCGCGGCGCAACGCTCAACGGCAAGGTCGTCTGGTGCGAGCAGGCGGTGCCCGAGGAGATCGGCTGCGGCGATGCGCGCCGCGGTACCCGATCCCCTGGTGGCGATTCCCGCGGGCTGAGCCGCGAAGCCAGGCCCTCGTTCCGGATCATCCAGAACGAGAGCGTGCTCCGCTATGCCCTGGGTTACTCGACGGTGACGCTCTTGGCCAGGTTGCGGGGCTTGTCGATGTCCCGGCCGAGCTTCCCCGCGGCGTGGTAGGCGAATAGCTGCAGCGGGATGTTGAACAGGATCGGCTCGAGCTCCCGCTCGGCCCGCGGCACCCTGATCGTCGCGTCGGCCAGCCCGTCGGGGATGTCGGCGCTCGTCAGCGCGATGACCGGGCCGCCGCGGGCCTTGATCTGCTCGATGGTGGAGATGTTCTTGGCGATCAGGTCGTCGGACGGGACGATCACCATGCTCGGCATGTCGGGCTGGATGAGCGCGAGCGGGCCGTGCTTGAGCTCGCCGGCCTGGTAGGCCTCGGCGTGCACATAGGAGATCTCCTTGAGCTTCTGCGCGCCCTCCCGCGCCACCGGCCAGCCGCCGACCCGGCCGATGAAGAACATGTTGCCCGCCGCGGCGAACTGGTGCGCGATCGCGGCGATCTCCAGCTCGGCGCCGAGGATCGCGTCCACCTGGGACGGCAGCTCCCGCAGGCCACCCACGATGCGCGCGCCGTGGGTGGCCGACAGGTCGCGCACCCGGCCGAGGAGCAGCCCGAGCAGCGCGAAGCTGACCACCATGTTGGTGAGCGCCTTGGTGGACGCGACGGCGACCTCGGGTCCGGCGTGCAGGAAGATGCCGTGACCGCACTCGCGCCCGATGGCGCTGCCCACCACGTTGACGGCGCCCATGACCCGGCCGCCCTTGCGCTTGAGCTCCTGGACGGCCATCAGCGTGTCGCTCGTCTCGCCGGACTGCGAGACGGCGACGTACAGCGTGTCCGCGTCCACGACCGGGCTACGGTAGCGGAACTCGCTGGCCGGCTCGGCGTCGGCGGGGATGCGCGCGAGCTCCTCGACGAGGCTCGCCCCCATCTGCCCCGCGTAGTAGGCGGAGCCGCAGCCGAGGAACTTGACCCGCTTAATGCCGCGCAGCTCGCGGGCGTCCAGGTTGAGGCCGCCTAGCTTCGCGGTGGCGAACCGCTCGTCGAGGCGGCCCATCACCGCACGGCGGATGGCGTCCGGCTGCTCGTGGATCTCCTTGCGCATGTAGTCGCTGAACGCGCCGAGCTCGTAGTCGTCGTCGTCCGCGTCAACCGTCATCGGGGCCTTGGTGCTGCTCTGCGCCCCGCCGGTGAGCGATGTCGTGTGGTAGTCGGTTGCCGTGATCGTCGCGACCTCGCCGTCTTCCAGGTAGATGACCTGGCGCGTGTAGCGGACGAGCGCGGCCACGTCGGAGGCGACGAACATCTCGCTCTCGCCGAGCCCGAGCACAATGGGCGAGCCGTTGCGGGCGACCACGAGCTGGTCGGGGTGCCTCGCGTCAAGGAAGACGAGACCGTAGGTGCCCTTGACGCTGCGCAGCGCCGCGATAACGGCCTCTTCCAGCGTCCTGTCCTCGTCCTTGCCGAGTTCGGCGGCCACCATGTGCGCGAGCGCCTCGGTGTCGGTGTCGGTGACGAGGGTCACGCCTTCCGCGGTGAGCTGGGCGCGGAGCGTCTCGGCGTTCTCGATGATCCCGTTGTGCACCACGGCGATGCGGTGCTGCGCGTCGGTGTGCGGGTGCGCGTTGGCGTCGTTCGGCTCGCCGTGAGTGGCCCAGCGAGTGTGGCCGATGCCGATCGTCGCCTTGGTCTGCTTCGCGCCGAGCTTGTCCCGCAGGTCCTGCACGCGGCCGGCCGTCTTGGTGACCTGGAGCCTGCCGCGGTGAACGACGGCGACGCCCGCCGAGTCGTACCCGCGGTACTCAAGCCGGTGCAGGCCCTCGACAAGCACGGGCGTCGCGTCGCGCTTGCCGACGTATCCAACGATTCCGCACATCGGTTGCCGGTCCTCTCCCTAGCCGTAGACCATGCGGCGGAGCTGCCGCTCCGACGCATCGGACGTCCGGAACCTGCGGTTCCGCAGCTCGCCCGCGATCTGCGGCCAGATGTCGTCGTTCTTGCGGTTCCTGCTCCTGAGGTCCTGATGGCGCTTGACCACGTACTGCTCGACCGTCTGGCCGAAGTACGCCATCACGTCCGCCACGACCCGCGTCGCGGTCGCCTCGTCAAGCCCGGTGCTCATCGCCACGTGGCGGACCAGGTCTTGCGGGTAGGGCGCGTCCCGCGCCGGCAGCTCATCCATATACGTCCGTTATCTTGCCAGGAGTAAGACCCTTCAGGCAAATTTGTGCCTGATTTCGGGCAGGAAACGGATGGATTTGTCCGCAAAGATGCGTTAGGGCCGATCGTCGCGTGAGTGGGCGGGGAGCATGCGACGATCGGCCCGTAAGCGAATCGCCAGCGACGGCGAAATCGTTACTCCGTTCGGCGTGCGGGGCGGAGCGGGCCAGGCCGGCGAGCGCGACGCTGGCGACGAGCACGGCCAGGCCGGCGGCGACCGCGCCGGCTACCCCGGTCCGCGGAGTTTCGCCAAGCAGCCCGATGCCGATGGCCACACTGGTCACCGGGGTGACCGCGGCGATGACCGGCAGCGTGACCATGGGCCGCCCGGCCTGGTAGGCGGTCTGCGTGAGCAGCACGTTTCCGGCACCGCAGACGGCCACCGCGTAGAGCGTCCATGACGTGAGCAGCGCGGCCGGGCCGTGGCTCGCCACATGGGAGAACGCCATGGTGACCACCGCCGAGCAGGTGTCCGCGAGGCCCGCGGCCACGGCGAGCAGCAACCCGCGGCTCCGGCCCGCGGCGCGCAGCCCGGCGGCGGCGGCCGCCAGCGCGCCGGCTCCTGACACGACGGCGCCCAGGGCCGCCGCGACGGCATAGTCCGGATGGCCGGGACCGCCCCGGTGGCCGTTACCCGGCGCGGTCAGCGCGAGGAACGCGGCGACGGCCAGCACCACGGTCAGCGCCGCGGCCCAGGACGCCCGGCTGAGCGGGCGGCCCGACCAGGCGCGCACGATGACCACCGCGACGATGAGTTCCCCGGCCACCAGCATCTGCACGGTCGCCAGCGGACCCGACCGCAGCGCGACCGCGTGCGCGGCGAAGCCGCCGACCTGAGCGGCGATCCCAAGCAGCCAAAGGGGCTGGCGGGCCAGCAGGAACAGCAGCCGGGGCCGTCCGGCCGACGACTGCGGCGCAGCGGCCGCCTGCCGCTGCTCCACCGCGGCCCCGGCCCCGTACAGCACGGCGGCGGCCAGCGCGGTCACGATCATCACCATCACGGAACCACGCTAGAGGCGATGCATCGCGTCAGGCCATCCGGATGATCCCCCATTCGTCGTAGGGTTAGCCCCCGACCGGGCCGGGGGTACCCTCCCTGGACGACTAGCTCGATTACACTTAATATAACTGTAGTCGAGCTAGTGGAGGGGCGCTGGACAGCGGGACCCTGGAGAAGCCGGCGGACGTATTCGACCGCGACGCGGAGTGGGCGGACCTCGCCGACTTCGTGCGCTCCCCGCTGCCCGGGCTGCGGATCGCCGTCGTCTACGGCCGCCGCAGGCAGGGGAAGTCCTACCTGCTGCGCCGGCTCGCCGACGGCGTGGGCGGCCTGTATCACCTGGCCACCGAGCAGGCCGAGGCCGTCTCGCTGCGCCGCTTCGGTGAATCGCTTGCGACGTGGGCGGGGTTGCCGGCGGGCGCGTTCGGCTTCGGCGACTGGGAGCGGGCACTGCGGACGGCGACGGAGGTGCTGGCCGCGCGCCCGCGCCCGGTGGCGGGTCCCGTGCTCCTCGTGCTCGACGAGTTTCCCTACCTGGTCCAGGAGACACCCGGGCTGCCGTCGATCGTGCAGTCCCTCTACGACAGCCTGGGACCGGGCGGCGGCCCCGCGGCGCTCCCGCTACGGCTGATCCTGTGCGGGTCGGCGATCTCGGTGATGAGCGACCTGCTGTCCGGGACCAAGGCGCTGCGCGGCCGCGCCGCCCTCGAGTTGCGCGTCCGGCCCTTCAACTACCGGGACGCGCGGAAATTCTGGCAGATCGGCAACGTGACCGCGGCGTTCGCCCATGACGCCGTCATCGGCGGCACCCCCGGCTACCGCGAGCTGGTGCTCGACCCGCGCGTGCCCGAGGAGCCCGCCCGCCTCGACGGCTGGGTGGCGCGGAACGTGCTGCGGCCGTCGATGCCACTATTCGACGAGGCGCGCCGGGTGGTGCACGAGGATCCGCGTATCCGCGACACCGCCGCCTATAGCTCGGTGCTCGCGGCAGTGGCCGCGGGAGAGTCGTCTCCCACGAAGATCGGCGGCATCCTTGGCCGTCCGGCGACTTCCCTGGCGCATCAGCTGACCACGCTGGCCGAGGCCGGGTTCATCGACCGCCGGCACGACCTGCTCCTTGACCGCAGGCCCGTGATCACGGTCGCCGACCCGATGGTGCGGTTCCACCAGCTGGTGATCGAGCCGTACCTGGCCGACCTGGAAGCCGGCCGGGCGCATGAGGTGTGGGCCGAGGCGCGGCACACCGTCGAGTCCAAGATCCTCGGGCCGCACTTCGAGTCGATGGCGGCCGAATGGGTGGGCCGTCACGCGGCCACGGAGGCCGGCCTGTCCGTCGGTCCCGTCGGGCAGACCGTCATCGCTTGCCGCGAGCACAGGACGGGCCACGAGATAGACGTCCTCGCGCTGGCCCGCGGCGCGCGGCCCCGGACCCCCGAAGCGCCAGTCGCGTTCATCGGCGAGGCCAAGCACCGCGACCGGCGGCCCGGCCTGGCCGAGCTACGCAGGCTGGAGCACCTGCGTGACCTGCTCACGACGGCGGGACACGACGCGGCAGGCGCCGTGCTCGGCCTGTTCAGCACGTCAGGGTTCACGCAGGAGCTGCACGTCACGGCAGCCGGCAGCCGCGGCGCGATCCTGCTAGCCCCGCTGGAGGCGCTCTACGGCCCACATCCGTACGACACGGAATCGTAACGCCACGGACAGCAACGGGGCAGGTAGCGTATACCGGGGCGAGTGAACCCAGATGGAGTCCTCCGGCGACGCCGGACCCCCGTCGCGGCGCTCGCCTCCTACCACCGGTGCCAGGACCGGATGACGCGCGCCTGGGCGGACTTCCAGGCCAGGCGGTGGGAGCGCCTCGCACAGCAGGCGCGCTTGGGCACGGCCGCGGAAAAGGTAGCGGGAAACATCCTCGAGGACCTGTTCACGATGGTCCTCGACTGGCGCCTCTCCGAGGTGAACGACCGGGCCGGCCACGCCGGCCTGACGCTCACCCGGCTCGGCGCTAAGCAGCTCATCGTCGAGGTCAGGCGACCGGGGGCACTGGCCTGGAACGAGCGCGCCATCGACGTCGCGCTGGCCCAGGCAAGCCGGAGCGCCGACGGGCAGCGAGTCAAGGCGGTCGCGATCAGCGACGGGATCATGCTCTACGCGCGGGACCTGATCCCGGGCGGTCACCGGGACAGGCTGTTCACCAGGCTCGACGAGCCGTGGGCGGCAGAAGACCTCTGGTGGCTGAGCGTCGACGGTATCTACCGCCCGCGCGAGGACGCGGCGGGGGCCGGCCTGCGCCTGCTCCCGTTCGCCACGGCGGGCGAGCACGCCGACTCGCGGTAATCCGGTTGCGGCCGGCTCGCGGGGCTCGGGAGGCTGGCAGCAGACTGAACACCGGGAACAGCGAGCCCGAATCAGCGGGCGAAGATGTCGCGGACGGCCTGGCGGCCGGATTCGAGGCCGGCCGCAAGCAGCCTGGGGTCGGTGGTCAGGCGGCTGACCGGCGGGACCGACGAGGGCGGGAAGATCATGAGGGCCTTGCCCTCCGCCTCATGCACCTTGATGCGGATGACGTCGGCGGCGGTGCGTACGGGCCGGGTGAGCAGGGCCGTGCGCAGCTCAAGAGACTCGCGGCGCAGCGCCGTCCTGGCGAGGATGCGACTCGACCGCGCCGCGCGGGCCGGCGCCTTCGCTCCGTTCGGGTCGTCGGCGGCCTCCTCGTTCAGGTCATCGAGGTCATTCGCCTGCGGGTCCACCTGCTCGGGCGTGAGCGGCCTGCGGGAGCGCAGCAGCAGCACGTGGGTCGCGCCCTGGGCGAGCGGGGTGCGGAACGGGATCGACTCGGCGACGCCGGCGTCGTAGAAGCGGCGCCCGCCGAGTTCGACCGGCGGCCCGGCCAGGAACGGCAGTGAGGCGCTGGCCCGCAGCGCCAGCCGCAACTCGACCGGGCTCGAGATCAGCGGCCGCAAGTCGGTCGACTCGCCGGTCTCGGCGTCCGTCCCCAGGGGGTGGTACTCGATCGGGCTGGCCAGGATCGAGGCGAAGTCCATCGGGAACTCGGTCTGGTACACCACCTCGACCAGCGTGTGCACGTCCACCACGGGCCGCCCGCGCAGCAGCGATGACCAGCGGATCAGCGTCTTCGCGTAGTCAGGGTCCGCCCACCCGCGCAGCCGCTCCGGCTCGGAGCTGACGAGCCACGCCCCGGTCAGCGCCCCGGCCGAGGAACCGTAGACGGCATCGAACCCGGAGACCACGCCGAGCTCGTGCAGCGCCAGTGCCATCCCGGCGGACACGGTCCCCCGCATCCCGCCGCCCTCGACCGACAGCACGATCCGGTGCGGATCGTCACGGTGACCAGGCCGGCTTCCGGCCCGCACGCGTTCTTCGATGAGCTGAAGGACTTCGTGCACTCTGGCAACCGTACCTTCTGCCGGACAGGGGCAGGATCCTGGTGCGTGAGGTACTGGTGTGCCTGGTGCCTGCCCGCGGCACCGAATCTACCGGTAAACAAATCACAACCGGTAAAGAAAACACGCGTAGAACGCTTTTTCTTTACCTCGGGCAAAAAGTTTACCAGCAGGGAAAACTTTACCGTTAAACCGCGTACGCCAGGGGCACGTGATGCGCCGGGATCGCCCAAAACCCCTTGGCCGCCACACAAGCCAGCTGACTGACGGGCCTTGGGGCTAGGCGGCGGGGAACCACAGCGCGTCGGGCAGTCGGCCTCGGCTGGCGGCGGTGAACCGCGGTGCGCGGGCAGCCGGCCTTGGGGCTAGGCGGCGCGAGCCGCAGCGCGGCGGGCAGCCGGCCTTGGGGTTAGCCGTCGAGCAACCGCAGCGGGGCAGGCAATTCGCCCTCGTAGACGACGGTGAGCCGGTGCGTCGCGCGGGTGACTGCCACGTACAGGTCGTGGGCGCCGTTCTGCGACTGGGCGAGGATGCCGGACGGGTCCGCGACGATCACCCGGTCGAATTCGAGGCCCTTGGCCTGCGAGACGGTAAGCAGCGCGGCCGGGGAGTCGAGCGACTCGGGCTGGTCGCCGGGGACGGCCTCGGGCATGGCCGGCGCGAGCGAGCCGATCAGCGCGTCCGGCGCGATGATCGCTAGGCGGCCCGCGTCCGCGCCGCCGATCTCGGCTAGGTCCGCGTGAACGCGGGCGGCCACGCAATCGGCCAGGCCACCGTCGCCGGCCCGGACCGCCGCCGGGGGAACGCCCTCGGAGCGGACCGAGTCCGGCGGCGCCTCGGCTTGCGGAAACGGAGGCGAGGACGTCCGCCGCGACCGTCATGATCTCTTTCGGGGTGCGGTAGTTGACCGTGAGGCGCTCCTCGCGCCAGCGGTGGCCGACCAGCGGGGTGAGCATGTCCTTCCACGAGGTCGCGCCGGCGGGCGAGCCGGTCTGCGCCACGTCGCCGACCACGGTCATGGAGCGGGCCGGGTTGCGCCGCAGCACCATCCGCCACGCCATCGGGGACAGCTCCTGTGCCTCGTCGACGATCACGTGGCCGTAGGCCCAGGTCCGGTCGGCGGCGGCGCGCTCGGCGGTAGAAAACGCCACGCCGCCGCCCGAGTTCCAGTCCGACAGCCGCGCGGCGTCGAGCATGCCGAGCTGGCTCACCGTCATGGAGAACTCCATGCCGCCGACGATGGCCGAGTCGAGTACCTCCTGCGCGTACTCCTGCTCGGCGCGACGGGCGCGCTCGGCCGCGCGGCGTGCCGCCTGCTGCGCGGAGTCGTCGACGCCGAGCAGCTCGGCGGCCTCGTCGAGCAGGGGGACGTCCGCCACCGTCCAGCGAGACGGGTGATCGGAGCGGGTAAGCCGCTCCCGTTCGGAATGATCCAAGACGGAACCAGCGGCGGACCTGATCGCTTGCGGTGACCGCAGCAGGGCGGCCAGCAGCATTTCCGGGGTGAGCAGCGGCCACAGCGCGTTGAGCGCGGCGTTGACACCCTCGCAGTCCCACAGGCGGGCGCGCGCGTCGGGCAGGTCCTCGGCGTCGAGCGGGCGGTTGAGCACCCGGGCCTCGGCCCGGGCGAGGTCGGTGAGCAGCTCGGTGACGAAGAGCTTGCGCGCCACGTTGTGCGGCTTGCGGGTGGAGCGGGCCCGGTCGCGGGCGCGCAGGATCGCTTCGCGGGCCAGGGGGACGTCGACGCCCTCGGCGTTGACGATGATGTCGCGCTTGGGCACCGCCTGCCGGTCGCGGACCGCCTGCTGCAGCACGCGGACCATCCGCTCGTCGCCCTTGATCACCGCGGCGGGATCGCGGGTGTCGGTGGCGTGCACGCCCGGGAACAGGTCACCGAGGGTGTGCAGCACCACGTCGGTCTCGCCGAGGGACGGGAGCACCTGGCTGATGTAGCGCAGGAACGTGGCGTTCGGCCCGATGACGAGCACGCCGCGGCGCTCGAGGACGCGGCGGTGCGTGTAGAGCAGGTAGGCGGCGCGGTGCAGCGCGGCGACCGTCTTGCCGGTACCCGGGCCGCCCTGGACGACGAGGACGCCGGGCAGGTCGGCGCGGATCACCCGGTCCTGCTCGGCCTGGATGGTCGCGACGACGTTGGCCATCCGGCCGGTCCGCGCGGAGCGACACCGCGGCGATGAGCGCGGCCTCGCCGGACAGCGTGCTCCGGTCCGCCTCCGACAGCTTGTCCAGGTCGAACACCTCGTCATCCACGCCGGTAACCGCACGCCGCCTGGTATAGATGTGCCGGCGGCGGACCAGTCCGACCGGGTTACGCGGCGTCGCCGCGTAGAAAGGGCGCGCGGCGGGGGCGCGCCAGTCAATCAGCTTGAGCTCGTAATCGTCATCCCGCAGGCCGATACGGCCGATGTAGAGGGTATTTCGCTTTTCGTCGTCGGTGCGGCCGAAACACAGGCCGCGTTCGGTCAGGTCAAGCTGGGCGATCCTTTTGGCGTGCTCGCCCGCGGAAATATCACGTTCCAGCCGGGCCTGGTGGGTGCCGCCGGCCCCGCCGCGGCGCGCACGCCCGCCAGGTACCGCGAGCTGCGCTCCCTTGCCTGGTCAAGCAGGTCATACAGCAGCGTCACGTATTCTTGCTCCGCCCGCACGGCGGCGGCGTAGCCGGCGGCGGGCACGTCAGCGGCGTTTCCCGCGCGGGCGGCCTCCCGGGCCGCCGGGGCCCCGGCGTCGTCGGTGTTTCCCGCGCTTTCCGTGGCTTGGCTTCCGCAAGCGCTCTCCCCAGTGCTTTCCTCTGCGCTTTCCTCAGCGGACGGCTCGGAATCCGTTTGACGAACTGCCATAATAATTGATATACTCCTGGTAACCAGTCGGCATTTGCTGCTGGCTCTTTTTTATGGCCGGGCAGGGTTACTAATCTTACCACGAGTCAAATCACGGACGTCCTGCGCGAATTGGCCTTTTTCGTCACGGTAATTCCACGGTCACTAACCGGTGAGGGGAACCGCCGAGAGCGCCGCGGGCCGCGGCACCGCCTCGGTCCGGGACACGCCAGGACACGGATCGGTGACCACGGTCCTCTTCGTGCGCCTTCGCGGGCCGCGCCTAGGATAGGCGGGAGGTTCGGGGCAGCTTGAGGGGAGCTGATCATGCCTGAGCGCGTGGAGATCATCGGGCCCACGAATGAGCGGTACGTCGAGATCCTCAGCCCCAAGGCGCTAGAACTGCTTGTCAGCCTGCACGAGGCGCTCGCCGACCGGCGGGCGCAGGCGCTGGCGGCCAGGCGGCGCAGGCAGGCCGGGCTGTCGGGCGGTAAGTTGCTCGACTTCCTCCCGGAGACCGCGCACATCCGCGACGAAGCTGGCTGGCGGGTGGCGCGGCCGGCGCCGGGCCTTACCGACCGGCGGGTGGAGATCACCGGACCGACCGACAAGAAGATGACGATCAACGCGCTCAACTCCGGCGCGAACGTCTGGCTGGCGGACTTCGAGGACGCCAACACGCCGCTGTGGTCCAACATGATCGAGGGCCAGCTCAACCTCAAGGACGCCCTCGACCGGACCATCGACTTCACGTCAGAAGAGGGCGAGTCCTACGCGCTGGGCGGTGACGACACGCATCCCACGATCGTGGTGAGGCCGCGCGGCTGGCACCTTGACGAGAAGCACATCCTCATCGACGGGCAGCGCGCGTCAGGCAGCCTCACCGACTTCGCGCTCTACCTGGCCGCCTGCGCGCAGCGCCAGCTCGACAAGGGCAAGGGGCCCTACTTCTACCTGCCCAAGCTGGAGTCACATGCAGAGGCGCGGCTGTGGAACGACGCGTTCATCCTCGGCCAGGACTTCCTCGGCATCCCGCGCGGCACGATCAGGGCCACGGCGGCGATCGAGACCATCCCCGCCGCGTTCGAGATGGAGGAGATCCTGTACGAGCTGCGCGAGCACAGCGCGGGTCTCAACGCGGGACGCTGGGACTACCTGTTCTCCGTCATCAAGAAGTTCCGCACCAGGGGCAAGGAGTTCGTGCTGCCCGAGCGGAACGCCGTGACGATGACCGCGCCGTTCATGCGCGCCTACACCGAGCTGCTCGTGCAGACCTGTCACAAGCGCGGCGCGTTCGCGATGGGCGGCATGGCCGCGTTCATCCCGTCGCGGCGCGACGCCGAGGTGAACGCGGTCGCGCTCGCCAGGGTCCGCGACGACAAGACCCGCGAGGCGGGCGACGGGTTCGACGGGTCCTGGGTGGCGCACCCCGACCTGGTGCCGGTGTGCAAGGAAGTGTTCGACTCCGTACTCGGGATGCGGCCGAACCAGCTTGACCGGCAGCGCCCCGAGGTCACGGTGACGGCAGGCGACCTGCTCAACGTGGCCGCGACGCCGGGCGGGGTCACCGAGGCCGGGCTGCGTAACAACATCTCCGTCGCCTTGCAGTACCTGGCCGCGTGGCTCGGCGGCACCGGCGCGGTGGCGATATTCAACCTGATGGAGGACGCCGCCACCGCGGAGATATCCAGGTCGCAGATCTGGCAGTGGATACGGGGCGAGGTCATCCTCGACGACGGGCCGCTGGTGACAAAGGACGTGGTCGAGCGCATGATCGATGAGGAGCTCGTGAAGATCCGCGAGCACGAGGGCGACGGCTTCGACGCGGCGAGGTACGGCCAGGCGGTCGGGCTGTTCACCGAGGTGGCGCTCGCGGACTCGTTCGCTGAGTTCCTGACGCTGCCCGCGTACGAACGCATGCCGTAGGAAGGGGCACAGCCCATGGCCCACCCGGCGACCACGACGAACGAGCCGGCGAGCGCGCCGCGGACGCCGGCCACAGCGGCGGCGCTCGCTCCCGCGATGCGGGAGATCTGCGGCCCGGCCGACGTGCTGACCGACCCGCTGCAGCTGCGGACCTACGAGTGCGACGGGCTGACCTCGCACCGCACGGTGCCCGCGCTCGTCGTGCTGCCCGAGTCAGCGGCCGAGGTCGCGGCCGTCGTCCGGGTGTGCGCGCGGGCCGGCGTGCCGTTCGTGGCGCGCGGCAGCGGCACCGGCCTGTCCGGCGGCGCG
Organism: uncultured Actinomycetota bacterium; assembly: GCA_963811335.1. Lineage (GTDB taxonomy): Bacteria > Actinomycetota > Actinomycetes > Streptosporangiales > Streptosporangiaceae > Trebonia. The sequence goes on along the minus strand of CAWERB010000014.1, from coordinate 128,967 downwards.
GTGCCGCACGCCGCGGGCGTGCTGATCGTCATGTCGCGGATGCGCCGCGTCCTGGAGATCGACCCGGTCTCACGGCGCGCGGTGGTGGAGCCCGGCGTCACCAACCTGTCGGTGACGCAGGCCGCCGCGCCGTACGGCCTGTTCTACGCGCCCGACCCGTCGTCGCAGGTGGTCTGCTCGGTGGGCGGGAACGTCGCGGAGAACTCCGGCGGCGCGCACTGCCTCAAGCACGGGTTCACCGTCAACCACGTGCTCGGCCTGGAGATCGTCACCCCCGCGGGCGAGCTGACCTGGCTCGGCGACGGCACCGGCGTGGCAAACGGCTACGACCTGCTCGGCGCGTTCACCGGCTCGGAGGGCACGCTCGGCATCGTCACGAAGATCGTCGTCAAGCTGACCCCGGTCGCCGAGACGGTGCACCTGGTGCTCGCGGCGTACGACTCACTTGAGGCGGGCGGGCGCGCGGTCAGCGACATCATCGGCGCCGGCATCGTGCCCGCGGCGATCGAGATGATGGACGCGCTGGCCATCGAGGCGGCCGAGGCCGCGGTGCACTGCGGCTATCCCGAGGGCGCGGCGGCCGTGCTGCTCGTCGAGCTCGACGGGCCCGCCGCGGAGGTCGAGGCGGAGCTCGCGACCGTGCACGCGATCTGCGAGCGGGCGGGCGCGCGGGAGATCCGGGCGGCCGACGACCCGGCGCAGCGGGCCGGCATCTGGGCCGGCCGCAAGTCCGCGTTCGCCGCGGTCGGCCGCCTGTCCCCCGCCTACATCGTGCAGGACGGCGTGGTGCCGCGCACCGCGCTCGGCGACGTGCTCGCGCGTATAGCCAACCTCTCGGCGGAAACTGGAATCAGAGTCGCGAACGTGTTCCACGCCGGGGACGGGAACCTGCACCCGCTGGTGCTCTACAACGACGCCGTGCCCGGCGAGGCGGAGCGGGCGGAACTAGTGTCCGGGGCCATCCTCGACACGTGCATCGAGTACGGCGGGTCGATCACCGGTGAGCACGGCGTCGGGGTGGACAAGTCCCGGTACATGCCCAAGATGTTCAGCGCCGCGGACCTGGACACCATGCAGCTGGTGCGGTGCGCCTTCGACCCCGCGTCGCTGTGCAACCCGGGCAAGGTGTTCCCCACCCCCCGGCTGTGCGGTGAGGTCCCAGGTCACCGCCGCGGTCCGCGTCCCGCCGGGCCCGACGGCGCGGAGATCTTTTAATGAGGTCCCGAACGAGTGCGCTCACTCCCGGAGGTCCCCGTGACGCCTGAAACCGCGGTGATCAGGAAGGCGCTCGCCGCCGTCTGCGGTGAGGTGCGCGACGAAGACCCGGCGAACGGAACCTTCGCGGCGGCGCCCGGCTCCACGGAAGAGGCCGCGGCCGTGATGCGGGTCGCGGCCGAGCATGACCTCGCCGTGGTGGTGCGGGGGGGCGGGTCGCGGCTCTCCTGGGGCACCCCGGCTTCCCGCTGCGACCTGGTCATCGACATGTCGCGGATGGCCGAGGTGGTCGAGCACGCCGCCGGGGACCTGGTCGCCAGGGTGCAGGCCGGGGCGCGGATGGGCGACGTCGCGGCCGTGCTCGCGCAGGCCGGGCAGGAGATCGCGCTCGACGTGCCGGACGACGCCTCGATCGGGGGGGTCGTCGCGTCCGGGCTGGCCGGGCCGCGGCGGCTGCGCTACGGGACGCCGCGCGACCTGCTGATCGGGATCACGATCGTGCGGGCCGACGGTACCGTCGCGAAGTCTGGGGGCAAGGTGGTCAAGAACGTGGCCGGCTACGACCTCGGCAAGCTGTTCGCGGGGTCGGCGGGCACGCTCGGCCTCATCACCGAGGCGACCTTCCGGCTGCACCCGCTGCCCGCCGCCCGGGCGTACGTCACCGCCGAGTACGTCGCCGTCTCCGTCGCGTGCAACGCGGTCGCGGCGGCGGCGAACTCGCCGCTGGTCTCCTCCGCGGTGGAGCTGAGCAGGCCGGAGCCGGGCGGGCCGGTCCGGGTCGGCGTGCTGCTCGAGGGGTCCGTCGACGGGGTCGCGGCCCGGCTCGGCGCGGATGGCCGGCCTGCTCGGCACCGGCGAGGTGTCCGCCGGGCCGCCCGCCTGGTGGCCGGGCGCGCCGCGGGCCGGGTCCGGAGAGACGCTAGTCCGGGTTTCCTTCTGGGTTTCCGCGCTCGGCCGGGTGCTCGACGCGATCGAGGCGGCGAGCCGAGAAGGCAGGCGTGTCGCCGGCGCTTACGGGCTCGGCCGGCGCGGGCGTGCTGTACGCGCTGGTGCCAGGAACGGCGCAGGCCGAGGTTGCGGAGACCGGGGCGGCGGCGGGTACTGGGGCAGCGGAGACCGGGGCGGCGGAGTTCGCCGCCGCGCTGCGCGATGCGGTCGCCGGAGAGCGGTGCGGCGTCGTGGTGCTCGCCGCGCCCGCCGGGGTACGGGAGGGACTTGCGGGTCGCGGCGGGATGAGCGCGGCGGTGCCCGGGATCGCGCTGATGCGGGCCGTGAAGGACCAGTTCGACCCCGGGCACCGGATGGCACCCGGCCGGTTCCCCGAGGGGACCTGACGGATGCCAGCCAGTGCTGAGCCGCCGCTTGCGGGCTCCCGACGTGTTGTGAGGGATGTTGATGAGCGACGAGGTAACCGGTCGCGCGGCCGACGTGGAGCACGGGGCGGGCGGGGCGGAGGAACGCATCCGTTCGGTCGTCAAGGACTGCGTGCACTGCGGGTTCTGCCTGCCCGCGTGTCCGACGTACTCCCTGTGGGGCGAGGAGATGGACTCGCCGCGCGGACGGATCTACCTGGTGAGCCAGCTTCTCGACGGCGCGCCGCTGACGCCGGCCGCGGGCGAGCACTTCGACCGCTGCCTCGGCTGCATGGCGTGCATGACCGCCTGCCCGTCCGGCGTGCAGTACGACCAGATCATCGCGGCGGCGCGGGAGTGGACGGAGGACGGAGGCAACCCGTTCGCCGCTGACGCCGGCGGGGGCGGCACTTCGGGTGCCGTCGCCGAGGTCGCCGGCGCCGATGGCGCAGCCGACGGCGGGGCGCTGGCGCTGGCGCGGCGTCCGGCGCGCGTGCCGCGGCGACGGCGCCGCGTTCCGTCCGTGACCGGCTGACGCGGGCCGGGATCTTCGCGCTGTTCCCGTACCCGGAGCGGCTGCGGGTGGCGACAGCGCCGCTGCGCGCCCTGCAGCGGACCGGGGCGGACCGGCTGCTCTCCCGCACGGGCCTGCTCGGGCGCGTCTCCCCCGCGGCTGAGCAGGCGCTGCGGCTCGCGCCGCCCGCGGCCGCGGCGCTGCCCGGGCGGCTACCTGAGCGGGTGGCGGCGCGCGGCGCGCGGCGCGCCGTCGTCGGCATGCTGACCGGGTGCGTGCAGTCGGTGTTCTATCCCCGCGTCAACGCGGCGACCGCGCGGGTGCTCGCCGCCGAGGGATGCGACGTGATCATCCCGCGGGCGCAGGGGTGCTGCGGTGCGCTGTCCGCGCACTCCGGGCGGGCGGCGGAAGCCGTCAGGTTCGCGCAGCGGACCATCGAGACGTTCGAGGCGGCTGGCGTCGACACGATCGTCGTCAACTCGGCCGGGTGCGGCTCGGCGATGAAGGAGTACGAGCGGCTGTTCGCCGATGTGCCCCAGTGGCCCGCGCCGGACTGGCCTGCGCGGGACTGGCCTGCGCGGGACTGGCCTGCGCGGGCGGCGGCGCTGTCGGCGAAGGTCCGGGACCTGGCGGAGTTCCTTGATGAGCTCGGGCCGGCCGCGGAGCGACGTCCGGTCGAGATCAGGGCGGCCTACCATGACGCGTGCCACCTGGGGCACGCGCAGCGGGTGACCGCCGCGCCGCGCGCGCTGCTGCGCGGCATCCCCGGGCTTGAGCTCGTGGAATTGCGGGACGCCGGGGTGTGCTGCGGCTCGGCGGGCGTCTACAACCTGCTGCAGCCGGATGCCGCGCGTGAGCTCGGGTCGCGCAAGGCCGACTCGGTGACCGCCTCCGGTGCGTCGCTGCTTATCTCGGCCAACCCCGGGTGCACGCTGCAGATCTCGTCGGAGCTCGCCGCCAGGGGCGTCACGCTGCGGACCGCGCACACCGCCGAAGTGCTCGACGCCTCGATCAACGGGGTTCCGCTCGGCTGACCGCGATTGCCTGGCGGCTGGGTTTACCGGCCGGGAATCGTCAGTACCGTCGGGCCCGCGCTCCGTTGCGCGGTGCCCGCGGCCACGGCGCCGCTGGTGGTGAGGGCCGTGATCTCGCTGGTACCCGCCGAGGTGAGCGCGGCGGCGGCCGACCAGGTGAGGCCGTCCGCCGAGGTCCACTCGACGGCCTGCCGCTCGCCGGCCGGGCCTGGCCAGCCCGACCGCGACGAACCCGCCGCTGGTGGCGGTCACGCCGGTGACGGTGGCCGGGGCGCCGTTGGCACCGAGGACGACCTGGGTCAGCGCGCCGCCGGCCCTGGCCGAGGTCACCACGAGGGGAACGTTGACCGCGCCCGCGGTGGCGAAGCCCGCCGCCACGAAGCGGCCGCCGGCGCCCGCCGCGACGGACTGCAGCGTCGCGGTGGTCGCGCCGGACGGCACGGCTAGGTCGTGCTCCGTCCACTGCCTGCCGTCCGCCGACGTCCAGATCGTGTGGCAGTGCGACGTCGCGCCGACCGCGACGAAGCCGTTGCCGACCGAGACCGCCGCGGCCGCCACCGTGCCGGTGTTGCCGCTGTTGGCGTCGCTTGCCCAGTCGCGCAGGTTGGCCGACCACCAGAAGGACGCGTACGCGCCGTGACCTGTGCCCTGCCTGCCCACCACCACGTAGCCGCCGGGACCGGACGCGACGCCGAGGAACTGGGCGTCCGTGCGGGCGAGCGCGGTAAGCGCGAGCAGCGGGGACCAGGTCACGCCGTCGGGCGACCAGAAGGCCACCGGCTCGGCCGCCCCGCCCTCGATCGCGGAGCCGACCGCGATCCACCCCGCGGGACCGTGGGCGACCGAGGTGAGGTGACCGGTCAGCCCGCCGAACATGATGGCCGACACCAGGGACCACGCGCCGCCGGCGGCGTGCCGCCAGACCGCCGGGTGGCCGTTCGCGTAGCCGGCGGCCATGAGGGTGCTGCCTGCCGACCAGAGCGCGGTGACCGCGACCGCGCCGTGCTCGCCCGGGTACCCGGTCAGGGTGGCGCCGGCGCCCAGGCCCGCCAGGCCGAGGCTGGCGGAGGCACCGTGAGCGGCCGAGGAGAGCGGGCCGGTGCTCGCCCGCTGCGCGAGCATCTCGTTGGCCCGGCCGGTCAGCATCATCAGTGCGCCCGCTCCCACGGTGACGATCACCGCGGCGGGCACGCCGATCCGCGCCGCCTGCCAGGCGCGGCGGCGGCGTGCGGCGCGGCCGGCCAGCCGGGATGCGGGCCAGGCGGCTCGCCGTGCGGTGGCCTGGTCCACCGACCCCTGCCACGCGCGGAACAGCTCGTCGGGCCCGCCGAGCGGTGGGGCGGCGGCCGCGAGCGGCGGGTACTGCGGCGCGTACCGTGGGGCGTACTGCGGGGCGTTCGTCGGCGCGCCAAGCGACGCGTACCGTGGCCCGCCCCGCCCGCCGCTCAGCGGAGGCGCGGCGCTCAGCGGAGGCGCGGCGCTCAGCGGAGGCGCGTCAACCGGGGCGCCGAGCGGCGCGCTGCGCCGGGGCGAAGCGTACGCGGGCGGCGCGCCGAACGCGCCGGGCGCGGCGAACGCGCTTGGCGGGGTGGCCGTGCCGCGCGGCGCCGCCGCGCCCCGCGGGGGGAAGGAGCGTGGCGGCGGGACCGCACCCGGCGGCGTGGGGGCTGGGGGCTGCTGGGCCGTCGCCGCGGGACGCGGCGCGCGCTCGGGCGGCAGCGCGGGCGCCGGGAGGCGCGGCGCGCGGGGGCGCGGCACGGGTGCGGGCGGCCATGACTCGGACTGGCCACGATCGTCCGGCCGGATCCGGCGGGGCAGGCCGGCCCACGTCGCGGGCTCCTCGGGCGGGCAGGCCTCGCCCGGCTCGTCGTAGTCCGCCGGCTCGTCATAGCCCGACGGCTCGTCGTGGTCCGCCGGGGCGTCATAGCCCGCCGGGGCCTCCGCGAGGACTGGCTGTGGCTGCGTCACCGCCGCCGGCTGCTGGACCGGCCACGGCCCGAGGCCGAAATGGGAGTCGGCAGGTTCCCGCAGGACAGGCAGGTCGGGGCGGGTCGAGTGCGTGTCGGCCAGGGCCGCGCTCGTCGCGGACGCAGCGACCACGGGCCGGTCGCCGGCGGAGGACGGCTCCGGGTCCGGGCCGGCCGGGGTTCCGCCCGTCACGGGCTGGCCGGCCAGCCCGGCGTCATCAGGGAAGATCTGGTCCGGCTGGGTACCGGAGAGGGTTCCCACCGGCACGGGCTCGAACAACTCGGGCTCGGTCACGTCGGGCTCGGTCAGCTCGGGCCCGTACGGGCCGGGCGCGTCCGGATCGGGCTCATAGGGGCCGGGCTGGTAGGGGTCGGGCCCGTAGGCGGTGGGTTCGGGCAGGTTCCGCTCGTAGGCGCCGGGCAGCCAGGGCGCGTCCGGGTCGGGCTCGTACCGGTGGAGCTCGTACGGGTCAGGCCGGTACGGCGCGGCGGCGGCCTCCCACTCGACGCCGGCGTCCTGCCATACCTGGTGCGCGAGCTGCCAGCCGGACCTGCGGAGGTGATCGGGGGACCCCGACGCCGCGCCGCGCGGCGCGGCCATGCCGGGGCCGCCGGGACGGCCGGGCAGCGCTTCGGTCGGGCCGACCACGGGAATGTGCCGCGGGCCAAGCCGCGTCAGCGACAGCCAGCGCGCCTCGGGCACGCCGGAGTTGCCATCCGAGCGGGCTGGCCCCCTGTGCCGGACCGGGGGGGCCGCTTCCCCGGCCGGCGGCGGGGACCAGCCCGCCGGACTTGCCGCGCCTGGCCGGCCTGGCCGGGCGCTGGCTCTCCCGGACAATGCCGTCACCTGGGTTTGCCCCTCGGTCTCGGCGCCATGTCCGGACGTACGGTAAGAGCCAGGCTGGGCACTTCGCGGGTCGATCATCAGTTACTCCGGGTCCCTTTAAAACTACTCTCTGTAACAGATCTTGACGCGCGTTGTGCGCCTCAATTTCTTAATCGCCTGGGCTCTTGATTCGATGGTAACGACCAGTGCGCGAAATACCCATACCTTGAGGGCAAAAAAATAACAAATAGTTCCAGCTATCTCACGTTCTGTAACCAAAGGAAGAAACGAATGTGCTGACCGGGGTTAGTGAGCCACAAGGGACTCTTGAAGCTTTACCTTCAGCTCTTCAAGCGGTAATGAAACGCTGTCACTTGAATTGACAGCCATCACAGCAATATCACCGAGAAACAGGCTCTGGCGAAATAGCGTGTCGGTAACGGCAGCCGAGCCGGATGGTTGTCAGGGCGCCTGCGGCCGGCCGCGCGTGCCCGAGCCGCCCGCCCGCCTCATGATCACGGTAACTTTTGTTTTCGCGGAACTCTTGCGCCTTATGAGTGTGCAAAAGTTCCGCGATCATGAAATTTACGCGCTGCCCGGGCTGTCGCCGGCACCCGTTGTCATGCCCGGCGAGACGGGTAACGAGATTCCCGGGCTGACCAGACGTTGCCGGTAGCTTCGATCGCCAGGCGGCGTGTGAGGGCATTGCCGCAACCCCCTATAGGCGGCCCGCTGCCACAGTCATCCGCCCGGGCGGCCGGCCGCCCGTCACCATCACGAAATAGGGGCCGGATCAGCGAACAGCCGCGTTCTAGCATGGAACGCATGTCCTCGGAACCGGTGCAGCCGTCCGTGCTCCCCTTCGTCGCCGCGCAGCCGCTCGTCGACCACCATTGTCACGGCATCCTGCGGGCCGGCGGGGACCTGGCGGGACTGCTAAACGAGGCCGACGGTGATGCCACGGCCGACGGGCTGCCCTTCGACTCCCTGGCCGGGCTGGCATTCCGGCGCTGGTGCCCGCCGCTGCTCGGCCTGCCGTCGCACGCCGGCACCGAGGCCTACGCCGAGCGGCGGGCCGCGCTCGGCGCGGACGAGGTGAGCCGCCGGTTCCTTGGCGCGTGCGGGCTGGCCGCGCTCTGCGTGGACACCGGGTACGCGCCTGCCGGCCTGACCTCCCCGGCCGAGACGGCGGGCCTCGCCGGCGCGGCGGCCTACGAGATCGTCCGCCTCGAGCAGGTCGCGGAGTCCCTCGCGCGCGACGGCACGAGCGCCGCGCAGTTCCCGGACGCCTACAGGAAGGCGCTGGCCGATCGGGTTGCCGCGCCCTCGTTCGGGACTACGGTGGTTGGCGTCAAGTCGATCGCGGCGTACCGGGTGGGGCTGGAACTCGACGGGCGGCGGCCAGCCGACGGGGAGGTCGTCACCGCTGTCACGCGGTGGCTCGGCCGGGCCGGAGGGAGCGGGGCCGGCGGGGGCGGGGCCGGAGGGAACGGGGCCGGCGGGGCGCCGCCGCGGCTTGCCGACGAGGTGCTGCACCGGTTCTTCATCTGGTGCGGCGCCGACCTCGGCCTGCCGGTCCAGTTCCACGTCGGGTACGGCGACCGGGACATCGACCTGCACCGGTGCAACCCGCTGCTGCTTACCGGGCTGCTGCGGGCGCTCGAGCCGACCGGGGTGCCGGTGATGCTGCTGCACAACTACCCGTACCACCGGGAGGCCGGCTACCTGGCGCAGGTCTTCCCGCTGGTGTACGCCGACCTCGGGCTCGCCACGCACAACGTCGGCGCGCGGGCCACGGCACTGCTCGGTGAGGCGCTTGAGCTGGTACCGCTGCGGAAGTTCCTGTTCTCTTCCGACGCCTTCGGACTGCCAGAGCTGTACTACCTCGGCACCCGGCTGTTCCGGCGGGCGCTGTCGGAGTTCCTCGCGGCGCGGCTGGCCGCCGACGACATGAGCTACTGCGACGCGGAGCGCGTCACCCGCCTCATCGGCGCCGAGAACGCCCGCCTGGCCTACCGGCTGGACGGTTAGATCCCGCAGGCGGCGGCCACGTTGGCGGCGGACGCCTCACGAGTCGCCGCGGCCGGGATGCCTGCCCGCTCGAAGTCGGTGACGTAGATGTACGCGGCCGAGGCCGGCGAGGCGGCCGCGTTGAGCGCCGGAAGGTAGGACGACCAGCCCTCGTTGTAGACGAGCAGCGCCGCGAGCTGGGTCTGCAAGTCGGCGGCCGGGTTGCCGGTGATGAAGCCTGGCCGCAGCGGGGTCCAGCCGATCAGGCCGCCGCCGCCCATGCCCGCCGACTCGGGGTCGCCCTTGGACTCCTGGTAGATGTTCCCCGCGATGCCGGCCGCGGCGTTGTGGCTGTAGCCGTGCGCGAGCAGGAAGCTGACGATCGCAGTCACGTTCTGCGGGAGCTCGGCGTAATTCAGGTCGCAGCTCAGCGTGCTCTTGGTCGCGGCCTGGGTCGCGGCGGCAGGATGCGCGGCCGTCGTCTGCTTGTGCGCCGGGGCCGACGGCTTGGCCGTGGTCGCGGGCGCGGACGGAGTGGCGCGGGCGGAGTGCAGGGCAGCGGCCTGGCTGGCGGCGGCGCGGGCGGCGGCGGAGGCCTTGATCATCGTGGTCGCGTCCACCTGCGCCTCGCCGACGACCACCGCGCTCGCCGCGCCGGGCTGTATCATCGCCGCGTTCAGCTGCGACGCCTGCGGCTGGCCGCCGCCGGCCAGGGCGTAGGCGGCCGCCCCAGCCGCGAGCGTTGCGGCTGCCGCCGCGGCAGGGACGACCTTGCCGGCCCGCTTGCGGGCCGTCTTGGGCCGGGGGCTCGCGTGCCGCCCGGTGTACTCGTGGTTCCGCTCCTCGTGCGCGCCGGGGCCGTACTGTTCCCGGCGGACGCCGACGGGCGCGTTGAACGGGCCGAGCTTGTTGCTGCCGTTACGCCTGGTGCCTGGGCTCAAGATTTACCTAACGCCGTGCCGTACCCGGCTACGCGGTCAGTAAGAGACGTCTCGCCGGGCCTTACCAGGCGAAATCGCCCACAGACAGGGTTGCAGCGACAAAACGTCAGAGAGCCCTTTTGGCGGACATATGGCCCGCACAGGCTACTCGCGGTTTAGCTAGCCGCCGGGCGCGCGGCGGGCGAGCGGAACGCCGGCGGCGACGGCCATCCCGGCCAGCCGCGCCACCCATGACAACGAGAGTCACTCGGCGCGGCGAACCACCCGAAAGGACTAATCAACCAGCGGTGACGGAAAGCCCACTTAACGTGGGAAACTACTGAGAGTAGAGGTCTAGGGCGCATGCCGTCAGGCTCTCGCCGGCCGACAGCCAGGTGACCCGGGGGTCACGCCGGAACCAGGATTCCTGGCGGCGGGCGAAGTGACGGGTGGCCCGCACGGTCTCGTCGCGAGCCTGGTCGCTGGTCATCTCACCGTCAAGGAAGCGGAGCATCTGCTGGTAGCCGAGCGCGCGGCTTGCGGTCCGGCCGTCGCGCAGGCCGCGCGCGGCCAGCTGCCGCACCTCGGCCTCGAGGCCCGCCGCCCACATGCGGTCAACCCGGGCCTCGATCTTGTGGTACAGCTCCGCCCGCGGCAGCTGGACGCCGATCTGGACCGCGGGGCGGCCAGCCTCGTAACCGGGCATGGTCGCGCTGAACGGGCGCCCGGACAGCTCGATGACCTCCAGGGCGCGCACGATCCTGCGACCGTTGCCTGGCAGGATGGCGGCCGCCGCGACGGGGTCCGCGGCGGCCAGCCGCGCGTACAACGGCGCCGGGCCGGCGGCGGACAGCTCCGCCTCGAGCCGCCCGCGGATGGCCGGGTCCGTGCCGGGGAAGTTCAGGTCGCCGAGCGCGGCCCGGACATAAAGGCCCGAGCCGCCGACCAGGACCGGGACCTTGCCGCGGGCGGTGATGTCGGCGATGACCTTGTCCGCGAGGTCCCCGTACTCGGCGGCGCTGGCGGTCTCTGTGACGTCCAGGATGTCAAGCAGGTGATGCGGCACGCCCCGCCGTTCCTCGCTGGTCAGCTTCGCCGTGCCGATGTCCATGCCGCGGTAGAGCTGCATCGAGTCGGCGTTGATGACCTCGCCGTCCAGAGCCAGCGCCAGCGCCACGGCCAGGTCGGACTTGCCCGCCGCGGTCGGCCCCACGATGGCGATCAGCACTTCGCCTGCCCGGCTAGCCGCGGCGGGCGGGCATGCCGAGCAGCACCGGCGCGGGCGCGGGCTGCCCGGTGGCGTGCTCCGCGGTACGCTGGCGGGCCTCCCAGGCGTCGCCCGCCCGGGTCCGGCGCGCGCTCAGCGGCGCGTCGTCCGCCCGCAGGTAGTGCGGTGCCGCACTCGTTACACGAGTGGTAACGACGTCACCGGGACGCGGAGCGGCTTCGTGCGGCGCGAAGTGCACGAGGCGGTTGTCGCGGGCGCGGCCCGACATGCGGTGCGTGGCGGCGTCCTTGCGCCCCTCCCCCTCGGCGACGAGCACCTCGACGACGGTGCCGTCCTGTCGCGCGTTCTCCTGCGTGGCGACCTGCTCGACTAGCGCGACGAGCCGGTCGTAGCGGTCCTGCACCACTCGCCGCGGCACCTGGTCCGGCATGGTGGCGGCCGGGGTCCCCGCGCGGATCGAGTACTGGAAGGTGAACGCGGAGGAGAACCGGGCCAGGCGCACCACGTCCAGCGTCGCGGCGAAGTCCTCCTCCGTCTCGCCGGGGAAGCCGACGATGATGTCCGTGGTGATCGCCGCGTGCGGGATGTGCCTGCGCACGTTGTCCAGGATGGCGAGGTAGCGGTCCCGGCGGTAGGCGCGGCGCATCGCCTTCAGCACCGTGTCCGAGCCGGACTGCAGCGGCATGTGCAGGCTCGGCATCACGTTCGGCGTGTCGCGCATCGCCTCGATCACGTCGTCGGTGAAGTCCCTCGGGTGCGGCGAGGTGAACCGGACCCGCTCCAGGCTCTCGATCTCGCCGCAAGCCCGCAGCAGCTTGCCGAACGCGAGCTTGTCGCCGAACTCGGCCCCGTAAGAGTTCACGTTCTGGCCGAGCAGGGTGACCTCGATGACCCCGTCGGCGACGAGGGACTTGACCTCGTCCAGGATGTCACCCGGCCGACGGTCGCGCTCGCGCCCGCGCAGCGACGGGACGATGCAGAAGGTGCACGTGTTGTTGCAGCCGACCGAGATGGATACCCAGGCGGAGTACGCGGACTGGCGGCGGGCCGGCAGCAGCGACGGGAACGTGGTGAGGGTTTCCTCGAACTCGGCCTGCGCCTCCTGGCGCTCGCGGGCGCGCTCGAGCAGCCGGGGCAGGGCGCCGATGTTGTGCGTGCCGTAGACCACGTCCACCCAGGGGGCGCGGTCCGTGATCTGCTGCCGCTCCATCTGGGCCAGGCAGCCGCCGACGGCGATCTGCATGCCCTCGTGCGCCTTCTTGGCGGGAAGCAGGTGGCCGAGGTTCCCGTACAGCCGGTCGGCCGCGTTCTCGCGGACCGCGCAGGTGTTGAACACGACCAGGTCCGGCGTCTGCCCGTCGGCGGCCTTCACGTAGCCGGCGTCCTCGAGCAGCCCGGCGACGCGCTCGGAATCATGCACGTTCATCTGGCACCCGTAGGTGCGGATCTCGTACGTCCGTCCTTGTCCCACCTGACCAGGATAGGGGCGGGCGCGCACCGCCGGTGCCCGCGTGATATTGCATGGGGCATGACCAATATCGCCGCATACGGGACCTGGACATCACCGATCACGGCCGCGGACGTGGCCAGGGGGGCGGCGAGGGCCTCGTACCCGTCTATCGCCGGCGGCGAGGTGTGGTGGCAGGAGCGGCGACCGTCCGAGGGCGGCCGGACCACGATCGTGGCGTCCGCCGGCCCCGGCGCCGAGCCGAGGGAACTGCTCCCGGCCCGGTGTAACGCCAGGACCCGGGTACACGAGTACGGCGGCAAGTCCTACCTGGCCGTGCCGTCTTTGTCGCAGTCATCCCCCGGGGGGGCGACCCCCCGTACCCCCCGAGGCACGCCCGATGGAAGGGCGAGTGTATCGGGCGTGCAGCGGGGCGGGTTCGACCTGGTGTTCGCGAACTTCGCCGATCAGCGGCTGTACGCGGTGGGCGCCGCGGAGGCCGAGGGCGGCGAGCCGGTGCCGCTGACCCCGGCCGAGGGCGACTTCCGGTTCGCCGACCTGGTGCTCTCCCCGACGGGCGACGCGATCTGGTGCGTGCGCGAGACGGCCCGGCCGGCCGACGGCCGGCCGCTGCCTGACGGGTTCCACCTCGGCGGCGGCATGGCGGTGCGCCGGGAGATCGTCGCGGTGCCGCTCGACGGTTCCGCCGCCGGCGACGCCGCCGCCATCAGGGTCCTGGTCCGCGGCGCGCAGTTCTTCGCCTTCCCCACGCCGTCGCCTGACGGCGCAAAGCTGGCCTGGATCAGCTGGAACCACCCGAACATGCCCTTCGACGGCACCGAACTGCGGGCCGCCAAGGTCGGCGGCGCTCCGGTCACCATCGCGGACTCGACCCTGGTCATGGGCGGCCGCGATGAGTCGGTGCTCGCCCCGGCCTGGCGCGACGACGCGACGCTTTACGCGATCTCCGATGCCTCGGGCTGGTGGAACCTCTACCAGGTGCCCGCCGCCGGAGGGACGCCGCGGCCGCTGCACCCGCTTGACGAGGAATTCGCCGGGCCGCTCTGGCAGCTCGGCGGACGGCCGTTCGAGCCGCTCGGCGACGGACGGCTCGCGGTGCAGCACGGCCTCGGCGAGTACCGGCTCGGCCTGCTCGACCCGGACTCAGGTGAACTGACCGACCTCGACCTGCCCGGCTACCGCACCGCGTACGGGGAACTCGCCGTATCCGGCACCACGATCACCACGCTGGCGGGCGGCCCGCGGACCCCCTTGAGCGTGCTGCGCATCGACGTCGGCAGCGGCCAAGGCGGGCTAGTGAATGTCGAGTTGATGAGCCTGCGGCAGGCCGGCGCACCCGACCCTGCCTACCTGCCGGACGCGCGCGCGGTGCGGCTGCCCGGGGGCCAGAACGACGGCGTGGTGCACGCGATCGTCTACCCGCCGGCCAATCCCGGCGTGACCGGGCCGCCCGGCGAGCTGCCGCCGTTCGTGGTGGACGTCCACGGCGGCCCCACCTCGCACTCGCTGCCTGTGCTGTCCATGGAGGCGGCGTACTTCACCAGCAGGGGCATCGGCGTCATCGACGTCAACTACGGCGGCTCCACCGGCTACGGCCGCGAGTACCGCAACCGGCTGCGCGGCCAGTGGGGGATCGTCGACGTCGCCGACGCCTACGCGGCGGCCATCGGCCTCGCGGAGGCGGGCGAGGCCGACCGCGCCAGGCTCGGCATCCGGGGCGGCTCGGCCGGCGGCTGGACCGCCCTCGTCGCCGTGACCACCGGCCCAGAGCTCACCGGCGTCAAGGAGGCGGTCTTCGCGGCGGCCACGTCCTACTACGGCGTCTCCGACCTGCGGCCGCTCGCCGTCGACACCCACGACTTCGAGTCCCGCTACCTCGACGGCCTCGTCGGCCCGCTGCCTGAGGCGGAGGAGCTATACGTGGAGCGCGCGCCGGTCGGCCACGTCAACGACCTGACCTGCCCGGTGCTGCTGCTCCAAGGGCTCGACGACCCGGTCGTCCCGCCGTCCCAGTCCGAGGCGATCGCCGCCGACCTGGCCGCCCACGGCATCAGGCACGCGTACATCGCCTTCGCCGGGGAGTCCCACGGCTTCCGCAAGGCGGAGACGATCATCGCCGCCCTGGAGGCGGAGCTGGCCTTCTACGGCGAGATCTTCGGCTTCACCCCGCCGGGCGTCCCGCCGGTCGAGCTCTCCTAGAAGCGCATCAGCGCGGAAGGTTCGCTGATGGGGCGGGGCTATCGTCGCTGGCGGCCGCGTTCGCTGCCTGCCTAGTTGGCAGCCGGACCCGGAACGTGCTGCCCTGGTCCAGCTGGCTGCTCAGCGAGATCGTGCCGCCGTGCGCGTCCACGATGGCCTTGGTGATGGTCAGGCCCAGCCCGGTCCCCTGGACCGCCTGGCAAATGGCATTCTGGGCACGGAAGAACCGGTCGAAGACATGCTCACACTCGGCCGCGGAGATGCCCACGCCGGTGTCGGTGACGTCAAGGGCGGCGCTCTGGCCCTCAGTGCCCACCGCGATCGTAATCGCTCCCCCTGGGGGGTGAACTTGATCGCATTGGAGACTAGGTTGTCGACCAACTGCGACAGACGCATCCGGTCGGCCGTCAGGTGCGGGACCGGAGCAGCGGACAGGCTGAGCGTGATGTCCTTGCTGTCGGCGGCGGGACGCGCCGCTTCAATGCTGAGCTGGACCACTTCGAGCAGATCTGTCTCGCCGAACTCTATCGTGAGCTCGCCCGCCTGGACGCGGGACAGGAAGAGGAGGTCGCCGATAAGCCGCAGCAGCCGGTCGGTATTACGGCGGATAACTCCGGTGAATTCGCGCTGCCGGGGGGTGAGGGGACCAGCGTCCTCGAATAGCTCTAGGTACCCCGCGATGGCGGTTAGCGGTGTCCGCAGTTCGTGCGATACCAGCGCGACGAACTCGTCTTTCATCCGGTCGAACTCCAGCAGCCGTTCATTCTGGCTGGCGAGCCTGGCGAGCAGGTGCAGGTCCTCTCGGCGGAGCAGGGTCACCCGGACGAACAGGTCAAGCGCCGCGATCAGCAGGAAGACCAGGACCAGCAGGCGCCCGGAAGCCGGGCTGATGGCCAGCATGATGATCAGGCCGAGTACGGCAGCGGCCGGCGGCAGGGCGTGCGGGCCGCGCTGCTGCTCGACCTTCGGCAAGCGGAGGGAGTCCGTCGGCTGCAGGGCACGCGCCACCCCGGACGCACCGATCCCGAGCAGGCCCACGGTCCACAGCGCGCCGACCGAGTGGCCCTGCGCGACGCCGCTCCGCACGACGACGGGCACCCAGAGCAGTGCCGCCAGCGCCATCGCCAAAAAGCCCGCGGTGAAGAGCCATACGGCGAGGGGGACGGTGCGCACTTGCAGGTGGATGTCGGCCATCTGGACGGCATGCGCGGCCAGCAGCCCGAACACTCCGGGGTACAAGAGCAGGAACACTGCCCGGTCGGGGCCGATGCCCGCTGGAGGCGGTTCCACGGTGCGCACGATGGCGACCGCGAGCAGAATCACCGGGATGGCATCCAGCAAGAAGACGGCGTAGATGTAGAGTCGCGGCAGTCGCCGGGCGAACGACACCAGCCCGCAGACCGCGAACGCGACCCAGCAACTGGCGGCGACCGCGTTTGGCGTCCCGCCGGACACGGTATCCCTGATGAGCGCCCCGGCGATCCAGCACGCGGCGGCCGCCGCGTACCAGAGCCACGCCGCCCGTATACCCTCGCCCCCCGGCACGGTCAGCGCAGCGGCCAGGGTTCCGCACAAAGCTGCTACGCCCGCCGCCGTCCAGGCCAGGTTGTCCGCCCACATCCGCAACGTGCCGGTACTCGCCAGGCCGGTGAGCTGGGCGGCCACCGCGAGCAGGGCGGCCAGCACCGACCCGGCGAGCAGGGCCCGGGGGCCGGCCGGTACGCCGGTCCAGCCAGGCCGGACATATCGATCCAACAGCCGCCGATGAATCGCCATCGCTTGAAACCACTCCTAACAGGATAAACGACCTGTTAAAGCAGAATTTGAAGGCGTATCTGACATTTATCTCCATTCTTGATAAGCCGGGTGGCGAATTCAGCGTGGTCTCTTAAGAATACCCGTCGCCGCACAATCGAGGCGGTTGAGGCTTTGGTCTTCTTTGTGACGATGCGGCAATTACCAGCGACGGCGATTAGCGGCCCTGCCTACGGGTAGGGCCGCACCGGCCCTCATCGTGATGGACGACGCCGGCGGCCAGAAAATCCACGTGCGAGCCGCGCCCAGGTTGATTAGCGTTGGCTTCCGTGATCTACCAGGACCCGCTTGCCTATCTGCTCGGCCTGGAAGGCGTCGCGCTGCTTGACGCCTGGGCCGGTGATCATGACCGGGCATTCGTCGAGGCGCGGCTGGCCGAGATCCGGCGGCTGCTTGACGACGAGAAGCTGCGCGGCCGTGGCGTACTCGCCGAGCGGGTCAGCGCCGCCACCGCCTACCAGCAGAAGTCGGCCGGCGATGACCAGGAAGCGGGCGGCGGCCTGTTCGCCATCGACGAGCCGGTGGCGGCCGGGTGCCTGGACGGCCGGGCGCCCGGCGTGGCGCTTGACGCCGCTTGCGGAACCGGCCGGTTCGCCGAGTTCCTGGCCAGGCGGGGGCACCGGGTCATCGGCACAGACACCTCACCGGACATGCTCGCGCATGCGCGGCGGCGCGTACCAGGCGGAGAGTTCCACGTCGCGCCGCTTGACCAGCTGCCGCTGCCCGACGACTCGGTGGACGTCATCACCTGCGCGCTCGCCCTCGTCCACGTGGCCCGCCTCGACCCGGTGCTCGCGGAGTTCGCCCGCGTGCTGCGTCCCGGCGGCGACCTGGTCATCTCGGACATCCACCATGAGCTCGTCACCCGCGGCTCGGTGATCACCGCCCGCGGCCCGGCGGGCGAGCCGCGGATCGCGGCCACCTACCGGCACCAGCTCGGCGACTACCTGCGGCCGGCACTGAGCCTCGGCCTCCAGCTCAGGCGGTGCGAGGAGCCTGGCGCCGCCCGGCCGACGGGCCCGCTGGCCGAGCCGGCAACGGAGATCGGCGACTGGGGAGACTGGCCCTGGTCGCTGATGGACTACGTCCCGGCGGCCGCGCGCGCCGCCGGCGGCCGCCCTAGCCTGGTCATCTGGCATTTCCAGCGGCCCGCCGCCTAATCTCAGGGCAACCCTCACTGGGGTCAGCGGGCGAACTCTGTGGCGCGGGACTCGCGGACGACGGTGACGCGGATCTGGCCCGGGTAGGTGAGCTCCTCCTCGACCTGCTTGGCGATGTCGCGGGCGATGACCTGGGCCTGGATGTCGTCGACCTGCTCCGGCTTGACCATGACGCGGATCTCGCGGCCCGCCTGCATGGCGAAGACCTTCTCCACGCCCTCCTGCTTAGCGGCGATCTGCTCGAGCCGCTCAAGGCGCCTGACGTACATCTCGAGCGATTCGCGCCGGGCGCCGGGGCGGCCGCCGCTGATCGCGTCGGCGGCCTGGGTGAGCACCGCCTCGACCGTGCGGACCTCGACCTCGTTGTGATGCGCCTCGATCGCGTGCACCACGTCATCAGACTCGCCGTACTTGCGGGCGATCTCCGCGCCGATCAGCGCGTGGCTGCCCTCGACCTCGTGGGTCAGCGCCTTCCCGACATCGTGCAGCACCGTGCAGCGCCGCAGCAGCACCGGGTCAAGGCCGAGCTCGCTGGCCATCATGCCGGCGATGTGCGCGGACTCGATGAGGTGGATGAGCACGTTCTGCCCGTAGGAGGTGCGGTAGCGCAGCCGTCCGAGCAGGCTGACCAGTTCTGGGTGCATGTCGGTGATCCCGAGGCCGGTCACCGCGTCCTCGCCCGCCCGGCGGCAGATCAGCTCGATCTCCGCCTTGCCGCGCTCGTACGCCTCCTCGATGCGCTGCGGGTGGATGCGGCCGTCGCTGACCAGCCGCTCCAGGGTGAGCCTGCCGATCTCGCGGCGCACCGGGTCGAAGCAGGAGAGCAGCACCGCCTCCGGGGTGTCGTCGATGATCAGGTTGACGCCGGTCACCGACTCGAACGCCCGGATGTTACGGCCCTCACGGCCGATGATGCGGCCCTTCATCTCGTCGCCAGGCAGGTGCATCACCGAGACGACGGACTCGCTCGTCTGCTCGACCGCGACCCGCTGGATGGCGAGCGTCACGATCTTGCGCGCCCGCTTGTCGGCCTCGGACCTGGCGGTCGCCTCGATGTCCCTGATCGACACCGCCGCATCGCGCTTGGCCTGGTTCTCCATCGTGGCGACCAGCTCGGCCTTCGCCTGCTCCGCGGTCAGGCGCGCGACCCGCTCAAGCTCCTTGCCCGCCCGCGCGCCGGCCTCCGTCAGCGCCCTAGCCTGCTCCTCAAGCTCGGTCCTGCGCTGCTCAACCGCCTGCCCGCGCGTCTCAAGGCGGCGGCTCTCATCGTCGAGCCGCCGCTCCCGCTCCCCGATCCGCTGCTCGCGCCGCTCCAGGTCGCCGCGGAGCTGACGGATCTCGTCCTTGACGGCGCGGATCTCGTCCTCGACCTCGCGGCGGCCCTCGGCGGCCTGCTGCGCCGCCTGGTCCGCCGCCTCAGCGGCCCGGCCGAGTATGCGGTCCGCGTCGGCCTGCGCGCGGGCCCGGATCTCTTCCGCTTCTGCCTGCGCCTGCCCGGTCAGCCTGGCCGCCCCGGCCGGCCTCACCGACCGCGGCACCACGCGCCGGGAACCGGCGCAGCACGATGACGAACGCGCCGCATGCGAGGGCCAAGGCCACCAGCCCGATCACCAAGAGCGCGTCTGCGCCGCTCACGGTCACCCCTTCCGTCCCGTTGGTCACGGAAGCCCTGGCGTCGTATGTGAGGCAGCAGCCATCCCAGGGCGGGCGTGCGGGGCCACCCGTCCTGCGCCAGATAACGTCTCCCTGCCGTGAGGTTAAGCGTTGATAACGTTTTGAGCAAGGAGTTGCCCATTGTGGGAACCAAAGTTCCCACAATGTAGCCAAATAACGTCATTCTGTACCCAGATCCTCGCCGTCAAAGGGCGGTTCCTCCTCTGGGAACGCGACCTCCCCTTCGGCCTCTAGCGCCTCACGGATCACGCGGAAGGCCAGGCCCGCCGGGTAACCCTTCCTGGCGAGCAGGCCGGCCAGCCGCCGGGTCCGCTGCTCGGACGGCAGCCCCCTGGTGGCGGCGAGCTTCCCGGCGACCAGCTGCCGCGCCGCGCTCACCTCGGCGTCCGGGCCGAGCTGCTCGTCGATGGCCGCGCGGATCTCTTCGGCCGCCACCCCGCGCTGCCTGAGCTCGGCGCTCAGCGCCCGCCCCGCCAGCCCACGGCTGTAGTGCCGTGACTCCACCCATGCCCGGGCAAAGGCGGCGTCGTCGATCAGGCCGACATCTTGGTACCGGCTGAGCACCTCATCCGCCGTGTCGTCGGGTATGCCCCGCTTGCGCAGCGCGTCGGCGAGCTGTGCCCGCGTCCGGGGCGCGAGCGTGAGCAGCCGCAGGCACACCTCCCGCGCTCGCGCCTCCGGGTCGCCGACGGCACTGCCCCCGCCCTTGTGTTCCGGCACAGCGTGTTCCGGCACAGTGTGGTCCGGTACAAGGGCGGGGTCCGCCGGCTTAGCGCGCTTCGTCACCGGGGCGTCGGCTCGCTACAGGGGCGTCGGCGCCGGCCCGGGTGCCTTGGCCGTCGCACTGGCCGTCGCCGCGGGGTCGCTGTCGAGGCGCGGGCCGACACCGAGCTTCTCCTTGATCTTCTTCTCGATCTCGTTGGCGACGTCGTCGTTGTCGCGCAGGAAGTTCCGCGCGTTCTCCTTGCCCTGGCCGAGCTGGTCGCCCTCGTAGGTGTACCAGGCGCCGGCCTTGCGGACGATGCCCTGCTCCACCCCCAGGTCGATCAGGCTGCCCTCCCTGCGAGATCCCGATCCCGTAGAGGATGTCGAACTCGGCGGTCTTGAACGGCGGGCTCATCTTGTTCTTCACGACCTTGACCCGCGTCCGGTTGCCGACCGCCTCGGTCCCGTCCTTGAGCGTCTCGATCCGCCGGATGTCCAGCCGCACCGACGCGTAGAACTTGAGCGCCTTGCCGCCGGTGGTCGTCTCGGGCGAGCCGAACATTACGCCGACCTTCTCGCGGAGCTGGTTGATGAAGATGGCACGTGGTCTTGGTCTGTGTTGAGCGCGCCGGTGATCTTGCGCAGGGCCTGGGACATGAGGCGGGCCTGGAGGCCGACGTGGCTGTCGCCCATCTCGCCCTCGATTTCCGCCTTGGGGACGAGGGCGGCCACCGAGTCGATGACCACGACGTCGATGGCGCCGGAGCGGATCAGCATGTCCACGATCTCCAGGGCCTGCTCGCCGGTGTCCGGCTGGGAGACGAGCAGCGCCCTCGGTGTCCACGCCGAGCTTCTGCGCGTACTCGGGGTCGAGCGCGTGCTCCGCGTCGATGAAGGCGGCGATGCCGCCCGCCTTCTGCGCGTTGGCGACGGCGTGCAGCGCCACGGTCGTCTTGCCGCTTGATCTCCGGCCCGTAGATCTCGACGACGCGGCCGCGCGGCAGGCCGCCGATGCCGAGAGCCACGTCGAGCGCGATCGACCCGGTGGGGATCACCTCGACCGGGGTCGCGCGTCTCCTCGCCGAGCCGCATGATCGAGCCCTTGCCGAACTGCCGCTCGATCTGCAGCAGCGCGGCCTCGAGCGCCTTCTCCTTGTCGCTGGCCCGCTCCGGGGCCGAGGTCTTGCCGCTTGATGCCATGGGGACTCCCTGTCGTTGATTCCGCTGTCAGGCTGGCCGCGACCTTCGGCGTTCTGTGCTCTGCTCTTCCAGTCATATTCACTGGGCTCTTCCAGTCATATTCACTGGACTCTCCCAGTCATATTCACTGGTCATGCCGTGGAACACTGCGCCCGCTGCCAACACCGCACACGCTACGCGTCACCACTGACAATTCCGGGCCACGCCGACACGGGCAGGGAAACGCGCCACGACGCGCGCGGCGCCCCGACAGCCATCACTATAGGGGAACGACTGTTCGATCGTGGCCGCAACACGCCGGCTTGTTCGATCGAGCCCGGCGGGGAAACCGCGGGCCGGGTTATCGTCGACAGGAGGCTGGCCGGCCGCGCCGCCAGGGACATGGGGCGCGGCGGGCGAAGTCAGCAGTCGTTGGGAGGAAGTCCTGATGACCACCACTGGACGGATGAGCTGGTCAGCGGGGCGGGTGCCCGCGGACTACGTGCTCGGCGGGGTGCGGGCCGTGCTACCGGGCGCGGTCATCGAGGACGCGCGGGTGGTGGTGCGCGACGGCCTGATCGCGGAGGCCGGGCCCGCGCCGGCCGGCTCGGCCGCCGACCTGGACGGCCGCGGGCTGCTGTGCGTACCCGGGCTCATCGACGTGCACAGCGACGCGCTCGAGCGGGAGCGGGCGCCCCGGCCGGGCGTGCTCCTGCCGTGGGACTTCGCGGTGACCTCGCTCGAGGCGAAGCTGAGTGCGGCCGGGATCACCACCGCATTCCACGGTGCCGGGTTCCAGGAAAAGACGTCCGGTGGCGTGACCCGCTCGGTGCGGACCGCCGACGAGATATGCGCGGCGGTCACCGCCCGGTCGCTCACGCCGGCCCCGCTGGCCGATCACCGCATCCTGTACCGGCTGGACGCCCGGTCCCCGGCTGGGGCGGAGGCGCTCGCCAGGACGCTCGACGGTGTGCTCGGCGGTTCTGCAGCACACGCCGCGGCGCGGAGCCTGCCGTTCGTGTCGCACGAGGACCATACGCCGGGACAGGGCCAGTACGCCGACCGCCGGTACCTCGAGCGGTACGTCGCGGGCACAGACGGGCTGTCCGCGGCAGCGGCGGCGCGACGGGTCGACGAGGTGATCGCCGAGCGCGACGCGCGGCTGCTGACGCTGGAGCGGAACATTGCCTGGCTGGGCTCGCTTGCGCGGGCCGGGCGCATCCGCCTCGTCGGGCATGACCTAGACTCGCCTGCCGCCGTCGCGGCGCTGCGGGCCCGCGGTGGCGCTGTAGCCGAGTTCCCGACCACGGCCGGCGCGGCGCGGGCGGCGCGCGAGCTCGGGATTTCCGTGGTGATGGGCGCGCCGAACGTGATGCGCGGCGAGTCGCACTCCGGCAACGTATCGGCCGCGGAACTCGTCGGGCTCGGCCTGGTCACCGCGCTCGCGTCGGACTACCTGCCGTCGGGGCTGCTCGCGGGCGCGTTCACGCTGGCGAGAGACCGGCTCGTGACGCTGCCCGCGGGAATCGGCCTCGTCACGTCGGGCGCCGCCGCGGCGGCGGGCCTGTCCGACCGGGGCAGCCTGAGCCCCGGCCTGCGGGCCGACCTCGCGCTCGTTGATGACTCGGCGACCTGGCCGGTGGTCCGCGCCACGTTCCGCGCCGCCTGACCCGGTTAACCCGGCTGGGCCAGCGCGTTAGCGGAGCTTGTCTGGCACGTTGAACTGCTCGGTCACCGCGCGCCATACCACCTTCGCGTCCTCGCCGTCGGCGAGGGCCTTGTTGACGGTGCGGCCGCTGAGGCCTGATAGCACGAAGTCTTGCGCGACGCTCTCCGCGTAGCCGTCGCCGAAGTGCTCGCTCATCCGTGCCCAGAACTCCGTCAGCCGCATCGCCCCAGGCTACCGGCGCGCGGCGAGAAGGCGGGCTGAGAGAAAACTTCCAGCCTTCCTGGGGGATAATCGGGACATTTAGCATTGGTATGTCGTTGTGCTAAGCGGGGAACTTTGTTGTTCAAGGGGCGCGTGCGGCCAGTCGTCCGGCACCGCGGAGCAGGAGTGAGATGTCCAGGGAAGCCGCAGAAGACGGCAGGCCGGACGTCGCTGAGGACATCGTGCCGGCAGCGATGGCGAGCGAAGGCGCGGAGTCAGGCGAAGCCTGGGTAGCGGGCGAGGCATCGGAGCCGCTCGATCCCGACGAGGCGGTACCGCCTGCCGAGCACGCCAAGACTTCCTGGGCCGACGCGGGGAGCGCCTGGGACGACCCGAGCGGCGCACCCGGTGCGGACGACCACGACGACGACGATTTCGACCTCGACGAGAACCACGCTGGCGACGGGGCGCTCGCCTCGGGCCGCTACGACCCGGCCGGCGAGGACGGGGATGCGGTCCCCGGCGGCCTGGTCGAGACGGGGGAGCCGGCCGAGCCCGACGAGCCGGGCGCGGTGCTCCCGGCGCCGCGGCGCTGGCCCCGGCTCCTGCTCGCGCTCGGCTTCGCGCTGCTCGCGGTCGCCATCGTCGGCGGGGCGGTCGCCATCGTCGGCAAGGTCACCCACGGCTTCAAGAAGCCGGTGAAGGTCACCTACACCAAGTCGCCGGTGTTCTCGCTCAAGACCGGCAACTGCCTCGACCCGCAGGGCCAGTCGTACACCCTGATCTCGTGCGACTCGCCGCACGAGGCCGAGGTGTACGCCACGTTCAACCTGGCCGGGACGGCCTGGCCAGGCAGCACCAAGGTCGCCGCGGCGGCGAGCAGCGGCTGCGCGAGCAGGCTCACCGGCTACCTGAACCCGCAGCTGGCCGTCAGCCTCGCGTCCACCTACGTGTACCCGGACGCCACCGCGTGGCAGGCAGGCACACGGACCGTGATCTGCGAGGTCCGGGCAGCCAGCGGTGAGCTCACCGGGTCGGTGCGCGGCGCCTCGGCCACCGCGGGCTAGCGAGTGAGGACCGCGGGCTAGCAGCCGCCGGGCGGCCCTGGGACGCCCTCGCCTTCCTCCGGGTCGTCGACGATGCCGTAGGACGTGCTGCGGACTTCCGCGCCGAGGTGGACCAGGTACCAGTCGCCGCGCCACGAGATGAATGAGGCAATGCCGAACGAGCGGGTCACTCCGCCCGACCGGTACACGACGCGCGCCCCTGGGACGTTCCAGTAGCCGACGTTGTTGTAGCAGGCGCCGGGGCCGATCCAGCGCGCGTACTGAGCCGGGACGATGACCTTGACGAGCGTCGCGTCGCGCGGCACGAGCTTGTGCGCGGCGGCGACGTCGAGGGTGAAGTCGTACCAGAGCCGGCCTTGCCAGTCGGCTTCCGGGTTACCTACGGCCTTGACCTGCTCGTAGGCCTGCTCGGGGAAGAACGCGGGCAGCGCGTAGGCCGGATCGCCGGTAGTGACCGCCAGCCAGATGTCGTGCACGGCGTTGCCGAAGGCCGCGTCGTCGGTGCGCGGCCGGCCGCTGGTCTGCGGGAGGCTGGCGGCGCCGGGCAGCGCGACCGGGAGGGCGGACGGGCTGGCGGGCGCGGACGGCGCCCCGCTCGGGCTTGGTGACGTGCTCCGGGCTGGGTGGCCTGGACCCACGGTCGCCTTGGCCGTGACGATCGGCCGGGCGTTCCCGTCCGGCGCGGCCCTGCCGGAGCAGCCCGTGAGAACGGCGAGCGCCGCGGTGAGGGCGAGAGCGCCCATGGCGCGAGCCGCGACCGCGCTCGCGAGGGTGGCGCGGGCGGCGGCATGCCGCCGCGCGTTGCGGACCCCGATGTCCTGGCCTGTCACGACAGATGACGGTACCCGGATCGGGCCCGCCGATGCGGTGACTGCGAAGTAAAGGTGCGCGCCGGCCCCTTTCATCGTTTTCGCGGACCGGACTGTCGGTGGGTGGAGGCAGACTTGGAGGATGGCAGCAGACGGGCCCCAGGTCGCGGGCAGCGACCCGGTGAGCAGCGCCGCGGCGCTTGACGGGTTCTCGGCCGCGACCCGGGCGTGGTTCGAGGGTGCCTTCGCGGTGCCCACGCAGGCGCAGGCGCAGGCCTGGCGGGCCATCGGCGGGCGGGATACGGGCGGCGTAGGCGCTGACACCCTGGTCATCGCGCCAACCGGGTCGGGCAAGACGCTCGCCGCGTTCCTGTGGGCGATCGACAGGCTCGCCGCCGCGCCGCCGCCCGCCGACCGCAAGCGGCGCACGCGGGTGCTTTACGTGTCGCCGCTCAAGGCGCTCGCCGTGGACATCGAGCGGAACCTGCGGTCGCCGCTCACCGGGATCAGGCAGGCGGCACGGCGGCTGGGGCTGCCCGAGCCGGACATTCAGGTGGCGGTGCGCACCGGGGATACCGCCGCGGAAGAACGGCGCAAGATCGCGACGCGGCCGCCGGACATCCTCATCACCACACCGGAATCACTGTTCCTGCTGCTCACCTCGCAGGCTCGGGAGACGCTGCGCGGGGTAGAGACGGTCATCATCGACGAGGTCCACGCCGTGGCGGGGACCAAGCGGGGCGCTCACCTGGCGCTGTCGCTCGAGCGGCTTGACGCGCTGCGCGGCACCGGGACGGGCACTGCTAACGGCGCGGGCGCCGGCGGCGGGCGGGCCCAGCGGGTCGGGCTGTCGGCGACCGTGCGGCCGCCGGCCGAGGTCGCCGCGTTCCTCGGCGGTTCACGGCCGGTGACCGTGGTGCAGCCGGCGAGCGCGAAGCGGATCGAACTCGAGGTCGTGGTGCCCGTTGAGGACATGCGCGACCTGTCGGACATGTCGGCCACCGGGGCACACGGGATGGTCGACGGCGAGCAGGATCCCGAGCCGCGCCGGTCGATCTGGCCGCACGTCGAGGAGCGGGTGCTCGACCTGATCCAGGCGCACCGGTCCACGATCGTGTTCGCCAACTCGCGCCGGCTGGCCGAGCGGCTGTGCGGGCGGCTCAACGAGCTGGCCGCGGAGCGGGCCAGCGCCCCGGCGGGCGGCGCGCCGGGTGACGCGGCGAGCGCCGACGTTCAGGACGTGATCATCGCCAGGGCCCATCACGGGTCGGTATCGCGGCAGGAGCGCACCGAGATCGAGGAGGCGCTCAAGGCCGGGCGGCTGCCCGCCGTCGTCGCCACCTCCAGCCTTGAGCTCGGCATCGACATGGGCGCCGTCGACCTGGTCATCCAGGTCGAGTCGCCGCCGTCGGTGGCCAGCGGGCTGCAGCGCGTCGGCCGCGCGGGGCACAACGTTGGCGAGATCTCCCGCGGGGTGATCTTCCCTAAGTACGCCGCGGACCTGGTGCAGGCCGCCGTGGTGGCCGACCGGATGCAGGCCGGGCAGATCGAGGAGCTGCGCGTACCACGCAACCCGCTCGACGTGCTCGCCCAGCAGGTCGTCGCGATGACCGCGCTCGACGACTGGGCGGTGGACGACCTGGAGGCCGTGGTCCGCCGGTCGGCGCCGTTCGCCACGCTGACGCGGGCCGTGCTCGAGGCGGTGCTCGACATGCTCGCCGGGCGCTACCCCGGCGAGGAGTTCGCCGGGCTGAAGCCGCGGATCGTGTGGGACCGGGTGGCCGGCGTGATCCACGGCAGGCCCGGCGCGCAGAAGCTGGCGGTGACCAGCGGCGGGACGATCCCCGACCGCGGCTACTTCGGCGTGTTCCTGCCCGCCGGGCCGGAGAACGCCAAGGCCC
Organism: uncultured Actinomycetota bacterium; assembly: GCA_963811335.1. GTDB lineage: Bacteria > Actinomycetota > Actinomycetes > Streptosporangiales > Streptosporangiaceae > Trebonia. The sequence continues at coordinate 102,054 of CAWERB010000014.1, read as the reverse complement.
CGAGGCGGGTCGGCGAGCTCGACGAGGAAATGGTCTACGAGTCGCGGGTCGGCGACGTGTTCGTGCTCGGCGCCTCGTCCTGGCGGATCGAGGACATCACGCCCGACCGGGTGCTCGTGCTGCCCGCGCCCGGCCAGCCGGGCAAGCTGCCGTTCTGGCACGGCGACACCCCGGGGCGGCCCGCGGAGCTCGGCAAGGCGATCGGCGCGAAGCTGCGCGCGCTCGCCGCGATGGGGCCGGACGCGGCCACCGAGTCGCTGGTCGCCAGCGGCCTCGACCGGCTCGCCGCGGGGAACCTGGTGTCCTACCTGGAGGACCAGCGGCAGGCCACCGGGCACCTGCCCGACGACAGGACGCTGGTGGTGGAGCGGTTCCGCGACGAACTCGGCGACTGGCGGGTGGTGCTGCACTCGCCGTACGGGGACCGGGTGCACGCGCCCTGGGCGCTGGCCATAACGGCGCGGCTGCGCGAGCGGTACGGCGGGATGGACGTCCAGGCGCTGCACACCGACGACGGCATCATCATCCGGGTGCCCGATTCCGACGAGCCGCCGCCCGCCGGGATCGCGCTGCTTGACGCCGACGAGATCGGTGACATCATCACCGCTGAGGTCGGCGGGTCCGCGCTGTTCGCCTCCCGGTTCCGCGAGTGCGCGGCCCGGGCGCTGCTGCTGCCCAGGCGCCAGCCCGGCCGGCGGACGCCGCTGTGGCAGCAGCGGCAGCGGTCCGCGCAGCTGCTCGAGATCGCCGCCCAGTTCCCCGGGTTCCCGATCACGCTTGAGACCGTCCGCGAGTGCCTGCAGGACGTGTTCGACGTGCCCGCGCTGACCGAGGTGCTGCGTGACCTCGCCGCGCGGCGGATCCGCCTGGTCGAGGTGGAGACGGCCGCGCCGAGCCCGTTCGGGCGGAACCTGATGTTCCGGTACATCGGGGCGTTCATGTACGAGGGGGACGCGCCGCTCGCCGAGCGGCGCGCGCAGGCGCTCGCGCTCGACCCGGCGCTGCTGGCGGAGCTGCTCGGCACCGAGGGGCTGCGCGAGCTGCTCGACCCGGCGGTGGTGGCGGAGACCGAGGCCGACCTGCAGCACCGGTCGGCGGCGCGGCAGTGCAAGGACGCGGAGGCCGTCGCCGACCTGCTGCGCACCTCCGGGCCGCTGACCTCCGATGAGGTCGCCGCGCGGTGCACCGACCCGGCCGCGTCGGCGGGCTGGCTCGCCGGGCTGTCCGCGGCGCGGCGGGCCATCCAGGTGCGGGTGTCCGGGCAGCAGATGTGGGCCGCGATCGAGGACGCGGGACGGCTGCGGGATGCGCTCGGCGTGGCGCTGCCCGTCGGCATTCCCGAGGCGTTCACCGAGCCGCTGCCTGACCCGCTCGGCGACCTGGTGGCGCGCTGGGCCAGGACGCACGGGCCGTTCGCCGCCGTCGACCTCGCGGCGCGCTACGGGCTCGGGGTGGCCGTGGTCGCGATGGCGCTGCACCGGCTGGCGGCTGACGGGCGCGCCTCGGAAGGCGAGTTCCTCGCCGGGGCGCGCGGCACCCAGTGGTGCGACAGCGGGGTGCTGCGCATGCTGCGGCGGCGTTGCCTGGCCCGGCTGCGCAAGGAGGCGGAGCCGGTGCCGCCCGCCGTACTCGGCCGGTTCCTGCCGGCCTGGCACGGCATCGGGACGGGCCGGTCCCGGCGGCCGGATGCGGGCGCGGTGCTCGAGGCGATCGAGCGGCTGGCCGGCGCACCGGTCCCGGCGTCCGCACTGGAGACCCTCGTGCTCCCAGGTCGGGTTCCCCACTACTCCCCCGCGATGCTCGACGAGCTCACCTCGGCCGGCGAGGTGGTCTGGGCCGGGGCGGGCACGGTCGGCAGCGGAGACGGCTGGCTGGTGCTCGCGCCCGCCGAGTCGGCACCGCTGCTGCTGCCAGAACCGGGCGAGCTGACCATGACGCCGCTGCACGGCGCGCTGCTCACTGCGCTCGCGGGGGGCGGCGGCATGTTTTTCCGCATGCTCAGCGACCGGGTCGCGGTGGTGCTCGACGGGCATCCGGCCGACGACGCCGACCTGGTGACCGCGCTCTGGGACCTCGCCTGGGCGGGCCTGATCACCAACGACACGCTCGCGCCGTTGCGGGTGGTTACCGCGGGCGGCACGCCGGCCCGGCGACCTGCTCCGCCCAGGCGGGCCGCGGCGGCCCAGCCCGGCTGGGCGGCCGAGCTCGGCGACCGCGGCACGGCACGGGACGGCGGACCCGGGCCGGCACCGGGCGCGGTTACGGCCCGGGCGGGCGGCCAGGACCCGGCGGTCCCGGGTACGGCGGGACGCGGGGCGGCGGGCCGGCCCCCGGAGTCTTCAATCCCCGCCCGGCCGGGCGGGGCAGCGGGTTCGCCGGCGGGTACGGCGGTGCTGGCACCTACAGCAGGCGGCCCCGGCGGTCGGCGATGCCGACGCGCACCGGGCCGCCCACGGTATCCGGCCGGTGGTCGCTGCTGCCCGAGCGGTACGGGCTGCCGGAAACGGACGGCGGGCTAGGAGCGGGCGGCATCCCCGGCGGCCCGGCGAGCGGCCCCGACCCGGGCGCGGCCACCATGCGGGCGCACGCGCTCGCGCTGACCCTGCTCGAGCGGCACGGCGTGGTCACCAAGGGCGCGGTCGCCGCCGAGCGGATTCCCGGCGGGTTCGGCGCCGTCTACCCGGTGCTGCGCGCCATGGAGGAGACCGGGCAGTGCCGCCGCGGCTACTTCGTCGAGGGCCTCGGCGGCGCCCAGTTCGCGCTGCCCGGTGCGGTCGACCGGATGCGCGCACTCGCCGGTGACCTGGTGGCGGCGACGACCGCCGATCCCGCGTCGCCGGAGGCGGACGCGGCCACCGCCTTCCCGGCCGCCCCGGCCCAACCCGGACAGACCGCGCGCCACGAGGAGTCCAGGCGGGCGGTGGTGCTCGCCGCGGCCGACCCGGCACAGCCCTACGGCGCGGCGCTGTCGTGGCCGGCCCGCCCGGAGGAGGCCGCGACCGCGCACCGGCCTGGGCGCAAGGCGGGCGCGGTGGTGGTGCTGTTCGCTGGCGAGCTTGTGCTGTACGTCGAGCGCGGCGGCAAGACGCTGCTGTCCTGGACCGAGGACCCGGCCGCGCTCGAGCCGTGCGCCCAGGCCCTGGCCGGGGCCGTGCGCGACGGCGCGCTCGGCCGGATCACGGTGGAGAAGGCCGACGGCGGCATGGTGGTCCACGACTCGCCGCTCACCCGTGCCCTGGAGTCGGCCGGCTTCCGCCACACCCCCAGGGGCCTTCGCCTGCGCGGCTGACCTCGCAACACGGCATTGAGATATCAGGGGGTTGCCTCGCGCCATTCGCGGATCTGCCAGGAGCTGACCACGCCCTGCAGTACGAACGGGTCGCCCGCCACGAACTCCTCGCCGGCCTCGCGCGTGGTGAACACCGCGATCGAGCCGGAGCCGTCAGTGAACGGGCCGAGCGCGAGCAGCTCGCCGCGCCGCATGAACTCGGTGTACCTGGCCTGGTGCGCCGGGAAATTCTCCGCCGCGCGGGAGAGATCGCCGCTCTCGTAGGAAAGGACGTACCGCAGGGTCACGCTCATATCCGTCCGCCGCCTCTCCCCCGCGGGTTACGCGGGAAAACTTCATCAGAACGTACGCATTGTGCACCGCCACGCCATGTTCCCGCGATGGCGTGCCGCTAGGCCTGGCTTTCCCGAATGGCCGTCCAGATTTTCTCCGGGGTAAGCGGCATGTCCAGGTGGCGGACGCCGAACGGGGCCAGGGCGTCCATGACCGCGTTGACCAGGGCGGGGGTGACGCCGATGGTGCCGGACTCGCCCATGCCCTTGACGCCGAGCGGGTTGACGGTGGACGGGGTGACCACCGAGTAGGACTCGATGCGCGGCAGCGTGGCGGCGAACGGCACCGCGTAGTCCATCAGCGACGCGGACATCGGCTGGCCGTTCTCGTCGTAGCTGACGTGCTCGGTCAGCGCCTGGCCGACGCCCTGGGCGACCCCGCCGTGCACCTGGCCCTCGACGAGCAGCGGGTTGACGAGCACGCCGCAGTCGTCCACGGCGACCACGCGCAGCAGCGTGACCGCGCCGGTCTCCGGGTCGACGGCGACGTCGCAGCCATACGCGCCGGATGCGTAGGTCTCCTGCGGCGCGCCTGACGAGCCGTCGGCCGAGATGCCGCCGAGCCGGGCAGCCGCCTCGGCGACCGGCATCGGGGCGTCCACTCGGCGAGCCGCGTCCAGGACCGCCTGGCAGGCCTGGTGGATCGCGGTGCCGCCCGCCGCCAGCGACCGGGAGCCGAACGTGCCGTAGCCGAACGGAGCGGTGTCGGTGTCACCGAACACCACCGTCACGTCGTCGTAGGGCACGCCGAGCAGGTCGGCGGCAAGCTGGGCGAACGCGGTCTGGTGGCCCTGGCCGTGGCCGCTGGTACCCACCGCGACCGTCACCTTGCCGTCGGCACCGACGGTGACCGTGGCCTTGTCGCCGATCGTGCCGTCCGGGCCCGGTACCCGCGGCACGATGCCGCCCGGCTCGACGAACGTGGCGATGCCACGGCCGAAGAGCCGGCCGTCTGCGGTCACGGCCGCGGCCGGCGAGGCGGCGAGCTTCTCAAGCAGCAGGTCGAGGCCGGCCTGGTAGTCGCCGCTCTCGTAGGTGAGGCCGGCGGCCGTGGTGAACGGGAAGTCGGCGGGGCGGACGAAATTGCGGCTGCGCAGCTCGGCCGGGTCCAGGTTCGCCTCCCTGGCGAGCAGGTCCACTAGGCGCTCGGTGAAGTAGGCCGCCTCGGGGCGCCCGGCACCGCGGTACGGGCCGACCGGGGTGGTGTTCGCGAAGACGCCGGCCAGCTCGACGTCGAAGTTCTCGATGCGGTAGCCCTGCGGGAGCATCGGGCCGAGGCGGCCGAGCAGTGAGCCGGGGGCGTTCGGCGTGAAGTACGCGCCGAAGCTCGCGTGCACGGTGCCGCGCAGTGCGGTGATGAACCCGTCGGCGTCCGCGGCGAGCTCCAGGTCGGCCACCTGGTCCCGGCCGTGCGTAGTGGCGGTGAAGGACTCGGCTCGTTCCTCGATCCACTTCACCGGGCGGCCCAGCGCCCGGGCGGCGGCGATCACCGCGACCTGGTCGGGGTAGATGGGGCCTTTCGCGCCGAACCCGCCGCCCACGTCGCCCGCGGTCACGTGGATGCCGGAAACGGGAACGCCCAGGATCTTCGCCAGCCAGTTGCGTGCGCCGTGCGGGCGCTGGGTCGGCAGGCGCACCTCAAGGCGGCCGTCCTGCGCCAGGTAGGCGAGCACGCCGCGCGGCTCAAGCGCCACCGGGGCGATCCGCTGGCTGGTCATCCGCTGGCGAACCCGGTAGGCGGCCCGGGCGAACGCGAGGTCCGCGTCGCCGGCGGTGAGGCGCTTGCGGAAGGCGACGTTGCTCTCCGCGCCCGCGTGCACCAGCGGGGCGGCCGGGTCCGCGGCGTCAAGCACGGCGGTGACCGCGGGCAGCTCGTCGTAGCCGACGTCGACTCGCTCGGCGGCGTCGGCTGCGCGCTCCGGCGAGTCGGCGACCACCAGGACGACCGGCTGGCCCGCCCACAGCACCGGCGTCGGCCGCCAGCAGCGGGTACGCGGGGTTCTGCGCGCCCGGCGGCAGGCCCTCGGCGCCCGGCAGCGGGCCGGCGCCCATCTCGGCCAGGTCGGCGGCGGTGAAGACGGCGGCGACGCCATCCGCTGCGCGGGCCTCGGTCACGTCGATGCCCGTGATGCGCGCGTGGGCCACGGGGCTGCGGACGACGTAGGCGTGCAGCGTGCCCGGCGGGGTGAAGTCATCGACGTACTGGCCGCGCCCCGTCAGCAGCGGCGGGTCCTCGCGGCGGGTCAGCGGCTGGCCGATAAGCGTCATGAGTTACCGTCCCATCCGGCGGGTTGGCCTGGGCCGCGGGAGATCGCGCGGTCGGGCCAGGGCGCGGCGGGTGAGAACCTCGGCCAGGTGGGCGCGGTAGGCGGCGCTGGCGTGCTGGTCGCCGAGGAGGGTGGCCTCGCTGCCGTCCGGGAGCCTGGTCACCTGCGCCGCCGCCGCGGCCAGGGGATCAGGGACCGGGTCGGCGCCGACCAGCATCCGTTCTGTCTGCGCGGCGCGGTAAGGACGGGGAGAGATCCCGGTGACGGCGACCTCGGCGCCGTCGATGCGGCCGTCCCTCAGCCGCAGCACCGCGCAGACGCCCGCCAGCGGCAGGTGGCTGGCCGGGTGCGGGAACTTCTCGTAGGCGCTGCCCCGGGCGCCTGGGCTGCTGATGCGGACGTGGGTGATGATCTCGTCCGCGGCGAGGTCGGTGGTGTAGATGCCTTGCAGGAAGTCGTCGAGTGGCACCTCCCGCGTGCCCACGTTCGGCAGGTCGGCGGGGCGCGCGCCCGAGCTCGCACGCTGCGGCCCGGGATCTTCCGCGAGACGGTGGGCGGTCTCCTGGTGCCTGCCCTTGCGGGAGGCGATGGTGACCGTTGCGTTGAGCGCGAGCAGCACCGCGGGGAGGTCGGCGGCGGGATCGCCGTGCGCCACCGCGCCGCCGACCGTGCCCCGGGCGCGGACCTGGGGGTCGGCGAGGACCGCGAGGGCGTCGGTCATGGCAGGGACGATGCCGATGCGGCCCCGCTGCCCGGCCCGGTCGACCGGGTGGCCCTCGCGGGGGTGGGGGGCGGGGAGGTCGGCAGAGGGGTGGAGGGCGGGGAGGTCGGCAGAAAAAAAACTGTCAAGGCCTAGCTGCCGGTAGGTGGTGAGCGCGCCGAGCAGCACGTTGAAGCGGCCGCCGAGCCCTGCGGTCCAGCCGCCGCTGCGCAGTTCCCTGAGGCCGCCGATGTCGATGAGAACCTCGGGGGCGGCGAGGCGGAGCTTCATCATCGGCAGCAGGGACTGGCCGCCGGCGATGAGCTTGGCCTCCTGGCCGGCTTCCGCGGCCTCGTCGAGCAGGTCAAGCGCCTCGTCCAGCGAGCGGGCGTGAGCGTAGGCGAAGTCGGCGGGAAACATTTCTTGCTGTTATCCCTCCGGTGTGGGCGGCTGGGGCGGCTCGGCGGGGAACGGCTCGGCGGGAGGCGGCTCGGCAGCCTGGGCTGATGGTCCGCGCGGAACCGCTCGCGCGGCGCGCAGCGCGGCCGCGACGATGTTCTGGTAGCCGGTGCAGCGGCAGATGTTGCCGTCCAGGGCGTGCCTGACCTGGTCTTCCGTTGGGCTTGGCTGGTCCTCGATGAGCTGACGGACCGCCATCACCATGCCCGGCGTGCAGTAGCCGCACTGCAGGGCGTGCTCGTCCTGGAAGGCCTGCTGTACCGGGTGGAGGGTGCCGCCGGAGTTGCCGAGGCCCTCGATCGTGGTCACCGCGCAGCCGCTGGCCTGGGCGGCGAGGACCGTGCACGACTTCACCGCGACGCCGTCCAGCGCCACCGTGCAGGCGCCGCACTGCGTGGTGTCGCAGCCGACGTGAGTGCCGGTGAGCCCGAGGTGGTCGCGCAGGAAGTGGACGAGGAGGGTACGGGCGGGAACGGCCACGGAACGGGGGGCGCCGTTGACCGTCAGGTTGACGGAGACCTCACGCGCGGCGGGCATCGCCGCCTCCCTCCTGCTGGCTCCATCTATGTATACCGGCGCGGCGGCCCCGGCTGCGAACGATTGCAAAGCGGGCCGATGTCACTATTCCGATCGGGAAGCAGCATAATGGCGGTCATGCGACTCTCCGCACGCGCCGACTACGCGCTGCGCGCCGCGATCGAGCTCGCCGCGGCGCACGATGGCCATGTCACGGCCGAGCAGCTCGCCCAAGCGCAAAATATCCCGGGCAAGTTCCTTGAGACAATCCTGACTCACCTGCGGCGCAGCAACATCGTGCGCAGCCAGCGCGGGCCGGACGGCGGCTTCTGGCTGGCCAGGCCCGCCTCGGAGATCTCACTCGCCGACATCATCCGGGCCATCGACGGCCAGCTGCTCGGCGTGCGCGGCGAGCGGCCGGAGAACGTGACGTACCCGGGCGCGGCCGAGCCGCTGCAGCGGGTGTGGATCGCGCTGCGGGCGAACGAGCGGGCCGTGCTTGAGACGGTGACGCTCGCGGACATCGTGTCAGGCGAGCTTCCCGCCGCGGTCGCCGTCCTCACCGACAGCCCGCAGGCCTGGGTGTAAGCACCCAGGCCTGCGAAAGTTCCAGCCGAACCGGTAACGGACTCGTAAGGCCGCCACTCACACTCCCACGACGGAGGGAATGTGGTCGAGGCCGTCCAGTCCGTCGTCGAGCGGGGCCGCCGCCTCGGGAACCTCGGGTATGCGCAGCCCGGGCTCGCGCAGCGCGCCGGACAGGACCGGCTCGTTCTGCAGCTCGGCGAGGGCGAAGTTGTCTGAGACCTCACGGAAGACCTGTGACAGCGGCGTCTCGAGTGCCGCGCAGATCGCCGCGAGCAGCTCGGAGGAGGCCTCCTTGCGGCCGCGCTCCACCTCTGACAGGTAGCCAAGTGACACGCGCGCTGACGCTGACACCTCGCGCAGAGTGCGGCCCTGCCTGACGCGCATCCGACGCAACACGTCGCCGAGCAGTTGACGGAGCAGAATCATCGTCGCACTCCCTTCCTTCCTGGGCGCAACCGCTTGCCGGTGTTTCCTGCGAAGTTACCGGATCGCGACCATCGCTAACTCCACCGTACCTTTCGGTACGGTTAATTCGCGAGGCCACAGCCCGGCGTGTTCACTACCGACGTAACGCTGTAATCACGGACACTCTTCCCTAAGTCGGCCTAGTAGCAAACCAAGTACCCGTTCCACCGTCAGTCTACGTACCTCGTCTCGGTTTCCCGGCAGCGCCATGGTCCTTACCACCGTGTCGCCTGACAGGCTCACCGCGACGTGCACGGTGCCCGCCGGGTGGCCGTCCTGCGGCCCCGGGCCCGCGACGCCCGTGGTGGCCACGCCGATGGTGGCGCCGAGGCGGTCTCTTACCCCGTTGGCCATGGCGGCGGCCACTGGGGCGTGGACGGGGCCGAACCGCTCGAGCATGCCGGGGTCCACGCCGAGCAGCCGGGCCTTCAGCTCGGTCGCGTAGACCACCACGCCGCCGCGGAAGGCGCTCGAGGAACCGGGCACGTCGGTCAGCGCCGCGGCGACGAGCCCGCCCGTCAGCGACTCGGCGGTGGCCACCGTATGGCCGGTCAGCGTCAGCGCCGCGATGACCTCCATGGCGAGTTCACCCGCCGCCGTGGTGTCAGACATTCTGGCGCCCCTCGCTGACTGCCTTGTCGTCCGGCGCGCGGCCCAGCCGCACCGCCCGTATCACGTAGTCCCCGCCCGTCACCAGGGTAACCACGAGCGCCGCCGCCATGACGGTTTCCTTGACGATCGGGGACAGGCCGAGCGAGGGGGGCAGCACGTACAGGCAGATCGCGATGATCTGCAGCAGCGTCTTGAGCTTGCCGCCCTTGCTCGCCGCGATGACGCGGCGCCTGATGACGGCGAAGCGCAGCAGCGTGATGCCGACCTCGCGGAACAGGATCAGCGCGGTGACCCAGCCGGGCAGCTCGCCGAGCGCCGTCAGGGTGATGAGCGCCGCCCCGGTGAGCGCCTTGTCCGCGATCGGGTCCGCGATCTTGCCGAAGTCGGTCACCAGCCCGCGCTTGCGCGCCAGCTGCCCGTCGAGGAAGTCGGTGAACGACGCGGCGACGAACGCCGCGAGCGCCGCGAGCCGCCATGCCGTGCCGCCGTGGACCAGGCAGACCACGAACACCGGGACGAGCAAGATGCGTATCACCGTCAGCACGTTGGCGATGTTGACCAGCCCCGGCGGCGCTGGCGCGGCCTTCGTGGCTGAGTCCCTGGCGTCGTTCACGGTCGCCAGGTTACGCGCGGGCCACCAGGTCCGCTCCTACCGACTCCACCACCGCAGCGGCCACCAGGTCGCCAGGGGCCAGTTGCCGGTCGGCGAGCAGCGTCGTCGACCCGTCTACGTCCGGTGCCTGGTGCGCGGCGCGGCCCTCGTAGCGGCCGTCCGCCGATGACCTCCTCAACGAGCACCTCGACGCATCCGCCAACCCGGTCGGCCGCGCGCTGGGCCATGACCTCCTCGGCGAGGTCGGCGAACTCGCTCACCCGGCGATTCACCTCGTCGGAGTCCAGCTTGTCCGCGTCGTCGAAGCGGGCCGCCTCGGTTCCGTCCTCGTCGGAGTAGCCGAAGATACCGATCGCGTCCAGCCGGGCCTCGCTCAGGAACAGCTCAAGCTCCCGCAGGTCCTGCGCCGTCTCGCCGGGGAAGCCGACGATGAAGTTGGACCGGACGCCGGCGTCGGGGCCAGCTGCCTGACCCGCTCGATCAGCTCGATGAACCGGCCACGGTCGCCGAACCGGCGCATCCGGCGCAGCACCGGCCCGCTGGCGTGCTGGAACGACAGGTCGAAGTACGGCGCCACGCCAGGGGTCGACGTCATCACCTCGATCAGGCCGGGCCTGACCTCGGCCGGCTGCAGGTAGCTGACCAGCACGCGCGCGATGCCCTCGGTCTTCACCAGCTCGGGCAGGACCGTTTCAAGCAGCCGCAGGTCCCCCAGGTCCTTGCCGTACGAGGTGGAGTTCTCGCTGACCAGGACCAGCTCACGTACGCCCTGGCCAGCCAGCCAGGAGGCCTCGGACAGCAGCTCTGGCGGGCGCCGGGAGACGAAGGAGCCGCGGAAGGAAGGGATGGCGCAGAACGAGCAGCGGCGGTCGCAGCCGGAAGCGATCTTGAGCGGCGCCGTCACGCCGCCGGCCAGCCGCCTGCGGACCACCGGCGGCCCTGAGGCGGGCGCGACGCCCGCCGGAAGATCTGTTCCGTCCACGTCGGTTTTCTCAGCCGCCGCCCTGGCCTGCTGGCGGCTTGCCGGGCTGACCGGCAGCAGCGTGCGGCGGTCCCTGGCCACGTGCGCGGGACGCTTGCGCCCGGCCAGCACGTCGTCGAGCCGGGCCGCGATGTCGGTGTAGTCATCGAAGCCGAGCACCTGGGCTTCGGGGAGCTCGTCGGCGAGCTCGGTGCCGTAGCGCTCGGCCAGGCACCCCACGGCGGCGACCTTGGCACCGGAGTCCGCGGCGCTGAGCAGTTCGTCGATGGACTCCTGCTTGGCCGCCTGAATGAACCCGCACGTGTTGACGAGGACGACGTCCGCGCCTTCCCCTTCGCCCCGCAGCGTCCAGCCGCCCGCCGCCAGGCGGGCGGCGAGCTCTTCTGAGTCCACCTCGTTGCGTGCGCAACCGAGCGTGACGAGGCTTACGGAACGGGAACTAGACACAGGCAGAGAGTACGCGATCGGCTAGTCCCCTCAGGTCATCGCGTGGCCGTCGACGGCCCGCGTCAGCCGATGGTGACGGGGGTCTGGCTCGCCGGGTTGATGCTGACGTGGGCCACCTGTCCCGCGGTCATGTGCTGCGGCTTCCCGTTCACGGTCAGCTTGATTCCCGGCGGGTTGCCGATCACCATCGACACCGGGTGCTTCTCGTCCCAGGTCCTGGTCGTCCCGGCCGGGACGATGCCCTGGTAGAGCGACTGGCCGGCGGGGTCGTTGAGCCCGACCCAGCAGTCGGAGATGGCGGTCAGCTTGATCACCGCCTCGTTCTTGGGCGGAGCGGTCGACTGCGTGGCGGCCTTGGGCGTCACCGTGACCGTCGGGGCCACCGAGGGCCGCAGGTTGACCGTCGGGGCCGCCGTCGAGCGATTGTCGTGCGCCGACACCAGCCGGTAGGCGCCGAAGCCCGCGACGGCGATCAGCGCCACGGCGAGCACCCGCCCCATGTGCAGGTTCCGCGGCTCGCGGATCCTGATCGGCGTGGCCGGCTCGAAGATCTGGGCCGCGCGCATCTTGCCTGGCGGCCCGTGCTCCTCGTCGTACTCCCTGATCAGCGGGGCCGGGTCGGTCCCCACCACCCCGGCGATCGACCGGATGTGACCGCGGGCGTAGAAGTCGCCGCCGCACGGTGAGAAGTCACCCTGCTCGATCGCGGCGATGATCGACTCCCGGATCCGGGTCTGCTGGCTTACCTGGGCCAAGGTGAGCCCGGCCTGACGTCGTGCCTCCGCCAAGGTGTCACCGATGCTCACGTTGCGCCTCCGGAAGATCTCGTCCCTTGGTCTCTTCTTACCCAGTGATCACTAAAAGTCACTCACAGTAATGATGCGGCGAGTCCGGCGCCCGCCTGTCGTTCCTCGGCGTCCCGGATAAGCGCCCGCTCACTCGCCCCGCAAGAAGGCCAGCACCTCGCCGAGGTCATCAGGCCGTTTCAGGACGTCCCGCGCCTTGGAACCTTCGCTTGGGCCGACAATACCCCTGCTCTCAAGCAGGTCCATCAGCCGGCCGGCCTTTGCGAAACCGACCCGGAGCTTGCGCTGCAGCATGGACGTAGAGCCGAACTGGCTGGTGATGATCAGCTCGGCGGCCGCGATCAGCAACTCCAGGTCATCGCCCACCTCGGCGTCGGTCTCCCTGGCCTTCTCCGGTGCCGCCTGCACGTCTTGCCGGTACTCCGGCTGCGCCTGCTGCTTGCAGTGCCCGACGATGTCCCGGATCTCCTTCTCCGAGACGAACGCGTTCTGCAGCCGGATCGGCTTGGACGCGCCCATCGGCAGGAACAGCGCGTCGCCCTGCCCGACCAGCTTCTCCGCCCCCGGCTGGTCGAGGATGACCCGCGAGTCGGTCACGGACGAGGTAGCGAACGCGAGCCTGCTCGGCACGTTCGCCTTGATCAGCCCGGTCACCACGTCCACGCTCGGCCGCTGGGTGGCGATCACCAGGTGGATGCCCGCCGCCCGGGCCAGCTGGGTGATCCGCACGATGCTGTCCTCCACGTCGCGCGGCGCGACCATCATCAGGTCCGCGAGCTCGTCCACCACCGTCACCAGGTACGGGTAGGGCCGGTACTCGCGCTCGGAGCCGGGCGGCGCGGCCAGCTTCCCCGCGCGGACCGCCTTGTTGAAGTCGTCCACGTGCCGGAACCCGGACGCCGCCAGGTCGTCGTAGCGGGTCTCCATCTCCCCGACCACCCACTCGAGCGCCTCGGCCGCCTTCTTCGGGTTGGTGATGATCGGGGTGATCAGGTGCGGGATACCCTCGTAGATCGACAGCTCGACCCGCTTGGGGTCAATGAGGATCATCCGCACCTCATCCGGCGTGGAGCGGGCCAGGATGGACGTGATCAGCCCATTGAGGCACACCGAGTTGTGGGTCGGGATACACGAACGGCTCGCCAGGTACAGGCGGCTCGGACTGCTCACCGCAATACAGCGGACAGGAACAGACTCGATGGGCCGTACGTCGCTGATGTAGCGCCACCGCGCAGTGCTCGTCGCCTTGGCCTCATGCTGGCGGGCCAGCTTGCGGCTAAGCCTGAAAACGGGCTGGTCAGGGGTGAAGACAACCGTGTAAACAGTCGAGGTCTTTTCAGTGTGTCCCTGGCATGGCTTGGTCCGCAGCGTCCCCTTGTACCCGAGGCCAAGCACGAGTTCCAGGGTGTCTCTGGCGAGGCGCTCATTCGTGACCGAGAACTCGACCGTGCCGCCGGGGGTGCAGTACCCATCCGTGTCGAGCAGGCCAGCAAGCAAGGCGCGACGCTGAGTAATTGATGCGTGGAGATACTCCTCAGGGATGTGCTTGTCCCCTATCTCCCGGAAGATCTCGCGCAAGGTCCGGTAACGCCCCAGGGGCGGTGCCGCGGCAGTGGTGGCGCCCCTGCGCCCCTGGGGAAAGCGCCCGCCTGCCGCCCGGAACGTTGCCGAGAGGCCGACCCCCAGCTGCGCCGCTGCCTTCTCGACGCTCATCCCCTGCTCCGCTAGACGCAGCGCTTCCGCGATCCGCCGGTCGCGCTCGGGACGGTTCCAGATGGTGTACTGCATACGAGTACTAAGGTGGTGCGTGACGAGGTACCCGTCGGCGCGGATCTGGTCCAGTATCTCCTCGTCCATCGTCGTGATGCCGGCGCCTCTGGTCCTACCGTCACCAAGCCAGCAGCCGAAGGTGTATGGAGCGACCGGCAGTTCCCGCTCGGGGTACTCAAGCGGTCCGCACAGGGCCACGGAATGGTTGAGCCGACCGCCGCTGTGTCGCAGCGATGCGGCGATCTCCCGCGTCGTGACGGGTTCCGCGTCGATCTCGCGAACGTGGCTGCTGCCCGCTGGGGCGGCCACGCGTTCCGCGAGCGCCCGGTACACGATGTGACGTGAGTACGCGGGCGCCCAGAAGCTGAGCTCGCGCCCGCCACGCACGTAGGTCGGCCTGGTGACCCGGCCCTCGCTGTGCACGGCCTTGAGCGCCGTGTAGAGGACGTTCTGGAACTGCTTACCGACATCCGCGAGAACCTCGCCAGTGCTGATCCGGCGATCTGGCTCTGCCAGCACCGCGGCCGTTCGCTCCGCGATTTGCGCGACGGCCTCTGGCGGCCAGTACGCAGTTCCGCATGGTGGCCGCCCTCGCTGCTGCCGGCCGGCGACCGTGCTGGTCCGCCAGAGGTGCTCGGCATCCGCGACGATCACGGTTCCGTCGGAGAACTCGACCTCGTAGCACGGGCGGCCGTACATGACCGGGGTCGCCGCAGTGACCAGGCACGGGCGGCCGTGTTCGTCGAAGACCTCATCTCCCGCCTGGACTTCGCCCATGGTGGTCCAGCCCTTGGGGGTCGGTATGGGCGTGTCTAGCGCCAGGGCCTTCCCGCTTCCGGTCGCCCCGGCCACCAGCACGTGCGGCATCTTCGCCAGGTTGGCGAGCACCGTCTTGCCCTCGACGTCCTTGCCGAGCCCGACCACCATCGGGTGATGGTCGGCGAGCGCCACGTCGGATCGGAGCATGTCGCCCAGGCTGACGATCTCCTTGTCGGCGTTCGGTATCTCCACCCCGATCGCCGACTTGCCGGGGATCACCGGCAGGATGCGGACATCGGCCGACTTGACCGCGTAGGCGATGTTCTTCGACAGCTGAGTGACCCGCTCCACCTTGACGCCGGGGTCGAGCTCGATCTCGTACCTGGTGACCGTGGGCCCCCGGGTGAAACCCGCCACCGTTGCGTCGACCTTGAACTGCTCGAATACGTCCTGCAGGTCCGCGACTACCTTGTCATTCGCCTTGGTCCGCGCCTTGTGCGGGCTTCCCGGGCGCAGCAGCGCCGACGGCGGCAACGTGTAGCTGCCGGCCGCGGCCCCGCTGAGCGTCAGCTGCTCGCCCGGCAGCACCGGGGTCGGCGGCACTGGGGTCGGCGCGGCGGCGGGCACGGGCTGGAACGCGGCGGGCGGCTGCGCCGCGGGCTGGTCTGCCCCGGGGTGGGGGTGATCCGTCTGCGTGGTGAAGCCCAGGTCCTCGAGCAGGTCGTCACCGATCCTCGCCTCCGGCATCCGGGCCGGAGGCAGGCCTGTTCCCGGGATGAGGACCTGGGGATCGTAGGGCTTGCGCTGCTCGCCGGCCTCCAGGGAGCCCTTGAGCCTGATCGGGCCGCGGCTGATCTCGCCGCGCCGGGCGGCGTCCACTTCGGCGGCGTCACCGTCCTGCCCCTCGGGCGCCGCGCCGTCCCACTCGTCGTCATAGGTCGCGAGGCCGAACAGCGCCCGGAGCTCCGTCAGCCGGTCCGGCACCTGCCGGACCGGCGTGCCGGTGATGACCAGCAGCCCGTAGGCGGCGAGCAGGCCGAGCAACGGCGTCGCCACCCAGGCCGTGAGCCCCTTGTCGAGCGGCCAGGAGGCGGCCATGCCGAGCAGTCCGCCCGCGGTACGCACCGCCGGCCAGCCGCCGCCGCCGTGAGATAGCGTCGGAACGCCCTTGGCGATGTGGAACAGGCCGAGCGCGCCGGCCAGCAGGGCCGTCCAGCCGATCTCCGCCGGCGGCAGCGCCGCGTTCCTGTCCGGGTGGCGCATGAACCGCACGCCGACGAGCGCGAACAGGGCCGGGACGGTGAAGGAGCCCTCGCCGACGGCGGAGCTCGTCAAGGTATAGAGGCCCTCGCCCGCGAGGTTGTGCATCCGGGCCCAGATCGCGGCCGCGAACACGATCGCCAGCCCGATGAAGGCCAGCCCGACGCCGTCGCGCTTGTGGTCCGGGTGCAGTTGCCGCGCGTTGCGGCCGAAGCGGCGGACGATGCCGCCCACCAGGTTCGCCACTAGCAGCCAGGCCATCCCGATGGCGCGCAGCAGCCAAGCGGTGAGCACGATGAGCACGTTGTGCGACGGCGGGCTCGGTGGCGGCGCCGCGCCGCGCCTGGCCGCCGTGCCCTTGGCCTGACGGCCGTTGGCTGGCGTGCGGCCGCGGCCCTTGGCGTTGCCGTTCGCCCTGGCGTTGCCCGATCGCGTGCCGCTGCCCTTGGCGTTCCCCTTGGCGTTCCCCTTGCCGTTCGCCCTGGCGTTGCCGGTGGCGTTGGCCGTACCGCCGGCCTTGCCGCTGGCCCGTCCCGCGCCGCCGCGCCCCGTGCCGCCGCCTGTCCTGGTACCTCCCGCGCCGCGCCGCGCTCCCCCGCTGCCCCTGCTGCCGGGCGGCGGCATCCGCACGATCGGGTCGGGCGACTCGTCGTTGTAGTACTCGTCACCGACCGTGCCCGCCCGCCCGCCCCGCGAGCCTGACGCGCCCCTGGACCGAGAGGTAGCCATGTTCTCAAACGTAACGAGAACCCCGTCTCGGTCGAAGCACCCCGGCTGCCTCGGCGTGTCGCGGCCACTTCCCAGCACCGTTACCCGGCACCGTTCCCAGGCGCGGGACGTAACAGGGCGGGGACCTGCGCTCAGGTCGCCGCCACTCTCTATCAGTTTCTGCTAGTCCTTCATCTTTCTATCGATTTCGGTCACTTTTGCGCCCGTTATGTCCGATATATGACGCCGAAATCGATAGGAGGTGGTCCCGGACGCAGGAATTGATAGCAAGTCGCCGACTGCCGGGAGGATCGGCCCACGTCCAACGGAGCCGACCTGCCTCGACAGCAGGCTGGCTCAGCCAACCTCCCGTACTGGCCGCTAGGCCTCCGGCGCCACCCGGTAGTGGTAGCGGTGGCTGTAACGGAAGCCGAGGCGCCGGTAGAGCGCCTGCGCGGGCGCGTTGTCGACCTCTACCTGGAGGAAGGCGCACGGGATGCCGCGTCCCTCCGCCACCCGGCACGCCGCCGCCGTGATCGCGACGCCTAGGCCCTGGCGGCGGTGGCCAGGATGCACCTCGACCGCGGTAAGACCGGCCCAGCCGGCCGCGATCGACAGCCGCGCGATCGCGAGCACCTCGTCGCCCTGCCTGATGCTTACGAAGGACTGCTCCCGCGCCGAGGTGAGCACCTGCCGGGCGACGGGCGGCAGGTGGTCCTGGCCCCGGTAGTGGTACCTGGCGGCCCAGGCGTCGTCGGGCACCGGGCTGATCAGGACCTCGCGGCCGTCGGCGAGACCGTTGGCCGGGGATGCAAAGGGAAGGTCGGCGACCATGAAGAAGGCGGGGCCCGGCCGGGTCGGCCAGGACCGACGCGCCAGCTCCGCATCGAGTTCGCCGCCCGGGCCGCCAGCTTCGCGGGAGGCGGGGGCTTCGGAAGAAGCACTGGGTTCCCAGGAGGCACTGGCGTCGCGGTGAGCGTCACCGTCGAGTGGCACCGGTACCGCGATCATCGGAGCCAGGTCACGTTCCCGGTACCAGCGGGTCACGGCGGCGAGTGCGTCATCGAGCGGCAGGCCCGGGTCGCCGAGCGGCAGGGCGGAGTTGGCCCGGCCGGTGAACCCGCCGGCCGCGCGCAGCAGCCAGTCGCCCAGCCATTCCTCCTCAGTTCCCCGCCAGTGCGCGGCCGCGCGGCGCTCAAGGTCGGTCATCGTTTGCATCCCGCAAGGATGCCATGCCCGGTTTGTCGCGAACGGGGTGCCAAGGGAGCGGGGTCCGGGTCGCCGGCGATCTGGGCGCTGCGAGCCCTGCGTGGGCGGCGGGGCTAAGGGACGAGCGGGCTGGCTGGGGCCGGCGCGCCGGTGAGCTGAGCGATGAGGGTGTGTACGCGGGCGGCGCCTTCTGCGATCTGGTGGCGCATGGCGTGCAGCGCGATGAGGTGCTGACCGCCGAGGTCGGGCGCGGGCGCCTGGACGAGTTGCCAAGGATGGGTGACCTCGGCGATCCGCGCCTTCATCGCGTCGAGCCTGGCGCCGGCCTCGGCGGCGGGCCAGCGGCCGGCCGGAAGCCCGGGGACGGCGGGCCGCGCCAGGTCGTCGGGCGTCGCCGCCTCCGCGACGGCGGTAATCGCGGCGTTGAACGCCCGCCGCGCGTCGGAGTACTGCACGCTGGCCAGGATCGAGTGGCCCCAGGTGAGCGCGCTCGTGGTGAAGACGTCCGCCAGCGCGCCGACCGGCTGCGCCCGCGCGACGCGGAACGCCTGGCTAGCCCGGGTGCCGCGCCCGGCGAACGCGATGACGCACTGGGGCCGGGCCGGGCTACCCGCCGGGTGCACCCCGTGCACCGCGATCCAGTCCCAGCCCGGCGTCGTGGTGGCGAGCACACCGGGGTCGAGGAACTGGTACCCGCCGTCGGCGGAGGGCCGGCACCGGGACCTGGGGTCGGCGAACCGCAGGTCAGCGCCGGCCTCGCCGTGCCCGGCGGCGAACAGCGCGCCCCGGGAAGCCTCGGCCAGGATCCAGCGCACCGAGTCATCGCCCGCCCGGTACGCGTCGGCCGCGGCACCGGTCCAGGACAGGTGCGCGCTGACCGCGAGCGCGGTGCGCGGCGCGTGCCGCGCCAGCCGCCGCTGGCCGCAGGCGGCCTGGCGGAGCGTGCAGCCGAGGCCGCCGAACTCCGGCGGCAGCGCGACGTTCAGGTAGCCGGCCCCGGCGAGCCTGGCGATGTCCGCGGCGAGCGCCGCTGGCTGACCGCTCGCCTGCCCCGCGGTCCCGCCCAGTTCCCCGAGCAGGCCGTCGGTGAGCAGGTCACGGGGCCGTGTCGCCGTCATGGACAGATCCTCCCGCCGGCTCGTCAAGCAGGCCGCTCGCCGGGTCAGTCCGCGCTGACGACGCGGACCGGCTGGCCCGCGGCGAAGGCGGCGATGTCCGCCACGGCGTCGGCGTAGAAGGTCCGGTACCCATCATCGGTCACATACCCAAGATGCGGAGTCAGTACGGTCCGCGGCGCGGACCGGAACGGATGCCCTGCGGGGAGCGGTTCCTCATCATAGACGTCAAGTCCGGCGCCGGCGATATTCCCGGCCTGCAGGGCGGCGAGCAGCGCGTCGGAGTCCACGATCGGCCCGCGCGACGTGTTCACGAGGAACGCCGTCGGCCGCATCAGCCCCAGTTCCCGCGCCCCCACCAGGCCGACCGACCGCGCGCTCAGCTTGTAGTGCACCGTGACGACGTTAGACAGCGCGAACAGGTCGTCCTTGCCGACCGCCGTTACGCCCGCCGCGGCGGCCGTGGCAGCGGACAGGTTCTGTGACCAGGCAAGGACCTCCATGCCGAACGCCAGTCCGACCGCCGCGACGGCCCGCCCGATGTTGCCGAGCCCTATCACGCCCAGGGTCCGCCCGCGCAGCCCGAACCCGACCGTGTGCTGCCATCCGCCGCTACGTACCGCCGCGTCCTCCTCGGCCACGTGCCTGGCCACCGCGAGGATCAGCGCCCAGGTCAGTTCCGGTGTGGCCCCGGAACTACCACGTGTGCCGCAAACGGTGACTCCTGCCCTCTCGCAGGCCGCGACGTCAATCGAGGCGTTGCGCATCCCGGTGGTGACGAGCAGCCGCAGGTTGGGCAGCAGCGCGATCCTCATCGCGGTGAACGGCGTCCGCTCCCGCATCGCCACGACCACGTCGAACGGCCGCAGTTCCGCTACCAGGTCGCCGGTGTCGGCGATGTGATTGCGGAAGGTGACCACCTCCGCGCCGAGCGAGTCCCAGTCGGCGCAGCTCAGCGCCACGTGCTGGTAGTCATCGAGTATCGCGATCCGCATCCCACATCCTCCGAACGGTTGCGGCTGACTTTATCCCGCCCGCCCGCCCCATCCCGCCCGCCCACCCCATCCCGCCCGCCCCATCCCCCGCCATGGCGACCGAGGGGCGGTGGCGGCCGGCTGCTACCTTTTGTCCTATGACGTGGCTCGATGCGCTCGCGGAAAAGGCCGTCGACGGCGAACTCCCGACCCGCGAGGAAGCACTCGCGGTGCTCGCGAGCGGCGACGACGAGCTGATGGACGTGGTTGCGGCGGCGTTCCGGGTCAGGCGTCGGTTCTTCGGCCGCAGGGTCAAGCTGAACTACCTGGTTAACGTCAAGAGCGGGCTCTGCCCAGAGGACTGCCACTACTGCTCGCAGCGGCTCGGCTCCCAGGCCGGCGTGCTCACCTACACCTGGCTCAAGACCGACCAGGTTATCGCGTCCGCGGAAGCCGGCGTGGCCGGCGGTGCCCGCCGGGTCTGCCTGGTGGCCAGCGGCCGCGGCCCGACCGACCGGGACATCGACCGGGTCGCGGGCGCCATCGCCGGGTTCAAGGAGCGCAACCCGGACGTGGAGGTCTGCGCCTGCCTCGGCCTGCTGTCCGCGGGGCAGGCCGAGCGCCTCGCCGCGGCGGGAACCACGGCCTACAACCACAACCTGAACACCTCGGGCGGGCACTACGCGGACATCTGCGGCACGCACGAGTACGCGGACCGGGTGTCGACCGTCGAGTACGCCAAGCGGGCGGGGCTGTCCCCTTGCTCCGGGCTCATCGCCGGCCTGGGCGAGACCGACGAGGACCTCGTCGACGTGGCGTTCGCGCTGCGCGGGCTGCGCCCGGACTCGGTCCCCGTCAACTTCCTGATCCCCTTCGACGGGACGCCGCTCGCCGGGCACTGGGAACTGACCCCGCAGCGCTGCCTGCGCATCCTGGCCATGGTCCGCTTCGTCAACCCGGACGCCGAGGTCCGGCTCGCCGGCGGCCGCGAGATCCACCTGCGCACGCTGCAGCCGCTCGCGCTGCACATCGTCAACTCGATTTTCCTCGGCGACTACCTGACGAGCGAGGGGCAGCCGGGCGCCGCCGACCTCGCCATGATCGCCGACGCCGGCTTCACGGTCGAGGGCGCGGACGCCCGGGCGATGGCGACAGAGCCCGCGGCCGGGCGGCCCGACCTGGTGCACCTGCGCCGCCGCGGCGCGGGCACGGAGCTCCCGGCCAACACCGCATTAGGGCTTGCGGCCGACCCCGCAGAGCATGAGCGTGGCGCCCAGCGCTGACTCGTTCGGCAGCGTGTCCGGCTGCCACTCGTTCAGGTAGACGAGGCCGGGCGGCACCAGCTCGAGCCCGTCGAAGAACCGGGTGATCTCCTCGCGGCTGCGCACCTGGCCGCGGCCGAGGCTGCGGCGCAGCACGTCCATGCTGGCGCGAACCTCAGGCGACTCGTCGCAGAAGTGGGTCATCTGCATGTAGCTGCCCGGCGCGAGCTCCTGCTTGTAGCGGGCCACGAGTGCCGTGCGGGTCTTCCTCGTCGAGCAGGTGGTGGATGACCGCGTTGAGTATCAGGCCGACCGGCTTGCCGAAGTCGAGCAGGCCGCGGACCTCGGGCGCGGCGAGCAGCGCGTCCGGCGTCCTGATGTCGGCGAGCATCACGATGGTCGAGGCGTCGTCGGCGAGCAGCGCCTTGCCGTGCAGGAAGACGCTCGGGTCGTTGTCCACGTACACCACCCGGGCGACGGGGTTGATCGTCTGGGCGATCTGGTGCGTGTTCTGCACCGTGGGCAGGCCGGAACCGAGGTCGAGGAACTGGTCGACGCCCCGCAGCGCCATGTACCTGACGGCACGGCCGAGTGCGGCCCGGTTGAGCCGCGCGCCGTTGCCGCGGTCGCCCACGGTCGCGATGGCCTCGGCGGCGACCGCACGGTCGACCGCGAAGTTATCCTTGCCGCCGAGGATCGCGTCATAGACCCGGGCTACGCTCGGCTGCGTGGGGTCGATCTCCGGCGGGGCATGATCAGGATCCGCCTTGGCCCAGGTCATGTCGTAGTCCGCCATTGCCCGGTCCCCCGTCGTTAATGAGTGAGAGCGTCCGGCATCATCCTAGCCGCGGGCACGCGGGCGGTGGACGCCCGTGCGCGAGCGGACAGGCGCCGACAGAAAACTGTGCGGGGACTGACAGCGGCGTGCGCCACCATGGTGGCATGGCACAAGCAAGTTACGCGATCGAGACGCACGGGCTCGTCAAGCGGTTCGGCAAGACCACGGCGCTGGCCGGGGTCGACCTGGCCGCGCGGCCCGGCAGCGTCCTCGGGCTCCTCGGCCCGAACGGGGCGGGCAAGACCACCGCGGTCCGCATCCTCGCCACGCTGCTGCGGCCCGATGACGGGTCGGCGGCGGTATGCGGCTACGACGTGGTGCGCGACGCGCACCAGGTACGCCAGCTCATCGGACTGACCGGGCAGTACGCCTCGGTGGACGAGGGACTGTCCGGTACCAACAACCTCATCATGGTCGGGCGGCTACTCGGGCTCAGCAGGCCGCAGGCGCGCGCGCGGGCGGCCGAACTGCTGACGCGCTTCGAGCTCAGCGACGCCGCAGGGCGCAGCGCCAAGACCTACTCGGGCGGCATGCGCCGCCGCCTCGACCTGGCGGCCAGCCTGGTCGGCCGGCCGCGGGTGCTCTTCCTCGACGAGCCGACCACCGGCCTCGACCCGCACAGCCGCAACGAGGTCTGGGGGATGATCCGGCAGCTCGTCGCGGACGGCACCACCGTGCTGCTGACCACGCAGTACCTGGAAGAGGCCGACCAGCTCGCGCACGACATCGCGGTCATCGACCACGGCGCGGTCATCGCGACGGGGACGCCGGACGAGCTCAAGGCGAGCGCCGGGCGGCAGGTGCTCGAGGTGACCCCGGCCAGCCGGGCCGACCTGGCCGCCGTGGCGGAGCTGCTTGAGCTGCTCGCCGGCGCGGCGCCGTCCATCGGCGTCGAGTCCGGGCAGGTCAGCGTCCAGGTCACGGGCGGCAGGTCGCTGCCCGGGATCATCCGCGCGATCGATGACGCCGCGATCGAGCTCGCCGAGTTCGCGCTGCGCCGGGCGAGCCTCGACGAGGTGTTCCTCTCACTCACCGGCCACCGTGCGGAAGAGCCGGAAGCTGAGGCAGCGGACGCGGCGGGAAAAGCGGGAGCGGCCGCGGCGGCCGCTCCCGATCGCGAACTTGACCGGAGCAACCGATGACAACGGCCGTCTTTAGTGCCCCCGCGCTCGCGCGCCTGCCGAGCCCGGCGACCGCGGTGGCGAACTCGCTCACCCTCGCCTGGCGCAGCGTGCTCAAGATCAGGACCAACCCGGAGGACCTCTTCGGGCTCTGGCTGCAGCCGATCATGTACCTGGTCTTGTTCACCTACGTGTTCGGCGGCGCGATCGCCGGCGGCACGCACCAGTACCTGCAGTTCTCGCTGCCCGGCATCCTGGTGCTCTCCGTGGTCTTCGCCACGCTCGGCACCGGCATGATGCTCAGCGCGGACATCGCCACCGGCGTCTTCGACCGGTTCCGGTCGCTGCCGATCGTCCGCTTCGCGCCGCTGGCCGGCGCGATACTGGGCGACCTGGTCAGGTACGTGATGTCGATCCTGGTCACGCTCGGCTTCGGGTACGTGCTCGGGTTCCGGGTGCAGACCAGCGCGCTCGCGGCGGTCATGGGGTGCCTGCTGCTCGTGGCGTTCGCCTTCGCGATGTGCTGGCTGTCGGCCATGCTCGGCGTGCTGGTGAAGTCCGCGCAGGGCGTGCAGCTGTGGGGGTTCCTGTTCATGTTCCCGCTGGTCTTCGGCAGCAACATCCTCACATCGACGGGCACGATGCCGGGCTGGCTGCAGGCGTTCGTCAAGGTCAACCCGGTCACCTACCTGACCGAGGCGGAGCGGGCCCTGCTCATCGGCGGTCCCGCCGCCACCGCGGTGGAGCGCTCGCTGCTGTGGGCGGCCGGCATCTTCGCGGTGTTCGCGCCGCTCGCGGTGGCCGCCTACCGGCGGCGGACGTAGCCGACGCTAACGCGACTGAGCCCGCGGCCTAGCCTGGGTCCTCGCGGCGGCGCTTGCAGCGGGCGGCGAGGGCCTCGCGGCCGAGGGCCGCGGCCTGCTCGTAGCCGAGGCCCCGCGACGACGCGTACGCGGCCTGGTACGCCCGCGGGCCGAGGGCCGCCCGGGCCGTGTCGCGGGCGGGCGGGGCGTCCGGGCTTGACTCGTCGAAGGCGCCGCGGACCGCGTGGGCCGCGCCGAGCAGGCGGGCCGCGAGCCGGGGGTCGCCGTCGCGGGCGAGCAGGTGGACGGCGCACGCGTCGAGGACCGCGGCGAGTGCCGGGTGGTCGGTCCAGGCGACCGCGTCGTCGAGCGCCTCGCCGAGCAGCTCGCCGCACCGGCCCCGGTCCCCCTGCTTGAGCAGGGCGGCGGCCAGCCGGGCCTTGACCTGGGCGCGCATCGACTGCCACCACGGCGCCTGGAGGTCCTCGACCACGGCGAGCACCGCCGCGGCGCACCGCGCGGACTCGGCGTAGTCGCCTTCCCGCCAGGCCAGCTCGGCGCGCATGAACGCGATCCAGCGGTCGATGTCCATCTGACCGCCGCGGGCCGCCACGGTCCGCTCCACCCGGGTCATCTCGGCGCGCGCGGTGGCGAGGTCGCCGGCCCGCGCGCGGATGAGCGCGAGCCGCGCCTCGACGTAGCTCAGGTCGCCCCAGGCGGCGAGCTCGCGGCCGATCGCCGCCGCCTCGGTCAGCGCCTCGATCGAGGCGGCGTGGTCGGCCCGCAGCTCGGTGAACTCCGCGAGCTGGGTGAGCGCCATCGAGATGCCCCACTGCTCGCCGAGCCCGCGCAGCTCGGCGAGCCCGGCGCGGCAGTGCGCCTCCGCGCCGTCGAGCGTGCCGAGGCTGAACGCGTAGGAGGACAGTTGGGCCTGGCCGACGGCGCGCAGCCATGGGTCGGCCGAGTCGATGTACCGCTCGAACCGCGCCCGGGCGCGGTCGCTCGCGCCGTCATACTGCAGCATCACCGGCTCGGCCATCGCGACGAGCGGGTGACCGGTTCCCGAGCCGTCGTCGAACTCGTCCGCGGCCGCGAGCGCCGCGGTGAGCGGCTCCCTGACCGACTCGATGTCCCACATCCAGCCCGCCGCGAGCAGCGCGCAGATGACCCGCGCCTCGGCGAGCTCCCGCGTCAGCGGCGGCGGGTCCAGGGTGAGAACGTCACGGGTCAGCGCGTCCGCCTCGCCGTGGCCGCGCTGCACCCAGTAGTAGCCGAGCGAGCGGACGAAGCGCAGGGCGCTCGCCGCGTCGCCCTTGGCGGTCACCCAGCGGATCGCGGCGTTGATGTTGTCCTGCTCAGCGGTGAGCACGCGGAACCAGCGCGCCTGCGTGCTCGTGCGCAACAGCGGGTCGGCGGTCTCCGCCAGGTCCAGGTAGTACCGCGCCACGGCGTCCCTGACCTCGGTTTCCTCGCCAGCTTCCGCGAGGCGCTGCAGGCCGTAGGCCCGGACCGTGTCCAGCATCCGGTACCGCGCCTCCCCGTCCTCCCCCGTCCGCGGCCCTCGCGAGGATCGACTTGCTGACCAGGCCGGCCAGGGCGGGGAGCACGGCGCCGACGGTGAGTCCCGGCAGCTGGCCCGCGCAGGCCCGTTCGGCGGCGGCCAGGGTCACCTCGGCGGGGAACACCGCCAGGCGGCGGGCCAGGACCCGCTCCTGGTCGGACAGCAGGTTCCAGCTCCAGTCCACGACCGCGCGCAGCGTCTGGTGCCTGGGCAGCGCGACGCGGCTGCCGCCGGTGAGCAGCGTGAAGCGGTCATCGAGCCGCCCGGCGAGCTGGGCCGGGGTCAGCGTGCGCAGCCAGGGCGCGGCGAGCTCGATGGCCAGCGGCATGCCGTCCAGGGTGCGGCAGATCCGGGCCACCGCCCCCGCGTTGGCCGCACTGACCTCGAACCCGTCGAGCACGGCGGCGGCGCGGTCCGCGAACAGCCGGACGGCCGGGTTGCCGCTGGTCATCACCGTCGGGTCGGTTTCACTCGGGGTGGCGAGCGGCGCGACCAGGTGCAGCGCCTCGCCGGGGATCCGCAGCGGCTCTCGGCTTGTCGCCAGGATGCGGACCCGGGGGCAGTCCGCGAGCAGCCGGGCCGCCAGGGCGGCCGCGGCGTCGATGACGTGCTCGCAGTTGTCGAGGACGAGCACCGCGTCCCGGTCGGCGAGGAAGGCGCACAGCCGGCCGGCCGCGTCCCCCGCCGTGTCCGCGCGCCTGGCGATCGAGCGCTCGCGCAGGCAGAGCACGTCGAGCAGCGCGTACGGCACCTCGGCCGGGTCGGTGACGGGGGCAAGCTCCGCGAACCACGCCGGCCCGTCGAGGCGCGCGGCGGCCTCGAGCGCGAGCCGTGTCTTGCCGACGCCGCCCGGGCCGGTCAGCGTGACCAGGCGCTCGACGGGGAGCCGCTTCAGCAGGCCGGCCAGGTCGTCGTCCCGCCCGACGAAGCTCGTCGGCGGGCGCCGCACGCCGACGCCGGGAGCCTGGCCCGGGCTCGGCCCGGCGGGCGGCTCGGTCACGGCGACGCCGCAGAGCGGTGCGGCGGCCGGCGGGATCTCCTGGCGCAGTACCGCCAGGTACGCCTGCTCAAGCTGAGGGGACGGGTCGACGCCGAGGCGATCGGCAAGGCGGTCGCGGATCCGCTGATGGACGACGAGTGCCTCGGCCTGGCGGCCGGTGGCGGCCAGGGCGCGCATAAGTAGCGCGGCGGGGCGCTCGGCGAGCTCGTCGACGGCGGTGAGCTCGCGCAGCTCGCCGACAAGCGCGGCGTCCGCGGCGCCGAGCGCCAGGTCGGCCTCGATCCGGTCCAGGGTGGCGGCCAAGCGCAGCTCGGCGAGCCGGGCGGCGGGCGCGAACGCGAACCCTTCGCCCGCCACGTCGGTGAGCGCGCTGCCGCGCCAGGCGCCGAGCGCCGCGCGGAGCTGGTCCGCGGCCTCGCGCGCGTCACCGCGCGCCAGCGCCTGACGGCCGGCCCTCGCGCGCGCCTCGAAGGCGATGGCGTCCACCGCGTGCGGCCGCACCGCGAGCCGGTAGCCTGCCGGGCAGGATTCGAGCACGCCATCGGGGATCCCGGCCTGGCGCAGCGCCACGCGCAACCGGGAGACCAGGGACTGCAGCGCGTTCGCCGCGTCAGCCGGCCGCTCTTCGCCCCAGAGCCGGCCAATCAGGACGTGAGCGGGCACGACGCGGCCCGCGTCAAGCGCGAGCAGGGTCAGCAGGGCGCGCACCCGGTGCCCGCCCACGCGCACCGGATGGCCCGCCGGGTCGGTCACCTCGAGCGGGCCGAGCACGCTGACCCGCACCGCGTCCGCCGTCGCCTGCACGTCGTCCTTCCCGCCTGGTGCACACCGGGCCGCGAGAGGCGGCCAGCACCATGCTAGCGCGAAACGAACTTCGAGATCTATCTCGTTTTTCGGTTTTCCGCCGGCAGCGACTCCATCGGCAGCGAGGGGGGCAGGCCGAAGCGGTCGAACAGGGACGCGTCGAAGGTGGTGATCTCGGCAATGCGGCCGCCGCCGGTGCGCAGCACGTCGAGCTTGAACGGCAGGAAGACGTCGCTGCCGGCGCGCCGCGCCGATACCCGGGCGGCGAGCGTCGCCCGGGCCCGCTGCAGTGCGCTTGTCACCGCGGCGATTGACATGTCCAGCATCTCGGCGGTCTCCGCCCAGTAGCCCTGGACCTCCCGCAGCCAGCACCGCCGCTGCCTGGCGGGCAGCAGCGCCTCCTGCACCGCGTCCTGCGCCTGTTCCAGGTTGCCGAGCATCCGGTAGCTGTGCACCTGCAGCTCGTGCCGGTGGCGCTCGCTGAGCTCGGTGAACCGGGCCTCGTCAAGCACGTCCATGAAGCGCGGCCTCCTCGGCGGCAGCGGCGTCCGCCGCTTCGTGCAGCGCCTGAATGTCGATCTTGGTCATGCCGAGCATGGCCTGCACCGCGGCGTTGGCGCGCAGCGGGTTCTGGTCGCCGATCAACTTGACGAGTTCCTCGGGAACGACCTGCCAGGACAGCCCGAAGCGGTCCTTGACCCAGCCGCACGGGCCGACCTCGCCGCCGCCGGCGGTGAGCTGCTCGGTGTAGCGGTCGACCTCGGCCTGGTCGCGCGCGTTGACCTGCAGCGAGACCGCCTCGGTGAACTTGTACATGGGACCGCCGTTGAGCGCGGTGAACGGCCGGCCAGCTCGAATGCGACGGTCATCACCGCCCCCTGCTCTCCGGGCTGGTCCGGGCCGTAGTAGCTGACGTCGGTGACGCGCGAGTCGGGGATGACCGAGACGTAGTGCTCGGCGGCCTCAAGGCCGTTGCCGTCGAACCAGAGGCACGGGGTGATCGTGGTCATCGCTTGGGTCCTTTCGCGGTGGGACGCTACTGACACCTAATGAAACGTCCGCCAGCCGGCTAACTAATCGGCGTAACTGCGCGGGCAGTTACCGCTCACCCGCTGTTGCGCCAGCCGTCGCCTAGGCACTGAATGTTAGTCCTTGGCTACGCACTGTGCGCGGCCGGCGAGCGCGCCATGCACGTGCGATGGCCACATTGCGATGCAATTGCATACCCGTAAAGTGCGCTAGCGAGCACGGAGAGTTACCTCGGCGGGCATAAAGAAACGGCGGTCTGGTCCGTCTGGACTAGTACCACGCGGTGGCTGGACAGCGGGGTGCTGCCCGCGGGCTGGGCCGCGGGCTCGCGCCCGGCGGGGCCGTCGGCGGCCGCACGGCTGCGCCGTCCTCGCTCTCCGCGCAGTTCCATGCGGCGTCGATGCCCATGTCGCGCAGCGGCGGTGCGAACGCCACGCGGTTGCGGCCCGCCTCCTTGGCCGCGTACATGGCGGAGTCTGCGGCCGCGAGCAGGTCGGTGAGCTCGAAGGACTCGCCGCGGGCCATGGCGGTGACGCCCACCGAGATGGTGACGCTTGAGCGTGGGCGCGTGCGGGCGGTCGTCG
The DNA here is from genome assembly GCA_963811335.1 of uncultured Actinomycetota bacterium. Taxonomy (GTDB): domain Bacteria; phylum Actinomycetota; class Actinomycetes; order Streptosporangiales; family Streptosporangiaceae; genus Trebonia. Next base: position 73,181 of record CAWERB010000014.1, on the reverse strand, counting down.
ATGGGGATCGCGAGGTTCGCGATGTAGCCGCGGAGCCGCTCCGCGATCTTGCAGGCGTCGCTGCTCGCCGGTCTGCGCGAGCAGCAGCACGAACTCCTCGCCGCCGAACCGGCCCACCCTGTCGTAGTCACGCGACTGACCGGTGAGCGCCTTGGCGATGGCCTTAAGCACCCGGTCTCCGACCAGGTGCCCGTAGGTGTCGTTGACCAGCTTGAAGTGATCGATGTCGATGATCGCGAGCGCTACCGGGTTGCTGGTACGGGCCGCACGGGAAAGCTCGACCTCGGCTTCCGATTCCCAGGTGGAGACGTTGAGCAGCCCCGTCTTCGAATCCATGCGGGATTGCGCCATGAGAAGCGGGTGAACAAGGAACCTGCGCACGAGCAGCACGGTCGGAAGCGCGATCACGACCAGCGCGGGGCTAACGCCAACCGCGAGGGTGATGAGCACGCCAAGGTCGATCTCGACAAAGAGCTCCTGGAGCGCCTCGCGGTTCCACTCCATTTGCCACACGCGGACACTCGGGTCAGTCAGCTTGACCGCGCCGACGATCATGAAGTGCTGAAGCCGGCCACCGAGGATGTAGCAGGCCGCCACCCCAATCGACCAGGTGAAAGCGTGAAATCCGGTCCCCACCGTGAGCCCGGCGATCGAGTTAGGCAGCCAGTGGAACACCACCGACGCCGCCGCGTAACTCACGCTGAGCGACGCCGCGGAGAAAACCATGCGGTGCAGGATCCCGCGGTGCACGCACAGCCACATGACCGTGGATATCACGAACGCGATGAGGGCCGCGTAGACGGGTGGCAGCAAGATGGCCGCGGGCAGTATCCACATGCGTAGTGAAGTCCCTGGTAACGCCGGGAACCGCATACATGATCCGCGGCGTGGAGGCGACCGAGATAACGCTGCAGCATACGAGCAGGAGAAACTTCTCCAGCTCCGCCGCCCCCCAGTCAGTATTGGCGGCCGCGAACCCGACAACCACAAGCGCGCCAGCCGGAACTGCCGCCACGTACAGGCGCAACATCAGGGGAAGCTGCCACCAGCGCCACTCCCGTACAGCCAAAGCCCTTCTGAGGTGGCTGGCGACGGTCGAGGCTTGCATATTCCACCGTTCCGTTTGTGACCCTAGTTGCCCGGCTCTAGTAGCTGCTCACCGTAAATGACTAGCTGCGTATAGCTACCATAACCCATCTTGCTGGGCTTCGTAACTATTGCGTGCAGTTTCCGGTACATGCCGGGACAAGGCGGCGCTTAATAGTCGTAACAGCGATGACGTGGAGGATGGAGAGAAAAATCCACGTCAGAGGTAGTGAAGTGGACTCGGTGAGACCTGAGCCTGCTGTTACGCATGGGGGGAGGTATAGCCATGCGCAATTCTTTCTGGCACTGATGCTTCACCCGCCATCAGAAGAAACGCGATACATGTGAGGGGAGTGAGCATAGTGCGCGACACGTGGACCCGATAGCAAGACCCAAGCTTCATCAGAATTACCTCCAATCACAACGAGCCGCTACGGATAGGTGTCTGCCTGGTAAGCGAGGCCTCTCGGCCAAGATGTCTCGCAGTGTGACGGCCGACGGCGGGTGACATTCCCCGCCAACGGAACGCAAGCCCGCAGGCGATAACGGCGCCGATTCCACCACTGAGAGCCACGACCGTCGAGGGAGGTACCACCTCGGCGGCCGCTCCGGCCACGGCGAACGCCACTCCCTGCCCCACCACCAGTCCCGCATTGGCGAGGCCGAAGGCCTGCCCCCGCTTCTCGTTCGGTATCCGCTCCACGAACGCGGTGTTGGCGGCGATCTGGTACATCGCGAGGCTGTTGGACACCGCGAACAGTGCCATCGAACCGACCAGGTTCAGGCGCAGGATCGTGACCGCGAGGATTCCGCAGCTCAGCACCGCCATCGGGCCCATCCAGCGCAGCCGGGTCAGCGGACCGATCTTCTTGGTGAACAACGGGGTCGAGATCGCGGCGCCGAGCTGCGAGGTAGCGATGAGCAGGCCGGCCGCTACCGCCCCTCCCCCGAGTCGCCCCGCGTACGGGGCCGCTAGCCCCTCCGGCACCTCATAGAACGCGGCCAGCCAGCCAAGGCCCACGAGGGTGCGGAGCACCGGGTCGCCAAAGACCAGGCGGATGCCGTCCTTGAGCTGGCCCACGGGCCCTGGTCCGCCCTCGCCCGCGGCCGCCGGCCGACGGGCGCGCAGGCCGAACCGGATAAGCAGGGCCGAGGCGATAAAGCTGGCGGCGTCCGCGCCGAGGGCGGGACGCGCGCCGAACAGCGCCACGACGAGGCCGCCGAGCGCCGAGCCCGCCACGATCACCACGCGGCTCGTCGTTCCCATGACGGCCATGGCCAGGGGGTAGCTGTCGCCTTCCACTAGGTCGCGGACGATCGCGGAACGGGACGCGTCGAACGGCGGCTGGAGCAGGGTGACCGCGTAAAGCAGCGCGATCATCGCCGCGAGCGGGACGCCGGGCGCGAGCATCGCCACGACCAGGAGGCAGCGCAGCAGGTCGCAGCCGACCATCACGGAGCGGCGCGGCAGCCGGTCCGCGAGGCCGGACAGGAACATGCCGCCGAAGAGATAAGGCACGAAACCCGCGGCGAAGGTGACGGCGGCGAGCAGCGGCGACCTCGAACGGTCGTAGACGAGCAGGGTCAGGGCCACCAGGGCGAGGCGGTCACCGGCGAGAGACAGGACATAGGAGAGCCAGAGGGCACGGAACTCCGCTACGGCGAAGACATCGCGGTAAGACGGACGGCGGGCCGGGGAGGAAGACACGGCGACCCCTTCATAAGCTGGGGACCGGCCTGCGCGGTTCGGTGGCCACGCATGCGGCTCGACCGGTTACCCATTGCCATGGTCGCAAAGAAGACGGCGCATCGCGGCGAAACGGTCACATCGGGTACATCACTGACAAAACCATCTCACTGTGACTCAAGTGGCACGCCCCTCCACCTGCGAACTAGGGACTTTGGCCCCTCCCCCCCGCGACCAACTTGTCCGACCATGGGTCATCAAGCCGCGCACCACGTCATTGAGGGAGACGCCAGTGACCGCCGATGGACTCCCGCCGCAGATCACCAGGCCCACGCAGGCGGTCGAGCTGACCGAGGGCGAGTGCTGGCGGCTGCTCGCGTCCGTCACTATCGGCCGGGTCGTGTTCACGCAGCGCGCCATGCCTGCCATCAGGCCGGTTAACCACGTCGTCGACGGGCGGACCATCGTCATCAGGACGCACCTGGGGGCGGCGATCGCGGCGCGGGCATCCGACGGCGGCGAGCCGCGGGGCTCCGTCGTCTGCTACGAGGCCGACGACCTCGACCCGGCGCGGCGCACCGGCTGGTCCGTCATCGTCACCGGCATGGCGCACCTCGTCACCGACCCCGCCGCCGCCGGCCGCTACGCGGCCGCGGTTGAGCCGTGGATCGCCGGCGACCTGAACCAGGTCGTCGTGATCGAGCCGCAGTTCGTCTCCGGCATCCGCCTCACGAGCCGGTGCGCCTGAACCCTTCCTCAGCACGGGGCCGGGATTTGTGAATTGCAACTATCGGAGCAAGCTGGGGCAAGTTAGACTATGCGTGACGGGATGATCACGGCTAGGTGGTGATCATGAGTGCACATCCCGGTCAGACGAGTCCTGGCGAGTGGCTGCGGCAGCAGCGGGTTGCTGCCGGGCTGACCCAGGAGGACCTGGCAGAGCGGTCAGGGGTATCGGTGCGGGCCATCGCTGACCTGGAGCGGGGGCGGACGCGCAAGCCGTACCCGTCCTCGGTGCGCGCGCTGGCGCGCGCGCTCGGGCTGCCGGACGCGGCCGGGACGGAACTGGTCGCCAGGTACCGCACCGAGCGCGACGGGCACGCCGGCGGCGCGGGCGGCCCGGAGGGCGCGGGCTCGGCTAACCCACTGCTGGCCCGCACGGGGCAGCCGCCCGACGCGGACGCCGAGCCCGCGGTGACCGTGCCACGGCAGCTGCCGACGCGGGTGCCGCACTTCGCGGGGCGGGCCGGGGAACTCGCGCTGCTCGACGGCGTGCTCGACGAGGCGGCCTCCTCATCCGCGGCCGGGACGACCGGGGTGGTGATCTCCGCGATCGGCGGGACCGCCGGGGTCGGGAAGACCGCGCTCGCGCTGCACTGGGCGCACCGGGTCGCCTCGCGGTTCCCCGACGGGCAGCTCTACGCCAACCTGCGCGGGTTCGACACGGGGAACGAGGGCCCGGCCGATCCCGCCGGCGTGCTGCGCGGGTTCCTCGACGCGCTCGGCGTGCACCCGGAGCGGCGGCCTGCCGACGCCGAAGGGCTGGCCGGGCTGTACCGGTCGGTCCTCGCCGGGCGGCGGATGCTCGTGCTGCTCGACAACGCCGCCGACGCCGCCCAGGTGCGGCCGCTGCTGCCCGCCTCGCCCGCCTGCCTGGTCATCGTGACCAGCCGCCGCGACCTCGCCGCGCTCGCCGCGCGGGAGGGGGCGCGGCTGCTCCAGCTCGACGTGCTGAGCGAACTGGAGGCGAACGAGCTGCTCGTCACCCGGCTCGGCCAGGAGCGGGCCGCCGCGGAGCCGTGGGCGGTCACCGAGCTCGCCATCTTGTGCGCGCGGCTGCCGCTCGCGCTTTCTGTCGTGGTGGCCCGCGCCGCCGCCGCGCCCAGCCTGCCGCTATCGTCGCTCGCGGCCGAGCTGACCGAGCTCGGCGGGCGGCTCGACGCGCTCGACGTGGGCGACCCGGCCGCGAACGTCCGTACCGTGCTCTCGCTGTCCTACCGGCACCTGCCGGAGAAGGCCGCGCGGATGTTCCGGCTGCTCGGGCTGCACCCAGGGCCGGACATCAGCGCGGCGGCCGCGGCGTCGCTCGCCGGCCTGCCGGTCGCCTCGGCCCGGGTCGCGCTGCGGGACCTGACCAGGGCATCGCTGCTCATGGAGGTCGGATGCGGGCGGTACGCGTTCCACGACCTGCTGCGCGCGTACGCGGCCGAGCAGGAGACGCCGGCCGGGGAAGTCACGGGCACCACGCGGCGGATGCTCGACCACTACCTGCACGCCGCGCACCAGGCGCACCGGGTGCTGTACCCGGGGCGGGAACTGATCGGCCTGGACGCGCTGGCCGCCGGGTGTCACCCCGGAGACGTTCGGCGGCAAGGCGTCCGCGCTCGCCTGGCTGGAAGCCGAGTACCAGGTACTGCTCAAGGTGACCGACGTCGCGGCGCGGACCGGGTTCGACGCGCACGCCTGGCGGCTGCCCGTGGTGCTGTGGACCTTCCACAACGTGTGCGGGCACTGGCATGACGGCACGCGGCTGCACCACCTGGCGCTGGACGCGGCGCGGCGCTGCGGCGACCTGTCCGGTCAGGCGCAGGTGCTGCGCGGGCTCGGCTCGTTCGCCATGTCGGTCGGCGACTTCGGCGAGGCGTACCAGTGCCTGACCGCGGCGCAGGCGGCGTTTACCGAGCTCGGCGACACCCTCGGGCTCGCGCGGACCGACGTGATCTTCTCCCAGGCGCTGGAGTTCCAGGGACGGCACGCCGAGGCCCTGGCGGTCATCGGCGAGGCGCTGCGGCTGTCCGAGGGCGCGCCCGCCGACCGGCACATGATGCTCGTGCGGGCGAGCGCGCTCAACGGGTCGGCGTGGAACAGCGTGCAGCTCGGCGACCTGTCGGAGGCGCGGGCCTACTGCATGAAGGCCATCGAGCTGTGCCAGGCGATCGGCTACTCACCCGGCGAGGCCGGCACCTGGGACACGCTCGGCGTCGTGCTGCAGCGGCTCGGCGAGCACGACGAGGCGCTGCCCTGCTTCCTGCGCGCCGTCACGCTCGACCGGGAGATGGGCAACCGCTACGACCTCGCGATGGTGCTCGCGCACCTCGGCGAAACCTACGCGGCCACCGGGGACCTGCGCGGCGCTCGTGAGGCATGGGACGAATCGCTGGCCATCCTGCGCGTGCTGCACCACCCGGCCGCGGGCCAGGTTCGCGGGCAGCTGGCCGCGCTCGCGGCCGGGCAGCTGGCGGGTTCCGCGGCGGCGGCAGACGCGGGCGCCGCCTGATTCGCTACTATTTGTAATATTCTGCATCCGTACGGATGACAAGCTGACGTTCCGTAGTCTGCCGGTAAGTTCGCCTGGCCTGTGCATGGTTACTATCTGATGATGTAACTAGCACAAACAAGCACGGATAGTGACCGGACAGGAGATCACGATGCGTGACACGTGGACCCGCTAGTCTCTCCGGGCCGCATGGCGAAAAAGCACAGGGCAAAAAGAAAATGAAATAAGGCCCAGAACGGAGGGTACTGGCTCGGATACCGCGACAGAATCGCGAGAGACAGCCGACTCGACGGGGAGGACCCTCTCAATGCCAGATCTCGTACCGCTGTCCGGCAGCGAGCGCTCGGAACTGCCGGGCGCGACAGTCAGCGCCGACCCCGCTCGACGAGAGCCAGCAGATCACCGTCACCGTTATGCTGCGGCGCCGCGCCGCGGTGCCGTCGGCCCTGGTCGAGGGGCCGCAGACGGTCAGCACGACACAGCTTGGCGAGCAGTACGGTGCCGCCGAGGCCGACGCGCAGCTCGTCGCCCAGGTGCTCGGCGAGTACGGGCTCACCGTGACCGAGACCCACCTGCCGTCCCGCCGGCTCAAGGTGACCGGCACCATCGCGGCGATGCAGTCGGCGTTCGGCACCACGCTGACCGCCGTCACCTCCCCCCACCCGGACGGGTCGGGTAACGTCACGCACCGGTACCGGACCGGCTCCCTCTCGGTCCCGGCCCAGCTGTCGGCGATCATCACCGCCGTGCTCGGCCTCGACGACCGGCCAGCGGCGCGCCCGCAGTTCCGCCGCGGCCCGGCGTCCGGCGCCAGGGCGGCGGCAGAACCGGAGGACGGAACAGCCGCCCCCGCGGCCAAGGGGGGACCGCTGACCGCCCCGCAGGTGGCCAGTTTCTACCAGTTCCCGCCCGGCACCGACGGCACCGGGCAGACCGTGGCGATCATCGAGCTCGGCGGCGGTTTCACGCAGGCCGACCTCACCACCTATTTCTCCGGTCTCGGGCTTTCCGTTCCGCCGGTGACCGCCGTCGGGGTGGGCAGCGCGGCTAACTCTCCCGGCGGGGACGCCGACGGCGAGGTCGAGCTCGACATCGAGGTCGTCGGCGGGGTGGCGCCGGGCGCCGCCCAGATGGTGTACTTCGCGGACAACACCGACCTGGGGTTCATCGACGCGATCTCGCAGGCCGTGCACGCCACGCCGACGCCGGTCGCGGTGTCGATCAGCTGGGGCCAGTCGGAGGACCAGTGGTCCGCGCAGTCGAGGACCGCGATGGACCAGGCGTTCACGGACGCGGCGGCGCTCGGCGTGACCGTCACGGTCGCGGCGGGCGACAACGGGGCGAGCGACGACCCGAGCGGGCAGAGCTCGGTGCACTGCGACTTCCCCGCCTCCTCACCGCACGCGCTGGCCTGCGGCGGCACCAGGCTCATCGGCAACGCCTCGTCGTTCGCGATCACCTCCGAGGTGGTGTGGAACGAGCTGTCCAGCAACGAGGGCGCGGGCGGCGGCGGGGTGTCCGACGTGTTCGGCTTGCCGTCGTGGCAGGCGAGCGCGGGAGTTCCGGCGGCGGCGTCCGGCGGCAGCGGCAGCGGCGGGCGCGGCGTGCCCGACGTGGCGGGCAACGCCGACCCGGTGACCGGCTACCTCGTCGTGGTGGACGGGCAGAAGCAGGCGATCGGCGGGACGTCCGCGGTCGCGCCGCTGTGGGCCGGGCTCATCGCACGGCTCGCGCAGGCAACGGGCAAGACCTTCGGCCTCATCCAGCCGATGCTGTACGCCGGGGCCGCGCCAGGTACCGCGCAGCCCGGGTTCAACGACATCGTCTCTGGCAACAACGGCGCCTACCAGGCCGGCCCGGCTGGGACGCGTGCACCGGCCTGGGCAGCCCCAACGGCGTCGCGCTGCTCAAACTGCTCAGCGGCCCCACGCCAGGCATGACGGGCTAGTGATGAAGCGCCGGGCCGTTGATCCCGCTGACGAGTTGCTGTCGATGCTCCCTGTCCTCAGGAACCTGGGGAAGGCGCAGCCGGTCCTCCCGGGCCTCGGCTTTCTATCAGTTTCCGCGTCTCTGGGACGACTTCCTATCAGTTTCTGCGTCCCATACCGGACATACCGGGCGCAGAAATGACAGAAACCGATAGGAAGTTGCCGACCGGCCGCAGGTCCGGCCAGGTTCCGCTCCAGCCGGTCACCTCGTGAGGCCGCAGGCACCGGTCGCCGCTTGGGAGGGCTAACTCAACGGTCAGGTACAGCACGTGCTCCAGTTCTCCTTCGGGTGCCCTGTTCACAGGACGTCGTGGCCGGGGTGGTCGGCGGGGATCCCCGCCGCGGGCTGGGCGGGGATGCGGCCGAGCAGGCCCTTCTGGTAGTCCGCGAAGGCCTGCGCGAGCTCCTCCTTGGTGTTCATCATGCCCGCCGTCACCGTCGAGGACCTCACCGTCGCTGCCGCGCGTCGCCGTCCCCGACCCGGGCTCGCCGTCGACCGCGCCCGGTCGTCGTCGGTCACCACCGCGCCGTCGCGGCCTCGAGGGCGAGGGCTTCCCGGTCCGCCGCGCGTTCGCCGGCGTCGACCTGCCGAGCTCGACCCGTTCATCCACATGGACCAGATGGGCGAGGTGGAGTACGCGCCGGGCGAGCCCAAGGGCACCGCCGTGGCACCCGCACCGCGGCTTCGAGACCGTCACCTACATGATCGACGGGCTCGTTCATGCACCAGGACTCCAACGGCGGCGGCGGCCTGATCACCAACGGCGACACGCAGTGGATGACCGCGGGCGGCGGGATCCTGCACATCGAGACACCGCCGGAGCACCTGGTCGTCAGCGGCGGGCTGTTCCACGGCTTCCAGCTGTGGGTCAACCTGCCCGGGCGGCTGAAGCTGACCCAGCCCGCGCTACCAGGACATCCGGCGCCGGCCAGGTCGCCGCTGCTCGACCTCGCCGGACGGCGGCGCGCTGCTGCGGGTCATCGCCGGCGAGCTCGACGGCCACGCGGGCCCGGGCGTCACGCACACGCCGATCACGCTGGTGCACGCCACGATGTCGCCGGGCGCGCAGGTCCGCCTGCCGTGGCGGCGCGACTTCAACGCCCTCGCCTACGTACTCGCGGGCCGGGCTCGTCGGCACGGTACGGGCAGCCGAGGCCGCCGGCCGGTGCGCACCGGCCAGCTGGCGGTGTTCGGCCAGGGCGAGCCATCACCATCGGCGCGCAGACGGAGGAGGACGGGCCGAGCCCGGCGCTCGACGTCCTGCTGCTCGGCGGCGAGCCGATCCGGGAGCCGGTCGCGACTACGGCCCGTTCGTGATGAACACCCAGGGGGAGCTGATGCAGGCCTTCGAGGACTACCAGAAGGGCCGGCTCGGCAGCATCCCCGCCCAGCCCGCGTCACCGCTACCCGCCCGACCGCCCGGGTCACGACGTGCTATAGCTCCTAGAGCGGTAGGCCCTCCTCGAGCAGGGCGAGGGCCTCATCGATGCGCGCCACGGTATCCGGGCCGAAGAGGGACTCGTCGACGAGGCCGGCGTCTTCCTCCGCCGCGAGGTGCTCGGGCAGGAAGACGGAGATCATCACGCCCATGACCGCGCCCGCGAGCACGCGCACCCGCACGTCGTCCGGCTGGCGCCCGACGCGCCGCGCCAGCCCGTCGGACAGCACGTTGATGATGCGGGAGAACTCGCTCATCGTCCGGGCGCGGATCTCCGGCACCTGCATGCTGAGGCGGCCGCCCTCCCTGATCAGCTCCCACTCCTGCGGGGTGAACGAGCGCCAGGCCTCCGCCAGCGCGGCGCGGATCGCCGGGATCGGGGCAAGGCGCGGCTGGCTGCCGCAGGAACGCGTCGAGCAGCCGGGTGTCCATGTCGTCCTGGAGAACCAGGTCCTCTTTGGTGGGGAAGTAGCGGAAGAACGTGGACGGCGACACCTCGGCGGCGGCGGCGATCTGCTCCACCGTGGTGGCCTGGTAGCCCTGCTCGCGGAAAAGCCGGAGCGCGTGCTCCCGCAGGGAGGCACGCGTCCTGGCCTTCTTCCGTTCCCGCAGGCCGGCCTGCGCCGTCATGTCATTCACAGTGCTGATTGTGCTCCCTTGATCACTACAGCGCCACGGGCGACGCCTGGCCGGCCGGCTCGCCCTGCTGACCTGGGCCTGGCGCGGCGCGCCTCGGCAGGAAGAGCAACGCGAGGACCGCGCAGGCGACCGCGATGCCGCCGCAGGTCCACAGCATCAGGTCCATGCCGTGCACGAAGGCGGACCGCACGTCGTCGAGCAGCGCGGCCGAGCCGAGCTGGCGCGCCACGGCCGCGCCCGCGCCCACGCCGGAGTGCACAGAGGCGGCGGCCCGCGCCGGGAGGGAGGCCGCGGCGGGCGCCACGCCGTTGGCGTAGCTGTTGCTGATCACCGTGCCGAGGACGGCCACGCCGATCGTGGAGCCGACCTGGCGCATCGCGGTAAGCAGCGCGGAGCCTGCCCCGCTGCGCTCGGCGGACAGCGCGCCGAGGGCGACGCTCATGGCGGACGGCATCACCAGGCCGAGGCCGAGGCCCGCCAGCGCGACCCAGCCGAGCGTGTACCCGGTGGAGCTGCTGAGCGTGGTGAACGCGCCGAGCCCCATCGCGGTCGCCATCGTGAGGTACCCGACGGTGACGATGAGCCGCGGGCCGGCCTTCGCCTGTGCTGCCGTGCCTGCCCCGCCCGACCCGCCCGACCCGCCCGCCCCGCCCCTGCGCGGCGACTGCAGCCTGGTGCCTGCCACCATGCCGACGAGCATGCCGCCGACCAGTGGCAGCAGCCTGACCCCGCTGCCCAGGGCGTCCGCGCCGCGGACATCCTGGAAGTACTGCGGCAGGGCGAAGAAGATGCCGAACATCGCGAACGACACGGCCGTCGCCAAGATGGTGCCCCAGCGGAAGCCGGCCGAGCGGAACAGCCGCAGGTCGGCGAGCGGCTGGCCGCCGCGGTTCGCGACCTGCCGCTCGACGAGGGGCAGCACGGCGAGCACGGCGGCGCCCGCGACGATCAGGGCAAGCGCGGCGGCGTCAGACCAGCCGTCCTGCCCCGCCTTGATGAAGCCGTAGGTGAGGGCGACCAGGCCGGCGCCGGACACGACGAGGCCCGGCAGGTCGATGCCCGGCCGCCGCGCCGACCGCGACTCGGGCATCAGCATGGTGACGGCGACGAGCGCGAGCACGACCACGGGGACGTTGATCAGGAAGACGGAGCCCCACCAGAAGTGGTCGAGCAGGTAGCCGCCGACGATCGGGCCGATCGGGAAGCTGAGCATGGTGGCGCCGCCGATGGCGGCGACCGCCCGCTGCCGGTCCGCGCCGTCGAACAGCACCGGCAGCACCGAGAGCGCCAGCGGGAAGATCGCCGCCGCGCCGATGCCGAGCACCGCCCGCGCGGCGATCAGCTCGCCGACGGAGGACGCGTAGGCGCAGGCCAGGGAGGCTAGGCCGAAGATGACCAGGGCGACAACGAGCATCTTCTTGCGGCCGTAGCGGTCGCCGAGCAGCCCGGCGGGCAGGATCAGCGCCGCGAGCACGAGGCTGTAGGAGTCGACGATCCACTGCAGGTCGCCGGTTGACGCGTGCAGGCTGACCGCCATGGTCGGCAGCGCCAGGTTGAGCACGGTGAGGTCGAGCCCGACGACGAGCACGCTTGCCGCGATCGCGACCAGCGCCCACCAGCGGCGGGTGGAGCGTTTGACGTCCATGACAGTTACCACCTTCAGAGGGTTACTTCTAAATGGAAGCTACTCTCAAAATATAGGCACCTTCATTTGGCTGCGTCAACGGGGAACCGGCCCGCGCGGCCGGGACGGCGGAGCACGCCGCGGCGCGTCCACGCAAAACGGGCGCGCGCCCGGCCGTGGCGGCGGAGCACGCACCCGTTCTGGATGCTGGTTCTTCTGGTGTGGCGCGGGTGTGTGGCGCGGCGGCTACTCGCGCAGCAGGCGCAGCGCCAGGGTGGGGCAGGCGGAGACGGCGGACCGTGCGTGACGCTCAAGGCTGGGCGGGAGCGGGCGAGGATCGACGATCGGGAAGCCCCACTCGTCCAGCGTGATCACCTCGGGCAGCAGCTCGGCGCAGGCGCCGTGGCCCTCGCAGTCGATGGGGTTGACCAGGAGCTTGTCGGCCATGGGATCAGATCCAGTCGTCTTCTGAGCGTGCGGTGTCCGGCGGGACGGGCAGGAAGGGGCGCGTGTCGGCCGCCGAGCAGCGACCGCGCTTGTGCCAGTCGACCTCGGCGGCGAAGGTGCGCAGCGCGCTGCGGACGAACCGGACCGTGCCGTCCGGGTGATGGCACGCGCCGCGGCCCGACACCAGGCCGGCCCAGCGCTCCACGTCGGCGACCGCCTGGGGACGGGCGCGGCCGCCGGCTATCTCGGCCAGCGCGGCGGCGATGCGCGGCAGGCCGTTCAGGCAGGGGCCGCACTGTCCCGCGCTCTCCAGCGCCAGGTAGCGGACCGCCCGCGCGGTCTCGACGAGTCCGCACCGGTCATCGCGGGCAGCGCGATGACGATGCCCGTTCCCACCCGGGCCTGCACCTTAGCGAGCGAGCGGTTGTCCATGGTGAGCACATGCGCCTGCGCGCCGGTGACCCAGGTGCCGTGGTAGCCGCCGATGAGCACCGCGCCGTCCTGGCGCAGGTCGCCCGTCAGGTCCTTGACCGGCAGGCCGAGCGGGACCTCGGTGATCCTTGGCTGGCCGTCGGTCCGGCGGAGGGTGACGAGCATCGACCCCGGCTCCGCGTCCGTGCCGACCGAGCGGAACCAGCGGGGGCCCTTGCGCGCGATGAGCGCCAGGTGCGCGAGGGTCTCCACGTTCTGCACCAGGGTGGGGGCGTTGTTCAGGCCGCGCTCGGTGATCCGCGGCGGCGTGAACGTCGGGGTCACCGGCCCGCCGGACAGGTGGTTGACCAAGGCGGTCTCCTGCCCGGAAAGGAACCGGGCCGGCGCCGTGGCGAGCTGGACGGGAACGCGGTCGGCCCCCGCCGCCTGGCGCGCCGCGATCGCCTCGACGAGCCGGCCGCCCACGTCGTGCGCCCGGTTGGCGTGCACGTAGAGGATGGCGGCGTCGGCGCCGACCGCCTCGGCGGCGAGCTGCAGGCCGTCGAGCACCAGGTGCGGCGACAGCCAGAGCAGCGTGGCGTCCTTGTCGCTGGCCGGCTCGGACTCGGCCCCGTTGGCGATCACCACCGGGGCGCGGCGGCGCTTGACCGCCGCGTCGAGCACGGCCTGCAGCTTGCGGTGAACCGGGAACGCCGCGCCGCCGCGCCCGGTGAGGCCGGCCGCCTCGGCCTCGAAGGCCAGGGCGCCGGGGCGATCGCGGTAGGCCAGCGGGCCGTAACGCGTAGCGTGCGACTGGAGGTCGTGCGCCCGTCCGCCGTCGGACCCGCCGCCTGGCTTGCCGTCGCCCGACCTAACGTCGCGCGGCGGCAGGAGCCGGGGCAGCTCGGCCACGGCGTCCGCGGTACCTTCCATCGTGGCGGTCACTTAGCGAGCGTCCTCTCCCGGTTCCTGTTCTTGTCGCGGGGGTGTACCGCGGTCATCAGCAGGCGGACCCGCTCGGCGCGCGGGACGTCGTTGGCGGCCGCGGCCATCCGCCACACCGCGGCGCCGGCCGCGAGGATCGCGCACCCGATCGCCATCAGGAACAGCAGCCCGTGCCGCAGGTCGCCGCTCGCGAGTACCGAGTGGAACCAGGCGACCGGCCAGCTCAGGTAGGCGGTAAGGTGCACCACTCGCCAGGCCCGCCGCGACAGGTGCCTGCGCAGCAGGCTGGTCACCACGGCGGCGAGCATGAGGTCGAGGCTCACCGCGCCGAGGCCCACCCAGAGCCGCTCGTAGGACGACGCCAGGGGGACGACCGCGGCGGCGATCGGGATCTTCACGTACGAGTCGGCGACCGCCGACAGCACGTGCACCGCCACGAACGCCACCGCGAGCAGGGACAGGTTCCTGTGCAGCCCGCTCACGGCGAAACGCGGCAGCCCTGGCAGCCGGCCTTGCCTGGTGACAAGCAGGCCGAGCAGCATCACCGCGGTCAGCAGCAGCAGCGAGACCACGCCGGTGGCGCGGCTCGCGTACCAGAGCACGGTGGAATGGTTGATTCCGCTCACGGTGCCAAGCATCGGTCATCAAGTCAAGCGGGGAGTACAAGGCGGCTATGAAGTGGCTCTGAGGCCCGTCTCCGCTCTGCGACGCCTCTCAGTTAACGGACCGTAACGGCTGCTATCCCCCGGCTTCATCAATGGTGTGCCTTGTGAGGCGTCTCGTCCATGGCACGGGTAGCCGTGGCCACGGTAACTTCGCCTGTGGTACGCGCCTGGCTGGCCAGCGCGTTTGCACCGGAAGTTGCTTGCTGCCACCACAGTTAACATGATCGACACATTGAGAAACGTGGTCGTTACAAAATGACTGGGTCACTATCGATTGCCGCCCGGGCGGCATACATCTTGCGAGACAACAGCACCGGCTTGATCACCAAGGCCGCTCCCGCTCTGTACCCCCATCAGTGGAGCTGGGACGCCGCGTTCAACGCGATTGGCCTGGCCGGCGTCGACTTGGCGCGCGCCCGACTTGAGCTCGACTCGCTGTTCGCCGGGCAGTGGCGCAACGGCTTGCTGCCGCACATCGTCTTCGACGGGTCCGCCGACGGCTACTGGCCAGGGCCGGCCCAGTGGGGCTGCGCGCAGCACAGCGAGGAGGCGACGTCGGCCCCCGCGACGAGCGGGATCATCGACCCGCCGGTGCACGCGATCGCGGTGGACCGCATCCTGGCCATCGCGGAGCGGGCAGGCGGCGCCGAGGCGGAACGCACCCTCGCCTGGGCCGCGCACCTGTACCCCCGGCTGCTCGCCTGGCACCGGTTCCTCGCCAGGGACCGGGCCGACAAGGAGACCGGGCTGATGACGCTGTTCCACGGCTGGGAGTCTGGCACGGACAACTCCCCCCGCTGGGACGGGCCGTACGCCGGGGTGGAGGTCGGGCCTGGCCTCCCCGCCTACCACCGCAAGGACAAGGCGCACGTGTCGGACGCCTGCCAGCGGCCGACCGACCGGGAGTACGACCGGTACCTGTGGCTGATCGAGGAGGCCAAGGGCGCCTCCTACGACGCGGGCCTGCTGCGCCAGACCGGGTCGTTCCAGGTGGGTGACGTGCTGTTCACGGCGATCTTCGCCTGCGCGTCCGACCTGCTCGCCGCGCTCGCGCTGCGGCTGCGGAAACCAGACGACGCAGCCGAGCTCAAGGACTACGCCGCCCAGGCTAGGGCGGCGGTTTTCTGCCACGTCGACGAGGCGTCGGGCCTGGCCGCCGACGTTGACCTGCGGACCGGGAAGTGGCTGGTCACGGAGACGATCGCGGGGTTCGCGCCGCTGATCGCCGGGGGGATGCCGCTTACCCTGCGGCGCCGGCTCATCGCCCTGCTGACCGGGCCGCGCTGGGCGGGGCACCCGTCGCTGCGGTACCCGCTGCCGCCTTCCGCGTCGCCCTGCTCGGCCGCGTACGACCCGGCGTGCTACTGGCGCGGCCCGGTATGGCCGGTCTTCACGTGGCTGCTCACCTGGGCGCTGTCGCGGTCCGGCGAGTACCAGGTGGCGTCCGCGCTGCGGGCCGCGTCGCTCGAGCAGCTCGGCGACCAGACGTTCGCCGAGTACTACCAGCCGGAGACCGGCGCGCCGCTCGGCTCAATGCACCAGTCCTGGACGGCGGCCGCCGCGCTCGACTGGCTGCTCGACGAGGAGTAACTCGGCCGGCCAGTCACACACCGTGTGGACGGTGCCTTCGATCGACACGAGGCGAGCGGGCAGCCGCAGGCCGGTCAGCCAGCCGGCGGCCTGACGGCCCTTGATGATCGCGGCGGTCGCGGCGGTGTTCGCGTCCGCGCAGGTCGAGGCGGCCACCGACACCGTGCGCCACACCTGGGCGGCCGGACGGGCGGTGCGGGGGTCGAGGATGTGGTGCAGCACGTCGCCGCCGCGCCGCCAGCGGCGGGCCGCCGTCGACGACGTGGCGAGGCCGCCGTCGCGGATCGTCACCACCTGGCTCGGGCCGTCCGGCGGCTCGCCAGGCAGCGCCGTCCTGTCCTGTACCCGGATGCGCCAGCCGCCCGCGGGCGGCTCGCCCGCCACCGCCGTGTCGCCGCCAAGGCTGACGAGCACGCCGCAGCCGAGCTCGCCGGCGATCCGCGCGGCGGACCGGTCGGCCGCCCACCCCTTCACCGTCGCGCCCAGGTCAAGCTCGGACGCCGGCCAGGCACGGTCAGCAGCCCGGCGGCAAGGTCGACGCGGACCGACCGCCACCCGGGGATCACGAGGACCCGCACGGCCCCGCCTCGCGCCATTGGTGCCGTCGGCGTTTCTGGCGGCATCGGTGTCGGGTCCGAGCGGGCTGCCCGGCGGAGTCAGCTCGGCGAAGTCCCGGTCGTAGCCGAGGTCGGCGAGCACCCCGCCCACCGTGGGATCGATATCGCCGTCGGTGAGCTGCGCCGCCCGCAGGGAGACGGCCACGGCCTCGGCGAGCAGCGGGCTGACCGACATGGTGACCGGGCCGGAGGCGCCGCGCGCGGCGTTCCCCACCGCGATGAGCTCCGAGTCCGGCCGGAACCTGGAGCAGGCCAGGTCGAGCGCGGTCAGGTCCGCTTCGAGCAGTTCCCTGGCCGCCGCGAGCTGTCCGGGCGACGTCACCGCCAGCTGCACGAGCATGCCGAGCGCGGTCCACGCGTCGAACCCGGTCGCGCCGCCCGCCGCGGGCGACGGCTCGCCGCTGGAGTCCGTTGCCGGGATCATGAGCCGCCCGAGGTGACGGAACCGCCACCGCTGCTGTACTGCGGCGAGTTCGACGGCGCCTGGAGGCCGCCCGAGTCGCTCGACGAGCTGCTGCCCGAGTCGCTCGAGGAGCCGTCGGAGCCTGACGACCCGGTGGAACTCGACCCGCTCGAGGTCGAGCTGCTGCCCTTCGCGGCGGCGTGGCTGGTACCCGGGAGGATTACCGCGACCGCCCCCGCCGCGAGCACGCTGGCCACGAACACCGTCACCGTGGTCGCGTTCAGCCGTCGCCGGCCCTCCTCGCGCTCCGCGACCGCCGCCGCGACCCGCCGCGCGGCCTGCGCCGTTGGCGCGGCCCGCCGGCCCCGCTCTGTCTGCTTCTCCCGGCTGTTCACGACATCGAGTGTTACATGCTCTTCTGTAAGTGCTGTCGGAGAACTGTCTGAGGATGTTCTGAGTGCCCGGGTCCGCGACCCAGTGGGAGTTTGCCAGCCCGCGCGGAGCTGCCAGTATTTAGAAATGCGCAACGACGCCTCCACTGATGCCTCCGCCGGCGCGTCCGCCACGGGCGCGCTCCGCGCGGCACGAGACCTGCTGCTCGCCCACCGGGTCGACTACGCCGCGGCCGTCGCCGGCTTTTCCTGGCCGCGGCTTGATGAGTTCAACTGGGCGCTCGACTGGTTCGACGTGATCGCCGCCGAGCACCCGGACCGGCTCGCGCTCCGGGTGGTCGGCGACGACGGGTCCGACGAGGCGGTGAGCTACGGCGAGATGTCCCGCCGCTCCGCGCAGGTCGCGAACTGGCTGCGCGGCCTCGGGGTGCGGCGCGGCGACCACGTGCTGCTGATGCTCGGCAACATCGTCCCGCTCTGGGAGGTCATGCTCGCCGCGATGAAGCTGGGCGCGGTGGTGATCCCCGCCTCGACGCTGCTCCAGCCCGCCGACCTGACCGACCGAATCCTGCGCGGCGACGTGCGGCACGTGATCGCGGAGTCCGGTCAGGTCACGAAGTTCGCGGACGTTCCCGGCGACTGGACGCCCATCATCGTTCCGCCCACGCTGTCCGGCTCGTTCTACTACGGCGTGCTCACCAACGGGCCGGCCTGGCACCGCTACGAGGAATCGCTGACCGCACCCGAGGAGTTCACGCCGGACGGCGTCACCCGATCAAACGACCCGCTACTGCTCTACTTCACCTCGGGGACCACCTCACAGCCCAAGCTGGTCGGCCACACGCACGTCAGCTACCCCGTCGGTCACCTGTCCACCATGTACTGGATCGGCATCAAGCCCGGCGACGTGCACCTGAACATCTCCTCACCCGGTTGGGCCAAGCACGCCTGGTCGAACCTGTTCGCCCCGTGGAACGCGCAGGCCACGATCCTGATACTCAACCAGTCCAGGTTCAACGCCGCCGGGCTGCTCGCCGCGCTCGGCGACTGCGGCGTCACCACGTTCTGCGCGCCGCCGACCGTGTGGCGGATGCTGATCCAGGCCGACCTCTCCATCCGCCGACACCTCACGGCACTGCGCGAGTGCGTGGCGGCGGGCGAGCCGCTCAACCCGGAGGTCATCGAGCAGGTCCGCCGGGCGTGGGGCATCACCGTCAGGGACGGCTTCGGCCAGACGGAGACGACCGCCGCGGTCGGCAACCCGCCCGGCCAGCCACTCAAGCCCGGGTCGATGGGCCGCCCGCTGCCCGGCTACCCCGTCGTCCTCGTCGACCCACTGAATGGCGAGCCCGCCGGCGCTGGCGGGAACGGGGACGGCGAGATCTGCCTCGACCTGTCCCGCCGCCCGCTCGGCCTGATGACCGGCTACGCCGACGACGCGGAGCGCGACGCGGAGGCGATGCGCGGCGGCTACTACCACACCGGCGACGTCGCCACCTGCGACGAAGACGGCTACATCACGTACGTCGGCCGGACCGACGACGTATTCAAGGCGAGCGACTACCGGATCTCCCCGTTCGAGCTCGAATCGGTGCTGATGGAGCACGAGGCGGTCGCCGAGGCCGCCGTCGTCCCCTCCCCCGACCCGCTGCGGCTGGCCGTACCCAAGGCGTACGTCCTGCTGGCCGGGAACGCCCAGCCGTCCGCCGAACTGGCCCGCGACATCATGGCCTTCGTCCGCGACCGCGTACCCGGCTACAAGCGGGTCCGCCGCCTGGAGTTCGGCGACCTGCCCAAGACGATCTCCGGCAAGATCCGCCGGGTGGAACTGCGCGCGCAGGAAGACGATCCGCGCGAGCCCCGTGGCACCGTGGAATTCTGGGAAGAGGACTTCGACTGGTAGGGCCGTTAGCTGGTGACGTCGGCCGAGGTGAACCGGGCCCAGGCGATCGCCAGGAAGACCGCCGCGTAGACGAAGAACGACAGCAGCCCGTGCCACAGGGTCGTCGTGTCGATGGGGGTGCGCAGCAGGGAGTCGAACGACAGCCACCAGTCCGTCGGCAGGTACGGGGCCACCGGCGCGAACTGAGGGATGTTCTCCACCACTTCGCTGGCGACCACGACCACGAGCAGCGCCGCGATCGCGCCGATGGCGTGCTCGGTGAACGTCGAGATCGCCAGGCCGATCGCGCCGAGCGCCGCCATCGCCGCGCACACGTACAGCGTCACCAGCAGCACGTGCACCAGGCCGTCCGCCAGCGACACGGTCGTGCCGGACAGCAGCGTCACCGGGCCCGCGCCGAACAGCGCCACCCCGACGACCAGCGCGACCACCGAGACCACGAAGGTGGCGGCCACCGCCCACACCACGATCGTCGCGTACTTCACCGCGAGCAGCCGGGTCCGCCCGGCGGGCACCGACAGCAGGTAGCGCAGCGTGCCGTAGCCCGCCTCCCCCGCCACCGAGTCGCCGGCGATCACCCCCACCACCATCGGCAGCACCAGGATCAGCAGCAGGGACAGCGCCACGAACGTGAGGAACACGCCGTTGCCCGCGAGCTGGCTGAAGTACGCCGCGCCGCCCGCCCCCGGGCCGCGCCCTCCCCCGCCGCCGCCCTGCGGCGCGGCGACCTTGAGCCCGATCCCCATCAGCAGCGGGAACACCGCGGCGACGAGCAGCAGCAGCTGGTTGCGCCTGCGGAAGAAGGTGATCCGCAGCTCGCTGGTGAAATAGCGAAGATCAGCCAGAACGGGGGCAGGTGATCCCGGGGCCCGCGCTGGGACCGGGCCGGCATCCACGCCATCAGTGCTCGACATCGAAGCCCTCCCCGGTGAGGCCGACGAACAGGTCCTCCAGGCTGGGCGCCTCAACCGTCAGGCCGCGCACCCCGACCCCCGCGTGGACCAGTTCCGCGGTGATCTTCTCCGGTGCCGTGTCGCCGACTTCCGCGGTCACCAGGTCGTCTCCTTCGACGAGGCCGGCGAGGCCGAGCTTGGCCAGCACCTCGGCGGCCGCCGCCACGTCCCCGGTGCGCACCGCGACCAGCGGTGCGGCGGTGCGGCGCAGCTCGCCGAGCTCGCCCTGGAAGACGAGCTTGCCGAGCCGCATCACGCCGACGTGCGTGGACACCTGCTCCACCTCGGCGAGCAGGTGGGAGGACACGAAGACGGTGATGCCGTCCGCCGCGATCTGCCGCACCAGCGAGCGGACCTCGCGGGTGCCCTGCGGGTCAAGGCCGTTGGTCGGCTCGTCAAGGATGATCAGGTCGCGGGGCGCGAGCAGCGCCGCGGCGATCGCCAGGCGCTGCTTCATGCCGAGTGAGTAGTTGCGGTACCTCTTGCGCGCGGCGGCGGCGAGGCCGACGCGCTCCAGGGCCGCACCGATCCGCGCCCGCGCGGTCGCGGCGGTCGCGGTGCGGTCGGCCGCGTCGTAGCGGGCCAGGTTGTCCCAGCCGGACAGGTACGGGTAGAACGCCGGGCCCTCCACCAGCGAGCCGACCCGGGACAGCACCGTCGTCGCGCCCTGCGGCATCGGGACCCCGAGCAGCTCCGCGGTCCCGCCGGTGGCGTAGGCGAGGCCGAGGAGCATGCGGATCGTGGTGGTCTTGCCCGAGCCGTTCGGACCGAGGAACCCGTAGACCGAGCCACGCGGGACCGCGAGGTCCACGTGATCCACGGCCAGCTGCCCGCCGCGGAACCGCTTCGTCAGCCCGGAGCTCGCGATCGCCAGGTCGGTCACTTCGTGTGGCCTACTGCCGCGTACAGGACGCTCGGCTCGACGGCGCCGATGTACACCTCGCCGTTGGTTATCAGCATCGAGACCAGGCTGGTGGTGACCAGGGTGCCCTTACCCCAGGAACCGCTCACCGGCTTGGCCGTGCCGAGCAGCGCGTTCAGCAGCTCCTGCGAGGAGACGCCGACCCCGTTGCCGTTCGCCGAGTAGATGTCCGGCTGCTTGCCGGAGCCCTGGGCCGCCGCGCCCGGGTTGAGTGCCTTCGTCAGGTCCGACTGCGGGAACGATGCCACGGTGAGCCAGCTCTTGCCGTAGGTGCCGACGCCGCTGGTGCCCATGCCGGCGGCCGTGCCCTGCTTCGTGCCGAGCGCACCCGTGCCGGGCTTCACCACGTCGACCTTGGCGCCGTGCGGCGGGGTGAACGCGAAGTTGGCCGCGTCCGGCGCGACGAACTGCAGCGCCGTGTAGGCGACCTGGAATGCCGGGGAGTGCGCGCCCTTCGCGTAGAGCTGGAAGCGCAGCGGGACGCCGTACTTGCCGTCGACGGCGATCACCACCCGGCCGATGAGCGAGCGGCTGTCCTTGGGTGCGAGGACGAGCTGGTAGGCCGGCTCGCCCGCGACCATCACGTTGTCCTGCACGGAGACCAGGGTGGTCGGGCCGACCTTCGCGAGAATCTGGTCGGCGGCCTGCTGCGGTGTAAGCACCGGGGCGTTGGCGGCGACCTTCTGCGCGGCCGTGCTTGGCGGAGTCCGCGGGCGGGGTGAACTCGGTGACCGAGTTCGTGGTTGACTCCCACAGCCACAGCTTGGTCCCGTCGGCGATGACGTCCGTCTCGGCGGAGAGCTGCGGTACAGCCAGCCGGAAGTGGCTGGAGTCCTGGTAATACACCTTCACCGTGTGTGACCCGGTGAGCAGCGACATGGGGCTCGTCGCGCTCGCCATCTGCGGGAGCTGCGGCAGCCCGAGCGAAGCCGTCTCCACCACCGTGCCGGTCAGCGGCGGCACCTTGGAGTCGCTGCTGAGGCTGGCGAGGAGCTGAGCGGGGGTCTTAGCCGGCAGGTTAGGCGAGGCCTCCGCGGCCGGGATCTGCAGCGCCGCGATCACCGCGCCCGTCACCACGACCGCGGCACCCGGCACGGCCCACCGGGCTCGCCTGGACATTGTCACTCGCATCGATCTCTCACCCGTCCTCGGGGTCCCGATTTGCCCTTAATCATTCTTACTCTGAACCGGCACCGCTGTGACCAAGCTGAGAGCCGCGCGCGGGGGTCGTCCCCCCGGAGGTTTCAGCCGCAGCGCGGAGGCCCTCTACGATGGCGGTTTTTGCCATCGGGCCGCCGCGTGAGGACCTCGGGGGGTACGGGGGGTCGTCCCCCCGGGTGGTAGCTGAGGGCTGGCTGAGAGGCGGGTGCAGGCGGTGTCCGGGTGGGTGACACTGGATGCGTGCGCGTGCTGGTGGTGGAGGATGAGCGGCGGCTTGCCGCGGCGGTGAAGCGGGGCCTCGAGGCGTCGGGGTTCGCGGTCGACCTCGCGTTTGACGGGGTGAGCGGGCTGCACCTGGCGCGCGAGGGCGGCTACGACGGCGTGGTGCTCGACATCATGCTGCCCGGAATGTCGGGGTATAAGGTCTGCGAGCGGCTACGGGCGGAGGAGAACTGGGTGCCCGTGCTGTTCCTTTCCGCTAAGGACGGGGAGTACGACCAGGCCGACGGGCTCGACCTCGGCGCGGACGACTACCTCACCAAGCCGTTCTCCTATGTCGTGCTGGCCGCGCGGCTGCGGGCGCTGCTGCGCCGGGGAGCCGCGCCCCGCCCGGCCGTGCTGCGGGCGGGCGACCTGTCCCTCGACCCCGCCTCCCGGAGGGTGCTGCGCGGACCGGTCGGCGTGGAGCTGACCGCGCGGGAATTCTCGCTGCTCGAGTACCTGATGCGGCGCTCCGGGTCCGTGGTGTCCAAGTCCGAGCTGCTCGCGCACGTCTGGGACGACCCTGACGAGATCGCGGACCTCAACGTCGTCGAGGTTTACGTCGGGTACCTGCGACGGAAGATCGACGCTCCGTTCGGGCGAAAGTCCGTGCAGACCGTGCGCGGGGCCGGCTACCTGCTGGCGGGCGACGGTGGCTGAGGCCGGGCGGGGCTCGGGGCGGGGCTCGGGGAGCGCGGGACGGGCGGCCGGCCGGTGGTGGCTGCGGCACGGGCTCGGGCCGCAGCTGCTGCACTGGTGGCGGCGCCGGGGACTGCGCGCGCGGGTCACCATCACCGCGGCGCTCGGGCTGGTCGTCGCGTTCGCCGCCGCCGACCTGCTGCTGTTCAACGCGCTTCGCGTGTCACTCACCCGCTCGGTGGACGACTACGCGCGGTCCGGCGCGTCGCAGGTGGCCGCGCTGATCGACGCCAACCGGCTGCCCGACCCGGTGCCGGTCGCCGCGGGCACCATCACCATTCAGGTGCTCAACTCCGGCGGGGTCATCACCGACGTCTCGCCGGACGCGGACCGGATGGTGCCGGTCATCTCGGTCGGCCAGGCGCGGGCCCTCGCGGCCGGCGGCGGTGCGCTCCTGATCCGGGGGGCACCGTTCGACATGCCGTCGGTGCTGCGGGTGGCGGCGGTGCAGGCCGATAACGGCCAGGTGGTGATCGCCGCCGTGCCGTTCAGTGAGGCGTCCGGGTCGCTGAGCGTGGTGGCGCGGGCCCTGGTGATCTTCACGCCGGTGGTGTTCCTCGCGTTCACCGGGGCGATCTGGCTGGTAACCGGGTCAACGCTGCGGCCGATCGGCGAGCTGCGCCGCGGCGCGGCGCGGGTGACGGAGACCGGCGTGCCGGCCGACCTGCCGGTCCCCGAGGCCCGCGACGAGGTCAGGTCGCTGGCGCTCACCCTTAACGACATGCTGTCCCGGCTGGCGGAGGCACAGCAGCGGCAGCGGGCCCTGGTGTCCGACACCGCGCACGAGCTGCGGTCGCCGATCGCCTCGATCAGGACGCAGCTCGAGGTCGCGCTCGACTTCCCCGACGGCCAGGACTGGGCGACGACGGCGCGGGACGTGCACGCGGACGTGCTGCGGCTGGCCCGGCTCACCGAGGACCTGCTGCTGCTCGCCCGGCTCGATGAGCAGGCGGGCAGCGAGGTGAGCGCCCGCGGCGCTCCCGTCGACCTGGCCGCGTTGTGCGTCTCGGTCGCCGGCCGGTATGCCGACGCCCCGGTGCCGGTGAGCTGCCCCGGGCCAGAAAGCGGAGCGGGCGACGGCTCCGGCGGGCCGGTGCTGGTCGCCGGCGACTTCGGGCGCCTCGACCGGCTGCTGGTGAACCTGGTGGACAACGCGGTGCGCTACGCGAAGTCCTCGGTCGTTGTCTGCTGTCCGCCGGGACGGCCGCGTGGCCGAGCTCACGGTCACCGATGACGGCCCGGGCATCGATGAGGCGGACCGGGAGCGGGTGTTCCACCGGTTCGCCCGGCTGGACGGCGCGCGCAGCAGGGAGGGCGCCGAGGCCGGCGGCGCCGGGCTCGGCCTGGCCATCGTCCGCGCGACGGCTCAGGCGCACGGCGGCGCCGCCTACCTGGCGGCCGCCGTCCCGCCGCCCGGCCTGCGGGCGGTGGTCCGCCTCCCGGCCATGAAGGCGGAAAAGGACGTGCCGTCAGGCCGGCCGGGCCGGCCTGACGGCAATCGCCGGCCCGGCCCGCCGCGCCGGTGGAGATGCGGGCGCGGCGGGCGGAGCACTTAATCGTTCGGGATCACTGGATTGGGTTGGTCACGGGTAGCTGGTGACGGTGGACGGGGTGGTGTTGGTCGGGGTCGCCGCGCCGGTGGAGTTAATGACGTGCTCAATGGCTCCGACGTTGCCGAGGGACACCGTGAGCAGGTCGTGGAACTGGACGCCGGACACTTGCGGCGCCTCGAAGGCGTGGTCCGCGACGACCGAGGGAGTGACGTTGAAGTAGCAGTAACTGCCGAGGCCGTAGGCCTGATGAGTGGTCACGCCCGGGCCGACCTCGTAGGCCGCGTACCCGTCCGATGAACCGTTCATCCAGGCCGCCTGGCTTGGCGGGTCGTAGGGCATCTCGTTCTGGAAGAAGATGGTCTCCCCGCCGTTGCCGAACCACTGGACGTCGTAGTTCTGGTAGTGCTCGACGAACAGGCCGGTCGCCAGGACGTTGCTGCCGTTGACGACGAGGCCGTGCTGCGCCGTGTTGACGGTCCAGCCGACGGTGCCGGAGTTGCCGTGGTCGGCGCGCCACGCCCAGATGTCGTCGACGAGGGTGTTGCTGGCGTTGACGACCAGGCTGTTGGTGGCCTGGCCGGCGATGTCGCCGCCGATACGGAAGTAGACGTCCTGGACCGAGATCGGGTTGGCCGCGTGGCTGGTGGCGTTGCCTTGCGTGCCAACGGTGAGCAGCGCGCTGGAGTTGGTGGTGCCGGCGTCGAACAGGACGCCCTGGATCCGTACGCCGTCGACGTCCGCCACCTGCATGGTGTTGACGCCGCCGGTCGGGATGAGGGTCGGGAAGCCGAGGCCGAGGACGACGGTGTTCGGGTTGGTGACGTTGATGGTCTGGTTGACGCTGTAAACGCCGGGGGTGAAGAGCAGGTTGCAGCCGCTAGCGAGGGCGGCGTTGATCTGCGCGGCGGTGTTGGACGGGGTGGCGACGAAGAACTGGCTCATCGGCACGCTGGTGCCGGGAGTGTTGCTGCTGCCCGACCAGCTTGGACCGGACGCGCTGGTCCGCAGGCTGGGCTCGAACACGTTGTAGTTGCCGCTGCCGTCCACGTACAGGTACGGGATGTCGCGCGGCGGTGGGCGTGGTGGCCAGGGTGGTCATCGGCGGGCTCGGGAAGCTCTGCGCGGGCGCGCCGTTCACGCCGGAGAACACCATGTTCCACACCGAGCCGCTCCAGCTGCCCAGGTTGCTGTCCTTCGTGTACCACTGCTGCTGTGACACGCTCGACGCCTGGCCGGTGACGATGCTGTCGGCGATGTAACCGCCGCTCGCGTAGCCGTAGCTGGCCGGGTAGAGCTCGAGTCCGCCGTGGATGTCCATCCGCTCGAACGGGCCGGCCTGGGCGACGGCCCAGCGGTCGTTGCCGGCCGACGGGGTGATCTCCATGTTCTCCACGGAACGCCAGAAGTTCTGCGTGGCGTTGCCGGTGCCGTCGAAGGAGTCGACGGTCACGTCGCTGCTGTTGAGTGAGACCTGGTCCGGGTTCTGGCCGAGGCCCTGCACCGACGTGTAGTAGCCGACGTTGTCCTCGATGCCGGTGTAGGTGCCGGGTAGGAACAGCTCGGCGTAGCGCTGGGTGCCGAACTGGTTGAGCTTCTGGGTGTTGAAGACGGTGTTCAGCGTGTTGTTGATGGTGGCGGCGGACATGCTCGGGCTGAAGACGTAGACGTTCGGGCCCAGGTTCGGGGTGTTGGATCCGCCGGCGCAGCCGCCCCCTCCGCCGTTGCCGCCGCTGGAGTAGACCTGGAACTCCCACAGCGAGTAGCCGTACGGCGTGGCCCGCGCCGTGCCGTACATCCGGATGTAGCGGCCGGTGCCGGAAACGGTGAGGTTCTGCACCCCGCCGGTCCCGGTAGTCGTGGAGTAGATGCTGGTCCACGTCGAATTGTCGGTCGACACCTGGATCTGGAAGGCGGTCGCGTACGCGGCCTCCCAGTCAAGTCCGACCGAGCAGATGCTCTGCGACGAGCCGAGGTCAACCTCCAGCCACTGCGGGTCGGAGAACGCGCTCGACCAGCGGGTGCCGGTGTTGCCGTCCACCGCGGCGCTTGCCGGGTAGGCCGCCTGGTTCTCGTAGGAGGAGGCGGTCGCGGTCTTGTTCAGCGCCACGTTCGTCGTGCCGCAGGTCGCAGCGGCCGCCTTGGGAGCCATCGCGCCCGATCCCGGAAACCAGGACAGATACGACAAGCGCGGCGAAAGCCAGCATGCTCATTGCCGCGCGGCGGGAGGCGGGAGCGCGCCTCCTGTGCTTTCCTCGAAGCAGGTTCCGTGCGTTCACATGTCCCTCCGGATCGAAGTCACCGATATGGCTGTGACTTATTTCAAGCCGGAACGTAACTCGATCGAAACTTAAGGTCAATAGGCAAGTAGATGCGGGGACGATGCGCCGGCGCGCGCGAACGTAGGGTGGACGACAGCAGAACTTTGGGGGGCGGATGCGGGACATCAAGCGCGGCACAGTCCGTGACTTGCGGCGGGAGAACCGGGCCGCGGTGCTCTGGTCGCTGTACCTGAACCAGTCGGGCAGCAGGCACGAGGTGAGCGCGGCGACCGGGCTCAGCCCCGCCTCAGTGACCAGCGTCATCCGCGAGCTGATCGACGAGGGCATCGTGATCGAGACCGGGCTGGCCGAGTCAGACGGCGGGCGGCCGCGGGCGATGCTCGGCATGAACCCGGAGTACGGCTACGTCATCGGCGTGGACATCGGCGAGACGCGTACCAGGGTCGAGCTGTTCGACCTGGCCATGACGGAGCGCGCGCAGGTGGAGTACCCGCTCGGCCGGGCCGCCGAGCACGACGTGGAGGTGGTCGTCGGCCAGATCGCCGCGGGGCTGCGCACCGTGCTCGACGACAGCGGGGTCAGTGCCGAGGAGGTCATCGGCGTCGGCGTCGGCGTGCCCGGCATCATCGAGCAAGGGCCGGAAGTGCTCGTGCACGGCCAGACCTACGGGTGGGACGCGGTGCCCCTGCGGCGGCTGCTTCGCGCCCACACCGAGCTGCCGCTGTGGTTCGACAACGGCGCCAAGACCATGGGACAGGCCGAGCTGTGGTTCGGCGCCGGGCGGGGCGCGCGCAACGCGATCGTGGTGCTTATCGGCTCCGGCGTGGGCGCGTCGCTGATCTCCGGCGGCACCACTTACCGCGGGGCAACCTCCAGCGCCGCCGAGTTCGGGCACGTCACCGTCGTCGTCGGCGGCCGGAAATGCCGGTGCGGCTCGACCGGCTGCCTCGAGGCGTACGCCGGCGCGGAGGCCATACTGGAACGGTACGGCCGGCCGATGGTGGCCGACGACCAGGAGCTTGCGCTCGCCGAGCTGATCGACTCCGCGAGCACGTCGCCGCTCGCGGCGGCGATACTCGACGAGACCGCGCTGTACCTGGGCGCCGGGATCGGCACTCTGATCAACTTGTTCAATCCGGAGCGCGTCATCCTCGGCGGCTGGGCTGGCCTGCTGCTCGGCAGGCGGCTGCTGCCCGACATCTGTGAGTCGGCGCGGCAGCACTCCCTGCGTCATCCTTTCGCCGCCACGTCGATCGAGCTGGGGCGGCTCGGTCCCGGGGTGGTGGCGCTCGGCGCGGCGACGCTTCCCATGGAGTCCTTTCTCAACGGGACCGGGCCGCGGGCCCAGCCGCGCGAAGACGGCTGAGCCCGGCGGCTCGGGCACTCGTGGTCACGAGCTTGCGTACACCTGGAATTCCCAGAGGGAGTACCCGTACTGGGTCGCCCGGGCGGTGCCGTACATCCGGATGTACCGGCCGGCCCCGGTGACGCTCAGCGTCTGGTTACCGCCCGTTCCGGTGGTCGTAGAGTAGATCGTCGTCCAGTTGGCGTTGTCGGCCGACACCTGGATCTGGAACGCGGTGGCGTAGGCGGCCTCCCAGTTCACTCCCACCTGGCAGATGCTCTGCGAGGAGCCGAGGTCGACCTCGAGCCACTGCGGGTCGGAGAAGGCGCTTGACCATCTCGTTCCCGTGTTGCCGTCTACCGCGGCGCTGGCCGGGTACGCGGTCTGATTCTCGTAGGAGGAGGCGGTCGCGGTCTTGTTCAGCGCGACGTCGGTGGTGCCACACGTGCCGCCACCACCGCCGCTGGTGTGTAAGACCTGGAACTCCCACAGCGAGTAGCCGTACTGCGTCGCCCGCGCCGTCCCGTACATCCGGATGTAACGGCCGGTGCCGGTGACGCGTCAGCGTCTGCATACCGCCCGTCCTGTCGTCGTGGAGTAGATCGTCGTCCAGTTGGCGTTGTCGGCCGACACCTGGATCTGGAACGCTGTGGCGTAGGCCGTCTCCCAGTTCAGCGTGACCTCGCAGATGCTCTGCGAGGAGCCGAGGTCGACCTCCAGCCACTGCGGGTCGGCGAAGGCGCTTGACCATCTCGTTCCCGTGTTGCCGTCCACCGCGGCGGACGCCGGGATGCCGGCCGTTCTCCGTCGAGGAAGCCGTCGCGGTCTTGTTCAGCGCCACGTTCGTCGTGCCGCAGCCGCCGCCCCCGCCTCCCCCGCCACCGCCGCCGCTGCCCGTGGGCAGCGTCCACTGCTGGTCGGCGGCGTCGGTACAGGTCTCGATGTCGAGCCTGGAGCCCGTATTGCCGCCGGGATCGGTGAGGCAGAGCCCGGAGCTGGGATTGACGAGCTCGCCGTTGGACTGATGCGTCCAGTTCTGCGCCGCCGTCCCGTTACACGCGTACCAGTCGACGTTGGTGCCGCTCGTCGTGCCCGCGCTTACCACGTCGAGGCAGCCGCCCTGGACCCGCAGCGTGCCGTCGCTGTACGGCGACCACTGCTGTCCCGCCGAGCTGTTGCAGCCGGAGAGGAAGATCGGGTTGCCTTCGGTGTTGAGCGAGTTCTGGTTGGTCAGGCAGTTGCCGTTCTGCCCGGTCAGCGCGCCGGTCGCGGTGGCGGTGCCGGCCGGCGTGGAGTTGCCGCCCTGCTCGTAGACGGCCACGTAGCCGACGCTCATTGACGCGCCAGAAGTGGTGGCGCTCGGTCGGGGAGGTGCAGTCGCAGATCCCGTTCGGGTAGTTGCCCGCCCATCGCCAGGTCGAAGATGATGAAGAACCCGTGGTCGATGGCCGCCTGCCAGGCCGCCGTGCCGACCGAGGCCTCGGTGATCGTGGATCTCTACGGTCCCGTCCATCAGGAACTGCAGCGTCTCCGCGCTCGTGTTCGTCCTGTCGACGATGACCGAGTAGGTGTGGTAGCCGGTCTGGCAGGTCGAGGCCGTGTTCGGGCAGGCGATCAGCGCGTGGCCGCTGCTGCCCGCCGAGTCGTGGAGGGTCTGGGACGCGCTCGTTCCGCCGCGTTGACGTCCTCCATCATGTCGATCTCGCCGGACTGCGGCCAGCCGCCGCCGGCCCGCATGGGCGAGCCGAGCGCCCAGAACGCGGGCCAGTAGCCGAGGCCGTTCGCCGGGTTCGGCTGCTCGATCTCCGCGGTCATCTCCAGCTTGCCGCCCGCGGGCGCCTGGAAGTCATCGCGGGTCGACTCGATCCGCGCGCTCGTCCAGGTGCCGCCGTTGCTGATCGCCTTGAGCACCAGATGGCCGTTGCCGTCCAGGTAGACGTTGCTCGTCGAGCTGGTGGTCTGCTCGGTCTCGCCGGTGCCGTAACCGGTGCCTATGTCGTAGAACCAGTTGCTCGCCGACGGGGCGGAGCCTGCCGCGCCCGCGAAGTTGTCGCCGAAGACCGTGTTCCAGCCGGAGGGGGCGGGCGGGACGGTATCCGCCCTGGCGGGCACCGCGCCGAGCGCCGAGAACGCGACCGCCGCCAGGCAGCTCGCGAGCAGCAGCAGGGCGCTGAACAGCGCGCGACCCGGCTTGTTTCGTCGGGCCGGCGGCCCAGGTGCATCGATTCTCCGGCTCATCATTGGGCCTCCTCCGGGGGTACCGCGGAACGGGCCGCCGCGCTTACATTCGTTCCATTTCTTTCATTCGTTACATTCCGGGTTCGGCGGCTTACCGTCGATGGAACATCCGCCTGCCACTTAATTCAAGACTTATTTAAAGTGTAAATTATGAAAAAGTTCGACCTCGGACACCAACGGCGGAACCCGAGCCGGCGCCACTGCGGCCCCCGGCCAGGGCCGGGGGCCAGGGTTGGCGCTAGGGCCAAGGCCGGTAAGTTCAGCGATCCGCCTGCCCGGTCAAGGCGCGCTGGCGGTCCCGCCGCCGTCCCGCCGTCCCGCCACAGGCACGCCAGCCCGGCGGGCCGGGCCGCGCCAGCGGGTTTACCGGTAAACATCTCACGACGGGTAAAGAAAAGACGTTCCGAACGTCTTTTCTTTACATCCGGTGAAAAGTTTACCCGATGCGAAAAATTTACTGGTAAGCCCGTTGCCGGAGGGGCCCGTGGTAAGCCTGCGCCACCCCAGCCGGGCCGGCCCGCCCGCGGCCGCCGCCCGGGTAAGCGGGACCCCGGCAGGGCGGGCCGGGAGCACCGCCGGGCGGGCTGCGGCGGCCCTGCCTTATCACCGTCGGCCACGTCCCTTGACGGCAAGCGACGAATCCTCATTAACCGGCCTTTGGGGCAGGGGCTCGGACGGCGGCGCAGGGCGGGATCGAGGGCGGAGATTCGGGGCGGGGCGGGCGGTAGGCACGCACCCGTTCTGGATGATGCTTGTGCCCGGCCAGTGGCCGATGAGGGGATGCTTTGGCCCGGCGGGGGCGATGCTCGTGCCTACCAGCGGCCGAACGGGAGGACGGCGCTGACCGCCACCGCGGCGAACAACAGCGTCAGGTAAGCGATGGAAAGGTGGAACAGGCGCATCGGGAAGGGCTTGCTCGTGCCGTCCGCGCGGACCCGGGCGTGCAGGCGGTGGGCCTCCATGAGGAACCAGCCGCCCAGGCCGGCCGCCACGGCGGTGTACAGCCAGCCGGCGTAGGGCGCCAGGGCCAGGGTCGCGGCCACCATGGCATAGGAGTAACCGACGATCCTGCGGGTCACCGTGGCAGGCTCGGCCACCACCGGGAGCATCGGGACGTTCGCCCGCGCGTAGTCGTCCTTGAACTTCATCGCCAGCGCCCAGAAGTGCGGCGGGGTCCACAGGAAGATCACCGCGAACAGCACCAGCGCGGGGACCGCCACCGTGTCCTTGACCGCGGCCCAGGCGACGAGGACGGGGAAGCAGCCCGCGGCGCCGCCGATCACGATGTTGGCCGGGGAGCGGCGCTTCAGCAGCAGCGTGTAGACGAAGACGTAGAACGCGATGGCCGCGTCGGCGAGGGCCGCCGCGAGCCAGTTGGCTTCCAGGCCGAGCAGCGCCGTGGCGGCCGCGCCGAGCGCGATGCCCCAGGCGAGCGCCTCGGCCGGCTTGACCGCCCCCTGCTTGTTGACCAGGGGGCGGCGCGAGGTCCGCTTCATCACCGCGTCGATGTCGCGGTCGATGTAGCAGTTAAAGGTATTCGCGCTGCCGGCGGCGAAGGTGCCGCCGACGACGGTGACCACGACGAGCATTAGCGAAGGCAGGCCGCGCTGGGCGAGCAGCATCGTCGGCACGGTGGTGACGAGCAGCAGCTCGATGATCCGTGGCTTGGTCAGCGCGACGAGCGCGCCCGCTACCGCCCGTGGGCTCCGCCGGGGCGGAGGCTGGCCGGTCGCACGGCCAGCCTCCGCCGCGAGCGACGCGGGCGAGGATGTCAGTGTCACTCCTCGCCGTCCTCGGGGACGACGATCGTATGGGGAGCGGCCTTCGTCGCCGGGTCAGCGGATGACTCGGTGACGATGGGCGACTCCGGGTCGGCGGCCGCCTCGGCTACGGCGACCTGCGTCGCGGCCACCACCCCTCGGTGCCGGGGTCGGGCCCGGCTCCCGCGTGCCCACCGAGGCGAACGGCGCGGTGGTCAGGTACTTCAGCCTCGGCCCGGAGTGCGCCGATCTGAACAGGTAGAACAGCACGAGCGCGATCACGATGAACGCGCCGAGCGGCAGGGCGAACGTCATGATCGTCCCGCCGAAGTACATCGCGGGGCCGTCCGCAAGTGGGGTGGGCACGGTTGTCATTCCTCCAGCTCAGCGCACGTAGAACAGCAGCCAGAATATGAACGTGACGATCGCCAGGTAGTTCCACACCACGGTGAAGGCACTCAGCGACGCCTGGAACCGCTGCACCTCCTGCGCCTGCGCGTAGGTGGGCGGCTGCTCCACGAAAGAGATGGCGGGAATGGCCCGGGCGCGCATGACGAGGATCTCGAGCCAGATCATCGCCGCCAGCCAGGTGACGAGCGCCACCGGGTAGAACCCGGTGAAGACGCTCGCGAAACCGGACTGGCCCGGCTGGAACGGCAGCACGAGCAGCTCATTGACCTGCAGCGCCACGGCCGCCAGTCCGAAGACGAGGGTGACGACCGCGGTGAGGAACCACGGTCCCTTGTAGCCCGCCTTGATCCGCTGCAGGCCGACGGTCTGCACCAGCGCGCTGACCACGATCAGGCCAGTGATCGCCTCGCCGTAATGGTTCGACGGAATCCTCGTCGAGCTCGGCAGCCACATGCCGTGGCCGTTCGACGAGAACAGGTAGAAGTACGCGAAGGCGAACGCGCCGAACAGGAACGACAGCGCGCCGATGGCCAGCCTGCTGCCCGTCCAGCTCGCGTTGAGCTGGGCCTCGTGGTAGAAGGCCGCCTCCTCGGTGGCCCGGGCAACGGCCTCGCCGCTGCCCGGGGCGGTGATATCCGCCATGTTTCCTACTCCTCCGATCCGGTGCTGCTCAGGACCGGCGTCGCCAGCGCGCCGCCGATAACGCCGGCCGGCGGATGCAGGTCCGCCACGGGCAGCGCGTCCGGGTCGCCGTACTCGTACGGGCCGGCCAGGACCACCGGAACGTGCTCGAAGTTGTCGGCCGGCGGCGGGCTCGGGACCTGCCACTCAAGGCCGCGCGCGTTCCACGGGTTCTGCGGTGCGCGATGGCGCCAGACCACCGTGGACATCGCGAAGTTGAAGATGAAGATCAGCATCGAGCCGCCGAGGCAGAAGGCGGAGATCGATGCCCAGTCGTTCAGGGTCTGGAGATTCTGCGCGTACTCCCACACCCGCCGCGGCTGGCCGAGCAGGCCGACCGCGAACAGCGGCATGAACGTGGAGTTGAACGCGATGAACATCGTCCAGAAGTGGATCTTGCCGAGCCGCTCGTTCAGGGTGATGCCCATGACCTTCGGCAGCCAGTAGTAGATGCCGCCGAAGAAGGCGAAGATCAGCCCGCCCATGATCGTGTAGTGGAAGTGCGCGAGCACGAAGAACGTGCCGTGCGCCGTGGTGTCGACCGGCACGTCGGACACGAAGACGCCCGAGATGCCGCCGAACAGGAAGTTGACGAACAGCGCGATCGCGAACAGCATCGGGACCGTGAGCCGGATCTTCGCCTTCCAGAAGGTGCCCATCGCCACCAGGTAGATGAAGCCGGTCGGAATCGAGATCAGCTCCGTGGTCAGCATGAACAGCGGCCGCATGTCCGGGTCCATGCCGGAGTCGAACAGGTGGTGCTGCCAGACGAAGAAGGACAGGATCGCGACGCCGAACATGCCGGCCGCGCCGACCTTGTAGCCGAACAGCGGCTTCCTGGTGAAGACCGGGATGATCTCGGACACGACGCCGAACCCCGGCAGCGCCAGGATGTACACCTCGGGGTGGCCGAAGAACCAGAACAGGTCCTGGTACAGGTAGCTCGACCCGCCGAGCTGGTTGACGAAGAACGCGGTCTGCGCCGTCCGGTCGGTGATGATCATGTACATGCCGCCGACCAGCACGGGGGCGGCGAGTACCAGCAGGAAGCCCGTGGTGAGCATCGCCCAGACGAACATCGGCAGCCGGGACCAGCGCATGCCGGGCGCCCGGAAGCAGATGATCGTGACGACGATGTTGAACCCGGCCAGGATGATCGAGATGCCCATCAGGCCGAAGGCGACCGCGTACGCGTCCATGCCCTGGCCGGCCTGGAC
This sequence comes from uncultured Actinomycetota bacterium, assembly GCA_963811335.1. Taxonomy (GTDB): domain Bacteria; phylum Actinomycetota; class Actinomycetes; order Streptosporangiales; family Streptosporangiaceae; genus Trebonia. Next base: position 38,588 of record CAWERB010000014.1, on the reverse strand, counting down.
GGACAGCGGCGCGTAGCCGGTCCAGCCGGTCGGGAACCCGCCGTCGAGGAAGGCCGTCAGCAGGATCACGTAGGCGCACGGCGTCAGCCAGAAGCTCAGCGCCTCAAGGCGCGGGAACGCGACCCGCTTGGAGCCGATCATGATCGGCACCAGGTAGTTGCCGAACGGGCCGAGGATGACCGAAGTCATCATCATCATCATCATCGTGCCGTGCTCGCCGACCACCTGCAGGTACATGGTCGGCGACATCACGTGGTAGGTCGGCGACAGCAGCTCGGTCCTGATCCCGATCGCCAGCAGGCCGCCGGTGAAGAAGTAGACCAGCATGCCGATCAGGTACTGGATGCCGACCACCTTGTGGTCGAGCGTGAACCTGAAGTACCGCGCGATGCCGCCGTCCACCGTCTGGTGCCCCTCGAAGAGGGCCACGTTGCGGTTCAACGGCCTGCCGAGCATCTGCCGGACGAGGTCGTTGAAGACGCCGAGCCCGATCAGCCAGCCGACGATGAGGAAGGCGTAGCCGAGCACGATCGCCTCGTCGTTGCTGTCCGAGGCGCCGCCGCCCGTCGCCACGAAGCTCGGCGTCATGAAGTTGCCGAGCCAGTGGCCGATGTAGTAGCCGATGACCGCGCCGACGAGGGCGGTCAGGACGTTGGGGCGCAGCCACCAGGAGCGCTCCCTCGGGGTGGCGCCCGGATCGCCGCCGCCGGGCGCCTGCGCGCTCTCCGGCTGGGTTTCGATAGCCATGGGGTATCTCGCTCCTTTCCTACGGCTGTTCCGGGTCCGCGGGGTTGTAGTAACCGCCGCCCGCGCTGGTCAGGCCCAGTTCCTCGTTGATCTTGCCCGCCGGGATGGTGGTCGGGTCATAGGTGAGCGCGTACGGCGGCAGGATCTTGGTGACGTCCGCGAGCTTCGTCTTGGTGGCCTGCGTCCACGCCATGAAGTCCGAGTCGGTCATGACCTGGCCGGTGTCGTACATCGAGCCGTGCCAGATGCCGCACAGCTCCGCGCAGCGGACCTGGAAGTAGCCCGTGTCCGTCGGCGTCGCGTAGGCGACGTTGTTCACTCCCGGGTTGGCGTCGGCCTTGACGCCGAGGGTGTACGCCCAGAAGGAGTGGATGACGTCGAGCGAGGTGACGTTGAACTGCACCGGCTGGCCGACCGGCAGCACGAGCTGTGTTGTCTCGAAGCCGCCGAACTGCGGGTAGCGGTACGTCCACGCCCACTGCTGGCCGATCACCTGGACCTGCAGGACGTTGTTCGAGTTCGGCGTCCAGGAGGTGAGCGAGGCGGCGGCGGGCATGCCGTTCTTGAAGATCGGCTGCGGGCCCTGACCCGCGCCGGCGCCCGCCGGGGCGATCAGCTCGACGGTGCCGTAGACCGCCAGGCTGAGCACGATCGCGGCGGTGCCGATGATCCAGGTCGCCTGGATCCTCAGGTGGCCGTGCAGCGGCTGGGCGTCGGTCTCGTCGCCGGGCTTCTTCCGCCAGAAGGTGAGCGCCCAGCCGAAGTAGAGCAGCACCCCGACGACGACCGGCGTGGCCAGCAAGGCCAGCACGGTGAAGTCGGTCTGCTGGCTCGCCGCCTGGTCCGAGGCGCGCCCCGGAGGCAGGTGCGGCCCGAGGACGAGCCCGACGAGCAGGTCGGCGACGATGCTCCCGCCGATCCACAGGATGAGCAGGATTCTCGCGTCGGTGCGCTTGCCCGCTATGACCGGAGCTGCTGATGCGTCGGCGGCCATCAGGACTGCACCTCCATCTGCCCCATCATGTAACCCGGCGTTGCCATGGGGCCGCCGTTGCCGTCCACGTAACCGCCGCCGCATGGCACGAAGCACTGCCAGTGGTAGGCGCCAGGGGCGTCTCGGCGTCTTGAAGCTGAACTTGATGACGGTGTGCGGCGAGTTCGTGTCCGCGGCGTCGACCGTGCACGGGGCCACTGCGCACAGCGCGTTGTTCTCGTCCACTGTGTCCGGCGACGCCACCGGCACGTTGATGCCGAGGCTCGGGATCGCGAACGTGTGCTGCACCGAGCAGTTCGCCCACGAGTCGAACGTGGTGAGCTCCTGGGCGGTGGACATCGACTTGCCGTTCCAGTACTGCAGGTTCTCGGCGTCGTTGGTGACGCCCGAGACCTTGCCCCACACCGGGTTCCGCAGCGGCGTGCAGCCGTCGTACCCGAGGATCGTCATGTTCACGGTGGTGTTCGCGGGTACCGCGAAGTAGGTCGTGTGGTCGAACTGGCCGGTCGCGGGGTTCTTGATGAAGTACGACACCCAGTCGGGCCGGTTAGAGATCGTCGTCTGGGGGGTGGTCATCATCGTGACGTCCACCACCCCGTTCTTTGCGTACGCCGTGTAGTTCTCGGTCTGCGGCTGTGAGCCGACTATGTCGAACACGACCCAGAGCACACCTGCGACAACCGCCAGGAAGGCGACCACTAGGGTCGCCACCCGAGCCGGTAGAGACACCGGATACCACCTCGTTCCTGCGCAACGCGTCATGCGGCTGCGCCCAGCTGTTGCCAAGCTCGCGGGCCCCCGGCCGGGCGCACCCGGCTGGTAGGCGAGTCGGCACCCCGCCACCCCGCGCCAGTGCGTGTTGTGACGAGTTGCCCACGTACGCCCCTGATGGTGACGGTTTGGTCGGCGCACCTGCAACACTCAGACCCCTGGATGACAAAATTGTCATCCGGCTCGGGGGCGGCCCCTCGCCAAGTTCTCATCTGGCGAGCTCCTGACAATTACAATCGATTGCGTGACGTTCGGGTAACGAGTCCGAAATGTCACCCTCCACCGGTTGACCATCGAAAAGGCCACAGACACCATCGGGAGGACACGCAGGGGGCGAGGCAGGTGGACGTGACGCATCGTGGGCGGATCCTCATCGTGGACGATGAGCCCAAGATCGGTTCGTTTATCAGCAGGGCACTCACCGCCGCGGGCTACGCGACGGAGTTCGCGTGCAGCGGCGCCGATGCCCTGCGCAGCCATGCCACGGCCAGCTACGACCTGGTCATCCTCGACCTGGTGATCGGTGACATGGACGGCCGCCAGGTGCTCGGTCAGCTGCTCACCGCGCGCCCGGACCAGGCCGTGATCGTCCTGTCCTGCGTCGTCGACGTCGCCGCCAAGGTGGACCTGCTCGAGCGCGGCGCGCAGGACTACCTCACCAAGCCCTTCTCCCTGGCCGAGCTGCTCGCCCGGGTCCGCGTCAGGCTCCGCACCGAGCCGCAGCACGCCTGGCACCAGCACGCCCCCGAGGCCCTGGCCGGGCCCCTGCCGCTCATGCCGCCGCTGACCGCTCCGCAGCCCGCCGGCCAGGCGCACGGTGAGGTCATCAGGGCCGGGCACGTCACCCTCGACATCGCCAGGCTGGTGGCGGACATCGGGCAGGGGCCGGTCCCGCTGACCCGGCTTGAGTTCCTGCTGCTGCGGGAGCTCGCGGAGCACGCGGGCCACTCGGTGTCAAAGGGCAGGCTCCTGGCCGCCGTCTGGGGTTATGATTTCGATCCCGGATCCAACGTGGTGGACGTGTGCATCCGGCGGATCCGTTCCAAGCTCGGCTTCGAGCTGATCAAGACCGTGCGGGGTGAGGGTTATCAGCTTGTCTCTTAACCCGCCCGCGCGGTCGACGCGGCGCCGACTGCCTCGGGCGCTCCCGCCTGGCTGCTTGTGTTGCGCTGGCCGTTCAGCCCGATCGCGCTCGACGTGATCTGGGGCGTCTTCTCCGCGCTCAACCTCATCGCCATCTACCGGTTCGCCTACTGGGAGACGGTCCCCTTCCACTTCATCTGGATCAGCCTGACGCTGCTGTACGGGTTCCGCTCCTGGCCGACCCGCCCGACGATGTGGATACTCGGCGCGGTGATGATCACCACCGGCTTCGGCATCGGACTTGACGTCTGGCGGGGCACCGAGCCACGGGAGGAGCTGACCGAGGTGCCGCTCATGGCGGCCGTTTTCGCCGCCACGGTGTGGCACAGCCAGCGCAAGCTGGCGGCCGAGCGCTCGGTCCGGCTGATCGGCGAGCACAATGCCCGCCTGCTCACCGACCAGCGGCAGTTCCTGCAAGACGCGGCGCACCAGCTGCGGACCCCGATCACCATCGCCCTCGGCCACGCGGAGCTGCTCGCCACCGACCTCGCAGGCGAGCAGCAGGGAGAGGACATCGGGGTCGTCATCGGCGAGCTGAGCCGGCTGCGGCGAATCTCCGACCGGCTCCTCGTGATCGCGGCGGCCGGCGACCCGGCCTTCCTGCATGCCGAGAACGTTCAGCTTGACCAGCTGATCACCGATCACGTTCGGCGCTGGCGCCCCACCATCGGCCAGCGCCTGCAGATCGGGACGCTCGACACGGTCACGGTGCGCGCCGACAAGGAACGACTCGGCCTGGCGCTCGACGCCCTCATCGAGAACGCCGTCCTGCATACCGGCGGCGACGGTGACATACGGTTGTCTGTCGTCCGGGACTACCTGGGGATGTCGGTAAAGATCGTCGTCGCGGACGGGGGACCGGGCATCCCGGCCGACCAGTTGCCGCTCATCTTCGACCGGTTCCGTACCAGCGATGGCGGGCGTTCCGGTGGAACGGGCCTGGGCCTACCGCTCGTGCGCGCGGTCGCCCACGCGCACGGCGGCGACGTGGCCGTCTTGAGCACGCACGGTGAGGGCAGCGAGTTTGAGCTGACCCTGCCCGTGCCGGTCAGGCTGGTCCTGGCCGCCGCGACGGCCGACCGGACGACGGCCGACCGGACGGACGCTTCGCGGCAGGAAGACCAAGGGAGTGCCGGGCGATGACCACGATCAGCCTGCCATGGGTGGCCCGCCGGACGGCGGGCCTGGCCAGCCGGCACAAGGTGATCACTGGTGTCGCGGCCGCGTTCATCACGGCCGTGATCGCGGTCAGCCTGGCGACAAGCGGCGCCGCCGCGCCGCCCGCCTATAGAGCCGCCGCCGGGTTCACGCTGAGCGCACTCGGCCAGCCGGGCCAGCAGGTCTCGCTGAGCCAGTACCCGGGCAGGCCGGTCATCGTCAACTTCTGGGCCTCCTGGTGCGGACCGTGCCAGGAGGAAACCCCGCTGCTCGCCAGCTGGTACAAGCAGCAGCACGGGCACGTGGTGCTGCTCGGCCTTGACGAGAACGACATCGCGGCGGACGCGCTCAAGTTCGCCGCCGCCAAGGGCGTCAGTTACCCGATCGGATTTGACCCCAAAGTGACCGTCGCGCCGGCCTACGGCGTTGACGGCCTCCCGCAGACGTTCTTCCTCAACGCCGAGCACCGCATCGTGGACCACGTGCTCGGCGCGGTGACCAAGGCCGAGCTCGCCAAGGGCCTGCGCCTGATGAACGCGGCCTCCTGAAGGGTGACCAGGCCATGACAACCCCCACGCAGACGCAGCCGCCGTTCATACCCTTGAGGCGGTCCGGCTGGGCCACCAGGCGCACCCCGCTGTGGGTGTTCGCCTTCCTCGCCGTCGCCGTGGCCGGCGTGTTCCTCGTCTCCCTGGCCCACCGGCCGTCATCGTCGCAGCGGGCCAGCGACCTCGCCGCGTACTTCCGTGACGTCAAGAGCGGCATCGGGTCCTGCGCGGCGGGGCTGCACGACTCGGAGAACGCCTACGGGCAGGTGCAGGCCGGCGACACGGCCCATGCCAAGACCGCGCGGGCCATCTTGACCTTCGGCGCGAACAACTGCACCCTGGCCGGCAACCAGGCGCTCACCGACTTCGCCGGCTACCAGGTCAGTGAGGTGCTAGCCCACTACAACCTGGACGCCGCTGACAACGGCGTCATCACCTGGTCCTTCGACTCCACGGCCGTGCAGCAGGACATGCGGGCAGTGCTCGACGCGGCCACGCCCGCGGACCGCGCCACCGCGCAGGCCGAGCTCAAGGCCGCCGTCACGAAGCTCGACGGGCAGCGAGCCGCGCTCGACGCGATCTGGACCGCGGCGAAGAAGGCCGCAGGCGCGACCGCGCCGATTCCCGCCCTGCCCGCCTGACCGCGGCCGGATTTAGGCCCGGTTCGCCCCTCCGAGGTAATCCTGCTGGTCACAGCAGGAATGACCAGATCGTAGTGGCGGGAAAAATCCGGAAGGTGATGCCAATTGAGCCGGGGCCGCGCCGCCGGATGCTCATTCCAGTGCTTGTGGCCGTGTTCGGCGTGGCGCTCGGCGTGGTCGGCATCGTGCTGCTGCGCCCGTACGCCCAGGCACCCTCGCCGCAGCGAGCCGCCGCCGCCAGGCACGACGGCCAGGCCCCGCCGCGGCCGCTGTCGAACGCCGCCATCCGCGCCCGGATCGAGCCGAGCGTGGTCGACGTCACCGCCATGCTGACGTACGACGGTGAGACCGCCTCGGGAACCGGGTTCCTCGTCGATCCCGCGGCCGATCTCGTCCTCACCAACAATCACGTGGTCAAGGACGCGACCTCGGTCGCCGTCACGGTCCCGGCGACCGGGCGGAGCTATGCGGCCCGCATCGTGGGCGTGGACCTGGCGGCCGACATCGCCGTCCTCGCGATCAGGCCGGGGACCGGGCTCCGCCGCGCCCCGCTCGGCGACTCGGCACGCGTGGGTGTGGGCTCGCCTGTCATCTCGTTCGGTAACCAGGCCGGCGCCGGCGGCTCGCCCGCGGTGGCGCCCGGTGTCATCAGCGGGACCGGCCGGACCATCCAGGCGGACGACGGCGCCTCCGGGTTCACGGAGACGCTGCACAACATGCTCGCTACCAGCGCCAGGATCGAGCCGGGCGACTCGGGCGGCCCGCTCGCGGACTCGGCGGGTACCGTGATCGGCGTGGACACGGCCGCGGGCACGGGCGGCGCGGCGACCGGCTACGCGATTCCGATTGACATCGCGATCGCCGCCGAGCGGCAAATCGCCGCCGGGCACCTGGGCCCGGGCGTCAGCCTCGGCGTGGGCGGCTTCATCGGGGCCATCGTGGGGCCTGGCACGGCGTCGTCCCCCGTCAAGCAGCGCGCGGCGGAACTGGGCGGCGGGACTGGCGCGGCGTCCAGGTCCGCCCCGCCGGCCTGCGTCACCACGCGCGATGGCGCCGCGGTGCCCGCGTCGATCGCGCCCGCGCGGGCCGGCGCGCTGGTGATCGGCGTGCTGTGCGGCACGGGAGCCGCGACCGCGGGGATCGCCGCGGGTGACGTGATCACCGCCGCGGACGGGCGGCGGGTGGCCTCGCCCGACGCGCTTTCGACGATCGTGAGCGGTGGACGGCCAGGCAGCATGATGTCGGTCACCTGGGTCAGCGCTAGCGGAATCGCGCGGACCTCGCGGGTCAGGCTGAGCCCTGCCCCGGCCCTCTAGCAGCGGGTACGATAGCGTGCGGCCGCAATCCTTAGCGGGCCTTCAGCTTCCTTTCAGGTCTTGAACGCTTACTAGAGGCGAAATGTGTACGTGTCTGGGTGAAGGCGAGATAAATGCACGACGACGAAAGTGGTGACGCGCAGCGAGGCGACTGGCCGCCACCGGAGTACGTGAGCCCGTGGATTCCGGCCTCCCGCCCCGAGGACCGGGATGCAGGCCGCGCGTCAGGCAGCGGTGAGCCCCGAAGCGGCGCGGACGACGACAACGACACCATCGCCTTCGGTAACGGCCCGGCGCACGGGCCCGCGGGATACCCGCCGCCCGGTTACGTTCCTCCCGGCTACGGGCAGCCTGGCTACGAACAGCAGGGGTACGGCCAGCCCGGCTACGGGCAGGCGGGATTCGGCCAGCCCGGCTACGGCGAGCCCGGGTACGGCCAGCAGCCCGGCTACTCTCAGTACCCGTGGGGCGGGTACGGCGCACCGCCACCGCCACCGCCGCCGCGGTCCGGTGTCGGCCGGGCCATCGCCTACCTGGCCGTGGCCGTGCTCGCGGCGGCCGCCGGCGCGGGCGCCGCGGTCGCGCTCAATCACTCGAGCAGCGCACCCTCCGCGTTCACCCCGCTCGGCGGGGCCAACGGGCAGCCCATCGGCGGCAGCGGCGGCAACGCGACCCCGTTCCCGCTGCCGACCGCCGGCTCGAGCCAGGGCGGCACTGGCAACGGCTCAGGGCCGCTTGACGCCAGCGCGCTGGCCGCCAAGGTCGACCCGGGCATCGTGGACATCACCTCCGAGCTCACGTACAGCCACGCCAAGGCCGAGGGCACCGGCATCGTCATCTCCTCAAGCGGCCTCGTGCTCACCAACAACCACGTCATCGACGAGGCGACCAAGGTGACCGCCACCCTGGTGACCGCCCCAGGCACGACCTACACCGCGCGGGTGGTCGGGTACGACTCCACCGATGACGTGGCGCTGCTCCAACTGGTCGGCGCGTCCGGGCTCAAGCCCGTCACGCTGTCGGACTCGAGCAAGGCCAAGGTCGGCGAGGCCGTGCTGGCGCTCGGCAACGCCGGCGGCAAGGGCGGCCTGCCGTCGACCGCACAGGGCACCATCAAGGCCCTCGACCAGTCCATCAAGGCCAGCGACAGCGGCGCAGGCACCACCGAGCAGTTGCACGGCATGATCGAGACGGACGCACCCATCCAGGAAGGCGACTCCGGTGGCCCGCTGGTGAACGGCGACGGCGCGGTCGTCGGCATGGACACCGCCGCGAACACCTCGGGGTTCGGCCCAGACTCCACCGCCACGACCGGTTTCGCCATCCCGATCAACACCGCGCTGTCCATCGCCAACCAGATCAGCTCGGGCAAGTCGTCCTCCACCGTGCACATCGGCCTGGTCGGCTTCATGGGCGTCAACGTCGCCGACGCGTCAAGCGGGTGCACCCGCGGCGGCGACGGCTTCGGCGGCTTCGGCGGCGGCTACAGCTCACCGGTCAGCTCCGGCGCGCTGATCTGCGACGCCTACGGCGGCGCCCCGGCATCGCAGGCTGGCCTGGTCGCCGGCGACGTGATCACCTCAGTCAACGGCACGACCGTCAGCTCGGCCGACGACCTGACCGCCCAGACTTCGGCCTCGCACCCCGGCGACCGGTTCGCCGTCAAGTACGTCGACCGGTACGGCACCGGGCACACCGCCACGGTCACCCTCACCGGCTGGGCCAAGTAGGCTAGCTGGCGAGCCAGCCGCTAAGGGCGCGCTCGGCCGCGAGTACGGGTGCGGCGTCCACGTACTCGCCGGGGGTGTGCGCTATCTCCGAGATGCCCGGGCCGTAGTTGACGGCCGGGATGCCGAGCTCCGCGAACCGCGCCACGTCGGTCCAGCCGAGCTTGGCCCGCGGGGTGCCGCCCACCGCCCGGACGAAATCGGCGGCCGGGCCCGATGTCAGGCCGGGACTCGCACCGCCTGCGTTGTCGAGGAACGTCACCTCCCACAAACCAAACATCTCGCGGATGTACGCCTCGGCCTCCTCCGGCGACCTGTCGGGCGCATATCGGTAGTTCACCGTGACCACGCACTCGTCGGGTACCACGTTGCCCGCGACGCCGCCGGAGACCGCGACCGCGTTCAGGCCCTCGTGGAACTCAAGGCCGTCCACGACCGGCTGGCGCGGCACCCAGGCGCGCAGCACGTCCAGGATCGCGCCCGCATCGTGGATCGCGTTCCGCCCCATCCAGGAGCGCGCCGTGTGCGCCCGCGCGCCCCTGGCGGTGACCGACGCGCGGAGCGTGCCCTGGCAGCCGCCCTCGACCACGCCGCCGCTCGGCTCGAGCAGGACGGCGAAATCGGCGCCGAGCAGTTCCGGGGCGGTGCGCGACAGCAGGAACAGGCCGTTGCGGGCGGTGTCGACTTCCTCGCACTCGTAGAACACGTACGTCACGTCGCGGCTGGTCTCGGTGAGCGTGGCCGCGAGCCGCAGCTGTACCGCGACCCCCGCCTTCATGTCTGAGGTGCCCACCCCGGTCAGCCGCGTACGTTCGGCATCCCACCGCGACGGGAAGTTGCCGGCGTGCGGCACCGTGTCGATGTGGCCGGCCAGCACCACCCTTTCCCGTTTACCGGGCCCCGTGTCCCCGTGCCCCCCGTGTTCCCGGGCCCCGTGTTCCCGAGCCCCGTGTTCCGAGCCCCGTGTTCCAGAGCCCCGTGCGCGCGACCAGCGTGTTGCCGTGCCTGGTCACCTCCAGGTGCGGCAGGCGGCGCAGCGCGCGCTCGATCGCGTCGGCCAGGGGGCCCTCGTCGCCGCTGACGGAGGCGATGTCGACCAGGGCGGCGGTGAGTGCCGGGCCGTCGGCGTGCAGGTCAAGGTCATGGTCCACCCGACCAAGCTACCGCGCCCCGCACCTACAGGTCGGGAACGCCGGCGGAGGGCGACTGCCGGGCCATTGCCCTGGCCGCGCCGCGCAGCGCGGCGACGATGACCGCCACGGACGGGCGGATCACCGACGCCGTGCGCGCCACCGCGAACACGTCCCTGGCCAGGTCGAGGCCCGCCGGCAGCTCGCGGACCACTACCCGCCGCTCGTAGGCGCCGACGGCGAGCCGCGGCATGATCGCGATGCCGAGCCCGCGGGCGACCAGGTTGGCGACCGTGCCGAGCCCCTCGAACTCCGACGGGACGGGCGGGGTCAGCCCGACGGCGGCGAGCAGCCGGTCCGCCGCCTCCCGCGACGGCTCGCCGACCGGCGCGGCGAGCCACGACTCGTTACGCAGCGCCCGCAGGTCGACCGGGCGCTCCGGGTCGGCGGCCTGGTGGTCGCGGCCGACCACCAGGATGAGCGGGTCCCTGACCAGGTGGTAGTAGCTCAGCACGCCGGGCCCGGCGTCGGCCGCCTCCAGGTCGGCCGACATCCGGCCGGTCCAGTCGTCGACGATCGCCACCTCGACCTCGCCCGACCTGACCAGCTGCAGCCCGTCCGCCGGGTCGGCCTCCCGCAGCAGCAAGGTCAGGTGCTGGTGCTCCTTGAGGCTCCGCGCGAGCGCCGGGGCGAAGGCCACCGCGGCGGACGGGAACGCGGTGACCACAACGCGGCCGCTGGGCTGGGCGGCATGCGCGGACAGGTCGGACTCCGCGGCCTCGACCATGGCGAGGATGCGCTCGGCGTGGATGGCCAGCCGCCTGCCCGCGTCGGTGAGGCCCGCGCTCCGCGCGGTCCTGTCGAGCAGCGGGGTACCCGCCTCCTTCTCCAGCACCGCGAGCTGCTGCGAGACCGCGCTCGGGGTGTAACCGAGTGCCTCCGCGGTCCGCGCGATCGAGCCCCGCGCCGCGAATTCGTGCAGCATGCGGAGCCTGCGGATGTCCAGCATTACAAAATCTTATCCTGACCGCAGGAGCCTCAGCGCTAGCCCTAATGCTCGGGTTTTCGCTGGTCAGCCAAAAGCCGCGAAGGCGCTGGTTCCCGCGAGAATAAGCATCACCACGGCCGCGCCCCTGGTCAGCCACTGCATCGGGATCAGCTTGAGCAGGCGCCAGCCGACCGCGACGGCGATGCCGGCGGCCACCCACAGCGCCAGCGTGGCGCCGATGCCGACCGAGACGGGATCGTGGAAGCGCGCGGCCAGGCTGACGGTCAGGAACTGGGTCAGGTCGCCGAACTCGGCGAGGAACACGACAGCGAACGCGGTGCCGAACACCGGCCAGAACCCGCTGCGCGCGCCGTCCCGGCCGCTCTCCTCATCGTCCTGCTCCTGCAGTTTCTCCCCCTGCATCCGCCAGAGCAGCACGGCGCCGATCGTGAACACGCCCGCCGCGCACGCCTCGACGACGTGATGCGGCAGCAGGCTCAGCGCCCCGCCGGCCGCCACCGCGATGACCACCTGGGCGAGGAAGGCGGTGGCCGCGCCACCGAACACGACGCTCGGGCGGTAGCGGCTCGACAGGATCAGGCACGCGAGGATCGTCTTGTCCGGCAGCTCCGCGGGGAGCACGGCCACGAAGGTGGCGGCGGCGGCGGTCAGGCTCATGACTCGAGGCTCCGTCGATCGGGCCGCGCCGGCAAGTCGCGTCTGGCGGACCCGAGCCTCCGGCCCGGCAGCACTGGCAACGCCACGACAAGCGTGACATCGGCTGTCGGCCGAAGGTCTTGCTCAGGCCGCGTGACGGCCCCCGGGTACCGGGCCCAGTTGGCCGGCGGGCCAGCCACTGAGCCGCGATTGTCGGCATCCCGGCAAGGGAGCTACTCCCCTTCGCGTGCGCTCATTCTAGCCCAAGAGCCGCAGGCCGTCCCCGCCCAAGAGCCGCCGACCGCCCGCTTTCAGTTGCCTCCCGCCCGGAAGCGAACCTAGCCGACCCTTTAACCGCAGATTCCCTCTTGTGATGGGGTTTTACCGATGCTTTATCCGGAAAAGCGGATGCTGTCCAGCTGAGCCATGTCTTTGATGGCCACTTCCCTGTACCGCGTGCTGACGACGCCCTGCCTGCGCAGGTCTTTCAATATCCGCTCCGCCGTCGATACCGCCACGCCCGCCAGGTCGCCCAGATCCGACTGGGTGAGCGGGATCCTGATCGTGCCATCGGGGCCTGGCTCCGCGCGAGCCTGGCCGAGCTCGTAAAGGACCTGGGCGAGCCGTTCCCTGGCGTCCCACAGCCGCTCCGCCGCGCGCCGCTCGACGGCGGCGCGCATCTTGCCCATCACGTAGCTGGTAACCGCCGTCCGGGCGGGCCAGGAGCCGCGGGCGATGGCCAGGAAGGCGCCGCCGCCGACTCGCAGCGCCGCGACCTCGCCGGCCGCCCGGACCGTCGCCGTCCGCGGTTTGTCGTCGAGCAAGGCGAATTCCCCCACGAGGTCGCCGCGCGAGCGGATGGCGAGGGTCGTCTCCGCGCCGTTCTCCGCGCCCACCACGACCTTGACCAGACCGCCGGTCAGCACGTAGACAAAGTCGCCCGGGTCGCCCTGGACCAGCATGATCTGGTCATCATCGAAGCGCGCCGGGGTGCCGGCGGCCAGCAGCGCGGCCCGGTCCGCCTCGGCAAGACCGCCCACGAAGGTGCCCTCCGGCCACTCCTGGCGGCCGGCCACGGTCACGGCCAGCCTCCCTGACGGCACGGTTGCCCGCGTAGCCGCCCGCGCGGCGACGGGAAAATGAGAAGACAGCACACTTTCGATATTGCCAGATCTCGCGGGCTGATAACGAGAACTCGCCCCGGTCAATCCGTGCAAATTGCTATTACCCTTGTCGTGGGAGCGTGGGGTACAAATGAAGGACGGGGCTGGGGGCACTGAATCCACCGGGACCGGCGGTCGAGGTGCCATGGAAGCGGTGTACCGCGTGCGGCATTCCGGTCGCGCGCTGCGAATGGCATTCGTGCTTGATGTCGCTGGATATGGCAGGCGCACGGTACCCGACAGGGACGCGGTGCAACAGCGGTTGCGGCAGCTCGTGGTGGCGACGCTCGCGGAATGCGAGCTCAAGCTCGGCGAGCCGGGCGTCGACCACCAGTGGACCGGGGACGGGATCAATGCGATCCTGCCCGCCGACATCGACCCGACCGCGGTGCTCACCACCCTGATCAGGTCCCTGGCGGCCGACCTCGGCCACGACAACAAGGATCATGCCGACCGCATCAGGCTGCGGATGGCGGTCGGCGTGGGGCTCTTCGAGCGCGGCCCGGCCGGCTTCGGCGGCCCGGTGATCGTTGACATCAACCGGCTGGTCGACAGCACCGCGCTGCGCTCCGCCCTGGTTACCGAGCCCGCTGCCGACCTGGTGGTCGCGATAGGCGACCGGGCGCACGGACTGATCATCGAGCCGGGATACCCGGGAATTCCCGCTGCCCAGTTCACCAGGGCGTACGTGGTGTCGAAGGAATTCGCCTGCCGCGCCTGGATATGGATTTCCACGCGGCAGTGGAGCGAGCCCGCGTACCTGCCGCTCGACGGGCCGGGCCCGCGCGAATTCGGCCGGTACCGGCTTGTCGCCCGGCTCGGCGCCGGGCAGGCGGGCGCGGTTTACCTGGCCAGTGGGGGCGGTCACGACGGCAGCGGCCCCGGAGGCGGCGATTCCGGCTGGACCGCGCTCAAGGTGTTCGACGAGCGGCTGGCCGCCGACCCCGACGTGCGCCGCCGCCTGTCGGCCGGCGCGCGCGCGGCAGGCTCCGTGCACGGGCCGCACCTCGCGTCGGTCATCGACTACGACACGAGGGACCAGCTCGACCAGCCGTGGGTGGCGAGCACGCTGGCGCTTGGCCCCTCGCTGGCCGCGGCGGTCACCGAGACCGGGCCGCTCCCGCCGGCCACCGCGGGCTGGCTTGCCCTCGGCCTGGCCCGCGCGCTCGGTACGCTGCACCAGGCCGGGCTCACCCACGACGCCGTCACCCCGCCCAACGTCGTGCTCGACGCACGGGGTCCCGTGCTCACCGACGCGCGCACCAGCAGGACCGCGCTGCTTGGCGGCCCGGGGAGCGCCTACGACGACGTGCTCATGTTCGGCGCCACCGTCTTCTACGCCGCGACCGGGCGCTCCCCCGTAAACGACGCCGATCTCGCCGGGTGCCCGCCCAACCTCCTGCCCATCGTGCACGCGTGCCTGGCCCCGGAGCCGGCGGCGCGCCCGGACGCCGCGGAGCTGCAAGCGCGGCTGGCCAGCCAGGTCGGCAAGCAGCCGCGCTCCTGGCTGCCCGACCCGGTGGCCGCGCGCACCGCCGAGTACCAGGCGGTCCCGTCGTACCGCGGCCGGTTCCGCTGGCCGCGCGGCCGGGAGTGAGCCGTCCGGTCGGTAGGCTTGAGCCATGCTGAGCGTGGAGCTGATCGACTCCCTCTTTCCCGCCGACCTGCTCATCCCGGCGCACTGGGAGTCCAGGTACCCGGCACGGACGCTGCCCGCCGGCGCTGAGGTCACCCGGTTCGCGCCGTCGCCGACCGGCTGGCTGCACATCGGCGGCATCTCTACCGCCCACGTCAACCTGGACATCGCCCGGCATAGCGGCGGCCGTTACCTGCTGCGCGTCGAGGACACCGACAGGGAGCGGTTCGAGGAGGGTGCGCTCGCGCAGTTCGAGGCGGGGTTCGAGTACTTCGGCATCGCGGCCGATGAGTCGGATGCGGCCGGCGGCCGGTACGGCCCGTACACCCAGTCACAGCGCGCCGCGATCTACGAGTCCTACGCGCGCGAGCTGATGCGCCAGGGCAAGGCGTACCCGTGCTTCGAGACGCCGGACCAGGCGCAGGCGCGGGTCGCGCGGCAGAAGGCGACCGGCGCGCTGCCCGGCTACTACGGCGAGTGGGCGATCTGGCGGGACGCGCCGCAGGACCAGGTGCGGGCCAGGCTGGAGGCCGGCGACCCCTACGTCGTCCGGTTCCGCTCTCCCGGCGTCGGCGGCGCCCGGGTCAGCTTCACCGACGTGATCCGCGGCGAGATCAGCTCCGACGACAACCGCAACGACGTGGTGCTGCTCAAGCGCAGCGACAGCGAGCTGCGGCTGCCCGTCTACCACTTCGCGCACCCGGTCGACGACCACCTGATGGGGGTCACGCTGGTGATCCGCGGCGAGGAGTGGATCTCCTCAGTCCCGCTGCACCTGCAGCTATTCGACGCGCTCGGCTTCCCGCGGCTCCCCTACGCCCACGTCGCGCCGCTGATGAAGCAGGACGGCGGCAGCCGCCGCAAGCTGTCCAAGCGCAGGGACCCAGAGGCGAGCGTCGGCTACTACATCGAGCAGGGCTTCCCCGCCGAGGCAGTGGTCTACTACCTGCGCGGGCTCGCCAACGGCCGGCTGGCCGAGCTGCCGCTACCGCAGGCGCTCGCCGAGCCGCTGCGGCTGGCGGAGTTCGGCGTCGCCGGGCCGCTGCTCGACATGGTCAAGCTCGACGACGTCAGCGCCGACTTCGTGGCGACGCTGCCGGGCGCGGAGATACTCGACCGGGTGCAGGCCTGGGCCCAGGTGTACGACAAGGACCTCGCGTCCGTGGTGAGCGCCGAGCGCGACCTGGCGCTGCGGGCCCTTGCCGTCGAGCGGGAAGGCGCCGAGAACAAGCGCAAGGACCTGCGCAAGTGGGCGGACTTCCGCCCGGTTTACGGGTTCTTCTTCCCGGAGATCTTCGAGCTGGTCACCGACGCGTCCGACGAGCGGTTCAACGGGCTCGACCCGGATCTCGTCCGCGCGATGGCGTCCGGGTTCGCGGCGGGGTACGTCGAGCCGGGGCCGGACGTGGAGTGGTTCGAGCAGATCCGCATCCTGGCCGGCGAACTGGGCTTCGCGCTCCGGCAGAAGGACTACAAGAAGGACCCGGACGCCTACCCCGGCTCGATCGCCGACGCCGCCGCCGTCATCCGGGTGCTGATCACCGGCTCCCGGCAGTCTCCCGGGTTCACCGAGGTCGCCGCCGCCCTCGGCCGGGCCGAGGTACTGCGCCGGGTCAGGGCGTTGTCCTGACCCGGCGCGGCCATTACATCTGCGCCGGCTCGGCGATGCAGCGAGTTGCGGGCGGGCCAGGTGGCCAGGTAGTCGTCCACCGGGTCGGCCTTGAGCGGCACCAGCCGGTTCAGCCGGCCCGCGGCCAGGGTCGCCAGGTCAATCAGCCGCTGGGCGCTGCGCGCGCTGGTGAACTTGCCGGCGAACGCGGCCACGGCCGCGCTGCGCTCCGCCCGGTTCGCCAGCGCATCATCGATCCGCGCCAGCCATTCGCCCGCCGTGGTGGCCGGGGCGACGAGGAAGCGGCTGTCCGGGACGGCCTCGGGGACGCCGCCGATCGACGAGGCGAGCACCGGGACGCCGAGCGCCTCGTACTCGAGCGCCGCCACGCAGAACGTCTCGATGAAGCCGGGGATCACCCGCGTCGGGAAGATGCCGGCCTCGGAAGCGGCGCGCAGGCACTGCGCGTCGTGCGAGCTGAGGTTGCGCAGCACGGTGAGGTTCGGGATGGTCAGCGCCTGCGCCGCGAGGTCATCGCCGAGCGAGCCGGTGCCCGCGATGACGAACTCGAGCTCCGGCCGGGTCATGGCGGCGAGCTTGGCGACGGCCACGATGGTGTCGAGGCCCTTCTCCTCCTCCAGCCTGCCGAGCGTGGAGACGAGCACCGAGTCCTGGCGCAGCCCGGAGCGCGCGCGGAATTCCCGCACCTCATCCGGGCACGGGTGCACGAACGCCGCCGGCGGCAGGCCCGGGTAGCGCAGCACGATCGACTCCGCGAGCGTGTCCGCGAGCCGCGCGCCGCCGACCGCCTCCGCTCCGGCCAGGAAGCGCCGCGCCGTGTAGTGCGATACGGTGCACAGCACATCGGCGCGCATAACGTCACCGAAGAGCAGCCCGCCGGAGCCGTCGGCGAGATGCTCGCAGACCGATTCGAGGACATCGCTGCCCTCAATGCTGTGGATAACTATTGGCCGCCGGCCGAGAAGTCCGAGCGCGTCGGCGACCCTATTGGCGAGCGCCGCGTGCGGGTCGATGTAATAGGTGTTAATGACATCGATTTCGTTTTCAAGCACCACGCGGAAAAGCTCTCCCGCGACCGCGCGTAGTAGATGCCCATCCGGCACCCGGCGATTCCCGGGAACTTCCTTGACATGATGGACGTTGATACTGGGGCCTGCGTAGTCCTCCGGATCCGAGGACACGCCGCAGTACGTTACCTGGTGCTGCTCGGCGCCGGTGAGCGCGGCGAGCGCCGTATTGTTCCATAGCGCCTGCTTTGCGTGCCCCGACCGATATGGCGGGTACTTGCTCAGCGTGACGAATCGAAGATGCTTATTCATATACGACATCCGGATGCTAAGGTAATGGCCGCGAATAACCTTGCTTGCTGTAGCAAGCGTCCCCATGATGCGGCACGCGCGACGCAATTGTCAATCACCGGTAAACCGGACACTGTGCGCCGCTCGCCCCGCCCGGCCGGCGTACCGCTTTGCAGCCCGAACTCAGGTTATACAGCGCCAAGCGGGCCGCGCGCAGCACCGTTGCCAAGCACTTCATCAAGTGTTTACTTATGATGCTTTCGGCGCGGGCGCGGGCGCGGGGGCGGCGACGGGAATCCGCCAGCACGCCGTGCGGTTGAACACTGTGCGGTTGAACACCGTACACATGAATCCACAACCTTTGACGGCTCAGGTAGTCGCCATGACAAGGCACGATAGAAACGCCATGACGACGCTCATCGACCTGCTCCCGCCACTGCTGCCGGGCAATCAAGCGGACGACCCGCCGGACCCGGACGCCATCTTCAGCGCCTTCGCGGGCTGGGCGAAGGAGCGCGGCCTCACCCTCTACCCGCACCAGGAAGAATCGCTGATCGAGGTCGTGATGGGATCGAACGTGATCCTGTCCACCCCGACCGGCTCAGGCAAGTCACTGGTCGCGACCGGCGCGCACTTCGCCGCCCTGGCCAACGGCCAGCGCAGCTACTACACCGCGCCCATCAAGGCCCTGGTCAGTGAGAAGTTCTTCGCGCTCTGCGAGGTCTTCGGCCCGGCCAACGTCGGCATGATGACCGGCGACGCCTCGGTCAACGCCAAGGCCCCGATCATCTGCTGCACCGCCGAGGTGCTCGCCTCGATCGCGCTGCGGGACGGCGCGGACGCGGACGTCGGCCAGGTCATCATGGACGAGTTCCATTACTACGCCGACCCCGACCGGGGCTGGGCCTGGCAGGTCCCGCTCATCGAACTGCCCAAGGCGCAGTTCATCCTGATGTCGGCCACGCTCGGTGACGTCACCCACTTTAAAGACGACCTCACCCGACGGACCGGCTGGCCCACCGCCGTGGTGAAGAACGCCGAGCGCCCGGTGCCGCTGATCTTCTCGTTCAGCATCGAGCCGCTGCACGAGACGCTGAGCGAGCTGCTCACCACCGACCAGGCTCCCGTCTACGTGGTGCACTTCACCCAGGCCGCGGCGCTCGAGCAGGCCCAGGCGCTCATGTCGACCAACATGTGCACCCGCGAGGAGAAGGACGCGATCGCGGAGATGATCGGGCACTTCCGCTTCGCCTCCGGTTTCGGCAAGACGCTGTCCCGCCTGGTGCGGCACGGCATCGGCGTACACCACGCGGGCATGCTGCCCAAGTACCGCCGGCTCGTCGAGACGCTCGCCCAGGCCGGCCTGCTCAAGGTCATCTGCGGCACCGACACGCTCGGCGTCGGCATCAACGTGCCGATCCGCACCGTGGTGTTCACCGCGCTGGCCAAGTACGACGGCAAGAAGACGCGGCTGCTCCAGGCGCGGGAGTTCCACCAGATCGCCGGGCGGGCGGGCCGGGCCGGCTTCGACACCGCGGGCCGGGTCGTGGTGCAGGCGCCCGAGCACGTCATCGAGAACGAGCGGTCCTATGCCAAGATCCTCGCCAAGGCCGGCGGCGACGAGGCGCTGGCGCGCCGGCGGGTCGTCAAGAAGAAGCCGCCGCAGGGAACGATCTCCTGGGGCAAGCCCACCTTCGAGCGGCTGGTCGCCGCCGAGCCCGAGCCGCTTACCTCGTCGTTCACCGTGACTCACGCGATGGTGCTGAACGTCATCGACCGGCCGGGCAACGCGTACCAGGCGATGAAGCACCTCCTGACCGACAACCACGAGGACCGGGCCAAGCAGCGCAAGCACATCCACCGCGCCATCGAGATCTACCGGGCGCTGCTCGCGGGGGGCGTGATCGAGCGGCTTGACGAGCCGGACGAGAAGGGGCGGTACGTCAGGCTCACCGTCGACCTGCAGTACGACTTCGCGCTGAACCAGCCGCTGTCACCGTTCGCGCTCGCAGCTATTGGCCTGCTCGACAAGGAGGCGGACAGTTACCCGCTCGACGTGCTGTCCGTCATCGAGTCGACGCTCGACGACCCCAGGCAGATCCTGTCCGCCCAGCAGTTCCGCGCCCGCGGCGAGGCCGTCGCCGCGATGAAGGCCGACGGCGTCGAGTACGAGGAGCGCATGGAGCTGCTTGAGGACGTCACCTGGCCCAAGCCGCTCGAGGAACTGCTCGAGGCCGCCTACGAGATCTACCGGCGCGGCCATCCCTGGGTCGGCGACTACCCGGTCTCACCCAAGACCGTCGCCCGCGACTTGTTCGAGCGGGCCATGACGTTCCCCGAGTACGTCCAGTTCTACGGCCTGACCCGGTCCGAGGGCATCGTGCTGCGCTACCTGGCCGATGCCTACAAGGCGCTGCGGCAGACCGTGCCTGACGAGGCCAAGACCGAGGAGCTCATCGACCTGATCGAGTGGCTTGGCGAGCTCATCCGCCAGGTCGACTCCTCGCTCGTCGATGAGTGGGAGAAGCTCACCAACCCTGACCAGGACATCGCCGAGCTGCGGGCGCAGCCCAAGACCCTGACGAGCAACACGCGTGCGTTCCGTGTCCTCGTCCGCAACGCCCTCTTCCGCCGGGTCACCCTCGCCGCCCAGCAAAAGCACGACGAGCTCGGCGAGCTCGACGCGGCCGACGGCTGGACCGCGGCCGCCTGGGAAGAGGCGCTCGACGAGTACTTCGACGCGCATGACGAGATCGGCACGGGCCCGGACGCCCGCGGCCCGGCGATGCTGATCATCGAGGAGGGCAAGACCGCCTGGACGGTCCGGCAGATCTTCGACGATCCAAGCCAGGATCATGACTGGGGCATCTCGGCCACCGTCGACCTGGCCGCGTCCGACGAGGCGGGCGCGGCGGTCATCCGCGTCACCGACGTCGGGCAGCTGTAGCGGGCGCGAAAAGCGCTTGAGCGGTCGGGCCGGCGGGTCTAGCGTGGGCTGCTCGTGGAGACCGATCCCCTACTGATCGCCCGGCTGCGCGCGGCGGGGTGCGTGTGGGCCGAGGACGAGGCGTCGCTGCTCGCCGCCGCCGCGCGGTCCCCCGCCGAGCTGGACGCCATGGTAGCGCGCCGGGCGGGCGGTGAGCCGCTTGAGCAGATCGTCGGCTGGGCCGAGTTCTGCGGGCTGCGGGTACTCGTGGACCCGGGAGTGTTCGTGCCGCGCAGGCGCAGCGAGTTCCTCGTCGCCGTCGCCGCCGGCCTGGCCCGTGCGCGGGGCGGCGCCGCGCCGGTGATCGCCGACCTGTGCTGCGGCACGGGCGCGCTCGGGCTCGCCGTGGCGGTCAAGGTGGGCGGCGTGGAACTGCACGCGGCCGACCTGGACCCGGCCGCCGTCGCCTGCGCCCGGCGGAACGTCGAGCCCGCCGGGGGGCACGTGCACGCGGGTGATCTTTTCAGCGCGCTGCCCGCCGCCCTGGCCGGCCGCATTGACGTGCTGATCTGCAACGCCCCCTACGTGCCGGCCACCGAGATCGCGTTCATGCCGGCCGAGGCGCGCGACCACGAGGCGCTCATCGCGCTGGACGGCGGAACGGACGGGCTCGCCGTGCTCCGCCGGGTCGCGGCCGCCGCCCCGGCCTGGCTCGCGCCCGGCGGGGTGCTCCTGGTGGAAACCAGCGAACGGCAGGCGCCGGCGATGACCATCGCGATGAGCGCCGCCGGCCTCGCCCCGCAGGTCCACGAGGACGACGAATCCGGCGCCACGGTCGTCACCGGCACCGCAACGTTATGACGATCGGCCAGCCACCGCGCGCGGTCAGTCCGCCCGGCCGTCTTCCAGGAAGTCACGGAAGACCGCCGGCAGGCCGAGGACGAACGAGTGCGCACCGTGGGTCATGCGAAGGCCGCGGGGGTCCCAGCTGAATGCCCAGCCGTGCGTGTCGGTCAGGTGCGTGACGGTCGCGATCAGCCCCTCCTCCCGCAGCTGCCGGGTGGTATCGGGCCTGTCGCTCTCCAGCGCGACCTCGTAGGCGAGGTCGTCCCTGTCCAGCTTGCCGAGTTCCTCGATCCGGGCGTCCACCGCCAGCAGGACGGGGGCAAGGTACAGGTCAGTCACGTCGTGCGGTCGGTCGGCCATGGGGCACCTCCAGGCAAGGGAATCACCATCGCCATGGTGACGGGACCTGCGCGCCGCTCGTAGTGCTAAAGGTCCCCACTTGACGGCTGGGCCGCGCCCCTATGGGTCGGATAGGTTTCCTGGCATGACCCCGAAGGTAAGCGCCGCGCAGCGGCGGGGGCGGCTGGTGGAGCGGCACCGGCTCGCCGCGCCCGCCGAGACGGTCGCCGAGGCCGCCAGGTCGCTGGTGGCACTGCACGCCACCGATCCGGTGACCGTGTACCTGTCGGCCCGGGCGCGCAGCGGGTGCACGGCCGCGGATGTCGACGCGGCGCTGTACGCGGATCGGGCCGTGGTCCGGATGCTTGGCATGCGGCGGACGGTGTTCGTGGTGCCCGCCGGGCTGGCTGGCGTGGTCCAGGCGGCGTGCACAGACGACGTCGCCAGGCGGATGCGGCGGCAGCTGGAGAAGGACCTGGCGAGCGGCGGCGTCGGGGACGGCGACCCCGCCGGGTGGCTGCGGTCGGTTGAGCACGGGGTGCTGCGGGCCCTCGCGGCGCGGGGCGGTGGCGCGTCCGGCGCGCAGCTTGGCGCGGACGAGCCGCGGCTGCGCACGCAGCTGACCTACGCGCCCGGCAAGTCGTACGGCGGGGCGGCGAACATCACGTCGCGGGTGCTGGTGCTGATCGCGGCCGAGGGGCGGATGATCAGGGGGCACCGGCGCGGCGGGTGGTCGTCGGGGCAGTTCGAGTGGTGGCTGCCGGAGGCCTGGCTGCGCAGCGGCGGCGCGGCATCCGCCGACGGTGACGCGGTGCCTGCCAGCGAGGGCGGATGCGTCGATCCGGGTGCGGCCCGGGCGGAGCTGGCCCGGCGGTGGCTGACCGCTTTCGGGCCCGCCCCGGTCGCCGACCTGCAATGGTGGGCGGGCTGGACCGGCGCGCAGGCCAAGGCGGCGCTCGCCGCGCTGCCGGTCACCGAGGTCGACCTGGACGGGCAGCCCGGCGTGGCGCTCGCCGGCGACCTCGAGTTCCCCGCCGGCGCGCCGCCCGCGGCCGCGCTGCTGCCCGCGCTCGACCCGACGCCGATGGGCTGGCAGTCGCGGTCGTGGTACCTCGGCCCGCACGCGGCGGCGCTGTTCGACCGGACGGGCAACATCGGGCCGACCGTGTGGTGGGCGGGACGCGTGGTCGGCGGCTGGGCGCAGCGCGCCTCGGGCGAGGTGACGTACCGCCTGCTCGAGGACATCGGAGCGGACGCCGCAGCGGCCGTAGCCACGGAGGCGGCGGCGCTCGAGGCGTGGCTGGGGCCGGCCCGGGTCACCCCCCGCTTCCGGACTCCCCTGGAGCGGGAGCTAACGGGGTGACCATTGGGCGGTGCCCGCTGCGGCCGGATGAGAGAATTACAGTCAGCGCCCGCTGAACACGTCGCAAGAGAAGGGAACGGCGGTCGGCATGCGATACCTGGACGTCGGCACGACCCCGAAGATTTCCAAGATAGGCCTCGGCACGTGGCAGTTCGGGGCGAGGGAATGGGGCTACGGGGAGGACTACGCCGGGCCGCAGGCCCGCGACATCGTCCGCCGCGCGGTCGAACTTGGCGTCACGCTGTTCGACACCGCCGAGATGTACGGTTTCGGGCGCAGCGAGCGGATCCTGGGCGCGGCGCTCGGCGACCGGCGGGAGTCCGTGTTCCTGGCAACCAAGCTGTTTCCCGTGCTGCCGGTAGCGCCGGTCGTGGAGCAGCGCGCCGTGGCCAGCGCCAGCCGGCTGGGCACGCGCACGCTCGACCTGTACCAGGTGCACTGGCCGAATCCGCTGGTCTCCGACGGCACGATCATGCGGGGCATGAGCGCGCTGCAGCGCGTAGGGCTGGTCGGCGAGGTCGGCGTCAGCAACTACCCCCTTGCCCGGTGGCAGGCCGCCGAGCGGGCGCTCGGCGGCCGGGTGCTGAGCAACCAGGTCCGCTACAGCCTCGCTGACCGCGCGCCGGAGCGGGACCTGCTGCCGTTCGCCGCCGAGGCCGGCCGGATCGTGATCGCCTACAGCCCGCTGGCCCAGGGCCTGCTGTCGGGCCGTTACGACCGGGCCAACCGCCCGGTCAACCGGGTCCGGGCCAACAACCCGCTGTTCCTGCCAGAGAACCTGGACCGGGCCAGCGACCTGATCGGCGTGCTGCGCGAGGTGGCGGCCGCGCACCAGGCCACCCCGGCCCAGATCGCGCTGGCCTGGGTGATCCGGCACCCGGCGGTCACCGCCATTCCCGGCGCGTCCAGCCTCGATCAGCTCGAGAGCAACGTGGCCGCCGCCGAGATCGATCTGTCCGATGACGAGTACACCGCGCTCAGCGCGGCCTCCGGCCGGTTCCGTCCGGTCACCGGACGCGCCGCGGTGCCCGCCATGGTCCGGGCCCGGCTGCGCCGGCCAAGGGCCGGGACGCGGCGCGACCAGGCCGGACCAGCGGTGCCCGGCGAGGTCCCGGCCGGATCCTCCGCACCCGGCGAGGAGCCGGGTGGATCACCGCCGGCCGACGAGGATGCCCGGCTACCTCACGCAAACCGGCGAGGCGGTCGGCGAGGACGGCTCGGTCGTTCCGATCATCGGCGGACTGCCCGCCGCGGAGGGATCGGCCTGGGATATCGGCGCCCCGGTGGACGATCGCGGCGCGAACCTGGCTGAGGAGCAGCCGGGCAGCCAGCCGGACCAAGCCGGTGACGGAGACACGCCCGACGGCTGAAGCGCGCAGCGCACGGCGGCGCGCGCCGCGGCGACGCCGTTCACGGCGTCCGCCACCACGTCCCGCCCGCTGGTGAGCTGGTCGGCGGCGACCCAAGCTGACCGCGTGAACGATACGTGGTTCACTGCTTCCATGTCGGGGATGGAGCTCCTCGCGGAGCGCTTGACGGAGGCGGGCTTTGCGGTCGCCGAGCTCACGCCGGTGACGGGCGGGTGCATCTGCGTCACCGGGATCGCGGTACTGCGTGACGGCGGCCGGGTGTTCGCCAAGACGCTGACCGACGCGGACTTGGACCTGTTCGATGCCGAGGCCGCCGGGCTTGCGGCGCTGCGGGAGCTCGGCGGCGTGCGTGTCCCGGCCATCGTTGACGTCTCACCGCGGCTGATAGTGCTTGAGGAACTGCGGCCGTGCGGCGAGGGCGAGCGGTTCTGGGAAGAGCTCGCCCAGATGACTGCCGCCCTGCACACGTCCACCGTGTCTGACCGGTTCGGCTGGCACCGCGATGGCTGGCATGGCCGGCTGCGGCAGGACAACCGCTGGGAGGCGGATGGGCACGCGTTCTTCGCTCATCGCCGGATCCTGCGCTGGTTGCCGGAGCCACTGGTGGAGGCGGAGTTTGACGACGCGGAGCGGCGGGCGATCGAGCGGCTGTGCGCCGCGCTCCCTGACCTGATCCCGCCGCATGCGGCGTCGCTGACCCACGGTGACCTGTGGCCGGGAAACATCCTCAGCGACCACGACGGGCGGCCCGCGCTGATCGATCCGGCGGTGTCCTACACCTGGCCCGAGGTCGACCTGGCCGAGCTGTGGTGCCCGCCCCGGCCGCCGGCCTCCGAGCGGTTCTTCGCCGTGTACGAGGAACTGGCCCGCCCGTTCGACGGCTGGCGGGACCAGGCGCAGCTGCTGCGGATCTGGGACCTGTTCAGCGTGGTCGCCCACGGCCTCGACACGTGGGGCGCCGCCGATATCATCCGCAAGATCATCGCACCCTTCCGTCGGCACACGGCGACGCGCCGCGCCTCAAGCTGAAGGAGGCGAGTTGGCTGGCCCTCAGGGCTTCCGGAGGAACGGCCGCCTCCTGGCCGAGGTGGCCCGGCTGGCCGGGTCACCCGGCGCCGAGCTGGTGGGCGAGACACCTCGCGGAGAATCGCGCACGACATTTATCGTCGCCGCTGGAGGCGAGGAACTAATCGTCAAGGTAACGCCCGGGGACCAGTCGGCACTGCAGCGCCAGCGGCGGCTCGTGCGGCTCGTCGGTGGCCTGCGGGTCCGCGGGTATCCGGCGCCGGAGTACCTGGGGGCAGGGGAAGCCGACGGGGTTACCTTTACCGTGCAGCGCCGGCTCCCTGGCGAGACACTAGACCCCGCCTCCGGCGGACCACCCGAGCAGGAACTGTTCGCCGCGCTCCTCCCGGACCTGCTCGCCGCCGTCGAGCTGCAGGCGGATACCGGAGACCTGGCGGAGCCTCCGTGGCCTCGGTGGCTGCTCAGCACGATCGAGGACGGGGGCGATGGCTACTGCCTCCACGAGACGATGCGGCAGGCAGGCGGGACCGCTCGCCTGCTCGAACGGCTGCAGGAACTTAGCCGGCGCAACTGCGGCGGGCCGGTACGGAGCGGCGACATCGTCCATTTCGACATGAACCCCGCCAATATCGTCCACGACAGGGGGCAGCTCAGCGGGATCGTCGACTGGAACATCCCCTTTGACGGCGCCTGCCAGGGCGACCGGGGCTTTGACGTGGCCACGCTGCTCTTCTACAGCTATGACCTGCCCGCGACGCGGGAGATGCTCTGGGAACACGCCATCCGCATCAGCGGCATCGGCTGGACGACGGTTTACCTGTGCCATCTAAGCCTGCGGCAAGTGGAATGGGTGCGGCGTCACTACCCGGGCACCGCCGCCGAGACGAGGTTCACCGGCATCGCCTGGACGATCCTGGATGAATGCGAGGCGCGGGGCGCCGCAAGCGGCTGACGCGCACCACCCGCATTCCTACACGTCGTATTTGGTGGGTGTGGTGACGTGCGTGCGGCCGGAGGGCAGGGTCCAGCGGGTGACGCCGGGTGCGAGCTGCTCGACGGTCCAGTCAGGTGCCTGTTTGGCGCGATGATGGGTGCGGCAGCGATCCCCCGCTTCGACAAGGCCCAGGTGCGGTTCGCCGAGGCCAACGGCGTCATCGACCTGGGCACCGACTCCGGGCGGCTCGCCGCCCGGATCCTGGTCGCGGTCGCCAAGGCCGAGCAGGAACGCAAGTCCGAACGGCAGAAGCTCGCCAACGAGGCCGCCGCCATCGCCGGGAAACGGCCGGCCGGCGGGCCGCGCCCGTTCGGCTACGCCGCCGACCACGTCACCCCGCACCCGGCCGAAGGCCCGGCGGTCGCCGCCGCGTGCGCGGCGCTGCTCGGCGGCGGGACGCTCAGCGGGATCACGCGCGAGTGGACCGCGGCCGGGCTGCGGCCCGTGCAGTCGGCGTCCGGCCGGTGGACCATCCAGTCGGTCCGGGTGATCCTGCTCAACCCGCGGATCGCGGGGCTGTCGGTTTACCGCGGGGAGATCGTCGGGGCCGGGCACCTGGGAGCCGCTGGTCAGTGAGGAGACCTGGCGGGCGGTGCGGGGCATCCTGGAAGACCCGGCCCGCACGGTGCCGCGCGGGGTGCGGACCCTGCTCGGCGGGCTGGCGCTGTGCCCGTGCGGCGCCGTGGTGTCCGGGATGACCTCGCACACCGGGCGGCGGATCTACCGGTGCGAGCCCCCCAAGCGCAACCGGGCCTGGACGGGCGGGCACGTCGCCCGGCAGGCCGGGCCGGTGGAGGACTTCATCGCCCGGCTGGTGACCGGGCGGCTGTCCCGGCCCGACGCCGCCGGGCTGCTGGAGGCCCGTGAGGGCGGCCCGGACGTGGCCGGGCTGCGGGAGGAGGCCGCGGCGATCCGCAGGAACCTGGAGGAACTGGCCGCCGACCGCGCCCTGGGCCTGATCGGCCGCGCCCAGCTGCTGGCCGCCACCACCCGCGCCAACCACCGCCTGGAGGCGATCGGCGCCGAACTCGACACCGCCGCCAAGGAGAACGTCCTGGCCCCGCTGGTCGCCGCGGACAACGCCGCCGCCGCGTGGGAGGAACTGGACCTGTCCCGCAAGCGGGCCGTCATCAAGACCCTGATGACCATCACCCTGCTGTCCCCGGGCATGGGCACCCGCCGCGCCTTCGACCCCGCCACCGTCCAGGTCACCTGGCGGCAGCCAGGCTAGCCCGCCGGCCGCCACACGCCGGACCAGGCCAGCGGCCAGATCCCGTCATAACCAGCAGTAACGGGCTGTCAGCCGCCTGAGACACGGAACCCGCGCCGAACGCTGCCGACTCTGTCCTTGGTGGCAACCGCGAGCATGTGGTGCGCGTAGTACGCAGATCACGCATTCTGGCGCGGTGTGTAGGGCGGGAACCTCGTCGGGTCGGTGAGGTCCAGGTCCGCGTCGGGCCAGCGGCGGCGCAGCGCGTCGGCCGCGCGTCGGGCCCAGCCTGCCAGGTGGGGCAGCGCGCGGTGCGCTTCGGCGGTCCGGGCGGCGGATTCCAGTGTCTCCACCAGTTGCAGCCGGCTGTGGTCGCCCGGCGCGCGGGTATCCAGGACGGCGAACCGGTGCAGGCGCACGAGCGCCCAGTGCATGCAGGCCGATGCGAGGGCGAGTCCGTAGCGCCGGTCGTCTTGCGCCTGCGGCACGCCCCGGGCCAGCGCACGGCGGTACTGATCGGCCAGGCCCGCGGCTGCCGGGTCGCCGACGCATATCCACCCCGGGCCGGGAACGTGCAGGCAGACCGCGTTGAGCAGGGCGTGGGCGTAGCCGGCGGCCTCGAAGTCGATCAGCCGGGCATCGGCGGGGCCGTGCTCGCGGACCATGACGTTGTTGGCTTCCGCGTCCCCGTGGCTCAGCGCCAGGAACGGGCCCGGCGCGTGCAGCTCATCGAGCACCGCGGCCAGGTCGGACGCGACCGGCCCGGCGAGCGGCGTCCCGAGCGCTGCGGCGTCCTGGTGCCCCTGGTACCGCAGCCCGGCGAGCCTGTCCTGCGCCCTGCCGCCCGCCGGGGGGACGTGTCCCGCGGCGGCGCACCGCGCACGGTACGCCCCGGCGTGGCCGGCGGTGGCCGCGCTCAGTTCGCCGCGAGCCCGGGCGAACGCGGCCAGCAGCCCGGGACGGGCCGCGGCGCCGTCGCGGCGGATGAGGCGGTCCAGCGCGACACGAGGCGCGAGGTCTTCCATGACGAGTATCCCGGCCGGCCCGCCGGCGGCGATCACCCGCGGGGCGAGCGCAAGCCCCAGGTCCTGCGAGAGGAACTGCAGCGCGGCCAGCTCGGCCCGCAGCCGCCAGGGCTCGGAGCGCACCTGGGCGGGGCCGTCCCGCACCCATTTCACGATCACCGTCCGGGCCGCGCCAGCCTCTGCGAACAGCGCTCGCGCGACCGCCCAGGGCTCAAGACGCTCCCAGCCCTCGACGGCCACCGGCACGCCGTACAGATCCGTCAAGAGAGCTTGCACCGCGGCGAGGCGGCGGTTGTCCCCGGAAGCACGCATCAATGCGAACATAGCGCTCGCCAACCAGCGCCCGGCACCGATCAACGTGATCTGCGCGCCTCAACCATCACCCGCGAACGGACCGCCAGCGGTGCAGATCGGCGGGACTGCGTGCTCGCTTCTGGTGGCGGCCTCCGGCAGGCGCGTGTCCCGATCAGTCCAATTCGCATGCGGGCTTGGAGATGACCTGTCTTGTTTCCGGTGATGTCGGCATTGACGAGGGAGATCGCCTGCACAATTGTTGAGGCGTGGACCTGGTGTATGGCGCGCGCCACATCGACCGCCGCGTGCCTGGGGTCGATGAGCTGCTCCGTGCCTGGCGCGAGCGAGAGCGCGACTTCGGGGAGCTTTACCTGCAGCACACGCCCGGCACTCATCCTGATCGCCTGGTGGTGGAGGACCTGGCGGTGACCATGCTCCTCAACTCGCGCGTCGCGGCCCGTGCGGCGGCAAGCACGCTCCGGCTCGGCGCGACGGTGGATCTGGGGTCGCTGCCCGGCAAGGCGCTTGAGGAGACGACGGATCAGGAGCACCAGGCGGTCGCGCGGGTCATCGGGAGCGTCGCCAGCTGGCCAGGGTTCGGGGCGTCCCTGGCGACGAAGGCGCTGCACAAGAAGCCGCCGGGGCTGATCCCGGTTCTGGACAACCAGGCGATCTTCGGCGCGTACATGAATCCGCAGTGGCTGCTCTCCCCGACGGACACGGTCAGGCGTGCCCAGGATCAAGGAGGCACTGGACTGGATCACGCGCGACCTCGTGCGGCCAGAGAACCAAGCCACTTGGTCTCATCTCAGGCGAAGGCGGCGGGGCGCACGAGGATCGAATTGTTCGACATGATCTGGTGGGCGTACTTCCGGAAGGTCGAGCCGTACGGGCAGCCTGGCAGCAGCCCCAGTCCACACGCAGAAGCGCCAGCCCCGGAGACGGCGGCGGACGGCTTGTACAGCATCCGCTCCTCCGCGGGGCCTGGTTCCCAGGTTACGGAACGTGAGTAGGTCCGATCCTGTTCAAGCGATAGATCGCCGAATATTCGCGCCTGCGCCAACGTGCTCACTCGTCCTGGTCGACCGCGCAGAACAGCCGGTTATGCGCCGCCACTATCGTAGAGGCTCCACGCTTGCGAGCCGCGCCGATCGGCTGCGTGCGCGTCGGTCGTAACCAGGAATGACGGCGGAACGTGACAGCGCCCCGGGGCGGCTGGGCGAGCCGACGGAGACGGGTTCCGGTACTGTTCCGGGCATGCCGAAGAGGATGCGGCCGGGACGGCTGGCTGGGCGAACCGAAAAGCTGTTGCGCTGCGGCATGTGGGCGGGTCCGGTCTTCGCCGCCGCGTTTCTGGTGGAGGGGGGTGTGCGTGACGGTTACCGGCCGCTGCGTCACCCGGTCAGCTCGCTGGCGCTCGGGCCGCGCGGCTGGATCCAGACGGCGAACTTCGCCATCACCGGCGCGGCGTGCCTGGCCGGCGCGGCGGGGCTGCACCTGGCGGGCGACCGCCCGGGGGCAGCCTCCGCACGGGGCCGGCCATGGTCGCCGCCGCGGGTGCCGGGCTGATCTGCTCGGCTGCGTTCCGCACCGACCCGGTCGGCGGCTACCCGCCGGGAACACCGGACATGCCCGCTGGGTTCAGCCGCGCGGGCGCCGCGCACAACCTGGCTGCGATCCCCGTCTTCTTCGGGCTGCCGGCTGCGGCGGCCTGCTACGGCTGGCGGAGCTGGCGGGTCGGCCAACCGCCTGGTTTCGCGGTCTGGTGCGCTGCCACCGCGGTGACCATGCCCGTCACTATGGCGCTGGCCGGGGCAGGTTTCGGTCAGCCGTCGGGGCTGGGCCGTTTCGGCGGCCTGTTCCAGCGGGTCAGCATCATCACCGGCTTCGCCTGGCTGACGGCCGTGTCGGCTCGCGCACTCCAGCAGGCACTACCCGGCACCGACGTAACATCCTGATCTGCGTGTCCTGGCCGATGGTGACAGAGCAGGCGCAAAGCGCGCCTACGGGGGAAGTGTGCGCTCGGCTGCGGGACAGCGTCGACCACGCAGCGTGAGATGCTTCCCATGGATAGCGCACGTCTCCCTGCTGACTCTGCCGTACCGCGGGTGATGTACCGGATAACGTGCGCGAGTCGCGCATGTCCCACCGGATGAGACCGCCTGACCGGCTGGGAGTGCGCCTTGCTGGTGTACCGGATAACGGCCCGTTATTTGGCTGATCCGGCAAATTGGGGAGCCCCTCCCACTCGTCCGTGAAGGCAGACAGGGCCGTCGGGTCGATGTCGGCCAGCTCGTTCAGCGGGATCGTCCACCGTCCGGCCGCCAGTGCACCCGCTATGCAGGCCCGGGCCCGAGTCGGCTCGGCACCGCCGGCGATATTTGCCAGGGCCCGGGCCTGCTCGTCCGGGCTGGTGATGGACCGGGCGAGTTGCTCAGCGCAGTCTAGATCTCCGACCGCGGGCCGCCGCCCCCGCGACGCTGGCCAGTGCCCGGGCCTGCTCGTACGGGCCGGTGATGAACCAGGCGACCTGCTCAGCGGCCGCGCCCTGATCAGCGAAGCGCTGACCTTCGTCACCTCGATCCCCCGGTAACGCCCGGCGGGCGCCGCAAGCCGCTTGGCACCGCGGGCCTCGAGGCTCCCTTTACGAGGCAGCAAAGCGGAGGGACTGGCCCACGGTTCTGCTCGCGGATATGCCCGCCCGCGAGCAGAACCTGACTCCTAGCTTGACACCCTTTCCTTGGCGCGATCGGACGCTCCTGACAGGCGACCGGTAGGTCAAGCCATCCGTAAATTTTGGGCACAGCATACGCCCGCAACATCCGCTGATCAGGGCACCGGGGACCCCATTGCTCTGCACCAGTTATTCACGAATCCCCCGCTACTCACGTTATTGGGGTAGACAAGAATTTCTGCATTAGTCGAGCAGGGCGGCGAATAGAACGTGTTGTTGCCGCTCATCTCATAGGCGTGATAGTTCTGCGATCCGAACGGTACAGAGGTGCTGCTATTAAATGTGGCATAGGTTCGCGAACTCGAGAATGTCAAAGTACCGAAGTTCGGAAGAGGTTTTACTGTAGGACCCGTGATGCGCTCTGTTAGGAATTGGGCAACATTACCGGTGTTGGTGCCGGGATTCAACTGCCGGGCTCGTATTGATGACTAGCTTTCCCCTGATCGCTACCTGGTAGTACGACTCGTAGAGCGAGGGATCGAATGACACGTTGACACTCACATCATCGCCCGGGTTGATCTGGTTTTGACTCCCCTGAAGGATCACCGGGCCGTTGCAGTCGGTGCCATTGGAGCAATAGAGCTCCCAGAACGGAAAGCCTACCGTTGGATTGGGGCCTTGATTTGACGTCCCGGCTTGCACGAGCCGACCGTCGGTGCCAGTGCCCTGGAGGCCGATCCAGTTGTACATCGCCGCGTTGCTGGGGGCTGATATCGATGGCTCCGTGATGTGACCGACGACCCTCTGGTATGGTCCGCTTCTCAATTCGTAGCCACCTATGTAGTTGGTCGGGTCATGGCCGTCCGCGGCGAACGGCACGACGCCGGTCGTGGCGCCGGTTGCGGCTGAGGCCGGTTCAGCCGGGGCCTCCAGGCAGAACACCTCGCTCCCGTCGATCGCGGATGTGCTGAACGCCGCAACCCCTGCTGCCCAGTCTTTCGCCGCAGCCGCAGCCGTGGGTTTCGGGGGAAAATTCAGCTCAGCCAGTAGCGCGTTGCTCGCGGTGGCGATATTGAAACCCGCTGGGGGTGCGACATTCTCGAAGCTTGTCCCGTCTGGCAGTACATATTTGTATGCTGTCGAGCCTTGAGGCAGCTGGCGGCTGGAAACGGAGGTCAGCATAGTCCCGCCCGGGCACTGCGCAGTGGCTGCGCTAGCGGACCAAGCGGCTGACGGCGAAAGTCCCACTCCAGCCACCAGCGTCACCGCAGCCGCTGCAGCCAGCCAGAATTTCCTGCGCACAAGCCCTCCCAGAAGATCCAGGCAGCCTCATCCGCCCAAATCTGCTAAGAGAGTAACCTGGCCACCTAACGCTGTACAGATACGCAGTGGTATGACTTTCCCGCCCGGCGGAATCGGCGAATTGAGCCAGCCCGACCGGTAGCGGAGCTCTCCATTTGACGAAGAGGAAGCACCTGCTTCCCTTTTCATTCACGGCAGTTGCAGATCGTAATCTCGGGCGCGTCGTTGCAGCTCACGACCGTTACCCGCGCGAGGGCAGCACACTGGCCCGACTCCGGTCCTTAGTACGCGTGGCTGTGATCCAGTGGCCTTCAATGGGTTGAGGCGGGCTGGGCAGTAGCCGGCGGTGGGGGGCTGATGCGCTACTGCGATGCGTTGATCGGCTGGGTCACGGTATCGATGAGCTTTCCCGCGGAGTTGTAGGCGCGCAGGGTTACCGACGACATCCCCCCGATGCCGTATCCGGTCCCGGCTGCGTGCCAGCCGTTTCCGAGGGGTTGCAGCTGAAGTTGGTCGGTTGCGTCGAGGGTGTAGGGGGTCACGGTGCCGCCGGCGTCGATGGTGACGCGAGTGACGTCCGGCCGTGTCGCGAAGTAGACGATGTCCCCCATTCTCCCGGCGGCTCCGGCGTAGGCGATCGGCCCTGGCTTGGGCGCGGCGGTGGACTGGATCGGGGCGAGGTCGCCGTGCTGGCCCGACACGCAGAACGTGCCCGCCCCGGGCGGCCCGCCGGACACGTACATCGACAGCGACGGCACCCGCGCGGTACCCACGCGGAACGTTCCCTTGTAGAAGATGGTCTGGTCAGGTCCGGTCGTTATGTACCAGAAGCGCGCGAAGGGCGTGCTCGGCTTGCTGCAAGCGGCAGCCATGCCCTGTGGGGAGTCAGCGGTGGCGGTGGCGGTGGCGGCGGCCGGCGCATGCGAACTGCAGCCGGCCAGTGCCGCAGCTGCCAGGACGGCGACGGCCGCGCAACAGGCAGTCGCGCTCCCCTGGCGCACCCTCAACGGGCGAATTCGCGCCAACCGGACCTCCAGTTACCCACTAGATCACACGTTACCCGGCGCCAGCCGCCGCCGCCAGATGCGTAACTGTTGTTAGCTGTTCAGGGTGAACGTCATCGGGATGGTTGTGCCTTTGCTGGTGAGCGCGGTTTTCGTGGCGGTTCCGGTTTGCGGCGCAGCGCTGTCGTCTTGATCGACGCAGGGGCTAATGCGGGGATAAGGGGAACTTCTCCTGTCCTGCGCCTTAAGGCGGGTTTCTTGCCGGCCGCTCCCTTGACGAGGCAGCAGCGCGAAGCGAGCGGCCGGAAGCTATGCGCGGGTGCCTGCCCGCGGGCAGAGCCCGACTCGTAGCCTGGCGCGCTCGCCCCTTACCAGCCGCGCTCGCGCCACTCCGCCAGGTTCGGCCGCTCGGCGCCGAGCGTGGTGTCACCGCCGTGGCCCGGGTAGACCCAGGTCGCGTCGGGCAGCCGGTCGAAGACCTTGGCGACCACGCCGGCGTACAGCGAGTCGAACCGCGCCGGGTCCTTCTGCGTGTTCCCCACGCCGCCGGGGAACAGGCAGTCCCCGGTGAACAGGTGCGGCTCGGCCCCGCCGGCGCCCAGGGTCAGCGCGATCGACCCGGGCGTGTGCCCGACCAGGTGGGTCACGCCGAGCACCGTGTCACCCCACTCGATCGTGCCGCCGTCCTCGGCGAGCTCGTCGGTCGGCACCGGGATGCCGGGCGCGTCCGCCGGGTGCGCCACGGTGACGGCCCCCGTCGCGGCCTTCACCTCGGCGAGCGCCTGCCAGTGATCGGGGTGCTGGTGCGTGGTCACGATCTTGGCCACCGGCGTGTCGCCGATCAGCTCGAGCAGCCGCCGCGGCTCGGCCGCCGCGTCGATGAGCAGCCCCTGCAGGCGGCGATGCTGGCCAGCCCGGAGCCGGGCAAGGAGCCGCAGTCTTCATCCGGGCCGTCGACGACCAGCACCAGCCGCCGCCCAGCCTTCACCGCCTGGCCCGCGGCCCGCTCTAGCAGCTGGCGGCGCAGCCCGTCCCGCGCCACGGCCGACGTCAGCGGCGGGATCTGCTCGCCGGTGACCGCGGCGAGCTGGTCGAGCAGGCTGTCGGTGAACGCGGCGCTGTCGGCCTGCCCGGCCAGCCGCGCGGTGACGAAGAACGAGACCACCCAGGTCCCAGGCGGGGGATGGAGGACCAGCCAGGCCATCAGCGCGGACTTGCCCGCCCGCGGCCCGGCCTGCCACCACGCGTACGCCTCCTCCCACCCGCGCACCAGCCCGCTAGCTCCTCCATCTCGCCCTGCCGACCCAGCAGCTCCAGCGGGGCGATGTCACCGCACCTGCCCGATATACCCCGACCGCAGCCACCAGGCCGACGGCCCTGTATCTGCGGCCGCCCGGTCTCGCTCAGCGCGGGCAGCCTTGCCGTACAGGCGGATTCCCCGTTCGACCTCGCTGCCGTCCTCCTCGCCCAGCGCCTTCAGCAGAGCCCGTGCCTGCTCTTCGTCGACTGGTAGCTCGGTTCGCAGTAGCTCGCCGACCCGGGCGAATGCCAGGTGCATGCGCTCGCCGAGCGCGCGGAGGCTGGGCGTGCCGTTGGCCTGGCGGACCTGGTCGCAGTAGACCAGCCAGTCTCGCGCCGGCCCCGGTGCGGGCCACTGGTCCCGGCTGGCCGGCTTGCCCCGCCCGGCGCGCCCGGCGCCGGCCCTCCCCGGCTGCCCCTGTCCGCCGTCGGCGGGCTGGCGGCGTGCGGTCACCGTGCCCTTCGAAGCCGGGCCAGCCAGGCAGGACGGGTGCCAGCGAAGAAGCGCACGGCTTAGGGCGGCAACGCGGACGCCGGTCGGAGCGGCCTGGGATGCGGGGAGGAATCACGTCTGGCAGGCGCAGGGCTGGCCGGCCTGGGTGCCCGGAGGTAAGGCTGAGCAAGCCCGGTCCAGGCGGATACGCTAATCCTTATGATGCCGGAGACGACCTTGACGGTCCGGCGGGCGCGGAAGGTGCCTGCGCCGGCAGAGCAGGCATGGCCGCTGCTGGCCAGTCCGGCGGCGTGGTCTTTGCGTCCCGGCTGCTTCTCCTTCGGGGTGGCACTGGCGGACGGGGGCCGCGGGGTCCGGGTCATGCTGACGGCCCGGGATCCCGGTGGCCTTACGGCCGAGGTGTTCGAGGTCAGCGAGGAGGTGCCGGGCCGGTCGCTGACCCTGCGCCGGATCAGCGGCCCGCAGCCCGGCGACCTCGTGCTGTGCCTGTCAGCTTCCCCGGGCCGGGGCGGGACGAAGGCCGCCGTGACCGTGCGGCACCGGGTAAGCATCTTCGAGACGGCTTACTTCCAGGCGAGCTGGCAGGCCCAGCTCAGGGAGTGGGTCGCTGGGTACGCCGAGGTGGCCGCCGGGCGGCGGTCGCCGGCCGGCGACGGGCTCCCGGCCGGGCTCGCGGCGGCGTGCACGGCCCGCCACCCCGCCCAGGAAACGGGGGAGGCCGTGAACGCGTCCGCGTCCGTGCTGGTCAGCGGGGATCCGGACCGGGTGTGGCAGCTCCTGCGGGACCCGGCGGTCGTCCAGCTTGCCGATCCCGCCATAGTGGCGTACGGTCCGCTGCCCGGGATGCCGGACTCCCTGGCCGGCCAGGTGAGGTACGTCATCCGCGGCGCACCGGGCGGGTGCCTGCGCGCGAGCGTGATCCATATCGCCGAAGTAAGCGGAGCCCGTGCCATCCTGGTCCGCGACGTAGCGTCCGGGACGGCCTACGCCGAAAGCCGCTACCAGGCGGAGCCGACCCGCGACGGCACGCGACTGGCCATCACAACGCGTGTCACCCGCCCCTCCGCCACCACGCAGGACCTTGACGCGCAAGCGGCCGCCCTCGCCGGCCGCTACAAGACGGCCATCGAGGCCCGGCTGAAGTGACGCTCACCCGAGGACGGGGCAACCACTGCCCCAGCAGCGCAACAGCCCCGCGGCCAGCCTGAACACGCTGGGTCGTCACCTTCGAGTGCGCAACGTGCGGGAACCGACTTACCTGCATCGGCCGAACACCGCAAGAGGGGTTTCGGGGCGTACCTGATTCTGCTCCCTATCCCCTGATAGCTGCCGGGAGCCGGATCAGGGGGCAGGGAGTCCCTGGTGCGGTATGCGGTTGTGGCGGTTCGGGCTGGCGGCCTCCCCGGGAGTAAGGGGTGAGCACGGCCGTGGCAGCGGGGCGGGCGCGGGGTCAGCCAGCCTTACCTTGGTCCGCGGGGCGCTCGCTCGCGTCCCGGCGACATGATGACGGATTGGGTGTCCCCCGGCCTGCGGGGGATGCGGCCGCTCATTCTAATCAGGCCGTCCGCGCGGTCCTTGCGGGCCGGGGGCGGCTGACAGCGGTTCGGCGGGAGCTGGCCGCGGTGGTTCCCCATCTTGTGAGTTTGGCTGTAGTGCGTGCCTGCACAGGCTGGCGTGCCGCGGCTGCGGTCACCAGGGGTTATGCGGCGGCGAAGGCGTCGTCGCCGAGTTCGGCCAGGATGTGGCAGGCCTGGCGGATGATCTTGCGGGCCTCGGACAGGGCGGCGCGCTTGCTGTTCTTGCGCTCTTTGACCTGCGCGTAGTAGGCGTGGTCGGGGGCGGAGGCGCGGGCGTGGGTCTTGCCGGCCTCGTAGACCGCCCAGCGCACTACCGGGGGCCCCTGCCGGGACAGGCGGCCGGGGGTGCGCTTGCCGTCGCTGGAGTAGACGGTGATGCCGGGGCCGGCGAACCGGACCGCCTTGCGGGCGGAGGAGAACCGGCCGGCGCCGCCCAGCCAGCAGGTCAGCGCCAGCGCGGTGAGCGGCCCGACCCCGTAGATCCGCTCGGCCAGGGCCTTCGCGCCGGCCAGGTGCCGGGCGGTGTCCAGCAGCTGGTGCCGCAGCGCGTGCAGCTGGTCTTCCAGGCAGGTGATCATGGCCAGGGCGGTGGTCACCTGCCGCTGCCCGGCCGGCGACAGGTGCGCGGCGGCGGCCTCCCGTGCCGCGGCCAGCCCTTCGGCGCCGCGCAGGGTGCCCTCGCCGAGGGCCGGGGCGCCCTGGTGGAAGAACACCGCGTGGATCCGCTGCACCCAGGCGGTGTGCTCGCGGCGCAGGTCGTGGTAGGCCTCCAGCAGCGCCCGGCACTCCAGGACCTGCCCGGGCGGGATCCAGCACTCGGGCAGCCGGCCCTCGGCGAGCAGCTGCCGCAGGTGGCGGGAGTCGGTCTTGCCGGTCTTGGCGTGCCGCTTGCGGCCGCGGGCGAACGCGGTGTCGGCCGGCTCGGCCAGGTGCACGCCGATCCCGGCCGCGGCCAGCTCCCCGGCGACGTACCGCCACCCGGTGCAGCCCTCGATCGCGAACGCGGCGTCGCCGCGCCCGGCGAACCTGGTGAGCCAGGCGCGCAGGTGCTCGCGGTCCGCGGGCGCGACCTGCCCGCGCACCACCTGCCCGGACACGGTGTCGAGGTAGTCGAAGGTCAGCTGCTTCCGGTGAATATCCAGTCCGCCTACGATGGACATCGGGACCTCCTCAAGCTCCCGAGGGCGCCACCAGGCGCCCGAACGCGAATTGCCTACGAGTCAATCGTGACGCGACTGAGCTGAGGAGGCCCCCACCCGCAAAGGCAGTTCACCCGTGCGCCAGCCCAGCCGCCGTCGGCCAGCCAGCCGATGCATGTCATCTAATTGTTCCTGAGGG
>CAWERB010000013.1:0-81161 GCA_963811335.1 uncultured Actinomycetota bacterium | reverse complement strand
GTCATGGTGCCGGCCCGCCTGCGGTGAGCTGCACGTCGCGGCCCAGGGCGTCGTAGGTGCTGGCCTGGCTGCCGTGCTGGCCTGGAGCCACGGTGCCGGCCTGGGTGCGGTTGCCGGCGCCGTCGTACCCGTAGTTCGTAGTGGCGATGCCGTTGCTCAAGCCGCAACCGGGGTCACGCCGACGGGCAGAGGTGGTCTATATTCTTGGCCAGTTTCACTGGCATCGACCAGCACGCCGTCACGGAAAAACCTGGGCGATGCGATCCTTGCTGAGTTTGGGTAGTCCCGGGAGTCCTGGAGGACCGTCTCCTACTGGGGCATGAAAGCCTCGGTGGAGACTACGATTACTCGGCCAAAGGCGGATTCCAGCCCTGTTCAAATGCAGTATTCTCGCCGTCAAGAACCATCTTCCTGATCTCCTCCTGAGTGATCCCTAGCTTATGAACAATCGACACAAGGACTACCCAAAGAATGTCAAACATTTCGCGTGGCTTAATGCCGCTGATATCCACGTCCCGGTCCCCGAGCCCATACCGGATAAGCGCCTCCGTCTTCAGCTGGTCCGGCGGCTCTGTACTATGTATCATCGACCGCATCTTCATGACAAATGCCGTTATTTCACGAACATCTACGGGCTGAGGAAAGAGCCGGCGGACAGCCCGCTCAGCGACGATTATCACAACCGCGGGCTCATCATAATTCCAGCTGCCTTTGTCCCCATTGAACAGCTTCAGGGCTAGCCGCTTGCGTTCAGCCGGCTGATTCAGCAGGCCAGCCATCAGCCATCGGCCCACATGCGTGCGCGGCTGACTGATATTCCCGGCGCCAGAGCGAATTCGCACTACAGCAGACGTCCCTTCTAGCTCACTCGCACTCGGATGGCTCGTCACCAAGGATGGCAAATGGCGAATCATGCAGCCCAGCTGCGAACCAGTCATCTTCGGCGATAGCCAGTTCCGGGGCACGACGACGCCCATCCGCGATCACTATCTGGGTCTCACGCAAAAGCTCATCCACCACGGCCCGGCTGAAACTCCCTTCCCGGTACAGGCCCACAAGCACGGCTATCCCTATCTCGGGATAGCTGAAGTCACTCGGGGGAACTGATTCCAGGAGAAACATCTCACCTAGCACAGCACGAATCAGCGCCTCCGCTTCACGCGAGGGGAAACCCGGTCCTGATCCCCTGTTCCGTGTCGCCCGGATCCCTGCTAGGAAGGCAGTGA
Organism: uncultured Actinomycetota bacterium; assembly: GCA_963811335.1. Classification (GTDB taxonomy): domain Bacteria; phylum Actinomycetota; class Actinomycetes; order Streptosporangiales; family Streptosporangiaceae; genus Trebonia. The sequence goes on along the minus strand of CAWERB010000013.1, from coordinate 79,935 downwards.
TCGCCCTTATGTCCGGAGGGGAACCGAACCGGCGGCGGGCAGATTCGGTAAACAGAACGGCAGCGACCATCGGGTGCCGGTACCAGCACCACCGGAACGCCTCCGCCACCCGGGACCCGGCCATCAGCGCAGCCCGCAACGCGGCAACCCCTTCTGCCTCCACAGCCTCACAGTCAGGCTCCATCCGCTGACCCTACCCTCCGAACGCCCTCTTTATAACTATCCCGATACCCGCCACCGTCATCGAGACGACAAAGGCAGCAGCTTCGAAGCCTCCTGCGCTACCTCCGATCAAATTGGGATACGAGGGCCCGTAATCCGCCGGAGGCGCCGACCCGCCGCCAGCATCAACCATTGCCGTCCAACCAGAGGGATCATGCCCGAAAATGTCGTCAGCAGTCGTTCCGGCCCCGCCCGCGACGTCATGCGCGGCACCTATGGTCTCGCCAGTGTTCTTGGCCCCCTCCGCCATCTCCTGGAACACCTTTGACAGAACCTGACTCTGAAGACTTCCCGACGCTGGCGATGCCACGCGTGCCGCCGGTGATCTCCGGCAGCCTAGTGGCTAGGTTGGCCGCGTCGGCTTCGTCGGCGCCCGGGATCAGCAGGAGGGCCGCTGCGCCGCTCCAGTAGCCTGCCTTGTACTTGCCGCTGCTGGCGTTGATGCCGAGTGGCTTGTTGACATACCGCTGGTACAACTGGGTGGCGGAAGGGACGCCGAGCATCCGCTCGAGCTGGCAGGCGGGGTTGACCATGCATCCGGCGTCCGCCAGGCTCGCGATGTTGGAGCCGAGGCCAGCGAAGAAGTCGCCCCAGTTGCCGCTCAGGGGCCGGGCGGGGCCGGGGTTGCTGCTCGGCCTGCAGGCGCCGAATACGTAGAACCGGCTCCCGGCCCCGGTTTGGCAGGCCGGCAGGCTGCCTCCGGATGGCTGGGCCGGCCTGGCGACCCGTTGCTGGGCGGCCCGTTGCTGGACGGCCCGTTGCTGGGCGGCGGCTGCGTCGCGTTTGTTGGCGGCGTCCTGGAGGGCGTTGTACTGGTCCTGGACGATGCCCATGGCCTCGCTGGCGAGCTTGGAGTTGTAGTTGGAGCCGACGGCCGCGTTGTAGATGGCCGACATGCAGGTGTTCCAGGGTCCCCATGGTGCCCGCGCCGTTGTTCGCGCCGCAGAACGTGGGGATCTTGGCGACCACGGGGGCGGTCTTGGCGACCACAGCCAGGTGGGCCAGGTGGGCCAGGTGCGCGGCGTGCGCGGCGCTGGCCGCGGCGGTGGCGGACTTCTTGGCGGCGGCGTTGATGGCGGCTAGCTGGGCCGGGAGCGACTTGTTCGCGAAGGTCTTGAGGATCTGGGTGTTGCCGGCGTCGCTGGTGCCGCCGTCGGCGATGCGGCCGGTGGCCGGTGGGGTCGGTCAGGCCGAGGGGGTTGTCGGCGGCGTAGCCGAACGGGGAGGCTGAGGCGCTGTCGGGGACGGGCTTGTTGGTGACGGTGTCCTTGTTGCCGAAGCTGCCGGTGGCGGGGTTGTACCAGCGGGCGCCCATGTTCGACCTGCCCGGTGGCGGGGCTGGTGTACTGCGACTGGTAGCCCAGCGACCCGGCCAGGGTCCCGCCGGTGGCGAGTGGTGGCGCCCCACGGGCCGTAGGTGCGCGACCCGGTCAGGGTGGTGCCGCTGGCGGTGAACTGGCCGGCCAGGTCGGTGTGGTGGTCGGTGAGGTCGAGCACGCCGGTGCCGGGGGCGGCGGCGGGGGCGGTGCCGGTCAGGGTGCCGCCGGGGGTCCAGGTGTAGCTGCTGGTGCCGTCGCTGGCGAGCTGCCCGGTGGTGCCCTCATAGGACAGGGCGGTGGTGGCGCCGCCGGGCGGTGAGCTGCGATGTCGCGGCCGAGGGCGTCGTAGGTGCTGGACTGGGTGCCCTGGGCGCCTTGCTGCCCGTAGGCGTCGCTGGTGGAGGTGGCGGTGCCGGACGGGCCGGTGACCGAGGTCAGGTCGCCGTTGGCGGTGTAGGCGTAGCTGCTGGTGCCGTCGGAGGTCGAGCTGGTCGCGGGCGTCGTAGGTGTAGCTGGTGCTGCCGGCCTGGGTGCGGTTGCCGGCGCCGTCGTAGGCGTAGCTGGTGGTGGTGGTGCCGTTGTTCCACGAGGTCAGCCGGCCGGCCTGGTCGTAGCCGTAGGTGTTGGCCGACGCCCCGGCGAACCCGGTGGTCGTCTTGGACGTCAGGTACCCGTTCAGCGTTGTACCCGTAGCTGATCGACGCGACCGTCGTGCTGCCGTGGGTGAGGGTGTCGCTGGTCAGCCGGTGCAGGCTGTCGTAGCCGAACGAGCGGGTGTCGGCCCCGGTGCCGCCGTAGGTGACCTGCGACGGCTGGGACATCGGGTTGTAGGAGTAGGTGAGGGTGGCGCCGCTGGCCGGGTCGGCCATCGTGTGCAGCCGGCCGGCGCTGTCGTAGGTGTAGCTGGTGGTGCCCGCGGCGTCGTGCGACCGCCGCCTGCTGCCCGTCGCCGTTCCAGGTGTAGGCGGTGGAGCCGGCCGAGCCGGAGGCGGTCAGCGGCAGGCCGCGGTCGTTGTAGGTGAACGCCTCGCTGGTCGCGTTGGACGGCTGCCCGCTGCCCGCCGTGCTGGTGGTCGCGGCGGTGAGCATGTTCCCCGGCCGTGTCGTAGCTGAAGGACCGGGTCGCGGTCGGGGCGGTGGCCCCGGCCCCGGACTGGCCGGTCACCTCGCCCATGCGTTGTAGGTGTCGGTGATCGGTGACCCCGCCGGGCTGCGGTCGCCGACACCGGCTGCCCGTCGCCGTTGTAGGCGATCGTGGTCGTGGAGTCCGCCGCGGTGGTGTACTGGCTGGTGGCCGGCTCGACCTGGGTCTGCGGGCAGGTTCCAGCTGTTGTAGGTGGTGATCCAGGGGTGGCCGTTGCCGTCGGTGTAGCGGGTCTGGTTCCCCGCGGCGTCGTAGCCGAACGACGTGGCGATGCTCGCCGAGCTGCTCACCGGCTGGGTCTCGGCGGTGAGGACCCCGGTCGGGTCGTAGGTGAACGCCGTGGTGTTGCCGAGCGCGTCGGTCGTCGACAGCTGCTGGCCCTCGCCGTTGTAGGTCGCGCTGGTGCTGGCCAGGGTGTGCCCGGCGGCGTCCAGGCTGGCCTGGCGCCAGCTGGTTGCCGGCCGGGTCGTAGGTCACGGTGTCGGAGGTGCCGTCGGGGTTGACGGTCGGCGGTCTGCCGGCCGAGCGCGTCGAAGGAGAACCTGGTGGTGTTGCCGGCGCCGTCGGTGACCTGGGTGGTCTCCCCGGCCGCGTCGTACCCGTAGCTGGCGGCCACCCCGTCCGGGGTGGTGACCGAGCGACTTCCACGTCCCGCTCGGGTTCGCCGGCGTGACCGCGTACGACGTCGTGGTGGTGTAGGAGGCAGCCGAGGGGTACCGCTCCACGCTGGTGCGCGGTGAGCTGCCGGCCGAGGAAGTCGTAGGTGGCCGGTCGTCTGGGCGCCGGTCGGGCCGGTCGACCGACAGGGCCTCGCCGTCGGCGTCGTAGGACGTGGTGGTGACGCCGCCGTCCGGGTCGGTCTGGCCGGTACGGTCGACCGAGCTGGTCGTAGGCGTAATGGGTGGTGTTGCCGAGCGGGTCGGTCTGGGCGGTGACCTGGCCGAGCGTGTTGTAGGTCGTGATGGACGTGCCGCTGACCGGGCCGGACCCGCCGGGCGGGGTGTAGGGCGGCAGGGCCTTGCGAGACCGGCCGCCCGTCGGCGTCGTAGCCGTAGGTGGTGACGTTGCCGTTCGGGTCCTGCGTCTCGGTGACCTCGCCGAACGTGTTGTAGCCGGTCGTGGTGACCGGCCGCGCCGTCACCGGGGTGCCGCCGCCGGCCTCGGCGGCGACGGGCGGCCCGGTGATGACGGCCTGCTGGCCGGCCTCGTCGTAGGCGTAGCTGGTGGTTTTCCCGTCCGGGTTGGTTTGCGCGGTTACCTGGCCGAGCTGGTCGACCTGGTAGGTGGTGGTCAGGTTGCCGGTGGCGAGGTCGCCGCCGGTGCGGCCCTTCCCGTACAGGGTGGCGACCTGGGCCGCGGACAGGGCGGTCGGGTAGACCTGCGCGTTGGCGATGGTCCCGTCGAAGTTGCCGATGCCGGCCTGGCTGTCCCACTTCTCCGCGCCGATCTCCAGCGGGCCGCTGGAGGCGATGGTCGAGGCGTTGGTGTCGTCGTGGCCGGTGTCGGCGCCGTTGACGTACAGCTGGGCGGTATGGGTGCTGGCGTTGTAGACGCCGGTCAGGAACGTCCAGGTGCCGGTCTGGGCCGTGGGGCCGCTGGCAAAGGACCAGCCCGGCGGGTCGTTCTCGTCCTGGTGCGGCAGGGCGAACGACCAGTAGTTGTCGCCGGTGCTGATCTGGAGGTAGAACCCGGCCACCGCGCCGGCGTCCTGGGTCAGGACTTCCTCGTCGTTGCCGGTGATCGCGGTCAGGTTCACCCACGCGGACACGGTGAACGACTTGGTGGTGTCCACCACCGGGCCGCGGGTGGTGATCTTCTGCCCGGCGCCGCCCGGTCAGCTTCGCCCCGCTGCCGGTCCAGGTGACCCCGGAGGCGGTCGCCAGGTTCCCGCTGCCGGAGGTGTCGCTCACCGTGGTCCCGGAGGACTGGGTCAGCGTCCACCAGCCCGCCGGGCCTCCCGCGCCGGGGTCGCTGAGCGTCTGGGACGTCTCGTTGCCCATCGGGTCGTAGGTGTAGGACGTCGACTGGGCCGACGGCCCGCTGCCCTGCGACACGTTCTTGGTGGCGACGTGGTCGTCGGGGGTGTAGGTGTAGGCGGTGACCCGGTTCAGCCCGGCCGGGTCCACGGCCTGGCTGGCGACCCGGCTCGCGGCGTCCACGGCGTAGCTGGTGGTGGTGGCGCCGTTGTTGGTCACCTTGGTGATGAGGTTCCCGGCCGGGTCGTAGGTGTCGGTCTCCTGCGCGTAGCTGCCGCCGCCGGGGCCGGTGCGGGTGACGGTGGCGGTCAGCCCGTCGTCGGTGTAGGCGTAGGAGGTGACGCGGCCCATCGCGTCGGTGACCGACGCCAGCCGGCCCGCCGGGTCGTAGGCGCGGGATTCCTCGATGAGCGGCGCGGCCGGCTGGGAGCCCGGCGGGCTGCCGGTGTAGTTCTGCAGCGTGGTGGTCAGCAGGTGGCCGTTCGGGTCGTAGCGCGTAGCTGGGTCACGTTCCCGGCCGGGTCGGTCTGGCTGGCCAGGTTCCCGTACGTGTCGTAGGCGTAGCTGCGTGACCGCGCCCGGCCGCGTCGGTGGACGTCGCCTTCTGGTCAAAGCCGTTGTAGGTAGCCGACACGGTGCGGGACGCGTCCCCGCCGGTGGTGTCGGCGGTCACCTGGGACAGCAGGTCACCGTCGGCGTCGTAGGCGCTGGTGACCTGCGCGGTGTGCTTCGCGCCGGTGACCCGGTCGGTGACCGCCGGGTCGGTCTGCCGGGTCACCCGCCCGTCGGCGTCGTAGGAGTAGCGTGGTGGTCAGCCCGCCGGGGTAGGTGTCGGAGTAGACGGTCTGGCTGGACCTTGCGGCCGATCCCGTCGTAGGCGTACACGGTCGCTGCCCGTCGGGGTTGGTGACCTGCGCGACGTCACCGTTGGCGTAGTACAAGGCGGTGGTGACCGCGCCGCCCGGGGTGGTCACCTGGTAAGGCAGCCCCTTCGGCGGCACCGCGCCGTGGTAGCCGCCCGTGGTGGTGCTGCCGTCGGTGTAGGCGTAGCTCGTCGTCCGCCCTGAGGGGTACCCCGGCACCGGCGGGGTCGTTTTCTGGGTCAGGTCGCCGAGCGCGTCGTAGGTGTAGGACGTCAGGTAGGTGGTGTCGGTGGGCGAGGCTGACCGGGGGTCGCGGGAGTACTGGACCGTGTCGTTGGTCGGGCTCGGCGTCTCGGTCGCCGACGTGTCGTCCGGCCAGTAGCCGGAGTAGGAGGTCGCGCACGTTCCGGCGGCCTGGTTCTGGCAGGTGGTCGTGGCCACCACGTTGCCGCGGATGTCGAAGCCGGTGTCGGTGACGTCCCCGTTGGGGTCGATGACCTGGCCCTGGAACCCGGCCGAGTCGTACCCGTAGCTGGTGGTGTCGCCGAGCCCGTCGGTGTGGGACAGGATCCGCCCGCTGTTGAGCGGGTCGTAGGTGTCGGTCAGCTGGCGGCCGCCGGGGTCGGTGACGGTGGCGGCCTCGACCGGGGTCAGGCCCGGGGAGTGCTGGGCGGCGGCCCACTGCGCGCTGGCGTCGGCGGCGGTCAGCTGGTGCGGGTAGACCGCGACTTCGGCGATGTCCCCGGTGAAGTACGACGGGTACCCGGTCGTGTCGCTCGTGGAGTAGTGGGGCTGGTCGGGCCACGTGTAGCCGAGGAACCCGGTCCCGACGTAGTCGTAGTTCTGCGCCGCCGCTGGACCCGCCGGTGATGGTCCCGGTCGCGCTGCCGATCTTCTGGCCGTCCAGGTACAGCTCCTGGTCGTTAGTGCCCGCGGCCAGCACGACGTTGTGCCACTCGCCGTCGTTGACCGGCGTCGGACTCGATCGGCGCGCCGCCGTAGCTGAACTCCCCGTTCAGGTCGCCGTCTTGGTCGATGTACAAGTTGGGGGTGAACGCGTGCTGCGTGGTCGCGTTGCCGGCGGAGTCAGCCGACGACGACAGCAGCACCCCGTCGGTGGCGGTCGTCTTGAACCACAGGCTCACCGACTGCTGGCCCGGGCCGATCAGCGCCTGCGGCAGCGCGAGGTAGGACGAGGTCCCGTTGAAGCCGTCGACTGTGGCATCGGCGAACGGCCCGCCGGACACCCCCTGGGTCACGGTGCTGTAGGTGGCGGTCTCGCCCTTGAACTGGTTCACCGCCGTGGTCGTGCCGATGTCGGCCAGCCGCCAGTAATCGCTGGGCTGGGCGCCCTCCACCGCCGTCACGTACGGCTGGCTGGACCCGGTGACTGACGGGGCGCCCACCGTCCACGACCCGCCGTTGGCGTCGGTCACGTGCGTGACCCGGGACGTCACCGGGTCGTAGGACACCTGCTCGAAGACCTTCCCCGACGGGCGGGTGATCGAGGTGAGCAGCGACGTCGCATAGCTCCCGATGTCGTTTTGCGAGAACACCTGGGCGGCGGTCAGCGGCCGGTCCCAGGTGGCCGCGTCCGACATCGCCCCGTTAAATCCCGCGGCGGTCGCCGTGGAGTTCCCGTAGTGCGTCTCGTCGGGGTACGAGCCGCCCAGGAAGCCGGTGCCAAGGTAAATGTACGGCTCGACGAACGCCGAGGCCGTCGCCGTCTCGGACGCGACCTGGGCGCCGTCGAGGTACATGACCTCCTGGGTGCCGCTGGAGGTCAGCACGACGTTGTGCCAGCTCCCGTCGTTGACCGGCGCGGTCGACATCAGCGGGGTGCCGGTGCCGGAGAAGCCGCCGTGGAGCTTGCCGGACGTGCCGATGTACAGCACCGGGGTGTACGGGTTCGTCGTGGTGCCGCTGGTGACCGGGTCGGCGGACTGCGAGAACAGCACGCCGTTGGTGGCGGTGGTGTTGAACCACAGCGAGACGCTCATCGTGCCGGCCTCGTCGGCCAGGCTGGCGGGCACCTGCACGGAGGAACTGGTCCCGTTGAAGCGCGCGGCGCCGACCGACGACGGCGACCCGTCCACCGGACCTGGCTGCGCATCCAGCGTAACGTTGGCGTAGCTGCCCTTATCGGTGTCCTCGTTGGCCGCCACCGAGCTGGCCGCGGTGCTCCCGGAGCCCTCGTCCAGCCGCCAGTAGGACTGCGGCCCGCTGTCCAGCACGGCCGCCGGGTAGACCGACCCGGACTGGTACGTGTAGGTGGTGCACGGCTGCCCGGGCTGCGACTGGTTGCACGCCGCGGTGAGCGTGTCGCCGTTGTAGTTGTACTGCCAGGTGATCGCGGTGGACGGGCTGCCCGGCGTGACCGGGTCGGTGGCCACCGTCGCCAGGTGCGGGAAGCCCGCCCCCGACGGGGTCGCCCAGGTCAGGTGCAGCGACCGCGCCGAGGCCGCCGACGTGATCGTCGTGACCAGCCCGCCGGAGTAGGTGAAGGTCAGCGCGTGCCCCTGCGCGTCAGTGACCGACGTGATGCCCCAGATCCCGGACCCCAGCGACTGCGCGAACGTGTACGTCGTGTCGTTCTTGTCCATCAGCTGGAACCCGCCTGGCGACCACGGCACCAGGGTCCCGTACCGGCCCTGCGGCGGGGTGTAGGTTGTCCCGTCGGCGTTCTTCCCGAACGCGACCCGCTCCCCGTCGGGGTAGGTCACCTCCTCCGTCGCGGTCGACCCGTCGGCGGCCGACATGCCGTCTCTGACCTGCATGTCCAGCACCGACGCCCAGCCCAGTCCCGAACGCCCTGCCCGCGGTCCTCGGGTCCAGGCTGTTGTAGGTCCGCTGGATCGACAGCGCCGGCCCGGTGACGTCCACGCTGACGTCGGTCGCCTGGGTGGTGAAGTTCCCGTTCTGCGGGTCGTACCCCGGCCCGCCGCTGACGGCCGCGTCGCCCGGCCCGCCGCCGTCCTGGGCCAGCCCGGAGTAGGCCAGCGGCTGCGGCACCGGCGTCTGCAGGGCGAACAGCGGCGCATCGCTGTAGACGTCGCCGTCGGTGACCTGCACCGACCAGTAGTAGGCCTGGCCCCACGCCAGCGTCCCCGACGGGACGAAATAGTGATCCGTCCCGATCCATCCAGAGTCGGCCAGCGTGCTGCCGTCGGACTTAAAAACCCTGAAGTCGTAAGAGACGCCCTCACCATCGGGGTCGAAGCCGTTGGCGATGAGCTCGGGAGTGAGCGTCGGGGAGTTGTAGCCACTTCGTCGGCCACTGGTCGCTCACCTGCGGCCCCGAGTCCGCCGCCGCGGTCACCATGAGCACCGCGCCGCCAGGTGCGGGCGAGCCGGCCACGGCGGCCCGGGAGGCACCCCCGGCCGGGGACGCATCCAGAGCCGAGACCGAAAGCGCCTCCGCGGAGCCGCCAGCGGGCCCGGTAGCTGCAGCCGACCCGCTGACCGCCGGGGTCGTCCCGGCGGACGGGGAAACGGTGGCCGGCGAGGTCGCGGTCGCCGATGAGGCCGGGGAAGGCGCGGCCGGCGTGACGGCAGCCGGCGCGGGCGGGCTGAGCGGGGTCACGGTCAGCTGGGCGCCCGCCTGCGAGTTGAGCGCCCGCAGCCCGGCGGCGCTGACCGGCACCGAGACCCAGCCGCCGGCGGAGCCATTCCCGCAGGCGGAGGCGGGCGGCTTCCCGGCCCAGTGCCCGACCTGCGACCCGGACGCGTCGGTGACGTCCACCGTCGCCGTCGCCGGGCACTGCCCGGCCCACGTTTCCAGCACCTGCAGTGACGCGGACGTGACGCGCGTGCGGGGTACTCCCACGCCAGCCGGCCCGGAGAAGGTCAGCGTCCCCGCCCCGGTCGTGCCCGTCGCGGACTCCAGGCGGGTGTAGCTGCCGTCCGCGTTCCGGTACAGCTGTGAGGTGGCCGTCGTGCCGGACGGCACCAGCGTGCTCGTCGCGGGGTTGTAGCTGCCCGGCCCGCCCAGGTCGGCCAGCCCGGTGACGTGCTGCTTCACCTTGGCGGCGGGGAAGGCGTACATCGGGAGCTGGCCCGGCCCCTTGCCGGGAGCGTGGCCTGTCGCGCGGGCCACCGCCCGCGTCACCGCGGCCGGAACCTGGTGCTGCCTGCCCGGCGCCGTCGCCTGCCTGCTGCTGCGGCACCGACGGCGGCGGCGGGCTGTCGCCGCTCACCCAGTCGGCCAGCCGCACCACCCCCGAGCGCACTGACGCCGGCGTGGGCACCTGCAGGTGCTGCCCGCCGGCCCCGGACGGCCACGCCAGCGGCACCGCCAGCGCGAGCATCCCCGTCCCCGTCGCCACCCGGCGCACGCGGCGCCCCAGCCACCCAGCGAGCCGAAAACGCCGCCCGCTACCCGTACGCCCAAGCACGCGCATGCCCGCTCCCAGCGACCAAAGTTCTGCCGACGCTAAGAAAGCCCTGAGAGAACCCTGCGGGAACGCTGCAGGACCGCAAACGCAGCAAAGCGTCGCATAGCCGTACGGAAACCGCGCAATACCCAAAGATCAACTTTCGGATTCAGCACATGAATTAACCTAAAATGAAATATTTACACACATTGATGCATGCTTACGCAGATACCGCCACGGTGTTCGAGTTATTCTGACCACGCGCGGCCCGCAGCCCGGCGGCGCCGAACACGAGCACGGTCACGGTCGCGAGACTGCCCGGCGCCGCGCCCTCGACCACGAGCCGGACGGAGCCGAACCGGGCCGCACCGGCCAGCACCCCCGCCCGTTCGGCATGAACCGACCGGACGCCACACCAGCGGCCTCGGGCACCAGGTTTCCCTCTTTTCTCACTAGTGATGATTCGCCACAGCTTTAAGGGCAGCACGAAAAGGCTTACTATTGACGCACTATTAAGCGTTCGGTATACATCTTTTATCGAGCCAATCATCTTCTAATGATGCGGCCTGCAGTCCTGACCGAAGCCAAAGGGGGCTTTGATGGACGATCCCCGGTTCTCTTCCGCTCGTCTTTTCCCTAGGAACCCAGGCGCCGCGCCGGCCGCGGTTCCGTCTCACGCACGACGGCTGAAGGTCCTGGGCCGGGCCGCGGCGGGCGCGCTCCTCGTCGCCGGCGCGGCGGCCGCGTGCAGCTCGGGCGGCGGGGGCGGCGGGTCGGCCAACTCCCCCGTCACCATCTGCGAGATCGCCGCCACCTCGGGCCCGTTCAGCGCGCTCGGCACCGACGACGAGCTCGGCGCGACCGCCTGGGCGGCCATGGTGAACAAGGCCGGCGGCATCCAGGGGCACCAGGTCAAGCTGGTGCCGGAGAACGACGCGTCGACTCCGGCGACGGCCGCGGCGCTGGTGCACAAGTGCGTGTCGCAGGACCACGCGAACTTCATCTTCGGACCGGAGAGCACCGCGACGACCGCCGCCGCCGTCCCCGTCGCGAACCAGCTGCAGACGGTGCTGCTCGGCTGGGGGTCCGGCTGGGCCGGCCAGGGCATCAGCGCCGCCAACCTGAACTCGTACGCGTTCCCCGGCATCGGCAACGTGTACTTCGCCGACGACCAGGCGATGATCACCCAGCTCATCGTTCCCCGGCACTACACGCGGGTCGCGGTGATCCAGGACAACACCCCCGGCGGGCTGAGCAACCTGCCGTACATGCAGGGCCTGGCGTCCAAGTACGGCTACCAGATCGTCGCCAGCCAGATCGTCAACCCGGGCTCGACGAACGACACGCCGCAGGTGCTCAACCTGCTGAAGGCCAACCCGCAGGTCATCGTCCTCGGCCTCACGCCCGGCCCGGACACGATCACCTTCCTCAAGTCCATGCGGGCGCAGAACCCGACGATCCCGATCGGCGAGTGCTCCGGGTGCGCGACCACCCAGTTCGTCAACGCGGTGGGCGGCGCGACCACCATGTCGAACATCTACCTGATCGGCACCCCGGATAACGTGCTGGCGGCCTTCCCGTCCAGCGGGGCCAACGCGGCCGGCGTCGCTGACACCAAGGCGTACATCGCGGCGATGAAGGCGGCCGGCCTTGGCTCGGCGACCCAGATCGACGAGGGCGGCGAGGGGTGGGACACCGGACGCGAACTGGCGGACGCGATCGACTCGGCCAAGTCCATCAAGTCGAGCGATGTGAAGAGCGCCCTGGAGAAGCAGAAGCTGACCGTCGGCGGCATCATCATGTACACCTGGAGCCGGTCGTCGTCCGATCACGCCTCCATGATTAACAGCGGCGACTCGGCGATGGTGACCGTCGCCTCCGACAGCAGCTTCACCGTCCTCCCGCACGTGGGGGGTTAACGGGTGCCAGCCCTGGCCCTTGAGGTCTCGGACGTCTCGGTGAGCTACGGGAAGTTCGTCGCCGTCGAGTCCGTGACGCTGTTCGGTCGCGGCCGGGGAGTGCGTCGCCGTCATCGGCCCGAACGGTCACGGCAAGTCGAGCATGGTGACCGCGGTCGCCGGGCTCGTGCGCCGGGGCGGGACGGTGCGGGTGTTCGGCGACACGCTCCCGCCCGGGCGGCCTGACACCGCCGTGCGGGCCGGCCTGATCCTGGTGCCGGAACGGCGGCATCTCTACCCGGACCTGCCGGTCAGGGACAACATCATGCTCGGCAGCTACGCGCGGACCCGCAGGCTCGCGGCCCGCGCGGCCTGGGCGGACGTGTCCGACGTGCTTGACATGTTCCCTGAGCTGGCCAAGCTGCTTGACCAGAAGGCGGGCACCCTGTCGGGCGGGCAGCAGCAGATGGTCGCCCTGGCCCGGGGGATGGCCGCGCGGCCGAAGGTGCTGCTGCTCGACGAGCCCTGCCTCGGCCTCGCCGAGGCGGTGGCCCGCCGGGTCTACGACTGGCTGGGCGAGATGACCGCGACCGACATGACGATCCTGCTCGTCGAGGAAAACCCGGTGCACGCGCTGCTGGTCGCGGACCGCTGCGGTGCGGATGTACAAGGGGCTGGTGGAGCGGGCGGGATCGGGCGGGCGGGCGACAGCGTGAGCCAGTTCCTCAACCTCCTGGTCGCCGGGCTGACCTCGGGCGCGATCTACGGGATCTTCGGCGCCTGCCTGGCGGTGTGGTTCCGGGTGTGCAACGTGCTGAACCTCGCGGTGGGCGACTTCGCGATGTTCGGGGCGATCGGCACCGCGTGGCTGGTGCAGAACGCCGGGCTGCCGTTCATCGCGGGCATCGCCGTGGACCTGGTGGGCGTCGGGCTGGCCGCGTGGCTCTTCGACTGGGTCGTGCTGCACCCGGCCTTCGACCGGGGCCGGGGCGCGCGCGGCATCGTCGGCGTGTTCTTCTACACCTTCGGGCTCTCGTTGGTGCTCGAGGGCGTGGCCAGGGCGTGGTTCGGCACCGACGCGTGGGGCGCGCCGGTGATCTGGTCGGGGCCGGCCCTGTCCGTGCTCGACTTCCACGTGCAGCGCGCCGGGATCCTCGTCATCGCGCTCGCGATTGTCAGTGGGCTCGCCCTGTGGGCGTACCTGCGCTTCACGGTGTCCGGTCGGGCGGCAAGCGCCTGCGGCGAGAGCACGCTCGGGTCCAGGATCGTCGGGATCGACACCGCGAAGTTCCGGCGGCGGATCTTCATCGCGACCGCGGTGCTCGCCGCGCTGTTCGGCATCGTCGAGTCCCCCTGTCCGGCTACACCTACGCCAGCGGGCCGGTGATCAGCCTCATCGGGACCGTCGCCGCGGGGTTCGCGTCGTTCCGCCGGCCAGGGCGCGCGGTGGCGATCGGGCTCGCGATCGGCGTGACCGAGTCCCTGCTCGGCGGCTACGTCAGCACCAGCTACAACGACGTCCTGCTCTACGCGCTCCTCTTCGGCATCATCATCTTCCGGCCCGAGGTGCTCGGGCTGGGCGCGGAGCCGGCATGAGCAGCGGGACCGACGTGCAGAGCGCGGTGACGCACCAGGTACGTCGCCGTGACCCCGTGCCCCTGGGCGCAGGCGCCTGCGTCGCCGTCGCCGGCGCCCTGGTGCTGATCGTGATGAACGGGTCCTACCTGGGCCTCACCGTGACGACCGGGGTCGGCTACGCCATCGTGACCGTCGGGATGGTGCTGCAGCTCGGCTACAGCCGCCAGCTGGCCTTCAGCCAGTCCGTGTTCATGGGCCTCGGCGCGTACGGCACGGGCGTCCTCGAGACGAAGTACGGCTTCGGCTCGCTGGAAAGCCTCCTCGCCGTGATCGGGCTTGCCCTGGTGGCATCGCTCCTGATCGGGGCGGTCGTCACCCGCGCGCCCGGCCTGGCGCTCGCCCTGGCGACCCTGCTGATGCCGCTGTTCATCTTCCAGCTGGCCACGTACTCCAGCTGGCTCGGGTCGTTCGCCGGCATCAACGGCGTGCTGCCGCTGCTGACCGGGGGCGACTACACGACGACGCTCGTCCGGTCGGGAATCGCCTGCGCGGTGCTGCTCGGCATCGCGACCTCAATCGTGCTGCGCGTCATCAGGTCGGGGGTCGGCCTGCAGCTGATGGCGATGGCCGCCGACGAGCGGCTCGCCGAGTCCCTCGGCATCAGCCTGCGCCAGCGCCGCCTCGAGGTGTTCGTGCTCGGGTCGGTCCTCGCCGCCGTCGGCGGCGCCGCCATCGGATCCGTCCAGGGCATCGTCACGCCCGACGTGCTCAGCGAGACCGCCGAGATCACGCTGCTGCTGATGGTATTCGTGGCCGGACGCCGGAGCATCGCGGGCGCGATCCTCGGGGCCGTCGTCATCGAGTACCTCACCACGAGCACGTCGTTCATCAGCACGAACATCGGCACGGTCGAGGGCATCGCCCTGCTTGTCATCCTCATCGCGGAGCCCGACGGGGTCGCGGGCGCCGTGGACCGGCTGCTTGGCCGCCGGACGGACCAGTGGGCCGGGTCGCTGCGCGCCTGGAGCGCCGCGCGGCTGCCCGCCCGGGGTCTGAGCGGACACGAGGCGACCGAACGGGAGCGTGGCGCACCCGACCTCGAGACACGCGACCTTGAGGCACGAGGAGGCGGAGACGGTGGAGGATCCTGAGGCGGCCGTGCTCGCCTGCCACGACGTCACCAAGAGCTACGGCGGGGTCCTCGCGGTCGACGCGGTGACCCTCGCGGTGCCCCGCACCGGGCTCTTCGGCCTGTGCGGCTTCAACGGGGCCGGCAAGTCGACCCTGTTCAACCTGCTCGCGGGCTCCGTCCGGGCCGACTCGGGCAGCGTGCGGATCGACGGCCAGGACGCCACGAGATGGCCCGCGATGCGCCGGGCCCGCTCCGGGGTGGCCCGGACCTGGCAGACGGTCCGCCTCGCCAACGGCCGGACCGCCCTCGACAACGTGGCCGCCGCCTGCCTGCGCGACCCCGGCCAGTGGATGTTCGGCGCGCTGTGGCGGAGCCAGGCGGCGCTCGCGCGGGAACGGGCCTGGGCGGCCCTGGAGAGCCTCGGCGTCGGCCACCTCGGCGGCCAGCTCGTCGACGGGCTCACCCTGGAGGATCAGCGGCTGATCGAACTGGCCAGGGCGATTGTCAGCGAGCCCAAGGTGCTGCTCGCCGACGAGCCCGCATCCGGCCTGTCCGCCGCCCAGCGGACCGTGCTCGCCGGCGCGCTCACCGCGGTCAGCGCGGACCGCGCGGTCGTCGTCGTGGAGCACGACCTGGACATGCTCACCTCGATCAGCGGGCACATGTGGGCGATGGTGGAGGGGCGCCTCGCCTACTCCGGCGACGTCGAGGCCTTCCGCGCCTCGCCGGTGTACGCGGGCCTGCGCGGCATCGAGCAGGTCTGAACCGAGCGGCTGAACCGCCGCCCCGTTAACACCCGCGGCACCAATGCTCCTGCGGGTTCAATTAGCCATGCGAACTTTCCGAAGTAAGTGTTTGCTTAATAATTGACAACCGTGATTGCCCGGTGAGACGGTGAGAAAGAAAGATCCGGCGGCCGCAGAACGGCCATGAAGGAGGCACAGGGGTGCTCAAGGCGGAAGACAACGAGATCCTGACCCGGGTGGGCCCGGGGACGCTGATGGGCGACCTGCTGCGCCGCTACTGGACCCCGGCCTGCCTGTCCGCGGAGATACCGGAGCCGGGCAGCCCGCCCGCGCGGGTCCGGCTGCTCGGGGAGAACCTGGTCGCGTTCCGCGACACCCGGGGCCGGATCGGCCTGGTGCAGGAGAACTGCCCGCACCGCGGCGCGTCGCTGTACTTCGGGCGCAACGAGGACGCGTCGATCAGGTGCGTCTACCACGGGTGGGCGTTCGACGTGGACGGCAAGTGCGTCGACATGCCGAGCGAGCCGGTCCCGTTCTGCGAGAAGGTCAAGATGCGGGCCTACCCGACCCACGAGTCCGGCGGGATCGTCTGGACCTACCTGGGCCCGCGGGAGACCATGACGCCGTTCCGGGACTTCGGCACCGACGGCCTCGACCAGGACGACGTCATCGCGACCAAGCAGCACTCGACCTGTAACTGGGTGCAGGCGATGGAAGGCAACATCGACACCTCCCACATCTCCCACCTGCACCAGTGGGACGGGATCGACGACATCCCCGACGACGGCTCGGACAAGCCGGGCTACCCGTCCAACGCGATGTCATGGAAGTTCTGGCGGCACGACCGCGCGCCCCGCCTCGAGGTGGACGACACCTGGTTCGGCTACCGCTACGCCGGCATCCGGACCACTCCCAACGGCAACACGCACGTCCGGGTCACCGCCTACGCGCTGCCGTACGCGACGATGGTCGCGTCGATCCCGTTCAGCGTGGGCTGCGGGATGTTCGTGCCGATCGACGACGAGAACTGCTGGCGGTACTTCTCCGCGCCCAAGGCGTGGCGGAACCCGCGCAACTACGGCGGCACGAACCTGTTCGCGCTCGCCCCGTTCTCGACGCCGGTCAGCAGCCCGCGCAACCGGGATCGCCCCGCGCCTCTACACGGCGGAGAACGACTACCAGCTGTCCCAGGAGGCGCGGCGGAACGGCATCTTCAGCGGCGTCGATGACTTCGTGAGCCAGGACCTGATGGTGACCGAGTTCGATGGGCCCGATCTACGACCGCACCCAGGAGACTCTCGGCTCCACCGACAAGGCCATCACCCGGATGCGGCACATCCTGCTGTCGGCGGCGAAGGGGCTCGCCGAGGGCAAGGAGCCGCCCGCGCTGACCGGCGACTTCACGTCATCCGGGGCGCGGAGAAGATCCTTGAGCCCGGTGAGGACTGGCGGCTGCTCGGCACCGAACAAGACCCCGTTGTCAGCGAGTCCTCGACCGCGACCACCGGCGTGCAGATCACCGACATGGTCGACTGACCGCCTGGCCCCTGGTTCAGCCCGAGGTCTTGCTCAGCCCGAGTACGAGCGCCCGGACGAGTTCCTTGCGCGCCGCGAGCAGCTCGTCCTTGGGCATGCCCCCCGTCAGCCGCTTGGCCGACTGCGGGAACATCGTCGGCCAGAACGTGATCGCGATGAACGCCATCGTCAGCACGTGCGGGTCGAGGCCGGGGTCGAGCTCGCCCCGCTCCTGCGCGGCGCGGATCGCGAGCAGGTCTCCGGGCACCGTGCCGTCGGGATAGGGCGCGCTGCCCGCGCCGCCGTCAAGCGCCTCCCACATCAGCAGCCGCGCCCAGGTCTGCCAGCGCGGCGTCATCGCGACGTCGAGGTTGGCGAGCAGCCTGTCGGTCAGCGGCTCGTCGGTGACGCCCCGCACGAAGTCCTCGAAGTGCTGCGCGCTCAGCCGCTCGCGCACGGCGTCGTACAGGCCCCGCTTGCTGCCGAAGTGGTAGTAAAGCGAGCGGGGGCTCACGTCCGCCCGGCTGACGATCCGCTCCACGCGGGCGCCGGCGAACCCGTACTTAGCGAACTCGCGCATGGCGGCGTTCAGTATCCGCTCGGCCGCGGTCGCCGGCGTCCTGCCGCCCTGCTGCTGGCTCACCTGCCCATGATAGACAGACCTGCCACGGGGGGCGGCGGTTAGTCCTTAGCCCCGGAAACGCCGGCGCTGTCGAAGGTCGCCACGTCGCGCAGTACCCGGGCGGCCGCCTGCACGACCGGCAGGGCGAGCACGGCGCCTGACCCTTCGCCGAGGCGCAGGTCGAGCTCGAGCACCGGGCGCAGCCCGAGCGCGGCGAGCGCGCGGCTGGCACCCGGCTCGGTGGACCGGTGCCCGGCGATCATGAAGCCGACCGCGTCCGGGCAGAAAGCGGCGGCGGCCAGCGCGGCGGCGCACGCGATCACTCCGTCGAGGATGACGGGAACGCGCAGCGCCGCGGCCCCGATCACGTAGCCGGCCAGCGCGGCGTGCTCAAGCCCGCCGACCGCGGCGAGCACGCCCAGGGGGTCGGCGGGCTCCGGCTGGTGCCGGCCGAGGGCGCGGCGCACCACGTCGACCTTGTGCGCCCAGGTCTGGTCGTCGACGCCGGTGCCCCGGCCGGTCACCTCCGCCGGGTCGGCGCCGGTGAAGGCGGCGATGAGCGCGGCCGAGGCGGTGGTGTTCCCGATCCCCATGTCCCCGGTGATCAGGCACCGGCTGCCCGCGGTGACCAGGTCCCTGGCGACCTCGATGCCCGCCTCGACCGCCTGCCGCGCCTCGTCCCGCGTCATGGCCGTCGCCTGCGTCATGTCGGCGGTGCCGCGGCGCACCTTGCGCGGCAGCAGCCCGGGGGCGGCGGGCAGGTCGGCGGCGACGCCCACGTCGACCACGCAGACCTCCGCGCCGGCCTGGGCGGCGATCGCGTTGACGACGGCGGTGGACGCGAGGAAGTTCGCCACCATCTGCGCGGTCACCTCCTGCGGCCACGGGGTGACGCCCTGGGCGTGCACGCCGTGGTCGCCGGCGAACACCGCGACCGCGGCGGGCTCGGGCACCGGCGGCGGGCACTCCCCCGCGATCGCGGCCAGCCGCACCGACAGGTCCTCGAGGAAGCCGAGCGACCCCGGCGGCTTGGTGAGCTGCGCCTGGCGGTCGCGGGCCGCGCCGGCCGCCGCCTCGTCCGGCGGCCGGACGGCGCCGACCGTGTCGGCGAGCAGGCTGGCGGGCTCCGCGCCGGGCAGGCCGCGCCGCCCCCAGCGGCCCTCGTGCACCGCCCAGGCGAGCGGCCGCTGCCGCGCCCAGCCGGCGAGCGCGAGTTCCGGGGCGGGCGGGAACGTCTCGACGTGGCCGACGCACAGGTAGGCCACCACGGTGACGTGGGCGGGCAGGCCGAGCGCCGCGGCCAGCTCCCGCTCGTCGAAGAAGCTCACCCAGCCGACGCCGAGGCCCTCGGCCCGCGCCGCGAGCCACAGGTTCTGCACCGCGCACACCGCCGAGTACTCGGCGGCCTGCGGCTGTGCGTGCCGCCCGAGCACGTGCCGACCGCCGCGGGTGGCATCGCAGGTGACCACCACGTTGAGGGGACTGTCCAGGATCGCCTCGACCTTCAGCCGGCGGAACGCGAGCGCCCGCGCCCACGGCAGGGTGGCCGCGAACGCGTCCCGCTGCGCCTGGGCGAGCCGCTGCACCATTTCTCTTACCGGGCGCTCGCGCAGGATCAGGAAGTCCCACGGCTGGCTGAGCCCGACGCTCGGCGCCTGGTGCGCGGCGCCGAGCACCCGGGTCAGTACCTCGTCGTCCACCGGGTCAGGCCGGAAGCCGTTCCTGACGTCCCGCCGGGCGCCCGCCACCTGGTAGAAGGCATCGATTTCCGCAGGGTTGAGCGCGTGCTCGGCTGGTGTCATCATCGGCTGGGGTCATGGCAGCACCTCACGATGGGCGGCCGCGGACAGGTCCGCGCCACGGTGGCCTCGACGAACTGGTCGGGGCAGCCCATTATCGCCGTGCCCGCCAGTCGCGAGCGCGGCGGGGAAGACGGAACCACGCTCCCGTTCGGGATCTTGCTGTTATCAATACCGAACGGGAGCATGACCATGCCCTCTCCGTCGGCTGCCCGGAGTCAGCCCGGTGGTTGTGGCAACGGGCCGGCGACAGGCGGCCCGTTGCCACAACCACCCGTGTAGGTGCGGAAGTCTGCATCCACCCGCGCCGTGACGCGAACCACACTCAAATCCGGAAATCCGCGCTAATAGCGCTGCGCGTACCAGGTCGGCGGCTCGCCGAACATGCTCTTGAAGTCGCGGATGAAGTGGCCCTGGTCGGCGTAGCCGAGGTCCGCCGCCAGGGCGGCCCAGTCGATCGCCCCGCCTGCGGCCATGCGTGCGGTCACCTCGTGCAGGCGGTAGCGGCGTATCACCCACTTGGGCCCGATGCCGACGTACTCCGCGAACAGCCGTTGCAGCGCCCGTATGCTCAGCCCCAGCTCACCGGCGAGGCGTTCGACCCTGGTCACGGCCTTGTCCTTGGCGATCAGCTCGACCGCGGCCACCGCCTGGCGCATCCAGGGGTCGTCCTCCGGCAGGTGTTTCAGCAGGAACGCATCCACGGTCGGCACGTCGAGCGTGGCGGGCAGGTCCGGGCCGAACACCTCGGTCGCCGGGACGACGCGGTCGGTGATCGTCGAGACGGAGGCACCGAGGAACGGGCGGAAGCAGCCCGGCCGGAACGCGACGCCGAAGACGTGGTCGCGGCCCTCGAGGACCTTGATCTGGTAGCCGCTGCGCACACCGTTGACGTCCGCGCAGCCGCCGCCGAACGACAGGTGCACGTTCGGGTGCGGCACGATCTTCTGCTGGTAGGGCTCGGCGTAGTCCCAGCGAGCCTCCCAGTACCGCTCCACCCATGGCGCGAGCGCCGACGACGGGTCGTGGAACGCGTGGCGCTGATACCTGGTCCACGCACTCCGCAGCTCACGAACGTCCCGCCCCACACGGCAGAGTGTATGTCGCCTTTGTTCAATACCTCTCCGGCCCGCGCCGCCTAGCGTCGCCGTCATGTCGCACATTTCCAACGCGGCCGAGGTCATGGCCGCAGTCGCCCGCACCATCACCGACGACCAGCTCGCCAACAAGACTCCGTGCACGGAGTACGACGTGCGGGCGCTGGTCAACCACCTCCTGTACTGGGGCCCGTCGCTCGCCGGCGCCGGCCGCAAGGAGTCCGTTCCGCACCCGGCGGCGGCCGAGTCCGAGGTGGACCTGGCGGCCGGCGACTGGCGCGGCCGCCTGCTCGCCCTGCTGGACGACATCACGTCGTCGTGGGCGCCGCCGAGCGCCTGGGAGGGCGAGACGAGCATGGGCACGCCGCACACGCTGCCCGCGCTCGTCATGGGCGACATGATCGCCGGCGAGCTGGCCGTGCACGGCTGGGACCTGGCGGTCGCGACCGGGCAGCGGCTGCACCTGCCCGCCGGCCTGCTGGCGCATCTGCACGATGCGGTGCTCGCCGGCGTGGAGCAGGGGCGGGAAATGGGCCTGTACGGATCGGAGGTCGCGGTGCCGGCCGACGCCCCCACCTTGGACCGCATCCTCGGCCTGACCGGCCGTGATCCCGCCTGGGCGTAGTCTCTGGGCGCCACGATCAAGGGCGTGCTACCGGCTGGGCGCGCTACGCCGCGGTCGGCGGCTTGCTCGGAGGCAGGAAGCCGAGCACGGTCGCGACGTACTGCTGCTGCCGGTGCGGCAGAAGCGCGATGAGGTGGCCGCCGCCCAGCAGGGCGAACCGCGAGCCGGGAATGGCGTTGTGCATTTCTCTCGCTAGCGCGAGCGGCGCGATGCGGTCGGCCACGGCGGCTTCGCGGTGGCTCGCGCGGCGGGCGGCGACGGTCAGCATGCGAGCATCTTCTGTATCGCCTGCCTGGTAACGCCGAGTTCCCGCGCGACGTCCGCCTGGGAGAGCCCTTCCGCGATGAGCTGTCTGATCAGGTCGCGGCGCTCGCGCGCGAGCCGCTGCGCCTGCAAGGCGTGCTCAAGCGCCTCGGCGCGCACCTGCCGCAGCCGGTCGAATGCCTGCTGGTGATCCGCACCGTGCTGTGTCATGCCGCTATTGTGACAACCCGCCGTTGTCGATGTCAACAAGGGGTTGTCAAATCGCCCCGGGCTTCGGCCTCTACGGCTTGGCGCCGAATCCGGCGAGGTCGGCCGCGACCGCGTACGGCAGGTGCCGGGGCCAGGCGAGCAGGCCGCGGGCCAGCGACCTGATCTGCGGTCGCAGCGGGGTGAGCAGTTGCACGCAGTGCTGCCAGGCCGCTGCCTCATCGCCGGCGAACCGGCTTCCCCGCAGCCCCGCGCGGAAGCGGCGCGCGTCTCCCCCGTCATCGCGCCACGACGCGAGCCATGTCACCGCCTCCGCGCCGGGCGACGGTAGCGTCCAGCCGCGCAGTCCCTCAGCGACCTGGCCGCCCGCAGCGATCACGAACGCGCCAGCGCCGCCGCCCGCGATGGAGTGCACCCGACCTGAGCTGCTCCCGCCCGCCCTGATCGACGCTGAACTGAACCGCGCTCCCACGGCGAGTGCCGCCACCGCGTGCCCCGCCTCATGCCACGCGGTGGACACCGCCTCCTTGCGGGCGGGCGCGTACGTCTCCGCGAAGCCGCCCTGGTACCGCTGCCTGATCCAGTCGTCGTGCACAACGGACTCATCGTCATACCTCTCGAGCCGCGCGAGCGCGGCCCGCACGGACAACAGCGTCCGCAGTTCCCCGGGTGTCACCCCGCGACTATAGACGCGCTCTCGCGGGACCGGGCCAGGGACCTGCACGCGGATGGTGTGCCTTGGCAGCGAAATGGGAAGCTGTGCTGGTGCCGGAGACAGGCCCGTGGACCGCCGGGCGCAGGTTGCACGGCGCAGGCCGCACGGTGACGATGAGGAGGCAGCATGCCGATTCCCCTGGTGGTGGGACGGTGGAACAAGGCCGGGCTGAACCGCGTCACCAGGCACGTGGCCCCTTGGGTACCCGGCTTCGGCCTCGTCGTGCACCGCGGCCGACGCTCAGGAAACGTCTACCAGACGCCGGTCAACGTCTTCCCCACCGGGGACGGCTTCGTCATCGCCCTGACCTACGGCCCGGACGCCGACTGGGTCAAGAACGTCCTCGCGGCGGGCGACTGCGAACTGCGGACGCGCGGGCGGGTCGTTCGGCTGACCGCGCCGCGCCTGTTCCGCGACGAGACCCGGCGGCAGATCCGCCCCCTGGAACGCGGGGTGCTGCGAGTCCTCGGGGTGGCCGACTTCCTGTCCCTCACGACCGCGCCCACGGCCGGGCTGCCTTGAGCGGCCCGCCGGGCCAGGCCGGACCAGGCCGTCAGTAGGAGCGGTAGTCGTTACCGAGCAACTGAACGACCCGGTAGCGCTGCCGGCTGATCACCTTGCGCAGCTGCGCCACGCCGTTCACGCCCGCGATGACGACCGCCGAGGCGGCCGCCAAGATCGACACGCCGAACACCGCGAGCCCGCCGATGACGTGCCCGAGCAGCATCATGATCAGGCCGACGAGAAACGCCACCGGGATGGCCGCGATCAGCAGCACGGCCAGCACCCCCAGGCCAATCGCCGCCTTCGCCTGCCAGCCCATCCCCCGGGCCGGGTACCAGTCCGACATCCTGTCCACCCTTCACCAGTCCAGCCAAACATAAGATATGTCGTGTTACTGGACAACGCAATATGGCGGGTCGCTATGCCGTACCGGCAAGGTCAGGTGGCCGTCACCGCCGATAACGGGGGCGTGCGGAGGAACGGGCAGGTCACGTCCGGACCCTCCGACCGCCCAGGGCCGCGGAATCCCTGAACGCGCCTTAGTTGTCGCGGCGCCAGTGCGCGCGGCGGAACAGCGTGCCGTACATGCCGTGGTTCCCGTACTGCGCCTGGTCGATCGCGTTGGCGTACAAGACCGGGGTGTCCCCCGCGGGCGGCGGCAACGTGCTTGCCTGCGCCTGGTCCAAGTCACAGCGGATGTAGGCGGAGGTGATCGCCGCGATCTGGTCCGCGTCGACGAACCGGAGATACTGCGGCTGGAGCAGCTCTAGCCGCCGGGCGGCGGACGCCTCGCCGCGGCTCAGGTCACGCTGGATCCGCCGGTCAAGCCAGCCGCCGGCGCCGGTCCACACCACGACCCCGTCGAAGAGATCCTCCTCGGGAACCTCAAGCACGTGCTCAAGGATGCCGAACTGCGTCCCGTCCCTGGTGAGGACCGGCACGCCCGGGGTGACCCCTTGGTAGGAGACCGCGAGCAGCTCGTCGTCGTCTTCCATGTGCCGACAATAACCGAACATCCGGCGCCGGGGAGCGGCACCAGGCACGGCAACGCCGCGCGACGAAGACTGGTCAGGCCGGGAGACCGCCTTGCCCCACTCCAGGTGCGCAGAGTAGAACGAGACCATGGGAAAGTCGGCCGTCGTCCTTTACGTGCTTGCGATGATCGCCGTCGTGGTCGCCGTGGACGTCTTGTTCTTCAGGCACCAGCTGTGGGAGCGGCTGCTGGTGAACATCGGGATCGTCCTGGTATTCGGGGCGTTCTACCTGAGGTTCCTGAAGCACTAGCGTCGCCCGGCCAGCGCCGGGTGTCAGAAAAGTTGGGTGCCGCCCGTCGGAGGGCCGGGCGCCCGGACGACGATAAAGGCATGACGGACCCGCGGGTGCGGCCCGACCCGGCGCTCGGGCTGCTTGAGCTGTACGACGACGCGCTGCCGCACGTCTACGGCTACCTGCTGGCCCGCTGCGGCGACCCGAGCCTGGCCGAGGACCTGGCGGCCGAGTCGTTCCTCGCCGCGGTGCACGCGGCCCGCAAGCCGGGCGCGGCCGAGCCCTCCGTGCCGTGGCTGATCGGGGTCGCCCGGCACAAGCTGGCCGATCACTGGCGGCGGACCGAACGGGAGCAGCGCGGGCTGCGCCTGCTGGACAGCGCCGGCCCCGGTGGACGACCCGTGGGAGACGGCCATCGACCGGATCCGGGCCCGCGAGGTGCTCGGCCGGCTCGGCCCGCACCACCGGGCCGCGCTCACGCTGCGCTACCTAGACGGGCTGCCGGTCCCCGAGGTGGCCAGCCACCTGGACCGCACCGTGCACGCCACCGAGGCGCTGCTCGTCCGGGCCCGCGCTGCGTTCCGCGCGATCTACGAGGAGCGGGAGGGCTCGCGATGACCGATCCGTTCGAGGCGCTGCGCGAGCCCGTCAGCCCGGCCGAGCCAGACCCCGGCTTCGCCGGGCGGCTACGGCAGCGGCTGGCCCGTGAAATATTCGCATTCCCAGGAGGAACCATGTCACAGCAGACCGCCGAACAAGCGGCACGGCACAGGCACAGGCCGAACGTGAGCCCGCCCGGGCCCCGGCGCTAACCCCGTACATCATGGTGGCCGACGCCCGGCGCGCCATGGACTGGTACATCCAGGTGCTCGGCGCGCGTCGCCGCGGCGAGCCCGTCGTCAACGCGGACGGCACCATCGGCCACGCCGAACTCGGCCTCGGCGACGCGGTGCTGATGCTCGCCGAGCCGTCGGACCTGTGGCCCGACGTGCCGGTGCGCGCGCCTGACCACCCGGCGACGTTCAGCCACACCCTGCACCTGGAGGTCGACAACGTCGACGCGGTCACCGAGCGGGCCACACGCAACGGCGCCGCCGTGGAGCGGCCGCCGGCGGATGAGTTCTACGGCCGCCGCGCGGCGATCGTCGACCCGTTCGGGCACCGCTGGATCCTGCTGCGCCCGCAGGCCCGCTCCTCCCGGCTGTCCCAGGGCGACGTCGCGAACGTCACGATGACCGCACGGGACCCGGACCGGGCCAGGGCGTTTTACGAGCGCGTGCTGGAGATACCGTTCGCCCCCGCCCACCCGGGCACCTGGCGTGCCCACCAGGCAAGCCCGCCGCTCGGCATCCGGCCGTCCCGCGACGCCGCGCCGCAGGTGCAGCTCACCTACCGCGTCAACGACATCGCCGCCGCGGTCGAGCGGGTCCGCGCGGCCGGCGGCCGGGCCGACGAACCGCGGCGCATGCCGTTCGGACTGCATGCCGAATGCACCGACGACCAGGGCATGACGTTCCGGCTCGTGCAGCCGGCCGGCTGACCAGGTGCGGCGCCGCTCCCCGCCGCGCTAGCGGTGGGCGACGAAGAAACTGGCCAGGATGGGGGCGATCACCTCTGGCGGTGCGTTGTGGTCGTAGCCGTCGAGCATCCGCAGCTGCGCGCCCGGGATGGCGGCCGCCTGGTCGGCGACCGAGCGACGGAACCAGGCGGGACTGTTAGCGCCGCCGAGGATCAGCACGGGGGCGTTGATCTTCCCGAGCTCGTCCGCGGGGACCCCGCCGTCGGTGACGGCGAGGTCGTAGGGCAGCGTGGGTGCCAGCGGCTCAAGCGCCGTCACCCAGGGGGCGCCGTCGAGCTGGGCCAGCACCGGTTCCGGCACGTGGACCACGTCCTTCATCCAGAAGACGACCGCATCGCGGTTGCGCCCGGCACTGACCAGCTGCCGTATGTGCTCCGCCGGCTCGACCGGAGGCGGCTGGGTCTCGTCGTTGGTGAACGGCGCCTCGTAGGCGACGAGGCCCGCGACCGGGAGCCCGGCGGCAGCGGCGCGCAGCGCGATCGCGGCGCCCGACGAGTGGCTGAACACGAACGGCGGCTCGCTGCCCGCCGTCGCCGCCGCGACGGCGGCCAGGTCCTCGTACTCCCGCTCCGGCGCGAACGGCTCGGTGTCGCCGCTATCGCCCCGGCCGCGACGGTCATAGGTGACCACCGTGAATTGCCGGGCCAGCTCGTCCGGGGCGGTGAACGTGTGCCTGGTGCAAAAAGCGCCCACGCAAACAACGAGCACGGGACCCCGGCCGGCCCGGTCATACGCGATAACGGTCCCGTCGGCGGACGGTACGGTCTCCACGAGCGTTCCTCCTGTCGCTAGTCCCGACTATAAGACGAGCGGGAAGCACCGGAATTATCGGGCAGCTGACGAGGGTCACGTCAGGCGAGCAGCGCGTTAACCGGTTGACGGCTCGCGCGGGCATAGGGTTGCGTTCTGCTCGTGGCCGAGGTCAAGGGCAGTTGCGACAAGCGGTTCGAGGCGGTGCGCGACGCGCTGGCGGAGTCGCTCGACGACCGGGACGTGGGCGCGTCGGCGGCGGTCTTCGTGGACGGCGAGCCGGTGGCGGACCTCTGGGGCGGGTACGCGGACGCGGCCCGGACCCGTGCGTGGCACCGGGACACGGTGGTCAACGTGTATTCGGTCAGCAAGACGATGCTGGCGCTGTGCGCGCTGATCCTCGCCGACCGCGGCCTCCTCGACCTGGACGCGCCGGTCGGCCGGTACTGGCCCGAGTTCGCCGCGGCGGGCAAGGAGAAGGTCCTGGTGCGGCACGTCCTCGCGCACACCGCCGGGCTGCCGCACCTCGACGCGATGGTGACCGAGGAAGACCTGTACGACTGGCCCGGTGTCACGGCACGGCTGGCCGCCCAGCCGCCGCGCTGGGCGCCGGGGACGCTGGCGGGCTACCACTCGCTGACCCAGGGATTCCTCCTCGGCGAGGTGATCCGCCGGGTGACCGGCCGGGGACCTGGCGCCTTCTTCGCCCAGGAGGTGGCCGGCGGCTGGGGCGGGGCGCTGGTGATGACCGACCCCGACGCCGGCCTGACGGTCGCCTACGCGATGAACCAGATGCTCGACCGCGGCGCCGACCGCGGCCTCGCCATCGTGATCGCCGCGTACGAAGGCCTTGGTTCCTAGGTTTTCCTTAGGTTCCCGTTCGGCCGGTCTTGGGCGCGGTCGGTGGACTTGGGATGTCCCGTCCGGGGCGAGTAATCCGGGGAGAGGAAGCATCCCATGCTAGTTCTGCGTCATCGCCTGGCCATCGCGGGAGTCATCGCGGCGGCCGCCGTCGCCGTGCCGGTCGCCGCCTTCGCGACCGGGACCGGCTCAGCGCCCGCCAAGCCGGCCCCGCCGACGGCGGCCGCCCCCAGCGTCAGCAAGCCGGTGCCGCCCGGCCAGCCCGCGCCGTCAAGCAATCCGGTACCGCCCACGGGAGCGGCCGAGGCCAGCAAGGCCGCCGCGGCGGCGGGCAAGCCTGACGAGCCGGCGCCGGTACGCGCATTCGCCGCGCGACTCGGCGTCAGCACCGCCGCGGCCGGGCCCGCGCTCAAGGAGGTCGCCAGGCTGGCCGGGGAAGGCGGTGGCGTCGACCCGGCCAACCAGGCGTTCGCCGCGATCGCCAGCGAACTCGGCGTGAGCCCGGCGCGGCTCGCCGCCGCCTGGGCCGCGGTCAGCCAGAGCATGCCCGGCCAGTGAGCGGTCAGTGAGCGGCGCCCCCGAGCGTGGGTCCGCGCGCATAATGAGTCACGTGCGGGTCCTCGTGGTCGATGACGATTCGGCGGTGCGCCGGTCGCTGTCCACCGCGCTCGGCCGTGACGGCTACGAGGTGCTGGCCGCCGAGGGCGGCAACGCCGCGCTGGCCCACCTCGTAGCCGCCAGCGTCGACGCGATCGTGCTCGACGTGGCCATGCCCGAGCCGAACGGCCTTGAGGTGTGCCGCCGGCTGCGCGCCAGCGGCGATCGGACGCCGATCCTGATGCTCACCGCCCGCGACCTGGTCGACGATCGCGTCGCCGGGCTGGACGCCGGCGCCGACGACTACCTGGTCAAGCCGTTCGCGCTCGCCGAGCTGCGGGCCCGGCTGCGCGCGCTGCTGCGCCGCAACGCGGCGGCCGGGGAACGGCTTAGCCACGGCGACCTGGCCATCGACCTGGCCGCGGCCCGGGTGACGCGGGCCGGGCGCGAGGTTTCCCTCACCCGCACCGAGTACCTGCTGCTTGAGCTGTTCCTGCGCAACCCCGGCCGGGTACTCAGCCACACGCAGATCTTCCAGGCGGTATGGGGCTACGACTTCGGCCCGCGCTCAGGCAACCTGTGGGTCTACATCGGCTACCTGCGCGCCAAGCTCGAGGCGGCCGGCGAGCCGCGCGTCCTGCACACCGTGCGCGGCCTCGGCTACGTGCTGCGGGAACCACCGTGACACCGCGGGACGCGCCGTGACGCTGCGGAACCGGGTCGCGGTGGCGGCGGCGGCCGGGGTGCTGATCGTCGTCGCCGCCGTCAGCGGCGTGCTGTACATCTCCTACGCCGCGAGCTTGCGGTCCCGCGTCGACGCCACCCTCGTCGACGCCGCGCAGCAGGCCGCCGACCTCGCCAGGGGCATCAAGCAGTCCGCCGCCCGCAGCCAGTCGAGGGCGCAACTCGAAGTCACCGTCGGCAGCGTAGCGGTCCAGCTCCTTCCCCGCCCGGCGGCCGGCCAGCCCACCCGGTTCGGGCCGCTCGGCGACCGCGACGTCGCGGTGGCCGGGCAGGAACAGCCCGCGTACCTTTCCGACGCGCGCGAGGGCGGTCAGCGGTACCGGGTCTACACCGCCGCCTGGCCCGGCGATCCCGGCGCGCTTGTCCGCGTCAGCAGGCCCGCGAACGCCGATGACGGCGCGCTGCGCGACGCGGCCCTGCTCCTCGCCGGGCTGACCGTCGCGGCCGCGGGCATCACCTACGGCGCCGCGCGGCTGGCCGCGGGCCGCATCCTGGCGCCCATCGCCAAGCTCACCGCGGCCGCCGAGCACGTCACAAGGACCCGCGACCTCACCGCCCGCCTCGGCTTCACCGGGACCAGCGACGAGGTGGGCCGACTCGCCTCGTCCTTCGACACCATGCTGGCCGCGCTGCACGATTCGCTGTCCGCGCAGCGCCAGCTCGTTGCCGACGCGTCGCACGAGCTGCGCACCCCGCTGACCAGCCTCACCACCAACCTCGACCTGCTCGAGGACGGCGCCGGGCTGGCGGACCCGCAGGCCCCCGCCCTGGTGCGGGCGGCCAGGGAGCAGGCCGGCGAGCTGGACCAGCTCATCACCGACCTGCTTGACCTGGCGCGCTATCGTGAGTCCGCGCCGCACCGGGAGACCGTGCGCCTTGACCTGCTCACCGGCGAGGCAGTACGCCGCCTGCGACAACGCGCGCCGCAGGCGGCCATCGTCGCCGTGCTGCACCCGTGCCTGGTGCACGTCGACCCCGCGGCGGTCGATCACGCGGTGAGCAACCTGGTCGGCAACGCCGTCAAGTGGACGCCGCCCGGCGCCGCGGTGGAAGTGGCCGTCGCGGACGGCCAGGTGTCGGTCACCGATCACGGCCCGGGCATCGCCGAGGCGGACCTGCCGCGCATCTTCGAGCGCTTCTACCGGGCGCCCGCCGCCCGCGACATGCCGGGCGCGGGCCTAGGGCTGGCGATCGTCGGCGGCGTCGCGCAGGCCAACGACGGCACCGTCGACGTGCGGACCGGCCCGCACGGCTCGACGTTCACGCTCGCGTTCCCGCTGCTTCCTGACGAAGCGCGAGGCTAGTACCCCAGCTCGCGGTCAGCAGTTACCGATTTCCCTGATGCGGCTACAGGGCGGTGCCGAGATCACGGCGGCTGGTGATGCCGAGTTTGCGGAACGAGTTCGCCAGGTGCCATTCGACGGTTTTCGTGGTCACGAACAGGGTGTGCGCGATCTCGGTATTCGAGTGGCCGTGACGGGCGAGTTCGGCGACGCGCCGCTCGGCTGGGGTCAGTGATTCGATCCCGCTCAGCCGCGTGCGCCGGGGGCGGCCGCCGGTGGCAAGAAGCTCGGCCCGCGCGCGTTCGGCCAGGACCGGTGCGCCGCAGCCGGTGGCGAGGTCAAGGGCGCGGCGCAGTACCGGGCGGGCAGCGGAGCGTTGCCCGTCGCGCCGCAGGGCGCAGCCGAGCTCGGCCAGTGAGCGGGCGAGCTCTAGTCGCCCGGGGGTGGCTTCCAGCGCCTTGACCGAATCCGACAGCAGCGCGATCGCCTGATCACCCGTGGCGTTCAGGCCGCTCGCGCGCAGCGCGATGCCGGCCGACCGGGAGTTGCCCGCGCGGCGGGCCAGGACGAGCTCGTCAGCGATGAGCTCCGCCGCCCGCGCGCCCTGTCCAGCCGGAATCGCTACCTGCGCCGCCCAGGAGCGCCAGGGCAGGAAGCCCGGGCTCGCGAGCCCGAGGGCATCGGCCGTCGCGCCGGCGGCGGTGAAGTACTCTAGTGCCCGCCCGGGCTGGCCGACCGCCCACGCGAGGCGGCCGCGGGCCTCGAGCCGGAGGCTTGCGCCGACCGGGTTGACGGCGTTGTCGCGGTCAGCGTCGAGGGCAGCGCGGGCGGCATCGGTGTCTCCCCATTCCAGGTAGATCTGCGCGAGATTGGCCGCGATCCACGGGCCGTACAGGCTCCAGTCGTCGGTACGGCATGCGGTCAGCGCGTGCTGGGCATAGGCGTGCGCCTGGACGAGGTTGCCGCGCCGGTACGCCACGACCGAGGACCAGTGGTAGGCGACCGTCTGGGTGATCAGCGAGGTGCGGGCGCGCCCGGTGCGCAGGGCGCACTCGAGCGCGTCCGCCGCGCGGTCGAGTTCGTCGATGATCACGAGGGCAACGACAGGGAAGCCAAGCACTATCCCGTGGGCCCGCTCGTCCACCAGCGGATGGCGGGCGAAGGCGCCTTCCGCCACGGGCAGCACCAGCGCGGCGGGATCGCCGGCGATGGCCATCCGCGCGCTCACGTGCGCGCAGATCATCGGATCGCCGGGCGGCCGTCCGCTGCGCGCCTCCGGCAGGTACGTCTCAAGCTGGCTGGTGAGCCCCGCCCGCAGCGCGGGGACGAACGTGGCCGCAGTGAGCTGCGCGGACAGCAGGTGGGCGGCCAGCTCGTCGCCCGGCTCGACCTCGGCGAGGCCCCGCTCGGCCGCGGCGGCTGACTCGGCGATCTCGCCCTTGAAAAACAGCAAGCGGGCCAGCTCGTGGTATGCGGCGCCCCGGGTGGGCCGGTCACGAACGTGTTCAAGCACCTGGACGAGCCTGCTGACCGCATCAGGCGAGCCGTCGGCCGCCTCAGCGTGGGCCAGTTCGATCAGGATCGCATCGCTATGGTCGGGCGGCGGCCGCTCCTGCAGCGCGCGCCGCAGCAACCGCACCGCGACCCGTGACTCACCATGCAC
The DNA here is from genome assembly GCA_963811335.1 of uncultured Actinomycetota bacterium. Classification (GTDB taxonomy): domain Bacteria; phylum Actinomycetota; class Actinomycetes; order Streptosporangiales; family Streptosporangiaceae; genus Trebonia. Next base: position 48,593 of record CAWERB010000013.1, on the reverse strand, counting down.
CAGGGCGTCGTGCCCGGCGGCGCGAAGTGCCTCCGCCGCCCACGCCTCGCCTTCTGGCCGGGTCTCGACCAGGTGCCCGGCGACGCTGGCGGCGTCGGCGCCGCCGCGGTCGAGCAGCGCGGCCGCCCGCCGGTGCGCGCGGGCCCGCCTGAACGGCCCGAGGTCAGCGAGTACCGCCGACCCGAGCAGCGGGTGCACAAAGGCCAGCGGCTCGCTCGGCAGGAGCAGGCCCGCGGCGGCAAGCACGTCGGCGGCCTGCTCAGCCTCGGCTACGTCGAGCCCGGCCAACTCGGCCGCTCGCGGTACGGGCGCCTGCCCGAATACCGCGACCGCACTGGCCAGCCGCCGCGCCGTTTCCGGCAACCGTGCCATGTTGACCACCACGGCGTCCATGACCGACTCGGGCAGCAGCCTGCCGACTCGGCGCGCGGCGTCGTCGGTGGGTGCCACCGCGTCGGCGCGCAGCACCGCGAGCAGCTCTTCGAGCAGGAACGGGTTACCTCCGCTGGCGTGCGCGCATGACCGGCAGAACTCATCGGTGGCGTCGGGAAAATGGGACGCGCGGATCAGGCTGCCGACCGCCGCCGCGGTGAGCACGGCCGGGCGCAGCCGCACGCAGCCCGGCTGGGCGCGCAGGCGCCCGAGCAGGTCGCCCGCCGCACCGGGTTCGCCGGTGCGCACGGCGGCCACGACGCAGAACCCGGCGCTGTCGGACTGTCCCGCCAGGTGGGCGAGAAGCCGCAGGGACGGCCGGTCGGCCCACTGCGCGTCATCGACGACGATGGCGAGGCGGGCCGGGGACGGGCCGTCCACGTGCGCCTGCGCGATGTTGACCGCAAGCCAGTGCAGGCCTTCGACCAGTGCCCCGGCCTGGCCTTCGCCGGCCCGCGCGGCGGCGTCCACGCCATCAAGCAGGGGCTCCGCCAGCGCGGCCGGGCCGGCCAGCAGGCTGGCCCGCTCCGCGGCGCAAGCGCGCAGCAGCGGCGGCACGAACAGTTGCCGGGCCACGCCGAACGGCACTTCCCTTTCAAGTTCCAGCCCCCGGGCGGCAAGCACGGGAAGGTGCCGCTCGGCCGCGAGCGAGCGGGCCACTGCGAGCAGACGCGACTTGCCGATGCCGGCGGGGCCCTCGACCAGTACGAGCTGGCCGGTACCGCGAGCGGCGGAGTCGAAGGCGGCCCCAAGCGCGGCAACCTCGCTCTCGCGCTCCCACAGGCCGCCACCAGGCAACCGGCGCCCCCTTTGCTCGGCGGCCCAGCCGAGAACATCCGCGCGGCCGCGGGCCCGCGTCCGCGGCCGTTGATTTCCCGGGGGCCAAGTCGACTAATACTAGGGTCCCGCCCCAGTGCGAGGCGAGCGCCCTGGCGGCGACGATGCCTGGTGTGCGGTTTCCCCGCCGCCGTTCTGCTCATCTAGAACCGGCACCACAAGACTGGAGCTTCCCATGCCGACTCAGTACCTCCTCGACCCCGCCTGGTATGCCGAACGCGACCGGCTGAACAGCCTGACCCAGCTGTACGACCCCGGCACCATGGAGCTGATCGGGCGCCTGAACCTGCCGCACGGCGCCCGCTGCGCCGAGATCGGAGCCGGCACCGGCAGCGTCGCCGAGCTCCTCGCGCGCCACGTCGGACCGGACGGCCACGTCCTGGTTACCGACACCGACACCCGGTTCCTTGACCCGCTCGCCGACGCCACCGTCACCGTCGCCCGTCAGGACGTGACCGTCACGCCGCTTCCGCGCGGCCAGTTCGACCTCATCCACGCGAGGCTGCTGCTCGAGCACCTCCCGCAGCGTGACGACGTTCTCATTTCCCTGGCGGAGGGCCTTGCGCCCGGCGGCTGGCTGCTTGTCGAGGACCTCGACTGGGCCACGGCCGAAGTCATCGACCCGCCGTCGCCCGTCTATAACCGGGTCACCGGCGCGTGCCGCGAGTTCATGCGCAGCCGCGGCTACGACCCCGAGTACGCCCGGCGGCTACCCAGGTGCCTCGCCGCGGCCGGCCTCACGGACGTCGGCGCGCAGGCGGTCGCGGTGCAGGTGCGGGCCGATGCCGCCCGCGGCATCCCGCAATGGGAACTGCTCGTGGCGCAACTCGCCCCGGGCCTGCTCGCGGGCGGCTGGGCCGACCAGGCGGACCTGGAGGCGTTCACCAAGATCTGCCGGGAAAGCGACAGCGTCATCTTCGCACCGCTCATGATCAGCAGCTGGGCACGACGCGCGTGACCTGACGACGGAGCGCCCGCCGCCCGTGGCGACCGAACGCGGATTAAGAGATGCCTTAATCCTGGCTCGTGCGCACTGGAACCCCGCGTTAAAGTCACATGTACGCTCGGTGGAGACAGGAGGGACGCATGGCCATGGACGCGGAGCGCGCGGAGGCGCTTGAAGTGCTCAGGGACCTGTGGCGCGGCCAGGCGCAGGGCACCGCGGACCTCGACGCGTGCGGCGAGTCGAGCTGCAGGCGGATGACCGACGCGGGCGTCGGCTTCGACGACTTCGCGGCCGGCGACGAGCGGGACCGCGCCGCGGCGTGGCGCGCGAGGCTCGAACGGGAAGGCAAGCTCGGCGCCGCGGGCAGCCTGGCCGACCTGGTGCTGCGGCCGGCTGGCCCGGCCGACGGCCAAGCCCCCAACACCGGTCGCTGAGCGCGGCACGGCTTGACACCGCCGGTGGAGGACGCATCGCACCCGGACAGCGTGTATCCGGCCACGGTGGCCGAGCTAACCGGCCGCCTGCGGGACGGCGGTTACCTCGCCGACCGCGGCCTGGCCACCACCTTGCTCGTTTCGCTTTCGCTGCGCAGGCCGGTGCTGCTTGAGGGCGAGGTCGGCGTCGGCAAGACGGAGGTCGCGAAGGTTCTGGCCGCCGTCTTCGGCCGCAAGCTCATCCGGCTGCAGTGCTATGAGGGCATCAGCACCAGCCAGGCGCTGTATGAGTGGGATTACGCCAGGCAGATGCTGCAGATCAGGGCGCTGTCGGCGGCCGAGGCGACCGACGAGCAGTCCGTGGACCGATTGTTCGGGCCGAAGTTCCTGCTTGAGCGGCCGCTGCTCGAGGCGGTCAGGCAGGGCGACCGCGCGGTGCTGCTCATCGACGAGGTTGACCGGGCCGACGACGAGTTCGAGGCGTTCCTGCTCGAAGTGCTGTCGGACTTCCAGGTCAGCATCCCGGAGATCGGCACCGTCAGGGCGGAATCGAGCCCGGTGGTCATCTTGACCTCCAACCGGACCAGGGAACTGCACGACGCGCTGCGGCGGCGCTGCCTGTACCACTGGATCGGCTACCCGAGCGCGGCGCGCGAGGCGGAGATCGTGGCCGTCCGCGCGCCCGGCGCGGCGGAGCAGCTGGTCAGGAAGGTCGTCAGCGCCGCGCAGCGGCTGCGCGAGCTAGACCTGGCCAAGCCGCCCGGGGTCGCGGAGACGATCGACTGGGTCCGCACGCTCGGCGTGCTCGGCGAGACCGAGCTGACCCAGGACGCGGCGAGCGACACGCTCGGCGCGGTCGTCAAGGACCGCGACGACCTCGGCCTGGTGCGGGAGAACCTGGCGGAGATCATCTCCGGTGCGTGAACTATCCCTGAGCGGGCGGGACCAGGACACGGGTAACCAGGGCACAGGCGACCAGGACACGGGTAACCAGGACACGGGTAACCAAGGAAACGGCCCGTTCGCCGACGTCTTCGTCGGGTTCGCGCATGAACTGCGCGCCGCCGGGCTGTCGGTCGGCACCGGCGACGTGCTCGGCTACTTCGCCGCGATGACGCCGCTCGACCCGACCGACCTGGTTGACCTCTATTGGGCGGGGCGCGCCACCCTGCTCGGCAAGCACGAGGACCAGCCCGTCTACGACCGGGTCTTCCGTGAGTACTTCCTCGGCGAGGACGCGCCCGCCCGCGCCCGCCTCATGATCAAGCCGGCGACGGTGGCCCAGGCCGAGGCGGCGCTGGTCATGCCGGGCACCGAGCCCGGCCCCGAGCGGGACGAGGAGCGGCCGTCCCTCGGCTGGATGGCCTCCGACGTCGACGCGCTCAAGCACCGGTCCTTCACCGCGTGCACACCGGACGAGCTCGCCGCGCTGCGCCGGATCATGACCAGGATGCGGCTGACCCCGCCGCGCCGCCGCACCCGCCGCACCCGCCCCGCCGCGAGGAACGGCACGCAGCCCGACCTGCGCGCCACGGTGCGGGCGGCGATGCGGATGCACGGCGAGCCGCCCGGCCGGCTGTTCTTCACCGAGCGCAAGGTCAAGCCGCGGCCGCTGATCCTCATCCTCGACGTGTCCGGGTCGATGGCCGACTACTCCAGGCACCTGCTGCAGTTCGCGCACACCGCCAAGCGCGCCGCCGCGGGTAAGGCGACGGGCCGGGTCGAGGTCTTCTGCTTCGGCACCCGGCTGACCCGCATCACCAGGGAACTGCGGCACCAGCGGGTCGAGGTGGCGCTGGAAGAGGCGGCGCGGACGGTGGTCGACTGGGACGGCGGCACGCGGATCGGCCAGTCGCTCGACACCTTCGTCAGGGCGTGGGGGCGCGGCGGGCTGTGCCGCGGCGGCGTGGTGGTCATCTGCTCCGACGGGCTTGACCGCGGCGACCCCGAGACCCTCTCCCGCGCGATGGAGCGCCTGTCGCGGCTGTGCCATCGTATTGTGTGGCTCAACCCGCACAAGGGCGACGACCGGGATTTCCGGCCGAGCACGCTGGGCATGATGGTGGCGGCGCCGCACATCGACCTGCTGCTCTCCGGACATGACCTGGCCAGCCTCGAGGAGCTGGCCGGGATGCTGCCGGCCCTTAACTGAGCAATAGAAGACGACAGGAGTGCGCCCGTGAGGTGGAGTGTCGGCATCGAGGCCGAGGGCGACCGGGTCTTCACCCGGGAGGAGATCGTCGAGCTCGCCGACGCCGTCGCCGCGAGCAGCGGCGTGGCCACCGGCATCGGCACCAACCGGTACGGTGCCCAGCTGCTGGTCACCGCGGAAAGCCGGGAGGACGCGATCGCCGCGGCGACCGAGGTCTTCGCAGCCGCGGCGCGCACCGCCGGGCTGCCGGCCGCGCCGGTCGTCAGGGCCGAGGCGGTCAGCGAGGAAGAGGAAGCCGAGGCCTGGGAAACCGCGGCGTGGGAGGCCGACGTCGGCGGGCCGCGATGATCCGGCTCGGGTCGCTGGCCGGCTACCCCTTCGACGGCCCGCGGCTGCTCGGCGGCTGGACGCCCCCGCAGGCCCCGGCCGTTTACGCCGTGCTGTACAAGCCGGATCCCGCGACCAAGCCGGAGAACTACGCCGTCATCTACGTCGGCCACGCCGAGGACCTCTCTGCTGAGCGGTTCCCGTTCAAGCACCCGCGCGCCGCGTGCTGGATCCAGCGGGCGGGCTCCAAGTGGAAGGTGTACATCGCCAGCTACCAGGTGCCCGGCGGCACGGCGGCGCACCGCGAGCAGATCACCCGCGAGCTGGCCGCGGTCTACCGGCCGGGCTGCAACGAGCAGCAGTACGACCACGCGTGGAAGGACGAGTGGATCGGCGAGTACTCGGGGGCGCCCAACACCGCACCGGTCACCCGCCGTGGCCCAGATCAGCGGCCGAAGAACTAAGCGCGATGCGACTACCCGCGGCTCTGGCCCAGGATCCCGCTGCACCGCGCCACCGCAGCCAGGGTTCCGGCTGAACGAGCGGAATTCTCCGCTATCAGCGCAAAATTGCCGCGTCGGCGGGGCGGCGCGCGTTTACCGGTGACGCACGATTTCACGCCGGTAACCAGAAGGCGGCGGGGCGCTTTCCGTTACATCAGGTGACGCAGTTTACCGGTTCCGGAATTTCACAGGTAAAGCTGGGCGTGCTTGGGACGCGTGGTGCGTTACGGCTGCCTGCGCCCGTGGGCCGCCTGGCCCGGCGTGGGACGGCTGCTCGGGGCGGGACGGCTGCTAGGGGTGCGACGGCGGGCCGTAGCCGACCGCGGACAGCAGCCGGGAGCGGCGGGTGCCCGAGGCGGGACGGGCCGCCTCGGGGACCTCGGGCAGCGGCGCGCGCGGCGTGACGCCGGTGACGATGCCCTCGGCCATGCCGTAAAGCAGCGGCAGCGCCCCGGCGACCACGCCGCCGGTCCGGTTGATGTGGTCGACGCCCGGCATGATGAGCTTGGCGTCTTCCACGATGCCGTCGACGAGGCCGGCTCCGGCCTCCAGCTTGGCGCCGATTCGGTCGAGCAGGGTGCCCGCCCAGTACAGGTAGACGGCCAGGCCGGCGATCAGCGCGACGATGACGATCACCGTCAAGATGACGAGCACTGTCATGACTTCACCTTTTCGAGTACCCGGCCAAGGAACAGGTGGTGCTCGAGGCCCTCGGCGAGCACCGCGTCCACGCCCGTGGCGACCTGCGGGATCAGCACGGTGCTCGCGGTGTTGGCCTTCGCGGCGACCAGCGTCCCGGCGATCGTGTCGACCCGGTGGTCGATCCGCTTGATGAGGTAGATCAGCAGGGACAGCAGTGCCGCGACGGCCACCACGACGACGAAGCCGACGATGATGGCGGACACCCATAGCGCGTGCTCGGTGGAGTTCACCGTTACCCTCCTAGCCGGTGCCGGCCGCGCTGCAGCCCGGCGATGATGATGGTGGCGTGCTCGATGGTGGTGCTCAGCGCGGCGAGCGGTGCGGTGTTGCGCACCGCGCCCTCAAGGCCCGCGTTGATCTTGGGTGCCTCGTCGCCGATCTGCTTGGCGAGCACCAGGATCGCGGTCACCAGGACAACGACGGCGAGCACGATGACGCCGCCGATCACGTAACCGATGGTCCAGTCAGTCGTCATTGGCTACACCGTTTCGCAGAAGTCGCGCACTGGCTTGAGGTTCGCGTTGACCGAGGTCAGCCGGGCGGGCACGGTGGAGGTGAGCTGGTCGACCAGCTGCACTCCCCCGGTGAGCGCGGTGAGCGTGCGGCGGATCGCGTACAGGTGCAAGACGATCCTGATCAGCCCGACCGCGGTGAAAACGATGATCAGGCCCGCGACGGCGATGGTCATCCAGGCTGCTGCTGGCATGTCGCTTGAGTTCCCTTCGCTAGCCGAGCAGCTTCGCGACGGAGCCCGCGTAACGGACCGCGCCGACCTTGACTGCCTCGATGGTCTGGTCCGTGACGGCCAGTCCGTCCGGGACTTCTTGCAGCTGGCCGATCAGGGCGACGCCGCCGGCCAGGATGTTGTCGCTCGCCGCGCGGATCCGCTCAAGCGCCGCGAGCACCCGGTTGAGCAGGTAGATCACCACGGGCAGCACCACGACGAGCAGGATCACGTTGCCGATCCACCACAGGACCATGGCTGGTCCTCCTTTCCGGCCGCTGTTTCTCAGGCCGCTGTGGGCTGGTAGGGAAGGAAGAACCGGCGGAACACGCGCATCAGCGCCATCCGCGCGGCCCGCAGGGCGATGGTGAAGCCCTGGGCCGACCTGGCGCCCGCGGCGGCGAGCTGCTCCGCGGACTCGCCGCGGTCGAGCCGCTCGATCCTGTCCTGCATCGACGCGGCGAAGTCCCGTATCAAGATCGCGGAGACGTCGGAGATCATGCCGCGGCCGTACTGCGCCGCCGCGCCGGACAGCTGCAGGTCCTGGGTGACCGCGACCTGGGTGCCGCGTCCCTTGCCCGACAGGGTGGCGCCGACCACCATGGCCGCCTGGCCGCGCCCCTTCACGTCGGCGCCCGCCGCGTGCACGGTGATGCGCTTGGCGGCGTCGTCGCGCTCGGTGACGTCGGCGGTGCCGGTGAACTGCAGCCGGACCGGCCCCATCCTGATGGCGACCTGGCCCTCGTACTTGTCGTCGCCGAGGTCCTTCGTCAGCTCCGCGCCCGGCAGGCAGGACGCCACCTGCGGGATGTCGTCGAAGAACTTCCACACCTTGTCGACCGGCTGCGCGACCTCGAAGTCGCTGGTGATTATCAACGCGTTACCGCCTTTACGTGGCGTGGGGGTTGTCGCTGAATGCCCGGTGGCAGCCGGAGCAGCAGAAGTAGTAGGTGACGCCGTCGTGCTCGACGTGCAGGGTCGACGCGTTCGGCGTGACCGTCATCCCGCACACCGGGTCGACGGCCTCGGCGAGCTTGAGCTGGCGCATCGGCTGCCTCTCCGGTTGATGGGCTGGATCGCGGTGCGGGGCTCCCGCGACCGGCAGTGTGCCGGACGCGCGCAGTTGCACCAGCTCGGCGAGGATCGCGACGGCCATCTCCTCGTGGGTGGTCTTGCCGAGGTCCAGGCCCGCGGGCGCGTGCACCCGGTCGAGCTGTTCCCTGGGCACGCCCCGCTCGGCGAGGTAGCCGACCACGGCCTCGCCCCGCTTGCGCGACGCGACCAGGCCCAGGTAGGCGGGGCGCAGCGCGGCCGCGCGCTCGATCATCTCCTCATCGCCGTGACCCTGGGTGGCGATGACGACCATCGACCGCTCGTCGGCCTGCTCCGCGGTGAACTCCGCGGTGCTGACCAGGTTGGTGCGCCAGTCCAGTGCCCGCGCCAGCTCGGCGAGCGTGCGGGTCATGGGCGAGCTGCCCACGATGACCAGGTGCGGCGCCGGGAGCACCGGCTCGATGTACACCTCGAGTGCCCCCTCGCTCTGGCAGGAGATCGGCACGACCGTCATCCCGTCGGGGATGCCCGTGCTGAAGATCTGGCCGAACTGGTCCGGGCTGCCGAGCAGCAGCAGCCGGGGGGTTCCGTCCGCCATGACCTGCCTCGCCTCGCGGATCACCACCGGTTCGGCGCAGGCGCCGCCGATCCAGCCGTCGATCTCGCCGTCGGCGGTGATGATGGCGCGGGAGCCCTGCTTGCTTGACGAGGGCCCCTGCCGCCAGACCACCGTGGCGAGCGCGAACGGCTGGCCGCTGCGGGTCAGCTCGCTGATCCGCATCAGCACGCCGAGACCGTGCATTCGTCCTCCTCGGCTAGTCCTGAAGGCCGGCTAGTCCTGCCGGATGGGGGGCGCGCCGGACACGTCGCGGCGGTACGTGAGCGCCTCCCATACCCGGTCGGGCAGCACCGGCATGTCGATGTTCCGCACCCCGGTGCCGCCGAGCGCGTCCATGACCGCGTTGACGAAGGCGGCGGGACCGCCGACCGCGGCGCACTCGCCGATCCCCTTGGCGCCGATCGGGTGGTGCGGGCACGGCGTGACGACCTCGCTGTGCAGCTCGTAGCCGGGCGTCTCCCAGGCGCTTGGCAGCAGGTAGTCCATGTAGTTGGAGCCGACGCAGTTGCCCTCGGCGTCAAACGTGATGAACTGCATGCTGGCCATGGCGTACGCCTCGGTGAGGCCGCCCATGATCTGGCCCTCGACGATCATCGGGTTGATCCGCACGCCGCAGTCGTCCACCGCGACCATCCGCAGCACGTCCCATACGCCGGTCTCCGGGTCCACCTCGACGGTGACGATGTACACGGCGAACGGCCAGGTGAGGTTCGGCGGGTCGTAGTACGCGGTGTTCTCGAGGCCGGGCTCCATGCCGTCGGGCATGTTGCTGTACGCGGCCATCGCGCACTCCTGGATGGACACGCCGCGGGCCGGCGCGCTGCGCACGTAGAACCGGCCGAGCTCCCACTCGACGTCCTCCTCGGACACCTCGAGCAGGTGCGCCGCCAGCTTGCGCGCCTTGGCGCGGATCTTGCGGCTCACCATGGCGACGGCCGCCCCGGCGACCGGGGTGGACCGCGACGCGTAGGTGCCCATGCCGAACGGCGCCGTGTCGGTGTCGCCTTCCTCCACGACCACGTCGACGGCGGGGATGCCCAGCTCGTGCGCGACGATCTGCGCCCAGGTCGTCTCGTGCCCCTGGCCCTGGCTCTTCGCGCCGGTGCGCAAGATCGCCTTGCCGGTCATGTGCACCTTGAGCTCGGCGGAGTCGAACATCTTGATGCCGAGGATGTCGTACTCGCGGCTGTTACCCGCCCCGAGTGGCTCGGTCATCGTGGAGATGCCGAGGCCGAGCAGGCGGCCGTGCTTGCGTGCCTCCGCCTGCTCCTTCCTGAAGTTCTCGTAGCCGATGGCTTTGAGCCCGACGTCGAGGCACTTGGCGTACTGGCCGGAGTCGGTGAGGAAGCCGAACGGCGTGCGGTGCGGGAAGTCGTCGTCCCGCACGAAGTTCATCCGCCGGAACGCGGCCTGGTCCAGGCCCAGGTCGTCGGCGGCCGCCTGGACCATGCGCTCCTGGAAGAACATGGCCTCGGTGACGCGGAACGAGCAGCGGTACGCGACGCCGCCCGGCGCCTTGTTGGTGTACACGCCGCGCGCGGTCAGGTGCGCGGCCGGGATGTCGTAGGCGGCGAACGCGGAGTGCATCAGGCCGATCTTGAACTTGCTCGGCTGCGCGTCGGAGAAGAACGCGCCGTGGTCGGCGTCGGTGTGCATGCGCACGCCGAGGATCTTGCCGTCCTTGCGCAGCGCCATCTCGCCCTTCAAGTAGATGTCGCGCGCGAAGCCCGTGGAAATAAGGTTGCCCGTCTTGTCCTCGATCCACTTCACCGGGCGCTCGAGCAGGATCGAGGCCAGGATCGAGCAGACGTAGCCGGGGTAGACCGGCACCTTGTTGCCGAAGCCGCCGCCGATGTCCGGAGAGACGATCCTGATCATGTGCTCGGGCAGCTCGGCCACCATCGCCACCGCGGCGCGGATGATGTGCGGCGCCTGGCTGGTCATGTAGACGGTGAGCTTCGAGGTAGCCCGGTTGAAGTCCGCGACAGAGCCGCAGCACTCGATCGGCGACGGGTGGCTGCGCGGGTAGTGCAGCTCCAGCTTGGAGACCACGTCGGCCTGCTCGAAGGCGCGCTCGGTGGCGGCCTTGTCGCCGACCTCCCACAAGTAGATGACGTTGCTGTCCTGGCCGGTCTTGTCGTCCCTGATGACCGGGGCGTCCTCCGCGAGTCCCTGCCACGGGTTCACGATCGGCGGCAGCGGCTCGTAGTCGACCTCGATCAGCTCGCAGGCGTCCTTGGCGATGTACGGGTCGTCCGCGATGACGCAGGCCACCTCCTGGCCCTGGAAGCGCACCTTGTCGGTGGCGAGCACCGCCTGGGTGTCGTAGGACAGCGTGGGCATCCAGGCGAGGTTGCGCGTCGCCATCATCTCGCCGGTGAGCACCAGGTGGACGCCGGGCAGCGCCCAGGCCCTGCTCGCGTCGATCGACTTGATGCGCGCGTGCGGCAGCGGGCTGCGCAAGATCTCCATGTGCAGCATCCCGGGCAGCACGATGTCGTCCGTGTAGTTGCCCTTGCCCCTGATGAAGCGGTCGTCCTCGACGCGCTTGCGGCTTGAGCCGAGCCCGCCGATCTTGATCTCGTCGAGTGCCCGTGACTCATCGCTCGTGGTCGTCACGACGTTATCCCTCCGCGCTGGTCTCCGGCACTCGCCTCCGCAGGCTTCGGCGCGCGCTCGGCGAGCTTCTCCGCCGCCCACAGGACCGACTTCACGATGTTCTGGTAGCCGGTGCAGCGGCACAGGTTGCCGGACAGCGCCCACCGCACGTCTTCCTCCGTCGGGTCGGGGTTGCGGTCGAGCAGCGCCTTGGCGGCCAGCATCATGCCGGGCGTGCAGAACCCGCACTGCAGGCCGTGCTCCTGCCGGAACCCCTCCTGCAGCGGGTGCAGCTCGCTGGCGGTCGCCAGCCCTTCCACGGTGGTCACCTCGCGGCCGTCGACCTGCACCGCGAGCATGGTGCATGACTTGACCGCCGTGCCGTCGACCAGCACCGTGCAGGCGCCGCAGTTGGTCGTGTCGCAGCCCCGGTGCGTGCCGGTCAGCCCGACGCCGCGCCTGATGAGGTCGGCGAGCAGCAGCCGCGGCTCGATCTCGGCGACCTTCTTCTGGCCGTTGATGCTGAACCTGATCTTGCGGACGGGCACGTCCTGCGCGGCCTCGTCGCCGAGGTCGTCGTATACCAGCGTCATGCTCAGGCCGCCCTTTCCATCTCAGTCGCGGAGCCCAGGATGCGGGTGACGAAGACCCGCACCAGGTGCCGCTTGTACTCGGCGGTGCCGCGGTGGTCGGTCCGCGGCTGCGCCGCCGCCGCGGCCAGCTCGGCGGCCTCGGCGATCGTGTCGGCGGTGAGCGGCTTGCCGGCCAGCGCGGCGGCCGCGTCGGTGGCGCCGATGGTGGACCCGCCCACGCCGGTGAGCCCGATGCCCGCCCGCGTCACGTTCGCTCCGGACGTCTCGATGGCCACCGCCACGCCGACGGTGGCGAAGTCACCGACCCGCCGCTCCAGCTTGATGTAGCCGCCCGCGCGGGTGCCCGTCGCCTTGGGTACCACCGCCTCGACCGCGATCTCGTCGTGCTCGAGCGCGTTCTGGAACGGGCCGGTGACGAAGTTGGCGAGCGGGATGGCGCGCCTGCCCCGCGGGCCCGCGGCGATCACCGATCCGCCGAGCGCCAGCATCACCGACGCCCAGTCCCCCTGCGGGTCACCATGGCACAGCGAGCCGACGAGCGTCCCCCGGTTGCGGACGAGCGGGTCGGCGACCAGCGGCGCGGCCGCCGCCATCGTCGGCTGGGTGCCCTTCAAGATCTCGGAGAACTCCAGGTCGGAGTGCCGGCAGAGCGCGCCGACGCGCAGGCTGCCGTCGGTGCCTTCCCGGTGGTAGGCGAGGCCTGGCAGGTTGTTGATGTCGACGAGCAGCGCCGGCGAGGCGAAGCGCAGCTTCATCATCGGCACGAGGCTCTGCCCGCCGGCCAGCACCTTGGCGTCGTCGCCGCCCTCGCTCAGCAGGGCGATCGCCTCGTCAAGGGAATGCGGCGCCTCGTAGCGGAACCGCGATGGGAACATTCAATTCCTCCGCTCAGCTGGAGTGGGGGTCGGGAACGGCCTGCGGCCCCGACTCGTAGTCGGGGTCGGGACGCGGTTCCTGGTGCGGCGGCCAAGGGCCGGAGACCGGCTGCCCGGCGATCTTGAGGTAGTCGATGAGCTGAGGCCACGCCCACACGGTGGGGCTCTTGCCCGTCTTTGGCGCGTTCTCGATGAGCTCGTACAGCCGCGGGTTGTCCCTGCTGTGTCCGTCGGACTCGATGGGCATGCCACGATCTCCCGCCGTTGGGGGTTGTGCGCAACCACTATGGCACTGGGGGTAATAAAAGGTGGTCGTATCGTGTCGCGCACTTAACATGCCCGCAACAGCCAAATAAGCTCATCCTTAATCCGGGCAGCTGTTCGTTCTTCGATGGTCCCCATCCTGACGTAACAGCGGAAGAACAGAAATACGGTAGGTAATGACCCTGACACAGCTGAACGCGTTTGTCCTGGTGGCCCGCCTAGGGTCGGTACGGGCCGCTGCCGCCGCGCTGGGGGTCAGCGAGTCCGCCGTCTCCCAGGCGCTCACCGCGCTTCGTCAGGACCTGGGCGATCAGCTCCTCACCAGAGGGCAGGCCGGCATGACGCTGACGCCCGGCGGCAGCAGGCTGCTCGGCACCGCGTCCCAGATCGTCGTGCTCGGCGCCGAGGCGCACGCCGCCGTCCGCGCCGCGCAGGGCGCGCCAGAGCAGTTGCGCGTCGTCGCCACGTCCACCTTCGCCGAGTTCGTCGCGGGGCCGCTGCTCGAGGCGTTCCGCCGCCGGTTCGCCGGCGCGCTGGAGATCACGACCGGGGTCGCGGCCACCGGCGAACATGGCGTGCTGATCGCGAACCGGCTCGCGGACGTCGCTTTCGGGCCCAGGGTGGCCAACGAGCTCGAGCTGCCGGTCGTCAGCGAGCCCATCTTCAAGTACCGGCTCGTAGTCGTCGCCTCCGGTGGCGGCAAGGCGCAGGCGCGGCCACCGGGCCCGGCACGTCAGTGGCGCTGGCTGGTGGACCCGTCAGGGACGGACTCCAACAGCGATACCGCCGGGCTGCTGCGCCGGCTCGGCGTTACCGACAGCAATATCGGGGTTTTCCAGAGCCAGACCGCCGCGCTCGCGGCCGCCGCCGACGGCGCCGGCGTCGCGCCGGCGATCGAGCACCTGGCCTCCCACCAGCTGCGCCGCGGTGAGCTGTCCATCGTGGACCTGCCAGGGTTCCCGGTGGAGGAGTGCTGGTACGTGACGCTGCTCGAACGTGAGCGGCGCAGCACCGCCGCGAGCGCGCTACGGCGGTTCCTCGGCACTCCTGAGGCCATGCAGCTCATGAGGTCGCCCGTCGCGGGCGTCCCGCCGTCTCGGTTCAGGCCCCCGGTCTACGTCACGATCTGGAGTGACTCCGCCGCCGTTTGAGTAGCTCCGCCGCCGTTTGAGTAAAGGGAGTTCGACATTGCAGGTTCCCGCGCAAGTCGAGTACGAGCGGGCGTCGAGCGTCGAGCAGGCGCTCACCCTGCTGTCCAGGTACGGGCCTGGGGCGCGCATCCTGGCCGGCGGCCACAGCCTGATCCCGATGATGAAGCTGCGGCTCGCGCAGCCGGAGGTGCTCGTCGACATCAACGGCATCAAGGGGCTGCGCTACATCAAGCTGGCAGGCGGCGAGCTGCGCATCGGTGCGCTCGCCAGCCACGCGGACCTGCTCGCGTCGCCGGCGGCCGGCCAGCACTTCACGATCCTGCACGACGCTGAGCGGGTGATCGCGGACCCAATCGTCAGGGAGTGGGGCACCATCGGCGGGTCCCTGTGCCAGGCCGACCCGTCGGAGGACCTGTCCGCCGCGTTCGCCGCGCTCAAGGGCTCCATGGTCATCCAGGGGCCGGGCGGCAGCAGGGAGGTGTCCGCGCGGGCGTTCCACACCGGCCCGTACGAGACCGTGGTGGGCGCCGCCGAGATGCTGACCGAGATCAGGCTGCCGGTCCGGCCGGGCAGCGGCAGCGCCTACCTGAAGGTGATGCGGCGGGCGGGAGACTGGCCGATCGGCGCGGCGGGCGCGGCGGTCTGGCTGGCGGGCGGCCTGATCGCGGACGCCGGCATCGGGCTGACCGCGGTCGGCGCCGCGCACTTCGTGGCGGCCGAGGCCGAGGAGTTCCTCCGCGGCCGCGCCCCCACCGAGGAGGCCTTCGCCCGGGCCGGCGAGATCGCGGCCGAGCACTGCAACCCGGCCTCCGACCAGCGCGGCCCGGCGGAGTACAAGCGGCACCTGGTCCGCGAGCTCACCGCCCGGGCGCTCCGCACCGCCGTGGTACGGGCCGGCGGGCCCGCGCACGCTCCCGTTCTGCTCCCCTCCACTCCGCCTCCGACCGCTCCGCCTCCGACCACGGGGCCTCCGACCACGGCCTCCGACCGCTCCGCCTCCCACCACGGGGCCCGCGTCGTGAAGATCACCGTCACCGTGAACGGGACCGACCACGCGCGGGTGGTCGAGCCGCGGCTGCTGCTGATCCACTTCCTGCGCGATGACCTCGGGCTCACCGGCTCGCACTGGGGCTGCGACACCTCGAACTGCGGCGCCTGCGTGGTGTGGCTCGACGAGACGCCGGTCAAGTCCTGCACGGTGCTCGCGGTCATGGCGGACGGGCGCCGGGTAACCACCGTCGAGGGACTGGCGAGGCACGGCGCGCTCGACCCGGTGCAGCAGGCCTTCGCCGAGTGCCACGGGCTGCAGTGCGGCTTCTGCACGCCCGGCATGCTGATGACCGCGCGCTGGCTGCTCGACAACAACCCGGACCCGACCGCCGCCGAGGTGCGCGAGGCGATATCCGGCCAGGTCTGCCGGTGCACCGGCTACGAGAACATCGTCAGGTCGGTGCTCCGGGCCGCCGGCTGTGAGGCAGGCACCGATGAGCGAGGCTTACGGCTCGCTGCCCCGCAAGGAGGACGCGCGGTTCATCAGGGGGCAGGGCAGGTACGTCGACGACATCGTCCTGCCCGGCATGCTGCACGGCGCCATCCTGCGCAGCCCGCTCGCGCACGCGCGGGTCCTTTCCGTGGACGCGAGCGCGGCGCTGGCCCACCCGGCCGTGGTGGCCGTGCTCACCGGCGCGGACCTGGCCGAGCGCGGCCTAGCCTGGATGCCCACGGTGTTCGGCGACACCCAGGCGGTGCTCGTCACCGACAAGGTGCGCTTCCAGGGCCAGGAGATCGCCTTCGTGGTGGCGACCGACCGGTACGCCGCGCGGGACGCGCTCGAGCTGATCGCCGTCGACTACGAGCCGCTGCCGCCGCTCATCGACGCGTCGACGGCGCTTTCCCCCGGCGCGCCGGTCGTCCGGGAGGACCAACCCCATGGCAACCGCGTCTTCGACTGGGCCGCGGGCGACAAGGCGGCCACCGACGCGGTGTTCGCCGCGGCGGACGTGGTGGTCGGCTGCGACATGAGCTACCCGCGCTCGCACCCCGCGCCGCTTGAGACCTGCGGCGCCGTCGCCGACTACGAGGCGGTCAGCGGCAAGCTGACCCTGTGGGCGACCAGCCAGGCACCGCACGCGCACCGCACCATATACGCCCTGGTGACCGGGCTGCCCGAGCACAAGATCCGCATCGTGTCACCCGACCTGGGCGGCGGCTTCGGCGCCAAGGTGCCGATTTACCCGGGCTACGTCTGCGCGATCGTCGGGTCGATGGTGACGGGACGCCCGGTGAAGTGGGTGGAGGACCGCTCGGAGAGCCTGATGTCCACCGCGTTCGCCCGCGACTACCACATGCACGGCGAGATCGCCGCGACCGCCGACGGCACGATCCTCGGGCTGCGCGCCCGGGTGCTCGCCGATCACGGCGCGTTCAACGCGGCCGCCCAGCCGTCCAAGTTCCCGGCGGGCTTCTTCCACATCTTCACCGGGTCCTACCAGACGCGCGCGGCGTACTGCGAGGTCACCGGGGTCTTCACCAACAAGGCGCCCGGCGGCGTCGCCTACTCCTGCTCCTTCCGCATCACCGAGGCCGTGTACCTGGTGGAGCGGCTGACCGACATGCTGGCCCGCAGGCTCGGCATGGACCCGGCGGAACTGCGGATGCGTAACCTGCTGCGCCCCGAGCAGTTCCCCTACACCACCCCGTCCGGCTGGACGTACGACTCGGGCGACTACCCGCGCGCGCTGCGGCTGGCCCTCGACATGGCGGACTACGACGGGCTGCGCCGCGAGCAGGCGGAGCGGCGAGAGCGCGGTGAGTACATGGGCATCGGGCTGAGCTTCTTCACCGAGGGCGTCGGCGCGGGCCCGCGGGACATGGACATCCTCGGCCTCGCCATGGCCGACGGCGCCGACCTTAGAATTCACCCCACGGGCAAGGCGGTGCTCGCCGTCTCCGTGCAGACCCAGGGGCAGGGGCACGAGACCACGTTCGCCCAGCTGGTGGCGCACGAGCTTGGCCTCATCCCGGACGACGTCGAGGTGGTGCACGGCGACACCGACCGGACACCGTTCGGCCTGGGAACCTACGGGTCACGGTCCACCCCGGTGTCCGGCGCCGCGGCCGTCGTCGCCGCGCGCAAGGTCCGCGAGCGCGCCCGGCTGGTCGCCGCGGCCGTGTTCGAGGCGCACGCCGACGACCTGGAGTGGCTGGACGGCAAGTGGCGGGTGCGCGGCGACCCCGACCAGGCGCTCGGCATCGCCGAGCTCGCGATGGCCGCGCACTCGCCGATTAACCTGCCCGCCGGGGTGGAGGGCCACCTGGACGCGTCCGCGGTCTACCAGCCGCCGAACCTGACGTTCCCGTTCGGCGCCTACATCTGCGTGACCGACGTCGACCCGGGCACCGGCGAGGTCAAGGTCCGCCGGTTCATCGCCGTCGATGACTGCGGCGTGCGGATCAACCCGATGATCGTCGAGGGGCAGGTGCACCGCGGCCTGGCCGACGGCATCGGCATCGCCCTCATGCAGTCCATCACCTTCGACGAGATCGGCAACTGCCTGTCCGGCTCCCTCATGGACTACCTGCTGCCCACCTCGCTCGAGTGCCCGTCGCCTGAGCTCGGCGCCACCGTCACCCCGTCACCGCACCACCCGGTCGGCGCCAAGGGCGTCGGCGAGTCAGCCACCGTCGGCTCGCCGCCCGCCGTGGTCAACTCGGTCATCGACGCGCTCGCGCCGTTCGGCGTGGTCCACGCGGACATGCCGCTGACGCCCGCCAACGTGTGGCTCGCCATCCAGCGGGCGGCCGGCGGTCGTTGAGCCTCCGTGAGCCTGGGCCAGCTGATGCGGTTACGTGCGCTGGATGGTGGCCAGCCAGGCCTGCACGGCGGGCGTCGGCATTCCTGGGTTGACCTCGAACGTGTCCGCTTCGATGCTGGTGACCGACCAGCCGTCGCCGAACGCGGCGCGCAACTCGTCCTGGCTGACCCGGCGGGGGCCCCACTCCCCCGGCTGGCGGTCGCTGAAGCACATCAGGTAGCAGCGGCCGCCGGGCCGGAGCACCGACGCCAGGCTGGTGACGTACGTCGCCCGGTCCGCGTCATCGAAGACGTGGAACACGCCGCTGTCGATGACCGTGTCGAACGTCATGCCGAGCTGATCGAGGTTCAGCACGTCCGCGACCTCGAAGCGGGCCGGCCGGTCCCGTTCCGCGGCCTTGGCGCGGGCCAGCGCGACGGCGCGCGGTGAGATGTCGGCGCCGGTGGCGTCGGCGCCGTGGGCGGCGGCGAGCAGCGCGTGCTCCCCCGTACCGCAGCCCGCGTCGAGCAGCCGCCCGCTCAGCCGCCCGCGGGCGGCCAGGCGCTCGAACGCCGGCTGCGGGCGGCCGATGTCCCACGGCGGCGGCGCGGCGTCGGCGTAAACCGCGTCCCAGTTCTGCGGTGTGGTCAAGGTGTCCTCCTGCGCACTAGCGGCCGGCCTTAGCGGAGGATGCCAAGCGCGAGCCTGCGGTTGCCGTCGTTCAGCTTGACCAGCGCGAACCACAGCGGCAGCAGGGCATCGGGTCGGCGAAGTTCTCCCAGCCTAGCGAGTTGAACGCGCGCACGTACCGGGCCGACGGCGCGAAGTCCGCGATCAGCGACCGGCTGTCCAACTCCGGCGCGCCGATCCGGTTCACCGCGTCGATCACCACCTTGCCCGCCAGGGCGGCGCCCTGCTCCTTCACCACGTCAGGCACCGCCTGCCCGGGAACGGCGAGCAGCACCACCGCGGCGCCCTCCAGCGCCTCGCCGATCCCCCGCACGGGGGCCCCGCCCGGGCCTTCGCCGGAGCCGCCACGGGTTCCGTAAACCACGTCGTGCCCGGCGGCGGTCCACTTGCCGCCGAGCGTCGCGCCGATGTTGCCCTTGCCGATCACCGCTATCCTCATGGTCGCCAGCAACCAGTGTGACCCCAGTCTCATTCCCGGCCGCGCCGAGAGGGGGCGGCCCGAGAAAACTGGTTGCCTTGGGGTGACGGCGTTGCCTAGTTTCCCGAGTTGTGCGGAGCGCTCCATCGGACCTGGCGCGTGAACGCCTGGAAACGGCGTTGGCGGAGGGCTGGGGACTGCGCGCCGCTTCGCTGGAATACCTGCCGGTGGGCGGGGGCAGCCACCACTGGCTGCTGGCCGACGGGAATGGCACGCACCGTTTTGTCACGGTCGATGACCTCGACGGCAAGGACTGGCTGGGCGGCACGCGGGCGGCGGTGGCCGTCGGTCTGCGTTGTGCCCTGCGAACGGCGGCCGCGCTGCGATGCCAGGCGGGCCTGGAGTTCGTGGTTGCCCCGCTCCCGGACTCCGGCGGCGAGCCGCTGCGCCGGGTTGACGACCGCTACACCGTCTCGGTCTTCCCGTTCCTGGCCGGCCACTCGTTCCCGTTCGGCGGCTATCCGGATGGGGAACTGCGCGGGCAGGCGCTTGAGATGATCGCCGCGCTGCACCGGTCCACTGCCGCGGTCCAGGGCCTCGCGCCTGTGCACGTGCCCAGCTTCACGGACCGCGACGGCCTCGACGCCTTCCTGCTTGACCCGGGCCGCCCGTGGCACGGCGGCCCGTTCTCGGCGGCCGCGCACCGCCTGGCCGCGGCCTGCGCAGGGGACATCGCCCGGCTCGCCGCGGCCTTCGGCCGGCTGGTCGACGCCACCGCGCCCGCGCGGGCGGACGTAGTTATCACCCATGGGGAGCCGCACCCCGGCAACGTCATGCGCGTGGACGGCCGCCTGGTCCTCATCGACTGGGACACCGTCGCCCTCGCCGCGCCGGAGCGCGACATCGCCCTGATCGCCGACGGCCCCGCAGACGTCGACCGCTACCAGGAGGCGGCCGGGCGCGCGGTCGACCCCGCCGTCGTTACCCTGTACCGGCTCCGCTGGTACCTCGATGACGTGTCGAGCGCGGTGAGCATGTTCCGCGGCCCGCACCATGACACGGCCGACACCCGGCGGTGGCGGCAGTCGCTTGCGCCGCTGCTCGAAGAGCTTCCCGGTTGGCTGGACGCTGCTGAGCTGAGCACGGGTCAGCGCCGTCGGTGTCCTAGCCGACCCGGTATAGCCGGGCACGGTCCAGCGACCCTAGCCGACTGCGAGAATAGCCGCATGCGTAGTGGAGACCGGGTACGGCGGCTCACGTCAGGCAGCGGGTCGATCCTCGGCATCGGCTCGAGCGGATCCATCTTGTCCGGTCATAGGGACCTCGGAGCACGGCGGTGACGCTGGGCGGCCCGGCAGGCATCCAACCGGAGCTGTGGATTGACCGGCCCGCCGCGGCCGTCGCGTTTTACGCGGCGGCGTTCGGCGCGCGCGTCCTGCACCAGGCGGGCGAGGGCGACGACATCGTCGCGCAGCTGGCGGTCGGTGATGCGGCCTTCTGGGTGTCACCGGGCGGAGCAGACGGTCCGCGGTTCAGTCCGGCGGTGATCGGCGGCGCGACCGGCCGGACCCTGCTCGTGACGGACGACCCGGACGCGATGTTCGCGCGGGCGGTCGCGGCCGGCGCCACCGCGGCGTCCGAGATGGCCGACGAGCACGGCTGGCGCCTGGGCCGGATCGTCGACCCGTTCGGTCACGAGTGGGAGATCGGCCGGCCGCTGGGTGCCTGGCCGCCAGCCGCGGCGCGATGAGTGAGTACGCAATGGCCGGGCGGACCTGAGCCGATCAGCGCGAATAGCCGTTATCCGCGCGGGTTGGCAGGTCCGTGGATTCGGTGTTCCTGCACGCCGCACAGGGTTATATGGATGATGGGCGTCCCGCTCCCGAGCGGCCGCGGTTCCCGGATCGGTCGCGGGTTACAGCATCCGGTTGTTGCCGCCGTCGATAACGAACTCTGCCCCGGTCAGGTAGCTTGCGGCGTCCGAGACGAGGAAGGCGACCAGCTGGCCGACCTCGGCCGCGGTTCCCGGGCGGCCGAGCGGGACCCCGCCGATGGCATCGAGCAGCGCCGCCTCCGCCTGCGGGCGGCTGGTCCCGAAGTCGGTCATCAGCTGCGTGATCCGCGCCTCCGCCTGCGGGGTCGCGATGTACCCGGGGGTGACCGTGTTCACCCGGATGCCGCGCGGGCCGAACTCCGTTGCCAGCCCTTTGCTGTAGCTGCGCAGCGCCGCCTTGGCCGGTCCGTAGGCCGGCGATGACTCGTGCGGCCGCTTCCACTGCAGTGAGGAGACGTGCACCACGGTGCCACTCCCCTGGGTGACCATCCCCGGCAGGACCGCCCGGTCCAGGCGCACCGCCGACAGCAGGTTCGTGTTCAGCGACCGCATCCAGTCCTCGTCGGTAAGCGCGAGCGCGCCACCGGGGCGCGGGAAGGATGCGCCGGCGCAGTGCACGAGGATGTCAAGGCCGCCGAGGACCTCGGCCGCCTTGCGGGCGACGGATTCCGGGCCGCCTGGCTGGGCCAGGTCGGCTGCGATAACCGGAACCGGCCCGCCGCCCGGGTCGGTCCGGGCGGCGACGACGACGCGCGCGCGGCACGCGGTCAGCGCGGCCGCGATGGCCTCCCCCATGCCCCGGGTCCCGCCGGTGACCAGCACCCAGCAGCAGGCTAGGTCGTGCGCAGCCGCCAGTTCGCAGGCGGCGGTGTTTACGGGAGTCGTGTGCATGACCGGTGGCCCTTTCCTGTTGCCCGGTGATGCCGCCAGCCTGAGACCTCCCCCCGTGGGAGAGTCAAGGGTCCACCTCAGCGGCTATGCGAGTGCCCGATGGCGAGGACAGGCCCAACCGCGCCAAATGGCTGAGGTGACGCCGGAACCGGTGATATAAGCGCCGGCGAGGCTTTGCGCGCGCGAGATCCTATTCTTCGATGGCCCCGCCGGTGCGGCGCAGGTGCTGCCGGAAGGTGTATGACGGGTCCGCGGCGCGCCTGGCCAGGTAGTCATCGAAAGCCGTCTGCTCGCGCAGCGTGCGGCCCTCTTGGATCCGGCGGGCCTGGTCCCGCTCGGCCTGCCGGATCTGGCGCGCGGTGGCCAGCACCTGCTCGGTGCGCTCTGCGGCGACGAACAGCACGCCGTCGTCATCACCGAAGACGATATCCCCGGCGCTGACCAGGTGCGACCCGAACCGGGCGGTGACCAGCGCCTGCGGCTCGCGCTCGGCCAGCCGCACCGGCCCGGCCGGGTAGCTGCCGTAGCTGAAGACCGGAAGGCCGATCGCGGCGAGCTCCGGCGTGTCGCGGTGCAGGCCCCACACCACCAGGCCCGCGACCCCGGCGAAGCCGGCCTCAAGGACCGCCAGGTCGCCCACGCAGGCCTCGTCCAAGCGGCCACTGTTGTCGATGACCAGCACGTCCCCGGCCTCGGCCCGGCTGAATGCCTCCAGGAACACATCCACGCTGCCGTAGTGCCTCGCCGGCCGGACGCGCCCGGCGACCTGCTGCCCGGCCACGACCGGCCTGATCCCCGGACGGGCGGCCCGCAGCGGGACACCGCAGCGCACGCAGGCATCGGCCACCAACGGCGTGGACAGATCCGTGAACGCCTCCAGCATGACGACCTCCCGGCCCGGTACCCGGCACCGCCGGCAGCGCGCAGGCGGCCCCACGATCCTACGGCTGCCCGGACAGCGGTCCAGTCGACAGCACGGCCGCGTCCGGCGGCATGACGGTGAACGCCCCGTACCCGAAGCTGGCCCGGACCCGGTGCCGGTTCCCGCTACCCTGGTGCCAGCGCGAGGCCGGCCAGGTCTTCGCTGAGCGCCCAGAGCCGCGCGGCGGCCGCAGTGTCCTTGGCCAAGGCACTTGGCTCGGCAGGCCTGCAGTTGACGAAGTAGCCTCCGGTAACCCCGGCGACCTCCGGGGAACTGGCGAGATAGACCGGGGTCCGGGCGCCGGCGGCGGGGCCGGGCCGCAGGCGCAGGATGAGCGGCAGTACCGCACCAAGGACACCGGGCACGTCGCGGCCCAGGCTGGTGTGCACGAAACCCGGATGCAGGCAGTTGGCCGTGACGCCCGTGCCGGCCAGGCGCCGGGCCAGTTCGGCGGTGAACAGGATATTCAGCAGCTTCGAGACGGGATAGGCCTGCCCCGGCCCGGACCGCGCCCCGCGGGCGACGTCCTCCCACGCAATGGCGCGGACCTGCTTGTGTACGGCCGAGGACACCGTTACCACCCGCGCGGGAGCGCTGCCTTCAAGCAGCCCGCGGAGCAAGCTGGTGAGCAGGAACGGCCCCAGATGGTTGGTGGCGAAGGTCGTCTCCAGCCCGTCGGCGGTCAGCCGGCGGCGCGGGGAGATCACGCCGGCGTTGTTGACCAGGACATCGAGTCGCCCGTGTCGGCTCAGGACATCTCCGGCCAGGCTGCGAACCTGCGCGAGGCTGGACAGGTCCGCGGTCATGACCTCGACCTGGGCAAGCGGCACACGGCGGGTGATCTCCGCCGCGACCGCCGCACCGCGTGCCGCGTCCCGGCCGGTAATGATCACCGTCGCGCCCAGCACCGCCAGCCGCAGCGCCGTCTCCCGGCCGATCCCGCTGGTGGCCCCGGTCACCAGGCAGGTCGTGCCCGACATCGTTCCCACGCGGCCTCCGGTGCTGGAGCGGACCTGTGCGCCAGGTGCGCGTTTCATTATTCGCCGGCCGACCCGCTTGACGAGTACCTAATCGGCGCAGTGAGGGACCTGGCGGCGCGAACGACTACGCGGGCGGCGGCTCCCGGCCAGCCGATGCCCGGAGGAATTCGCCCAGCTGCCGCACCGACGACTGGTCGGCGAGGGCACGCTTCGGCAGCGCCCACACCCACTCGTTACGTCGTCCGAACAGGAAGAACCGCTCGCGTGTCTCGCGGACGGCGGTGCAGGCCGGCCACGGTACGTACGAGACGGTGCCATCCGGGCCCGCGGCGGTTACTCCGTCAGCCGTAATCTCGTAACGGACCCGCCCCTGCGGTCCGTGCCTCTTCACCGACATGCGGTAGAGCCAGCGAGGGGGGCGAGCCCAGGCCCTGGCCAGTTCGGCCAGGGCCAGGACCACGAACGCGCCAGCGGACGCGGACAGCCAGCCGTTCTGCCACAGCAGGCCGTTCGGGGTCATTGCCCGGTCACACTGCCAGACCCACACGGTCCACGCGTGCGGGCTCCCCGCGAACTGAGGTACGAAGCACCCGCTCAGCGCGCGATTTTGAAAGGCCGTTTCCGCGACAAGCACGAGTGCGAGGACCGGATAGGCCAACTGGCTCCACAGCGGCTTCGCGCGCCAGGCCGCCGAGCGGCCGACGATGTCCTGTTCGCGCAGGTCATCGGCCGACACCTCGTAATCAAGAACGAATGCCGCTGCCGCGTCATCACCGGACATGTCCTGACATTAGCCTCCAGGGCCGGATGCGCACGGGAATGAGGTTGCGAGATGACTACGGTGACTTGGGCCCGGCACGGCGAGAACCTCGCCAACGTGACCAGGACGCTCTCTTTCCGGGTCTACGACGAGTCGCTTACCGAACGCGCTGCCCAGGCCAGAGATCTCGCCATGCGCCTGGCCGCCGGGCCGACCCCACGGATCGTTGCTCACCACTGCGGCGGCAGTCGAGACGCCGCGATCGTGGCCGAGGTCCTCGGACGGGAGATCTACCACGACGAAATCTCCGAGGTCGACGTCGGCCGCTGGACGGGCGTAACGATGCGCGCTCGTGGAGACGTACACAGCGTCCTGGGCGCGTGGCGCCATGGCGAGTACGCCGCCCGTCTCCCGCACCACGCAGGCGCCTCTGCCTCTGCCCGGCGTCGCCGGCTCAGACCTGAGTGTGGTCGCGCCGGGTCTATGCTTCGCTCGGCGGGTCTCGCGAAGGGCTGGTGCGGCGGATGAGTCCGGACGGGTGGACCCGGCTGCGCCGCTCCTTGTGGCAGCCGCCCCGCCCGCACGGCGAGGCACCGCGCGAGCGCACCGTCGGCCCGCTCGAGCTGTTCTACGACCTGGCCGTCGTCGTGCTTGTGGCCCAGGCCGCGCACCACCTGGCCGGGCACCTGACCTGGCCGGGGCTCGGCGAGTTCACCGTGGTGTTCACGCTGGTGTGGATCGCCTGGTGCAACGGCAGCCTGCACCATGAGCTGCACGGCCACGAGGACGCCCGCGCCCGCGGCACGTTCCTGCTGCAGATCCTGGTGCTCGCCGCGATGGGCGCCTTCATCCCGCAGGCGGGCGGCGCGCGCGGCGCGGCGTTCGCCATCGCCGCGGCGGTGCTGTTCGCGATACTGGCCGTGCTGTGGCTGCTCGCCGCCCGCGGCGACAGCCCCGAGTACCGCCGCCCGAGCCGGCTGTTCGTCGCGGGCACGGCGGCCTGCGCCGTGCTGCTGGCCGGCACCGCCCTGCTGCCAGCCAGCGCCCGCCTGGTGGCCTGGGGCCTGATCGACGTCGCCTACCTGGCCGGGTACACGGCTATAATCCTCGCCTCCACTCCGGTGCAGGCGGCCGCGCTGATCGTCAGCGACGCGCTCACCGAGCGGTTCGGCGCCTTCATCATCATCGTCCTCGGCGAGACCCTCACCGGCGTCGTGGCCGGCTTGTCCGGTGAGCCGGTCACCGCGGCGGACCTGGCTGTCGGGCTGGTCGCCGTCGTGATCGGCTTCGGCGCCTGGTGGACCTACTTCGACTTCGCCTGCGGCCGCCCGCCCCGGCCGCAGCGGCAGGCCACTCTGTGCTGGGTACTCGGCCACCTGCCACTCACCGCCGCGGTCGCCGCGATGGGCGCCGCGATGGTCTCCCTCGTCGACCATGCCCGGGACGGCCGCGCCCCGGGCGCCACGGCGTGGGTGCTGTGCGCGGGCGCCACGGTCGTGCTCGGCGCGACGATGCTGCTCGCCGCGAGCCTGCCGACCTGGCAGGAGAAGCGCGGCCTGTACCGGCCGCTCGCCCGCGCCTGCGGCGCCGTGGCTGCCGCTTGCCTCGTCCTCGGCGCCGCGCGGCCCGCGCCGCTGGTCCTCGGCAGCGCACTCGTGCTGCTGCTCGGCATCCCCTGGGGATTCGCCGTGGCCCGCCGCCTGGGCGACGAGGACGCTGCGGGCCTTGAGGGCCATGAGGACGCCCGGCCTGCCGGGTAACCGGCGCGGGTATTCGGCTTGACAGCCCGAAAAACTGATATCACAATGATATTAGCCAGTCAGCCGGCCGACCCGCCCGGGCCGGCGGCCCTGCCGTCAAGGAGGCGGCCATGAGCAAGCCAGCCATCGAGGTGCAGGGGCTGCGTAAGAGCTTCGGCAAGAAGGAAGCCGTGGCCGGGATCGACCTGACAATCGCGGCCGGCTCGTTCGCCGGCCTGGTCGGGCCGAACGGGGCGGGAAAGACCACATCGCTTTCCATGATGACCGGGCTGCTGCGGCCCGATGCGGGACGGATCGTGATCAACGGGCACGACGTATGGGCCGACCCGAGTGCCGCCAAAGCGGTGATCGGGGTGGTGACGGCAGAGGCCAGGCTGTTCGAGCGGCTGAGCGGCGAGGAACTCCTTGAGTACGCCGGCCGGCTGCGGGGCCTGGCCGCCGCTGAGGCGCGCTCGCGCGCGGCGCAGCTGCTTGACGTGCTCGACCTGACCGCTGACGCGAAGCGGCTGGTCGCGGACTATTCCACCGGGATGCGGAAGAAGGCCGCGCTCGGCTGCGCGCTGATACACAATCCGCCGGTGCTGTTCCTTGACGAACCCCTTGAGGGGGTGGATCCGATCTCCGCCGACGTGATCCGCCGGCTGCTTGCGCGGCTGGTCGGCAGCGGCTCGACCGTGCTGTTCTCCAGCCACGTCATGGAGCTGGTCGAGCAGGTCTGCGATCACGTCTCCGTCATCGACAAGGGCAAGATCCTGGCGACCGGCACGACCGTCGAAGTGCGCGACGGCAAGACCTTGCAGCAGGCGTTCATCGACCTGGTCGGACCAAGGTCGCGGGATGAGGGGGGACTGTCATGGCTCGGCTCCTCGTCGAACTGAAGCTTCGCATGCTGGGCAACGCGCTGCGTTCGTCCACGGCCGCGCGAACTTCGTTCATCATCAGCACGGCGTTCGCTGTGCTTGTCGCGATCGGGACCTTCTGGGCCCTGGCCCAGCTGCGCTCGGTCAGCGCGTCGGTCGACCTGACCACGGTCGTCTTCAGCATCTTCGCGATCGGCTGGCTGCTTTGCCCGATCTTCGCCTTCGGCCTGGACGGGACGCTCGACCCGGCGACGATGGCCCTCTATCCCTTCCGCACTGGCCCGCTCGTGGCCGGGCTGCTCGCCGCGTCGGCGGCCGGGGCCTGGCCGGCGGCGAACGTGCTCGGCTTGCTCGGGGTAACCATCGGGCTGGCCCACGGGGGACTCGGCGTGCTCATCGCGTTCATCGCCGTGGTTCTGCAGGTGCTGTTCTGCATCGTGCTGGCCAGGTTCGCAGTCACCAGCCTGGCGCGGCTGCTTCGCTCGCGCCGCGGCAAGGACCTGGCCATCTTCCTGATCGTGCCCGTGGGCATCTTCCTCGAGCTCCTTATCCAGGTGCTGCCGCGAGCGGCTGCCTCGGGCGGTCTCAGCCCGGCGAACTTCGCCGGCGTCGACAGCTGGATGCGCTGGCTCCCGCCCGGCCTGGCCGCGCACGCGATCCAGGACGCCTCGACCGGGCGCCTTGGCTACGCGCTGGCGCGCCTCGCCCTGCTCGCCGCCGTCATCGCCGTGCTCGGCGTCCTGTGGGTGCGCTCGCTCGCCCGGGCCCTGGTCACCACGGACACCACGACCGGGTCGTCGCGGGTGCGCAATGCCACGCTGCCGCTGGCGCGGTTCGGCCTGCGCGGCGCCGTGGCCGCCCGCTTCCTGAAGTACCAGTACCGTGACCCCGCCTCCCTCGCCAACTGGCCCATCGCCGTCGCGATCATGTTCATCTGCTCCGCGAGCACGATCGCCGGCCCGCACCAGCATCCCGGGGTCGTGGTCGGCAGCGCGGTCTTCGGCGCGGCGTTCGCCGGCGCGTACCGCGCCAACCCCGTCGGGCAGGCCGGGCCGGCGTTCACGCTCGAGGCCACGGCGCTGAGCGGGCGCCGGGCGTGGCGCGCCTACTTCTCCGGCCAGGACATCGTGTCCGGCGCGATCGCGATACCGCTCCTCATCGGCGTCTCCATCGCCCTCGGAGCCCTGGTGGGGGACCTGACGGAGGGCATCACCGCCGCCGCGGTCAGCGTGGCCGGGCTGGGCGCGTCCCTGGCGATGGCCAACATCTTCAGCATCGCGCTGGCCTACCCCATGCAGAAACGAGCCGGCAACCCGATGCCACAGCCGGCCCAGGGGTACACCGCACACGCGGCAGGCATCATCTTCGGCACCCTCGCGTCCGTCGCGGTCGCCGTCATCCCGATCATCATCCTCGGCAACGTGACCAGCGGCAGCTCCGCGGCGGTCCGGCTGCCTGTGCTGTTCGGGTGCGCCGCGGCCTACGGCCTCTGCCTCGCCTGGCTCGGCGTGCGGGCCGCCGCCGTCCTGGCCGAGGCCAAGCTGCCTGAACTGTGCCAGGTCGCCATGCGCACCAGCCTGTAGCGGCAGTGCCCGCCTTAGGCGTCGATCAGGCCGGCCTGGTACGCGGCGATGACCAAGCTGTACCCGGTCCCTGGCGCCCAGCTTGGCGAGCAGCCGCGACACGTGCGTCTTGGCCGTCCCCGCGCTGATGTACAGGGCGGCGGCGATCTCCGCGTTAGACATGCCGAGGCCCACCAGCCGCAGCACCTTGCGCTCGCGGTCAGTGATCCCGGTGAGCTCACGTGGCTTGCGGTCAGCCCGGGGCTGGACGGCGAACGGCCGCGGCACGGTGATCGCCGACACCTCCGTCACCGAGCTCCTCACAGGGCCCGGCGTGCTCACGATTTCAAAGCTTTCATCAGAACGAGTGGTGGCTATCCTGACCGACCACGCGATCACCTTCAGCGAGGTAAGCGCCCACCGGGCCACTCTCGAGCAGGCCTACATGGAGCTAACCAGCCAGAGCGTCGAGTACCGGGCGGAGGCCGCGTCATGACGACTGGAACACTGGCGCCGCGCCGCTCCCCCGCGACCCCGGAGCGGGAAAGGTTCCGGTACCTGGCGCACACCGGCGAGGAGGCTTGCGCCTGGCTGCTGTTCCGCCAGCACCGCCAGCCGGTGAGGCTCGCTACGCTGATCCTCGTTCCGGCCTCCGCTAGCGGAAAGACAGAGCCGATGACTGCCACCCGATCCTCACCCGCCCGCGTCGCGGTGTTCTCCCTCGGCGGCACCATCGCCATGGCCAGGAAGGCCGGCGACCCCGGCGGGGTCGCCCCGGCGCTGACCGGCCAGCAGCTCCTGGCGGCGGTACCAGGCCTCGACGGCACCGGCGTCACGGTGGAGGTGCACGAGTTCCGGCAGGTACCCGGCGCCTCCCTGACCATCGGCGACATCACCGAACTGGCCGCCGCGATCACGAAGGAGGCCGCCACGGGCGTGGTGGTGACCCAGGGCACCGACACCATCGAGGAGACCGCGTACCTGCTCGACCTGCTGCACACGGGCGAGGCCCCGGTCGTGGTGACGGGGGCGATGCGCAACCCGGCCATGGCCGGGCCGGACGGCCCGGCCAACATCCTCGCGGCCATCCAGGCCGCGGCCAGCCCCCTGCTGCGCGGCCTCGGCTGCCTGGTCGTGTTCGCCGATGAGATCCACGCCGCCCGGTTCGTCCGCAAGACCGACGCCACCAGCGTCGCCGCGTTCACCTCCCCGGCCGCCGGGCCGCTCGGCCGGGTCACCGAGGGCCAGGTCCGCCTGCTCGCCCGCCCCGCCGGCCGGCGCACGCTGCCCGCTCCCGGCCCGTCCAGGCAGGTGCGTACCGGCCTGGTCACCATGACGCTCGGCGACGACGGCGAGTGGCTGCGAGCCGCCGCGGAACGCTTCGACGGCCTGGTGGTCGCCGCGTTCGGCGCCGGGCACGTCCCCGCCGCCGTGCTGCCCGCGCTGGACGACATCGCCGCGCGGATCCCGGTGGTCCTCGCGTCCCGGACCGGCGCCGGGACAGTGCTCGCCGCCACCTACGGCTTCCCCGGCTCCGAACAGGACCTGCTCACCCGCGGCCTGGTCAGCGCCGGGTTCCTCGACCCGCTCAAGGCACGGCTGCTCCTGCACGTCCTGCTGTCCGGCGGCGCCGGGCGCGGGCACATCCGCGCGGCGTTCCAGGCAGCGGGCGGATACAGCCAGCCGTAACCCCGGCCACGAAAGGACGGCGACACCGGTGCGCGGCAGCGAGCTGGCCACGGGCCGCACCTTCGCAGCCCGCTTCGGCGCGGGCGAGAGCTTCTTCCCCGCCCTGGACGAGCTGTGCCGCGAGCACGGCATCCGCCGCGGCTACATTCCGATGTTCCCCGCGGCGTTCGCCGAAGCCGACACCGTTGGCACCTGCGACAAGCTCGACGACCCCGCCGCCCCGGTCTGGTCCAAGGCCCACCTGGCCAACGCCGAGGCACTCGGCTGCGGCACCATCGCCTGGGACGAGCAGGAAGGACGCGTCCTCCCGCACGCGCACACGACGCTCGGCCTGAAGGAGCACTCAGCGACCGGCTACACCAGCCACCTGCTGGCCGCCCGCGTCCAGTTCCTCGTCGAGATCATCGTGGTCGAGGTAACCCCGCCCGCCCGCCATGACCCGCCCGCTCGACCACGGCATGTACGACGTCCCCCTGCTCACCTTCGGAAACCACCAACCTGGCCACGACATCTCGCTGGGCAGGGACGGCCCCGCCTACCGCGAGCGCGGCGGCAACGGGCTCCCGCCCGCGGTCAGCGACGACACCGCGAGCAAACGACTTGACCGGGCAGCTCCTGCGACGCGCGACAGGCCGACTCATCGTCACTGTAAGTGATCGTTCCGTATGACCGACGAGGAGGCGGGGCGCGCGGATCGCCGAATATTCGCTCGTGCGCAGACATGCCTGATCACTGGTTAGGCTGCGCAGAACGACCAGGTATGTACCGGGAACGGAAGAGCCTGAATGGGTATCCCAGAGCAAAGCGTATGGATCTTCCTCGGCGACCGCGCGCGCTGGCCGTCAGGCGTCTTCAGCTCTCGCGAGTCGGCTGTCCGGTGGGTCGCCGAGCACCGTTGGGCAGGCGCGGTGGTCGCGCCCGAGGGGCACAGGGCCCAGAGGTCACGTCGGCCTCGAACCAGTCGACGGGGTACTGCCCGGAGCCCAGCTCGTGGCCGGCCGTCGCCGCCGCGCTCGACCGGATAGGAGTGCCCCACCCCGGCCGGTTCACCGACGAGTTCACCTTCCGGCGCTGCTCCCGGTGCGGGGAGCGCAACCTTGTCAGAGACGATGACTTCTGCTGCGCTATCTGCGGGGCGGGCCTCCCGCTGACATGGAACTTCGACAGCGCTGCCCACGGCGAACCGTAGTGCCCCGTCAGGCCTGTCCAAGCGGCAGGCGGGGCCGCCGGCGGGCGCGCATGAGCCTCCGTGACTCGTCCCGCGATTCAGGGCACGCGGCTATGCAGCCGCCTGCCGCGGCATGGCTCGGTGTGCTTGGTCGCCGGGTATGACCAGGCCGGGCCTGCTAGCGGGGATCTTCTCGATGCTGGTGGACCTGGAGGGCAGTGTCCACGTGGAACTGCCGGTGCATGCGCTGCTCCCGGGGGCGGAAGCAGGCGGCCGCATCCGCCATGGGAATCACCTCGGGCCGGTCGACCTCGTAGCTGCGCCCGTCGGCCATGATGGTGGCCGAGCCTGCCGCGAGGACGTTCTTCAGCCAGTCGGTGCGCTCCCCGTACGGCAGGGCGATCAGGAAGCTGTCATCACGGCGCGCTGCGACGACTGGTGTCTGGTAGGCCCGGCCTGACCGCCGCCCGACATGGCGGACGACTGACGTGGCGGTCCCTTCCTGGCCGGCCGACCTCAGGGCGAGCGGCCGCATGACCCGCGTGAACAAGCGCAGGGCGTTCTGGACAGCACCTTTCATGCCGCAACGTTCTCAGCGGGCGGCGGCCGGCAGTAGGGCTGAACGGCCCGTGCCTGCCCTCGATGAGTCCGGCCGCCAGCGGGCAGGGCGCCATGGTCGTTGCCGGCACGCAGAACGGCCTGCTCGGCGCCTTCCCGATCACGGTTCGGAGCGAACTCTGATTCGCGCTTAGGCGGTGCCGCGCGCGTCAGCCAAAGCTGGCGCGATTCACCCGCGGTGATGGACGTTTGTCGGGCGGCCCGGTAACCGAGCGCGGCATGCACGCGGCGCAGGCGAGGGACACGGTAGGCACAGAGCGTGGCGCAAATGGCATGGAAGTCCCGCGCTCATGCCTACTGGAGGGCCGATGATCCCGTGCGGGAGGGACGTTGGCCGGTGGCGGGTGCCGCGATGGCCAGATGGACTGAGCACGACGCAGGGCGCCTGGCGGAGGCGGGGCGGACCGGGTCCGCGCGCCGCGCAACCGGGGTCCGCGAGAGGCGGATGCGGGTCCTGTCGTCGCGACAGGGCTGGCTGGTGATCCGGATGCGGTACGAGGCGGCTTCGGGCCGGCCACGGAGGCGGTGATGACGGACAAGCTGAGGCTGGGCCTGAACCTGGGCTACTGGGTCACGCCGGGCGATGCCAGCGCGCTGGTGCTGGCGGCGGAGCGCCTGGGGTATGAGTCGGTGTGGACGGCGGAATCGTGGGGATCGGATGCGCTGACCCCGCTGGCGTGGTACGGCGCGCGGACCAGCCGGATCAAGCTGGGCACCTCGGTGCTCCAGATCAGTGCCCGTACCCCCGCCGCGACGGCCATGGCCGCCGCGACGCTTGATCACCTGTCCGGGGGCCGGCTGCTGCTCGGCGTCGGGGTGTCAGGCCCGCAGGTGGCAGAGGGCTGGTACGGGACGCCGTTCGCCCAGCCGCTGGCGCGCACCCGCGAGTACGTCGACCTGCTGCGGGTGATGTGGCGCAGGCAGCGGCCTGCCCGCAGCGCCGGCCGCTACTACCCGCTGCCCTACCGGCCGGGCACGGGGCTGGGCAAGCCGCTCATGCTGAACATCCCGGCGCTGCGCGATGACATCCCCGTCTACCTCGGCGCGCAGGGCCCGCAGAACGTGGCCCTCGCCGCCGAGATCGCCGACGGCTGGCTGGCGCTGTTTACCGATCCGCAGAAGATCGGCCAGGTATACGGCGGCGCGCTCGCCGTGGCGCCGCCGGGTTTCGACATTGCCGCCACGGTCAACGTCATCCTTACCGACGACCTGCCGGCCGCGCTGCACGCCGCCAAGCAGACGCTGGGGTTCTACATTGGCGGCATGGGCGCGCGCACCCGCAACTTCCACCTCGACGTGGTCACCAGGATGGGGTATGAGGAGGCAGGCCGCCGGGTCCAGGAGCTGTTCCTGGACGGCCGCCGCGACGATGCCATCGACGCGGTGCCCGATGACCTCGCGGACGCGGTGTGCCTGCTGGGCCCGATCGCCCGGATCCGCGAGCGGCTTGAACTGTGGCGGGACAGCCCGGTCACCACCTTGCTCGTGACCGGCCCGGCTTCCGAGCCGGACCTGCGGGCAGTCCGCGATGCCGTGCTCGGCTAACGCCCCGCCAGCCGCGCCCGCCGGTAAGTCCCGCCGACCGGGCCTGCACCCGCACGCCAGGACGAGCCACACCGGCAGAACACCCCGTACGGCGTCCCGAACCGATGATCACCCGGAACGCTTGGCCGGCGTCGGCGGCGTTAAGAGGTTTCGCGGGCTGCTCAGGCCCGCGCCCCCTCCGATGCCTCGACGATCCACGAGAGGTTGCCGGGGTCCTGGGTGGGGTGGGAGAACTTGCTCGACCCGGCCGTGTCTGGCGACGTAGGGGGACGATGGCTGATCGATGTCGGCGACGCTGAGGAATGCGGACATGAGTGGTCACGGTACCGGGCGGGAGCCGTTCCCGCAGCTGCGATGGCGCCCACAGGCTGAACGTTTCAACCGCGCCCGCCGTGCCGGACCTCGGCTGACCAGGCATTACCTCTGTACGCACGGCTGGCGCGAAGCACGGTTGACGCATCCCTCGCCGCCGCTGCGTACGGTGACGTCATCCCCTGGCTGTGCAGCCTGAAGGAGGCTTCATGCATCACCGCAGTCCCGTTATCGCCGCCACCGCGGCCTTGCTGCTGGCGTTCGCCGTTATCACCGGGCTCGTCGGCGGCACCGCCGCCCATGCGGCAACCAGCCTATGCCAATCGCAGACGGCCAGCGTCTCGAGCGGCACTTATATCGTGCAGAACAACGAGTGGAATTCCAGCGCTTCGGAGTGCGTCACCACCGACGGCAACGCCGACTTCACGGTGGCCAACTCGTCGATCTCCAACGCCACCAACGGCGCGCCGGGCGGCTACCCGTCCATCTACCAGGGCTGCCACTGGGGCAACTGCAGCGCCGGCGGACTGACCAGCACCCCGGTCCAGGTCTCGAACCTGACCCCGGGCAAGGTGACCACCAGCTGGTCTACCACGCAGCCGGGCGGCGGCAACGTCTATGACGTGGCCTACGACATCTGGTTCAACCAGACACCGACCACCACAGGGCAGCCGAACGGCACCGAGCTGATGGTCTGGCTTAACAAGAACGGGCCGATCCAGCCGTTCGGGTCCGTGGTCGCGAGCAACGTGAGCATCGGCGGCCACACCTACAACATCTGGGAAGGCCAGATGTCGGTCTGGGACACGGTCTCCTACGTCATGACCAGCCCGGCCACCTCGGTCAGCAACCTGGACGTCGGCACGCTGACGCAGGACATGGTCAGCCGCGGCTTCACCAAGAGCAACTGGTGGCTGATCGACGTCGAGGCCGGCTTCGAGCTGTGGCAGGGCGGCGCCGGCCTGGCCACTAACTCCTTCTCGGTCAACCTCAACGGAAGCGCTAACACGGTCACGGTGACCAACCCGGGCGCCCAGACGGGCACTGTCGGCACCGCCACGAGCCTGCCCATCCGGGCCTCGGACTCGGCGGCCGGCCAGACCCTCACCTACAGCGCCACCGGCCTGCCCGCCGGCCTGTCAATCAACACCTCCACCGGCGTGATCTCCGGCACCCCCACCGCATCGGGCAGCTCCGCGGTGACGGTGACCGCCACGGATACCACCGGCGCCTCCGGGTCCGTCTCGTTCACCTGGACGGTCAACCCGGCCAGCGGCCCGGTCACGGTCACCAACCCCGGCAACCAGACCGGCACCGTCGGCACCGCCACCAGGCTGCAGATCCAGGCCTCAGATCCCGGCCAGACCCTCACCTACAGCGCCACCGGCCTGCCCGCCGGACTGTCAATCAACTCCTCCACCGGCCTGATCTCCGGCACCCCCGCCGCATCAGGCAGCTCCACAGTCACCGTCACCGTCACCGCCGCCAACGGGGCGTCGGGAACAGCTTCCTTCACCTGGACGGTCAACCCCGTTGTCACCGGCCTCGCGTGCCATGTCACCTACACCCTGAACAATGCCTGGAACGCTTCGCCGAACGGCTTCACCGCCCAGGTAACCATCGCCAACACCGGCACCACCACGATCAACGGGTGGTCGCTGACCTTCACCTTCCCCGGTGACGAGAAGATCACCGCCAACTTCAACGGCGGCTTCTCCCAGACAGGCGAGAACGCCACCCTCACCAACGCCAGCTACAACGGCACCATCGCCCCGGGCGCCAGCACAACCGACGGCTTCCAGGGCTCCTGGACCAGCAGCCACGCTAACCCGACGTCATTCGCGATCAACGGCACCGCCTGCACCTGACAGGACCACTCGCTCCCCGGGCCGGCCATCGGTCCCGGGGAGCGACGCCTGTACCTTTGCCGCCGATGCCCACCGCCTCTCCTGGCCGCGTGGCAGACGTCCCGGGCCGTAGTGGTATAGACCAATGCACATGCGCAGGACCTCGGAGCGCCGCCGGGGCGATCAGCGGGTTGGCAGTGACATTGCTGAGCAGTTTCTCCCGCCGTGCCAAAAACTGCACATGGACTCATCCGGCGACGGCCCTGGCTGCTGGCTTGCTCTCGCGTGCACGGCATGCACCAGTCCGCACAATCCGGCAGCAAAAGGAAACCGACACGGACCAGGCAACCGCATCGAGCAGGGATGCCCTGCCGACCCCGCGACCGCCCGCCAGGCTGGCGGGAACGGTCGTGCTGGCAGTCGCGCTGACCGCAGGGCCGACAGCAGCCTGGCCCCAGGCAGCCGCCCGAACCAGCACTGTCAGCGCCGCCTCGATCAACTGCCCGCCGCCGAACACCGAGGTGACGGCGCCGACCGGCAGTGTCAGCGACTGCTGACCATACATCGCACGCCGCCTCCCGCCACCATCCGGCTCCCCCGGCAGTGGTCCTGCCCGCCCGGCCGTATGAGCTCGCGAGCCGTCCCCGAATACAGATCGAGCAGTTATGGCCGCCAGCCAGTGCGTTCCCATCGCCGCCGAAAGACGCCAGAACGGCGGGACTGCGCGCTGATCTGATCTCTGATCCAGGCTGATCATGGGCGGGGCACGTAGGTCGCCTCCCGGCTTAGGCGGCAACGGTGACACCAGGGACACCTGCGCTCGCGCTAGGCCAGCGGCGGAAGGGAAGGCAGCCCCGCGGCGCCGGTATCCAGGCCGCTGCCGTCGCCGCGGCCGGACAGCCACGCCAGGATCGCCGCCGGCGGGCCGGAGACGTCGGCCGGCGGGACGGTGCCGATGCGAACCGCGGCCGCGGTGAGGAGGGTCATGGACGGGGCGTCGGCACGATGATCCATCAGGGCGGTCACGCGGCGCAGTTGCGTGGCGACGAACTCGGCGGGCCAGTCGTCCGGCGCATACCCCGCAGCCAGGTCCACGTGGTGGTATTCCAGCTCGCTGCGCAGGCTCGCCACGGTGCCGCGCACCGGGCCGCGGTGCCTCGCAGCCAGATCGCGGGCGCCTCCCAGAGCCCGGCGGGGTGCCCGGGCGGCGCGCAGCATTCCTGTGCGGGAGTCGGCTGCCTGCGACACATGGGTGAGCAGGTGCGCGCGGGTCCACCCCGGCAGCGCTGAGGCCCGGCCCACGTCATTGTCGGCCAGCGCCCGCACGGCGCTGAGAAAGCGATCCGCGCTATGGGCCAGCGCGGCCAGCTCGGGGATGTTCACCTGCCGAACGCTTCTCCTTACCATGGGACAGCTCAACTTGCCTCTGAGCTGCACCGTTACCCCGCGTTAGCGGCCTGCACGATGCGCAGCCGCCGCGCGAGCGCCAGCCACGCCGCGGCCTCGTAGGGGAACGGCAACCGCACGGCCGCAGCCGGGCAGCCGCGCCTGCGCACCGGGCCATCACCGCGTCGTCGCCGATGAGTACCCCGGCCCGGCCCCTTCGTCTGCGGGATGTCTTAGCTTGTCTGGGTGATGTTCGCGGACACGATCACGCCGTTCTGCACGGTGTAGGTGCCCTGGTAGGTTGTCGTGCTCCCGTCCGTGTGGTCGGCCGACAGCGAGACCGTCACCTGGTCCGAGCCGGAGGACGAGAACGTTCCGAGGCTGATCGAGGCGGTGGTCGCGTAGCCGGCGACCCATTTGTCGTAGCCGGCGCCGCCGTTCAGGTTGTCGCCGCCGAGCGCCCACGCGGCCTGGTAGTCGTGGTTGGTGATGTCCTGGTAGAACTGGGTAACGACCGCCTCAGCGTTCACGTTCCGCGTGGGTGCGTTGCTCCCCTGCGGTGCTTGCTGACTGGGCGCGGGTGCCTGCGGCGGGGCCGGGGCTGGTGCGGCGGGAGCGGCGGCCGGCGGTGCCGGGGCCACTGCCCACGTGCCCGCGTGGTCGCTCAGGCCCGATGACGGAACCCACTGCACCGACGCGATGCTCTGCCCCGGAGGCAGCTCGAAGGTCACCCAGCCGCTCGCCGTCTGCCCCGGAGCCAGGGTGAACGAGCCGCTGCTGAAGTTCGGGCCGTCCGTGGTGCTGTTGAGCGTGGACGGGTACTGCGTGGTGTCGCCGCTGGTCACGGAGGCGTTGCTGTTCGCGTCGTCGCTGGACTGGCCGGTCACGCCCGTGATGCGGAACTTGACCGCCGCCAGGTGGTCGGCTGAGCTGGTCAGCGACTCGTACGGGGCCAGCGGTGCATGCTGGTCCACCGTCACGGCGGTCACCTTGTAGGTCGTGCTGTTGCCGTTGCTGTCGGTGCCGCCGACCTGGTAGGTGGTGCCCAGCGGACCCGAGTTGGGATTCGACGGCGGCGTGGTCTTCGGAGCCGCCTTCGGCGCTGACGTGGCTGGCGTCGGAGCGCTGGTCTTCGGCGCCGGCACCTTGGACACGCTGCCGGTCGAGCAGGCGGCGAGCCCGCCGCCGAGCGCGACGGCGACTGCTCCCGCGGTCATTGCCGTAACTGTGGTCCTCGTGCCGCGCGGTCCTTCGCCGGCACTCCGCCGGCAGCGCCCGCGTCCGCGCCGGCAGTCGGCGGCGCGGTCTTCACGGCGTTTGCGCCCGGCGCGCAGGCCGAGGCACCCGGCCCGGTCTTGACCGCCGCGATGGTGGCCGGGTGGGCCTCTCGTGACCGTGATCATCATGGTGATCACCTCCTTCGGCGATCCTCATGCTGATCATCTTTAACCAAATCCCCATGCTGATCACCTCTAACTTGCAGCTCTTCCGCCCCGGCGATTGTTCCCGGTCACCGGAAGTCGTCCGCTATGTCCCCGTTCTCCGGCATAAGAGGATGTCCTGGGTTCCAAGACTTCAGAAGCACGACAGCACAGATCACCCCGCTCTGGCTCGCCGCGCCGTCCAAGCGTTGCGCCCCCTCCTCGCGGCATGAGAGTGCGTGTGCTGCCGTGAGACTGGCACACTTCCGATTTGGAGCCGCGTCCCCGACGCACGAGCACATCTCCGATGATGGGCACATGGAGTGGACCTTCACTGGCGAGGTGATCGAGTGGCGCGGGCCGGCGCCGTACCTCTTCGTGGCCATGACGCCCGAGGAAAGCGAGGATCTCAAGGAGGCAGCCCGCGGCCTTATCTACTGGGGCCAGGTGCCGGTCCACGTCACCATCGGCGACACCGAGTTCACCACTGCGCTGTTCCCCAAGGACGGGCGCTACCTGGTGCCGGTCAAGGTGGCGGTGCAGCGAGCGGAGGCGATCGGGGAGGGCGCGATCGTTGAGGTCGTCTTGCGTCTCAACGCCGCGCGCTAGGAATGACGGCGCCCGTATTCAGCGGCATGAGCGGTAAATCGCTCGCCATCTCACCGGCGCAGATGTACCCGAGTTGGCTCAAACTAGTGCGCACCTCGGCTGCTGCGGGGTGATGGCTTCGAGGGCCTGTCGGAGGTCGTCGGGGAGGGGCCGGCGGCGGTGATGGTCTGCCGGCCGGCATGGCGCTCCTCAACGAGTCCGCGATCGTGAGCCAGCTCGGCCACCCGTTTTTCCAGCCCGGCGGGCATCCGGCTAAAGGCGGTGGTCAGATACGACGGCGCCGAAGCGCCCGCTTCTCCCAGGACCCGCAGAGTCCTGCTTGCCGGTCTGCTCGATGATCCGCGCCAGCGCTAGCTGACCGGGACACGTCGTCATGCTCGGCATGGTCGGGTGCTGAGCCGATGTGCTCGATCCTCCGCGACTCGTGCTGGCAGGACCGCACAATCTGGACCGCGGTCACCCCGGCGAGGTCTTCACGGTGCGAGCGTACGCCGCCAGTCAAGCGCGGCTCGGGTTCCTCGCAGCATGTGAGTGTGTTCACCCGGCGCGGCTGTGTGCCGCGCCGGGTGAACTGACCGCGCCAGTCCTCAGCGGTCCCGGACGTAGTAATTGCCCTGCGTGCCGTCGAAACGGCCGGTTCCCCGGCAGCAGCGGCGGAAAGCGGCGGCCCGAACCGCACGGGCACGGGTCGTTCCGGCCGAGCTTCTCCAGGAGCTCGGTACCGGTGCCGACCATGCGGTCGCCGCGCTTGACGCGGGACTCGCTAGAGGGAACCCCCGGCGGCGCTTGCTTGAGGGCTCAAAAGGATGCCCCGGCGTCCTGGTAACGGTCCATGATGTCCTCCCTAGCTCACAGGGCAGGAGGATCATAGCCAGCACGGTACGGTCGCTGCGAAGGGTTTTCTGCGGGAGCGCGGTGCCGGCTCAGGGCAGGCGCCGGGTGAGGTGGTGCCGGACCCAGGGGTCGGTCTCCGTCTTGTCCAGTTCACGCAGCCTGGGGAACAGGCGGGAAAGGCCCAGCCCGCGGGCCACGGCGACGCCGTGCAGCCGAAGCAGCGGGTCGGTGTCGCCCAGGAGAACGGCCGGCAACGTCTTCGAGCAGGCCCGGGAGCCGCGGTCTTCGCGAAGGCCCAGGCGTTCCAGGCAGCTGGTGCGCTGCCCGCGGCGCCGTTCAAGGTCCTCATCCGCCAGCTCCGCCAGCACATCGGCGAGGGTCCTGCACACGCTGCCGAGGGCCCGAGGTCCAGCGGGGCGCGCGACCAGCGGCCCGGGCTCGCCACCGGCCCACCTACAGCGATAGACGGTTCCGAAGGCAAAGCTAACCGGCGCACACAATTCAGCAGATGCGGCAGAGACGGTCGCCAAGCGAAGCCCGCAACAGGACCCAGATCACCCGGTTCGGCGCGGCCTCTGATGCGTGTCTCGGCAGCCTGGTCGCCGAGCATAACGAGGCGGAAGTGTGCGCTCAGCGACTGGGCAGGGTCGATCACGCAATGTCAGGCGAACGCTGGAAGGCGAAGCGCGCGCCGAGCCGGTTACGGCCAACGTCGCACCCGGCTCATCGGTCGCCGACCGGTCGCGGTGCGGATCTCAGCTTGTACGGCTGCGGCGCTGGCGTATACAGCCGGGTCTCGTGCCGTTCGGCTTGCCGGGCTAGTCGGTCGACAGTCGTGTGAATGCTGTCGGGGTCGATCGGGCCGCCCGTTTCAGGTACCCGCAGCGGCACGCCGTAATACCGGAGAGCGGGAACGGCAAGGTCGTACTGGTTGCCGTAACAGCCGCGGTGCGGCTCGCCGGTCACCACGGCGGTGAACTCCCGGTCTTGCGGTACGCGAAGTGGCTCGCAGTTCGTGATAGTCCGGCCTTGTTTGTGTCCGTGCGTGCTTGTATCGTTACCGCGTGCGGCGGTACCGCGCCACACGGTTCTCCCCCCCAGCCGTGGGAAAGTAGCCTCGCGGCGCCCCCGTCCGCGATAGGCGAGCAGCGGTACCGCCGCCTTTGTCCACATGGAACGGCCTGACTGGCAGAGGCAGACGACCGGCCCCGTGAGGGAGCCGCTGAGCAGGCGGATCAGAATGCGCGGCACCATTCTTTCGCTGGCGGGGAGCGTGACCTGGCCCGGCGGCGCGGCAGCGGCCCGGGAGCGGGCGCGGTGGCTAACCCCGCCTCGGTTCTGGTCCGCGCGCCGTCCGTGGCTTGCCGCAGCGGCCGGGCTCGTCGCCGTCGGTTGTTTCTGCGCGCTGGCCCAGGGACCCCAGTGGCGGCACTCCGCCGTGCTGGCCACGGCCAACCTCGCGGTGTCCCTGGTCTTCGTCCTGACCGGCCTGCTGCTTGGCAGGGAACCAGGCCAGCGAGTCACGGCGGGGGCGCTCATGCTCACCGGCGTCTTCCGCTCCCTCGATTTCATCGATGCGTGGAATGGCCCGTGGCCGGCGTACGCCACCGTATTCGGTGGCATTGACCGCATCTTCGGCGCCTGGGCGCTGCTGCGTTACCCAGATTCCTCGCTGTCCGGGCGCCACCGGCGCTATCTGGTCTTGCTAACCGGATGGATGCTGGTCGGTCGCACGCTGATCGCCGCCACGTCGACGGCGCGGTGGAGCGGCTACCCGCCGTCCACATGGTGGCCTACCCTGCTCGCGAATCAACAGCTGTCCGACATGCTCAACTACGTGATTCACCTCGGCGAGGGGCTTGGCGGGATCGCACTGATCGCGTTCCTGGTGATCCGGATGATGAAGACCAGGGGGCTGGACCGCATCGTGATCACCCCGATCGCCGCGGCTGGCATCGCCGCGGTAATCGCGACGATCGCCTCCACCATCATGATGGCGCTGAGCCTCTCCGGCACGCCCAACGGCGCGTACCTCACAGAAAGCCTCGTAGACCTTGGGATCCCAGTCGCGTTCCTGATCGCCGTGCTGCAGCGGATGCTCCTGGTCAGGAACGTCACTGAGCTGACCGCCCAGGTCACGACCGACGGCGATATCGACGCCGTGCGCCATGCGCTTCGCAACGTCCTGCACGATCCCACCCTGGACCTTCTCGACACGTCAGAGTCCAGCTTGCGCGCACTCGACAGCCACTCACCCGAGCGGCTGGTCTCCTATATCCGCGCTGGCCAGGGGGCGCCCATCGCCGTCGTCGTGGCCGACCCGGTACTGGCCAGGTACCGCGAGCTGTTCGAGGCCGCCACGGCGGCGAGCGGGCTGGCGTTGCAGAACGCCCAGTTTCAGGCGAAGGCCGCGCAAGAGAAGCTCGAGCAGGTGAAGGCGTCACGGGCGCGGATACTCGAGGCTGAACTCGCGGAGCGGCGGCGCCTCGAGCGCGACCTGCACGACGGCGTGCAGCAGCACCTGCTGGGCATCACGGCGGGCCTGACTGCCGCGATGACGCGGACAACTGACCCGGAGGCGACCGCCGCTATCAGTCAGGCCCGCGACGGCCTGCGAGCGGTGCTTGCCGAACTCCGGGACCTAGCGCACGGCATTCACCCGGCCGTCCTGTCCCAGAGCGGGCTCGGTGTCGCGCTGGAGGGGATAGCCGAACGCCTTCCGCTCCCGGTAAGCGTGACCGCGCCACCGCACAGGCTCGACATCGCCGTGGAGGCGACGCTGTACTTCGTCGCCTGCGAGGCGCTCGCGAACGTCGTGAAGCACGCCAATGCGGGCAGCGCGCTGGTCGCAGTGCGGGCCGGGGAGTCCGTGCTGGAACTGGAGGTCTCGGACGACGGCATCGGCGGTGTCACGGCGGGCGCCGGTCACGGGCTGGCCAACATCGCCAACCGCGTCGGCGCGCTCGACGGGGAAGTCGTCATCGACAGCGCGCCTGGCCAGGGAACGCGTCTCCTGGTGAGGATCCCGTGCGGGT
The DNA here is from genome assembly GCA_963811335.1 of uncultured Actinomycetota bacterium. Classification (GTDB taxonomy): domain Bacteria; phylum Actinomycetota; class Actinomycetes; order Streptosporangiales; family Streptosporangiaceae; genus Trebonia. Next base: position 5,448 of record CAWERB010000013.1, on the reverse strand, counting down.
AGCGATCGCCGAAGACTCCGGACTGTTCCGCAGCAGCCTGGCCCTGCTGCTGCGCTCGCTCGGCACCGAGGTGATCGCCAGCGTCGCTTCGGGCGCTGAGCTGCTCGCGGCCATCAGCGCCGGCCCGCCGGAGGCCGTCATTCTCGACATCCGCATGCCGCCGTCGTTCACCGACGAGGGCATCCGCACCGCGCGCGAGATACGCAGCCTGCACCCTGACGTGGGCATCCTGGTCCTGTCCACCTACGCAGAAACCAGCTACGCGAGCCAGCTCCTGGAAACGGTCCGCTCCGGAGTCGGTTATCTGCTGAAGGACAACGTCACCGACGCCGACGCGCTCATGGAGAGCCTGGCGAGAGTGGCCGCGGGCGAGACCGTCGTCGATCCCGCTATCGTGCGGCGGCTGCTGGAGAAAAACCGGCGGCCGAACGTGATGGACACGCTGAACGAGCGCGAGCTGACTGTGCTCAGGCACATGGCGGAGGGGCGGTCCAACCTCGGGATCGCTAACGCGCTCTTTCTCAGCGCGCGGACCGTCGAGACCCATGTCACCAATGTCTTCACCAAGCTCGGCCTGACCCCGAGCGACACGGAGAACAACCGTGTCCGCGCGGTCTTGGCGTTCCTCCGCTCGGCGGGCCAGTAGCCGTCGCGGCGGTCCGTCGATCCGCGGGGCGGAGGCTAGGTCACGATTCCCGTTCCCCCAATCGCGCCTAGCCTCCGTCCCGGTCATTGGAGGATGAACACATCCTTGCCGCCGAAAGCGCCGGCCAGGTCCGACGCAAGCTCGCGGGCGACGAAGATGGCGATGGCTCCGTCAAGAGCGCCGTCCTGGCACACCTCGTCCGCCAACGGGCTGGCTTCGAGGAGGCTCACGAGCACCCGGTACCCGTCACCGTGTTTCGCGCGGGACACGGCAGCCGCCGCCGATGGCATCGCCTTCCTCGCTTCGAGGATGGTCATCACTACATCCGCTACCCGGAGGGTCTGCACCCACTGCCCTTCCGGCGGCGCACCATCGCCGGACGACGGGGATGTGCTGAGCGGCATGCTAGACAGTGTGCCGTCGCGGGACCGGCTCCCTCATCGTGGAAACCACGGCGGATGTCGCGGGGTTCCCCTCTTGACTGAGACGTACCTATCGGCTTGGCGCGCGTCAGCCGCCACGAGGGCTGACAACGCAGAGTAACCGCGCTGTCGGGAGCCGCGTGTCCCTGCCGAATATTCGCTTGCGCATAGACCTGCCTGACCGCTAACCAGGGGTGCGCAGAACAACCACTCTGGCGCGAAACCGGCTCCACCGAGGAAGCGCTGGCGCAGCGCACCGCCGCTGTCCGCATCCGTGAAGCTTCTCCCCCAGTTGGTGCTTTGCGGCGGCCTGCGCGGATAGGGCCGCTACGGCTTTGTCGGTGGTTGCCCGTAGAGTCTCCTCTCAGCCGCTTACAGGCGCGGAATATCGCGCCAGCTTGGAGAGATCCAAAAGCATGTCTGAGATAGCCGCTTTCCCGCTGCCTTTCCACGTCGGGCGCAAGGTATCCGTGATGCCGGCCCGGACGCTGCGGGAACTGGAGATGATGTATCTCAGCGCCGTCATCCGGGAGAAGCCAGCCTGGCAGGTCAAGATGAACGACGCGGGTATCGTCGCCAGGTGGACGCGGGAGGCCGCCGAGTTCGGGATGACGGAGGCGCAGATCCGGTACGTGCTGGCGGAACTGGCGTACTACGCCGAGCGCCGGGACGAGCGGACCGGCATCGAGGTATCCAGTGTCGACGGGGTGTGGCAGTCGGATGCATTGATCGACGATGAGCTAAGGTCCCGGCTGCGCGAGGCTGTACGGGTACTGGAGGACGTGCCCGACGCGGAGCGGGATTGGCACCCGGGGTCGGACGAACAGGTCCTGGACCTGGTGCACCCTTCCCTGTTCTGCCTGGTGCGCGGGGTGAGCCGCCCTGAGACCTCCCCCTGGCCAACCCCGGATCAGAACGAGGCGCGCTACGAGTTCTCGACCAAGTTCCAGTGGTTGCCCACGGACGTTGAGATCGGCGCCAACGGCGACGCCACTTTCCTTTCGTACGTCAACAACGTTCACCCGGTGGCTAATCGCGACCTCGCGTCCGTCCTTCCGGTCTTGTTCGGGCGGATGCGCCCGCTGTTCGAGAACGTGCTCACCGATCTGCGCCATCCGCGCCCGGTGCGGATTAAGGCTGACGTCAACTCCTGGTGGGTCGATGAACCAGTTCGGCCCGCCGATCACAACGATGCCGACGCCGTGTACGCCTATGACGCAGCCATGAACGATTGGATATGTAACCGCGTCCCAGTACCCCCGGACGCCCCGCCCTTCACCCCGCCGGAGTTGCCCGGTGACTCTGCCCGGGTAGACCTGCGCGGACGCCGGCTGCAGGTGATCGTCAAGCTCGCCAACACTCACCTCACCCCCGACAAGCCCGGGTATCCCGGCGGCAGCTGGCATGTCGAGGGGATGATGAACGAGCGCATCGTCGCGACCGGCATCTATTACTGGGACAGCGAGAACATCACCGAGAGCGGCTGAGTTACCGCGCGGCGGTCGACGGTCCGGCCTACGAACAGAACGACCGCAACGGCGTGCGCGAGGTCTACGGCCTAGCCGACGAAGACGCCTTGAACCAGGTGCTCGGGTCGGCCGAGACCCGTGCCGGCCGAGCCCTCGCATTCCCAACATCCTCCAGCATCACGTCGACCCGTTCCGCCTCACGGACCCCTCCCGGCCGGGACACCGCAAGATCCTCGTATTCTTCCTGGTCGACCCCTCGGTGACGATCATCTCGACATCCGACGTGCCGCCACAGCAGCCCTGGGCCCCGACGTCGACCATGACACTGGAGCAAGCGAAGGAATTTCGCAGCCAGCTGATGCGGGAGCGGAAGTTCTTCGTCGACGAGCACAACGAGAAAATCTACGAGCGCGAATTCTCCCTCTGCGAGCATTGATCTCGGCGGCTTCCGAGCGCACGGCGAGACGGCCAGAACGCTCTAGCCACCGAAGGTACGCTGAGGTCATGTTCTTCGAGCCCTTGCCGGCAGGAGAAGTAACGGCAACCTGTGGTTTTCGCTTGCCGGACCGGCCGCTTTGGTCGGGTCCGCCCCTGCTGGAAACCGGCGATACTGCCCGTTGAGCAGACCGTGGCCCGCGGCCCGAACGTGGTGCTGCGGCTGGCGGCAATCCGGGTCTTCAGCACAGGCTGCATGCTCGACGTGGAGACGGTTCCCGGCAGGGCGAGCTGTCGGAGGACGACTGGTGGGACCTGCACAGCGCCGCTCATATCCGCTCCCACCAGTTGCGCGGCGGCGCGCCGCTGCCCCGCAAGCTGCTACGGCTAGGCGTGCGGTATGCCGATGGCCGCAAGGCCACGACCATCCAGCAGCAGCCGCGCAGGACACAAGCCCCCGATGACCGCCGGCCGGCCATTGCTGTCCTACCGGCCGGGCAGCAGCGGCATGCGCGGCAGGGAACTGGGCTTCAGCGGGTTCGGGCTGTGGCTGTGGCCGCTGCCGCCGGCCAGACATTCGAGTTCGCGGCGGAGTGGCCGTTCGGCGGCATCGAGCTGAGCATCATCGAACTCGACGGCTCAGCCATCACGGCTGCCGCGAGCCGGTCGGCCCTCTATTCGCCAGAGACCGAACAGGCGTAGCTCACCGCCAGCGCACTGCGAGCGCGTACCCGTCGAGCGACATGATCGCCTGCGCCACCACCTTGCCCATGGTGCCTCCCCCTCCTCAGGTGTGCTGCGGCCGGTAGACGTGCACCACGATGCCGCTGGGAAACGACAAGGCCTCGACGAGGTTCAGGTGCCGCGAGCCCGGCAGCTGGCCGAACAGGGCCTGTCCCGTGCCCAGGACCAACGGCTGGACCAGGAGGCGGTACTCGTCGATCAGGTCCGCCGCGGCCAGGGCGCCGGCGAACCGTCCACCGCCCCAGGCGATCACGTCCGGGCCGGCTCGGCCTTGATGGCGGCGATCTCGGTCGTGAGGTCGCCGCGCGCGACCCGGGTCTCGGGCCAGGTCGCCTCGGCATCGCTGAGCGTCTTCGAGAAGACCACCTTGGGGATGTCATTCATCGGCGACGCGTACGGATCGTCGGACTGCGGCCAGTAGGACGACATCTCCTGGTACGTGATGCGACCCATGAGGTGGGCACCGGCCTTCTGATGTGGTCGAGCTTCCACTGCTTCAGCTCGGCGCCCTCGGGGATCGCGTCCCGGGTGCTCACGGTCGCTGCCGACGAACCCGTCCGTCGACATCGACATGTACAGAACGACGTCTCGCATGACCTATCTCTCCTCCGTCTTGTTCCCGTCAGGTCGGCGGTCGTCGAACAACATCCCGGACTCTCGGACGGTCACCGGTGCTCCGGCGTTCTCGAGGAGGGACCACAGCGGTGGCGCCTTCACGACGTTCCGGTGCGCAGTGGCCTGATAATCGGCCGGTGCTCAAGGCCCGCCAGCCGATCGTCCGGCCGGGATCAGGTGGATCTCCAGCTCGTCAAGCAGGCCCTCGCGCAGCAGCGACTGCGCCACACCAGCACCGTGCACCATCACGTCCTGTTCGCCGGCGGCCGTCTTCGCCTGCACGCATCGCGGTCGCGGCGTCGGGCACCGTGGTGCACCCAGCCGCTCTGCGGCTCTGGCGGAGTGCCGCGGGTGGGCACGAAGATCGGCACGCCGTGGTGGTCGCCAGCCCCAGTGACCGGCGTAGTCGAACGTCTTGCAGCCGGAGGCCGTCGGTCCCGAGCCCGTTGCCGGGACCGTCGTCCGGGCCGGTGATGAACCCGTCGAGAACGACATCGACATGCACAGGACGGACTTCGCCATGCGTTCTCCTTCCTCAAGGCCTACAGCGCCCGTTCCAGCCGGTCGAACGCGTGCAGCAGACCGCGGCCGTGCTCGTCGCGCAGCTCGTCGGACGGGAAGCCCCACTGGACCATCGTCATCAGGGTCGCCCCGTCTCGGGGCGCGAACGTGAACTCGGTGCTGAAGTCCAACCTCGACCCGTCGAGGCGGGTCTCGGTCGTAGCCAGCAGCAGGCGGCGAGGGCGCTCGATCGCCTCGAACACGTGCCGGTGCCGGTAGAGCTCGCCCGGCGACGGGCCGAAGGCGATCTCCCAGGCGCTCGTAACGGAGCTCGCGGCTCACCTCGAGCGCTCCACGAAGTGCTCGAAGCGGTCCAACCGGCCTTCCCGGGCACGGCGATGGGCCTCGATCCACTCGCCCGCCTCCCCGAGCGTCGTGGCTCGGCCCCACAGGCACTCGCGCGCCCGGCCCACCTTCTCGGTCTCGACGAGCCCGGCGAGCTCCAGGATCCCCACGTGCTTCTTGATCCCGTTGGAGGATCGTTGTAGAGGGCCCCGCGAGCTGGCTCAGCGTCGCGGGGCCGCGGCCGAGGCGCTCAAGAATGCCCCGCCGCTTG
>CAWERB010000012.1:0-114161 GCA_963811335.1 uncultured Actinomycetota bacterium | reverse complement strand
GTCCATCCCGTCGTCCTGGCTTGGATGAGTGCGTCCCGTGTGGGCTGTTCCAGCCGGACATGGGGCGCGCCGCCGTAGTCGAGGAAGTCTCGGAGCCGGTCCGGGCTGGTGGCGGGGTAGCGCTTGGCGAGGGCTGCATGGACCTGGGGTCGGGGTGTGTATCCGCTGGCGTCGATGCCGGTGATCCAGCCCAGGTCATCCGCAGGCAGGTGGTTGGCCCGCAGGAATTCCTCGGCGCCCGCCGCGAAGGCCGCGTCGCGGTCGATGAGGGTGTTGTCGAGGTCGATCATGAGCAGCGGCATGACAAACGGAGTACACCTTCCGCCCGCCCGACGTCAACTGCTTACTGGGACGATCGCCCTACGTCGCTGGGCATGGCTGAAGCACCGGGACTTGCGGCTACCTATCTCGCACTCGGGCAGCGTGGGCGTCCCGGCGACACCCCGTTGAGGGGGCTGGGATAGTCTCGCACGCGCCTTTCCGATGATCTTCTAGCCGTTTCATCGGGTGTCGGCGAGGACTTCGCGTAGCATGCGCTTGCCCAGTGCGCTCAGCCCTGGATTGGTGACGGCATAGTAAGGAACCAGCCCGACTGCCTGACTGATCGCGATTCCGCGGCTGCGGCGCCAGGTGTCGTCGTCGGCACCCACCAAGTCACGGAAGACGTTCACGAGATCCTGGCTGAAGATGCTCCAGGCCGCGTTGAGTTCTATCGCGGGGTCGCCGAGGCCGGTCGCGCCGAAGTCGAGCACCGCCTGGAGACGGCCGTCGCGAACCAGGAGGTTCGGCGGCGCGAGATCGCTGTGAATCCAGCTGTAGGTGCATCCCACGGCCGGCCCCTTTAGCGCGTCTTCCCAGACCGCGAGCACCGCCGCACCATCGATGAGGTCTCCTGCTTGAGCGATCCAGTCCCTGGTTGCCTTATCTTGCTCGGCGAGGGGAGGCCGAGCCGCCGTACGGCGTCTCGTCATCGATGGGAGGCAGCTCCGTGTTCCGCAACTCGGCTATGAAACCGGCCAGGTCGGCAGCCATCTGGCACTCATCGTCTACCCGTCCGGGCTCATAGGTCTGGCCCTCGATCCACCGGAAGATGGCCCATGTGAACGGATATTCTGCGGTCGGCCCTTCCGGCGCCCACGGGCTCAGGTACCTGGAGTGTCAAAACCTGGAGCTAGCAAAGGCAGCCATTTCAGTTCCTTCTGCAGGCCCCGCGCCCACCACCGCTCAACACGGGGCAACCGGACGTATAGCTTCGCTACCCAACCGGTAAATGGCATTGACGGTGCCGGCCGATTCGAACTCGGTTATCGGCTGGTCCCTCAAGAGCGTGAACTGATCCGCTACGAGCCTGCGAACAAGGTCGGCGCTGATGTCGACCTCATCGTCGTGCATCCTCATCCGTTGCTCCTAACCGCCGCTGCTCTTGGCGGCGAGCAGCATAGGGCCGGGAGCCGCGGCATCGAAACCGGTTTTACGGGATATGAAATTGCACGGAACCACCATGGGCGCTCGGCTGCCCCTCCCGGACGGCGTGAGGTCATGCGCCTGCTCGGCAGCATGCAGCGCTTCGAGGTCACCGGGCAGGTTGCGTGGCGGGCAGCGACTCTGATGCAGGAGTACCGCCGTTCCCACTCCGGGATTGGCCTCGGGGACTACCTGATCGCCGCGACCGCGCTCACTGAGGGACTCGAACTGGCCACGCTGAATGTCCGCCATTATCCAATGTTCCGCGAACTGGAACGCCCCTTCTGAGCCGGGAACCGAGGGTGATCGCCTTCGGCTATGGCTCGACGGGCGTGACTGCCCCTGGCCCTGAACAGCCGCTTCCACCTCGCCCGCGAGTACCAGCGGCTCTACCCAGGCACGGCGCAGGGCCAGTACGCACTCGGAGCCTGACCAGCCAGCTCACTCTAAACGAGCTCACCCAGGCGAATTAGGCAACAGTGCCCGCACTGAGTTCCTCCACCGCGGTTAGAGCGCCAGGCGCGTTACGTAGGCAGCAGCACCCGGCCTTATCCGGGCGCCCGGCTTGACTCCCCGGAACCGCACATGCTAATTTTTCTTGGCAGATGCAAGACTTTGTTAAGGAAGCTGGAGACATGACCGGAGACGCCCTGCTGCGGGTGCTGGCCACGCTCGCCAACCCGCACCGGATGCGGGTCGTGGCCGCGCTGGCGGATGAACGCAACTACGTCAGCCGGCTGGCGCGTGACCTGGGCATCAGCCGGGCCCTGCTGCAAGTCCACCTGCGCAAGCTCGAGACGGCCGGGCTGGTGTCGGCCTGCGTCGAGGTCTCGGCCGACGGCAAGGCGATGAAGTTCTACGAGGTGGCACCCTTCGCGCTGCACCTGACTCCCGAGACGATCATGGTGGCGGCGCGGACACTGAGTACGGACAAAGACCCAGAAGCCACGAGTGAAGACCTAGAGGCGGAGCTGCGATGAAGCCCAGGACGGCGAAGGAAACGGCGATGATCTGCGTGGCCGCGGTGCTCGTGGTCACGGTGCTGACCATCCCCTTCGAAATAGTTGGGAACGGCCAGCCCGCGAACACCAGGGGCCTCCTCTGGCTGGCCGCCGCCGCGGTGGCTGCGCTCGGGATGGTCCTGGGCTACCGGTACCTCACCACCAGGAAGCGGGCGCAGATCGAGCTGACCGGCGGCGAGCAGTACCGCAAGCTGGCCGAGGAATACCGGCGGCTGGCCGACATGGCCATCACCGCCCAGGAGCACACCGACCTCAAGCTCGGCGACGTCAGCGCCCAGCTCGACTACCTGCGCGAGCAGAACGAGTCTCTGCAGAAGATCCTCAAGGATGTCGAGTAGGGCTCCAGCGGCAGCGCATCTCCCCGCCGCCTGGCCCGCAGGCCGATCCCGAGAGCCGCACGGAAGGACCATATCTGATGCAGGCCACCCGCACGCCCCCCGGCCGGGCCCCAGCCGCTGGTCCCCGGCGTCAAAGCACGCAGCCGCCGCCAGCCCCCAGCCCAGCCGGATCCGGCACTCAGATCCTCGCCACGCGGTCCGAGAAGGAGTTCTTGTCTCATTTCGAGGACGCGATCGACGACCGGATCGCTGAGATCCTGGAGGAACTGCTCGAAGAGCGGAACGCCGGCCGCCCGCACCAGCGGCTGCCCCAGGTACTCGGCACGGTCGGCCTCATCCTGGCCCTGATCACGAGCGTCCTCCTGCGGCACAACGCGTCCGCCGCATGGACAATCTGGCCCGCGACCGCCACCATCTGCCTCGTAATCGCCTGGACCAGCAGCACCAGAAGATCATGACCCTCCGCCGACGATGAGATGCACGCCAGGCCAGCAGGCCCCCGCCTGCCGCAGCCAGAGCTGACTGCCCGATGCGAGAAGGGCCTTTTGCCACACCAGCCACCCCGACTTCCCCCGGCCCGAGCCAGCCGAGTACTACCAGGCGGCGGTCAGGCGGCTCTGGGACCTGCAGAACTGGTTCGTCACCGGCCGGTCGCCCTACCTCGCCAGCTACCACTGGCCAGACCTGTAGACCGGGTCCGCGCCGAGACTGCGCACTCAATTTACGTCCACCTGGTGAGGAACACGTTCGTCACCACGTTCTGGCGATCGCGGGAGGTTGAGCTGAGATGGCATCTCAGGAACTGCAGCAGGTTGACTTGCTTTGGCATACACACGAGTGCCCCGCCGGGGCTATTACGTCAAGCAGGGCTAGCCTTTCTTCCTCGCCTGGGTTGTCGGCGCGTCAGGGCGACCCCGGCCAGGACCAGTGCGATGCCAGCAAGCGTGATCGCGGTGATGGTCTCGTTGAGGACCAGGACGCCCAGGATGATCGCGATCACCGGCAGCAGGTAAGTCACCGTCGATGCGACGGTCGCTCCCTCGCTGGCGATGATCTGGTAGTTCAGCACGTACGCGAACCCGGTCCCGATGATGCCAAGCACCGCCAGCGCCAGGACGCTCTCGGGCGTTACCTGCGGGGCCTGCACGCCGGAGGCTCCGAGCGCGATGGCGAGCATCACCGCCGCCGCGCCGAGCTGGCACGCGGACAAGACGATCGCGCCGACCCCGCGCCGGGCCAGGAAACGGTCCATGTAGACGTAGCTGACCGCGTAACTCGCCGATGCTGCCAGGCACTCCAGGCCGCCTGCCGACAACAGCTCGGATGCCGTCTGCCACGGCGTGAAGATCAGCACGGCCCCGGCGAACCCGACCACCAGTCCGGCCGCCTGCCAGATGGTCGCGCTCTTCTGGTGGCGGACTGCCAGCGCAAGGACCACGGTCCACAACGGCGTGGTCGCGTTGATGACGCCGGCCGTGGATGAGGTCACCGTCTGCTCTGCGACGGCGAACAGCAGGTACGGCACCGCGTTGGCGAACAGGGCCGCGATGACGATGGTTGCCCACAGCCGCGGTGAGCGGGGAACCTTGTCCCGGCGTGCGAGCATGACGGCGAACAGTACCGCCGCGCCCAGGGCAAGCCGGGCCAAGGTGACTTCTACTGCTGAGAATTCCCGGTCGGCGAGCTTGATCCACAGGAAGCCCGATCCCCAGATCAGCGCCAGCAGGGCGATCTTGGGGAGTGCCCCCTGCTCACTCGACCGGCACGTCATACAGCAGGCCGGTCATGTCGCCGCGCATCACGAAGCGGGTGAGTTCGTAGGGCTTGCCGTCCTGGTCGCTGCTGGTGTGCCACACGTCGAGCACTGGCACGCCGGGCCGCAGCTTCAGCAGGCGAATTTCCTCTGGCCGGGGCATCCGCGTGCTGACTTCCTCGTGAACGCGGGTCATTACGTGGCCCTGTTCTTCGAGTACCCCGTGGATGCCGAACTGGCGGACGTAGCTTCCCTTGCCGTGATCGGTGATCGCGAACCTCCGCGAGCTGATGGAACGCATGGGCCACGACTCCACGCGGGCCGCGTCGATCTACCTGCGCTCGTCCGCTGAACGCCAGCGGGCCATAGCCGATCAGGTCGGCAGGAATGCCAAGACCGCGCTAGGTAAGCGTAAGCGATCTGGCACGCATGTGGCACGCCGCGGCGACGAGACGTCATGATGATCATCTACAAGCAGCAGAAATCGGCTCTACGCTGGGAAGATTCTGTGCGCGCCGGGCAGGACTCGAACCCGCGACCCGCTGCTGAGAAGGCACCGTCGTATGGTGGCAGTGCGTCGCCCAGTATCGCTCAGTGGGCTGCTGAGCAGCATCGATGACGGATACTTATGGCCTGGTGTTGCCTGAAGACGGTGGTCGTTGGCTCCCACTTTGGCTCCCGGCATCTGCTGGACTCGTCGGTGCCGGGTAAGCGGGAACTCTTTATCCACTGGCGGCCGTTCGTACGCGGATTTGGTGGCTGCTATGCGGGTCGCGCTGGTCCCCGCTGGCGGCAGCGACGACAACAGTGTTGCCGACGGCATTGACTCGGCGAGCCGGCAGCAGGGCGACCGCAGCGTCCCCGGTTAAGCGAGGCGGGGCAGGCCTGCCTTGTCGAAGCGTTCTTGCAGGCTGGGCTTGCGCTGGTGTTGCTGGCGCAGCGCGAGGAAGCGGCTGCTGAAGGCTGCCGCCTCGCCTTCTCGTTCGGCAAGTGCGGACAGGTCACTCAGCAACGTTACGGCGGTGTCGTAATCGCGCGGGTTCTTCGTCGCGATCAGCGTGCCTGCCCGTTCCCATGCCGCCTCCTGGCGGGGGGCGAGTTCGTCAAGATGCCGGGTGTACGCGGCAGCCTTGGCCGCAGCCTGACGGGCCTGCTGCTCGCGCCGCCGCTGCTCTTCGGCCTTCTCGCGCGCCGCCTTGCGATCCCCGGCTGCCTTCCACAGTTCGGCCGCGGTCCGGGCCGGGGCGACGGGCTCGTTCCCGCCGCGGGTGCGGCGGAACCGGCGCGCGAGCACTGCCTGGACCGACGGGCCCTCACCGGAGACGACCCGGGCCAGCAGCGCATCCTTTTCCCTGGCGGGCAAGCAGGCAATCCACTCGGCTAGCCCACCGAGATCTTCCTTCTGGATGTCCGGGCTGGCCTCTGCCGCCACCGCGAGCAGGTCCTCGTCGATATCCAGGAAATCGGCCACTGCCCGGAGCGGCGCGCTCAGTTCCGCCAGGCCAGCCGGTACCGGTGGCTCGATGTCCGCATCGTCCACCTCGTCCGACTGCAGGGCAAGCAGCCAGCCCAGGTAGAGCAGCCGCAGGTCCCCGGCTGCGAGGTCGGAACGCGCCTGCACCATGGCCGCGAGCCGTCCAGCCGCCTCTTCCCAGTAGTCGTCCGGGTCACGGTCGGCGTAAAGGCTGACGATCAGGTGACCTTTGGTCTCAAGCAGCGACGCGGCGTCGGTACAGCAGTACCGGTCAGCGGTTTCCGCATTGAGCACCTCCCGTGGCAGGCGGAACATCAACTGGCGCGTCCCCCAGTTCGCCAGGTACAGGAACGCGTCGAAGTAGCGCTCCATCATCGTCCGGGGATCGCCCCTGAAGTTCCCCCAGTGGTACTCGTTGACGAACCGCGTGGCCGATATCTCCGCTCGGGTTGACAGTGAACGCAGCTCGGCGAGCTGCTTGCCCGTCAGGGGCCGGTCAAGCGCGAGGAACTCGTAATACTGGTACTCGCTCATGCCCGCCGTCTCCTATCCCGCCCAGCGGGCGTAGGCCGCGATCCATTCGGTGCCTCGCGGCGGCGGGTCTGGCAGCGGGAGGTCAAGGACCGGGATGGCCTGCCGGTGCCTGCCGCGGACGCAGGCCGCGACGATGCCGGACCTCGTATGGGCTACCTTTTCCACGGTCACTGCGACGCCCAGGATCGTAGTCTCGAACGGCACCGCCAGACGGTCCCCGATCATGACGGCGAACCCGGTCAGTTCCTCGTCTTCGCCGTACCAGTCGACGGTGGCCTCATCGACCAGCGCATCCAGTGCCGCCTCGCTCAGTACGCGCACGACCGCAAGCGTAGGGCAACCACTCCAAAACAGGCGCTGGAAAGGCGCTAATCGAGCAGCGACTTCGGCCCAGCTTCTGGCCGTACGTAGTGCCCAAGCCCTGGCTGTAGTAGCCCAGCCGGGGTCGTGAGCGCAGCGTTCGCAATGTCCGGCTCCCGGCTACGGGCCGAGCGTGGTGATGGGGATGACGTCGATGATGTCGACTTCCAGATCGTTGCGCGCCGGCCACCCAGACTATGGTGGGTCGCCGATCCGATCCAGAGGCACGGGATTACGTGACGGTGCCGCTCAGGCTGCGTAGACTCGCTGAAGTGACGCGCATCCGTGACGTGCTCAACTCGGAACTGACCAAGGTCAGGACCGTCAGGTCCACTAGGTGGGCACTGCTGGTCGCCGTGCTGGTCTGCGTCTGCCTTGGCTACGCCGTCAGCCTCAGCCTGCGGGTGAGCTTCCCGCAGTTGCCTGCCCAGCAGCGCCATGACTGGGACCCGCTGTACGCGACCTTCTACAGCCTCACCATGGGGCAGCTCGCACTCGTCGTGTTCGGCGCGACCGTGGGGGGCGGCGAGTACTCGTCCGGCACGATCCTGCCGTCCCTTACCGCGGTGCCGCGCCGCGGCCAGTTCTACGCCGCCAAGCTCGGATCCGCCGCGCTCACCACGGCGGGTGCCGCCGTGGTCGCGGTGACGGGCACCTTCTTCGCGGCGCAGTGGGCACTCGGCCCACACGGGACGTCCGCCGGAGGGCCTGGTGTCCTGCAGGCCGCCCTCGGCGCGTTCTGCTACCTGATCTTGATCTGCGCGCTGTCCGCTGGTCTCGCCACGGCGCTGAGAAGTCAGGCGATGGCACTGGTCATCCTGCTGCCGTTGCTGCTGCTCGACTCCCAGGGCCTCGGGAACGTCCCCGTGCTACGGTCCGTCGTCGACTACCTGCCCGACCAGGCGGGTGCGGTGATCATGCACCTGTCCGGTCCGGCAGGCACCCGGTTCGGCCGTCCGTACGGGCCCTGGGCGGGGATGGGGATCATGGCCGGCTGGACGGCCGCCGCAGTCGGCGCCTGCTACCTGGTGCTGCTGGGAAGCGACGTCACAGGCGCCCGCCGCCGCGTGCGCCTGGGACGGTCACTCGCCGGATAGCAGCTGCGGCCGTGGTCAGGATGCCTGGTAGACGGCGACATTCGGACGCTCATCGCGGCGCCCGGGGTCGTCGCCGCGGCGGGCGCGCTGCACTGGCATACGGTGTCCGGGTAGGTTCCCGCCGATGGGCCTGCCGTTCTGCTCGCGGCCGGTGACGTGAAGACCTCACTGGCTGGTGCCTGTCGTCGTTGGCTGGCTCCCATTTAGGCTCCCAGGCGCCGCACTGCTTTAACGGGGCCAGGAGCCAGAGCGCGTCCATCGGCAGGGCCTTGATCCGGCTACCGTAGGAGAGGGTCTGCTGGCCGGTATAGAGGACGTATCCGGCAACGAACTTGTCGCCGAGGTGGCCCGCAAGGTTCCGGAGGCCGGCGAGGTCTTCGGTCCTGACGGTCGCGCCCGCCTTGACCTCGATCGCTACAACCCGGCCGTCCGGGGTCTCGATGACGGCGTTGACCTCTAGCTTGTCCTTGGTCCGGTAGTGGTAGAGGCGGGCGCGTTCATCGGCCCAGGTCAGTTGCCGTGCCAGCTCCATGACGACGAAGTTCTCCAGGACCGGCCCGGCGGCACCGCCCGGCTCGTCGAGGCGCGCGGCGTCCTGGCCGATGAGGTGGCAGGCGATTCCCGTGTCGGTGAAGGCCAGCTTCGGGGTGCCGACGGCCCTGGCCGTCTGCCCGCTCGACCAGGCGGGGATGATCTTGATGAGGAAAACCGTCGCCAGGAGCTCCAGGTAGCGCACTAGCGTTGTCCGCGGGATGCCCGCCTGCCCGGCGAGGGTGCCCGGGACGAGCAGGCCACCTACCCGTCCTGCCAGCAGCGCGAGAAGGCGGGACATGTCCCCTTGCCGCTCGATGCTGCTCACTTCGAGGACGTCGCGCTCGATGAGCGTGGACAGATAGGAAGCGAAGAAGGCCGCCCGGCGCCTAGGGGTACGGCGCACTGCTTCGGGAAACCCGCCGGCGACGGCCAGTTCCAGGTAATGACGCTTGCGCATCCGCGACGAGTGCTCGATGTCGGCACCGTGCCGGAATGCCGCGTCGATGAACGCGTCGCGGCCCCCGTTCATCTCCCCCTGCGAGAACGGCCACAGCTCGATGACCTCCATGCGGCCGGGCAGCGCGTCCGGCAGGCTCCGCAGGGCAAGGACCCGCGAGGAGCCGGTCAGCAGGAACCGCCCCGGCCGCGGATCCAGGTCAACCAGCACCTTGATCGCCCTTAGCAGCTCGGGCGCCAGCTGGATTTCGTCAATGACCATGAGGCCGTCGTGCTCGACAAAGCCAGCCGGGTCGTCCTGCGCGGCCCGCAGCGTGGCCGCATCATCGAGGAGACGGACCACGGTTCCCGGTCGGCCGTCGGCAGCCAGCCGGGTCAGGGTGCTCTTGCCAGCCTGACGAGCGCCGTTGACAAGCACCACGCGGGTGTCCGCGAGCGCCTCGGACACGATGCCCTGCGCGCGCCGCGGAACCAAGTCGGGGAGGGTGGCCATGTTTCCAGTCTGCCTCATGATCACGATGAGCTGTGGTCATCTGGACGGTTATCTCGTGGTCACCTGGACGGTCAATTCTTGGTCATCTGGACGGGCTGGCCGCGGTCATCTGGCCGATAGGCACCCAAGGCGCGCGTCTGTGGCTCAAAGTAGCCATTTCCTGACATAGAGTGTGTTTCGTCGCCTCGAAGGGGACGGGGGTCGGCAGTGAGAAGTGTTTACGACGCGGGTGCCTGGTTGCTGGGGGCTGTTCGCAGCGCCAGAGCCCGGCTATCGAGAACTGTGCTCAGGGCACGGCGCAGCTGGGCGCACCATGAAGGCGAGCCGCGGTTCTGGGAAGTTTTCCTGTCGGCAGCAGGTGTCATCGCCGCCTTCGCGGCCGGCTATCTAACTACGCCTGTCCGAATCGGAACCGCGGTCGTCTTGTCGATTCTGGGCGCCAGCGCCATCTGGCGCTACCGGGTCTGGCGGCACCGGGAGAAGCACCACAGTCTCGAAGGCTTCGAGCGGGCGTCGGTTCTCGGCATCACCGCGGTAACCGCGGTGCTCGTAGTCTCGGACATTGTTCTGGAGCGGGGCGCGGCATGTTGTCCCACCGAAGCCGCCGGCCGTTGCCTCGAGTTCGGCTGCCGCGTCGAGTTCGGCTGTCCCTGTCCAAGGGAGCGCACCCCCGGCCGGTTCCAAACCCGTGTTCTCCTACTTCGCCTTTCCCGGCGGTAGCTACCAGGACATCGATGTCCGCATCGCCGACAGGGGTTACGTGCGGCAGGTATTTACCGCACGGTCGGACGTTATCTCCTCGATCGTTGTCATTGCCTCGCGTCAGCCGTCCCCGGACAGCAACTTCTCGGTTGACGACATCGGCCAGGTCCGGCTGCAACTAGAAGAGGTAGACCCCGCCGACCCCGCCCGGGCCGTCAGCTACGTGCCCGTAGCGCTGGCCGACTCAGGAGCCACTCCGGCGGCAGCTGGGGTCGTCACGGAAGCCGGCCCGAACCACGAGAACACAACCTTCGACCTTCACCCGGTCAAGGTAACTAAGGGAAAGCTCTACGCCTTCGTGGTCACCAACCTGTGCGGCAGTTGGATGGCTTTCTCGCTGCACAGCACCGGAATCAGCGGCAGCCCGCTGTTCATGTACGGGTACAACTCTCACCCTTATCTCGACGAGCGGACCAACCGGGCGCTGACCGGATACGTCTGCGATGTCACCAACTGCTCGTGAGCTCGGCAAGAACGCCAGGAAGGCGCTGGGCAAGCCCGGCCGATCGCGTACACGATGGGCCGGAGTGAGATAGCCAAGTGAGCGCGCCGGGCAGGACTCGAACCCGCGACCCGCTGCTGACCGTGAGAATCAGCCACCGAACGCGGGCATGGTTTAGCGGCCCGTGGCGCCTGGGCGAACGGGCCTGGTCAGCGGGGTTGGGGTTTAGGCGGCGGGGGTGATGGTGACCTCGAGCCCGAGGGCCTGGAGCTGGCGGAGGTGGGTGCGGATCTTGCGGTCGCGGTCGGTTTTGCGCTGGTGCCAGTCGGGGCCGAGGTCGGTGAACCGGGCTTCGGGGCTGGCGAGCAGGTGCCAGATGATGATGAGGATGGAGCGGGCGACGGCGCACTTGGCCCTGTTCCCGCCCAGGCGCCTGGACAGGCGGCGGAGCCGTTCGCCGAGGAACGTCTCGGTGCGGGCGGCGCCGTTGGCGGCCTGGGTGCAGTAGCCCTTGAGGTAGGCGTCGCCGTGGCCTTTCTTCGGCTTGCGGCTGCGGGGCCCTGACTGGCGGGCGACGGGGGCGAGCCCGGCCCAGGACACCAGGTGAGCGGCGGTGGGGAACCGGGTCATGTCCAGGCCGGTCTCGGCGATGATCGCCATCGCGAGCTTCGGGCTGACGCCGGGGATCTCCGCGAGCCGCTGGACCGCGGTCAGCGCTGCGGCGCCCGGGCCGGGGCCGGGGGACGGGACGCCGTCCGCGCTGATGCCCCAGGCGGCGGGGATGGCGTCCAGGGCGGCTTCGATCTCGTCCTCGACCGCGGCGACAGCCCGGTCCAGGAACGTGACGTGGTCCAGGTGGATGCGGATCAGCATCCGGTGGTGGCTCGCCGGGGAGCATGCCCTCCAGGGCGTGCCCGACGGCTTCGCGGCCGCCTTTGAGCTGGGAGGCGGCCATGGCGGCCAGTGCCTTCGGGTCGCGCTGCCCGTCGGCGATGGCCTCCAGGATGTCGCGGGCGCTCTTGGCCCTCGCCAGGCGCGACACCACGGATGACAGCTTGACCAGGGCGCCCTCCAGGAGCTTCTCCAGCCGCTGCCATTCCCGGGTGCGGTCGCGGACCAGCTGCAGCCGGGTGCGGGTCAGGTCCCTTAGCGCCCGGATCTCCGGCGGCGGCACGAAGCTGGGCCGCAGCAGGCCCATCTCGGCGAGCCGGGCGATCCACTGCGCGTCCAGCCGGTCGGTCTTCGGCCGCCCGGCCAGCTGGCGGGCATGCGCGGGGTTGACCAGCTGCACGGTCAGCCCGGCGCCCTCCAGCAGGTAGTAGAAGATCCGCCAGTAATCGGACGTTGCCTCCATGACGACCAGCTGCACCCGGTCGGCGAGCAGCCGCCCGGCCAGCGCAAGGATCTCCCGCGCTGTCGCGGGGACCTCTTCCAGCCGCGACGCCCGCCGCCCGCCGTCGCGGGCCGGCGGCAGCCGGGTGCACACGTCCGCTTTCGCCTTCGCGATGTCGATCCCGGCAACTCGCTCGTAGCGGAGCTGGTAATCCTCATCTTCTACCAGCTGCGCGGGGATCTTCCGCGCTCTCGCATTGCCCGCCCGGGCCTCCTTATGCTTGGAACCGGTTAACCAGGCGGGCTGCCCGGGGACCCCGGTCACCTGGCTCGGAGGCCGCGAATGTTGACCGTCGTGCTCAAGGCGACAAGAGGTGACCCTCAGGTCAAGGTCCCGGCGCCAAGCTTAGAAACGGGCTCGCATCCCAAATGAGGCCGGCGTCACGGGCAGCCCGCGCCCATCGTCGCAGCCTCGACCAGCCCGCGCCGTCCGATCAGCCCGCACGGCACAGCCCAGCCGCGAACCGCACCACAAAGTGGCAGTAACCCCCGCCACGCGACGACCCGCAGTCCCGCACCCAATTCTCAGGGCAGCGTGACCGCCGCGGCGATTGAGCTTAGAAGGCACTAGCTGCTTTGCGAGATGCTATCTCGTTAGATACCTGACGGCAAAGTGTTTTCGCGTCTGCGGGATGCTAGCAGGCAGCGTCTCTATCGACTTCGGAGCAGCGTCTCCAGCTTTTGGCTAGTCGATCTGTCGACGGCCGGCCTGAGTTGCCCGTGGTGGCTAGAGTGATTACCTGTGGTGACTTCCGACCGGTTGCGGAGCGCGCGCGTAGCCGCCGCTATGCGTGCATTGGTAGCTCCTGTCGGGGGCGGGGAATGCGCGGCATAACTGCCTGATCGGCGCTCCACGGCGCGTCCCTTCGCGAGCATGGAGGGTATCGCGAAGCCGACCGGCACGCCGTCATTCGACGCTTACTCCGCCACAGACCTTCTTGGCCCGGCCGATGGCAGCCTCCTCAGACGGCGATGCTCGCCGCGCTTGCCAGGTAGAGGGCTCCGGCTCTGCTGGTCACCGGCTCGCCAGGCCGGCCTTAGTCGCGTCCCTTATGCTTTCTCATCCGTCTGCCACAAGGGGTAGGCCGAGCCCAGGGCGCTCTTCGCTGTTAAAGCCGGCAAGGGACGGCCGCTTCGCGGCCGTCCCTTGCCATTTCCGTGACCCGTATCCTGGCCTGCACCCATAAGATGCACCTGCCGAAGGCCCGCTGAACGGCAAAACCCCAGCACAACCAAGATGAACCGCTCAGCCCAATTTCAGCGCTGAATGCCGGAGGATAACCCGCGCCCGCCCTCGTCCTCACCCAATTCGAGTACGAGTAGAGCAGCTGAGAATCGGCGAGGTCGCTCACTGATGAAACTGCGCTCGTGCCGATGGTTGATCAGCAGGAAGCTCCGCTGGAGTTTACGTAAGCGGAGACGGACCAGTTCAGGTACCCCTTTTTGTTGTCCCCGGGCAGATTGATTGAGGCGTTCTGGAGGGTGCCGAGATCGTTTAGGCACTGGCCACTCGGGGGGTAGGCGACCCGGGGACCCAATCCATCATAGGAATAGCCGAAGTAGTTACGGCCAGAGGCTACGCAGTTAGGGTGGGGCTCTTGAGCGTGGCCACAGCCATCGCCATAGCCGTATGTCGGGTTACTGTCTCCTACCCTCAAGGTCCAGTATGGGTCTTGTGCGTAATCCGTGACTCCGAACGAGACGTTAGAGCACTGGGTAGTTACGCCGCTTTGGTCGTACTGGCAGATCGCCTCGACATTGAAGTTTACTCCTCCTGAGTCTGACACTAGGTCGAGGCAGAAGACCCCTTGGGTCGTTCCGTTGTCCACGACCACCTTGCAGACATGAGCCAGCCCGGTCGATGCGTTGCTGTAGGGTGCCCAGATGACGCTGACTGCTATCGCCAGAGGGAAGATTGACGCGATTATCAGGAGCCGTTTTAGCCGCGCTCCTAGCCGATATGCCTTGCCCTGTCGCATAAGCAGCATGCTAACTGGTTCTTGTGTCAAGTCAACCTCAATCGCTCAGGCCACTAACAGGCGATCACACTGAATAGCGAAGGTTAGTTCTGTCAGGCTGACGATAGTTCCCGGGGTCGAGGCGGAAACAGGTATTCTGGCCGGGAGTCTGACCGGTAGAGTCTGGGTCATCTGGGGCAGGTGTCGGGGGCTGCCGTGGTTTGCGGGAGCGTGCGATGGCTGGGGAAGGGACGGGTTTCGGTGCCCGGCTGCGTGCGTGCCGGGTAGCGACCGGGCTCTCCCAGGAGGACCTGGCGCGGCTGTCGGGGCTGGATGTGCGCACTATCCGGAACCTGGAGCGGGGCCGGGCCCGCTGGCCGTACCCGGACACGGTGCGCCGCCTGGCCGGCGCGCTGGACCTGCGCGGCGCCGAGCGGGACGCATTCACGGCCGCGGCCGGGCGCCGGCTCGCCCCCGGCAGCACGGAGGCCGGGAACGGCGCGGCAGCCGGGTCCGGCGCGGCGGGCCCTGCCTCCCGCGGGCCCGGGCCGGTCATCCCGCGCGAGCTGCCCGGCGGGGTGCCGGCCCTTGCCGGCCGGGCCGGGGAGATGGCGGTGCTGTCCGGGCTGCTGGAGCACGCGGGCCCGGCTGGCCCGGGGACGGTGGTGATCGCCGCGATCAGCGGGACCGCGGGAGTGGGCAAGACCACGCTGGCGCTGCACTGGGCGCACCAGGTCGCCGGCCGGTTCCCCGGCGGGCAGCTGCACGTGAACCTGCGCGGCTTCGCCCCGTCCGGCGCCCCGGTCACGCCGGCGGAGGCGCTCCGCGGGTTCCTGGAGGCCCTCGGCGTGCCGCCCGAGCGGATCCCGCCCGCGCCCGGTGCCCGGGCGGCCCTGTACCGCAGCCTGCTCGCGGAACGGGCGGATGCTGATCGTGCTGGACAACGCCCGCGATGAGGACCAGGTCCGGCCGCTGCTGCCGGCCAGCCCGGCCAGCCTGGTCCTGGTCACCAGCCGCAACCAGCTCACCGGGCTGGCCGCCGCCCACGGCGCCCGGCTCATCGGCCTTGACGTCCTGCCCCGCGACGAGGCGGTGCGACTGCTCACCGCGCGGCTCGGCGCCGGCCGGGCCGCCGCGGAGCCCGCCGCGGCCGGGCAGATCGCGGGCTTGTGCGCGGGCCTGCCGCTGGCGCTGGCGGTCACCGCCGCCCGCGCCGCCGCCCGCCCCCGCTTCCCGCTCGCCGCCCTGGCCGGCGAGCTGCGCGATGCCAGCGGCCGCCTCGACGCCCTGGACAGCGGCGACCCGGCCGTAAGCGTCGCGGCCGTGTTCTCCTGGTCCTACCAGCAGCTCAGTCCCCAGGCCGCGCGGCTGTTCCGGCTGCTTGGCCTGCACCCCGGCCCGGATATCAGCGTCCCCGCCGCCGCCAGCCTGGCCGCCGCCGGCGAGCCCCGGGCCCGCCGCCTGCTCGGCGAGCTGGCCCGTGACTGCCTGATCACCGAGCACGCGCCGGGCCGGTACGCCTTTCACGACCTGCTCCGCGCCTACGCCGCCAGCCAGGCCCGTGACCGCGACCCCGCCCCTGACCGCGCCGCCGCCGCCGGCCGCATCCTCGACCACTACCTGCACACCGCCAGCCGCAGCGGCATGCTGCTGCGCCCGGAACAGGAACCGCTGGCCCTCGCGCCGCCAGGCCCCGGGACCCGCCCCGAGCGGCCCGCCGGCTACCGGCAGGCACTGGCCTGGTTCACCGCCGAGCACCAGGTGCTGCTCGCCGCCGTCACCCTGGCCGCCGGAGCAGGCACCGATCCCCGTGCCTGGCAGCTCCCCTGCGCGCTGGCGGAATACTTCCGCCTGCGCGGGCACCCGCATGAGCACGTCACCGTCATGGCCGCTGCCGTGGCCGCCGCCACGCGCCTCGACCACCCGCTCGGGCAGGCCATGTCCATCCGCCGCCTGGCAATGGCCTGTTATTTCACCGGTGACTATGAACAGGCCCGCGCTCACCTGGAGCACTGCCTCCCGCTGTACCAGCAGGCCGGCGATCGCACGGGTGAGGCCACGGCCCAGAAGAACCTGTCGTTCGTAGCCGAGGCCCAGGGCCGCCACGCCGACGCCCTCGGTCATACAGAAAAGGCGCTCTGCCTTTTCCAGGCCAGCGGCCATGAGCTCGGAGAAGTCGCAACCCTCGGCAACCGTCGGCTGGTTCCGCGCCCTCCTCGGCGACTACCAGCAGGCCCGCGAGTCCTGCGCAGCAGGCACTCGCCCTTACCGCCAAGCTCGGCCCCTGCCGCTTCGAGCACGCCATCCTGGACACCCTCGGTTACATCGAGCTGCAGCTCGGCAACCTCACCCAGGCCGCCAGCCTACTTCGAATCCGCGCTCCGGGACGCCGAACGCCACTCCGACGCCCCCCTGCAAGCGGAGATCCTTACTCACCTCGGCGAAGCACGTCACGCCGCCGGCGAACTGCCGCAGGCCCGGCAGGCCTGGCAGCAGGCACTGGCCATCTACGACGACATCCAGCATCCCAGCGCCGGCAAGATCCGCGCCAAGCTCGCCAGCACGCAGGCCGCACAGAACTGAAATTCCTGTCCGTATCCGACTCTCGACTGTAGGTCTTAAGGCACAGCGAATATTCGGCGATATCGCGCCCTGCGCTTCAGTGCTGCTGTGACCAGGCGTGACCGTCGCTGGAAGCAGGGCGGTCACGACGTGCCGGCAGGCGGCGGAGGCGTTGCAAGCCGCGGGAATCGCTGATGCGCGGGCCGGCATGACTGGCCGGCAACTGGTTAGGCGCAGCGCGGCGGCGTGCTTTCCCTCACCGGAGGGGATTACGATCGTTTCATGGCTCAGAGAATTCAGACGCTGCTCATTGATGACCTCGACGGCGGCGAGGCCGCCGGCACCGTCCGCTTCGGCCTGGACGGCACGGAATACGAGATCGACCTCAGCGCCGCGCACAGCGACGAGCTGCGCAAGGCACTGGGGCAGTACCTCGCGCACGCCCGGCGGGCCGGCGGCACGGCCAGGAGCGCAGCCCGCACCCGGCGCGGCAGCGCCGCCGTCGACACCGCCAAGGTCCGCGAGTGGGCCAAGGGCAGGGCATCGAGGTCAAGGACCGCGGCCGTGTCCCGGCCGGCGTCGTCGAGCAGTACCAGACGGCCGCAGGGGCGTAGGCACCTTAACGGCGCCCCGCGAAATCGCTGCCGGGCTCCTTGAGATGACAGGGCATAACCGCCCCGGCACCTTGTGGCCTAGCCTGTGACTGCGTTGCCGACGACACAACAGTGCTGTTGATGGCGGCGCGCTATGAGCCGTTCTGAGTGGATGCAGCGTGCCTCGCCGTTCCTGAGTTATGGTCTGCAGAACTGGTCGATCTGATTCGGGCGGGGGCCTGCGATAGTCCCCGAAGGCGGTCGAGGGAGCACAGATGGGCCTGGACGTGGTGCTGATGCGGGTCACGCAGCGCGGCACCAGCCCGAAGCGCCGGCAGCGGTCGCCGCTGGCGATGGTGGCAGATGAAGGAGATGTCCTTGCGCGGGCGTTCCCCGCGAGCGGCAAGCCGATGCTGTCGCGGGCGGATCCGTACCGGGACCTGGTCCTCAGCCCGGCCGAGATGGACCAGTTCATCGAAGAGGCCAGGTCCCTGATCGCGGGGGCGGATGAGACATGCGCAGGCCGCCTCCGCCACGTCCTCGAGCTTGCGCGCCGGTGCCGGGACGAGCCGGACACGGAGCTCCACTTCCAGGGAGACTGACAGCGGGCCCGCCCCGTTGGATGGCCTCAATCGCGGATGCCGCCGGTGAAGTGCTCGCGTTCCTGTGCGGCTGTCGTGAACCCGCCGATGAACTCGGGGGACGAGTGCCGTGGCTTGCCGGGGCCGGAATGACCCGCTGGCCACTGCCCAGTCCTACACGCCGGCGTTCACCGGGTACCCGGTGAACATCCCCGTGAGATGGTGCCCGATGATCCACCGGACAGCCGCTCCGCCAGAGCTGAGCACGCCTGACGGCCAGTGCGCGCGGTCGCCGAGGAAGACCCACACGCTCCGCCCTGGGGCACCCATCCCGGCTCATCCGTTCCCGGTGCATAGCTGGTAGTTCTGCACAGCCTAACCAGTGACCAGGCAATGTCTGCGCGCAAGCCAATATTCGGCATCTTGAGCCTGGACCTGAGTTTGGTCATTTCCTTAGTGCCTGAGATCTGCCATGTTTCCGAGTTGCCGATGATGGTCCAGTAGCGACGGAGACAGTCGACTGCATCTGAATGTGGTAGCGGAAATACGACCAAGGACGACTTGCCGACCGTGCCCGTGACCTTTCGTCATGCGACGAGAGCCATCAGGCCCGTACTCCGCGCCGCCCTGGCCCGCACCCGGGTCAACGGCGTGCACGCAGGCCGCAGCAGGGCTGGCCAGGAGAACGACAGCGTGCTGGCCAGCGAGGCCAGGGCGGCCTGACTGCGCCTAACCCGGAAACACGAGGATCTCGCCCGTTCCTGAGGTCGTCGAGGATCTCCTGCTGCTGGGTGCCGATGGCGGGCGGGAAGGCCTGGACGGCGCCGTTGACCGCGATGGTCGCCGAGCGCAGCGGGCGGAGCTGGCGGATCACGTTGCGGATGGCTAGGCCGGTGCGGTCCTGGGTCTCGCGGGCGACGGCCAGGGCGGTGAACACGATGGTCAGGTGCGCCTCGATCGCGTCGCGCTTGCGGACGAACACGGGCCGGGCCGCCAGGTCGGTCTTGCTCATGCGGAAGGACTGCTCCACGTGCCACAGGTCGTGGTACCGGCTGATGACCTCGGCCGGGGACATCACGGACGCGGGGAGGTTGGTGACGTACCCCTTCAGCCCGGCCAGCTTCCTGGCGCGGGCGAGGGCCTTCTCGTCTAGAGCGGGGTTCCCGTCCGCGTTCTTGACGAACCGGGGCGTGCGGGCGGACTTCGCGCCGCTGATGACGTCGCGGGCGCGGTTCTCCTGCGCGGTGAGGGTCCGGTTGTCGTGCGCGAACCGCCTGGCGGAGAACGCCCACACCGCCCGCCAGGACTTCGGGTGCTCCTCCCGGTCCCAGGCCGGCTCGGCCCGCCGGGCCGGGTCGTTGCCGGTGTTCTTGCCCTTCTTCGGGGTAACGGTGTCGATGACCTGCCCGTCGGTGAACGCGTCGCCGTGCCAGCGGAAGTGCGACTCCAGGTCTACCGGGGCCTTGGTGACCCGGGAGCCGACGATGAACCCCAGGCCCTCCTCGTCCAGGTCATCGAGGTTGGCGGCCGACAGCATGCCGGCGTCGGCGACCACGACCATGCCCTCGATCCCGTGCCGGGCCTGGAACTGCCGGATCACCGGCAGGATCGTGTGCTTCTCGGCCTTGTCCCCCTCGTAGCAGCCGATCTCCAGGGGGAACCCGTTCCGGTCCACCAGCAGCCCGACCACGACCTGCGGGTCCACCCGGCGTTCCTTCGAATAGCCGACCTTGCGCAGGGCGTCCTCGTGCTCGGCCTCGAAGTACAAGGTCGTCACGTCGTAGAGCACGAGGGAGACATCGCCGCTGGCCCGGGCGTGCGCGAAGCACAGCTCCGCGATCTTGTCCCGGTAGCCCCGGTCCGCGCAGCGGGCCAGGGTGCGGCGCATCGTCTTGTCGCTGGCCGCCTTGCGGCCCAGGTCCGCCAGGACCCGTCCGGTGTCCAGGATCGAGGTCGGCTCGACGACCCGGGCCAGGACCAGGTCCCGGAACACGTCATCGCCCAGGGCGCCGAACCCCAGGTCATCGTAGACGCCGTCCAGCGCCTGGAACAGCAGCCGCGAGTCGGTCGAGACCACCCGCGCCGGCCCCGCCGCGGGGGCCGCATCACGGGGCCCCGCGTCGAACAGCGCCGGCGCCGCCGCCGGCGCCACGAGCCGGGCCCGCGGCACGGCAGGCTCGATGCCCAGGTCGAAGGCGCCCTGGGCCGGATCGGCCAGCATCTCCCGCGCCCGCTCCATCAGGATCCCCAGCTCGGCCTCGGTGTGCGCCGATCCCACGTGGGCCACGATCTTGCGCCGGCCGTCGTCGTACTCGGCGATCTGCACGGCCGTCGCCCCTGATGCCGTCCGTACCCGCCGAATCCACGCCACGGCACCGAGCCTACGGCACCAATTAGTGCCTGAAACTGGCCTTCCTTGAGGACATCGACCCAGGTCAGGAACTCGGGATCACAGCTAACGAGGTGAGGTGACCAAACTCAGGGCCCAGTGCGCGCGTCGCCAAAACCCACACGCTCCCCCTGCACCCATCCCGCTCACCTCCCTTCCCTCTCACAGCCTAACCAGTGACCAAGCAATGTCTGCGCGCAAGCCAATATTCGGCAGGATCTTGAGCCTGGACGGTGTCGCTGGTTTGCTGTGCGTAACGACTGGTAATGATGGCGCGTCGCAGTTGGAACAGGAAGGCGCAGGCCGGGATCCGGCTCCGGCATGTGATGAGTGGGAGGCCCTTTGCCTGCGGCAGGTCAGGACCGCTGTCTTCCGGTGCTGCAGCACGCAGCCCGTAGCGTGCCCGTTGGCGCCAGGCCTCGGGGCTGGGATGCTGGTACCAGCCTGATGGCGCGGAGCGCCGGGCTTCGCGCGGAAGAGGGGGCAGCACATGCCCGAGCACGTTGGGGCCGGCCCGGTCCATCACCTGCGGCTCACGGTCACGGATATCCAGCGCAGCCGCCAGTTCTACACCAGCCTGCTCGGTTTCCAGGTCGCGGTGGAATCACCGCCGCCCGGCGACCCGTCCGAGGCCGAGACGTTCCGCGTGCTGTTCGGCGGCGTGGTCATGATCCGCGGCGACCTGCTGATGGGACTACGGCCGATGGCGGCAGAAGGCGACCGGTTCGACCCGGACCGGGTGGGCCTTGACCACCTGAGCTTCAGCGTCGCCAGCCGCTCTGACCTGGAGGAGGCAGTCCGCCTGTTCGACGAGCAGGGCGTGCCCCACGGCAGCATCACCCGCCTGCCCTCGTTCGGCATCGACGTGCTGTCGTTCGAAGACCCCGACGGCATCCAACTCGAGCTCACCGCGCCGGCAGGCCAGCCCGCGCCTGAGGGCTGACCCCCTAGCTACTGCGTCCATGACGCTTCCGCCAGGCGCAACGATATCCGCCTTATCTGCTCGCTTGCAGGACGTTGGTGGCCGCTCGGTTGCAGCGTGCATAAGGGGGCATTATGTCGTCTGAGGGGCTGCTGGCGCGTTAGCTGCCGCTGGCCTGGGACATTGGCCGCGCTTGTCGGCATCGGGAAAGGGCTGTCATGGAGGCGCGAGGGACCTGGCTCCAGGATCGCTTTCGGTGGCAACCTCCCGAACGACATCGCCACGTCCGGGTCGGGCAGCACGGAGATCACAGGCGTAACGTCAGGCGATTCGCAGTCGTTCAACGTCCAGGCCACAGGCCAGTGGACGATCAAGGTAGTCAGCGCGCCCTGAGGTAGCAGCCACCGTGGTCCCGGCTGCCTGCGCCGCGGACGCGTGCGCCCGGAAGCGGTCCTCCTGTACGCGACTGCTCGGACGGACCAGGAGACCCCAAGCCGCCCGGAATCGGCAACGATCCGGAACGCGTACGGAACCAGGTACTTCCTCGCCGGGTTGTCCAGCCGCCGTTCCTCTCCGCAACTTCCTCTCCGCAGCCGGAGTCAGCGCGGGTATCCGCGCCGTCGACGGTGGCTGAGGTCAGCGCCGGCGGCACCGCCACAGCAGGTAGGTGGGAACCGGGGCCGGCGGCTCGACGAAGCGCTCAGGTTCCAGCCCGGCGTCGAGCAGCGCGTTCAGGAGCGTGGACAGCTTGCGGTGCGTCGCGCCGACCCGGATCCGGGCGCCGTCGGGATTATGGTCCGGTGAGGTCCACCAGCCCTCGCGGTCGTACCCCTGCGCCGGGGGCCAGCTGCTCAGGCCGCGGTCGCTGCCGGGAATGCACGGGTGCACGACCGAGGCGGCGAACCAGCCGCCCGGGCGCAGCAGCGCCGCCACGGTCGACAGAGCACCCGCCAGGTCGTCGATGTCCATCAGTGCCAGCTCGCAGGTGCTGCCGTCGAACGGCCGCCCGTCCCACCAGCCGGGGTGACGGGAAACGTCGGCGTGGACGTAGGTGATGCCCGGCGGGCCCGCCGCGCGCGCCCTGTCGAGCATCGCGGCCGAGATGTCGATTCCGGTCACCTCGGCTCCCGCCGTCGCCAGGCGGCGGCTCATCCGGCCCTGCCCGCACGCGACGTCCAGCACCCGCTGCCCGGCCACGCCGGGCAGCAGCACGCCGGCATGGTCCGCGATGAGCGGCGGCTTGTCGCCGATCCACCGCTCGTACCACTCGGCGAACCCGTCATACCGCGCCTGCGAAGGCGCCCCGCACTGCCGCTGGCCCGTACCCACGCTTTGAGGATGGCCGGGGAAGCAGCAGCCCGCAACGGCGTTCACCGCTCCGCGAACAACACGACCCGCAGATGAGTACGGAATGTAACCATTGGCTTCATGGCGGCAGCGCGCGATCCGCCGTTCGTTCTGCATGCCGGAGCTGAAGGATCATAAAGGCTGGCCGTGACGTGCATAATCGCGCATTCTGCGTTTGGCTAATACGGGTGAAACTTCGGGCGCTCGCGGCGTCGTGGCAGTTCGTCGCATGTATGGGAGCGGTCTGTAAACCGTCGGCTCAGCCTACGGTGGTTCGAACCCATCACCTGCCGCCACCTGCGGGAAACAGCCCGCTAGCTGGGGATTCTCCGCTATGCGGGCCGTTTCTTCTCTGTCCCGCGGTGTATCACCTTGTCGCGCTGCGAACCGCTGTGTTGCGCGGTCCGCGGACGTATAGCGGCGGGCGTCCGTGCCGCTCCTGATGCTGGCCCCATGCGGTCGACTGCGCCTGGACAGGTGGCCGCCAGCCTCAGCCCCGTCCGCCTGCGAGCACCGCCGTGGGTCATGACAGCCGCCGGGGTGGTGATGCCGGGTGTTTGTCGCGCTGGCGGTCGCGGGCGGCCATGACGCAGGTGAAGTCCATGGGAGAGGCCGTTGCTCCGCCTGCCGGGCCAGCGTTCTTCGTTCCCGTTAGTTGACGCCGGCCGCGGCCACCACCTCCTTCTGGTAGTTTCCGGTGCTGTCCTCCCAGTAGAAGTCCAGTTCCCCGGTGAAACTGAAGGCCGCGATGTTCTCGCTGCCGTTGTTGACCGTGACGCCCGGATCTGACGCGGCGGTGTACGAGCCGTACACCGCCTCTTCCCCCCAGGTCGTGCTGCCGTTGGTGTTCGCGTAGGTGAACAGGTCACCGGCGGCCTGCGCGACTACGCGCACCTCATCCACGATGTCGAAGTGCCCGGTGGTAATGGCGGGCGCGCCGTCGGCCAGGCCCCAGGGCACGGTGACCGGGTTCCACCCGGTCCGGCCGTTGACCTGCCAGTAGAAGCGCAGGGTATTGCCCGGCCCTTCCGCGACTATGTTGGCGCTGTCGTCGTTCCCGATGACTGTGGGGGCGGAGTAGGTCGATCCGGTGCCCGCCACGGTCTCCGGGTGCCACGTTGAGGTGCCGTTGAGCGCCCAGTAGAAGTTGAGGCTGTTGCCGGGGCCCTCCGCGACGATGTTCGCCCCGCCGCCGTTGGCCGCGACGCTCGGCGCGGAGTAGGTCGTCCCGGCGCCCGCCACGGTCTCCGGGTGCCAGGTCGGGCTGCCGTTGAGCGCCCAGTAGAAGTCGAGGCTGTTGCCGGGGCCCTCCGCGACGATGTTCACGCCGTCGCCGTTCACCGCCAGCGAGGGCGCGGAGTAGGTCGTTCCCGCCCTCGCCACTGTCTCCGCGTGCCAGCCGGTGGCGCCGATCTGCTGCCAGTAGAAGTCGAGGCTGTTGTTCGGGCCTTCCGCGGCGATGATCACGCTGTTGCCGTCCTGCGCGATCGTCGGCGGGGAGTACGTGGTCGCGTTGCCCGACACATCCTCGCCGTGCCAGGTGTTGGTGCCGTACTCGTTCCAGTAGAACCGCAGGCCGTCGCCCGAGGTCTGCACGGCGATGACCGAGTTACCCCCGGCCACCGTGATCGCCGGCGTCGTGCGGACCGGCACCGCCTGCGCGCCTGGCGTGCCCGCCCAGAACGCCGCCAAGGCGACCGGGATGGCGGCGATGCCTAGCCTGCGTAGTCCTCGAAACCTCATGGGAACCCCCTAGTGTGACAGCGTGCGCTCCTGGCCGCGCCCGTTGGGCGTCGCCGCGTGTGCGTTGCTGAAGGATGCCTGGGGAGGTGTCCCGGGGGCACGGGGTAAATGTCCCGCGGTTAACGGGAGATTTCGGCAGTCAGGTGCGGGAGCCGTGGCCCAGGCCGACGTCGCGTGCTCGCACGATGGCCTGCGCGCGGTCGGCGACCTGCAGCTTGGCCAGGATGCTGGAGACGTTGTTGCGAACCGTTTTCTGGCTCAGGCGCAGCCGGGCCGCGATCGACGTGTTGTCCTGACCCTGGGCGACCAGCTCAAGCACCTCGCGTTCCCGCTCGGTCAGCTGCGGGAACACCGGCGGCGGCGCGGCGGCGGTGAAGTAGCCGAGCATCCGCTCGGCCAGCTGCGCCCCGAAGATGACCTCGCCGCTGGCGGCGGCCTGGATACCGCAGCGGATCTGTTCCCGGTCTGCGCCCTTGAGCAGGTAGCCGCGGCGCCGGCGCGCAGCTACGGCGCCGGACTGGCCCGTCATGTCACCGCAGCTGGCATCCGGGTGGTCGAGGTGGACCGCTCGGACCGGCAGGACCGGCGCCGGCAGGGCAAGTCCGATCCGCTGGACGCGGTCAGCGCCGCGCGGGCGGCGCAGTCCGGCCGCGCCCGCGGCGCGCCGAAGGGCCGGGACGGTGCCGTGGAGGCGATCCGGGCGCTGATGGTCGCCCGGCGCAGCGCCGCAGGGGAGCGCACACGGACGATCAACCAGGCCAGGGCCCTGATCCTGACTGGCCCCGATGACCTGCGAGCCCGGTTCACCCGGCACACGCCGGCTGCCCTGGTTTCAGGGCTGGCGTCGCTGCGTCCCCGGCCCGGCGATGTCACCGGCTACGCCGTCCGTGTCGCGCTGCGGGAGCTGGGGCGGCGCGCGCAGTTCCTGGACGGCCAGCTCGAGCGCCTGGACGAGCTCATCGTCCCGCTGGTAACCGCCCATGCCCCGGGCCTGCTCACCGTTTACGGGCTCGGCCCGCGCACGGCGGCGCTGCTCCTCATCGCGGCCGGGGATCATCCCGGGCGGCTGCGCAGCGAGGCCGCCTGGGCGCACCTGTGCGGCGTCGCCCTGATCCCCGCATCGTCCGGGAAAGTCACCCGCCACCGGCTCAACCCCGGTGGTGACCGCCAGGCCAACCACGCCCTGTGGCGGATCGTGTTCACCCGGCTGGGCTCGCACCCGGCCACCCGCGCCTACGCCGAGCGCCGGGCCGCCGAAGGGAAATCCAAGGCGGAGATCATCCGCTGCCTGAAGCGTTACGCCGCCCGCGAGGTCTACCGCCACCTCCGCCCGGCCGCCGGCTAGCGCCCCGAAGCTCCGGGGACGGCCTGACCCGATATTCGGCTGCCGCGAACCTGCTGGCCTGCTAACGATTCGTCGGCCGTCCCCGGCCTCATCTGTGACCTGCTGGGCGTGACCTAATAAGAGCTTGCGCGCTCCACCCGGAGCGGCCCATCCCTGTCTTGTCCGCAAACCAGCAATAACCGGCCGGAACGCCACCCCGGAACAGCGGCCACCGAAATGCCATCCGATCCCCTTGACAAACATAAGAGCATCGTTCGGCACGTCTTCGGCGGAGAAGGGTCGGCATGCTGGCGGTTCGACCACAGCAAGTTAGTGCCCGGTGGGTGAGCTTCCCAAAGTCCACCTGTCCCTCATGAGCGCTCGGCCGACCCGGCGTCCGGCAGTTCATCAGACGGCGCATCCGGTCGACGAGTCCACAGGTGGGCTCCCCACCGTCGTGGACGACTACCCGCCAGCGCTGAGTCCTGTGGCATCATCGCCGCCATCCGGCTCATCGTCGGGATCTGCAAACTGTGCAAGGCTTGCAGGGAGTGGGAGGTCGTACTTCTCGGCCAGGAAGAGGGTCTGCGCGTAAAAACGCGCCTGCTTCGCGACATCGCCTAGAACGACGGCGTTGGTGCCCGAGGAGGCAATAACGGCCACGAAGGGCAGTCCCTTTGCCGCCGTGCCCACGGGTACGTGGGAGGCTCCGCTCCACTGCTTCATCAGCTTCTCCAGCGCGGCGAGTATGCGGTGGTCGCTGCGGAGCTTGTCGCTCCAGTTCTTCCGCCCCTTCGCCGCTGCCGCGGCCAGGTGCGCGCCTCGCTCTGCCTGGGCTTTCGGGAGCTGGGCGCGGAAGGACCGTGCCACCATGCGGCGCACGATGTGCTCAAGTTCCGGGTCCTTCGCGTCGAACCCGTAGGCGTAGCAGACCCGCGTCGCGATTGCAGTCGCCAGGATCTGCATGACCGCGATGTCAGCGGTAATGGCCATGGCTCCTCCCATGACCGGAACCATCGCCAGGGCGCCCAGGGCGGCGCCCTCCGCGGCTCCGAACGATCGCCACTTGAGAACCAGCCGCCGCACCACCTCGTCGACTTCGGCGAGGTCCAGCTCCCGCAGGTCGGCAAGGGAAATCACGTCCCGGCCCTGCTCCCGGTGGAACTCGAGTACCTTCTCAGGATCGGTCAGCTCGACCGCCCAGTCATTGGCCAGCTCGATCAGGTGCACGATCCCCTCAACCACGGGCATCAGGGCGGCGTCGGCAGCCTTGACGCCGAACTCCCTGATCGACTCCGGCGTCGCTTCCGCGACGGCCGCGCCAGTGCGGACCGCGACCGCCTTCGTCTTCTTACCCGCCGCACGCACCTTCGCGGGCATCAGCTCCCGACGCGAGGTTTTCTTCGTCCAGTGCTTCTCGAGGTCGTCCCAGCGGCGCGCCTCGTAAACCGACATCCCCTTATGGGTCATGACATCGGACAATAGCGACACAGGCCGACATTCCGCTGCCTTACGGGCAGCCGTGCACCGAGGTTCGCCCCTCAGACTCGCAGCAGGCATTGGCTGCGGCCGGCTGGCGGCCCGGTCTGAGTGCTACGAGGCACGCAGATGGGGCGAGCGTGCGTTCGCGTGCCCTGTTAGCGGTGGCTTCCTCGTACTTGACAACCAGGTCGGCGGTCACGCGCCTACGGTCCTTGATGCCATACCCGTTCTCCCGGGCCAAGGACCGGACCGCGACGGTGCCTGCGCCGCTGGCCCAGCGAGCACCATGGCCGCTTGCTGGTCGGCGGGAGCCGCCGACCTTACGGCCGTGCGTGATGTAGATGCTAGGGCACTGCGCAGCTCACTTGTGTACGAAAGTGGTCCGCAACAATCTGGCTACGCTAATGACCTGAGCCAAGGTCGCAGCAACGGCCCATCGATCGCCTACGCCGCAGGTCCGGGCATGCCGACATGCTTCACGGCGGGAAGAAACTTAACGGTGGCCGAATGGCCGAGGCGGTGCCCCGGAATGGGAGACCTGAGCACGCGCCGCTCGGGAGAAGCGACTTAGCCAAAGCACACGGAATCGGCGCTCGGGTCACCTGGGCGACCGCCATCGTCACTCAAAGCGATCGGCCTGGGTAAGTGATCGCGACCAAGCGCATGATTGTGAGCCGTGGTCGCGAGTTCCGTCTGTCGGCGACGGCTGAGTATTGACCCGGTATCGACGGTCCCAAGTCAGGAGCGGGCGCCGCCGGCGGCGCTGTGCTCGCGATGGCCGGGGATCTAGCCATGCGGCAGTGAACCGCTCCGGGACCGGCGGCTCGCGCGGGTGGCAGGGCGCCGGCTTAGTTCGACCAGAACTGGAACAGGTACCGGCCCAGGTCGATGTAGTAGCCCTGGATGCCAAGCGCGCCGGTGAGGTGGAAGATGCCATCGAAGAACGCCCGGTTGACCTGGGGGATCCAGAGCAGCCCCATCACGATGAGGTACCCGAACGGCCCGACCTTGGCAGCCGCGACAGCGTACTCCCTCGGCAGCCACGGCTCCCAGATGCCGTAGCCGTCCAGGCCTGGCACAGGAAGCAGGTTGAAGATCGCTGCGGTGACCTGGAGGAAGGCCAGGAAGGATAGCGCGGCCCAGAAGTTCTGGTGAAGCACCAGGCTGACGTACGGGGTCTCGGTAATGCCCAGCGCCGGGGCGGTCCCGGTCCCGTTCCTTGAGATGACGGCGATGAGCGCTAGCGCCAGCACAAGGTTGACCAGCGGACCGATGCCGGACACGAAGCTGTGCCGCCACTTCCCCTGGATCACGCTCCGGTTGATGTACACCGCGCCGCCGGGCAGGCCGATGCCTCCGAGCAGCAGGAACATCATCGGCAGGACGACGCTCAGCGCGACATTGGCGTACTTCGCCGGATTGAGCGTGAGGTAGCCGCGGACCGCCACGTCGCGATCGCCGAACCGCCAGGCCGAAAACGCGTGCCCGAACTCGTGCAGGCACAGCGATATCAGCCACCCCGATGCCACGAAGGCGAAAACGGCCAGCCGGGCGCCTCGTCCGGTACCGAAGCCAGACGTCCAGGCCATCGCGCCGGAAGCGACGAGGCAGGCGATGACGAAGAGGAAAATCGGGCTCGGCATGAACGCGCTAGCCACCCGCAGCCGCCCGCCGCTGGCACCGCCCGCATCGTTAGTCACAGCGGCACACTCTACTCATTCAGCACTAAGCGCGTACACGCGACCACCTTGTGATAGCTCACGGCCGGTATCGCGCCATTGTCGGTCACCGCTTGATTGAAGGCTGCAGATGCCGCTAACTCCAGGCCATTGTGCTCTTAGCCTGCCCGCAGTCGCCCGGAACGTTCGTAACGGGAGGGCAGCCGCAGGACTTCAGCGGTCGACTTGAATCTACGGCCTCGGGAAGAATTTAACCGTTCGCTTTCTATTTTACTTACCTGTTGCTGTTTCCCGCTTATTCGCGCCGTTGCCTCGCGTGCAGGCGATGCGGACGCGGCGGCGCTCGTTTGCGGGGTTGCGGAAGCCGTAGGCGCGGCGGCCCTCGAGCTTGGCGAGGCGGTTGAGGCTCTCGGCGGCGGCGTTAGTGACGCCGGTTACGACGGCGGTGACGATCTCGTTTTCCCAGCGTGCGATCGTATTCGCGAGAGTCTAGAGCTCGGGGGCGTCCTCGTGCCGCGCGCACCAGTCGTAGAAGGCGAAGAGCCGGTCGCGGACCTGCCGTTCGCAGGGGTGCTGCCGGTAACCCGCGCGCGGAGCTTCAGAGCGTCGCGGAGCTTTTCCTTCGCGATCCAGGCGATCGCGATCTGCTCGCCGCGCGCGGTGGCGTCGAGGGTCTCGATTACCTTCTCGAATTGTTCCGGTGACAGGTTCTCCAGGTTCCGGTTCAGGAGGCTCTTGATGCCGTACTAAGGAACGTGGCCTTGCCGCGGCGGCCGTAGAGCTCCCGGATAGCGCGGCGCCGCACGTCGCCCGTGGTCTTGACTGCGAACTGGACGACGTGGAAGAGGTCCACGGCGATCGCTGCTCCCGGCAGCATCCGGCGGACTGCGGACGCGAAGATCGTGCACATGTCGATGGCGACGACCTGCACGGCGTCCCGCCAGGCCGGCGTGGCGCCGGCCAGCCAGTACGCGGCGTCATCAGAGGTGCGGCCCTTGACCTGGCCGAGCAGGCCCTTGTTCCCGTCCAGGTCGTAGAAGCAGACGTGCCACCTGTCGGCGAGCTGCACCGTTATCCCCGGTCAGCGTGTCCGTGCGCCAGCGGGGCCTGCCGCGGCGTGCTCGTCGATGCCCAGGTGCGCGACCTGCGCCGCGTTCTCGCCGAGCACCCCGCCGGCGGCTTCAGCGAACGCGCCGTGCACGGAATGCCACGAGATGCCCTGGCGTCCCGGGCTGCCTCCGCCGGGTGATCCCCCGGTCCGCTACCTCGGCGGCGGCGTGCCCCAGCAGCCCGCGCGTGATCGTGCAGCGCGGCGGGACCTGCGGCGCCGACTCGGTGAACGTCAGCCGCGCGCATGCCGCACCCGCGCACTCCATCCGCCGTTTGACCAGGAAGAAGTCCGTTTCCTCGCCGCAGGCCCGCACGTCGCGGGGCCTGGCCGTCACATACTCGTGCACGCTTTCGGAAACAGTCCCGCACGCGGCGCACGCGGCGCGCAGCGTGATCCTCGCCCAGACCATGAGCCGCCCGTCATCGCCGCGCTCGGCCTCCGTCACTTCCACGCCGTTCATCCGCAAGAGCACCGACGCCGTATCCTGCGCAGGCGCGCGCTCGTTGTCTTTGATCCTCACAAATCAGGATCTTCGCGCCCGCGCCCTCACGCCCGGCGCACCGACACGCCACATCAGGCAACGACCCAGTGCCCAATCGCCCGCGACCAGGTTCCCGTACCGCTGTCACCGAGTCCGTCCGTCAATCACTCAACGTAAACCATCGCATACCGCGCACCGCGCAGTTCGAAGACCCGCATATCCAGCGAATCTGCGCTCGATTCAAACGGCAGTCAGCATCATAAGCGTGCGCCCGGAATCGGCGATCTGGAGCCCGCGACCCTCCGCGAGCGGTGACGCCTCGTGCTCAAGTTCACCGCGACGGGGCGATACCGGCTGGTTTGTTGCTCTTTGGACAGAAGTGCACAGGTTCGCCGGTACCGCCTCAGTCGTTCTGCTGTAGAGTCCATAGACTGTCCGCTTTCGCAGGGCATCCGCCTTGTAAGCGTGGCTCCGAGATGCTAACCACCGAAGTCGCTGCTGGACACTGGGCCTATCGCTTCCGAGTTGCTATTAAGCGGACGGTCTAGAAGTGTAAGGCGGAAGGCATAGCGATATTTCGATGCCCCGGTACCGGCGGACGCCGATGCGGGACATCATGAGAGCCTTCATCGTGATCCGCGATCGTCCGTCAAACGCTACGTTCGGTAGCTGACATGTCGGCACTGGAGGAAGGGTGGAAGCGGCAGTCTCCCTGCCGAATATTCACTCATTGCACAAACGTGTCCTATCCCAGATCGGGCCGCTCAGACCAGCCGGTTATGGGCGCGGTAGCAGGGTGTCCGGAGGGCGGGCACCTTGTCGCCGCCGGTGCCGACCATCGCCCGCCTGGCAACGTCCTGTTCGATGAGGGGTTCAATTGGGCCGCGCTTTATGGGTTGCGGCACAACGCGATCGGCACCGGGTACTGCAGGGACTGAGCAGGAACCTGGGAGGGCTGGTGGTTGCTTGGCGTGGAGCAGACGAGGTGGGTGACGGTGAATTCGCCGGTTTGTGCCTGGTCTGCGATGGCGGGCCATTCCAACGAGGGTGTCTGGGAGCATCTTCGGCAGGGTGCCGTCGTCGATCCAGCCGTAGATTGCTTCGACGGTGCCGGGCGGGACGAAGGCCCCGGCCGTGATGGTGGCGTCCGGGTCGCCGTTCGCGCCGCCCGGCGTCAGCCGGCGGCGGTGAGCTCCGGCGGCCCGCCGGCCGCCAGGGCACCGGAGCTCACCGTGGTGGCTAGCTCACGCTGAAAGTGCTCCGCACCCTTGTGGACATCAGGATATAGACGGTCCCGACGAGATTCGGCACGGAATCGATGACCGTTCCTATGGTGGACTTCTCCCCGAGGAGATGCCAGCTCAGCAAGAACACCACCGCGAGGATATTGAAGATGACGTTGTTGACGATGGCCGACCTGCGCCGCCGGATCATCAGGACGAACAGCATGATCCCGTAGATTAGGAGCGTGACGTTCGATATGACGTAGTAGATCAGGAAGCCGAGCGGAATTCGCGAGTGCAATCCGGCGGCGGCCGGGTGCGCGTAGCTCACCATCGACCCTACGGTGAGCACCGCCGTGTGCAGCAGAAAGGGCACGAGGGCGATCATGTAGAGTAGCAGGAACCCCCGTATTCGCGGCGATGCGGCGGATTGCCCAGTCGGCTGTTTCGAATTTCTCGCGCTGAGCGCTTCACGCAGTTGCATAAATGAATCGCGCCCCCCTTGTTACAGGTACGGTCAGCCGAACCAGGCCCGCCGCCGACGGGCGCGAGCCGTGCCGCTTGCTTGTACGGCGCCTCGATCACGACAGCCTCCAATCCGGTCCGGAGCTTGTCATGTCCCTGATGCCCAAAGGCCGGGACCGGTCTGGGCCGCGCCATATTTGCCGAGAACCCCATCGGGTGCTCTCCTTTACCTGAAGGTATGTACTTCTGTGAAGATGCACGCCGTGCCGGCGTGGTAGTACTGCTTCCGTCTTGCTGGGCCGCCGAGCGCCAACTCGGCGGGCCCAGGCTTGTGCTCACCCCTCCTTGGCCGGCGGAACTGTTCCGCTGCCCTGCGGGACCGGCTCTGCTTCGCTGCCGGCCTGGGCTGCGCCGGAAACCGGGGGAGGCGGAGCCGGGTAGGCCATGAAGCTGGTCACCACCGGCCGGGCGTCTGGCGAGGTCTGCTCCGCAGATGGCTGGTACCGCCGCAGCAGCCGGATGTACTCCTCGAAGAACTCACTCAGCTCGCCCGCGGTGACGTGGATGAGCCCCCGGGAGTAGGGAAGCTGGTCGATCCATGCCTCGCCGGCCGCTTCATCCTGCCTGAGCTGCGCGCTGGCGAACTCCTGCAGGTCGGTCGCGAGGTCGAGCCGGACAATCTCGTCCATCAGCGCCCGCATCTCCGGGTCCTGTTCTTCCCGGGGCGGAACGCGCCAGTCCACGCGCGCCGAGCGCCACCATCGCTCCCGGCCACGGCCCAGCTCAGGCACCTCCTCGATGAACCCGTGCTTTGCCAGTTGCCGCAGGTGATGGCTCGTCAGCCCGGTGCTTTCACCCAGAGCGCGCGCGAGCGTCGTGGCGTTCGCCGGGCCGTGCTGCATCTGCGCCTGGATCCGCAGCCGCACCGGCTGGGTCAGCAGCCGCAGCGCCTCCAGGTCGAGCACACGGCGAGAGGGCTGATCCGGATTCCCCATGGTTGCAAGTATACATTTGCAAGTATCATTTGCAAGCTCCGCTTGTAACCGGGTTTCCGTGCTCTCTGGTGTTGACGGGCCGGGTGCTGCGCTGGATGCCGGCGTGGTGATCTTCTCGCCGCTGACGCTGACCCTTGTTCCTGGCCCAGGGCCTGCGCGCCTGGTGGCGCCGATCCGCCAGTTCTGCACGCCATCTCACGCGATGCTGTCGCCCCATCGCGCCGCACAGTAGGCGGTTACGTGCGTGCTGCCAGCCAACTCGTTCGTCACTGTCGGTGGTGGCTTCCGGGGAAGTCACCAACTCCGGCTGCCATCATCTCGACGGGCAGCCAGAGGGCGCACCATGACCTCCCATGGAGGAACTGCCTGGACGCTTACTGAACAGGCCAGGAGGACGTTAGTACATGTCGCCGCGCCGCCGCTTGGCCTCGAAGGCCCGCTGGTCTTGCATGTCGGCGGCGTAGCGGTCGACCATCGACCGGTCCTGCCACCCCATCAGCCGCATCAGGTCCCCTTCGGACCCGCCGCCTGGCCAGCCAGTCGTTGGCGAACGTGTGCGCGGAACATATGCGGGTGAACCGCATGCGGGTCGTACCCAGCTTCCTCGGCGCGCCGGTC
This sequence comes from uncultured Actinomycetota bacterium, assembly GCA_963811335.1. Taxonomy (GTDB): domain Bacteria; phylum Actinomycetota; class Actinomycetes; order Streptosporangiales; family Streptosporangiaceae; genus Trebonia. The sequence continues at coordinate 80,567 of CAWERB010000012.1, read as the reverse complement.
GAGCATCTGGTAGACGCCGGATCCGGTCATCGGCCCGCGGTTGCGGCTGCCCAGCCACAGCTCTGGTCAGCCGGGCCTCCGGTGCGCCCGGCGGAGCGCAGGTAGGCCGACAGTGCCTGCGCCGAAGTCATCATCAGCGGCACCAGCCGCCCCGCCGAGAATTCGCGGGCGCCCTTGAGCGGAACCACGCGGACGAACGGCCGGCTGATGAGATCCTCCGACAAGTCGGTGACTTGCTGCTGCGCCAGTTCCTCGCGCCGGATGCCCTCGGTGAGCATGCGGATCATCGCATGGTCGCGGATGTCAGCGAACGAGGTCGCCCGCCCTCCGCCCGTCACGGCCAGCAGGTCGCGGATGAACTCCTGGGCCAGAGTGGACGGCCGTGACTTGACTGGCCCGTACCGTACCAGGTCGCTGGTCCACGGGTCGGGGTGGTCGTAGCGGAGGGCCAGCCACTTGAACAGGTGGTGCAGGTTACGCTGGCGCGTGTTGGTGCCGCCCTGGGTGTGCGAGTTCCGGTAGCCGGCGAAGAACTGGTTGAGCATCTCGACGTCGCATGCGGTGAAGTCCCCGTCGATCTCCTGCTCGCCCATCCACAGGCCGAGGGCGCGGGCGGTCTCCGCGTACCCGCGGATCGTCTCTTCCTGGAACGGGCGCTTGTGCTTGTTGGTCTGCGTCCGCAGCCAGGCGCAGAACTCGCTGACCTGCATTCTCCGCAGCTGCTCGGCAGAAACTTCCCCGGCGGCCGGTTCCGTGGGCGCCGGGGCCACCGCCGATGTCGGACGAGGCGGATGCGGATGCGAGCAGAGGCATTGTCGAGGCCCGCAAAGGATTCTTCAGGGTGGGCCTCGAGGCGGCCTTCAGGTTTGCCGGAACCCGGACGAGTCATGCTGAAACTCCCTCTGACGTGGGGGAGCGCTACAGAGATACCAGGCAGCAAGGTAACGTCTGCAACACCGAGATGCTTGACTGCAGCAGCCCGGCCCTCGCCGCAGAAGGGCGAGTTTTACCAGGTCAGAGATGTAGTGGCGCGCCGGGCAGGACTCGAACCCGCGACCCGCTGCTTAGAAGGCAGCCGCTCTATCCACTGAGCTACCGGCGCTCTGGTGACCATTGTGCCCGGCGTAGATCACGCGTCGGACACACCAAGGTCGCAGTCCGCGAGGGATGATCCAGATCAATATACCGAACGTGTGCACGGAACCCCGCCACGTACATCGAACGCGCTGCCCACTGGACAGCCCCTACGGCCAGTGTTACTCTCAAGCTGAGATTAACTCAACTTGAGAAAGACTGGCGCGGATGAACGACGAAGAGCGGTTCCTTGCCGCCTATGACCCGCGGGCCTACGATCCCGTCGCGGTCACCGTGGACGTGGTGGCGCTGACCATCAGGGACTCATCGCTCCAGGTGCTGCTCGTCAGGCGCGGCGAACCGCCGTACCGGGGGAGCTGGGCGCTGCCCGGCGGTTTCGTCCGGCCGCTGACCGGCCCGGACGGCGCGCGGACCGAGGAGGACCTCGCGCAGGCCGCGGTACGGGAGCTGGCCGAGGAGGCGGGCCCCGAACTGCGCGCCGCCCACCTTGAGCAGCTTGGCAGCTACGGCGCTCCAGGGCGCGACCCGCGGATGCGCGTCATCTCGGTCGCCTACCTGGCGTTCGCCCCCGGCCTGCCGGAGGCGCACCCGGGCACCGACGCGGCCGATGCCCGGTGGACCCCGGTCGCCGCGATGCCCGTGCCGCTCGCCTTCGACCACGCCGTCATCCTCGCGGACGGCCTGGAACGAGCCAGGTCAAAGCTTGAGTACACGCCGCTGGCGACCGCGTTCGTGACGGAGCCGTTCACGGTCTCCGATCTCCGCGAGGTCTACGAGACCGTCTGGGACGAGAAGCTGCACCCGGGCAACTTCCACCGCAAGGTGTTGTCCGTCCCCGGCTTCGTCGAGTCGACCGGCGGCTACACCGAGACCGGCGGCCCGCGCGGCGGACCGCGCGCGAAGCTCTACCGCCGCGGCGACGCCACGCTGCTGCACCCCGCCCTGCTCCGCGCGGCGAGCGAGGAAGCGGCCAGGCCGTGAAAGCAGGTTCCCGGCGCGATGTTCCGCCGGGCCGGGAACGGCCTGTCGGGACCCTCATTCACTTCGCTCATACAGAAATATCCGGAACTGCCATTCCAAGCCCAAAGGAGAACCGTTATGGGAAGCGGACGCTGGTCAGCAGATGTCTACGAGACCGCCGAGCGGCTGCGCGGCGGGAAGAGCGCCTTCGCGTACAGCGACTCGGGCGCGCGCTGCGTGCACCCGGACCTCGACCCGTTCGACGTCGGCAAGCGGGAGAGCCGGGACAGCGACGAGCACCCGGCCTCGCTGGCGATCGCCGTCCTCTTCGACGTAACCGGCTCGATGGGCTCGGTGCCAAGGACGCTGCAGACGAAGCTGCCCAGGCTGCTCGGCCTGCTCAAGGACGGCGGCTACGCGACGGACCCGCAGATCATGTTCGGCGCGATCGGCGACGCGACCTGCGACCGCGCGCCGCTCCAGGTCGGGCAGTTCGAGTCGGACAACCGGATGGACGGCGACCTGGAGCGCATCCTGCTCGAGGGCGGCGGCGGCGGGCAGAAGACCGAGTCGTACGAGCTCGCGATGTTCTTCATGGCCAGGCACACGGCGGCCGACTGCTTCGAGAAGCGCGGCAGGCGCGGCTACCTCTTCATCATCGGCGACGAGATGCCCTACCCGGCCGTCAAGCCTCGCGAGGTCGACGCCTGGATCGGCGACGAGCTGCCGCAGCCGGTCGGCCTCCGCAACCTCGTCGCGCAGCTCACCAGGCGCTGGGACACCTACTTCATCCTCCCCGAGGGCGCCGCCTACGCAGGCGACGGTCAGGTGCTCGGCACCTGGCGCTCGCTGCTCGGCCAGAACGTCATCGAGCTCGCCGACCTGGACGCCGTCTGCGAGACGATCGCGCTCACCGTAGGACTGGGTGAGGAGACGATCGACCTGGACGAGGGCCTGGCCGACCTGGCGGACGTCGGCTCGGCGTCTGGCCCGGCCGTGCGGCGCGCCCTCGCGGCCATCGGCGCCTTCCGGGACGGCACGGGCACCAAGCGCCGCCGTCACCGTGCCCTGCGCGCCGCGCCCGCCCCGCGCGCCCTGCCCGCCGCCCGCACCAGCGGCTCCAGCCAGGACTTTCCCGCTGGCAGCGTGCTGCTGTGAAGGGCCATGTCATCGTCGTAGACCTCGGCTACGGCGACGCGGGCAAGGGGACGATCGTGGACTGGCTGTGCGCGCAGAGCGCACGGGACGCGCGAGACGCCGCAGATGACCGGGGCCGCCCGGTCCAGGCCGTCGTCCGGTTCAACGGCGGTGCGCAGGCGGCGCACCACGTGCTCGGCCCGGGCGGCGAGACGCACGCGTTCGCCCAGTTCGGCTCGGGCACCTTCTCCCCTGGGACCAGGACGTTCCTGTCCAGGTTCATGCTCGTCGACCTCTTCGCCCTGGTCGCCGAGGCGGAGCGCCTCACCAGCTTCGGCATCACCGACCCGTTCAGCCTGCTCGCGATCGACCCGGGCGCGCTGCTCACCACCTCCTACCACCGCGCCGCCAACCGCGCGCGGGAAGAAGCGCGCGGCGAGGGCAGGCACGGCTCGTGCGGCATGGGCATCGGCGAGACGGCGCGGTACGCGCTCGATTTCCCGCAGGACGCCCCGCGGGTCGGTGACATCGCGCGCCCCCGCGCCCTGGTCGCCAAGCTCACCAGGCTGCGTGACTGGCTCGCCGACGAACTGCCGGGCGCCGCCCCCCTCCCGCCGCCCGGACACCTCGCGGCCGTCTACCACACCATCGCCAGCCGGGTGACGCTGGCCGGTGACGGCCACCTGGCGCGGCTGCTCGCGGCGGGCCCGGTCGTCTTCGAGGGCGCCCAGGGCGTGCTGCTCGATGAATGGCGCGGCTTCCACCCGTACACCACCTGGTCGACGACGACATTCGAGAACGCGGAAACGCTGCTGCGGGAGTGCGGCGCGGCGGCCATCAGGCTCGGCGTCACCCGCACCTACCAGACGCGGCACGGCCCTGGCCCGTTCCCGACGGAGGACCGGACGCTCAGCCTCCCCGAGCGGCACAACGCGGACGGCCAGTGGCAGGGCCCGTTCCGGGCCGGCCACCTGGACGCGCTCGCGCTCGGCTACGCCGCCGAGGTCACCGGGGGAGTGGACGCGGTCGCGCTCACCCACCTCGACACCGCGCGCCGCGCCGCGGGGCGGCTCCGCATCTGCCGCGGCTACCGGCTGGGCGGCCGCACTGTCACCAGGATCGAACCGGGCCCGGCCCGTGACCTGGCCTACCAGGAGTCGCTCAGCCAGGCGCTCCTGCGCGCACTGCCGGTCTACCCCCCGGCCGGCGGCCCCGCGGCGGACGACTGGCCCGACGCGGTGGCGGAAATCCTGGACGCCCCGGTCACCATCCGCTCCCACGGCCCCGCCGTTACCGACAAGACGACGCGCGTCCTCGACTCCCTGTCACGATAGGGTAGCGGTATGCCCGAGAAGGTTCTGTACACCGCCGAGGCGACCTCGACCGGCGATGGCCGTAACGGCCACGTCGTCACGTCCGACGGGCGAATCGACCTTGACCTGGCCTTGCCCCCTGAGATGGGCGGCACCGGAGCCGGGTCCAACCCGGAACAGCTCTTCGCGGCGGGCTACGCCGCCTGCTTCCACAGCGCGCTGCGCTACGTCGCGCACCGCGAGCACGCCGAGCTCGGCGACTCCACGGTGACCGCGCAGGTGGGGATCGGCCCGGACGGCGACGCCTTCGGCCTGGTCGTGACGCTGATCATCCACGTACCCGGGGATGGAGCGGGACAAGGTCCGCGAGTTCGCCGACGCGGCCCACCAGATCTGCCCCTACTCCCGCGCGACCCGCGGCAACATCTCCGTCGAGCTGCGGATTCTGTGATCGTTAGCGTGTTACACGGGAGGCAGCCATGACCGACATCGACCTGGACGCGATCAAGGCTGAGCGTGCCCGGCTCGCTGCTGAGTACATCACCGAGGGCCGCCCGCCCACGTCGGCGCGCGGCGTCCACCACGTCGCGCTGATCTGCTCCGATGTCGAGCAGACGATCAAGTTCTACCAGGGCCTCCTGGAGTTCCCGCTCACCGAGCTGTTCGGCAACCGGGACTACAAGGGGTCGACGCACTTCTTCTTCGACGTGGGCAACGGGAACCTGCTCGCGTTCTTCGACTTCCCCGGCCTCGACCTCGGCCCCTACATGGAGACGCTCGGCAACCTCAACCACGTGGCCATCTCGGTGACCAGGGAGAAATGGGACTACCTCCGCGCCAAGCTGGACGCGGCAGGCGTGGAATACCAGCTCGCGAGCGGCACCTCGGTCTACTTCAAGGGCCCGGACGGCGTCCGCCTGGAGCTCCTAGCCGACCCCCTGGGTGAGATGTACGGCACCAAGGTCCTCTAGCGCCACCGCCGTCACGCTGGTACCTCCCAACGGTCATGGCGGGGGACGGGCGGAGCACGCGCCCCCGTCGATGTCGGGGAGCAGCACGTCGAGCACGATGAGGTCCGGACGGTACGCCTCAGCGAGCTGCAGCGCGTCCTCGCCCGTCGCGCTCGTCGTCACGGCGAAGCCGTGAAAGTTCAGCGCCACTTGCACGAGCTCGCGGATGTTCGGCTCGTCATCGACGACGAGTACCTTGGGGCCTTCTGCCATGGGTCGCTTGCTGCCAACGGAGCGGGAATGGGCTGGGGTCCATTGTGCCCCGGTTCCGGCGTTGCTGGGGAGATAGCATCGGTATACCCGGTATCTCCGGGCTTGACGGGTCTGGGTAACGCACCTGGTGCGGATGGGATTGTCGCAGGTCCAGGGCGCGCGGTAGCGTGATGAAATTGCACTAGGTAGAAGTGCCGATGTTTTCTCGACCCCGTTCCTCGCCGCTGGCCTGCGTGTAAGACTCATCACACCCCCCCACGATCACCACCCCCCAATCCCCGGAGGTCCTTGATGAGCAAGGCCCTGCGCCAACCGGAGGGCCTCGATCCTGTGCGGCCCTCCCCGGCGCGGATATATGACTACATGCTGCGCGGTACCCATCACTTTGACGTAGACGTGGACGCGGGCGAGCGCCTGCTGACCGCGGTGCCGGAACTCAGGGACTGCGCCTGGTCCAACCGCGGCTTCCATCAGCGCGCCGCGGCCTGGATCGCGCGGCAGGGGGTCAGGCAGTTCCTGGACATCGGATCTGGGCTGCCGACGGTGGGGAACACGCACGAGGTGGTCAGCAAGATCCACCCCGATGCGCGGGTGGTCTACGTGGACAACGACCCGATGGTGAAGCTGCACAGCGAGGGGATCGTCGACCCGGACCGGGTCAGGGTGCTGTGTGCGGACCTGCGCGAGCCGGACACCATCCTTGGTCACCCGGCCGTGCGCGAGCTGATTGACCCGGCGGAGCCGACCGGGCTGCTGATGACCGCGGTGCTGATGTTCGTCGACGACGAGGCGGACCCGTGGAGCCTGGTGGCGCGCTACGTGGCGGCGGTGCGGTCGGGCAGTTTCCTGGCCCTGTCGCACCTGACCGACGACGCCAAGCCGCCGGTGGCGGTCGACGGGTTCCGTCGCGCGTTCGATCACGCCACCGAGCAGATGCACTTCCGTTCGAAGGGCCAGGTGGAGCGGTTCTTCGACGGGCTCCAGGTGATCCCGCCGTATACCGGCGCGGCCCCGGCCATCACCTACAGTGGGCTCTGGGGCGCGGAGGACGTGCAACTGGCCGACAGCGACGGCTCCCGCTGGCTGTACTGCGCGGTCGCGAGGATCCCGTGAAGGAAGCGGTCCGCTTGAAACCGACACCGGAACAGCTTGGCATCGATCTCGGCAGTCTCACCTGGGCGCGGTCCGGCGACGGTGACGGCTCCATCGAGGTGGCCTTCCCGCTCAGCGCCCGGTGGGCCCGCGGTGACTGGGTGCTCATGCGCGTGGCCGGCGACCCGGCCGCCCGCATCCTGGTGTTCGACAGGAACGAATGGGAGTGCTTTATCGACGGTGCGCGGAACGGCGAGTTCGACGAGGTGGCGGACACCGGCCGCCACATGCCGTAGATTCGCCTCACCTGCGGGGGCAGGCCGGGGTCGGGCAGATAGCCCGGTCGCCATCGGTCCGGTTAATGCTGCGCGCGCTGTCCCTGTATGCCTCGTCTAGCTGCGAAAATCATCGGCAAGCTGCTGAAAGCTCTTGATTTGTGAATCGCAATTTGGTTAAGCTCAGGTTGACATCCACAGGTTTCCGGAGGATGTGCTAGCACGGTGCGCGAAATGCCGACAACCAAGCAGATGTCCAGTATTTCGGAGGAGGGCACGATGAGCGATGACGCCTATGGCGCGACCGTCGCGAAACGGCGCCTGTCCCGTCGTCTAGCGGAACTCCGAGGCACTACGGGATATACCGCCAACCATGTCTGTGACATTCTCAACTGGGGTCGCGGCAAGGTGGGACGGTTCGAGGCCAACCAGTGGAAGCGGCCGGAGATGAGCGACATCCGCGACCTCATCCGCATCTACGAGGTCGAGGGCGAGGAAGCGGACGAGATCGAGGACCTCGCGGTCAGCTGCCGGATCCGCCCCTGGTGGCGGGAGTACGCGGAGATCTTCGACAACGAGTTCCCCGGCTACGAGAACGACGCGACCACCATCGCGGTCTACATGCCGCTCGTCGTGCCCGGCCTGCTCCAGACGCCTGCCTACATGGAGTCCCAGTTCAAGTCGTCCTCCCGCCCGCCGGCCTGGCGCCGTAAGGCCGCCAAGGCGCGGCTGCGCAGGCAGGAGATCCTCGACCGCACCGACGGCACCGCGCCGCGGCTGTCCGTGGTGATCACCGAGGCCTCGCTGCGCTACCGGTGGGGCATGCACAGCGACCGCAGGGAGCAGATCGAGCACCTGGCGCAGATGAGCAAGCGGCGCGACATCGACCTGCGCATCCAGCGCTTCGACGACGGCCCGCCGACCGGCCTCTTCTCCATGGTCAACATCCTCGGCTTCCCCGGCGACGAGCCGCCCATCGTGTTCGTGGAGACCGACTACTTCGTCGATGAGGTGAGCGCGCCCGAGGCGGTGCGCAGTTATATCCAGGCGTTCGAGCGCGCGTGCGACGCGGCGCTCGAACCCGAGGACACGACGGTGTACCTCGAAACTCTCGCCAAGAGAATGGAGTGACGAAACAGTGATTGACCTGTCTCACGCCGTCTGGCGCAAGGCCAGGCTGAGCGCGCTCAACGGGGGCTGCGTTGAGATCGCGATAAACATGCCTGGAGTCGCCGCAGTCCGCGACAGCAAGCGCCCGGAGAACGGTGCCCACATCGTTGACCGGGCCGCGTTCACCAGGTTCCTGGTAGACGTGCAGGGGGGGCGCTACGACATTTAGGCATGCGGACCTGATGTCGTAACGCACGGCACGAGAGTCCCTCGGGAGGCACCCCGGGGGACTCTCGTGTTTTTTGCGTGAGGCCCTGTCTCAGTGAGCCTGGCGGCCAAGCGCGTCGCCGCGGTCTCCGCCGCACCCTGTGAATGTACTCTCGCGCCACGGGAGCGGCCAAGAGTTACGGACGAATCAGTTGCGTGTGGCGCAATTGCACCATCCTGTTGCCCTTGTGAAACGAGTAGTCTATTGGGGTTATGTCAATCCAAGGTTGACGCATCGCGCCCTTACGCGTGAATTAGTGATCTTCCGGGCCGGTTATCGCAGATCATGGACATGATCATTGCGCCTAGGTACGGTATTGAAAGGCGTAGGTAATCGCTCTGTGTTATTTCTAAGATGTGTTGCTTGTGATAATTTGCCCGATTTGATAAGGGAATGAATCGTCTTAGTGGCGGTCGTTTTACTTCCTTGTCGACTTTCAGAGGAGTACTGTGTGAGGGGAAGAACATGACTCAGAACATGCGCTTCACAGATACGGAATCAGAGACCGGTTGCGGGGGCTTGGCGGTCTGACCGCCAGGGGCTCTGACGGCGTGACGGTGGCTTAGGCCGGAGGCACCGATGGATGACGGGTTGCGGATGGTGCAGACACGGACGTGCGGTGCGTGGGTGCTTCCGGGGGATCCAACCTGCGCGGGCATCGCCCGCCGCCTGTTTCGCCGGGCGGCGAGCGAGCTTTCGCTCGACAGGGAGGCCACCGACGACGGGGTGACGATGGTCAGCGAGCTGGCCGCGAACACCCTGCACGCCAACCAGCTACAGCTACTTCCCGCGAACTCCGAGCTCTGGCTCTACCTGCGGGGCACCGGCCAGCGGACGGAACTCGTCTGCAAGGTCTTCGACACCCTCCCGGGCTGGGTGCACGGCAACGTGCCCGGCCGCACCGGGTGCCGGGCGCCGGCCGACGCGATGAGCGGCCGCGGCCTCGAGGTGGTGCACGAGATGTCCGACGGCCACTGGGGGCATCACCTGACCAGGTCCCGGTTGTCCGGGACCGGGATACGCGGCAAGGCGGTCTGGTTCGCCCTGCCGGTACCCGCGGACGTCACGGCCGGCGGGCAGCCGCCCGCCACCGCGGGCGACGCGATGACCGAGCTGGAGAAGGACCTCAGCACCCGCGGGTTCAGCGGCAGGCTGGTGCGCGCCGACGACCATGCCGCCGATATGGCCGTACTGTCGATCGCCAGCGGGCTGACGGTATGGTGCCGTTCCGCGGCGGCCTGGCTCCGCGCGCCGGGTGCGCCCGCCCAGCACTGGAGCTACTGCGACCTGGTTGAGGTGGGTGAGCAGGCGGTCCAGGCACACGAGACGAACATCGCGACCGCCGATTCCTTTCACCTGGTCGACGCCAGCAGAACCGGGTCATTAGCCGGTCCTTTCGCGGTCCCGCGCTCAGTCCCGCGCTCAGTCTTGTGGTCAGCCCTGCGCGACCGGGAGCCGCTGGTAAGCGCCGAGCACCGTCTCCCAGAAGCGGCCGGCGTCGATCCCGGTGGCGACCTGCGCGTTGTGCCCGGCCGGCGCGTCGAAGTCGGTCACCGTCATCCCGGAGGTGAGCGTCCCGTGCGTCTCCACCTGCACCAGTGCAGGCGTGTAGCTGAACACCGACGGGTCGGCGATCGACACGATCGCGCACACGTCGTGCACCGGCGGCTCCCCCGTCGCGTCGGCCGAGTCACGGTACTGGGCGAGCGCGGGGAGCAGCAGCCGCGACCCGAGCAGGCCGAGCGAGCCCATCCGCTGCTGCACGGCGGCCGTCGCCCGGGCGAGCAGCGTGACGTCGAGCCCGATCATCCGCACGGTCCACCCGGCGGAGAAGACGATGGCCGCCGCCTCCGGGTCGGCCCAGATATTGAACTCCGCGGCCGGGGTGACGTTGCCGCGCGACGCCGACCCGCCCATGATCACGAAGTCCCGCACCCAGTCCGCCAGCCGCGGCTGCCGGCGCAGCGCGAGCGCGATGTTCGTCAGCGGCCCGGTGGCGACCAGCGTGATCTCCCCGGGCGAGGCGGCCAGCGTATCGATGATGAAGTCGGTCGCGTGCTCCTCGCCGGCCAGCCGCGCGGGCGGCGGCAGGATCGCGCCGCCGAGTCCCGAGTCGCCGTGCACGTGCCCCGCGTCAAGCGCCGGCCGGAGCAGCGGTGCGGCGCACCCGGCGGTCACCGGCACGTCGGCCGCGCCCACGAACGACGTGACGGCCAGCGCGTTCGCGGTCGTCTTGGCCAGCCCGACGTTGCCGGCCACCGTCGTGATACCGGCCAGTTCGATCTCGGGTGCGGCCACCGCGAAGGCGATCGCGAGCGCGTCGTCGATGCCGGGGTCGCAGTCAAGGATGATGCTGGTGCTCATCGTGAAATCCCGTCCTTCGCTGCCGCTGCATTGAAACCACACCGAACGTACCGAACGGCAGCGCGATCCACGCGCCCGCGTCCCTGTAGACGTCCGCCTGCGGTAAACCACTTCTCGTGGCGATCCCGCTGGTTGATAGCCTCATGCCAACAAGGAGGTCATGCCGATGCACCAGCCGCCCATCCCGCAGGTCGACGCCGAGGACCCGGAGATCGCGGGACTGATCCACGATGAGGCCCGCCGCCAGCACGACAAGTTCCGGTTGATCCCGTCAGAGAACTACGTGTCGGTCGCCGTGCTCGAGGCCTGCGGCACCGTGCTGACGAACAAGTACTCAGAGGGTTACCCGGGCCGCAGGTACTACGAGGGCCAGCAGATGATCGACCCGATCGAGACGATCGCCGCCAAGCGGGCGGAGGCGCTGTTCGGCGCGGACCACGCGAACGTGCAGCCGTACTCGGGGTCGCCCGCGAACCTGGCGGTCTACCTGGCGTTCGCCAAGCCGGGCGACACGATCCTCGCGATGTCGCTGTCGGCGGGCGGTCACCTCACCCACGGCTCGCCCGCGTCGGTTACCGGCAAGTGGTTCCGGCCGGTGCACTACGGCGTGCGCAAGGAGACCGGCCGGGTCGATATGGACGACGTCCGCGACCTGGCCCTGGCGGAGCGGCCGAAGATCATCATCTGCGGCGGCACCGCGATGCCGCGCACGATCGACTACCCGGCCTTCGCCGCGATCGCCGACGAGGTTGGCGCGGTGCTGATGGCCGACATGGCGCACATCGCCGGCCTGATCGCGGGCGGGGCGCACCCGTCCCCGGTCGGCCACGCCCCGGTGATCACCACGACCACGCACAAGACGCTGCGCGGCCCGCGCGGCGCGATGATCCTCACCGACGCCGACCACGCCACGCCGATCGACAAGGCCGTCTTCCCCGGCCTGCAGGGCGGCCCGCACAACCACACCACGGCCGGCATCGCGGTGGCACTGCGCGAGGCCGCGGAGCCGTCGTTCCGCGACTACGCGGCGCAGGTGGTCGCGAACGCGAAGGCCCTGGCGGCGGCGCTGCTCGACCGCGGCTTCGACCTGGTGTCCGGCGGTACCGACAACCACCTGCTGCTCGTCGACCTCACCTCGAAGGGAATCGCGGGCAAGCCCGCGGCCAAGGCCCTGGACCGGGCGGGCATCGAGCTGAACTTCAACTCGGTACCGTTCGACCAGCGCAAGCCGTTCGACCCGTCCGGCATCCGCCTCGGCACCCCGGCGCTCACCACCCGCGGCCTGACCGAGGAGCACATGCCGCCGCTGGCGGCGTGGATGGACGAGGCGATCACCGCGGGCGCCAAGGACGACGAGGCGACGCTCGACCGCATCGCCGCCGAGATCCGCGACCTGCTCGCCGCCTACCCGATCCCAGGCTGGTCTGAGTAGGCCGAAGCCGCCGTAGCCCCTGGCCCGCACCCGCACCCGCGCCGGCGCTCGCCGACGGCGTTTGCGTTGGCGTTTGCGTACGCCGGCGCGGGGGAGCGGGGCGCGGGCGGTCCTCCCGCGCGCTCGTCGTGACCCACAACCCGGGTCCCGAAGGCGCGCGGCCGAACCGCAACCGCGCCCCGCCCCCCTCTAAGGCACCCCGCACCCCTCCACGCCATCCCTCACACCCCTCCACGCCATCCCTCACACCCGTCCACCGCCGGCCCGATACCCGCCCCCTCACGGCCCGCCCCGCATCTCGTCACCGCTGGCCCGCGTCCCGCCCGCTCGGCGCCCGCCGCCCCGCCGCCCCGCCAGCCCTCGCCTGACCGTAGAGATCCTCACGTTTTCCCGCCAACAACAGCAATCACAGAAATCTCTACGGCAGCGCGACCTTCCCCCGGATGATTCGGCTTTGCATAGCCCAGGACCACGGATCCGCAGCTTTGCATAGTGGCGGGCTGGACATTTGCCGCAAACCGATCGTGATCATGGGCCTGCGCTATGCAAATAGCGATGATCATGGGCCCCAGCTATGCAAACTGGCCCAGAGGTCAGTAAGGGACGTGACGCGTGGCGTCGCTAGCTTGCCTTGTGAGGTATCTGGGGCGATACGGCAGTGGAAGTACGTGGCCTCGACAACGGTGACCGCCCCGCCCCGCCGCCCCGTCAACGCCGGCCCACGCGCCCAAGCGCCCAAGCGCCCGCCCGCCGACGCCGGCCCTACGCGCCCAAGCGCCCGCCCGCCCGCGTGCGCGCCTTGCACTCCTTCCGGCACTATGACCGAAATATGAGCATTTGTCCGTAACTACTGTCAGTTAGAGTTATCGGTGTTACCGGTGATAATTGACTCGTATGTTCGATGAACTTATATTCGATCACAGTTGGGTTCGCCGGGTCGGGCGAATACGTGGTTACGCCCGTCTTCCCCCGGGCGGGCCGGCCTCGCGCGAGTCACGCCACGCGGTGCCGGCGGCTTGCGTGCGGGAAGTGCAGGGCAGCGCATGGGCAGGGTGTACGGCGAACCAGCCGGAGTCCAGACGACGGAAGACGGCCGGCCCACGGGCTTCACATGGCGTCGGCGGCGCTACACCGTCACCGCGGTGCAGGAGTACTGGCTGGTCAACCGTGACTGGTGGCGGGAGTCCGCCCCGGTACCCGCGCGGCCTGAGCTCCAGTTCTGGCGGGTCGAGGCGGCCGTGGGGCCGGGCGGGCACCTCCCGGGAGACCTGCCCGGTGAACCTGGCGAAGAGGCGCGGTCGTACCAGGCAAGCCCGTCAACCGGCGTATACGAGCTCCGCAGGGACAGCGCCGCAGGTACCTGGACGCTGCGCCGGATCGCCGACTGATGGCCGCGCCCGCCCAGTTCACCCACCTGCACGTGGCGTCCTCGTACTCGCTGCGCTACGGGACGGCCACCCCGGCGGCGCTGGCCGCCCGGGCGGCCAGCCTCGGCATGCCGGCCCTCGCGCTGACCGACCGCGACGGCCTGTACGGCGCGTTCAAGCACGTCCAGGCCTGCGCCGACGCGGGCATCAAGCCCCTGCTCGGCGCGGACCTCGCGGTGACCTGGGAACCAACCCCCCGTTCCCCTTCCCAGCGGACCCAGGCCGGACGGGTCACGTTGCTCGCCACCGGGCGCCAGGGGTGGGGCTCGCTCTGCCGTCTGGTCTCCGCCGCCCACGCGGCGCCGGACGCCGCCCACGCGGCGCCGGGCGCGCCCACGCGGCGCCGGGCGCGGCCGACGACGATGTTCCCGCGGTCACCCTTGAGCTCATCGCGGAGCACGCGGCGGGCCTGGTCGTGCTGCTCGGCCCGGCGAGCGACGTCGGCCAGGCGGTCGCCGCCCGCCAGCCGGACCTGGCCAGGCGCGCCCTCGAGCGCTGGCGGCACCTGGTCCCAGGCACCGCCGTCGAGGTCGTCGACCACCTGGACCACAAGTCGACGTTCCGCGCCGCCCGGCTGGCCGAGCTGGCAAGAGACGCCCGGGTACCCGCCGTGCTCAGCAACGCGGTCCGCTACCTGGACCCGGCCGGCAGCCTGGCCGCCCAGGTGCTCGACGCCGCGCGCCACCTCGTCCCCCTAGGTTCACCGAAAATCCCCCCGCACAACGGCCGCGCCTACCTCGCCAGCCCGGACGACATGACCGGCACCGCCAAGCGGGTCGCTAACGCGATGACCGGCCCAGGCACGGCGAGCGCCGCGGCCGGCCTGCTCGCCGGGACCGACGAGCTGGCCAGCCGGTGCGTGCTTGACGCGGCCTACGACCTGGGCGTCGGCACCCACCACCTGCCGGAGACCGAGGGCTCCGCGTACGACCAGCACAAGGAGCTCCGCGACCGCTGCGAGCACGCCATCCTGCACGGCCGGTACCGCACCGCGAGCGCCAAAGCCGCCCGCGCGGCCTCAGCCGCCTGAAGGCGGCGCAACAGGCCCGTGACCGCCTGGAGCACGAGCTCGACATCATCGCGAGGACCGGGATGGCCGCCTACTTCCTCACCGTGGCCGACGTGGCGATGCGGATCAGGGACGCCGGCATCCGCTGCGCCATCAGGGGCTCTGGTGCGGGCAGCTTCGTCAACCACCTGCTCGGCATCAGCGCGATCGACCCGCTCGAGCATGACCTGCTGATGGAGCGGTTCCTCTCACCCATCAGGGCCACGCTCCCGGACATCGACCTGGACGTGGAGTCGGCTCGCCGCCTGGACGCGTACCGGATCATCTTCGACCGCTACGGCGCGGAACGCACCGCCTGCGTCTGCATGATGGAGACCTACCGGGCGCGCAGCGCGATCAGGGACGTCGCCGCCGCGATGTCGCTGCCCCCCGATGAGATCGGCGCGATCGCGAAGGCCTTCCCGCACATCCGGGCCAAGCACATTAACAATGCGCTCGCCGAGCTGCCCGAGCTGCGCCGGTCACGGCTGAACGACGCGCAGCTAGCGACGGTATTCAAGCTAGCGGAGCAGCTCGACGGCCTGCCGCGGCACGTCGCCATGCACCCGTGCGGCGTGCTGCTGTCCGATAAGACCCTGCTCAACCGGACCGCGGTGCAAAAGAGCGGCGAGGGCTTCCCGCTCAGCCAGCTCGACAAGGACGACGCGGAGATCGCCGGGGTGATCAAGCTGGACGTCCTCGGCGTCCGCATGCAGTCCGCGATGGCGCACACCCTCGCCGAGATCCGCCGCACGACCGGCGAGCGGGTCGACATCGACGCGATCGCGCGCGATGACCAGGCCACCTACGCGATGATCCAGCGGTCAGAAACGATCGGCTGCTTCCAGATCGAGTCACCCGGCCAGCGCGAGCTGGTGAAGAAGCTGGCGCCGCGCGACATCGCCGACCTGATCGTGGACATCTCGCTGTTCCGCCCCGGCCCGGTCAACTCCGACATGATCGGCCCGTTCCTGCGCACCAGGCACGGCCTGGCCGAGCCGCGCTACCCGCACGAGCAACTCAAGCAGGCGCTCGAAGAGACCGGGGGAGTGGTGGTCTTCCACGAGCAGGTGCTGCGCATCATCGACGCGCTGACCGGCTGCGGCCTGGCCGAGGCGGACCTGGTCCGCCGCCACCTGTCCAAGGAAGGCGGCCCGGAGCGCACCGCCCCCTGGTTCCGCGCCCAGGCCCTCGCGCGCGGCTTCGACCCGGCGACGACCGAGCGCGTCTGGCAGGTGGTCGCCGCGTTCGGCGGCTTCGGCTTCTGCAAGGCGCACGCCGCCGCGTTCGCCATCCCCGTCTACCAGTCGGCGTGGCTCAAGCGGCACCACCCGGCCCCCTTCTACGCCGGCGTCCTCACCCACGACCCCGGCATGTACCCCAAGCGCGTCATCATCGCCGACGCCCGCCTGTGCGGCGTCCAGGTCCTCCCGGTCGACGTCAACGCATCCGCAGCCGACTGGAGGACAGCCGTCCCCCCGGGTGACGGGCCCCCATCATCCCGAACGGAAGCAGCTTCCCCCGTTCCTCCCCATTCCCCGCTCCAGCCCGCGCGACCTGACGCCCCGGCCGCCAGCGAGCCGGAAAACGGCCGCCCGCGGCCCGGCCGTTCCCCGGCCCGCCGCCTCCTTGAGTCCACCGGCCCGCTCCGTTTCCCCGGCCTCCGCAAGCCCGCGGAGCCGACGGCGTTCCCTCAGGCGATCCGCTGCTCCCTGCACGAGGTCAAGGGCATCAGCGAGGCCGAGATCGCCCGCATCGTCGCTGGCCAGCCCTACACCAGCCTGCGCGACTTCTGGAACCGCGCCGGAGTCTCCCGCCCCGTCGCCGAGCGCCTGGTCCTCATCGGCGCCTTCGACTCCCTCTACCGTCCCGGCCCTGGCCATGCCTCCCCAGGGGCGCCAAACGTCCGGGTGGCGCCCGATTCCCCGCCGCGGCCCGCCACCCCGCGGCCCGCCACCCCGCGCCCGTCCCGGCGCGACCTGCTGGCCCGGGTCGGCGTGCTGGCCAGGCAGTCCTCCCCGGCGCGCGCCGGGGCTCCCGCCCTCGACCTGTTCGCCGAGACCCTGCTGGCCTGGCTGCTCGGGGCTGGCCGGCACTGGCGCCGAGGCGGTCGATGCCGAAGTGAGCGACGGCATGACGGACCTCGTGCCTCCCGGCCAGCTCCGCGACCTTGACCTGGCAGAACGCGTCGCGGCCGAGCTTGAGATCCTCGGCTTCGACCTCAGCCAGCACGTCCTGCACTTCTACGCCGGCCTGCTCACCGAACTCGGCGTCGTCCGCTCGGCCGAGCTGCCCGACCGGGACAACGGCGAGACGGTCCTGGTCGCCGGGGCCAAGATAGCGACGCAGACCCCAGCGGTCCGCTCCGGCCAGCGGATCATCTTCGCCTCGCTCGACGACGCGGCCGGCCTGGTAGACCTGGCCTTCTTCGAGTCGGTGCAGGACCGCTGCGCCGCCCGCCTCTTCGGCTCCTGGCTGCTGCTGGTCCGCGGCCGGGTCCGCCGGGCCGGCGCCGGCCCGATGGCCGTCACCGTCAACGGCTACGAGTGCTGGGACCTCCCCGCCCTGGAGGAGATCCGGCTATCCGGCGGCATGGGCGCCGTCCGGGCCGCGATGGCCGCGGGCGACGTGGGCCCGGGCACCCACCAGCCGCTCCCGCCCGCCGCTCAGCCCGCCCCCGCCGTCCCGTGACCGCCCCCGTGACCGGCCCAGCCGCTCCCGCCGCCCCGTCCGGTCGCGCCGCCCCGGTCACCTTCGCCAACGGTTTCGTCCTTTCCCCCTACGCCGAGACCGGCGGCCCAGGCGGCAACCTCAAGACCCCGCCCCGCAACCTCTGGCACGCCAGCCCCGGCAGCACCTCCGCTTCAAGCTAAAATCCCCGCCAGTTCAGCGCCGCGGCTTAGGACCCGCCCGAATGATCAGCGGGAGTGTCCGCTTGCTGCGGCTTTGGGCGGCGGGAAGCGCTCATGAGGTCGAGGTAGCCTTCGACGGCTTCCCAGAGTTCGTGCTCCGGGTAGCGTCCCATGCCGCGGTGCTCGCGAGCCCCACGTCACCTCCTCCGGCGGCAACCGGATCACCCCGGCCACCTGCACCTCATCCAGCGGATCGGCACCC
The DNA here is from genome assembly GCA_963811335.1 of uncultured Actinomycetota bacterium. Classification (GTDB taxonomy): domain Bacteria; phylum Actinomycetota; class Actinomycetes; order Streptosporangiales; family Streptosporangiaceae; genus Trebonia. The sequence goes on along the minus strand of CAWERB010000012.1, from coordinate 62,709 downwards.
TCGAGCACGGGACCGAAGGCGTACATCTCGACCAGGTACGGCTCGTCCCATGGCGGCCAGTAGCCGATCTCCTCGCACCCCTCGGCCAGGAGCCTGAGCTTCTCGACAGCGCGCTTGTACCGCATACGGCCTATCGTGCTACAGGCCAGGGCACGGCGGCAGCGCGGCGACTGAAGTTCAGACCGCTCATCCCGAACGAAGGCGTGCTCCGCCCCACCCCTCCCATGACACTGAGCGACGCTCAGAGGCCGGCGGAGCCGTCGATGGCCTCGCGGAGCAGGTCGGCGTGCCCGTTGTGGCGCGCGTACTCCTCCACGAGGTGCTGCCACATCCACCGCACTGACATGGTTTTCTCCCGGTGCGTGAACGTGTCGTCAAGCTTCGCGCCCTCCAGCGCCGCATCGACGGCCAGGCACTCGGCCAGGTAGCGCTCGTAGTCCTGCTCGGCGCCGGCCGGGTCGGCCTCTTCGAAGTCCGCGTCCGGGGCATCGGAACGGTAGTAGAGGTCCGGTACCGGCTCACCGCGGAAGACCTGCCTGACCCACCCGCGCTCGGTGTCGCTCATGTGCCGGACCAAGCCGAGCAGGGAGAGGTTCGACGGCGGCACGGCGCGCGTGGCCAGCCGTGCGGCGTCAAGGCCCGCGCACTTGCGCAGCAGGGTGGCCCGGTGCCAGTCGAGCCAGTCGCGGAGCATCTCCCGCTCGGGTTCGTTGCGGCGCGCCGGATAGTGCTCAGAACGCTCGACGTCGGGTGCGGTCCAGGTCACAACGGCAGCCTATGCGCGGTCTCGTCCCGGGCACCAGCGGATTCTTGCCTGACCTCGGGCGCCTGGTCGCCGGTCAGCCCGGCGACCGTTGACACCGCGCTACCACATTGGTACGTTACTTGAGTAACTAACCACCTAACCAACTAACTAGGAGGCGCGATGCCGGCGCTCGACGAGGGAACGCCGCTGTTCCTGCAGATCGCCGGGCAGCTGGCCGACGACATCGTTGACGGCCAGCTGGCCGAGGGCGCACGGGTGCCGTCGACCAACGAGCTGGCGGCCTTCTACCGCATCAATCCAGCCACCGCGGCGAAGGGAATCAGCATGCTGGTGGACGACGGAGTGCTGGAGAAGCGCCGCGGCGTCGGGATGTTCGTCGCCGCCGGCGCGCGTGAGCAGCTCCTGGCCGTGCGGCGCAAGCTGTTCGCCGAGCAGTACGTAGACCCATTGGTTGCCGAGGCGAGCCGGCTGGGCATTGACGGCGACACGCTGGTGTCCCTGGTCCGGGAAGCCAGCGTTAATAACGGAGGCAAAACGCTATGACCCCGACGATCTCGGTGACGGGCCTGAGCCGTCACTACCGCGGCCACACCGCGCTCGCAGAAGTCTCGCTCACGGTCGAGCCGGGGACCGTGACCGGGCTGCTCGGCCGTAACGGCGCGGGCAAGACCACCCTGATGCGCATCATCACCGGGCTTGAGTTCCCGACCGCCGGCGAGGTCAGGGTGTTCGGTGCTGTCCCGGCGGAGAACGACGCGGTGCTGCGCCGCATGGTCTTCGTGCGCGAAGAGCAGGCCTACCCGGACTTCCGGGTGAGCCACGCGATCCGGGTGGCCTCATGGTTCTACCCGAACTGGAGCGCCGAACTGGCCGAGCAGCTGCTCGCCGACTTCGAGCTGCCGCTGAGCCGGCGGATCAGGCGCCTGTCCCGCGGGATGCGCTCGGCCGTCGGCATCGTGATCGGCCTGGCCGCCCGCGCCGAGCTGACCGTGTTTGACGAGCCCTACGCCGGGCTTGACGCGGTAACGCGCCAGTTGTTCTACGACCGGCTGCTGGCGGATTTCGCCGAGCACCCGCGCACCATCGTGCTGTCCACCCACCTCATCGACGAGGTGGCGGACCTGCTCGAGCACGTGGTGATGCTCGATCACGGGCGGGTGGCGCTTGACGCGCCCGCTGAGGAGCTCCGCGGCACCGCCATGACCGTCAGCGGGCCGGCCATCGCCGTGGAAGAGTTCGTGGCGGGCGGCCCGGTGTGGCACCGGCAGCGCATCGCCTCGCGTGCCTCGGTCGTCGTGCCGGGCCCGCTCGACGCGGCCGCCCAGGCCCGCGCCCGCGCACTGCACCTGAGCCTGGAACCCCTGTCGCTGCAGCAACTGCTGGTGCACGCCTCCGGCGTCGCCGCTGAGGAGAAGGTGAGCGCATGAAAACGCTAGTGAACGTCGCCCGCTACCACCTGGTGAACCGCATCGCGTACGTGGCCTTGCCATGGGCGATCCTGGCGTTCAGCTTCCTGGTCAACCTGGCCATCGCCGCGATGGCACCACAGCAACCGGGCGGCATGTACACCGGGGGACTGGTGAGCATCTACATTTTCCTGCTCGTCTGCGGTGTGCTGAGCATGACCGTGGAACTGCCGTTCGGACTGATGCTGGGCGTCAGCCGCCGCAGCTACTACCTCGGCACCGCCCTGCTCGTGCTGGCGCTCGGCATCGCCTACGGCCTGGCGCTGACCGCGCTGCAGGCGCTGGAGCGGGCCAGCGGCGGGTGGGGCTATTCACTGCACTACTTCCGGGTGCCGTGGATCATGAACGGCCCGTGGTACCAGACCTGGGTCACCTCGTTCGTGCTGCTTGTGCTCTTCTTCCTGTACGGCATGTGGTACGGGCTGGTGTACCGGCGGTGGAACCTGGTCGGCCTGGTCACGTTCGCCATCGCCCAGACGCTGGCGGCGCTCGCCGTCGTGACCGCGGTGACGCTGACGCACAGCTGGACCGCGTTCGGGCACTTCTTCACCACGATCCAGGCACCCGCCCTGACCGGGGTGCTGGCGGCGCTCACCATCGCGCTGGGGCTCGGCGGGTTCAGCACCGTACGCCGGACCACCATCTGATGCGGTTGACGCTTCCAGCGGGCGCGCCGTTGACGAGCGCGACGCGCCCGGACGTGACCTTCGCAGGACCGGGTAGCGGCAGACCGAAATCGATCAGTCCGAACGGTCGCCTGCTTTGCTACCCGGTGCTGCGATGTCGAACGGCCCGTGGCGCCGCGCTCGGGACGACGAGATAGTAGGCCAGGCTTTTAGAGCTATCATGCCCAAATTGGGGGATGTTGTTACCAGTGCCCCTTGTCGCGGTGCTCTAGGAGGCGATAAGGATGAGCAATCGTCAGGCCAGGCAGGGCAAAGCCCGGCGCCGCGCGGAGCGTGAGCGGCGGCGGCGTTCCATGACCTCGGGCCAGGGGCCCGGGGCCGTCGAGGTTTCGTCGGTTCAGGTGGCCGCACGGCCGGAGGGGCCTGGTCCACGGGACTCGGATGAACACGATTCCCGGGTACCGTCCGGCGCCGGCGGCGACTTGATCGCGGTGGAACCCGGCGAGCCTGATCTAGAGACCAGCGCGGATCCTGGCGACTTCGACGATCTCGACGCCGACGATGCCGGCCTCCAGGCCTCGCTCACCGTCCTGGCTGTCCTCGCCGACGACATCGTTGGCGACATCGGCGATGTCGCCGAGTTGGCCGAGGCGGCCGGCCGCGCAGGCGGGCCGGAGGTGCCGGACGGACCAGAAGACCTCGGGAACCCTGAGCCGGGCCAGCCGTCCTCCGAGGCGGGCGGTGAGGACGAGGAGATACTCGTCCTGAATGACGATGACGATGACCTTCCAGCCGCGCGGGTGGCGATCGCCGGCGCGACGGCGGACGCGGTCAAGGACTACCTGAAGCAGATCGGCAAGGTCCCGCTGCTCAACGCGGATCAGGAAGTGGACCTCGCCAAGCGGATCGAGGCCGGCCTGTTCGCCGAGAAGAAGCTCGCCGAGGCCGGCGAAGACCTGCCCCGCGACGCGCGGCTGGACCTGGAGTGGGTCGCCGAGGACGGCCGCCAGGCCAAGGACCACCTGCTCGAGGCCAACCTGCGGCTGGTCGTCTCGCTGGCCAAGCGGTACACCGGCCGCGGCATGCTGTTCCTTGACCTGATCCAGGAGGGCAACCTCGGCCTGATCCGCGCGGTGGAGAAGTTCGACTACATCAGGGGCTACAAGTTCTCCACGTACGCGACCTGGTGGATCAGGCAGGCGATCACCCGCGCGATGGCCGACCAGGCCCGCACGATCCGCATCCCGGTGCACATGATTGAGGTCATCAACCGGCTGGCCCGGGTGCATCGGCAGATGCTGCAGGACCTGGGCCGCGAGGCGACCCCGGAGGAGCTGGCGGATGCGCTCGATTTGACGCCGGAGAAGGTCATCGAGGTGCAGAAGTACGGCCGCGAGCCGATTTCGCTGCACATGCCGCTCGGCGAGGACGGCGACAGCGAGTTCGGTGACCTGATCGAGGATACCGAGGCGATCCAGCCCGGCGAGGCGGTCAGCTTCACGCTGTTGCAGGAGCAACTTGGCTCGGTGCTCGGCACGCTGTCCGAGCGCGAGGCGGGCGTGGTCTCGATGCGGTTCGGCCTCGCCGACGGCCAGCCGAAGACGCTGGACGAGATCGGCAAGGTCTACGGCGTCACCAGGGAGCGCATCCGGCAGATCGAGTCGAAGACGATGATGAAGCTGCGCCACCCCTCCAGGTCGCAGCTCCTGCGCGACTACCTGGAGTGAATGACTCCCAGCCGCAGCGCCGTGGCCACCGCCCGCGACCGGGTTGGCTCCCTGAGCTTGCGCAGCACGGCGGAGACGTGGTGGCCCACGGTCTTCTCCGACAGCACCAGCCGCTGCGCGACCTCGGCATAGGACAGGCCGTCGGCCAGCAGCACGAGCACCTCGGTCTCGCGCGCGGTGAGCCCGGCCGGGCTGGTGCGGCTCGCTTCCCGCGGCCCGCGCGGCACTGGCAGCCCGCGGGCGCGCCGGTCACGAAGTACCGCTTGGCGCACGGCCGTGGCGCCGAGCCCGGCGAGGATATCCAGGCAGTCGCGCGCGTCCCCGGTATCGGGGGAGAAGGCCAGCGCGTACGCCGACCACAGCGGGCAGCCCAGGGCCTGCCACTGGCCGGCGGCCGCACGGTGCCCGCCCTCCAGCATGAGCGCGAAGGGCGGCGCGACCGGGGGCGTGGAACTGCCGGTGATCTCCGGCCAGGCTCAGCCACCAGGCCAGCTCGCCCAGGTGCCACGGCTGCGGGTGGGCGAGCGCGACGGGCCAGGCCCGGTCGATGTCGGTGACGAGGTCCGCGGTGCGCCCGGCGATCCACGCCGCTTCGGCGCGGGCCGCGGCCACCGGCACGAGCCGCTGGGACTCCCCGGTCGCGGCGGCGATGGGGAGCGCCTCGTCGAGCGCGGCGGTGCCGTCGCGGCCGCACCTGGCGGCCAGCACGCCGGCCACGGGCAGGGCGCTGACCCGGGTGATCGGCGACAGGTTCGGGTGGCGCAGGACGCCGGCCAGGTGCTGCCCGGCCGCGGCGTACCGTCCCTGCTCGGCCAGCGAACGGGCCAGCCAGGCGGTCATGTACAGGCGCCAGGTGTCCAGGTCGCGGTCGGTACAGTAGGCGATCCCGGCCTTCAGGTACTGGTCGGCGTCGGCCCATGACACGTTCATGACGGCGGTGCTGCCGAGGTTCGTGTAGGCCCGTGCCGCGTGCTCGTGCGCGTCGTCGGCGAGCGCGAGGTCCAGGCTGCGCGATAGCCGGGCCCGGCCTTCTGCCGCATCGCCGGCGCCCAGCATCACCGTGCCCACGTTGTTCAGCGCGTGCATCTCGGTCTCGCGGTCGCCGGCGTCGCGGGCCAGCCCGATCGCCGCCTCGCCCCAGCGCACCGCCTCTGCGACGTCGTGGGCGAGCATGCGCAGCTGCGCCAGGTTGCTGTAGGCCATGGCCAGGTCCCGGCCCGGCCCCAGCGGTTCCAGCGTCGCGACGGCGGCCACGGCGTAGCGCTCGCTGTCCTCGTTCTGCCCGAGGAACCACGACAGCCGCGACAGCCAGCGCTGTGACACGCCAGTAGCACGGGTGTCCTGGTCCCGCTCGTAGATGGCCAGCGCCTCAAGGCCGCTGGCCCGGGCCCGGCTCCAGCTGGTCGGTTAGGTAGCACTCATAGGAGAGCTGGTCGAGCAGGCCGGCCCGCTGCCGGTCGGGCACCTCGTGATAGCGCAACGCCAGCTGGAGGGCCTTGACGAGGCTGGGCCGGACGCGGCCGGAGTGCCGTTGTTCGGTCAGCCGTTCCTGACCGGCCGGCTGGGCCGCCGGCGGGGGCTGGGCGTCCCGTTCCTCGGCACGCTATTCCTGCTCGTGTTGACCCGTGCCGTTGACGTGCCGTTGTTTCCTCGCGAGCTGGTCCGTGGCGAGCTGGTCCGTGGCGCGCTGGTCCGTGGCGTATGGGCGGCGGCGGGGGCGGGCGGGACCGGGGTGCCCGAGGCCGCCAGCTCGCGGACCGCGGGGTGCCCGGGGACGGCGTCGTGCCTCGCGGCGGTGATTCCGGCTGCGGTGTGCATCCGCTGCAGGTCACGGCACTGCCCGCGCTCGACGAGCGCGACGACCTGGCCGGAGGCGCCTGCCCGCGCCGTGCGACCGGAGCGGTGCAGGTAGTCCTTGTGGTCCTCCGGCGGGTCGAACTGCACGACCAGGTCGACGTCATCGACGTGGATGCCGCGGGCGGCGACGTCGGTGGCCACGAGCACCCGGGGATGCCCGGCTGCGAACGCTTCGAGCGCACGCTGGCGCTGGTTCTGGTTGCGGTTGCCGTGGATGGCCCCGGCGCCGACGCCGGCCCTGGACAACTGCAGCACGAGCCGGTCCGCGCCGTGCTTGGTCCGGACGAAGAACAGCGTCCGCCCGGGACGGCTGGCGATCTCCGCCGCTACCGGCACCTTGTCCTCCGCCCGCAGCACCAGGACGCTGTGCTCGGCCGGCGTGGACTCAGTGGTCACCGGCACCGCGTGCAGTGCGGGATCGGTGACGTACCTGGTCACCAGCTGGCCGACACCGCGGTCCAGCGTGGCCGAGAAGAACATCCGCTGGCCGCCGGCTGGGGTCTGGTCGAGGAGCCGGGTAACGACGGGCAGGAAGCCGAGGTCAGCCATGTGGTCGGCCTCGTCAAGCACGGTGATCTCGATGCGCGCGAGCGTGCATGCGTGCCGCTCGATCAGGTCGGAGAGCCGGCCAGGGGTCGCCACGACCACGTCGGCGGAGCGCACCTGCTGGATCTGGCGGCCGATCGGCACGCCGCCGTATACCGCCGCGATGCTCACGTCGATGGTATGGCCCAGGGGTGTCAGCACGTCGGCGACCTGCTGGGCGAGTTCGCGGGTAGGCACGAGGATGAGGGCGCGGGGCGCCTTCTGCTGCCGCGGCGGCGTGCTTGCCGCCAGCCTGGTCAGCATCGGGAGGCCGAACGCCAGGGTCTTGCCGGAGCCGGTCTGGGCCCGGCCGAGGACGTCACGGCCCGCCAGGGCGTCGGGGATGGCCCTGGACTGGATGGCGAACGGCCCGGTGATGCCGCGGGCAGCCAGCGCCGTGACCACGCGCGGGTGCACGCCCAGCTCGGCGAAGCTGGCCTCGGGCGGCTCGGGGAGAGCGGCGGCCGCGGCGAGCGCCGCGTCGAGCGCGGAGCTCGCATCGCGGCGCGGTTCCTGGCGGCGCTGCTGCGGGCCGCCCGGTGCCTGGCGGCGCTGCGTTGAAGACGACTGGTAGCGAGAGCGGGGGTTTTGCGGCATGCGTGAACTCCTCAGTAAGTCCGGGGGTCACGTCATGCATCTCTAGTGCCAGGCGAGAGCGATTGCCTGACTAGATACCAGATAGCTCACACAAGCGACCGTGCGGGCGTTCTTGCCCGCGCTGACGGCTGCTATCAACCGCCGAGACATGTAAGGCTCCCGGCAGCCCCAGTATTCCCGCCGATCTCCCCAGCTCGCCACGGACCGGTGATCCGCGCCCGCTCCGGGGCCGGCCAGTCTGGCGCCGCCCCGGTGTCAGTATTGGTGATGGCCCCGAAGTCGTGACCACGAAGCTGGAGGACCGAATGAAGACACCACCGATCGTCTCGGCTGAGGAATGGCGCGCCGCGCGCGAGCAGCTCCTCGTCAAGGAAAAGGAGCTGGCCCGCGCCCGCGACCAGCTGGCGGCGGAACGCCGGCGAATGCCCTGGCTAGCGGTCGGCAAGGAGTACTGGTTCGAGGGCCCGGCCGGCCGGGTGAGCCTCGCCGGCCTGTTCGAGGGGCGCCGCCAGCTGATCGTCTACCGCGCCTTCTACGGACCCGAGGTGACGACGTACGCCGAGGGCGGCTCGTACCCGGAGCGGGCCTGCGTGGGCTGCTCCCTCGGGGCGGACCAGGTGGCCCACCCCGGGCACCTGCACGCGCGGAACACGACGCTCGCCTTCGCCTCCCGCGCCCCCCAGGCCGAGATCCAGCGCCTGAAGGAGCGCCACGGGTGGAATCACATCCCGTGGTTCACGATCACCGACGACTTCGACAAGGACTTCGACGTCGACGAGTGGCACGGCACCAACGCCTTCATCCGCGAGGGCAACCGGGTCTTCCGGACCTACTTCATCAACAACCGCGGCGACGAGCAGATGGGCAGCACCTGGAACTACCTCGACATCACCGCTCTCGGCCGCCAGGAGGCGTGGGAGGACTCGCCGGAGGGCTACCCGCAAACACCGCCGTACCAGTGGTGGAATTACCACGACGTGCACGACGCGGCCAAGTGACCGCCCTGGAGCATGGCGTGGGAGGCGCACTCACTGTCGGTGCGGGCTGGCCGGCTACGTCCGTGGGTGACGAACGACGTGTCCCTCGCCGATCACAGGGGCCAGCATGCCCGTTGCGCGGGCCATTGGCAACCAACCCGCTGAGCCCGGCAGGTGACGACGATGGGCGGGGCAGGAGCCGCTCTGAGCCCGCCGGTGTCGATGATCGCGGTGGTCATGATGGCCAGCGGGCGGGCGCCCAGTCGCCTTCAAAGTCCGTGGTCTGCCCCACCTCGATCAGGTGGCCGTCGGGGTCGCGGATGTAACAGCGGATCTCGTACTGGTGCTGTTTCGGCGGCGTCAGGAACTCGGCGCCCCGGGCGCTCCACTCGGCGTACACCGCGTGGATGTCCCTGACCCGGATGTTGAGGAAGCTGCTGACCCGGTCCGGGTCGCGCGGCGTCTCCAGGGTGACCGCCGGCTTATCGTCGGTCGGGCCCCCGCCGACGTTGATGATGATCCAGGTGTTGGCCAGCGCGACATAGGTCAGCCCTCCGGGACCGGAGAAGGCCACCCGTCCGCCCAGTACCTCGGTGTAGAAGCGCACCGAGCGCTCGACATCGTTCGACACGATGAAGTGGGCCAGGACGATTCCCTCAGGCGGCGGCGGAAGTTCAGCCATTTGGTACCTCCACTGGTCAGCGTAGCGACGTGAACGAGGCGCACATTATCACCGGGCCCGTCCGGCACAGGCGCCGCGACCACCCACCAGGTCATCGGCGACGACCGGCAAATCACTTTCGCCACGGGCGATGCCATGCCGCCGCCCGGACTGCCCTGACGCTGGGCACCGCGAAAGTCCCTGGGCGTCCGCAGGTGCCCGCTGACATACGGCTGCCCAAGGCGGGTAGCAGACGGTCCAGGCGGTCGGGATAGCGCTGACCGTGGCCACCACAGGAGCAAGCCATGACCGATGACCCGGCCGGTTACGCCGTCAACGATGGTGACGGCGACGAGGTGAGCCACATTCATCCGCTTCTCGACATGCACGCGGATGCGGCCGCCGTCTTCCTGGCGGTGCTCAGGGGCGACGCAACAGGCGTCGACGCCGTTGTCGCCGGCACGGAGTGCCCGGGCTGCCTGGCCATCACCCTTGTCCGGCTGGGGCTGGAGTTCGGCGCGGCCTTGTTCAGCGGCGAGGCGCTCCAGCCGGACGGCCGGCTCTCGGATGAGTACATCCGCTTGGCCGAGCAGGCCATCGCGGGTTACCAGGAGGGACTGTGGCACCAGCCAAGGTGAAGTCAGTCGAACCAGGCGACTTGGAGGATGACTACGCGTTCGCCGCGTAAGTCGGTGAGGTAGGAGAGCATGAGCCTGCCTCTGGTGTCGGTCCTCAGGCCAGGACCTGGACCGTCGTAATCCCGTCCGTCCGGATAGACCATCGAGTCGCGGACCGTGATTTCGCGAGCTAGCTGGTCACGTTCCGCACGCGCCTCAGGCGGGAGGTCATCGAGAAGATCGTCAGGGTGAGGCTCCCAGTGCCAGTCACTCACCAGCCACTGACCGGTGCGCCGCGCGCACGATCTCGCCGGCTTCGCGAATGGCGGCATCCCGGACGGCTGCGTCTGCGCTCGTCAGGGCCTGCTCTGCCGCGTGCAGACGGCGGGCGGCGTCGGGGTGGCGCTCGATCTCCACGATGACCGCCCACTCGCGGTAGAACATGTGGATCGGGGTGACGCTGCCCTCATCGCCGGCCCGGACGAATGCCTCCTGCATCTTGGAGAACATCTCGGGCAACCGGCCAGGCGCTATCGCTGCCACTGCCTGCCGTAGTGCTGGCAGGGTCAGGCTTGGCTGCGGGATCAGGGGATCTCCCTGTCCTGTCGCATGTCCGGCCATGCCATGCCTCCGCGTGATCACTGGCGACCTCCTGGAGAGTCTAGTTGGGGTCGAGGTGCTCGTCTCCTGCTGGGGCGAACTACATGGCGATCGGATACTTACCTTGGCCATGTAACTTGAATGGCGCCGCTCTGAGGAGAGGCCAGCGAAGGAGTAGTGCAACTAAAGAATATTCATGCGTATTCTGGTTGTCTTGGCAAGGGTGAAATGTCAACGCTTTGCGCATTCATGAAACATGAAAAGACTTGCTTTCTGCCGCAAGTCAAGATCACCTTTTGCAAGGTGGCATTGCTGCATAACTCTGGGCCAGGGGTAACTAGATAGGTCTGCCCGGCCTCTGCGTTCGCCTCCCGGGCTTTCTCCCCGAATGCGCCCGATTCGATGCTCGCCCTGAACGAGGCCGCCGAAGCCGCGCGCGCCGCAGGCCAGGCAGCCATCGACGCGGAAACCCGGAGCAAGCACGAGGAGTGGTACCGCAAAGCTGCGGAGGCCGGGATCGCCCTCAGCACCGCCCGCCAGGGCAAGCTCCAGCAGAAACGGCACGCCCTCGCCACGAGGATGACGGACCGCGAGGGCCGACTACCTACCCCTCTGGAAATGAGATGAGCACGCCGCTATGAGCCGAAGCCGTCGGCGTCAAGCCTGATCCAGAAACGGTCCTCACCCCGCACCTGGCCATCAGGCTCGCCGCCGTTCGACAAGATCACCTTGCGCGAAGGCTCATTGCCGGGGTCGCATGTCAGCAGAACCTGACTGATCCCCAGCCGGCGGCATTCCACGAGCCCGGCCGCCAGCATCCGGGTCGCATGGCCCTGCCTGCGCCACGGGGCCACGACGTGATACCCGACGTGGCCTCCGGCTTCGGCGAGTTCCGGCGTCAGCCGGTGCCGCACCACCAGCGTCCCCAGGTAGTACTCACCGGAGATGTACCAGAAGACCGTGGACGGCACTCCCCACCGTGTTCGCACCCCGCGCCGCACGGCGACGAACTCGGCGAAGTCCTCGCTGGCCGGTCCCAGCCAATCTGACGGCGTGCCCCTGAGCAGGCAATCGGCCTGCTCGCCCACGAGGTAGGAGACCCGCACTGCGGCCGTCGGCCACATCAAGCGGGGCTCCTCAACGAGACGGATCACACCCCCAGTCTTCACGGCCAGCGCCACGAGCGCCTCTCCTTATCGACTCCAGTCAGCAACGAGTACTCCGCCAGCGACCGCTTCAGCCACCATGAACCACGCCCGACACGACACCTCGAGTTTCCCGGAATCGCTGACCGCACGGCACACCATCCCGTTCCGCCGTCCAGCAGACGCCTGTGCCAACGGTCAGATAGGGACCTATCCAGTTACGGCCAGGGCTGCTTATCAGGGCGTCGTCTCGCCGCTGGGTGCGGGATGTGGGAGCAGTTGCTCGCACAGATGGCGGGCGAACGGGGCGGCGAACTCACCGAGGCTGACCGCGTTGCGACACGATCGGGGGTCGCGCACGGTCTTTCTGCGCCTCGTCAGGGCTCAAGGTCGGTCACTCCCTTGCCGCTGGCCATATCGAACGGCACAGAAGCCTGGTCGTGCACGATCAACCAATTGCGGCCGAGCTTCCGGAAGCAGATGGTGCTCCGGACCCACATCCCGCTCGTCGCCGTCCCGTCCTGCAGCGTGCCGCTGAGCCGGCCGAACGCATGCCCGAAGGCCACATCATCACCCACGGTGACGGTCAGGTCGCGAACCTCATAATCCACATCCTGGAAGAACGTGAACACCTTCGCCCAGTTCTTCAGCTTCGCCGCTACCCCTACATGCTGGAGCGGCGGCTCGACGTCGAAGGACACGACGTCCGTCGCGTACAGCCGCCCAAGGCCTTCGAGGTCCTTGGCCCGGATTCCTTCCACGATCTTGTCAACCTGCTGCTTGATCCTGGCTTCGTCTTCCTCGCGTTGCGTGGGCATCGATACCCATCCCTTCCGATCTGTGCGGAATCCTGGCTTCTACCCGCAAGACGAAACAGCTACCGAGAATGTCAGGCCCGCGGCCTTGAGGAGGGGCCGGGCACTGGTAATTCGACCGACGCCGCGGCCGCCAAAAAGGGGCCGCTGGCCCGCACGGTGCGGTAATCGCCGGAAGTCGGCCCGGGCCTCGTGGAGGCGGTTAAGTAGCGCTAGCGGCCCGGCGGCGCGGTCTTCAGGACACCCGGCCAGGGGCGGTCGCGCGTACATCGCGGGATCTCGGGGAAGGCAGTTGCCATGCCGGAAAACGATGACCGATCTTCCCGCCGTCGCCGGAAGCTGCGGCAGGCCGGGGCCTGGGCCGGTGCCGCCGCTGTCTACGCCGCCGCGCAGGGACTGTCCGCCTGGGCGGCCCAGCGCCAGTCGGGCCGGGGGACCAGGCCCCAGTACAGCCAGTTCGAACGCCCGGCGTTCGCCCCGCCCGGCGCGGTCTTCCCGGTCGTGTGGTCGGCGCTGAACCTGACCACGGCCACGTCCGCCTGGCGTATCTGGCGTGCCCCCCGGCCCGCGGCAGCGGAACCGTCCCGCGGTGAGGTCCTGGCCTGGTGGGCCGCTGCCGTCGTCATCCGCAGCGGCTACGTGCCGCTGGCCTTCGGCCGCCGTCGCCTGTGGGCGGCCACGGCCGATGCCGCGCTCTTGTTCGCGGTCATGGCGCGCTATGCCCTGCTGGCCCGCCGGGTCGACCAGCCCGCGGCGCTGCTGGCGGTTCCCGAGGTCGCCTGGACGGGGTTCGCCACGGTGCTCAGCACCACGGTGGCCGCGATCAACAGCCACCGGACGGGATCAGTTCCAGGCCGGAGACACCCGGCATGGGCAGGTCAAAGGCGAGCTCTAGGATTCCGTCCCCGCTGGCCTCCCCGGGCGCCCGCGGCACTAGCTCGTCGAGCGTGTTCAGCTGCCGCCAGCGCCGTCCACTGCTTCTCGGACGGCCATGGCCCGCTGCCGCCCATCCGCTCCCAGGCGGTAACGATGTTGGAGTGCTCCTCATCGATGCGGTAGTGCCGCACCGTGTAGGAAACGCCGGGCGGGACCGCGACTCGCAGCCGGATCAGCCGGTCAAGCAGCGGATCCCCGGCGATCTTGCCCTGGTCAAGCGTGACGTTCCAGACGAGGATCCCGATCCGCCCGTCGTCGTGCCGTGCGGCCAGCGCCTCCACCAGCCCGCGGGCCCCGTCGCCGCGGACGTCGACCGCCAGCCGGGTCCGCCCGAGCCGGGCCAGCAGGGCCATCGCCCAGTACCTGGGCTTGCGCAGGTTCCCCACCGACAGCAGCCCGAATCCCCCGTGGAACAGCTCAGGCGGCCGGCCGAGTTCCTCGAAGTGGTCGGAGGCGACCCAGTGCGACAGCGCCTCGATCCGCCCGAGGGCCGAGGCCATGCCGCGCAGCAGGAACGCCGCGGCGAAAACCGTGTCCCCGACGTGATGGAAATGCGTCGGCGTGGTGCCCCACTCGGTCCACCAGATCGGCGTGCCCTCCCGGCCGAACGACGCCAGCACCGGCCGCAGGTCCAGCGGCACGTTCCCGTACTCGTGCGTGGACAGGAAGTCCAGCGGCAGGTCCGAGCCGCTCAGGTGCCCGAGCAGCTCCCCGGCCCAGCCGGCCGCCGCCGAGGACGGGCCGCCCACCCGCAGGTCCGGGTGCACCGACTTGACCGCGCGCGCCGAGGCGTCGTAGAGCCGGAAGTACTCCTCCGGTGTCCCGGACCAGAACACCTCCAGGTTGGGCTCATTCCACACCTCGAACGCCCACCGGGACACCACCTCCTCCCGGCCGTACCGCTCGACCAGGTGGGCGGCGAGGTCCCGGACCAGGTCCGCCCAGCGGTCCCAGTCCCGGGGCGGTGAGATGATCGCGCCGTAGCTGAACACCGTCTTGCCCGGGTCACGGGCCAGGGCGGCGGGCATGAAGGACAGCTCGACCACCGGCCGCAGGCCGATCTCCATCAGCTGGTCGTACACCTGGTCGACGCCGCTGAAGTCGTGCACCGCCCGGCCGCCCGATTCGGTGTACACGCCGAGGTCATCGCACAAGATGGCGTGCGCACGGACGGCCCGCACGCCGAGCTCGTCGTGGGCGAGGCGCAGCGCCTCGCGCACCTCCGGGCCGATCACCCGCCCGCCGGTCCGCTCCTGGCTCAGCAGGAAACTCAGGTGCTCGGAGCCGATCATGGGCTCCCACGGCCGCGCAAGCCCGCCGGCCGCATGCCCGCCGACCTCCACCGTCACCACCGGCCGGCCGCCGTTGGCCGCCGCGGGCGCGCTCGCTACCGGTTCGGACAGCGGCCCGGCCAGCTGCCCGTCGGTTACGGCCGCCACCGCGTAATGCCTGACTCGCCCCGGTTCGCCCGAGGTGTCGGTGTAAGGCCCGGCCGGGACGGCCAGGACGTCGCCGCCGCCGTGGTCAAGCACCTGGTAGCGCCGGCCGTCCGCCCGGTGGATCAGGTAGCCGGCCGCTCCGGGGACCGGATCCCAGTCCAGCGTGACCTGCCCTAGCCCGGCCACCGCGCGCAGCCCCGACGGCGGCGGCAGGCGGCCTGCCGAGCTCCCGTTGCCGTCCTGGCCCGGCTGCGCGCGCCTGCCCGATGCGCTCTTCCCAGTCGCCGCGCGCCTCCTCGGCCCGGTCCGGGAACCCCATGTGATTCCTCCGCTTCTTGAGATCGTCCTTATCCCGAACGGTGCGTGGTTTATCCCGAACGGTCCGTGGCCCACGCGCCGGGCCCCGTCAGCCGCCCAGCGTCATGGTCTCCATCGACAGGTAGGTGTGCGCGGCCGAGGAGACCGGGTCGCTCGCGAAGTCACGCTGGATCGCCCGGTTGCCGAGCGCGTTGTCCAGCGCAGCCATGATCATCGACTGGTCGAGCACCAGGTCCCGGTGACCGACCGCGCCGGTGACCGGGTTCACGGCGTCGAAGAAGCCGACCGGACCGTACAGGCCGGGATAATCGGCCTGCAGGGCCTGGATGTTGGCGTAGGCCTGCTGCGGCGCGGCGTCCAGGGCGACGAACGACGCGTGCGGGGTCACCACGTCCTCGGTGGCGCAGCCGTGGCACTGCGAGAGCCCCTCGTTCGGGTTGCTCGCGGTGGCGCCCGTGCCGTAGTAGGGGAAGGCCAGCCCCTCGACGCCGTAACCGCCGTAGCCGCCGGTGTCGTCCGCGGTGCTGGACGGCGACATGCCCCACACCTTGTAGTGCAGCTGCTCGGTGGCGTACTTGATCTGCACCTGCACGGAACGGGCGTCCGCCCGGCCGAAGCTGCGGGTGCCCCAGCTGGTCTCCGGCACCACGAGGTTCGGCATCTCCGCCTCGAACATCCCGCCGCCGAACGTCGGGATGAAGCTCAGGTCGGTGCCCTGGTAGGTGTAGTGCCCTTCCCAGACCGGGAACTGCTGGCCGGACCGCGGGTCGGTGATGGTCTGCCAGGAGCCGGCCATCGGCCACTGGCCCTGCCAGGAGAAGTCCGGGTCGGTGCTCTGGCAGTCCGCGAACGGCGCCGGCGGCGGAAGCTCCCGCCAACTGCGCCACCAGACGTTGCCGGGCATCTGGCCCAGGCCCATGCCGATGTAGGCCGAGATCCGCGGGTCGGAGTAGAGCGCGCCGTTGTGGTAGTAGTGCTGCCAGTTGTCTCCCGTGTACGGGGGTTCCCCGCGTAGTAGCCGCCGAACATCTGGCCGGTCGGCTGGTTCCCCGCGATGGCCGGGTTGACGTTGCAGTGCGTCTCGGCCCGGTTGTCGTAGAAGATCCCGAAGTTCATCGGCGCGATCAGGCTGTCCGCCAGGTGGCTCAGCTCAGGCATGGCCTGCCGGACCACGATCAGCCCCGAGGCGTACCAGCCGTTGTCCACGTTGGAGACGAAGTAGCAGTTGTCGAAGGCGGGCGTGGTCTCGGCGCAGTCGCCCTGGCCGGGGTTGAGCAAAACCTTGCCGTTGGCCGTGTCGTACCACTGGTACAGGAACCCGTCGAAGCGCTGCAGGTGCGACACCTCGGTCAGCGTGGCCCGCACCAGCTTCTGGGCCTGCCCCTCGTTGATCAGCCCCAGGTCGCGGGCCGAGACCACGGCCCACAGGTACACCCCGATGTTGGCCGCCGAGGTGTAGCGGCCGGATGCGGTGGGCGTGGCTGAGCCGCCCGCGAACGTGAGGTTGTCCATCGGCAGGCTGGTCGCCTGGTCGACGTCCATGCCGTAGAACTTCCAGGTGTCGCGGGCGATGGCCAGCAGGTTCGCCCGCTGCGCCTGGCTCAGCCCGCTGTACTGCGCGACCTGGCCTCCGCCAGCGCCGCCAGTGCCGCCAGTCGCCAGTGCCGCAGCGGCGTGGCCCGGGCCGATTGAAGCGGTGCTAGCAGCGCCACGATGGCCGCCGCGATGATCCACCAGTACTTCGGCCGCGCGAGCCGTCGCAATGACTTGCTCATCCTTCTACTCCCGCCTGCTCGCTGCTCGCTGCTTGCTGTGTCCTGCCACCGGGCCTGCCGCCATCCGCCGCGAACGGGTTCGCCACGGCGTCGAGCAACTGGACCGTGTACTCGTGCGCCGGGTGCTGCAGGACGTGCTTGGTCGGGCCGCGCTCGACCACCCGTCCCTGGTTGAGCACGAGGATCTCGTCGGTGACCAGCCGCGCGGACAGCAGGTCGTGGGTGATGTACAGCAGGCTCAGCCCGCGCGTCCGGCGCAGCTCGGCCAGCAGCTTGAGCACGCCGGCCCGGAGCGACACGTCGAGCATCGAAACCGGCTCGTCGGCCACGATCAGCTCGGGGTCGCTGCCGAGCGCGCGGGCGATCACGACCCGCTGGCGCTGGCCGCCGGACAGCTGGTGCGGCAGCTTGGCCGCGAACTGGCCGGCCGGGACCAGGCCCACGGTCTCAAGCAGTTCCGCCGACCCGGTCCCTGGCCTGCTTGCCGGACATGCCAAGGAAGTTCTGGCACGGCCGCATCACCGTGTACTCGACGGTGTGCAGCGGGTTGAGCGCGCCGTAGGGGTCCTGGAACACCATCTGCACCCGGCGATGGAGCTGGCGCAGTCCGCCCGGCCGCAGCCGCCCGACCGGCACGTCGCCGAACGTGATCGTCGCCGGAGGTCGGCCGCTCCGAGCCGGTGATCATCTTGGCCAGCGTGCTCTTGCCGCTGCCGCTCGCCCCGACCAGGCCGACGGCCGCGCCGGGCGCGACGGCGAAGGACACGTCGTCCACCGCCGTCACCGTCCTGCGGTCCCGCCCGCGCACGCGGTAGACCTTCGAAACGCCGCTGACGGTCAGCGGCGGGACATGCTGTTACGCCGGGCATCGGCTGGCCTCCGTCTTCGACGTGCTGCCGCGCGGGCCCGCACGTGACACGCCGCCCGGCCCGGCGCCAGCGAGTACAGCGGCGGGGTCCTGCTGGCGGCATACGTCTTCGACCAGCGGGCAGCGCGGCGTGTAAGAGCACCCGGTGTTCGGCACGCGACAGGTCCGGCGGCGTGCCGGGGATGCCGCCGAGCCGGACCTCCTCGGCGCGCGGGTCGTCGTAGCAGTCGAGCAGCGCCTCGGTGTAGGGATGGTGCGGCCCGTGCGCCATAACGTGCGAGGGCTGGTCCTCGACGATCCGACCCGCGTACATGACCATGACCCGGTCCGTGGACTCCAGCACCACGCCGAGGTCGTGGCTGATCAGGATGGCGGTGAAGCCGCGCTCCCGCTGCAGGTCCTTGATCGTCTTCATCACCGCGCTGCTGCACGATCACGTCCAGCGCGGTGGTCGGCTCGTCGAACACGATCAGCTGCGGCTGCAGCGACAGCGCCAGCGCGATCGAGACCCGCTGCCGCATCCCGCCGGACAGCTCGTGCGGGAAGCGGCCGAGCACCGCCGGGTCGAGGCGCACCGCTTCGAGTAGCTCCGCCCCCCGGCGCCGGATGCCTCCCGCCGACACGTCCTCGCCGGGGCGGGCGTGCGCCTTGCAGGATGTCGCCGAAGTGGTGCCCGATCGTGCGCACCGGGTTCAGCGCGTTCATGCCGGCTCTGCAGGACCAGCGCGAAGCCGTTGCGCGCTGGCCCGGCGCAGCTGCTCGCCGTTCAGGCTGGCGATGTCGGTGCCGTCGAACCTGATCGGTGCCGCCGTCAGGCGGGCCGGCGGGCGCAGCATCCGGGTCAGCGCGAACCCGAGTGTCGACTTGCCGCACCCGGACTCGCCGACCAGCCCGACGAACTCGCCCGGCTCCAGGGTGAGGTCCACGTCGCGCACCGACCAGATCCGCGTGCCGCGGCTCGGCTCGTAGACGACGTTGACGCCGTGTGCTTCCAGTAGGGCCATCACTTCTCCCGCAGGCGTGGGTTGGACAGCGCGTCGACGCCGAAGTTGACCAGCGTGAACGACACCATCAGCAAGACGATGGCCAGGCCGGGCGCGAAGCATCATCAGCCACTGGCCGGTCAGCAGCGCGTTCTGCTGCTGGGCGGCGTACAAGATGGTGCCCCAGCTGACCGTGGCCGGGTTGCCGAGGCCGAGGAACTCCAGGCTGGCCTCGGCCAGGACCGCGGCCGTGGCCGCGGCGAAGAAGCTGGCCGCGACCAGGGACGTCATGTTGGGCAGGATCTCGCGGAACGCGACCCGGAACAGGCGCTCGCCGGAGAACACCGCCGAGGTGACGAACTCGCGGGCGCGCAGCGTCTTGACCTGGCTGCGGATCACCCGGGCGCCGGTGGCCCAGCTGGTGAACGCCACCACCAGCACGATCGTCCACACCGAATGGCCCTGGATGTAGGCGGCCAGGATGATCATCAGCGGCAGCCCGGGGACCACAAGCGCGAGGTTGGTGACGAAGCTGAGCACCTCGTCGACCAGGCCGGGCCGGTAGCCGGAGATCAGGCCGAGCGTCACCGCCACCAGGGTGGCCAGCGCCCCGGCGCACAGGCCGACGAGCAGCGAGACCCGCGCGCCGTAGACCAGCTGCGAGAAGACGTCCTGGCCGTTGCCGGTGGTGCCGAGCCAGTTGGTGCCGCTTGGACCCAGGTACGGGCGTGAAGGTGGTCGCGGTCGGCGAGTGCGGCGCGATCAGCGGGGCGAGCATCGCCACCAGGATGATGATGCCGAGCACGATCAGCCCGACGCGCGCCTTGCCGTTGCTCCACAGCGTGCGCAGCGCCCGGCCGACGAAGCGCAGCGGTCCCGGTGGACCGTGCCGCGCTCGGCCGCAGTGGCGCCGCGGGCGGCCGTCGCCGGGCGCTTCGCGGCGGCGGGCACGGATGTTGCGATGAGCGCTCATGCGATCGTCGCGCACCCGCGGGTCGAGGCGGACGTAGAGCAGGTCGACGACGAAGATCGCGACCAGCATGCTGAGCGTGATGACCAGGAACAGCGCCTGCATCAGCGGGAAGTCGTGGTTGGTCACCGCCAGGTAGAGCAGGTTGCCGACGCCCGGGTAGCTGAAGACGCCCTCGACGAGGACCGACCCGCCGATCACCGCGCCCAGCGCCAGGCCGAACGCGGTGACGTTGGGCAGCAAGGCGTTGCGCGCCGCGTAGAGCAGCGCGACGGTCCGCGCAGCGCAGGCCGTTGGCCTCGGCGAAGGTCACGTAGTCCTCGCCCAGGGTGTTGATCATGTTGTTGCGCATGCCGAACACCCAGCCCGACAGGGTGGTGATCGCCAGCGTCAGCGCCGGGCAGCACGCTGTGGTCCGGCGCGTCGCCGAGGAACGACAGGCTCGAGATTCGGCGTGATGCCCTCGGTCGTAGCCGCCCTTGATCGGGAACCAGCCGTACTTGAACGCGAGCACAGTACAGCAGCAGCAGGCCGAGCCAGAACGGCGGGAACGCGCGCGAAGAACGTCGCGCCCGACGTCACCGACGAGTCGCCGACCTTGCCCGCGGCGCCACCCGGCGTAGACCCCGAGCAGCGTCCCGATGACGAACGCCAGGACCGTCGTCGACGCCGACGAGGCACGAGGTCCACGGCAGCGCCTTGCCGATGATCTGCGCCACCGTCTGGCTCGGGAACGAGTACGACGTGCCGAACCGCAGCGTGCGCGATGCTCTTCCAGGTAGTCGCCAGTACTGGTCAAGCATGCTCGCGTGCGGCGCGCCGAGCTGGGCCTCGATCGCCGCGCCGCTGCGCGTTGGTGATCGGCACGCCCGGCCGACGCGAGCTTGCCGAGCGCCGCGTCGACCGGCGAGCCGGGCATCAGCCGGGGCAGGATGAAGTTCAGGGTGATCGCCGCCCAGAGCGTGAGGACGAACAGCGCCGATCTTGCGCAGCATGTAACTCACCGCGCGCTCCTTTCACCCTGCCCGGCTTCAGGCCTTGTCAGGTGGGTCACGACCGTCAGCAGCGCGCTGTTGTAGGGGGTCGGCAGCGTGTACGGGTCGCTGGCCGACGGCCAGCCGGTGAAGTTCTTGGTGGAGAACATGCCCCAGCTGCCGCCGTAGTACAGCAGCACGATCGGCAGGCTGGTGTACATCATCTGTCTCGAGCTTGTACGGTCGCCTGCTTCTGCGCGGCCGGGCTGGTGGTCGCGGCCAGCGCTGGCCAGGGCCTGGTCGACCGCCGGGTTCTTGAACCGCTCGAAGTTGTTCGCCGTGGGCGTGTGCACCGGGGCCGCGTAGCGTGCTGTTCAGCGCGTATGTTGAAGTCGTTGTACGGGATGCCGGTGCCGCCGAAGCCGCCGATCGCCGCGTTGAACGTCCCGGCCTGGGTCGTGCTGCGAGTACTGCGCGTACTGCGGCTCGTCCAGGGTCACCTTGATGCCGACTTTCCCGAGCTCGGTGCTTGACCTCGGTGGCGGCCGCGACCCAGTCGCTGAAGTTGTTCGGCATGCACGATGGTCATGGTGGCCTGCTTGCCGCCTTCGGCCGACGAGCTTGCCGCCGCGCAGGGTGTAGCCGGCCTTGGCGAACGCCGCCATGGCGGCGTTGATGTTCTGGGTGACCATGCCCTGGTCGGGCAGGCTCGGGCTCAGCCACTGCTGCAGGTTCGGCAGGATCATCCCGGCTCGGCTGGCCGCGGGCATGTAGCCGTTGACCGCCTTCTGCGCGATCGTCGTGCGGTCCAGCGCCAGTGAGATGCCCTGGCGGAAGTTGACGTCGCTGTACGGCGCCTTGGTCAGGTTGAGGTACAGGCCGATGGTGCCGCCGGGCGGGAACCAGTAGTGGTTGGTGCGCCGGGTCACGGCTCACGTAGGTCTGCTGGACGTCAGGCAGGTACTGGTACGCCCAGTCGAACTTGCCCGCTGCTGACCTCGAGCTGGTTGGTGCTCTGGTTGGTCGCCTGCGCGGGGAACACGACCTGAGCTCGGCGCGATCTTCGACGCGCCGCCAGTACTGCGTGTTCTTGCTGTCAGCGTGTACTGGGTCGGCGCGAAGTTGCCCAGCTGTGAACGGCCCGGTACCGACCGGGTGGGTGTTGGTGAAGTTCGCCGGGTTCGAGACCGTCGACCAGATGTGCTTGGGCACGATCGGGGTCTGCGCGATCGTGGCGGCGAACGGGACGTCGGGCGCCTTGAAGGTCATGGTCACGTCGTTGCCCGCGGCGGAGACCGCGGTGACCTGCGACCAGATCCCGTTGCTGTCCAGCGCCGGGTACTTCTTCAGCAGGTCGAACGTGAACACGACGTCGGCGGGGGTGAGCGGGGTGCCGTCGCTCCACTTCACGCCCGGCCGGATCGTGTACACGAGCGTCGTGGGGCTCGGTGAACTTGTACCCGGTGGCCAGGAACGGCGTGTAGCTGCCGTTGACCGAGCTGACCGTCTCCAGCGGCTGTAGATCAGCCGGGTGCCGCCCAGCTCCGCGCTGGAGAGGGGATTGAAGTTCTCCACCAGGGTCGGGTTGCCGGCGTCACCCTGGATCGTCAGGGTGCCGCCGCCCGAGGTGCTGCCGCTGCCGGCCGAGTTGGACGAGCACGCACTGGCGGCGGCCGCCAGCACGGCCGCGGCGCATACGCTCACCGCGACGGCTCTTGTCTGTGACAGGGGTTTCATGGGGTACTCCTCTTGTGTGCCTGTCCGGTCATGGGGTGCGCGCCTGCCTGGCGCGCGGGGACCGGCCGCGACATCCGCAACTACGGCGGATCACGATCTGGGTCGGCAGTTCCAGCGACTGCCGCGGTGCGGCCGGATCCGCGATGCGGGCCAGGAGCAGCTGGACCGACCGCTCGCCCAGCTCCCGCATCGGCTGATGGACGGTGGTGAGCGCGGGACGCACGTGGCGGGCCACCGCGATGTCGTCGAACCCGGTCACCGCCACGTCCGCCGGGACGCGCAGCCGCGCGGCCCGCAGCGCGGCCAGCGCGCCGAGCGCCATCTCGTCGTTGCCGCACACGATCGCCTGCGGCCGGAGTCCCCCGGCCAGCAGCTCCGCGACGGCCCGCCGTCCGCCGGCCTCGGTAAACCCGCCGGCCGCCGCGGGTGCGTCAGGAACGGGCAGGCCGGCCTGGCGCAGCGCCTCGCAGAAACCCGCGAACCTCATCCCTGAGTCCGGCGAGTCGGGCGGGCCCGCGAGGAATACCAGGTCGGCGTGACCGTGGACCTGGATCAGGTGCGTCGTGATCGCCCGGCACCCGCCGCGGCCGTCGGCGCTAACCACGTCCGGTCCGCCGCGCGCGCGGTGGCTGGCCAGCACGACGACCGGCATCTGCTGCGAGAGCGCCGCGATGTCGTCGTCGGCCAGGCTGCGCGCCATCACGACCAGGCCGTCGGTCTTTCCGGCCACCGAGAACGCGAGGTCGCGACCCGATTCGCATTGGGTGGCGGCGATCAGCACCGCGTCGCCGACGGCGGTCGCCGCCCGCTCAGCGCCGCGGATCACCTGATCCACGTACAGCAGGGGGTCCTCGCCCACGTCGCTGGGCCCCCCGAGATCGGGGAACAGCAGGCCGACGATCCGGGTCTGGCGCAAGGCAAGGCCACGGGCCGGGCCGCTCGGGATCCAGTCCAGTTCGGCCGCCGCGGCCAGGACTCGCTGGCGGGTCGCCGACGAGAAGCCCCGGCCGTCCGCCATGACCCGCGACACCGTCGCCGTCGACACGCCGCTGCGCTGCGCGACTTGGTAGATCGTCGATCGGTCGGTCACGGTCAGACCTCCGCGGAAGGCTTGGTCAGCGGTAGCCCAGGGCAACCGCTTACGTTGGTTAACCGCTTACTCTGGTTAACCGCTTACCCCGCTACCGTGACGCCGGTCACCCAAACGCGCGCGAGGCGACGTTACCGAAATGTTATGAATTGGCCGTGGCGGCTCGCTATGGACCTCCTGAGCCCGCCAGGTGAGACGATGGGCGAGCCGACCATTCAGCGAGGGCGGGAGACATGACAACACAGCCAGGGCTCACCGCCAGGCGCCAGGTTGCCGACGGGATGGCCGAAGCCGCGCGGGCGTGGCTGGACTGCCTCGATTCCGAGCAGCGGGCGGTGGCCTGCGGCTCAGTCCCGGTGGACGCCGATTCGGACGCCGAACGGCGCCGGTGGTTCTACACCCCCACCGATCACGGCGGCCTTACCTTGAACCGGCAGCGGCCCTCATCGCAGCGCGCCGCCATGCGCCTGGTCGCCTCGGGGCTGTCCACCGCCGGGTACGTCACGGTTGCCCTGACCATGGGCCTGGAGAACGTCCTTGACCACGCCGAGGGTTTCACCGCGAGCTTCGACCGGGACCGCGGCCGGGACCCGGGAATGTACTACCTGAGGGTCTTCGGCGAACCGGGGGGATCCCGGCCGTGGGCCTGGCGGTTCGGCGGCCATCACGTCTCGCTCAACTACCTCATCGCCGACGGCCTGCTGGCCTCGGCCACGCCCTGCTTCATCGGCGCTGACCCGGCGTCCTCGCCCCTGCTCGGCGAGCACGTGCACCGCCCGCTCGGCCGGGTGGAGGACCTGGCCAGAGAACTGGTCCGCTCTCTTCCCGCGGAGCTGGCGGCGCGCGCCGTTCTCCTGCCGAAGGCCCCGCCGGACCTCGTCACGGCCAACCGCGCCACCGTCTCCGCGGGCGACCGGGCGATCCCGCTGACCGGGATCTGGCGCGGCCAGCGGTTCCTCGACCCGGCCGAGCAGGAGCGCATCCAGGCCGCGAGCGACGCCATCGACGCGGCCGCCGGGTTCAGCGAGAGCGACCACCGGGCCGTGGAGTTCACCGCCAGCCCCAAGGGACTGCCCGCCACCGAGCTCGACGACCGCCAGCGTGCCCGGCTGCGCGCGCTGCTCGGCACCTACTTCGGCCGCGTCCCGGACGGTGTCTCGCCGATGGGGGACTACCACGGCACCGTCCTCGACGCCGTGCACGTCGCCTGGGCCGGGTCCCTCGAGCCAGGCCAGCCCCACTACTACCGGATACAGGGCCCGGACCTGCTGATCGAATGGGACAACACCCAGCGCGGCGCCAACCACGCGCACTCGGTGTGGCGCGACCCCTCCCGCGACTTCGGGCTCGACGTCCTCGCCCTCCACCACCGCCTCCACCACTGACGCCGGGACCCCACGTTTCGCCCCACGCATCCAGCACGGCACGGCACGATGTCGAGAAACGCCGCCCGGCTCCGCTCACCAGGTGAAGGGCCGCGGCAGGCGCGGCCCGCGACACCAGGAGACCACAATGCCGAAGTACCTGCTTCTCAAGCACTACCGCGGCGGCCCCGCGCCGCACCATCCCTTCCCCCCGATGGACCAGTGGGCGCCGCAGGACGTTGAGGCGCACATGGCCTTCCTCAGGCACGTCGGCGAGCTGCTCGAGAAGAACGGCGAGCTGGTCGACGCGCAGGCGCTCACGCCGGCCCGCACCTGGGTGCGCTACGGCGGCCCGGACGCGGCGCCCGTCACCACCGACGGCCCGCATCCCGAGACCAGCGACCTGGTCGCGGGCTGGTACATGATCGACGTCGAGTCCTACGAGCGCGCGGTCGAGCTCGCGGCGTACGTTTCCTCCGAGCCCGGTCCGGGCGGCGAGCCGCTGTATGAGTGGATCGACGTCCGGGAGGTCATGTCCGGGCCGCCGGAGGACTGACCAGGCATGGCCGGCGAGCCGGCGCGGCGACTGGACGAGGGCGCGCTGCGCGCCCTCGTCCCGCGGGTGCTCGCGGGCCTGGTCCGGCGAGGCGAGGACTTCGACGCCGCCGAGGACGCGCTGCAGGAGGCGCTGCTTGAGGCGCTGCGGAGCTGGCCCGGGCACCCGCCGGGTGACCCGGGCGCGTGGCTGGCCACGGTCGCGACGCGGCGGCTCGTCGACGCCCGGCGCAGCGAGGCCGCCCGGCGCCGCCGCGAGGAGACGACGTACGCCGAGCCGCGGCCGGCCGCCACGGAGGAGGGCGACGACACCCTCTTCCTGCTCTTCTGCTGCTGCCACCCCGATCTCGCGCCCGCATCCCAGGTGGCGCTGACCCTGCGCGCCGTCGGCGGACTCACAACCCGGGAGATCGCCGATGCCTTCTACGTTCCCGAGGCGACGATGGCGCAGCGGATCAGCCGCGCCAAGCGCACCCTGCGCGGGCACCGCCTGGACCAGCCCGGCGACCTCGCCGTCGTGCTGCGCGTGCTCTACCTCATCTACACCGCCGGCCACGCGGGACGAGCGGACCTGGCCGGCCAGGCGATCCGGCTCGCCCGCCAGCTCACCCTCGCCACGCAGGAGCCCGAGGCGCGCGGCTTGCTCGCGCTGATGCTCCTGAACCACGCACGGCGAGCGGCGCGGCTCGACCCAGAGGGCCGGATCATCACGCTCGACCGGCAGGACCGCGGCCGGTGGAACACCCGCGAGATCGCCGAGGGCGTCCGCGTCCTGCAGTCGGCGCTCGCCCTGCAGACCGAGGAACGGCGCCCGGGCCGCTACCAGGTCGAGGCCGCGATCGCCGCCCTGCACGACGACGCGGCGAGCGCCGAGGAGACCGACTGGCCGCAGATCCTCGCCTGGTACGACGACCTCGTCGCGCTGACCGAAGACCCCGTTCGCCAGGACCCCGCGGCGGTGCTCGGCCGCGCGGTCGCGGTCGGCCATGTCCTCGGCGCCGCCGCCGGGCTGCGGGAGACCGACCGGCTGCGCGAGGTGATCGGCGAGCGGCACCGGTGGCACGCCGTGCGCGGGCACCTGCACGAGCTGGCCGGCGACCTGCCCGCCGCCGCCAGCGCGTACGCCGAGGCCGCCCGCCGCGCCACGAACGTCGCCGAGCGCGACCACCTGGTCCGCCAGGCCGCCCGCGCGCGAGCTACCTAGGCTGCCAGGCAAGCTTCTGGCGCTCAGGGGGCGGTGGCCGTGACGCTCACCGTTGTCCTGCGGCCGCCGCTGTGCTGGTTCGTGGTGATGCCGGTAAAGCCGTGCGCGAGGCAGGAGCCGGCGAATGCGCTGGCCTGGTCGGCGGTCCAGCCGTGACTGGCCAGGCCCGTGGCGCCCGGTTGGGTCAGCCGTTCGATGGCCACCAGCCGGCCGCCGGGCTTCAGGACCCGCCTGGCCTCATCCAGGCCCGCGTCCAGGTCGGCCCAGTGGTGCACGCAGGCGACGGACCAGGCGGCCGATACCGACGAGTCGGGCAGCGGCAGGGCCTCCGCGCTGCCCTGGGCATAGCGCACCGCCCGCGGGGTCCGCCGGGTGAGGAGCCGGGCGAGCCGCAGCATCACCGGGGCGGGGTCGATCCCGGTGACCGAGGCGCCGAGCCTGGCCGCGTGGCGGGCGGCGGTGCCTGGCCCGCATCCGATGTCGGCCACCGCGTCGCCCGCGGCGATTCCGCTGAGGCGCGCGGCCAGACGGGCGTCATCCTTTCCGCCCAGCGCCATGCTGGCCGCGGCGATGAATCCGGCAGGCCCGGCGAAGCCCGGATAACTGGCGTGGTGATTCGGGGGAGAGGGCTGCGTGGTCGTCATGCCAAGACCTTGACAGTTGAACCCGGCTTCAAGTCAAGTGGCCGTGTGCCCGAGCTGATGACGATCGGCGACATGGCCCGCCGCGCCCATGTCGCTACCTCCACGATCCGCTACTACGAGCGGCGCGGCCTGCTGAACCCCGACGCATGGCAGTCAGGCCAGCGCCGGTACCGGACCGGAACGCTCCGCCGACTCGTCTTCATCGGGATGATGCAGGACATGGGCCTGACCCTGGACGAGGTCAGCGGGATCCTGAACGCCGCCACGGCGGCCCAGTGGAAGCCGGTCGCCGGCCAGCGCCTCGCCGCCCTCGATGAGCAGATCGCTCAGCTGCGGCATTCCCGCGGGCTGCTGGCCGCCGCCCTGGGGTGCCGGTTCGACCACCCGGCAACCGACTGCACGGTCATGGGCGCCGAGATCGACCGCCGGCTCCAGTCCGGCTAGGTCAGTTCGGCGATCCCTTTCCATATTAGAACCGCGGCGAAGAGCACCTCGATGGTGATGGTGATCTGCCGGGAGTGGTTGGCAACGAATGTATTGAGGCGGTCAAGCAGAGGGCTGGCCCTGCGGCCCAGCATCACGACGAGCGTGACGGGAATCAGTACCGGCAATAGGGTGATCATTACGAGAAGAAGCCATGCCGCTCCCTTACCGGCCAGGCTTACCGGTGAGCGGGATATTTCGTGCAGGGCCGGCAGGAACAACAGCAGAGTTGAAAAGTTGACTAGCATGCCCAGGGCCCCGACGCCCACGAATAGGATCGTGGGCGTGTCAGCGAGGCGCCCTTGGGCCCGGTCGTTGTGTGACTCGGCTGCGGTCTTCCTTGAGTAGAGCGCCCGGGCCGCCAGCAACAGAAGCAGCGCCCCGGCGGCCAGCTCGATGCTGGCATCGGTCGGCGAGCGGTTATGGTGGCCAGAGTGCAGGTTCCTCAGGAGCGTGAGTCCAAGCACGCTAAAGGCGATCAAGACCGCTGCCGCTCCGCCGGACAGCGCCCAGGCCCGGGCGACGGGATGGCGTCGGCCCGAAAGGATCAGCACCTCGAGGGCGAAGAGCGTCGGGCTGATAGCGGCCCCCAAGGCTAGGGGTACCACAATGGCCAGTAGGGAGCCCATGAGGGTTCAGCGTATCGGCTCCTTGACGGCGATTCAGGGAACGCCGCATCAGCAAACGTTTACTTGAGGCCGCTCTCTTCGTGTAAGTCGGGAAATGAACGGGATTGACCGCGGGGAACCAGGGCTAGGCTTTACCCGCGCTACGCCGAATGTCCGACGAACCTCATAAAGGTAAAATATCATACATCGCCGCAATGCCGTTAAGTTGGGCGAGGTGTCCGGCTGGCAGGCGCGGCGACCCGGGAAAGGCGCAGCCTGTCCCCCCGGGGGCCTCGACTTTCTATCAGTTTCTGCCTCCCCCGGACCACCTCCTATCAGTTTCTGCGTCCTATACCGGACATATCGGGCGCAGAAATGACCGAAATCGATAGGGAGTTGCCGACCGGCGCAGATCCGCCCGGTGGATCGCTACGCGCGTAGGTCCGGGCGGCCTGTGGACATCGCCAGATCACCGGCGGCCTTGACCCGGCCGCCACCGTCAACGCCCGGGGAGGCCCGACCTGCCGGGGAGCCCTGCTCGCGCACTGCCTGGACGGCACCGCGGGCGGCAACGCCGACAGGCGCGAGCCCCCGGGCGGAGCGCTCCCCGTCAGGCTGCACTGGGAGACCTGCCTGGGCCAGCGGGTCGGCGGGCAGGCCGACATCCGGAAGGTAACCACGGCCAGCCTCATCGACGAGGCAGCCGCCTGGGGCATCAGGCGGCGTACCGCCGCATCAGTAACAGCGGAGCTGGGGCATCGGCGCGGTCACCCGGGCCCCCGGGGACGAGTCATGAGAATTCCTCGGGCATCGCTGGCAGTTCTGACTTCCGCCACGCGGCGGCGACGAGCGCCTCGGCGAGGACGATGTCGATGGCGACCAGGTCGGGCGCGTGCAGCGCAAGGCTGGCCCACGTGTCGCGGTAGTCCCGCTCCAGGGTCACGCACTTGCTGTTCCCCCTGGCGGCGAGCCTGGCCAGCAGCGCCATCGCGATGGACATGGCCGGCAGCGCCAGCCAGCCGCCCTTGCCTCCCGGCGGCTTCCGTTCCGCGATCGCGTCGGCGAGATCCGGGTAACGGAAGTGGCTGATCACCATCTCGGCCGTCTGGATGACCGTTTTCGCGGAGCTTGCCGCGGCCTGCACCGGCGGGTCGTGCCTGGCGTCGAACATGCGCCGTGCGGCGGCCAGGCGAGTGTCGGCGTCCAGCATGGCCTTCGGCACGACGGCGGCGGCCGGCCAGAGCGCGTTCACCCGCTCCGGCGGCCAGATGGCGGCCATCTGATCGGCTTCCGGCCCGAACCGGCCTGCGGGCGCGCACGGGTCGGGATGCCCGTCAAGGATGGCCGCGAGGACCTCGCCGCACTGAGTGACCGCCGCGTCCGACACCTCGTCCTGCCTGAACAGGTCGCCGGCGGCGACCGCGGCCGCCGGGGGCAGCACTGCCCAGAGCCGTCCGAGGGCTCGCCGCTCGTCCTCAGTCCACGAGTCCCCAGTCCACGAGTCCCCAGTCCACGAGTCCTCAGCCCACTGGGGAGACCCGGCCGCCGCCAGGCCCGTCGCGATGAGCGCGTGGACGACGTTCGCCTGGCGGAGTCCCGCGTCGGCGAGAGCGAGCAGCGCGGCGCGCGGCCGGCGGAGCAGCTCGCCGGTCACCTGCGCGGCGAGGTCCTTGCGCGCACCCGCCTCGACCAGGTCGGCGGCCAGGTCCACCAGGTGCCACAGCCAGCCGAGATGGTTCACCAGCGGCGGCAGGCCGGCGTCGCCCGCCACGAACCTGGACAGGCTCTCTTCCTCGCGGTCCCCGCAGGCCGGCACGCCGACCCCCGGGCAGGCGTACGCCCCGGACCGCGGCCACGCGGGCCAGCCGGACGCGGTCCACGGGTCGTCGATGCGGAGCAGGACGCGCAACGGCCCGGCGTGGTGCAGCTCGGCCGGAAGATCGGCGGTGCCGTCCGCGGCCACCGCCAGCTCAGCGGGCGGACGCCAGGGCGCATAGGGGAGGTAGACGCCGGCCGTCAGCCTGTTCACCACGGCGGCATCGCGGAGCACGAGCTTGCCCGCGGCCAGGTCCACGCCCGCGGCGAGGCCGCGAGCACGGACGTAACCGACGGGCATGAGCGTGCCGCCCATGTCCAGCGCGAGGCCCGCGTGCCCGTGCGCGGCCACCGTGTCGGCGGCGCGTGGCAGCTCGAACCCGGCCAGCCCGGTGGAGCCCTGGCCGCTCGCCCTGATGGCCTGCACCTGCTTCCCGCGGACGAGAACGGCCAGCTCACGTTCGTCCGGGTGGCTGTTGTTGGTCTCCTGGCCGGGCTGGGCCGCCGCCGGGACACGGATCAGCAGGCGGCCCGCGTCGGCGAAGTCATCGGTGACCAGGTGCACCAGGGAGGTGGTCCAGCTGGTAACGCCAGCGCCCGGGCACAGGACGGACACGTGCGGCGGGGTGACGACCACCGGCTCGGACCCCGTGTCGGTGCGGTACTCGACGAGGTGCGCGCGCTCGGCGGACTCGAAGCGCAGGGTGGCCGGCTGCACGGCCGCACCGGCTGCCGGGGTCAGCCGGGCGGTGCCCGCCGCCAGCCCGGCCCGGGTAAGCAGGCGGACCTGAGGCTGGTAGGCG
The DNA here is from genome assembly GCA_963811335.1 of uncultured Actinomycetota bacterium. Lineage (GTDB taxonomy): Bacteria > Actinomycetota > Actinomycetes > Streptosporangiales > Streptosporangiaceae > Trebonia. The sequence continues at coordinate 31,704 of CAWERB010000012.1, read as the reverse complement.
ACGGATAAGGCCCTCGGCGACGAAGACCGCCTGGCGCAGCCCCCGGCCGAGGGGGCCGCGGACGGTGACCTCGAACGCGCCGAGCACGGGGCGGGGGACGCCGTCCCAGAGGCCGGCCTGGTCGGACGGGTCGATGATGCGGCTGACGAGCGGCGCGCCGCCGCCCGCGCGCCTGATCTCGGCGTACCAGCGGGCGTCGGCCCCCGGGTCCTGCGGCAGGCGGAGGCGCGGCGGCGCGGGGTACACCGGCGAGCCGAAGGGCGTGGCGACGCCGGGGAGCGGGTCATCGAGCAGCAGCCGTGGCCGGGCGTGTGTTTCCACCGGGTGCGGGCGACCGTCCCGCAGCCCGACCGCCTGCACGTTCTCCAGTGAGACAAGGCGCAGCCGCCAGCCGTCCCAGCCGAAGGGAACCGCTGGCTCGGCGACCTGGACCGCCTCACCGGTGAAGTCGAGCTCCCGTTCGGCCGGATGCATGATCCAGACCTGGGCCCGGGGGAGCGACACGGTGTCGGCCAGCCGGCGGCCGTCCTCGTTGAAGAACAGAACGGGATCGGCCTGGTCGACGACGCGGAGCTCGGCGGACCGGTCCTCGTGGCCGGCGAGCGCGACGACCACCGTGCGCACCGGCCGGCCGAGCGGCCAGGCGGCCGGCGGCGTCGTCTCGGCCGCGCCGACCCACGCGGCCTGGCTCTGCACGGTATGAGTGTCGCCGTCGGCGGTGAGCCGCCAGCGGGCGACGCCGTCGGGCGCGTCGCCGACGGCGGGCAGCAGCACGTGCACGCCCTGCCCGTACGGGTCGAGCGCGATCCGCGGCGGCGCCTGCCGCCTGCGCACCGCGGCGCCCTGGCCGCCAGCCCCGCGCTGGCCGGCCGCGGGAAGCTCGAGGCCCCCGGACGCGAGTTCCTCCTTGGCCGCCTCGATCATGTAGCCGGGCAGCCGGAGCGCGTCGAAACCGGCATCCGGCTCGATGAGCCGGTCGAGCAGGTCGAACGTGCGGTCCACCATGTCGTGGGCGTGGTCGCCCGCATGGCGGAGGAACCGCCGGGCGGGCTTGTTCAGCTGCGCCAGGCGCGAGTCACGGCCGGGCGCTGTCGCCCAGGCCAGGAAGCCTTCCGCGTCCATGCCCGGGTCGAGTCGGCGGCGCGAGAGCAGCAGCCTGAAGTAATCGCCAAGGCAGGACGCGGGGATGCCGGCGTGCATCAAGATCGGCCCGAGGTAGGGGAGGGGCAGGCCGGGAAATGCCTCCATCTCCAGGCGGGCGATCGCGGCGTTGAACGCGCGCCCCCAGATCTCCTGGTCCTGCCGTGTGCCCTGGTAATCGGCAGCCTCCCACAGGGCGGCCCAGTAGGCTCCGTCCCTGTAGTCGGTCATCGCCACCCCCGCCATGGCGGCCGCCAGGCAGGCCGGCCAGCGCAGCAGGAGCGATTCTCCCTCGGTCCGCGGGTCTTCCAGGTTCGCATAGAGCCGGCCGAGGGCGCTTGCGACCTGGCTGGTGTGGGCCGGGCGAAGCTCCGCCTCCGCGACGAGGGACGCACCGCTCAGCCGCGGGCGCCACGCGTCCTCGCGCAGCCGCAGCAGGTCCTGCAGGCTGATCCTGCGCGGGCCGGCCGGCGCCTGGCTCGGCGGTTCTTCCGCGACGGCCCTTGGCGGGCGGCAGGTTCTCCCGCATTGACGGGCTCAACGCGTGCGGCCGGCTCTCTCCGCATCGACGGGCTCAACGCGTGCGGCCGGCTCCTCCGCATCGACGGGCTCTTGGAGAGCGGCCGGTTCTTCCTGAGCAGTCGGCTCTTTCTTGGCGGCCAGCTCCCGTTCAGGAGCCGGCGGCTCAGCCTCGCGGGCTGGCGGCACTTCTTCGCTGGGTGGCCGCTCTTCTTCGCGGGCCCGCGGCTCTTCCTCGCGGGCTGGCGGCACTTCTTCGCGGGCCTGCGGCTCTGCCTCCCTGGCCCGCGGTTCTGCCTCGCTGGGTGGCGGCTCTGCCTCGCGGGGCGGCAGGAACGGGCTCGGCTCGCCGGTGCCTGACACGTAGAGGTGGTCGCGGGCCCGGGTGCAGGCCACGAACAGGGTGCAGCGTTCCCGCTGCACATCCTGGGCATGCGCGACGGGGTCCTCGTCTTCGGCGGTGACCGCCGCTGGTTCCGGAACCAGCCCCTGCTCGACGCCGATGACCGCTACCGCCTGGAACTCCAGGCCCTTCATCGCGTGCATGGTCCCGGCCCGGACGCCCGGCGCGCCGCGGCGGCCGCTCAGCGGTGTCGTCGCGATGCCGTCGGCCTTGAGCATCTCGCGCGCCTCGCGCACCAGGTCGGCGGACCGGGCCGTCAGGCCGATGGCCTGCGGCTCGATGCCGAGGGCGAGCCAGGAGCGGATCTGTTCGGCCAGCCAGCCGAACTCTTCCGCGCGGGTTGCCGCCGCCCGGAACTGCGGGAGCGCGCCGTGCATGGGCGAGCGGTAGCCGACCAGCGAGTCCACCTCGCCGTCGAGGCCGGTCACCGGCTCCACGCCGAGCAGCGGCACCGCCCAGGCCAGGATCTCCTGGGTGGTCCGGTAGTTCAGCGACAGCCGGTGGCTCCGCCCGCGGACGCTGATCCGCAGGCTGGCGAGGGAGACCCGGCTGTTGTAGATGCGCTGGTGCGGGTCGGCGGCGACGAACAGGTCGTCAGGCCCGGGCGCCACGGCCGCGCGGAGCAGCCGCCACTGGGCCGGGTGCAGGTCCTGCGCGTCGTCGACGAGGACGTGCCGGTAGCGCGGCGCATTCGCTTCCGCCTCGCGGAGCAGGTGCGCGGCCTCGTTGGCCAGCTGCAGGTGCGTGGTCTGCTGGGCGGCGCGAGCTGTTCGGTGACTCGCTGGGCCGCCCGCCACACCTGGCTGCGCTGCGCCCTGGTGAGCGGCCGTCCCCGGCCCGCGCGCGGGCAGGTCAGGTAGGCCTGCTCGGAGCTCAGGTCCTGAGCCAGGATGACCTGCTCCCACTCGTTCTTCATGAAGGCCGGGGTGAAGTCAAGCTGCGCGCTGGCGGCGGCATCCGCCCACAGCGCGTGCAGCATCCGCTCGTCCGCGATGACCGGGGTGCCGCGGGCTGCCTTGACGATGGCGTAGGCCAGCCGGTCCACGTTGAGTACTTCGATCCGGCGGCGCACGCCCTCGTTCGGGATCAGCAGGTCAAGCTGGGCGGCCAGCGAGTCGGCCAGGATGCCGTTGAAGGACGTCACCAGTACCTGGTCGGCCGCCCTCGCGGCCAGGAAGGCCGCCCGGTGCAGCACGGTGACCGTCTTGCCGGTCCCGGGGCCGCCGGTGACCTGGGCCGGGCCGGAATAGCTGTCCCGGTAAGCGATCTTCCGCTGGCTCGGATGGAGGAAGGTCCGCCATTGCGCGAACGGGTGGGCCAGGATGCGCTGCAACTCCTCCTGGCCGTACACGAAGGTAACCTGGCCGGGACTGCGCTCCATCGCCGAGGCGAGGTCCTCGGGATCTACCCGCTCGGGCGGCGGGCCGGGTGAGTGCACCCGGGTGACTTCCTCCCAGGCTTCATCCACGGTCATGCCGCAGGCCAGGGCGTAGAGCGCGGTGTACTGGGCCTCCGGCAGCGCCGCTTCCAGCCTTTCCAGGTCCTTCTCGCTGGCCAGCCGCCGGATCTTCGGCAGGATCTGGGCGTCGACGCCCAGCCGGGTCAGCTCAGCGTCGCTGACGTCCGCGAACAGCCATCTGCCTGCGGACTCGGCGGCCGCCTGGGGAGGGGGCTCGGCGGCCGCCTGAGGGCGGCTGAGGGCTCGGCGGCCGCTTGAGGCGTGGGCCGCAGTTGCTGGATCGCTTCCTCGTCGCGGACTTCCAGCACACCGAGCGCCGGGTTGACGCTGAACCGCCGGCTGGCGGCATACGCTTGCGCCATGTCCCTCGGCAGGACCGTGACCAGGCAGTAAATGTCGCCCCTGGCCGGGGCCAGGACGACGCCACTCCAGCGACCGTCCACCGCCAGGGTGCGGATCCGGTCATCCCGGCCGCGCCGCGGCGTCTCCAGGCACTCCCCGGGGTTGGGATGCTCGGCGAACTCGGCGATCGCCATGTCGATGGCGCTCCGCACGCCCCTGTCGAGACTCGCGTACTTGGCCAGGAAGCTCTTAGCGATCGCCAGGCGAGCCACCGTTATGTCCCCCCTGCCCGCTACATCCCCCTACATCCCAAATGTTAGACCGCTGGCGCCGGCCGCGATAGCGGAGGTCCGATTAAGTCGGATTGGTATCGCGTCGGCTCACCGGCCGTTTGGAACCAGGTGCTCGGGAAATAGGTGAGGGTTCAGCAAGCGATTACATAAGGAGACAAGCCGCGGTTGCTGTACTCCTCTGCCTGCCTTCACCGCCTAGCCCTCGAAGAGGGTGAAGTTACCGGGCGTGGCCTGCGCTCGCTCAGGCGACCCGCGCGGCCACCAGGGTCTCGAAGGTATAGGGCCGCAGCCCATCGGTGCGGCCGGCGAAGTACCGCTGCTGGAGGTCTGCCCGTGAGGGATGGTCCACGACCGTTAGCCCGCACCGGCTGATTAGCCTCTCGATCTCGGATACCGGCCAGCCGGGCTGAAGAGGCTCGCCGACAGAAGCCGCGATCGGCGTGTAGATACGGGCGTATTCCGTTCCCGCGTCGTCGAGCGCACAGTCCTCGGCCAGGTAGGAGAACACCACCTCAGACCCGGGAGCAGCCGCCGCGATCGTGCGCAACGTCGACTCGATCGCCTGTGCCGTCAGATAGGGAGCGACGCCCGTCCAGCAGAACATCGCCGGCCGCGCCCAGTCGAACCCGGCCGGGCCCAGAGCATCCTGAACCGGTTCGGCCTCGAAATCAACCGGCACGAAGACCTGCGAGTCGCTGAGCGGCAGGCCGAGCTCCCTGACCCGCTGGAGCTTCCAGGCCTGGGAGGCCGGGTGATCAACCTCGAACACCGTCAGCGAGCCGAGCAGATCCGGCCGCCGCCACGCGAACGAGTCAAGTCCCGCGCCGAGAACCACGTACTGCGTGAAGGCGCCAGCAGCCAGCCGGTCCTCGGCGTACCGGCTGCGGGTGCAGACAGCCGCGCGGGCCTCGCGACGGACCGGGCCGGGGAACAGCGGATCGAACTGGTCTCGCAGCTGCTGCCATACCGGGCCGACAAGCACCAGGGCCAGCACATCGTCCAGCACCCACGGCGACGCCGTCTCCAGGCGAAACAATCCACGCGACACGGCCGCAAACATCGCCGTCCTGCTCGGCGCGCTTTCCATGCATTCCTCCTCGCCGGCCAGAACCCAGCATGCTGGCCACGCCCGCCCACTCTGGACACTTCACAGGATGCGCCTGAAACGCACTGACGGCCACAGCCAGATCGCCCGGCCGCCACGATCTGCTCGCCATCGGGATCCTCCAAAACGGCCGGCCGCGCCAGCATCACAGCCGCCTGCACGCACCACGCCCGGGACGCCACCAGGACCCCCGAGGCCCCCCGAGCATGAATAAAACGGACATAACGCGACTATGCCGAGGCCTTCTGCTGTCCGGCAGCGGGTTCGGTCAGCTGGGTGAACATCATGACCGCCAGGCGGGCCGCCAGGGACCAGCCTTCCTCGCCGAGAGGATCTGCGGTCCGTTCCGGCTGGCGCTTCCACTGCAGGGCGAATCCCTCGATGAGCGCGCTGACCGTGACCGCGAGGTCCTCGACGGTGTACGGGGGCCGCATCCGCAGGCCGTAGCCGTCGAGCATGGCCTGCCAGACGGGCCGGATCGCGGTGGTGAACGCCTGGTCGCCGTGCGCGAGGTCGCGCACCCGGGCGTTGCCCGAGCGCAGGAAGAAGCCGAGCGACACGTAGAACACGAGGCTTTCCCTGGTGCGCTCGTACGACCAGCCGACCAGCCGCGCGAGCGTCTGCTCCGCCGGCTGCCCGGCCGCCTCGCCGCCTCCGGCAACGACCCGCCGGACGGCTCCCCGCCGCCCGCCGCAGCCACCTGGACCTCGCTGACCGTGCGCTTCATGATCGTTCTCCCCCCGAAGAACCGGGCATACCCGCCCGCGAACCGATTACCCTAAGTAACTCCCTTACGCACCTGAGGAAATACCTCCCCCGTTGGCTGACCGGGTGTCAATGAGTTGCGGTTTCTGGCCGCGCGCGCAGCGACCCGAGGTCCAGTTCGATCCGGCGGCCGTGCACGACGACGACGATGCTGGCGGCGTCGGCCCCGGTTGCGGTGAGGTAGTCGTAGAGGGTGGAAAGCAGCATGTCGCCGCGGCTTTCCATGCGGGAGACGGCGGCCTGGCCGACGCCGAGCCGCTTGGCGACTTCGACCTGGGTGAGCTGGGCGGCCTTGCGGATCATGGCCAGGTTCATGGCATAGGCCCGGTCCATCTCCTCGGCCTCGGCGTGGGCCTGGGCGACATCGGCGGCGAGCTGCGGGTCGGACATGAGCCGGTCCAGGTGCTCGTTGCCGCGGACGAACTTGGGGGAGTCAGGGGCGTCGTCAGTCATGGCTTCTCCTCGTGGGCTGTCTCGCGCTTCCACTGGTCGATCATCGGGTCGGCGCGGGCCGCGGCCCCGTCGTAGAACACGTCGCCGAGCTTTGCCTTGTCGGTGGCGTACAGCGCGACGACCACAGTGCCGGCTCCCGGCGGGAACCAGCAGATCAGCCGGACGGCCACCTGCGGGTGGTAGGCGTGCGAGACGCGCCACAGCTGGTAGCGGCGCGACTGCCGCACTAGCCGGAGGGTCGCTGTCTCGGTCTCCAGCGTGGGCGGGTCGGTCAGGTTCCGCAACTGGTCAAGGGCGCGGGCAGTGAATGTCAAGATGAGCCGCGACCGCTCGTCCCCCGAGCGCGCTTCGCTCTCCAGCCGGTCCAGCCATCGCCCGAACTCTCCCGGCCAGTCGATGTCCACAGAGCTAGTATTACATCCATAGCATATTCCGTGCAAGGAATATTGCCGGTTGTAGGCACGCGCCGAGTTCTTCTCGATCTTCGCCTCGACCTCGGCCTGCAGGTCGACGCGGGTCATCGCGGCGAGGCTGAAGTACCTGTGCAAGGAGCACTTGGGACTGGCCGTGCTGATCAGCCTGCCCGGGCCGCAAGCCCTCGTGCCGCGCTTGGGGCGACTCGCTCGTCACCTGATGGTGACGCCGGAGCTCTCCAGCCACCGGTTGACGTCAAGCAGGAAGGCGACGGTCGCCGTCGGGCTCGGCGAGACGCTCATCAGCCCGGGCAGCCGGGGGTCGGCCGCGTAGGCGGCGGTGAGCCGGTCCCGGCTGATCAAGTCGAACAGCGGCGCGTACGGATGGGTGAGCAGCAGGCGCAGCTGCGCGTCGATGGCCCGCTCGTAGGCCTGGTCGGCGGCGCCCGGGTAGCTGCTCTTGCGCCGGCGCAGCAGGTCGGCGGGGAGCAGGCCGTGCGCGGCGATGCGCAGCAGCCCCTTCTCGATCCCGTCGGCCTCCTTCATCGACCACGGGACGTTCCATACGTACTCGACGAGCCGGTGGTCGGTGAAGGGCACCCGCACTTCGAGCCCGTGCGCCATGCTCAGCCTGTCCTTGCGGTCGAGCAGCAACGGCAGCCAGCGGGTCAGCCCGAGGTAGAGCACCTCGCGGATGCGCCGTTCCCACGGGCTCTCGCCGGCCAGCCGCGGCACTTCCGCGAGGGCCTGCGCGTACCGGTCCGCGGCGTACTCGCCAAGCCGGATCCGCGCCCGCACGTCGGGGTGGAGCAGCGGCTCCCAGGACCCGCGGGCGGCCCAGGGGAACGTCGGCGCGGCGAGCAGCGCGGGCACGTGATACCACGGGTACCCGCCGAACACCTCGTCCGCGGCCTCGCCGGACAGCGCCACGGTCGACTGCTTGCTGATCTCGCGGCACAGCAGGGCGAAGGAGACGTACATGTCGCCGAAGGTAGGCAGGTCGTGCGCGGCGAGCGGCGCCCACTGCGCCTCCACCAGGTCGTCCGCGTCCAAGGTGATGGTGCCGTGCCGGGACCCGATGTGCTCGGCGGCGGCCCGGGCGAACGGCTCGTCGTGGCTGGGCCGCAGCTGGTCGGGCATGAAGGCGTCCGCGCTGCCGTTGAAGTCAACCGAGAAAGTGGTGAGCTTGGCGTCGTCCAGCCGCCTGAGGCTGTCGGCCGCCAGCGCGGACACCACGCTGGAGTCGAGGCCGCCCGACAGCAGGCTGCACAGCGGCACGTCGGCCACCGTCTGCCGGTCCACGGCGTCGGTGAGCAGGTCCCTGACGGTCCCGGCCGTGGTCGCCAGGTCGTCGGTGTGCTCGCGGGCCTCAAGCGTCCAGTAGGTGAAGGTGCGTATCCCGCTGCGGCCGACCCGCACGTACGTGCCCGGCCTTACCTGGCAGAGCCCCCGGTAGACGCCGTGCCCCGGCGTCGCGGTCCCGACCTGGCTGAACAGTTCCGCCAGCCCCTCGGCGTCAATCTCCGCGCGGAACTGCGGGTGCGCGAGGACGGCCTTGGGCTCGGACCCGAACAGCACCCCGTCCGGCTGCGGCGCGTAGTAGAGGGGCTTGACGCCCAGCCGGTCCCTGGCGAGCAGCAGTTCCTGCCGCCGCCCGTCCCAGACACCGAACGCGAACATGCCGTTCAGCCGGCCCACGCAGTCCGCGCCCCACTCCAGGTAGCAGTGCAGCAGCACCTCGGTGTCCGAGCGGGTACGGAAGTGGTGCCCGCGCGCCGCGAGCTCGCGGCCCAGCTCGAGGTAGTTGTAGATTTCCCCGCTGAACGTCAGCACGACGTCGTCCTCACCCGGCGCCCGCATCGGCTGCTCGCCGCCCGGCAGGTCGATGACCGACAGCCGCCGGTGCCCGATCGCCGCGTGCGATGAGGTCCACACCTCCCCGGCGTCCGGCCCGCGGCAGATCATCGTCGCCGTCATCGCCGCGATCGTCGCCCGCTGCCCGCGCAGGTCGTGCCCGAAGTCAACCCATCCGGTGATGCCGCACATGTTTCCTCGTCCTTCTCACGCCACGCAGTGGTACGTGATGAAGGTAGGAGCACCTTGTTGAGCATTGATTAAGTTAGATCAAACCCGTGATCCCGAACGAAGGCGTGTTTCACCCGGATGTACGGTCCTCACCGAGGCCGCGCCCGGCCTGTGGGCCGCCTGCGCCGGGAAGTTCACCACGGCACCGGTCCTGGCCGACCGCGGCCCTGGCCTCCTGACCAGCGGAAGAAAGGCCGCCGCTACCGGGCGGCGGCCGGCGCGGCCGTCGCCCAGTCGATCTGGAGCTCACCCTTGGCGGCGAGCACCCGCTCCGACCAGTCCCGGTTCTCGGCGTACCAGTCCACGGTCGCCGCCAGCCCCTCGGCGAACCCGGTCTGCGGCCCCCAGCCCAGGTCCCGCTCGATCTTCCCCGGCTCGATCAGGTAGCGGCGGTCGTGGTTGGGGCGGTCGGCGACGTGCTCGACCCACTCGGCGGGGTCGAGGTCAAGCCGTTCCAGCACCCGGGTCACGATCTCCAGGTTCGTGACCTCGTGCCGGGCGCTGACGTCGAAAATAGGCAGCAGCGCCGGGTTGGTCGCGGCGCCGGCCGGGACCGGGCCCAGGTCGGCGTGCAGGACCTGGTAGATCGCGTCGCAGTGATCGGACACGTGGAGCCAGTCGCGCATCTGCAGCCCGTCGCCGTACACGGGGACCTTCCGGCCGCGCTGCACGTTCGTGATCATCAGCGGGATGAGCTTCTCCGGGAGCTGGAACGGCCCGTAGTTGTTCGCGCAGTGCGTCATCCGGATGTTCATCTGCGGGTAGGTCTGCATGTACGCGCGGACGATCTGGTCCCCGGCCGCCTTCGCCGCGCTGTACGGCGTCTTGGCGTTCAGCGGGCTGCCCTCGGTGAAGTACTCCCGGTCTGCGCCCAGCTCCCCGTAGACCTCGATCGTGCTGACGTGCAGGTGGGCCGAGACGGGGTGCCGCCTGCTGCACTCGAGCAGGACCTGCGCCCCCAGCGCGTTGGAGCGCATGAACAGGCTCGGGTCGATGATCGCCCGGTCGTTGTGCGACTCCGCGGCGAAGTTCACCACGAAGTCCGGGCGGAACTCCTCGTACACCGCCGTCACCGCCGCGGGATCGCTGATGTCGGCGGCGCGGAACTCGACCGCGTCCCCGAACTGGGCGAGGTTGTCCAGGTTCGAGGCGAACCCCAGGTAGTCGACCACGACCACCTTGTCGCCGGGGTGACGGGACCGCAGGTACGACACGAAATTAGTGCCGATGAAACCGGCTCCGCCGGCGACAAGGTACACGGGCATGCGGCTGAGCCTACCGGCCCCGCCCGGACTGCAGCCTGGAGACAGGGCGCGCCGCGATCACGATCGGTAAGGGCTTCAGCCCGCCAGCCGGACGGGGCTGTTCGCGCCTGAGTCCAGCAGGTGCTGGTACCACTGCACGGTCATGGTCCTCGGGTCATCCACGTCGATGTCCCCCGGTCGATCGCGTCCGCGGCCTCCGCGCGCCGTCGGGACCGAACGGAACGGGACGAATCCCGGCTCTCGCCGAGCTCCGCGCACCGGACCCGGGCCTGGTGGTTGACCTGCCACGTCAGGTCCGGGTCCAGTTCCCGGCCGGGTCGTTGGAAATCGCGGCTTCAGGAACTGCAGGAGGAGACTGGGCATCTCGGCGGGACGTTCCTCGTAAAGCCAGTGGCCGGTGTCCGGGATGACTACGCCTGTCACGTTGGTGGCGTAGTTGCGGACCCGGGTGGCGAGGTAATGCGTAAATAGCGTCAGGTCACACTGGGTGATGGAGTTTTTCGCGACCTCGAGGACCGGGATGGATTCGGTGACCCACACCTTCTCCTTGCCCCTCATGAGGTCGTAGGCCAGGGTGCCGGGGTCGTTGAACAGGCCGAACCACCACAGTCCGGGGCCGTTCGCGGTGAGGGCGGGGTAGGTGTAGATGCTGGGGTCGGGGATGGGGGCCTCGCTCAGCACGAGCTTGGCGACATCGTGCGGGTGGGCGGCGGCGTAGGAGTAGGCGACCATGGTGCCGATGTCGTGGCCGACGATGCTGACGTTATGGCTGAGGCCCAGCTTGACCATGAGCGCGTAGAGATCGGCGGCCATGGCCTTCTTGGTGTAGTCGGCCTCGACGGCGGGAGCGTCGCTAAGCCGGCTCCGGGCAGGTCCGGCGCGACGACGGTGTAGCGGCGGGCGAGCGCCGGCAGGATGTCCTCCCACTCGTACCACGACTCCGAGTACCCGTGTATCAGGAGCAGCGTCAGTCTGAAGCAGGTCGGGCTGGCGGTCGCGGCGGCCAGAACGGACTACGAGGTACACTGGAGGTACTTGAGGTACCCGCGTCAGGGTTCCTCGGAAGAAGGGGAATGCGCGTATGACGACGATGGAGCCGACGCCCAGGCAGGTCGCGGTCAAGGTTTCCCCCGAGGGCGACCGGCTGATCACCAGCGGTGCGCACTACCTGCGGATTCAGCCAGAAGGACCTCGTCGAGGCCGCTGTCGAGTTCTACCTGAACGCCCGCCGGGAGGAAATGCAGGCCGGCATGCGCGAGCTGCTCAGCCAGCTCGACGGCAGCCGGGCCGCCCGAGTCGCGATGCTAGCAGGCATGACCCGCGAGGAGCTGGAGGCGGTCGGCGGCGTGGAGGAGGACGACTAGCGATGGCCAGAGAGGCAAGGCCCACGCTGCGGTGCCTGCGCGAGGACCTCGGGCAGGCGGTCCCGCCTGCCGACACGCCGCTGGACGAGGTACCGCACCCCCTCCTCAGCCTCGTCCCTGGTTGCCAGCTCGACACCTGGATGTCCGATTACGCCATGCCCGAACGCGCCGTGGCACCGCAAGAGCAAGTCTGGTCTAACATGATGGACCCCACCGCAGCCGCGAAGCTCCTGGAAGAAGACTCCTGAGAACACAACGCCGCCGCCAGCAGAAATTTCCGAGCGTGTCGACCACTGCCGCCAGACCCCCATCACAAACAACATGGCGTGTCGCACCGCGAGGCAGCGAAGAACCCGCGCCGCTAGGCGCCTGAAGCCGACCCCTACCTTCTGCTGCGGTCCCCGGCCGGGGTCAGCGAGGTGATGTCCTGCCTGCGGCAGACACCGTCGGCGAACGGCCGCACCGCTGAGCGTGCGGCGGCAGGGCGTGCCGGCGGGTAACGTAGCCGGTGCTGTGGAGAGCAATCACGCACCCGCCCGGGACGACGATCACCAGCGAACCGCGCCGAACCGGCCCGCGCGGCGGACGCAGGAGCAGCGGCGGGCGGAGACCGAGCAGCGCGTCGTCGACGCGGCGATGCGGCTCATCGCCGCGCACGGTTCGCGCTCGATCACCCTGGCCGAGGTCGGGGAAGCGGCCGGCTACAGCCGGGGCATCGTGCACCATCACTTCGGCAGCAGGGAACGGCTGCTCGCGGCGGTCATGGCGGACGCGCAGCGCTTCGCGGTACCGCCGTACGCGGGCGACGGGCTTGAGCACCTCTGCGAGATCGTGGCGGCGTACCTGCGCAACGTGGCGGACCGTTCCCCGTCCGCACGTGCGTTCCTGCAGCTCTGGTCCGAAGCCATCGCGGCGGACCCGGTGCTGACGCCGCTTTTCGCCGCGGCGGACGCCAGCTTCCGCGGCTACCTGGCCGACCGGGTCCGGGTCGGCATCGCGGACGGCACCGTGCGCGCCGACGCGGACCCGGCCGCGGCGGCCGTCTACCTGCTGGCCCTGCTCCGCGGCATCGGCCTGCAGCTGATCGCGACACCGCCGCCGGGCGATTTCGCCGCGATCGTCGCCGAGGCCAGGCGCGCGACCCGCGCCGCGTTCGAGCGCCGCTGACGCTGCCCTTAGCCGGGCAGGCCAGCCGGGGTCAGTTAACGGGGGCCGGCCACCGGGCCGGCCGGCCGCCCCCGCGTCAGCCCTGCGCCTTGACCGCCAGGCTCGACCAGAAGCCGGCCAGCGCCTCCGCGACGGGCCGCGGGTCCGTGACCGGCCACCAGTGGCCGACCGGGAGCTCGGCGATCACCGCGCCGGCCTGCTCCGCCGCCTGGCGGTGCTGCTGCGCTGTGCCGCTGGCGTTGCCGGTGTCGTTGAGCGCGATCAGCGCGAGCCCGGGGCGCTGGCGCGCCTTAGCGAGGCCGCGGCCGGCGTCGGCCATGACGGGCTGTGCCGCCGAGCGCAGCAGGGACAGCACGGCCTGGCCCATGCCGTCGTCCAGCCCCGCGGCGACCCGCTCGGCGACCGGCCCGGTCATGCCCAGGCTGGCGACCACGCTGAGCCGTTCCTCCAGCGTGCCGCCGAACAGCTGCTTGACCGACGCTTCGCCCGCCCCTTCCTGCTGCCACACCTGGGCGCGCTGGTGCCACACGTAGTCCGGCGCATAGAGACCGAGTGCGTCCGAGGCCCAGCTGCGGACCAGGTCCGGCCGTGCCATCGCGACCTGGACCACGTGGGCGCCGCCCCAGTCGTGGCCGACGAGGTCGGCCGGCTCGCGGAACTGCTCCAGGCGCGCGATGAGCCATTCCCGGTAGCCCGCCACGGTCGCCGGGAACGCCGCGGGCGCCGGCACCCCGAAGCCCGGCGGCGACAGCGCGATGGCGTCATCGCGCCCCAGTGCCTCAAGCAGCGGCCCCCAGACCGCCGCGTTCTCCGGGTTGCCGTGGACGAGGACGAGGGGAGCGCTGGACCGGGTCATGCGAGGTCTCCATAACTTGCGTGCATGCACGCAAGTTTATCACGATTGCGGCCGCCCAGGCTAGGGCCGCGGTGCGCGGTGATCGCGGTGATGTGCTCGCCGGTGACCTGGTACCACTCGGCCACCGGCGCGGGTCCGGCGATGGTGGTGTGCAGCGTGTACCAGGCGAGCACGTCCGCCCCGTCGCTCCACAGGCGGTTGACCTCGATGCGGTCCACGCTGCCGCTGAGCGCCCTGAGCGCCGCGTGATGGGCGTCGGCGTGGTCGAAGGTGTCGATGGGGCCGGTGAACCGCAGGCCATCGGCCACCAGGCGGCGCATCGCGGGGAAGTCGCGGTCTTCCCAGGCGCCGAGGTAGGCCCGGACCACCGCGGCCGGGGCGGTCCGGTCCGGCACTGGGGCCAGCACCGTGATCTGCGGCGGCCCGGCGAGAATGGCCTCGAAGACGGCCATGAGCGAGGTGACGTGCTCGCCCTGCCGGTGACGCTCCCAGTCAGCGCGCGAGGCCCACCGCTCGTAGGCCACGATCGTGGCGGGCGCGTCGGCTTTGCCGGTACAGGGTGAACTCCAGGTTGCCGGGCTGGGCGCGGGTCGGTCCGGTCCGTGCTTGCAGCTCTCGTATCAGGTCGCCGGCCCGGTCGGGTGCGCCGGCGGTCGCGATGCTAACGAGCTCGGTCACGTGCGGAACTCCTCACAGATCGGGTGACCGCCATCCACGCCGGGCGAAGGCGGCGCCGGTCAGGCCTGGGTCAGGCATGCGCGGGCTGGTCAGGCCGGTTCCAGCGGTCAGCAGGAGGCGCAGGCTCTCCAGGTAGTAGCCCCAGTTGAAGTTGTAGATCCCGTAGTCGTCGTCGCTGAGCTCGACGGCGTACTCCTGGGTGAACCGCAGCCGCGTCCGGCCGTCGCGGCCGCGCGGCCAGTTCGAACGTGAACGTGTTGTCCTGCCAGTTGCCGTGCCCCGCTACGCAGCGCCATGTCAGCCGCCGCCCCTCCTCGGCCCCGGCCACCTGCATGACCGGGTTGAAGTCACCGTCGAAGACAAACGACACCCGCGGCCCGGGTTCGTCTCCTCAACGTCCACCCGACGGCTCCACCAGCCCGCCAGCCCCGTCCTCGTGGTCAGCGCGGTCCACACCGCTGCGCGCCGGCGTCGATATCCAGCACGTGATGGATGATCTTCATGCCACCTCATTTCTCTTTCACGCCACCCCGGTCAGGGTGATCGGGCCGCCGGCCCGGCAGCTTCTCTCTCTTGCCAGTACCTGCCGCCGGGCCTGTTCATCGGTCACCACGTCGCCCGGGCAGGCCCCGCCCGGCGATGCCGCTCTTCCCGGCCGGGCCAGGGGAAGGCTATGGTTCATCGGACGACATTGTTGTCCGGGAGTTCACACATGGACCTTCTCAACAATCAGCCCCGCGATGCAGTCAGTGACGTCCTGCAATCCCTGAGCGTCCGCAGCGTGATCTACTGCCTGTCGCAATTGCGGGAGCCATGGGGTTTCGGGGTCGAAGGGGCACAGGTCGCCAAGTTCCACCTCGTGCTCAGCGGCTCATGCTGGCTCGAACTGGACGGCTACGACCCGGCGAGCATCGCCGCCGGGGAACTCGTGCTGCTTCCGCACGGCGACCCGCACACGGTGCGCGACCAGCCCGGCTCACCGGTGCAGGGCCTCGACCGCATCCTGGACGGCCACCCGCTCAGCGTGGACGGCAGGCTGGCCTACGGCGGCCAGGCGCCATGACCAGGCTGCTGTGCGGCGGCTTCGGTCTGGCCGGGCCGCTGCCGGACCCCGTCCGCGCGTTGCTGCCCAGGCTAATGCGCTTCGATGTGGCCGCCTCAGGGCTCGCGGCCTGGCTCGAGCCTGTCCTGACGCTGGTGCAGCAGGAGGCAGGCAGTGCCGAGCCCGGCGCCCAGGCGATCTTCGCCAAGGTCGCGGACGTGTTCGTCGCGCAGGCCCTGCGCCGTTACCTCAACGGCTCGCAGCAGGCAGGCCTGCTGACGCCCGCGCCCCTGCTCGACCCGGCCATCCGCCGGGCCACCGAAGTGATGCACAGCCAGCCGGCGCACCGGTGGACCATCACCGAGCTGGCGAAGGAGGCGGGCATGTCCCGCACCGCCTTCTGCACCCGGTTCAGCGCGCTGGTCGGGGAGCCGCCCATGCGCTACCTCGCCCGCGTGCGGCTGAGCATGGCCGCGGGCCACCTCGCCACCACCAGCGCGAGCATCCATCAGATCGCCAGGCTGGCAGGCTACGACAGCGACGCATCGCTGTCCAAGGCATTCAAACGGGAATTCGGTATCACGCCAGGCCGCTACCGGACACGAACCCTCACCACCCGCCCGCCAGACCCGGCCTGATCAGGGTGCCCGGAAGACGGGGAACCTCCAGAGTGGGCCTTGGGCGCGCGCAGAGTCGAATGGGAACTGCTCGCGGAGCACGTCCGCCCGGGCGGCGGGTGCGGGTGAACGCGCGGGCGAAGGCCGACTGCCTAGTGGGAAGGTTGCGGTACTGGAAGTCCGCGCGGACCCTGCGCAGGTCTTCGGTCAGCCGGACGCCCTTGGCCGACCGGCGGCGTTCGTCGGTGAAGAACCGTCGCTCGCCGGATTACGCCTGGGCCGCGTTCTCCTGCGTTCTCAGCGGATAGCTGGTTCCCAGCCGTACTCACTGAAATGGCGTTCCTGGGCCAGGTTGCCGATGGCCGCGCTGATGTAGTCGAGGGTGCCGGGCGGCAAGCCGTCCGGTTCTGCCCAGATTCTCTTGGTTCGCCGCTGTTGCGCCACGCGGTTCTCGCTGATAGCAGCCCTATTTCTGTGGTGGCTGTGGTGCGACAGTGTTGTGAAACCTGAGTTATGGAGGGATCAGCGATTAGCAGACGCAGGCCAGCTCTGCCGCGTCGAGGTCAGCGGGTCGCGGTTGCGTTCGGCCCACCGGCCGGATGCAGGTCGTCACGGAGGCTGTGCACTGCCGCGCTGCTCGGCGTCCAGCCCGGCTCTGGCCCAGATCGATATTCCGCGGCGGACGTGCTCGTCCAGGTATGCCGCGGGCGGCGCCAGTAGGCCTCGTAGAAGCCGTCGGCGCAGTTCCACGGGATGGGCACCGCCTCGGTCCGGGCTCCGATCGCGCGGGCCAGTTCGGCCAGCGAGGGGCGGCCGGCGAGAAGGCCGGCGAACTCGGGCAGGTAGTCGCGGTTCAGCCAGAAGAGATCGGGTCGCTGGCGTCGTAGGTGAACACCACCACGCGGCGGGCGACGCGCTTCATCTCGCGCAGGCCCGCGACCGGGTCCTGCCAGTGGTGGATGGTGGCGAAGGCCATCGCGGCGTCGAAGGACTGGTCCTCGAACGGGAGGCTCTCCGCTGTGGCGTCCACGCACGGTGCTGCGCCTGCGGGGCGCTGCGCGCGCATGACCGCCGAGGGTTCCACCGCGGTGACGTCACGGCCGGGGGGCTCGTAAGAGCCGGTGCCGGCCCCGACGTTCAGCACGGTCTGCGCATCGCCGAGTGCGGCCCAGACCTGCTCGGCGATCCGCGGCTCGGTGCGCCGCGTCACGGTGTAGGTAGCTCCGATAGTGTCGTAAAACGGCGCGCTGGTCATCAGGCTGCCTCCATCTCCGGCGGCAGGTCGTGCTGGCGACCTGCGACCTTAATGTATTGAGTCGATATATCGAAAAGATATGATACCAGGTGCGTACTGCGCAAGCCGGGCGGAAGCGCCTTGCCGGGGCACTGGCTTCGGATTGCGCGCAGCAGCCGCTGTGAAACGGATGACCTCGGCTGGCGGGGATCATGCGAGCAGGTGCTCGCCGTCGTTGCCGCCGAGCAGGAAGCTGAGCCGTTCTATGTCGGTGCAGAGGCCGGCTGCGTCGTAGCCGGGGCTTCCGACGAACCGGGCGAAGGAGGCTCTGGCCTCGTTGTCGGCGGTCAGCCACTCCTTGACGAACTGGAGGAGCTCGGTGAGCTCGATCGCGTCGGCGGTGTCGAGCCGGGTCGCGGGCATTTTGTGGTAGCTTGGCGACACCGTGCATCACTGCGAGTTCGAGGAGGTTAGACCGATCAACACTGTGACAGGTCGGTGCTCCCTCCGCGCATGGCTTAGGGAGCCCGCGCAAGGCATCCCGAAAGGCTTGAATCGCTGATGCGCTTTACCTCCCGAACGTCGTCGGAACAGCGTCACCGAGCAGTTCTTCATCCTCGACGAGATCCCCGGCGTGCTGTGGACGCCGGAAGGCGCCTCCGGTCACCCGGCCCCTGATCCTGCTGGGCCACGGCGGCGGGCAGCACAAGACCGCGCCCGGCACTCGTGTCCCGCGCGCGCCGTTTCGCTGCCGCGGGTTTCGCGGTCGTCGCGATCGACGCGCCTAATCACGGCGACCGGCCCCAGATGAGGAGTTCGGCCGGATCGCGGCCGGGATGCGGGCCGGAATGGCTGCCGGCGAATCCGGGCGCGCTGGTCGTCGGCATGCACAGCTCCTCGCCGGCCAGGCCGTCGCGGACTGGCAGGCGGTCCTGACCCGCGGTCCAGTGCCTCGGCCAGGTCGGAGCCAGGCCCGGTGGGCTACTGCGGCATGTCGATGGGCTGCGGCCTCGGCATCCCGCTCATGCGCCGCGGAACCCCGGATCCGCGCTGCGGTGCTGGGCCTGCTCGGCGTGCACGGGCTGGCCGAAGACGCCGCGCGGATCACAGTGCCGGTGCAGTTCCTGGTCCGTGGGACGATCAGATGGTGCGGCGGGACCAGGGCCTGGCCCTGTTCGACGCCCTGGCCTCGGCTCAGAAGACCCTGCACGCCAACCCCGGCAAGCACGGGGATGTGCCATCGTTCGAAGTGGACAGCTCGCTGAGGTTCTTCACCCGGCATCTGAGCTGACACGAGATCGCAGTGCCCGGCGCGCTGGCCGGGACTCGCTCCCCGGCCAGCGCGTTCGGCCCGTACTGTTCGGCTTGGCCGGACGGGGACAGGTCGGAGGAAAGCCATGTGGGATCAGGTCGGCCAGCTGTATGGCTATCACGGGGATGTCCCTGTTGAGGTGCGGCTGCTGAAGCTGACGGAAGAGGTCGGCGAGGTGGCTGAGGCCTTCCTCGGCGTCCACGGCCTGAACAAGAGGAAGGGCACTTGCCGGTCCCGTGACGACCTGCTTGACGAGCTCGCCGACGTGATCATCACCGCGGCGGTCGCGATGGGCGGCATCACCGGCGACGTGGACGAGGCCCGCAGTCACTTTGAGCGGCGCCTCGCCGCGGTTACCGGCCCAGCTCGGCGCTGAGGCGGTGCTCCAGCACACCGGAACCTGGTCTGACAGCCGCCGGCAGCGGTCGTTCGCGGCGAGGAGGTCTGCTTGCAGCGAGGCCCTGCTGGGCGCCGTGGCACCCCCGGGCGGGGGCTGCGTCGCCGAGGCGTGGACCTGCGCCAGCAGGTCCGGGTGCCGGTAGAGGAACGAGCGGTCGACCCCGGCCCGCTTGGCGAGCGCGGAGACGGTGACGGCCTCGCCGCTTCGGGCCATCTCGGTGAGGTGCGGAGCACGCGTTCGCGGCGGCGGCCGGAGTCGGCCTGGCGTCCTTTGGTCATCCGCTCTGCGGCGGTTGCCTTGCCGGTCATGCCGGCCGCTCCGGCCGGACATCGGGAAGGGGCTGGCGGACCCGGGGGATGCCGAGGAACGCCTGGCGGGTCTTGCGGACCGCGGTGACAGCGTCGCGGATCTCGGCTTGCTCACCGGGCGTGAGCGATTCGAGGTTCTCGGAGACCCGGCGGATGAGCCGCCGCAGGCGGGCGATCTCCTCCTCCGACGGCATCGCCTCGCGCTTGGCCCAGTCGTCGGCGGTGGCCATCGCCTGCAGCCGTTCCCTGGTCCGCAGCAGGTCGTCGAGGTAGCTGCGCGGCTCGGGCAGGTAGGACACGTCCGTGCTGAAGTGCTCGCAGCCCAGGCAGCGGAACCGCAGCGGGCACTGCCCGCCGCCTGCGGAGACGTTGGACGGCTCGGAGCAGCGGCCGAACGCCACCGCGACCTCGCCGACGGCCTGGCGGGCGCGCTGGGCGTCGAGGAGCTGCCCGGCCTGCTTCCAGGCCCGGTTGCCGTGGCGGTGAACTGAAGCCGGGCCACTGCGTGACTGCCTTGCGCAGCCTGGCCTGCTTGACCCGGTAATAGCCTCGCGTGGCTTCCAGCGTGTCGTGGTCGAGGAGCATGGCCAGGACATCGACCGCGACCCCCGCATCGGCGTGGCGCTGGGCGTAGGTATGGCGGTAGGCGTCGAGGAAGATCTTCGACTTGTCGAAGGCCGTCCCGTCGTCCAGCTTGATCTCGGGCATGGCGTCGACCCAGGCCCGGTTGTTCTCGCCGGAGTGGCGCTGATCGCCTTGCGCCCGCGCGGGTTGCGGATGACCGAGGGCAGGAGCTTGAGCTCCGCGGCAGGGGTGTGCGGGTAGCGGGACCGGACCCGGGCCTGCTGGGCGCGGATCAGGTCGGCAGTGGCCTGGTGGAGCGGCAGCTGGCGCTGGGGGCGGTTTTCCTTGCTGTTGCCGTAGATCGACACGGGCTTGCCGTCGTTGTCGAAGGCCAGGCAGTCGTAGGCCAGCTCGCAGGCCTCGTCCGGCCGCCGGCCCGTGTCCATGAGCAGCTCGATCCCCACCCGCATCTCCCGCTCGAGGTGCCCGTCGAGCCAGTCCAGGTGGGCGCAGAGCTGCCGCATTACCTCGGGGGGAAGGTCTCTCCGGCCTCGCTGCGTTCCGGTCTGCCCGGCAGGTCGCCCCTGATCAGCGCGAAGTCGTCGGCCACACCGTGCATCGGCTCGCCCGGCCGGGTCAGCCCGAGGAGACGGCCGCGCTTGAGGACGCTCCGGCGGTGATGATGACCTGGCGGCGCTTGTGCGCGCTGATCTCGCCCAGGTGCTCCTTGCGGGCGGCGCGGGCGAGGAAGAACTCGATGTCCGCCCGGCCCAGGCCGGCCGGGTCGTTCCCCCGGTCAGCCCGCGCCCGCAGGCTCTGGGAGAGCAGGTCCAGGTAGAGGACCTGGGACCGCAGTTGTTCCCGGCCCTCTCGCCCCGGCGCTGCGGCGCGGCGTGCCGGACCCAGCGCTTGGCGGTCTCCCTCAGCCATGGCTGTGAGATGCCGCCGAAGTCGACGTAGCCGGTCATCCCGAGCGCCGCCATGTCCCAGCGGTCCTTGGCGTACTCCGACTCGGGCGTCACCCGGGCCCGCCTGACAGCCGCGATCATGGCGGTCAGCGGCCCGCGGGTCAGCCGGTCCACCCCGGCTCCGGAAGCCTGCTCCGCGGGCAGGGCGTCGAGCGAGGCGACGCGCTCGGCGCGCAGCCACGAGGTCAGGGCGCGCAGCCGCGTGTGCTGGGTCAGCGCACCGTCCGCGCCTGGGTGGAATGCAAGGAGCGGCGTAATCGCCGGTAATCTGTGCCGGTGGCGACAAGTACCCTGATAACGGAACGAGCCGCACAGCAGGTTGCCCGGCTGCACAAGAAGGAACGGCGCTCTTATGACCAGTTCTTGTTGATTGTGCTCCGCAGTTGTCAGGAGCCGCCAAACGCCGCGCACGAAGATCAGGGCGGTAGTCATTGTGGATATGGCAATGCTCGCCAGGAGGGCTGACCGGCACTCCACTTGGCTGGGGCTATAACGGATAGCGGCCGTGTTACCGAAGGGCCCCGTCCCCGGGCCCGGCGTCCTTCACCAGGACGCCGTTCGGGAGCCGACGGTAGGCACGCGCCGCGTTCTTCTCGATCTTCGCCTCGACCTCAGCCTGTCGCGTTCACGCACTCAGCACGCTTGGCGACCCGGTCATCCGCAGCGGAGACCGCACGCTGCTAGCAACTTCCCATAAGCGGATGATAAATTTCATTCATGCGTAGTAACGCGCCGGGGCTGCTGCCGATACTGCGGTCCCGGCACCTGGCGGAGATGCTTACCCTGCTCCTGCTCCACCCGGATACGGAGTACACCCTCAGCGAGGTCGCCGGCAAGCTCGGCCTGCCGCTCACCACGGTGCAGCGCGAGGTGACCCGCCTGTCCGGCTCCGGCCTGATCCGCGAGCGCCGCGTCGGCCGGTCCCGGCTGGTGTCGGCGAACCCGGCCAGCCGGTATACCCGGCCGCTCACCGAGTTGGTCTCGCTGGCGTTCGGCCCCCAGTTCGTCATCGGCGAGGAATTCAGCGCCCTGGCCGCGAGGGCCGTGGCGGTCTACGGGTCGTGGGCCGCGCGGTACGAGGGCATCGCGGGCCCTGCGCCGAACGACGTCGACGTGCTGGTCATCGGCGACGTGCCGCGCCGCGACCTGTACGAGGCGGCCGAGCGGGCCGAGCAGCGCCTCCGGCTCCCGGTCAACCCCGTGCTGTGCACCCCGGAGCGGTGGCTCGCGGCAGCGGACCCGCTCATCCAGCAGGTCCGCTCCGCTCCGCTCGTCTGGGTCATCGGCGAAGAGCCGCGGGAAGGAAACGGCTGATGCGCTGGACCACCGGAGAGGCCACGGTCGAGCGCCTGCTCGCCGCCGGGCACGTCGAGCGGGTCCAGGGCGCACAGGCGGACGGGGCATCCTGGCTCGAGCGCGCGCGGCGCGGCCTAGAAGCGGCACGGGTCCTCGCGGAGGCGGCGCCCGACAGCAGCGTCGTCCTCGCCTGCGACGCGGCACGGCAGGCATGCGTCGCCCTCCTAGCGCAGCAGGGCCTGCGCCCCACCACCGCAGGCGGCCACTACGCGGTCGAGGAAGTGAT
The DNA here is from genome assembly GCA_963811335.1 of uncultured Actinomycetota bacterium. Lineage (GTDB taxonomy): Bacteria > Actinomycetota > Actinomycetes > Streptosporangiales > Streptosporangiaceae > Trebonia. The sequence continues at coordinate 9,370 of CAWERB010000012.1, read as the reverse complement.
CCGGGCCCAGTTCGGCCCGGCCCTGCGGGCCTTCGGCGGCCTGCGCCGCAGGCGCAACGAACTGGAGTACCCGCTCTACCCGACCGAGCAGGCGAGCCCGGCAGAGGCAGCGGAAACACTCACGACCGCCGCTGAAATCATCGACGCCGCCGCAAAGCTCATCCCCAACCTCGGATTCTTCTGACCACCCGGGGGCGTCAGCCGATCAGCGGAAGCCTGTTGTCGGCGGAGGCGGTTCTTGGAGCGGCGGTTGGCCACCGGATGACGTTTCTACGCTGACAGAACGCGGCGGAGCCGCCAGGCGGCGAGGACCAGCAGGGCTGCGGCGTAGGCGGCGAGAATCCCGAGTTGCGGCAGGATGCCGGCGATGGACGCGCCGTGGCCGACTAGCTTGGCGAAGGCGTCGTTACCCCAGGCCTGGGGCGTTATGTGGGCGACCTGCCGCATCGTCGGGGAGAAGACCTCCAGCGGCACCATGCAGCCGCCGAGCGCGCCGAGTCCCAGGCCAAGCAGCAGGGATATGCCGATCGCCTGCTGCTCGTTGCGGAACAGCGTCCCTACGAAGACCCCGGCTCCCGCAGCCACCAGGGCGAAATCGATGACTACCGCCGCGACCCCGGCCGGCTGGCCCCAGTTGACCCCGAAGAGCAGCGCCGAACCCATGATGATTACCAGCGCCTGAACGCAGGAGACCAGCACCCGGCCGAAGGTCTCCCCAATGATCACCGTGGCCGGGGACGTCGGGGTGGCGAGCATCCGGCGGGACAAGCCGAGCCTGCGGGTCTCGATCAGCGCGACTGACCCGGTCATCGCGGTGAGGAACAGGAAGAGCAGGAGCTCGGTCCAGGCTCCCTCGTCGAACTGTCCGAGTGTCCTGGAGAACAGGGTGGTCCCGGCGGTCGTCTCGGTCACTGAGACTACGGGGACCGCGGGCGAGAGCCTGGCGGCCGCGGCCAGGCCTGCGGTGAAGTCGGGTGCGGCGTGCTGCGCGACGGCGAACCGGGCCGCTCCAAGCAGGGCCGCCTGGCGCGCTACGGCGCCGCGGACCGTCTCGCCGAGTTGCTGGGAGGACTGGTCCGGCCGGGCTAGGTAGCGAAGGACCGGATCATGCCCGTCGCGGACGGCGCCGTCGTAGCCGGGCGGGATGAACACGCCCGCGGCCAGGTTGCCGCGCTCGACCTGGGTCAGCAGGGTCGCGGGATCGGACACCGTCACCACCCGCAGGTGCGGGGTCTGCTCGAGTTCGCGCAGCAGCTCCGTACCGAGCGGCCCGGACCCGGCGCTGACCACGCCGAGCCGCGGGCTGGACGAACCGCCGAAGGTGGCCCCGAGTACCAGGATCAGGACCATCGGGAAGACGAACACGAAGAAGATGTTGGTGCGCACCCGGAACATCCGGCGGAGGTTCGTCACGCCTATCCAGAATGCCTTCATCGGTCACACCTCCGCCAGGCGCCTCAGCCGGAACAGGGCCAGGCCTCCCGTGACCGCGGCGAAGGCGAGCATGGCCAGGGCGGGCACCCACACCACTGAGACACCGCCGCCGCGCAGGTCGCCGAGGCCGCGCAGGAACCAGGCCTGAGGCGTGACGAGGGCGATGCTGGACAAGACGCCCGGCGCCTGGGAGACCGGGAAGAACGTGCCGCCGATCAAGCCCAGGATGACCGCCACGACCGACTGCCAGTTGGCGGCCTGCTCGGCGTTCCTGGCCAGCGTGGCGATCAGCGCCATAATCCCGGTGGCCGCCGTGATCGCTGTAACGATCAGTACCGTGACGCCGACCGGGTTCCCCCACCTTGCGCCGAACAACAAGGTCGTGGCCGCCACGAGCACGGTCATGCTGATGACTCCCAGCAAGAAGCTGGTCAGCAGTTTCGCGCCGAGGATCGAGGACCGGCTGATCGGTGCGGCCAGCAACCGGGCCAGCGTCCCGTCGTTGCGCTCCTCGAGCAGGCTAGTCACGCCGAACTGAACGGTGAAGAACAGGAAGAACACCGCCATCCCGGCCGCGAAGAAGGACTTCTGATTCAGTTCCCTGGTTTGCGCGGACACGTCGGTGACCGTCACCGGCGCCGGCGCGGCGGCCGCCCGGGCGGCTAGCGCCTGGATCTGCGCCGGCGAAAGCGAAGTGGTCCCGGCGGCGGTGGCGACCGACAGCCGCACCCGGTTCAGGTCAGCGACGTAGCTCTCAGCGATCGACCGCGCGATCTCGGTCGAGACCGGCGCGTCGACGTTGCCGATGACCTGCATCGAGGCGGGCCGGTTGGCCTGAACTCGTGCGGAAAAGCCGGCCGGGATGATGATGACTGCGGCCAGCGTTCCGTTGCCCGCCAGGGCGCGCGCCCGCGCCTCGGTGGGTTCGGCGTGGATGGAGATCAGCCCGCTCCGGTTGACGGCGGGAACGACCTGGCTGGTGAACTGCTCGCTAGCGGCGCCGTGATCGGCGTTGACCACGCCGAGACTGATCACGTTGGAGCCGCCGGAGATCCCGCTGAAGATCAAGTTGAAGATGAACGCCAGGCCGAACGGGACCACGATGCCGATCAGCAGGGCCGAGCGGTCACGCAGCCGAGACCTGAGGTCCTTCAGGCAGATGAGCCAGGCGGCGCGCACGCTGCTCAGTCCCGCAGAGCGCGGCCGGTCAGGTGCAGGAAGACCGCCTCGAGATCGGGTTCAGTGACCTCCACCGACGTGACCCTCGCGCCAGCCGACACCACTCGGTCAAGATCGCGGGGAGCTCGCTCCGGACATTCTCAACGACTAGGTCGATGCTCCCGTCGAGAGCCCTCGCCTCGCGGACCCACGACCGGGCGGCCAGGCCTGCCACAGCCGAAGCCATATCGCCCGTCGCGGACAGCCGTACCCGGTCGCCTTCGCCAACCATGCTCACGAGTTCGGCCCGGGTGCCTTCGGCGATCAGTTTTCCCTGGTCGATGATCCCGATCCGGTCGCATAGGCGCTCGGCTTCCTCCATGTAATGGGTGGTGTACAGCACCGCCATCCCGGCGCGGGACAGTTCGTCCACGCTCTCCAGGATGGCGTTGCGGCTCTGCGGGTCGACCCCGGCCGTTGGCTCGTCCAAGATCAGCAGCCTGGGCCGGTGCAGCAGTCCGATGCCGATGTTCAGCCGCCGTTTCATCCCGCCGGAGTATTGCTTGGTCTGGTCGTGGGCCCGGTCGGCCAGGCCGGTCAGGGCCAGCACCTCGTCGCTGCGGTGCCTGGCATCAGCCGTGGACATGCCGTAAAGCCGGGCGAAGAACATCAAGTTCTCGCGACCGGACAGATCCGGGTAGATAGCCAGATCCTGGGGGACGTAGCCAATGGCGCTCTTGGCCCGCACGGAATGGGTCGTCATCGGCTCGCCTGCCACCGTGACCTCGCCCGCGTCGCGTTCCAGCAGGCCGGCGATCATCGAGATAGTGGTCGTCTTGCCCGCCCCGTTTGGCCCGAGCAGGCCGTACGTCTCACCGGGATCGATATGGAATCCCACCCCGTCAACCGCGACCAGCTTGCCGAAGGACCGCCGTAGGCCGCGGCAGTCGAGCACGCGCCTGTCGGCCAGGGTCCTGTCCACGAACCGAGCCCACCACGCCAGGACCGGCCGCGGCAAGGGACCTTGGGCCTGACCAAGGCCGCAAGCCACCCGGCCGTGCCCCCTGGCGTGCATCTTCGCTGATCACGCCGGTCGTCCTGCGCTTCGCGGGTCCCCCGGCCGCGGCCGTGGTGACCTTAGCCCCTGGGGGAAGAGAGGAGGGGGGGGGCGCCCCCCGGCGGCCGGCGGGGGGGGGTGTCTTTTGGGGGGGTGTTGGCGGGGGGAGGGGGTTTCGTTTCGCGCCGCGGGGCTGGGGGGGCCGGGGATAATGTGGTTTCCGGGGGGGAGACGAGGGGGCTGTGGTCTCTTGGTGTGATGGTGCGTTTCTCCTGGCGGCGGGCATCCGGACGTGGCAGGTCTTCCCGTTCGCCTTAACGGCTCATGGGCGTGGTGCGGCACGGCGGCACGGGTCCTGCCATCGTCGGCCTTATCGGGGCCGGGATCGCCGTCGCGGTCCAGGCAGTGTCGCTCACGCTCCTCGCCAGCCACGCCCCGCTGCACCACCGCCCGGGCACCGGGCACTAAGGCAACCAGCGGCTTCGTCGACGTTCCCGACCACCGCCGGATGGCCCGCGCCGACCTGACGATGACTGGGCTACGGCGGCCAGGAGCGCAGCGAGCCGGAGATGTTCACGCTCCTGAACTCGGCCGGGCTGCGCCCCGTCCGGATCGTCGGCCAGGCCTGGACGCTCAGCGTCGTCGAGGTCCGGGCCGCGTGACTGTCCCAGGCAGGTGACTGACGAGATCCCGCACCCGAACCACTGACGCGCCTTCCTACCGGTGCTCCGTGGCCGCGAGGGCAGCGAGCCTGTCTCAGGCTGATCTCTGCGGGTGTACCCGCGCCAGGTCAGCGGGCGTGTCAGGGGCGGGTCCCGTCCCCGGGCCTGGCGTTCTTCACGAGGATGCCGTTCGGGAGCCGACTGTAGGCACGCGCCGCGTTCTTCTCGATCTTCGCCTCGACCTCAGCTGCAGGTCGACGCCGGTCATCGCGGCGAGGCTGAAGAGGAAGATGGCCACGTCCGCCAGTTCCTCGCCGATGGTGCCGCGGTCCTTGCGCCAGGCATCGAACGCCTCCGCAACCTCGCCCTGCAGCAGGCAGAACTCCAGGGGCACGTCGGTCGTGTTGAACCCCTTGACGACCTTGTTCTCCCAGGCAAGCTTCTGGCCAGCCCTGATGTCCAACTTTCCCCCTGCGTTACTTGGGCGTAGCGGCAAAATCGTCGAGTCAGCCCCGGCTTCCTCGGATGGCGCGGCCGCTTTGTACTCGTCTACGGTAGGCCACAGTCGACTCCTGTCTGGCCACTTAAGCGTCATTTCAAGCAAGCGGGCTGTAGCCTGCGAGCGTGGAGCAGTCCTCTCCGACGTGGGTGCGGAAGAACGCGTGCGAGACAGACCGGAATGGCGGTCAGTGCGTGGCCGACGGTGAAGTTCTCACCCATCACACCAGTCGGCGCGGCCAGTACAACAATGCCCCGAGGCCATCCGTGATGGAGGTCGAGCTCTCGGTCATGCGCGGCAGGCTGGGCAAGGCTGAGGCATGCGCGCGCCGCAACGGCGGGCGGGCCGCTTCTCCTGAGGACGTTGCCGCGGCTGGCGTTCGGTACGGGACGGCCGGGGACCTTCGTTCGGCGGGGCTGGCGGTGATTCATACCAGCGGCAGGAAGGGCGAGGCCAACGGGCATGTCTCGGTCGTATGGCCGGATGCGAACCCACTCGACGGGCAGGATCCTGCGTGGCCAGCTCAGGTGCAGGAAGCGTTCGCGGCGTGCTTTACTGAAGCGGAGGAATGAGGACCGTGAACCTGGACATGCTAATCCGTGCTGGGCAGCAGCCATGGCGTCCTGTGCCGCAGGCGGAGGACATTGATGTCTGGGATAAGTACGATTTCCCGATCTGCGGCACGTACCGCCTTGACGGCCGCCTAGTCGTCTTCACCCTCGTCGCCACTGCCGGGAACAGGTCGCTGTGGGCCTACGTTCCGGTGCCGCCGGAATCAGAGGAGGCGGTGTCCGGGGCCCGGTTCGAGGCCGAGGAGGAGTTCAACGAGTTCCTTGCGGGCTGCTTCGCGGGCCGCAAGGCGGTCTTCGCTGCTGCCGAGGATTTCGTGATCACGTCCAAGTCCGACGGAATCGTGATCCCGAGCGGGCGGTTCGGCCTCCTGACCGTCGGCGCGGAATGGTACGCCCTCCGGGCGGCCGTTGAACTCCGGAACAGGCTGACTGCGGCGAGTGAGGCCGGCGACGCCAGCGAAGTCCTCAGCGTCGCTCAAGGCGCCCTTAGCGGCCTGCCAGCCTGATCATCTCAGGCTGTCCACGGCAGCGACGCCTCTCGTCCGTCCGCCAGGCGACCATCCGCGGTGTGCGGGTCAACCTGTCGGGGCTTGTAGACCGAGCGGTGGTAGGGCGCGTTGTTGAGCCTGGCCTGCTCGCGTTGTGCACGGGATGCGGTGAGCAGTCAACCGGCGCCTCGTCGCTTCCCATAAGCGGATGATGGATCTCATCTATGCGTAGTAATGCGCTAGGGCTGCTGCCGATACTGGGGTCACGGCACCTGGCTCCGCTCCGCTCGTCTGGGTCATCAGGGAGCAGCCGCGAGAAGGAGACGGCTGATGCGCTGCAGCACCGGAGAGGCCACGGTCGAGAGGCTGCTCGCCGCGGGGCGCGTCGAGCGGGTGCAGGGCATCTGAGTCGTCCGCTACGCAGGGCGGGCTCGGTAGGTGACAGGCTCCACGGCGAGCAGGGTGTCGAGGTCTCCTTCCAGGGTGTAGAACTCGGGGGCGCCGCTGTCGACGTCGAACACGCGGTAGATCGCGTATTCCCCCTGGTGCCGGCGAGCGAAGTCGAGCTCGGCGGAGGTGATGTAGAACGGGGTCAGCGCCCCGAGCTTGGTTGCCTTCACCTCGATGTAGCGGTGCCTGCCGTCGATACCGAACGACCGGATGTCATACCCGGCACCGTCCCCGGCTTCCCTGGCGACCCAGAGCACGTCCGCGGCCAGGTCGGCCCGGCCTGCCCGCTCCAGGGCCGCCTTCTCGAAGTTGAAGACGAACTCCTCGCCCCGGTCCCCGACCCGCTTGCTCTCTTCCTGAAGCAGCCCGTAGTCCACCTTCCGGCCGCGCGGCTCGGGCGGCATCTCGGGCACCGCGACCCGGCGCAGGACAGCGCTGAACCGGGCCTCGGCGGAGACACCGGCTGCGGCTGCGGCTGCAACTCGGCGAACCAGGCCGGGCCGGCCTCCAGCCGGCGCCTAACCTCGGTGAGCAATGCCTGCTGGATGTTAGGCAGCGGCTTGTAGCCCTTGATGTACGGCAGGCCGAGCTGGAGCATGACGGCGCTGATGTTCTGGTGCTTCCGCTCGACGGACCCGGGACTGCGGGTACCGCCCATTGACTCGATGAGCGCGTTGCGGTGGTCGCTCTTGCTGTAGGGCTGGCCCGCGCACTCCAGTGCGAGCATCGCGAGGTAATCGTCGACGATGGCCCGGTTCTCGGCCTCGGTCCAGTCACCCGGCCGCGATCCCTGCGGACGATCGCTGGCGTCGCCGTCTGCCATGACCGGGCTCGCTTCCACGGGCTCGGACAGGCCGAGCTCGGCGAGCAGCCCGGTCGGGTCCGTGCCGGTGAAGTACGTGCCGGTGAGGGTGCGGACCGCCGCGGCGCGTGCCTCGGGTGAGTCGCGCAGCAGGTCGTAGACGGGTTTGACCAAGCCGCCGTTCGGCTGATGCTCGTCGAACCAGCGCTGCGGGACCGAGCTGCCGTGCGCCGACGGGACGGACTCGGGCTGCGCGTCCAGTTCCCAGAGCCCGGCGCCGTGCAGGGCGGCGACCGGGTAGTAGACCGCGGCTGTCTCGCCTCGTCCGTAGCGCGTGAGCAGCTCGCCGACCTCGCGCTGCGTCTGCGGCCAGGAAGCGAGCCGGGGCTCGCCGCGGCGCGCGCGGCCGAACGCCCACAGCAGGGTGATGGGCTGGTAGAGGGCCGGCGGCCCGCCCGAGCGGTAGACCCGCAACTTGGCGAGCGTGTTGACCAGGACATCCGGGGTGAGCGCGTCGCCGACCTGGACGGTGAAGCCGAGCCGGCGCAGCAGGCGGCCGACCGTTGCCTCGCCGCCGCTGAACTGCCGGGCCGTCAGCGGCCTCTGCCCTGGCAGGAAACCGTGGGCGGCGCCGGCGATCGCCTTGGAGTCGTAGGGCTTGCCGTCGTGGACGAGGACGTAGAGGCGGGCGCGGTCGAAGCCGTACTTGGCTCAGGAACTGGTCCTGGCCGAGCTCGTCGTACTCCGCGACCGCCTCGAGCACCGCGTCGCGGGTGATGTCCGCGAGCGCCACGGCTAGCTTCCGTTCCCGTCGCCGGCCTGGCGGCGGATGATGCTCGCGGAGTTCGGCCGGGGTGGGCCACGGCGGCCTGGTGTGGATCATGCGGTGGCAGTTCGAGCAGACCAAGGCCAGGTCGCGGATCGTGCGGACCTTCTGGCCGCCGACGTGCAGCGGCTCGACGTGATGGCACTCGATGAAGCCGCGGCCGCGTTCCCCGTAGAACGTGCTGAAGTCGAACTGGCATACCTCGCAGGCCAGCGACCCGCCGGCCTGCGACCACGCTGCTGATCTTCTTTCGCCGCAGCGCCGGGTTCCGCTCGCGGTAGGCGTGCCAGCGCAGGAGGTACTGCCCCTCCATCTCGCTTTCGCCCTCGTAACCCGCCTCGCGCGGGAAGTCCGGAGGCTCGCCTGCCGCGGCCGATGCGCGGATGGAATCCGCCATCGCGTGCATGACGTCGGGCTGGAGCAGGAAGCGCTCGATGACTTCCTTGTCGCGGCGCCCGCCGTTGGTCGGCTTGCCCGGGTAGCCGGGGCGGTTGGTTGCCAGGTCTGCGGTCTTGCGGCCGACGCCGTTCGGGTTGCGGAACTTGTCGCCGCGTACCTCGTCGGGGTGGATGCTCATCGTCTGGAGCAGGCGGGAGAGCTCGATTACCTGCGGGTCTTCGGCCGGGAGCTGCTGCCAGTCGTTCCGGGCAACGAGGTCGCAGGCTAGGACGATCTCGTCCCATTCCCAGTCCGGTGCCCGTCTTCCCTGATCCGGCATGGACCAATGGTAAGTAGTTGCGTTTGGCAATGTTGCCAATCGCAACGTGCTGTCGGCACAATCGGCAACTGAACCGGCGAAGGTACCGAATCGTTACAATTGACAACCGAACGGTTACGACGGGAAGTCGGGCAGGAGGGCCTCATCGTGGCGCGGCTCGCGATCGACAGGGACTTCCTTGACGACTACTCGAAGCTGCCCAAGTCCGTGCAGGGCAGCGTCAAGACGGCCATCGACAAGTTCGCCGAGCATGTCCACGCGGGACTGCATCTGGAGAGCTCACCCGCAGCAAGGACGACCGGATCCGGACGATCCGGATCGACGCGATGTGGCGGGGCGTCGTGCTCGCGCCGGACTCCGGGGACACCTACAGCCTCATCCGGGTCGATGCCAGCACGACGAGGCGATCGACTACGCGGGCAGTCGCGGCTCACGGTCAACCCGGCGCTCGCCGTGGTCGAGGTCCGCGACCAGGCCGCGCTCGAGCAGTCCAGCCGCGCCTCGAGCAGGCCGCGCGGGCCACGGAGAACCGCCTGTTCGCGCACGTCAGCGACGCCGACATGACCCGCCTCGGCATCGACGAGAACACCCAGGTGATCCGCCCGGCTGCTCACCTCGGACCCGCACCTGGACGCGATGCAGCCCATGATCCCCGAGGCACCGTACAACGCGCTCTACCTGCTCGCGGGAAAGCTGGCGACGCC
>CAWERB010000011.1:0-56372 GCA_963811335.1 uncultured Actinomycetota bacterium | reverse complement strand
TGACGGCTTTTGAGCTTCAGCTGCTGCTGATGCGTGCGCCGGGTCATCGCCCGGGGAGTCGACGCTCTCTTTACGCGAGGAGCGCGTCGAAATCGCCGTCCTGTGCGCCGCCGATGAGCGCCTCGATCTCGGCCCTGGTGTAGATCAGCGCGGGGCCGCTGGGGTCGGCCGCGTTGCGGACCGCGATCTGGCCGTCGGGCAGGCGGGCCATCTCGACGCCGCCGGCTGGGCCGCCGGCCAGACGCCATTGCAGGTCCGGCAGCTCGCCGGCGGGCATTCCGTTGTAGACCTCTTCGTTGTTGACCTCGTCGGGCATGAGCTCTTAGATCTCCTTGAGCATCCCGGTCAGGATCTCCCTGGTCCGGTCGGGTGACGTGCCCGCGACCGAAAGGCGTTCCATCACCGCGGCGTAGCGCTCGACTTCTTCCGGCTTGTCAATGTAGTGCGCGCCGGTCAGGTACTCCATGTAGACCACGTCGGGCAGGTCGGTCTCCGGGAACCGCATGATGGTGAACGCGCCGCCGTCGGCCGCGTGGCCACCGTACTTGAACGGCATGACCTGAAGGGTGATGTTCGGCTCGCCAACCAGGTCGATCAGCCGCTCGATCTGCGCGACGTGCACGTCACGGCCGCCCATTGGGCGGCGCAGCGCCGCCTCGTCCATGATCACCCAGTAGCGCGGCGGGTTCTCCCTGGTCAGCAGCTTCTGCCGGCCCATCCGCAGCGCTACCCGGCGCTCGACCTCTTCCGGGTCCACGCCCGGCGCGCCCTGCATGATGATGGCGCGCGCGTACTCCTCGGTCTGCAGCAGGCCGGGCACGAACTGGACCTCGTAGACACGGATGAGCTGCGCGGCCTCCTCGAGGCCGACGAAGACGTGGAACCAGTCGGGGACCACATCCTGGAACTTCTGGTACCAGGGGGTGGCGTTCGCTTCCCTGGTGAGCTGGACGAGCTTCTCCCGCTCGGCCAGATCGGTGACGCCGTAGTACTCGAGCAGGTCTGTGACGTCGCGTTCTTTGAAGGAAACCCGGCCAAGTTCCATCCGGCTGATCTTCGAACCTGAGGCCCGGATGTGGTAGCCGGCGTCGTCGCGGGTGACGCTCGCGTGCTCGCGAAGTCGCCTAAGCTGTGCACCAAGGAGCATTCTGAGCACGGTGGGACCACCAGCGGGAGCGGCGCCCCCAGGCGCACTAGCACTCAACGCGGTCCCCTCTCGGCGTTCCGGCAGGCTGGTGACCCCCATCACCAGCGCTTATGCATCGTCGCGGCGCCTGCACGCGACACTTGCACGAGCGATCCGCACATGCACGCGACGATGACGAGTGGAATGATATCGCGCTCCGTGTCGGTATACGAGCTTCTGGGAATACTAAGATTGCTGGACACAACGGGACATCTGGTGGCACCCATCCGCGCGGCGGTTGCAGCAGATCAGCAACTATGCTTCGTTCGTCCGCTCGTCACGTTAGGGCACCTATGTTGAAGACATCCTCCGGCCAGACGGCACTCGGCGGCCTTGAGAAGAGGCTCGTCGGCGACCTGTCTGCCGACTCAGATGTACCCGTACCGGGCCCGGTACGCAGGGCCGTCCGGCTCATGCTCGGCGGCGGCGCCCTCACCGCGCTGATCGGCGTCTTCCTGATCATCGCGACGATCGCCGACAAGAACGCGCTGACCGACTCAAGCGGAAAGAAGCTCACCACCGGGGAGTTCACAAGCAGCATCATCAGCACGGTCATCATCTACCTGATCCTCGTGATTGTGTGGGTGCTGATGGCCCGACTGAACCGCGCGGGGCGCGGATGGGCCAGGTACGCCGCCTCGGCCCTCGCCGTCATCTCCACGATCAACGCCTACAGCACGATCAACGGACTGACCGGCGGCCAGACCGTCACCGTGGTCGACATCGTGTTCATTATCGGCACGCTCGCCGTGTGGGTGATCGGCGTGCTCGCGGTCGCCATGCTCTGGCGAACGGAGTCGAGCGCGTACTTCAAGGCGCGCTCCGCGGCGCGCTAGACGGTTTCGCCCTAGGCGGTTCGCTCTGAGTCACGAGTGTTGCGTGTTATGTGATGAGCCTGCCCTTTCATCCCCGTCTCATGGCTCATCACCTGTTTTCCCCAGACCCCTATGGACTATTCCTTTCCGCAGGCGTAAGCAAGTGAGAGACATCTGCGGACTTACAGGGTCTAGACCTATTGGAGGGGAAAGCCGTGGCACACGCATGGATGCCGGAAGCACGGCGCATCCGGGCGGATACTGACGGAGGTTCCCTGATCGGCGGCGCACCACGTGCGGTCTGGCTGACCCTGGGCACCGCGCCAGGCGCGGTGTCCGTGCAGTCGGCCGCGCAGCGACTGATCAGCGAGCGCCGGCCGTGCCACCTCATCTGGGACCCGGTCACCGGCGACGTCGTACAGCTCATCTCCGTCCTGCGGGCCGGCCGGGCGCTCGGCGCGGCCGACCACCTCGACTGGGCGCCGGGACGCGTCCGGGTGAACCCGGAGAACGTGAACGCCGAGGGGCGGGTCTGCGTGCAGATCGGCGTGCTCGGCCATCCCGGCCAGCCGTTCACCGACGGGACGCTCGCCGGCATCGAGGAGATCGTGAGCTGGCTCGACTCCTGGGGGGTATGCCGCCGCTGGCCGGCCGGGCGGCCGGAGGGGTACCGGGTCGACATGCCGGCCGCCGCGGCGGCGCTCGCCGACCGGCGCAGCCGCGTGCAGTGGGCGCGCGGCGGGTACTTCGGCGCCTCGCAGGTGCCCGGGTGCGACAACGCCGGCCCGGGCGCCATCGACGTCGACCGGATCACCGGCACCCCCGGCCCGCACGGGCTTCCGGTGCGCGCCCGCGGCCTGCCGTCGCCGCGCGCCGAGGCGGCCGCGCTTGCCATTCCCGCCTGAACCGGTGTAGTCGATTCACCCCAGCAGGTCGAACTGCCTTTAGTCTTAGTGGAATGAACGACCGGCTAGTGTGGATCGACTGCGAGATGACAGGCCTCGACATCGAGCAGGACGCGCTGATAGAGATCGCGTGCGTGGTCACGGACTCTGACCTGAACCTGCTCGACGGCGGCATCGACCTGATCATCAAGCCGCCCGCCGAGGCGCTCGACCAGATGAGCAACGTCGTCCGCGAGATGCACACCACCTCGGGACTGCTCGCCGACCTGGCCGGCGGCATGACCCTCGCGGAGGCGTCCGACGCGGTGCTCGGCTACGTGAAGCACCACGTCCGCGAGGCGCGCAAGGTGCCGCTCTGCGGCAACTCGATCGCCACCGACCGCTGGTTCATCGCGCGCGACATGCCCGAGCTCGACAACTGGCTGCACTACCGGATGATCGACGTCTCGTCCGTCAAGGAACTGGCGCGGCGCTGGTACCCGCGGGCCTACTTCGCCTCCCCCGACAAGCACGGCGGGCACCGGGCACTCGCCGACATCACCGAGTCCGTGCGGGAGATGCGTTACTACCGGGACACCGTGTTCGTGCCGCAGCCAGGACCGGACACGGCGACCGCACGGGAGATCGCGGCCCGGTACGCCAACAAGCGGCCGGGGCCCGCGAACGGCGCGGGCGCGGGCGGCGTTGCCGGCGCGGGGGCGCGCGGCGCGGGGAGCGCGGCCGGCGCGGGGAGCGCGGCCGACACGGGGAGCGCGGCGGGCTAGCGGCGGTCGGCTCGTCCATCGCGGTCACCCGGGCGTCGAGCCGGGTAGCCGAGTCGTTCGTTTGCAGTCGCGCTGACGGCTATACTCGTGACAGCCTTCTGGTGAAGGCACATGGTGGGTGTAGCTCAGCTGGCAGAGCGCCAGGTTGTGGTCCTGGATGCCGCGGGTTCAAGTCCCGTCACTCACCCCAGTGTTAGTGCAGGTCAGAGGCCCTGGTCCGGGAACGGGCCGGGGCCTTTGGCTTGGCAATGTCCGGTGCCTGGGGCCCTTTTGCGGCAAGCGAGCTTCCGGCGGCCCCGGCTATCAGGTGATCGGCGTGAACGTGAAGGAGGGACCCGATCCCTCGCAAACGTCGTAGTGCGCCGTCCCGAGATTGGCGGGGAGTTCGATCGGGGGAATGCTCGGCGCCTGAATGTAGCTTGGATGCCCGGACCCGGCGAAGACGACCGCCCAGACGTTATATGCGCAGGTCCCGTTCGTGATGTTGATGCCACCGAACGGGTAGAGGAAAGTTCGCGGAGATTCGCAGCTAACGGTGGAATTAGGCGGATTGCAGCCACCTTCCCCCGGCGTTGGATTGTATGAGGCGCTCTCTACGCTTGCGAATATGTCAGCAGTGGTGCAGACCGCGGACGCGCCCGCTATGTGGCAGATCGCCTCTGCTTGAGCCGTGACGTGCGCCTGGCCGTTACTGCTTGTATAGATCCCTAGTTCCACGCAAATGCCGGCGTTCGGGTTCCCGTCAAGGGCCACGCATTTGTGACCGCCGGTCCACGTCAGGCTATTTGGCGAGGCGTCGACGGCGCGAGCCGAACCCGTAAGTATGAAACTCGCCGATATAACAAGGGCAGCGATCACGGCGATGCCTGCGAGCAGGCGGCGTGATCGCGATTCCGGCCGGAACGGCAATTTGCTCATGATTGGCCTCCTCGCAGATCTGCGGGCGCATCACGGCTGGGGTATGGCCTGCTAGTTACCCGATGACACGAAATGTCTTGTTTAAGACTGAAGCATACTGTGCCGTGGTGGCGGGGACAAGTATCACAGTTGTCGTTTCGGGCGCGTGACCGCACCACGGCCGGAAGCCGGCCAGAACCTTAACGCGCGGCGAATGCGTGTTAAGTAAGTTATTGAAGTTGTAACTAAACGGCAGTATTACGTCCGGCCGTAAAATGGGCTTCCCGTTATACCCAGGACCCGCCGGCCTTGGAAACTGTCCGTAGATCGTAACTGATTTCGATTTAGCCTTTGTTGTGGGTCCTGGATGTCGCGAGTTCAAGTCTCGTCACTCACCCCAGTGCTATGGCGGGTCAAAGGCCCTCGCCCGGGAACGGGGCTGGGCCTTTTGGCTTGCGGGTGGCCGGGTCTGTGGACGCCGCTGGGGGGTGTCCCGGGGTGCCTCGGGTGCCCGGATTCAGGACGCGGGCACTGCGGCATCACGTGCCCTTGAGCGCGCGGTTTTACCGGTAAATTCCTGTTAGCGGGTAAACTTTTCACCCGACGTAAATAAAAGCCATTCTGGACGTCTTTTTCTTACGCGTTGTGAAATGTTTACCGGTAAATCTTGGTCCTGGGTATCGCTGGTTCAAGTCTTGTCAGGTCTCGGTGCACGACGACGGCGCGGGACCCAGCGGCCGGGCCTCGAGCGCGGCCCACGGGATCGTCGGGATGCGCGAACGGGCGGCCGCGTACGGCGGGACCCTGCGCACCGGTGCCCGGCCTGGCGGCGGGTTCGAGGTCGAGGCGTCGATCCCGCTGCCCGACCAGGAGGCCGCGCCGCCAGGCCAGGAGGCCCCGCCGCCAGGCCAGGAGGCCCCGCCGCCAGGCCAGGAGGCCCCGCCGCCAGGCCAGGAGGCACTGTGAGCATCACCGTCCTGATCGCCGACGACCAGGCGCTGATCCGCTCGGGCCTGCGCGCCATCATCGAGTCCGAGCCGGGCATGATGGTCGTCGGCGAGGCCGGCGACGGCGCGGCAGCGGTCGAGGCCGTGCGGCGGCTGCGCCCGGACGTGGCGCTGATGGACATCAGGATGCCGCGCCTGGACGGCGTCGCGGCCACCAGGGCGCTGCTGCGCGGCGCCGCCCCGGTGCCCACCAGGATCTTGATCCTGACCACTTTCCACCTCGACGCGTACGTCACCGGGGCCCTGCGGGCCGGCGCGTCCGGCTTCCTGCTCAAGGAGGCAACCGCCGACCAGCTGACCGAGGCGGTGCGGGTGATCGCCTCGGGCGAGGCCATACTCGCGCCGTCGGTCACCCGGCGGCTGCTTGAGCAGATGGCCGCGGACCAGGCCGCGACCGGGGACGGCGGACAGCAGATCAGGGACCTGCTGTCCGCGCGCGAGGTCGACGTGCTGCTGCTTGTCGCCCGCGGACTGTCGAACGCCGAGATCGGCGCGACGCTCCACCTGGCGGAGACCACGGTGAAAAGCCACGTGCAGAGCATGCTCGGCAAGCTCGGCGTGCGCGATCGCCTGCAGGCCGCGGTCGCCGCCTACGACGCGGGGCTGGTGCGGCCCAGCGGGTGATGGCCTTGCCGGCCGCAAGTACACTGACGCGTATTCGCCGACTTTGAACCTCGGCCCCCGTCCGGCGCGTTGTCTGATAAGGAACGCCGATGGCCGCAGGCGTTCGGCGACGGGGCGATGGCTGGTGAAGGGATGCCCGATGAGCGACGAGGACCCCTGGAAGAACTGGTACCAGAAGCAGCCGTCCGGTGGCGACGCCGGGTCAGACGCGACGCGGGACATGACGTCGTTCTCGCAGCTGCCGCCGTCGGGCAGCGGCCAGGCTGGCAGCGGCCAGGGAGGCGGCGCCGGGAACCGCGCCTGGCCGCAGCAGCCGCCGGCGTCCTCCTCCTCTGGGCCGTCCGGGTCGCAGTACGGGGGCGGCCCGGCTTACGGTGGCGACGGCTCCGGCTACGGGAGGTCCGGCTACGGGGGCGGCGTCGGCTACGCGCCGCCCGGCTGCCCAGCCGTGGCGCGGCGTTCGGCGCCGGCGGTTCTGGGGCCAGCCGGGACGGCACGGCCGGCGGATCGTGCTGGTCATCTTCATCGTCTTGGTGCTGATCCTGGCCGGGGTGGGCGGCACTTACTTCTGGCTCAACGGCAAGCTGCACCGCACCGTCTCCCTGCCCGCGTACACCGGGACCGCCTCGGCCGGGACGAACTGGCTGATCGCCGGGAGCGACACGCGCGACGGGATCAGCCGCGCCGAGCGGGCCACGCTGCACCTGGGCGCGCAGGGCGCGAACGCCTCCGACTCGCTCATGCTGCTGCACATGGGCGGCGGCAAGCCGGTGCTGATCAGCATCCCGCGCGACTCCTACGTGACGATCCCCGGGTACGGGAAGAACAAGATCAACGCCGCGCTGGCGTTCGGCGGGCCCACGCTGCTCATCAAGACCGTCGAGGAGGTCACCGGCCTGCGCATCGACCACTACATGGGGATCGGGTTCGGCGGCCTGGCCAGTGTGGTCAACACGGTCGGCGGCGTGCGGGTCTGCGTCAAGACCGCGATCCCGGCCGACTCGTACTCGGGTTTCAAGGGCCTCGCGGCCGGCTGCCATACCCTCAACGGCACGCAGGCGATCGCGTTCGTCCGCGACCGGCACTCGTTCGGCACTTCGGACCTGCAGCGGATCCAGGACCAGCGGGCGTTCCTGTCCGCGCTGCTGTCCAAGGCGACCAGCCCGGGCGTGTACCTGAACCCGTTCACGGCGCTGCCGTTCGGCTCCGCGGCGGCGGGCTCGGTCTCCGTGGACAAGGGCACCAGCCTTTACGACCTGCTCCAGGTGGCGCAGGCGCTGCGCGGGCCGCAGACGGGCACCGTGCCGATCGCAAACGCGGCCTACCCGACCAACGCGGGCGAAGCCGTGCTGTGGAACACGGTCACAGGCGCTCGAGCTCTTCAACGCCCTGCAGAAGGACAAGCCCGTCCCCGCGGGCCTGCTGAGCGGGACGAAGGTCGGCTGAGCCAGTCCCACCCGGCGCACCAGTTCGCGGCAGTTGAGGCGGCCGATGCCCCTTGCTCCGTTTCTGACGGTTTGAGCAGGATCGTTTTGGTGTATCTGTACCTGTAAAGGTAGGTCTTGACATCGCGTCGCGCCGGTGCTCGCGCTTCGCGAACTGGCTTAACCGGAGGTCTCATGACCCGTGTGCAGGTTGATGAGCAAACCAGCCTCGGCCTGTCGGCACGCGAGAGTGAGGTCATGTCGCTGATCGCCGGCGGCCATACCAACGGCGAGATCGCGGCCCGCCTGTTCCTCGCGGAGAAGACGGTCAAGAACCACGTCAGGCGCATCTACTCCAAGCTCGGCGTGCACAACCGCCCCGCCGCCATCGCCCACTGGCTCTCCGCCCGCTCCCCCCGCATGACGTAGCTCCCACGCCCCGCCCGGCCCCCTCCCGTTCCCAATGAACTTTTACTGCGTTTTGATGGACAAAACCGGACGAATTCCCCTGGATTTTGCCTCAAACGCGGTAAAAGTTGCCGGAAGGGAGCGAACGAGGCGGGCGGGAGCGTGGCGCGCCGGAACCGCGGCTAGAGCGGCTAGAGCCGCCCTTGCGGCGAACGGGCGGCGTACGCTGGGAATGCAACAGCCGCCCCCGAGGAAACGTTCAGGCTTTCCTCAGCAAAGTAAGCGAAGATAGAGATCATGAATATGTCGATCACCGAGCCGGGGACACAGGCCGATGCGCGGCTGCTCGTCGTCGAGGACGAGCCGAACATCCTTGAGCTGCTGTCCGCCTCGCTGCGCTACGCGGGGTTCGACGTGATCACCGCGTCCGGCGGCACCGAGGCGGTCCAGGCCGCGCAGCGGCACCGGCCGGACCTGATCGTGCTCGACGTCATGCTGCCCGACATGGACGGGTTCGACGTGATCAGGCGGCTGCGCGGCGGCGGCGCGCGGATCCCCGTGGTCTTCCTCACCGCGCGGGACGCCACCGACGACAAGATCCGCGGGCTCACCCTCGGCGGCGACGACTACGTCACCAAGCCGTTCTCGCTCGAAGAGGTCATCGCCAGGATCAAGGCGGTGCTGCGCCGCACCCGCGGTGACGGCGTGGAGCCGACGCCGCGGCTCAAGTTCGCCGACCTCGAGCTGGACGAGGAGAGCCACGAGGTCTGGCGGGGCGGCGCGCAGGTGCAGCTGTCGCCGACCGAGTTCAAGCTGCTGCGGTACTTCATGTCCAACGCCAACCGGGTGCTGTCGAAGATGCAGATCCTTGACCATGTCTGGGACTACGACTTCCGCGGCGACACCGGGATCGTCGAGTCGTACGTGTCCGTGCTGCGCAGGAAGATCGACACCAGGGAACCACGGCTGATCCACACCCTGCGCGGGGTCGGGTACGTGCTGCGGCTCCCGTCCTCGTAGGAACGGCCCTCGCTCATGGCGGGTGTAAAGCCGCAAGCCGACGTGGCGGAACCGGGCACTGGCAGCCAAAGGAGGCCCAGGCGGTCTCCGCTTGCCGCGGCCCGGCGGCTGTCGGACCGCACGCCGCTGCGGACCAAGCTGATCGCGGCGATGGCCGCCCTGGTGATCATGGCGCTCATCCCGATCTGCATAGCCAGCGTGTACATGCTGCACGGCTACGTCACCACGCAACGCGACAAGCAGCTGGTCCAGGACTTCCACAGCATCAGCCCCTTCGCGCTGTCCAAGGTTTCGGCCGGAACCGCGGCGCCGACCAACACCGGCATGGTGCTCGGCGTCCAGGTCCCCGGGCACCAGCTCAGCTGGCCGACCTCGAGCAACAACCAGTACATCAGCGGCGGCTCGGGACCCGGGCCGCTCCCCTCGCTGCCGACCGGCGCCACCTGGGCCAGCGGCGACACCCCGGCGCTGCAGACCGTGCCGTCGCAGTCCGGCCCGGACAGCTGGCGGATCATCGCCGCCGACGTGAACGACTTCCCCGTCTACAGCAGCTCGGGAACCCAGCTCAAGACCGTTAACGTGGTCCTCGCCGTGGACCTCGGCAACATCGACGCGATGACGACGAGGCTGGTGATCTTCGACCTGATCGTGGGCGGCGCGATCGTGGTGGTGCTCGCCGCCGTCGGCGTCGCGGTGGTGCAGACGAACCTGCGGCCGCTGAACGACATCGAGATGACCGCCGGCCAGATCGCCAAGGGCCACCTGGATCACCGTGTGCCAGAAGGCGACCCGCGCACCGAGATCGGCTCGCTCGGCCGCTCGCTGAACGCGATGCTCACCCAGATCGAGCGGGCGTTCCACGCGCAGGAGGCGTCCGAGCGGGCCGCGCACGAGTCAGAGGAACGGATGCGCCGGTTCACCGCCGACGCGGCGCACGAGCTGCGCACCCCGCTGACCACGATCCGCGGCTTCGCCGCGCACTACCGCCAGCGCGGCGGCGCGGGCTCACCGCCATCATCGGGAACGGGGGCGGCCGACTCCCTTGGCGTACGGTATTTCGCCGGCAGCGGCCCGGCCGCGGACGGGCTGTCGGGCGAGGAACTCGACCACATCATGGGCCGGGTGGAGGCGGAAGCGGCCCGGATGGGCCTGCTCGTCGAAGACCTGCTCACGCTGGCCAGGATCGACCAGCAGCGCCCGCTCGCCAAGGCCCCGGTTGACCTGCTCACGCTGGCCGCCGACGCGGTGCAGGACGCGCGGATCGTCGCGCCGGGACGGCCGGTCGACCTGGTGGTGGCCCCGGGGACGGCGTTCATCGTGAACGGCGACGAGCCCCGGCTGCGGCAGGTGATCGGCAACCTGGTGAACAACGCGCTCACCCACACCCCCGCGGCGACGCCGGTGCGGCTGAAGATCGGGCGCGGCACGCTGGAGGCCGAAGCCGTCGACCTGGCCAGGAGGGCGGAGCCTGACGCGCACGACGGCTGGGCCAGCGAGGACGAGGAAGCGAGCGCGGCGGCGGCACAGGCAGCGGCGGCACAGGCGGCGCCGGACGGCGAGGTTCCCGCCGTGGTGCTTGACGTCGAGGATGACGGGCCGGGGATGAGCGCCGGCCAGGCGCAGCGCGTCTTCGAGCGGTTCTACCGGGCCGACGCGGCGCGCAACCGGGCTTCTGGCGGCACCGGGCTCGGGCTGGCGATCGTGGCCGGGCTCGTGGCCGCGCACGGCGGCACGGTGTCGGTGCGCACGGCGCCCGGGCAGGGCGCTGACTTCCAGGTCAAGCTGCCGCTCTCGCCCGACGCGCTGCCGGTCGAGGAACCAGACGCAGACGACGACCTGCCCGCCTAGCAGCCCGCTGGCGAGACGGGAGTGAGCGCCCTCGTTCTGCATCAGCGGTCTTCGATCTGCTCGCGGAGCTGGGCGGCGAGGCTGGACATGCCGGCTTCTAGCAGTGCGAGGACGCGGGCGAAGTCGGCGTCGGAGCCGTAGTACGGGTCGGGGACGTCCTGGCCGCCGAGGCCGGCGATCTCGCCGAAGAGCCTGATCCTGTCCTGGTCCTCCGGGGGCGCCATGGCGCGCAGGTCGCGCAGGTTGGCGGCGTCCATGGCGAGGACCAGGTCGCGTTCTGGCAGCCAGGACGGGCCGAACTGGCGGGCGCGGTGGGACTCGCCGTCGTAGCCGTTGCGGTCGAGCTGCCTTCGCGAGCCGCCGTGCATGCGCGCTCCGATGTGCCAGTCGCCGGTGCCCGCGCTGTCCACGAGCACCGCGCCGGCCAGGCCGGCCTTGGTTACCTGGTCGCGCAGCACCACCTCGGCCATCGGGGAGCGGCAGATGTTGCCGAGGCAAACGCAGCAGACACGGTAGGGGCCGTCCGGGTGACGCGGCGGCGGCAGCGGGGCGGGCGAGGATGCGGGCACGCTGCTAAGGATGCCGCATGACGAGGGGTAACGCGGCGGGCGGCGGCGAGGCTCGCGGGCCGGCGGCCGCTGGCTTTCAGAAAAAATTCCGAAACCTCGCCGCTGAAGAAATCCCGATCGGGATTGCTCACGTATCCCTCTATGGAAAGCGGGAGGGTCGCCCCAACGGCAGCGGGCGGCCTGTCGATATGGGAGTGCCTAGTGGCGAAGGTCAAGGCGGATGTCACCGCGCTGCGGGTCGAACTTCTCGGCCCCGTGCGGGCCTGGCGCGGGGAGGAAGAGCTGGAGCTTGGCGGGCCGCAACGGCGCGCGCTGCTCAGCCTGCTGGCCGGTACCCGCCGGCCCGTGTCCCGGGACGAGGTCATCAAGGGGTTGTGGGGGCAGGACGCCCCCGTCAGTGCCGGGAACGCCGTGCACGTTCACGTCTCATGTCTGCGCCGGGTGCTCGAACCGGGCCGGCCGCTCCGTTCTCCCGGCCGGATCCTGACCGCGGCCCATTCCGGTTACCGGCTGGACCTCACGCCCGGCAGCCTGGACACGGAGGTGCTCGACTTCCACCTGGCGACGGCGCGGCGGCTGGCCGTCAGTGACCCGGCGGTCGCGGTCCGGTCCCTCGACGCCGCGCTGAGCCTCTGGCATGGCGCGTCGCTCGACGGGGTGCCCGGTCCCTGGGCGTACGTCGAGCGGGCGAGGCTCGACGAGCTGTACCAGACGGCGACGGAGGACCGCCTGGAGATGCTCCTCCTGCTCGGCGCGCACCATGAGGTGCTCGCCGACCTGGCCGCCCTGATCCGCAGGCACCCGCTGCGCGAGCGGTTCCGCGGCCTGTTCATGCTGGCCCTGTACCGCTGCGGGCGGCAGGCCGAGGCGCTGGCGGCGTACGACGACGCCCGCCGGGTGCTTGCCTGGAAACTCGGCCTCGACCCCGGGCCCGCGCTGCGCCGGCTGCACGCGCGGATCCTCGCGGGCGACCCGGCCCTTGACCCGCCGCCGGCGGAACTGGACCGGGCCTGGCGGACGAGCGACACCGGCTGGGCGCACTCCGGCGCCTAGCGGGTGGCGGATGAGGGGGACGGGCTGCCCGGTGACGGTGCCGGGCAGCCCGTCGTTTCTCACGGGTGGCTGAGCCGAGACCGCCAGCGGCTCACCAAGAGGAAATTAAGTCAGCGCTAATTGCTGGCTCGGATACTTGTTGTCAGCGCAGCCTTGAGGACGGGGGTACGCCGGGTGGCGGAAGCAGGCAAGGAATCCAGGCGAGTGGGCCGTCCTGAGCGGCCGGTTGGATCCGCTTGACGGCCCTGTCTCCCGGTTCGCGCACGAGCTGCGGCAGCTGCGCGCCGCGGCCGGGTACCCGACGTACCGCTCGCTGGCCAGGCGCGCGCTGTACTCCGCGTCAGTGCTGTCCTCGGCGGCGAACGGCGTGTCCTTCCCGACGCTCCAGGTCACGCTCGCGTTCGCGCGGGCCTGCGGCGCCGACCCAGCCGAATGGCAGCGCCGCTGGGAAGCAGCCGCCCTGCGGCAGTGACCTGCGCAAGCCGGCCGCCGGGCGGCAGCGACCAGGTCCGCAGCCGCAGCTGCAGCTGGGCGCCGCCGAGCGCGGAGACGCCGATCTTGAGGCCGCCGCCGGTTGACTCGGCGACCCGGCGGGCGATGTCCAGGCCGAGGCCGGTGGAGCCTGCGCCGCTGCTCCCGCGCCGCAGCGCGGCGTCCGGGTCGGCGATCCCCCGGCCCGCGTCGCCGACGAGGAGGAGCACCGCCCCCTCGCCGCGGTGCAGGGTGACCGCGAACGCGGTGCCCTCCGGTGTGTGCTTGAAGATGTTGCCGATCAGCGAGTCCGCCGCCGCCGCCAGGTCAGACCGCGGGAGCGGAACGGGGGCGGGTTCCTCCGTACCGTGAAGCTCGCACGGGCGCGCCTGGTCCTCGGCCAGCGCGGACCAGAAGCCGAAGCGCTCCGCGATCACCTCGGCGGCGTCGCAGCCGTAGGGCTCGTCGGGCGCGGGACGCCTGGCGGCCCGGATGATCAGGTCGACCTCCCGCTCAAGCCGGTCGATGGCGAGCCGGGTGTCGGCGGCGGCCTGGCCGGGCCCGAGGGCGGACGCGGTCATCCGCAAGCCGGTCAGCGGCGTCCGCAGCCGGTGCGGCAGGTCGGCCGCCATCACCCGCTCCGCCGCGATCAGCTTGCTCAGCCGCTCGGCCATGACGTTGAACGCGTGCCCGGCGGCGGCCAGCTCGGCGGGCCCGCCGACGGCGGCGCGGGCGGTCAGGTCGCCGTCGCCGAGCGTCGCGGCGGCCCCCGCGAGCTCGCGCGCGGGCCGGGTGACGCGGGTCGCCAGGCGGTCGGCCACCACGACGGAGACGGCGACCAAGACGAGCGCGATCGCCGTCATCACCGCCCAGGACGCGGCCACGCCCCTGGAGGTCGCCGCGGCGGGGACGTAGACCTCGGTGACCGCCAGGCTGCCGCCGGCCAGCGCCACCGGCTGCAGCACCGCGTAGCCGCCGGGAACGTGCGCGATGAAGGACCGTGCCGCGGTGGCGGCCATCCGCAGGTCCGCCGGGCCTGCCCGCTGCGGGCCGCCGACGAGAGTCCCGCCGATGAGCGTTCCCCCGGCGAGCGTCCCCGGGGCGGCGGACGGGCCGGTGAGGTAGACGGCGAGCTGGCCGGCCGCGCCGGCCGGGGTGCTGACGATGGCGCGGTCGAGGGTCGCCCGGTCGGTGGTGACCGCGAGCACCGGCTCGATCGCGGCCCCGGCCAGCTGGGCGGACGTGAATGCCCGGTCCCGCGCCACGTCCCTGACGATGAGCGCGAGCGGGATGAGGAAGGCGATCGCCACCATCGAGGTGACCGCCGCCGACACCAGGGCCAGCGTCGTCCTGACCGATGTGCGCGGCCGCCGCCTGCTTGTCAGCTGGCTCATCGCAGTGCGTCTGGCGGGGCGTCGAGCATCACGCCGACGCCGCGCACCGTGTGCAGGTAGCGCGGCCTGGCCGCGGTCTCGCCGAGCTTGCGCCGCAGCCAGGAGACGTGCACGTCGATGGTCTGGTCGTCGCCGTAGGCCTGCTGCCACACCTCGGTGAGCAGCTCCCGGCGGGGTACCACCGCGCCGGGCCGCGCGGCGAGGTAGGCGAGCAGGTCGAACTCGCGGCGGGTGAGGTCGAGGCGCTGTCCGTCGAGCAGCGCCTCCCGCCGCGCCAGGTCGATGTGCAGGCCGGCCACGGAGATGCCGCGGACCGGCGCGGCCGCCTGGCCGGCCCGGCGCAGCAGCGCGGTGACCCTGGCCGCCAGGTGCTCGCCGGAGAAGGGCTTGACGACGTAGTCGTCGGCGCCGTCGTTGAGCAGCCGGATGATCTCCGCCTCCTCGTCCCTGGCGGTCACGACGATGACCGGCGCGGCGGTGATCGCGCGCATCATCTTGAGCGCCTGGCCGCCGTCCAGGTCGGGGAGACCGAGGTCAAGGACGATCACGTCGGGCGGATCGTGGCTGACCTCCCTGATCCCGTCGAGCGCGCTGCCCGCCGTGCGCACGGCGTGCGACCGGTTGGCGAGGTCGGCGGCCATCGCGGAGCGGACGTACGGGTCATCCTCGACAATGAGCACACGGGCCATGTTCCGAACCGTACGTATGCGGGGCGTATCGCGGGGCATTATTGCCGACATGGTGCGGATCATGGCCGCCCTCGCGGCCTGGGCGGCCGGAACCGCCATCGCGACGGGCATCACCTGGTTCGGCGCGAACGTCGTGCTCAGGGACGCCGGCGTGGGGCCCGGCATGCCGGTGGTCAACGCCGCGGTCCTGCCCTCGGCCGGGCCGGCCGTCTCGGCGCCGCCGCCTGGGTCGGCCGCCGGCGGAGCGCGCCGGCTCCGGCGAGCGCGTCGGCTCCGGCGAGCGCATCCTCCGGGTCCGCCTCCGCGAGGTCGCCTTCCGCCGGGTCGCTCCCCGCTGGGTCACCCTCCGCCGGGTCACCCTCGGCTGGGTCACCCTCGGCTGGGTCACCCTCGTGGACCGGGAGCGCGCACGCTTACACGCTCACCGGCGGCCGCGTCACGCTGGAGGTGACTGCGACCTCGGTGCAGCTGGTGACCGCGGTGCCGGACGCCGGCTACGCGGTGCAGACCTGGTCGGGCACGGGCTGGCTGCGCGTCGACTTCAGCTCAGGACCGCGGGTGTCGTCGCTGATCGCCAGCTGGTACGAGCACGAGCCGACGATCACCGTGGAGAACTGAGCCGCCAGCCACCCGTCCCCCAAGGGGGTGGGGACGAGTGGCTGGCGGGGCTTGCGCTGGTCAGCCTCCGGGCTCAGACGCTGACGGCCCTGGGCGCCAGGAGCGGGGGGCCGACCGGCAGCCGCAGGCGGTTGCCCGTGATGCTGGCGGAGACGCCGGCGGCGGAGGCGTACCAGGCCGCGACCGCGGTGATGATGCCGATGACGCCGCCGATCTTGACGACCGTCGTGTTCCCCGCGAAGTTCCCGATGAACAGGACGATCTCGGTGACCTCCAGGGTCAGGAAGACGGTGAACACCGCCATGTTGAGCGCCAGGGACATGAGGAGCATGTAGGTGTTGAAGATCGCGAACGCGAGCAGGATCCAGGCGAGGTCGTGGTCGGCCGCCGAGGCGCTCGTGGCGTGCGGCGCCACGAACTGGACCCAGAGGAACAGGCCGATCCAGAATCCGCCGTAGGTGGAGAACGCGGTGGCGCCGAAGGTGTTCCTGTTCTTGAACTCCCACATGCCGGCGAGCAACTGGGCAGGCGCCGCCGTAGGCCAGTGCGTACCCGAGCCACGCGCTGCCGGTGGCGGCGTTCATCAAGTGGGCGTTGGCGGCGGACAGCAGGAAGGTGGTCAGCGCGAAGGCCGCCAGCCCGAGCGGGGCCGGGTCGGCGACAGGGAGGACAGTAGGTACTTCATCGGCCATAGCTTGCTCCGTTGCGTCGTTGCCGGATGTACTAAGGCGGAAAAATACGGCGCTGGCCGCCACCGCAGGCTAGCCGTGCGATGAACGCCGCAGATGATGCGCGGAACGGGCCTGCCGGGGCGAGGAACGGTCGCCTCCCGCCGGCAAGCGGTAATGTGCGCTGCTTAGCCATGCCCTATCTCGCCGGGAAGCCGGCACTTTATCAAAGGCCAGGTAACGCTGGTATTTCCCAGGGGTACCGGGAAAGTGCCGGCGGGTTTATAGTGCGGCGATGGTGGTCCTCGTCATCATGTGCGTTTCCGTTGCGGCGGCGCTCTGCTGCGCTTTCCTGTTCTGGAAGCAAAGCTCGCGCCGCGTGGGCACCCCGCCACAGCGGGCCACCTACGAGGTCCTGCACACGGCGAGCCAGGCGGTCTCCGTGCTGCGTGACGGCTTGACGCCGGTCACGGCGGTCAAGGCCGCGCCGAGCCTGCGCCAGCTTCTCGGCACCCCGACGGTAGCCATCGCGGACCAGGCAGGCGTGCTCGCCTGTCACGGATCCGACCAGCATGCGGAGGCGCTCGCCCGCCACTTGCGCGACGTGATGACTTCCGGCCACTCGCAGTTGCTGTCCGCCTCGGACCTTGGCTGCGGACACGGCAGCGAATGCCTCATGCGGGCCGGCGTCGCCGTGCCGATCGCCGTCGACGGGGCGGTGATCGGAGCACTCGCGGCGATGGGCCCGTCCGCCGACGCGGCCCTGATGCGGACCGCGACCGAGGTCGCGAGGTTCGTGTCGACCCATCTCGCGCTGGCCGAACTCGACGCCTCACGCACCCGTACGGTGCAGGCCCAGCTGAACTTTCTGCGGGCCCAGATAAGCCCGCATTTCGTCTACAACGCGCTTACCGCGATCGAATCTTTCGTCCGCTCTGATCCGGAGCGGGCGCAGGGACCTTCTCGTCGGCTTCGCGGAGTTCATCCGCTGGTCGTTCCGTGAGCACAGCCAGTACGCCACCTTGGCCGAGGAATTGCGATTCGTCGATACCTACCTGGAGCTGGAGCGCGCACGTTTTGGCGACCGCCTCGCGGTCAGCCTGCGCGTGGCCCCGGAGGTGCTTCCCGTGCGGGTACCGTCCCTGGTGCTGCAGCCACTGGTGGAGAACGCCGTCCGGCACGGCCTTGAGCGGCTCACCGGAACCGCCCGGCTGCAGATTTCCGCGGAAGACGGCGGCCACGAGGCCATCGTCACGGTCGAGGACCACGGCATCGGCGTTGACCCCGGGCACCTCGCGGACGTGCTCGCCGGGCGGACCGGCGGCCAGTCCGTCGGGCTGCGCAACGTCGACGAGCGGCTTCGCGCTACCTTCGGCAACGACCACGGGCTGACGATAGAAACCGGGGTGGGCGCGGGGACGAAGGTCACGATGCGCCTGCCCAAGTACGCCCCCGCGGTGAGCGGGCAATGACCCCGCTGCCGGCCTCCCCGTCCGCCACCCTGGCCCGCACCGCGTCGGCGCTGGTCATCGACGATGAGGCGCCAGCCAGGGACGAGTTGAGCTACCTCCTGCGCACCGCGTTCTCGATCGCGCCGGTCGATACGGCGCAGAATTCAAGCGACGCATTCCGCTACCTTCAGGAGCGTTCTTACGACGTCGTTTTCCTTGATGTCAGGATGCCCGCGCTCAACGGCATCGAGCTGGGCAATGTCCTGTGCCGGTTCGCGACGCCCCCGGCCATCGTCTTCGTTACGGCGTTCGAGGAATACGCGGTTCGCGCCTTCGAGATCGGAGCGTGCGACTACCTGCTCAAACCGGTATCTCGCGCACGCCTGAGCACCGCACTCGGGCGGGCACTCGGCCGCTCGCCTGATCACCCGGATTCACCGGACGAGGACCCGTTCGCCACGATCCCGGTCGAGACCGCCGGGCGCACGCGGCTTATCCCCCGTGAGCAGGTGCGCTGGGTTGAGGCCGAGGGAGACTACGTGCGGCTGCACACCACCGACGGCAGCGCTTACCTGCTGCGCATGCCCATTTCTCACCTGGAGGAACGCTGGTCGGCCTTCGGCTTCATCCGCATCCACCGTGGCTTTCTCGTCCAGGTCAAGCACATCAGCGAATTCTCGGTGATTAACGGTGTTCATGCCGTGACGGTCGCCGGCCATTCACTGCCGGTGAGCCGCCGTCACGTGCGCGACGTCAGGGACCGGATCCTCCGCGCCGGAAGGCGGGGCTAACCGTGCCCGACCCAGGAGATCCGGCGCCCGACCCCGGGGATCCAGCGCCCGGCAGGCAGCGCGTCGTGTGGCGGCCCGACCAGGTACTCGTCCAGCACGACATTCCCGGACTGAGCGACCTGCGCGACGACACGAGCGCCGGCCGCCTGCTGGTCAGGTCGCTCGTGCGCGCGCAGCTTGGCCTGTCCCTCATGTGCCTGACGTTCGCCCTCACGCTGACCGCCTCGTACCCGGTCATCGCGGCCATGGTGCCGGCGGTCGGCCGGGCCACGGTGGCCGGCGTCCCGCTCACCCTGATCGTGCTCGGCTTCGCGTTCTACCCTGTCTTTCTCGCGGTCGGCTGGTTCTACAACCGGCACGCGCGGCAGCTCGAGGCCCGGTTCACTCACCTGGTCGACCCGGTAAGCCGGCGGCCCGATGCCTGACGCCGCCGTCGGTGCCATCGCGTTCGTCACGCTGCTGACGATCATGGTCGGCGCGCGCGGCATCCGGGTGGCCAGGACACCGGATGACTTCATGGTCGCCGCCCGTCAGGTCCCGCCGGCCCTCAATGCCGCCGCCATCTCGGGTGAGTACCTCTCGGCCGCGTCCTTCCTCGGCATCGCCGGGCTGGTCGTGTCGCAAGGCCTCGGCGCACTGTGGTACTCCGTTGGCTACACCGCGGGCTACCTGGTCCTGCTGCTGCTCGTGGCGGCGCCGCTGCGGCGTTTCGGCGCGTACACCATCCCCGATTTCGCCGTCGGGCGGCTGGGGTCCCGCGGCTTGCGCCAGACGGCGACCGCGCTCGTGCTCGTCATCGGCTGGTTCTACCTGCTGCCGCAGATGAAGGGCGCGGGCATCACGCTGCAGTGGGTGCTCGGCACGCCGTACTGGGTTGGCGCCGCGACGCTCGGCGTGGTCGTGAGCTGCAACATCGCGATGGGCGGCATGAAGGGAATCACCTTCGTCCAGTGCTTTCAGTACTGGCTGAAGCTGTGCGCCATCGGCATCCCGGCGATCGCGCTGCTCATCGCCTGGCACAGTTCCAGTCCCAACCTGACCCCGGACCGCGCGCCGGTGTTCACCCGCGCCACCGTCGTCAGCATGGCCCAGGCGACCGGCTTCACCCTGACGCACTCCGCCCAGGCCACGGTCACCGGCCTGCTCGATCAGCACGCGTACCGGGACCAGTCCGTCGGCCTGTGCGCATGCCGGCACGTCGCTGGCGCGGGCACCCGGATCGGCTTCGCCGCTGGCGCTCCCGTCCCGGTCAGCCTGGCCATGGCACCGGCCTCGAGGCAGTCGTGGGATTCCCCGTTCCTGACTTCGAGCACAAGCGGCGCGCACCCCCTGGCCGCGACGTACGGCGTCATCATCGCCACGTTCTTCGGCGCGATCGGGCTCCCGCACATCCTGGTGCGGTTCTACACCAACCCGGACGGCGAGGCGGCCAGGCGGACGACGCTGATCGTGGTCTTGCTGCTGAGCAGCTTCTACCTGTTCCCGACGGTGCTCGCGGTGCTGACCCGGCTCCATGCGCCCCAGCTCTACCTCTCCAGCGACTCAGAACAGCGTCGTCCTCGCCCTGCCCGGGCAACTGCTGCCCGGGCTGCCTGGCGAACTGCTCGCCGCGCTCGTCGCCGCGGGAGCGTTCGCCGCCTTCCTGTCCACCTCGTCCGGTCTGCTCGTCAGCGTGGCCGGCGCGCTGTCGCACGACTTCATGAAGCGCGGGGTCACCACGTTCCGCTGGTGCGCGATCATCGCGGGCGCCGTCGCGACCATCGCCGCCCTGCTGATCGAGCGCTTCTCGCTGGCCCTCCTGGTGGGCTGGGCCTTCGCCATCGCGGCGTCGTCGATCTGCCCGTTGATGGTGCTTGGCATATGGTGGCGGCGGCTCACCAGGATCGGCGCGACGGCGGGCATCGTCATCGGCGGCGGGTCCTGCATGGCGGCCATCATGACGACGATGCTCGGCGCGGCGTCAGGCGGCTGGGGCGCCGTGTTCCTCGGCCAGCCGGCGATCTGGACGGTCCCGCTGGCGTTCGGCGTGATGATCGTCGCGTCGTTGCTCACCCAGCGAACTGTCCCCGCCAATGTCGGTCAGGTGATGCTGCGGATGCACCTGCCCGAGGCGCTCAGCAGGCAGGCCTACCGGCGGCGGCCCGTGTTATGCGGCCCGTGTTACGCGGCCCGCGTTACGCCGCCGGCTCGCGCTATCCAAGCCGCGGCTGGAGCTGCCTGACCGCCTGCGTGCAGGCGCTGGCCGGCTGGTTTCCGGTCAGCGTGCAGATCGCGGCGGTGATGTAGTTCGCCGAGGCGTCGATCTCCCGGCCGAGCGCGCTCGACGGGTCGCGCACGGCCGCGGCGACCTGGCCCCAGGTCTTGTTCGCCAGGTCCTGCGGGCCGTACGGGCTCAGGACCGACATCTGGACGTACCGGTTACCGATGTCGATGAAGGGAATCGCGTTGCTGACGTCGTACCTGGCCAGCGTCGCCTGCTGCGCTGCCGTCGGCGCCTGCAGCGCGACATAGCCGCCGGTGGCCCGGTCGGGCACGGCGCTGCTCGTCTCGACCGGGGTGAACGCGAGGTACCTGCTGGCATACGACGAGCCGTAGAACGTCCAGGTCGGCGTCGCCGGGTACGGCTCCTGCTGCCCCGATCCCGTGGTGACCGCGGAACGGTCGGGAGTCAGCCCGGAGAACGAGCCGAAGCGGCTGAGGGACACGATGAGCGGCCAGCGCACCGCGGCACAGTACGGGCAGAACCCGGCGCCCACGTACAGCACCTCCGGCTTGCCGCCCGCGGTGAGCGGCGGGCCGGCGACCGGGGCGAGGTAGCCGCCGCCGACCGCGGTCGCGGACCCGATGTCGGCGATGGCCAGGGACCCGCCGCCGACCGCGTCCAGCGTGCTCGCGGGCACCGTGGTCAGGTCATGCACGGTGGCGGCGAGCGCCGGCCCCGTCGGGCCGTCGGATGGCGGGGCCGACACGGTACCCGGCGTCCCGGTCCTGGCCAGAACGAGGGCGACGGTGACCGCGACGACGGCAAGGACCGCGCCTGCCGCCAGCAGCAGCCGGTTCCGTATCCTGGCCCGCCTGGCCGCCGCCGCGCGGCGGGCCGCCGCGCGGCGGGCGTGGTCGTGCCTTACGCTGCTCGCACTTGACATTTCGTCAGCCGCCCTCCGAACCCGACAGCAGGTAATCCCGCCGTCTCCACCATCGGGCATCCGCCGCCCGACCGGCAGGGACGTCATGCCGTAACATCGCGGCCATTCGGCCCGCATCAGCGGCGCCGTGCGGCCGCTATCGCCGCGCGAGAGGACCGCAGGCCGCGCGGGTACTGACGACCGACCCTGGCGATTTGAGCGCGTCTGACATCAAATAAGTGGAAGGAGGCCGGAATATGGCTGATTTGGATTCCAGGGGTAAGCCACGGCGCCGGCTGCTGGCTACGGGGGCGGTCGCGCTGCTCGGGTCGTTCATCGCGCTGCTGGCTCCGGCCGCGCCTGCCGCCAGCGCGAGTCCGGCCGGCCCGAGCCTGAGTACCGCCGCCGTCGCGTGCACGTCGACGTCGCATCCCGCGGTGGCCGCCGCGCTCGCGCGTGACATCCAGGCGGCGCGGCGGGGCCGCTCCTCCACCGTGGCCGTGTGGGTCGACGCTCCCGGTGCGGGAGTCACCTGCTCGCTGAGCGGGTCCTCGCATTTCGACTCGGCCAGCATCGTGAAGGCGACCATCCTCGGCGCGACGCTGCGCAAGGCGCTTGATCAGCACCGGCACCTGACCAGCAACGAGACGACCCTGCTGCGCGCCATGATTACCAAGTCCGATAACAACGCCGCGTCCACGCTGTGGGCCAGGCTCGGGCGCTCGTACCTGCAGCACTTCCTGAACCTCGCCGGGATGCGGCAGACGGTTCTCGGGCCCGGCGGCTACTGGGGCCTGACTCAGGTCACGGCGCATGACGAGATGCTCCTGCTGCGGCTGCTGCTGACGTCCAACGCGGTGCTCTCCAGCGGCTCCCGCTCCTACGCGCTCAGCCTGATGAGCCAGGTCATCTCTTCCCAGCGGTGGGGCGTCCCGGCGGGTGCGCCGCGAACCGTCACCGTCCATGTGAAGAACGGGTGGCTTCCGCGCGCCACCCACGGCTGGCGCATCAACAGCATCGGCGGCTTCACCTCGGCCAAGGGCTGGTACAGCATCGTGGTCCTGTCCATGGACAACCCGACCATGTCCTACGGGATCACTACGGTCGAGGCCATCGCCCGGGTCATCCACCGCGACCTCAACCCCGCGGTGCCGGCCGCGATCCCCCTGTCCAAGCCGAGCCCGGCCTGGGGGACGCCGGACGAGCAGATCCCGGCATCGTTGCCGGCGGGCCAGCCGTGACTGACTGACGGAACGGCGCAGCGGGTGCCCGTGTGCCGCGGCCACGGGCACCCGCAGTGTAAGCGGCGTCAGCAGGCGCCGTCGTTGTTCCATGCGCCCGAGGGCCCGCCTGGCACCTCGTTGTAGTTCCACTGGTTGGCGGTCCACTTATCGCCGCCGTAGGACACAACGTTGCCGGCGACGTAGGCCGTGCTCGATGACCAGGCGGCCGCCGTGCAGGAGCCCGTTGTCGGCGTGGGAGTCGGAGTCGGGCTCGATGTCGGGCTTGTTGTCGGGGTCGGGGTCGGGGTCGGGCTCGGCTCCGTTACCGGCGCGCTCTTGGCGAAGGCGACCGTGTAGGCGGTGAAGTCCCACGAGTTCTGCGTCACGCTGCTGCACTCGCTCGACAGGCTGCCGTTGTTGCCCGGCGGGTTGCATTGACGGTCGCGGTTGACCGACCAGAACGTGTACCGGCCGAGGCCGACGCTCTGCGCGAAGCTGAGCACCGTCTGGAAATCGCTCTGGTAAAAGTACTCGGCGGAGTCGGTGCGGCCGTTCATGCCGGAGAAGCCCTCATGCGCGTACGCCTGCGAACTGCTCCACCCGAACGTGCTCACCAGCTGCGCGTTGAAGTCCTGCAGCGCGGTGACCTGAGACGACCCGCCGTTGAAGCCGCCGTCGAACGGCATGATGGTGTAATCGTCGGGCGTGAAGCCGAGCGTCTTAGCCTCGCCGAGCAACTGCTGCCCGAAGTAGTTGGCGCCGGTCGCGATGGACGGAATCGTCACGGAGATGAACAGGCCCGGGTTGTTCCGCTGCAGGATCTGCGCCGCGCCCAGTTCATTGGCGATCGCCGCGGAGTTCTCGATCTCCGGTTCCTCAAGGTCGAAGTCCATCGCGTGCAGCCCGTACGCGTTGACGACCTGCTGGTAGGCGGCCGCGGTAGCGGCGGCGGTCCCGCAGACCTGGCCGAGCTTGGTGCCGTTGTAGCCGCCCGCGGACACGATCACGTCGCCGCCGTCGGCCCGCACCTCGTTGATGACCGCGGCCACCTGAGTGTCGCCGGACACCGGGTCGGTCCCGTTCCATGCCGGGACGCAGCCGCCGTCCGCCAGGATGAACGCCATCTCGAACGCCTTCTGGCCGGTGGCCGACATGACCGTGCCGAGATCGGGGGCGCTCGAGTCGAGCACGCTGTAGTACGGCGCGGACTCGTACCAGTTGACGGACAGGGCGGAGTTCGCGGTCAGGCTCACCGCCTGGCCCGCCTGGCCCGCCGTGGCCCGCGGCCGCGCCACGGCGGCCGCACAGGCGGCCGCGAGCAGTCCTGTGCTCGCGGCCGCGATCGCCATGCGCACCCGGCGCTGCCTGCTCCTGACGCTGCGGCACGGTCCCGGGACGGCTGGATCCATCGTTCCTCCTGGATGGTCGAGATCCGACTCCCCCATCGCGTTCGCTCAATTAAATAACAAAGTTTCTTAATAGTTAATCGGCCGAGCCTTAAATCCTCCTTAAGGCGGCGGATGCGGCAGCGCGCCAAGGGAGCCCGCGGCGCGGGAGCCGGGCGCGGGAGCCGGGCCGCGGGAGCTGGGACAGGGCCGCAACGGGACGCGGCGGCCCAGGGCGCGGCAGCAGGGCGTGCTCCCGGGACGCGGCCGGAACCGCCAGCGGGGCGCGGCTGCAGCTTGGAGCGGAACGGGTGACACCTGCTCCGTTCTGAACACTGTCGATGGGGCATGGGGATTTACGTTTTTTTACGGCTTGAATTATTGACGCAGGGAAACCGTGACGTTACGTTTCTCAACAAATAGGAAGGTTTCCTATTTAAAATCCCTGGAGCGGGGTTAGGAGTCGGGTACATGCCTGGCGTATCGGAACGCGTCACGGGTATCTGCAAGCGCGCCACTGGGTGGCGCCTGAGAGGCGGGCTCGCGCTCGCCATCATCGCGCCGGTCATCGCGGTGACGGGGGCCACGGTGCCCGCCGCCTCGGCTCTCGCCGCGCCGGCGGCCGCCACCGCGGCGGTGGCGGCCGCGGCGCCGGCCACGGTCCCCGGGCCGCCCGCTGGCTGGTCCACGGTCTTCAGCGACGACTTCAACGGCGGGTCCGGGTCCGGCGTGGACTCGCAGTGGATGTACGACACCGGGCCAGGCTCGAACTTCGGCACCGGCGAGATCGAGACGATGACCAACTCGACAAGCAACGTGTACCAAGACGGCAACGGCAACCTCAACATCAGGGCCATCGGCGGCGGCAGTTCGTGGACGTCCGGCCGCGTCCAGACCACCAGCGCGAACGTCGGCGCGCCCGCGGGCGGGCAGCTGGAGGTCACCGCCTCCATCCAGCAGCCGGCTGGCGGCCTTGGCTACTGGCCCGCGTTCTGGATGCTCGGTCCTGGCCAGTGGCCGGAGAACGGCGAGATCGACATCATGGAGGACGTCAACTCGCTGTCCGAGGTTTCGGGAACCGTCCATTGCGGCACCGACCCTGGCGGCCCGTGCAGCGAGCCGAACGGAGTCGGCAGCGGACTACGCTCCTGCTCCGGCTGCCAGTCCGGCTACCACACCTACACGATGATCCTCAACCGGACGAACACCTCCGCCGAGTCCGTCACCTTCTACCTGGACGGCAGCGCCTACTTCACCGTGACCGAGGCCCAGGTCGGCACGGCGACATGGCAGGCGGCGTTCGACCACAACCTGTCCATCATCCTTGACCTGGCAATGGGCGGCGGCTATCCGAACGGCGTCTGCGGCTGTACTACACCCACCAGTTCGACGACCTCCGGCGGCACGATGAGCGTGGCCTACGTGGCCGCGTACTCGACCAGCGGCAGCGGCGGTGGCGGCGGCGGTGGCGGCGGCGGCGGAAGCGGCGGCGGTCCCGTCACCGGCTACAACGGCCTGTGCCTGGACGTCCGCGGCGCGAACGCCGCCAACTTCACGCCCGTCCAGGTGTACACCTGCAACGGGACCAGCGCCCAGCAGTGGACCGTGGTCCAGGCGGGCAGCACCCTGCGCGCACTCGGCAAGTGCCTGGACATCAACGGCGGCGGCACCGCCGACGGGACCACCGTGGACCTGTACGACTGCAACACCACCGGCGCGCAGGTCTTCATCCCCCAGTCCAACGGAAGCCTCTACAACCCGCAATCGAATAAGTGCCTCGACGACACCAACTTCGGCGGCTCCGGCACCCAGCTGCAGATCTGGGACTGCACGGCCGGCGACGCCGCCCAGGTGTGGCACCTGCCGTAACCCCGGCCCCGGTGCGGCCGGGCATCCCGGCCGCACCGGGCGCTCAGCCGGCTCGCGCCGGCGCGTGGCCTCCGTCGGGAGCGGCTGGCTGCCGCGCTGGAGATCCTCATTGACCTTGACCATCCAGACGTGCCAGACGTGGAGCGCAGGCTCAGCTCGCTCGAGAGTGACGGGTAAACCCCGCTTCGTTCGGGCTGATGTTGTCTTATCTCCGAACGAAGCGCGGCGGGCTCGATCCCGGGCCCGTACACGGCGACCCCCGTACAGCGTTCCCGCAGGCAGTGCGCCCCGGGCAGACGGTGGCCTGGCCGAGCGCCGCGTTTGAGCCGGGCTTGCCGCGATCGAGGGCGCACGCGGGCTGGAGCTGGACGCTGTCCAGCGGCGAAGCGCACCAGCTGCTCGACCATTACGTCCACGCCGCGCTCGCCGCCATGCTGCAGGCGAGCAACCTGCCGCATCCATTCGCGGTCGCACCGCCCAGTTCCGGGGTCACGGTCGAGGACATCACCAGCGCCGGCAGGCGCTGGAATGGTTCGCATGTTCCGCCGGGCAGGAGACCCGCGCGGTGAGGCAGGCGCGCTGAACTCGCCGAGTGCCTGTGCGGTCTCGGCGCGCCGGGCTGCAAGAACGGCGATGCGATCCTCGTCATCGGCGTCCTCGGCGGCCAGGCGTTCCGCAGCCCTCAGCTGCTGCAGCGTGATGGTGCCGAAGGCGCTGACACCGCAGAATCGCGCGAGGTTCCGTTGCGCAACGTCGTCGCTCCACAGGGCCAGGCCGCGTTCCTTCGCGAGCGCGATCGGCGCAAGCCATGCCTCGGCGTCCTGGATGGCTACCTCGCCCAGCGAGCTCAGCGGCGGGGCAGGTGTGAGCTGCGTCCTCGCAAGGGCCTGGTGTTCTCCTTCCGGTCGTTGAGCTGGTACGTCATCCTGCTTACGGGCCGGGCTTGGTCAGGTGCCAGCGGACGATCACGAACCCGTACTGCAGGGCCGTGGCGAGGCGGCGGGGGTCGGGCCGGCCGTCGGGGCCGACCTGCATGCCGGAGAAGCGGTTGACCGTGGGGTTGGCCGCCGCCATGGCCGCGTAGAGGCCAGCGGCAGTCTCGGGGTCGCTGACGAGCTCCGGGTAGGCGGTCACGTCGCGCCCGTTCACGCGCAGGTGGGTGGGCTGGCCCGGGCGCAGGTTCAGCTTCCACTTGCCCCCGCCCGGGGTGAGCAGCGCGTCGCCGACGCGGACGTAGCTGACCGGCTGGCGGTAGTGGCGGCCTGTCTTGCGCCCGGTCAGGCTGACCAGCATCAGCCGCTGGCCCATGGGGGTCGGGACCGGGAGGCTGAGGGCGGTTCGCATGAAGCCGTTGATGACCTGCCACACCGGGCGCGGGATGCGGCGGCCGAGCGGCGGGCCACCGGGCGGGCCGGACGGGGGCGGAGTCTTGGCTGATGCCACGACGATGCTCCTTTCAGTGGTCTAAGGGTTCGGCGGCGGTGCGGGCGGGGCTGCCTGCACGGGATCCGGGCGGCTGGCGACGGGCCCCCCGACGTTGGCCGCTAGGCGATCGAGCTGGCGGGCCAGCCGGGCGAGGTCGTCCTCGGGCAGCCCCTCGCGCAGGCGGCGGTCGAAGCTGATGGCGGCCTCGCGCAGCCGCAGGAACAGCGCGTTGCCGTCCTCGCTGAGGTCGATGATGTGAATCCGCCGGTTGACCGGGTCCCGTCGTCGGGCGAGCAGGCCGCCGTTCTCCATGGCGTTGAGATGGTAGGTGAGCGTGGCATCCCGCACGCCGACGGCGTTGGCCAGCTCCCGCTGGCTAGCGCGCGGGTTGATCTTGAGGTTGAGCAGCACGAGCCACACGGGCAGGGAGCCGCCGGCCTCGGCGAGGGCATCGTCGAAGGCTCGGCTGACGACCCGGGCCACGCGGGCGAGGTGCAGCCCAACGGGGACCATGGCTGGCTGTGAACCCACGGGTCAAGGTTATCACATCCTACGATACTAAAGGCTTTGACATCTAATCCTTAGGTGGCTAAGGTCGGCAGCATGACCGAGGAAAACATTCAGCACAGTGGGCATCCCGTCGTGTTGGAGCCGGTGATCTACTCGGACCTGGCAGGCAAGGTAGCGGTGGTCACGGGCGGGTCGCGGGGCATCGGCGCGTCGACCGCCGCGGCCCTCGCCGCGAACCGGGTCGCCGTGGCCGTGGTGGGCCGGGATGAGAAGGCGCTTGCCGCCGTGACCGAGTTGATCGAGGACCGGGGCGGCCGGGCGGTGTGGGTCGCCGCTGACTGCACGGTGGCGAGCGAGGTTGACCGCGTCGCGGCCACCGCCCGCGAGCAGCTGGGCCCAGTGGACATCCTGGCCGCGTTCGCGGGCGGGAACGGCATGCCGGTGCCGACTGAGCAGGAGACCCCCGAGCACTGGCGGGAGGTCGTCGAGGACGACCTGAACTCCTGCTTCCTCGTCGTGCGGGCGTTCCTCCCGTCGATGGCGGAGCGCCGGAGCGGGGTGATCGTCACCATGGCGTCGGCCGCCGCGCGCCAGGCGGCCAAGTCCGCCGCGGCCTACGCGGCGGCCAAGGCGGGGGTGATCGCGTTCACCCGGCACGTGGCGGGCGAGTTCGCCGACCGCGGCATCCGGGCCAACTGCGTCTCGCCCTCGGCGGTCGAGAATGACCGGATGCGCACCTGGATGAGCGAGGAGCAGCGAGCGGCGGTCGGGCGGAGCTTCCCGCTGGGGCGCCTCGGGCAGCCCGCCGACGTCGCCGCGGCCACGCTGTTCCTGGCGTCCGACGTGTCGTCCTGGATCACCGGGTCCACGCTGGACATCGCGGGCGGGAAGATCATGCTATGAGCGCCGTCAGCCGCAGCAGGCAGGGGGCCGTCGCCGCCAAGCAGGTCAGGGACCTGATGACGACGTGCTTCGCCACGATCGTGATCCTGCTCATCGAGTACGGCCTTGGCATGTACGTGAACACCTACGTAAAGCTGCCGCGGGCCGACGCCGGCTCCGGCACCGCCACCGCCTTCGGCCGCGCCATCGCCAACGGCCCGGTCGGGCTCGCGATCCACGCCGTCATCGGGATCATCCTGCTCGCCTCGGCCCTCAGCGGGATCTGGCGGGCGAGCACGGTCCGCAGCTCCGCCCTGGTCGGCCTGACCTTCCTCGGCTTGGTCGCGGTGATCGTCGCGGGCATCGCCGGCTCGAACTTCGTGGGCAGCCAGTCGGCCGGCTCGTCCATGCTCATGGCGATCATGGCCGGGGTGGCGATCCTCATCTACGCCCTGACGATGTTCCTGGTCGCCGTCCGCCGGGTGTAAGGGCCGCCCCGCCGGGCCTGCGCGAGCGTCCCCGGTCCTGCCCGGGCAGGACCGGGGACGCTCGCTGGCCGGGCCTAGTAGGCGATGTCCACGATGGCGCGGGCCAGGCTGGGGTCGGCCACGTGATCGAGCAGGTAGCTCGCCAGGTCGGCCCGGGAGATCGACCAGCAGCCGGGCAGCTTCCCGCTCTCCGCCACGCGCCAAGTCCCGGTGCGCGCGCCGTTGGTCAGCCGGGCGGCCCGGACGATGGTCCAAGCCGCGGCCGACTCCCCCAGCCGGTCCTCCATCAGCCGCATGTCGGCGTACGGCTTGCGCAGCAGAGGGTGCAGGACCAGGCGGGCGAGCATCCACTCGGCCAGCCGCTCCCGCCCCGGCGCCGACAGCGAGCTGGTGGACACCACCAGGATCCGCCCGGGACCACCGTCCGCCATCGCGGCCAGGATGTTGGCCACCCCGGCCGAGTAGACGGTGGTGGCGTGGCGGTGGAAGCCGATGCCGAGCGCGGACACGACCGCGTCCGCGCCCGCCACCACCGGGGCCGCGGCGCCCGGCACGGTCACGTCACCCGCGACGACGCGCAGCCGCGGGTGATCGATCCCCAGTGCCTCCGGGCGCCGCGCCAGCACGGCCACCTTGTAGCCCCGCTGCAGGGCCTGGCGGGTGAGCTGGGTTCCCGTCCCGCCGGTAGCGCCGAAGATGGCCAGCCGCACTACCTGGCCGGCTCGGCCGCGAGGGCGCCGCTGATCGCGCTGACCAGCTCAGCCCGCGACGCCCCGGGAAGGCGGGGCGGCGGCCCGGACGACAGCACCTTCCCGATTCGCATGCCGATCTCCCGGTCGGCGTACAGCGCCGGGGGCTCGGCCAGCATCATCATCACGTTTGCGATGCGCCGCCAGATAACCTCGTCCTGGGTGGACGCGGCCACCGCGAGGCCGAAGGAGATCACGCCGGCCAGCAGCAGGCCGAGCTGGCGGCCCGCAAGGGTGGCCTCCCACAGCGTCGCCCGGTCGCAGTCATTGGCGATGGCCTCCTCCAGCCACGGCCGGACCAGCGCCTCGGTGAGCTGCGCCCACTCAGCCGCCCGCTGCGGCTCAGTGCCCTTGCTGAGCAGGCCGGCCAGCTCGAACGCCTCCCGCAGGGCGACGGACACGCCGCGGCCGTAGGACGGGTTGGTCGTGCAGATCGCGTCCCCGATGGGAAAGAAGCCGCCGGGCACCGGCTGGCCCGGGGCGGGGGTCCGGATCGCGTTGTCCAGGCTGCCCATTGCGTAGACGGGCGAGATCGGCTCGGAGTTGCCCGGCGCCACCCAGCCCGCCAGCAGCGGCGTGGCCCGGATGACGGCCTCGAACGCCGCCTCGTGACGCAGCTCCTTCAGCTCGCCGTCCTCGGGCAGGACTCCGACCGAGATCGAGAACGTCCGGTTGTCGCCGAGGAACAGCACCGCCGTGTAGGAGTCCCACAGGCCGCCGGACCCGAAGCCGCGGTTGAGCGGCCCGGGCGGGGTCGGGGTGAGCTGCCGGTAGTAGCGCGTGTAGTACATGATCTTGCAGTTCTCGCTGGTGGTGACCGGCACCGGCAGCCCTGCGGCGGCGAGCCAGGAGTCGGCCGCGGTGCGCCGCCCGGTGGCGTCCACGACCGCGTCGGCGGTGCGGACCGAGCCGTCCTCGAGCCGCGCGCCGACGACGCGGGCCGGGTCGGCCGGATCGGTCACCAGCCCGCGGACGGTGGCCCCGCGGGTCAGCGTGACCCCGGGCCGGGCCAGCGCGCGCTTGCGTAGGATGAACTCGAAGGTCGAGCGGCGGGCAATCACCATGCGGAGGTTGTCGTCGTCGGGCTGGCGGGTGAAGTCCCGCAGCATCGGGGGCGGGTAATCGGCCAGGTTGATCTCGCCCGCGCCGGCGGCCAGCAGGGCCTCGTACACGTCCGGGGCCCGGTCGCGCAGCAGGTTGCAGCCGAGTGAGGCGAACGCGTGGGAGTGCACCCCCTGGGGCACCGTCGGGCGCTGCCAGCTCGCCGCGGCGTCGATGGTCTCGGGCAGCTCGTCTCCTGACCGCTCTAGGATCTCGACCTCATGGCCGGCGTCGGCCAGGGCCAGCGCCGCGGCGATCCCGGCGACGCTGCCGCCGATGACAAGGATGGAGCTCATGACTCACCTGTTCCAGAACTCGTCGGTGGCGTACACGTCGTTGGGGTAGGTCCAGAACTCGGCGATCTTGCCGCCCTCGATCCGGGCCACGTTGACGAACGGCATCTCCAGCACGTGGCCCTTGCGCTCGTAGCGGGTATAGAGCAGGGCGAACGCGTGGCCGTCGCTAGCTCCGATCTCCAGGACGTCCATCTTGAGGTTGCCCTCGGTCAGCTCGAACATCTTGTTCGCGAAGGCGATCGAGTCGGCCAGCCCGTGGTGCTCGCCCGACAGCGGGTTGCGGCCCGGGTAGTGGTGGACGGCGTCCGGGGTCCAGTACGAACCCGCGGTCTCGACGTCGCCGACGCCGAACGCGTCGTAGACCTTGCGCATCAGCGCGATGTTCGGGTGGTCGATCATGATGCTGGCTCCTTTTGCGTGCTTTTTACCGCGGCTACGATGTCGGCGGCCGTGGGCGCGTAGGCGTCCTCGAGCACCGGGCTGAAGGGGACGGGCGCGTGCGGCGCGGTCACCATCCGGATTGGGGCGCGCAGCGCGCCGAAGGCGTTCGCGGCGACCAGGGCGGCGATGTCCCCGGCCGCGCCGCAGCGAGGGCTCGCCTCGTCCACGACGACCAGGCGGCCGGTACGGCCGACGCTGGCGTAGATCGCCTCGTCGTCGAGCGGCGAGAGCGTGCGGGGGTCGATAACCTCGCACTCGATGCCCTGGGCGGCCAGCTCGCCGGCGGCGGTGACGGCCTCCCCGACCATCCGCCCGATCGCGACGATCGTGCAGTCGGTGCCCTCCCGCACGGTCGCGGCCTTCCCCAGCGGGACTGTGTAGGCTTCCTCGGGAACCTCACCCTGGCTGAAGTACAGGCCCTTATGTTCGAAGAACACGACCGGGTCGTCGTCCCTGATCGCCGCGATGAGCAGCCCCTTGGCGTCGGCCGGGGCAGCCGGGACCACGACCTTAAGGCCGGGGACGTGGGCGAACAGGGGGTAGAGGGCCTGGGAGTGCTGCGCGCCGCGCCGCATCCCGGTACCCCACAGGGCGCGCAGGACGAGCGGGACCGACGCCTTGCCGCCGGTCATGTAGTGCAGCTTGGCCGCCTGGTTGAGGATCTGGTCGAAGCACACGCCCGCGAAGTCGACGAACAGCAGGTCGGCCACTGGGCGCAGGCCGGTCGCGGCCGCCCCGACCGCCGTCCCGACGAAGGCCGCCTCGGTGATGGGCGCGTCGAGCACCTGGG
This sequence comes from uncultured Actinomycetota bacterium, assembly GCA_963811335.1. Lineage (GTDB taxonomy): Bacteria > Actinomycetota > Actinomycetes > Streptosporangiales > Streptosporangiaceae > Trebonia. The sequence goes on along the minus strand of CAWERB010000011.1, from coordinate 23,486 downwards.
CGGGGTACTTCTCGTGCAGTCCCCTGGTCGGCCCCCAGGCGTGGCCGAGGGTGCCGTCGCAGCCGGTCCCGCCGATGCTGTCCTCACCGAAAATCACCACCGACGGGTCGGCCTCCAGCTCCTGCCGCAGGCCCTCGGACAGCGCGTCCAGGTAGGAGATGATCCGTGCCATGTCGCCCTCCTCAGTAACTGACGTAGACGCCGGCCAGCAGCTGGGCCGGATCGGGGTCCGGGGCGGCGGCGACGCCGTCGAACGCGGCGTCGACCGCGGCCGCGACCTCGCCGTCGATGGCGGCCAACTCGGCCGCCGAGCCGCCCGCGTCGGCCGCGAGCTGGTCGCGGAGTTGACGGACGCAGTCGTGGGCCGCGCGCAGCGCCTCGACCTCGCCCGCCCCGCGGTAGCCTTGCTGGTCCCAGCCCTCCATGTGGCCGAAGAACCGGTGCGCGGTGCACTCGACCAGCGTGGGGCCGCCGCCGGACCGCGCCCGGTCCACCGCGCGGGCCGCGGCGGCGCGGACGGCGGCGAAGTCGTAGCCGTCGGGTGACTCGGTCGGCATGCCCAGCGCCGCCGCCCGCTCGGCCACCTTGTGCCCGGCAAGGTGGAACGGGGTACCGGTCGCCTGCGCGTAGCCGTTGTCCTCGACCACGAAGACGCAGGGCAGCTGCCACACCACCGCGAGCAGCAGGCTCTCGGCGAACACGCCCTGGTTGGCCCCGCCGTCCCCGACGAAGGCGACCGCGACCTGGCTGGTGCCGCGGTGCTTGGCCGACAGGGCCGCCCCGCAGGCCAGCGGGACGCCGCCGGCCGCCACGCCGTTGGCCCCGAGCATGCCCCGGGCGAAGTCGGCGATGTGCATGGAGCCGCCCTTGCCGCCGCACAGCCCGCCCGCCTTGCCGTGCAGTTCCAGCGCCATCGCGCCCAGGTCGCAGCCCTTGGCAATGGCGTGGCCGTGGCCGCGGTGGGTGCTGGCGATGTAGTCGTCGTCGGCCAGGACGGCGCACACGCCCGCCGCGACGGCCTCCTGCCCGGCGTAGAGGTGAACGGCACCGGGGATGGCGCCCGAGGCGAACTCCTTGTGCAGGCGCTCCTCGAACTCGCGGATCGTGCGCATCGTCCGGTAGCCGGCGATCAGGTCCTGGCGGCTGGGGGCGGCACTGCTCATCGGGGCTGTCCTTCCTTCTCGGCTGGCCGACCGGCAGGGCGGCCGAGCGAGTCTGGGCGGCCGGGGCGGGCACCGCCGACCGGGGCCGGGCCGTGCCCGGTGAGGGTGACGATGTCGTGCCCGCCATCGCGGCTGGCGGTGCGGGCGACGACGATGCGGGCGACAACGTAGTCGGCTAGGTCGGCCGCGCCGATGGGCCACTCCCGCCGGAGCTGGCCGTCTGGCACGACCTGGTAGCTCCCGCTGGCGGGCCAGTCCCGCACCTTCGTGGCCCGGACGATCGACCAGTCAAGCGCGGGGGCATTGGCCAGCTCGTCTTCCATGCGCTCGAAGTCGAGGAACTGGTAGCGGTAGAGCTTGTGGATGAAGTTGCGCAGCGCGATCTTGCGCGCCAGGGAGGCGCGGGGGCTGATGAAGGCCGCCGCCTGGGAGACGGCGACGATGCGGGACACACCGCTGTCCTGCATGACCCGGCACACCCCGGCCATCCCGGCCGAGCGGATCCGGGTCGGGGACTGGCCAAACTCGCCCGCCGCGAAGATGACCGCGTCAGCCCCGGCGATCGGCGCCCGCAGCGTCCGCGGGTCGAAGAGGTCCCCCGGCGCCACGGTGACGTTCTTCAGGGAGCCGAGCGCGCCGGTGAGCTCCTGCTCGACCGGCACCGGGATCGCGGGCCGCCCGTTGGCGAGCCCAGGCCCGGACATCGGGTCGGGCTGGTGCGCGAACGCTACGACGTCGTGACCCGCGCTCACCGCGGAGCGCATGATCTGGCGGCCGATCAGGCCGGTCGGGCCGAAGACGACGATCTTCATCAGCCCACCTGCGCGATGATGGCGGCACCGTAGGCGATGAAGGCGACCATCGCCCCGTAGGTGCGGACCTGGTGGGCGATGTGCCACAGGGTGCGCTTCTCGACCCACCGGCTTGGGGCCCGGTCCGGGCTCCACACCTCGATCTGGCGCCAGATCGGCCGGTTGAACCCCTCGGACGTGATGCCGACCGTGACCATGGCGAGCGAGCCGATCACGAGCAGGGTGGCGGGGCAGGCCCCCGGCACCAGGAACGCGCCGGCGAACCCGAGGGCGGCCGACAGCACGCCCATCCACACGGCGATCGGGTGGAAGATGTGCATGTCGATGAGCTGGCAGACCTGGACGTAGCCGTCGTAGCGCAGCGAGTTGAGCATCGGCAAGATGGACAGCTTCATGATCCACAGCGTGCCAAGCTGCCAGCCCGCCGCGGCCAGCAGCACGGTGCAGATCACGCCGACGGTGGTGCTCATGGCCTGGCTCCCGTGGTCTGCGCGCGGATGGCGAACCGCAGGGACTTCGCTTCGGTCATGCACTCGCGCATCGGCCGGGCCAGCGCGCGGTGGTCATCGGTCCGCTCCCACGCCTCGAAGTGGTCCAGCGAGTCCCACTCGCTGGTTATGAGCCACTGCTCGGGGTCGGTCGGCGACTGGCAAACCTGGTCCACGATGTGCCCGGGGACTCCCTCGGCCACCTCGTAGCGGATCTTCTCGTAGGCGTCGAGGAAGTCCGCCGTCCGTTCGGCGGGCACCCGGATGAGGAAGACCACCCGGGCCCTGCCCTCGTCGTGCGGTGTCATGTCTCTCTCCCGTTCTGGTGTCGCACGAGCAGCAAGGAGCTGTTGTAGCCGTCGAAGCCCCGCGCGCAGACCAGCACGTTGGCCACGGCCGTCTCGCGGGCGGTGCGGACAAAGTCGAGGTCGAAGTCCTCGGGCGGCTCGCCCAGGCCGGTCATCGCCGGGATCACCTGCTCCCGCATGGCTAGCAGGGCAGTGACCACGTCCAGGGCGGCCCCGCCCTGGTACATCCGCCCGGTCAGTGACTTGTGGCTGGTCACGGGGACGCCCCGCGGGCCGAAGACCCCGGTGATGGCCCGGGCTTCGCTCCGGTCGTAGCCGGGGACGCCCATCGCGTCCGGGATGAGCAGGTCAACCTCGTCCGGCCGCAGGGCCGCCCCGTCCAGCGCCATCCGCATCGACCGGGCGTACTGCTCGTGACCCGGCTCGGCCGTGGCGTGGCGCCCGTCATGGGTGGCGCCCCAGCCCCCGATCTCGGCCGCGATCGCGGGCGCACCGCGCGCCAGGGCGTAGTCGCGGTCCTCGACGATCAGCACGGCACCGCCCTCGCCGGGCACGTAGCCGGACGCGGTGGCGTCGAACGGCCGGTAGGCCGTGCGCGGGTCGTCGTCGGTGCTCAGCATCCGGCTGGCGACCTGGCAGGCTAGCGCGTACGGGCTGAGCGGTGCCTCCAGGCCGCCGGCCAGCACGACCGACACCCCCCGGCGCAGCATCCGGGCCGCGTGGGCCAGGCTGTCCAGGCCGCCCGCGCTCTCGGACACCAGCACGTTGCTCGGCCCCTTAGCCTGGTGCCGGATGGAGAGCTGACCCACGGTGGCGGCGTAGAACCAGGCGATCGACTGGTAAGCGCCGACGGTGCGGGACGGCTGGCTCCACAGCCGCTGCAGCTCGCGCTGCCCGAACTGGTTGCCGCCCGACGAGCTGGCCATGACCACCGCGACCCGATACGGGTCGGCGTCGGCCAGGCTCAGGCTGGCCCCGGCCAGCGCCCCCTCGGCGGCCGCGAACGCCATCTGCGTCCAGCGGTCGGTCTGGACGATAAGGCGCCGCTTCCATGGTGGCGGCGGCGTCGAAGTCGCGGACCTCGCCAGCGATCCGCGTCGGGTAGCGGCGAGGCGTCGAACGAGGCGATGGGGGCCAGCGGCTGTCGCCCGCGGTGACGGTGCGCCCAGTGCTCACTCGGCGCTCTATGCCGGTCGGTGCGATGACGCCGACGCCGGTGATGACTGCCCGCGCGGCTCATCGGCCCAGCACGCCCTGCTTGCTGAAGATCATCGCCGACTGGAAGCCGCCGAACCCGCTGCCGACCGACAGCGCGACGTCCACCGGCCGCTCGCGGGCGACGTTGGGCACGTAGTCCAGGTCGCACTCGGGGTCGCGGTTCGCCCAGTTCGCGGTGGGCGGCACGATGCCGCCGTCGATCGCCAGCGCGCACGCCGCCATCTCGATCGAGCCGATCGCGCCGAGCGAGTGCCCGATCATCGACTTGATCGAGCTGACCGGGACCTGGTAGGCGGCCTGGCCCGAGCGACCGCTTGAACGCGGCCGTCTCGTGCCGGTCGTTCTGCCGGGTTCCCGAGCCGTGGGCGTTGATGTAGTCGACGTCGCTCCGGGTCGAGCCGGGCCTGGGTCAGCGCCGAGTCGATCGCCTCGCGCCATCTCCATCCCGTCGGGCCGCAGGCCGGTCATGTGGAAGCGCGTTGCTGCGGGCTGGCGTAGCCGGCGACCTCGCAGTAGATCCGCGCCCCGCGGCGACCGCGCGGCTCGAGCTCCTCCAGGACCAGCACCGCCGCGCCCTCGCCGAGCACGAAGCCGTTGCGGTCGCGGTCGAACGGGCGGGAGGCGTGCGCCGGGTCGTCGTTGCGGGCGTGGTCGCCTTGATCGCGTCGAAGCGAGGCCACGGTCACCGGCGAGATCGGCGAGTCGGCGGCGCCGGCGATCATCACGTCGGCCTCCCCGTCCTGGATCAGCTGGTAGGCGTAGCCGACCGCGTCGATGCCCGGAGGTGCAGCCGGTCGAGATGACCTGGGCCGGCCCGTGCAGCCCGTACCGGGCGGCCACGTCGGCCGCCAGGCTGCTCGGGACCAGGGCCTCGTACAGGAACGGGCCGCGCGTAGCGCGGGTCCACCAGCCAGTCACGGCCCGCGTCGCTGACAGCACGACGTACTCCTGCTCCAGGGCGGTGGTGCCGCCGACGGCCGACGCCCAGGCCACGCCCGTCCGGTCCGCGATCTGCGCTCGACCAACTCCAGCCCGCTGTCGGCCAGCGCCTCGGCCGCGGTCGCCAGCGGCGAACTGGACGTAGCGGTCCGAGCGGCGGATCTCGCGGACCGCAGGCCCGCCGCCACCGGGTCGAAGTCGCACTCGGCGGCGACCTGGGACCGGAACGGCGCCGGGTCGAACAAGGTGATCCGGCGGGTCGCGGTCCGCCCCTCGGTGATGCACTCCCAGAACTCCTTGGCGGTCGGCGCCGCCCGGCGCGACCACGCCGACGCCGGTGACCACGACGCGGCGGCTCATGCCGTCCTCGCCGTGAGCGGGGCGTCCTGAGCGGCCATGACGGCGGCAACCTGCTCGGCCGTCTCGGTGTCGACGTGGCCCAGGTCGGGCCGCGGGGCCAGCGGCCCGAGGTGGAACATGGCCCGGACCACCGAGCCGGCGGGGTTGCGGAGCCGGTGGCGGGTGCCGATCGAGACCAGCAGGCCCTCGTCCGGTGCCACGGTGAAGGTCTCGCCGTCCAGGTCGACGGTCAGCGTGCCCTCGGTGACGTAGAGGAACTCCTCGCTGTAGGGGTGGTAGTGCTCGGCGATGGCCTCGCCCGGCTGGAGCGTGGCCACGCCCATGAAGCCGGAGGTCGAGCCGACGGTCGCGGGTCCCAGGACGACCCGGATCTCGGCCCCGCGGCGACGGTTGGGGGCGATGTCGTTCCAGGCCACCACCAGCGGGCGGCGCACCTGGTGGGCCGAGTGGGCCATGGCGGCCTCCTGCCGCCGGGCCGCCTTCTCCACCTTCTCCTTGATGAGCTTCATCTGGATGGGCGAGTTGTGGTTGAGCCGGGCGGTCATCTGCTCGTCGTCGACCGGGGCGGATGGCTTCATGTGGAAGTCCTGGATCCAGGTCATCCGCGTGCCGCCGCCGGGTTCGTCGGCGTAGGCCCAGTAGATGTTCATGTACTCGAACGGCCCGGTCTCCACCCGGTAGGCGAAGACCTTCCGGGCCGCCTGGTCCATGGTGCGCTGGCTGACCCAGCTCCACACCGTGCCGTTCTCGTCGGGATGCATGGTCAGGCGGAACGTGACCGTGTCGCCCTCGCGCTGGAGCACCGCGGCCGCGGCGTACTCGGAGTACAGGTCCGGCCAGGACGGCACGTCGTTGGTCATGTCCCAGACAAGCTGGAACGGGGCGTCGATGACGATGCTCTGCTCGGTGTGGCCGGCCACGTCAGGCGCCTTCCCCGAGCCGCTCGACCACGTAGCGCGTGATCTCGCTGAAGCTCATGTCAAATGAGTCGTCAGGAATCAGGATGTCGAAGCGTTCCTTGATGGCCGCCTGGAGCTGCATCGATGCCAGCGAATCCAGCCCTAGTTCCGCCAGGGACACGTCCGGCGATTCGCCCGCGAGCGACACTGGTATCCCGGCGGCGGCGCTGACGATGCTGAGGAGCTCGTTCTGAATCGCGGAGGCATGAGTGGTCACGTGCCCGCACTCCTTTTCTTGCTGTTGCGGTTACTTGCTGCCGCGGTGGCCGTCGCCTGGACGCGGTCCACCAGCGCGGTGCTGTGGGTCGCCTTTCGGAACTCGGGGTCGGCGATGACTCGCCGCAGGAACGGGATCGTGGTCTGGACGCCCCGGCCGCCGACCGCGAACTCGGCCAGCGCGCGGTCCATCCGGTTGAGCGCCTGCTCGCGGTCTGGTGCCCACACGATGACCTTGGCGATGCAGCGAGTCGTAGTGCGGCCCGATCACGTAACCGGTGGCCGCGTGCGTGTCCACCCTGGTGAACGGCCCGCCGGGCAGGTCGAAGGTCTCCAGGACGCCGGCCGGGGGGGCGAAGTCGCGGTCGGGATCCTCGCTGTTGACGCGGCACTCGACCGCGACCCCGTGGGGCAGCACGGCGTCCTGGGCCAGGCTGAGCGGGTAGCCCGCCGCGACCAGCAACTGCTCGCGGACCAGGTCCACGCCGGTGATGGCCTCGGTGACCGGGTGCTCGACCTGGATCCGGGCGTTGACCTCCATGAAGTAGAAGCGCTCGTCCTCGTCCACCAGGAACTCGAACGTGCCCACGCCGGTGTAGCCGACGGCGCCGGCCGCGCCCACCGCCGCCTTGGCCATCGTCGCCAGCACCTCCGGCGACAGGGCCGGGGCGGGGCCTTCCTCCAGCAGCTTCTGGTGCCGGCGCTGGACCGAGCAGTCCCGCGTGCCGAGGTGGATGCCGTGCCCCGTGCGCGTCGAAGAGCACCTGCACCTCGACGTGGCGGGCACCGGCCAGGTAGCGCTCCAGGTAAACCCGTTCGTCGCCGAACACCGAGCGGGCGGCGGCGGTCGCCCGCCGGAAGCTGGAAGCCAGCTCGCCGGCCTCGGTCACCACCTCCATGCCCTTGCCCCCGCCGCCCGCGACGGCCTTGATGATGACCGGGTAGCCGATCTCGTCCGCCACCGCCGTGGCCCGGGCGAGGCTGAGCGACCGGCTCGACGCTGCCGGGCAGCAGCGGCAGCGCCGGCGTCCCGCATCAGCGCCCGCGCGGTGGACTTGTCGCCAAGCGCCGTCAGGTGGCGCAGCTCCGGCCCGATGAAGACCAGGCCCATGTCGGCGCAGATCTCGGCGAAGTCGGGGTCCTCCGACAGGAAGCCGTAACCCGGGTGGATGGCCTCGGCCCCGGTCTGCAGGGCGGCCTCGATGATCGCCGGGATGTTCTGGTAACTGCGCCGCGCCGGGGCCGGGCCTATGTGGACCAGCTTCGTCGAAGTGGCGCTGCCAGCCGGAAGTCCCGGTCGGCCGTCGAGTACACGCCGACCGACCCGATGCCCATCTCGCGGCATGTCCGGGCTACGCGCAGCGCGATTTCGCCGCGGTTAGCGATAAGCACCTTGCTGAACATGGGGATCCTTACTCCGTGCCCTCGCCATTAGGAAGGGGCGGCACCAGGCGCAGGAGCGGCTGGCCGAACTCGACGGCCTGGCCGTTCTCCGCGAGTACCGCCGCCACGATGCCCGCGTGGTCGGCGGTGATGGGGTTGAAGAGCTTCATCGCCTCGATGATGGCGACGGTCTGGCCCGGGGCCACGGCCTCGCCAACCTCCACGAAGGGGGCATGCGCCGGGCTCTTGCGCCCGGTAGAAGGTGCCGACCATGGGCGAGGTCACCAGCAGGCCGGCGTCGGCCTCGTCGGCCGACGGCTCGGCCGACTCACCCGCCTCCGCCGGGGCCGTCGGGGCGGGCGTGGCCGAGGGCGCCACCCTGGGCGCGCGCCCGACCTGCTGCCACTCCACCTCGATGGACGCGTCGCCGGCGGCGATCCGCACCCGGCGCAGCGGCCCGGCGAGGCTGGCGGCCAGCGACCGGGCGTGGTCGCCCAGCTCGGCCAGCTCCGTGGCGCGAGCCTGGTCTTCCCGCTGCGCCATCTAGACCATCGCCGCTTCGGAAACCGGGAGGCGGGTAATGATCGCGCTGGTGCCGAAGGAGCGGTAGCGCTCCCGGCGGCGGCGGACCAGGGCGTCGCCTCCGCTGCCGCGCAGCTCGGCCACGACGCGCGCCACCGCCTGGCCCAGCCCGGCCACCATGGCCTCCGGGTCGGCTGCGGCGCCGTCGGCCGGCTCGGGCACGACGCCGTCCACCAGTCCCAGGCTCAGCAGCTCGCGGGCGGTGATGCGCAGCGCCCGGGCCGCGGCCGGGGCCGACGCGGCGTCGCCCCACAAGATCGCCGAGCAGCCCTCGGGGCTGATGACCGAGTAGGTCGACCGCTCCAGCATCAGCACCCGGTCGGCCACGGCCAGCGCGAGCGCCCCGCCGCTGCCGCCCTCGCCGGTCACGACCGTGACCACCGGGGTGCGCAGGCCGAACATGCCCAGGATGCTGTCGGCGATCGCGCCCGCCTGGCCGCCCGCCTCCGCCTCCAGGCCGGGGAAGGCCCCCGGGGTGTCCACGAGCGTGATGATGGGGACGCTCAGCATCGCGGCGAGCCGCATGACCCGCAGCGCCTTGCGGTACCCGCTGGGCAGCGGCATGCCGAAGTTCCGCGCCACCAGCTCCCTGGTGTCGTGTCCCTTCTGCTGCCCGATGACGGCGACGGGCTCGCCCTCCAGCAGCGCGAAGCCGGCCACGACGGAGGGGCAGTCGGCCTCGGCCCGGTCCCCGTGCAGCTCGATGAACCCGGAGAACGCGCCGGCCAGGTAGTCCAGCGCGGTCGGGCGGCCGCTGCCGCGGGCGGTGCCCACCACCTGCCAGGCGTCGACCTCCTCCAAGCGCGCCGGGTCGGTGATGATCTCGGTGTCCAGGGCCGGGCGGCGCCGGCCCCGGGCCGCGCCCCGCCCGGGGGCGCCGACGGCGGTGGCGGCCAGCAGCCGGGCCAGCCAGGCCGACAGGGCGGCGCGCGACTGGACCGCGTCGACCTGCCCGTGCGCGAGCAGGAAGTCGGCCGTCTGGAAGTCGGCCGGGAGCTTTTGCCGGATGGTCTGCTCGATGACCCGCGGGCCGGCGAAGCCCATCCGGGCACCCTGCTCCATCACCACGATGTCGCAGTTGGTGGCAAAGGAGGCCGCCACGCCGCCGTAGGTGGGGTCGGTGACCACGCTGACCGTGAGCAGCCCGGCGTCCTTGAGGGTGGCGATAGCCTGGCTGACCTTAGCCATCTGGAGCAGCGCGAGCACGCCCTCCTGCATCCGCGCCCCGCCCGAGGCCGTGACGACGATGAACGGGATGCGGCGGTGCAGCGCCGTCTCGGCCGTCAGCGTGATCATCTCGCCGACCGCGCTGCCCAGGCTCCCGCCCATGAAGCGGAAGTCCATGGCCGCGATGGCGACCGGGCAGCCCCCGATCCGGGCCGTCCCGGCCAGCACCGCGTCGTCGAGGCCGGTGGCGGCGCGGGCCTTGGCCAGCCGGCTGGAGTACGGCTTGGAATCGGTGAAGGCGATCGCGTCGGCGGCCAGCACGCTGACGCTCATCGGGGCGAAGCTGCCCGCGTCGGTGAGCGTGGCGATGCGGTCCTCGGCGGTCATCGGCTGGTGGTGCCCGCACTCGTGGCAGACGTGGAGCGCGCGGGCCAGCTTCTTGCCGTAATGCAGTATGCCGCAGCGGCCGCAGCGGACCCAGTCCGGCGGGGACGCGGAGGGGGGCGCGCTCACCGCTCGCCCCCCGGCTGCGGCCGCCACTCGTAGAAGCAGCTCGCCTGGGCGTCCCGGGGGGACTTCCAGGTGGGCAGGTAAGGCGAGATGTAATCGCTGAGCCGGGCGCTGACCCGGGCGAACTCCTCGTGCCCCCGCGCGGTCTCGACCGCCTCGGCACCGGGCGCGGCGGTCTCCAGGAGATGCACGTAAAGGTCGCCGAGCCGGTATAGCGCCCGGTGGGTGACGCCCGCGATCCGGGGGAGCTCTGTGTTGTCAGACTCCGCCCAGATCGCGGCCACCTCGCGCTCCGCGTCGGGCAGGATCTTCGCGACGATCAGTGACCTGTTCATGCCTCTAGACAACCGCTAGGCACGTCCCACGGTCGTGAGCCGGCTGTCCCGGGACGGTGAGGAACTGCGCCCGGACCAGCGGTGCTAGGGCGGGACTACACCGAGGACGCGGTAGGCGCCTGCTCGGCCAGCCGCTCCGCCAGGTTGGCCACCTTCTGCTGGAAGGCCGGGTCAGACAGGTTGTCCGGCACCTTCCCTGGCTTGCCCTTCATGTCGATGAACACGCCGTTGGTAGCAGCCGGGTTGTCCGCGGTGGCCAGGCGCACGACCACCTGGGCGGCCTTCCCGGCGTCCCCGCGCTTCTGGAACCAGCGCGCCAGCGGGTAGAAGTACTTCCAGGACGGCACCACCTCGACCGTCAGGCCCTGGGTCATCCGGGTCCAGGCGGTGCCCGGGTTGACCGCGGTGACCGTGATCCGGGTGCTGCCCAGCTCGCGCGGCAGCCCAAGCGCCCACGCGGTGAGCAGGAGCTTGGCCCGCGCGTGGGCCTCGATCCCGACGTAGTTCCCGCTGGCGTCCAGGTTGTCCGTCAGGTCCCCGTGGACCTGCTGCCTGAGCCAGCTCAGCTGGGAGGTGACCACCACGATGCGGGGCTGGGGCGCCGCCGCCAGCAGCGGGAGCAGGGACTTCGTCACCACGTAGGGGGCCAGGAAGTTCAGCGCCAGCGTCGCCTCGTAACCGTCGGGGGTGAGCGTGCGCTGGGGGAAGATGCCGCCGACATTGTTGACCAGCACGTCCAGGGACTCGCCGAGCCCGAGGGACCGCAGGCGCTCGGCGACTGCGGCCGCGGCCTGCCGGTCGCCGCCGACCGTCGAGTGATCGGCCTGGATGAAGTGGGCCCGGCCGCCGCCCGCGGCCGAGATCGAGGAGGCGGCGGCGTCGCCCCTGGCCTGATTGCGCCCGGTGATTAGGACCGTGTAGCCCTGGGCGGCCAGGGTCAGAGCCGTGTGGTAGCCGATGCCTTCCGTGGCTCCTGTGACCAGTGCGACCTGAGTCCAGGAGCCATTACCATTCGTGGGCGTGTCGCTCATCGTTTCCCTTGCCTGTCGCTTGAATCTGTCATGAGAAGCGAATCACGCTAAGATACCATCGCGACACAAAATGATGATGAGCGAAATAATCGTGGACTGCGTGCCTAGGGCCCGCGTAATCATCGACCGCAAAGAGGTCGGCTAGCTCCAGGGCGTGCGGCCGCGCGGCTTGTACACCGACAGCACGGTCGCGGCCAGCAGCAGCAGGACATGCCCGATCGTGTAGGCGTACAGCAAGGGCGTCGACAGCCGCCCGGCGATAGCGTCGTCGGCCAGCGCGCCGGTGACCACCGCGTCGGCCAGCACGACGGCGACCGTGATGGCGATCTTGCCCAGGATCCACCAGTGCCGCAGCAGGCCGTAACGGGAGCTGAGCGCGAGGACCGCGCCCGTGGCGGTCCCCAGCAGCCCGGCCGGCACTGCTAGCCACGGGCTGGCGCCGATCGCCTGGTACAGGGCGCGCGCGGCCGCCGGGTCGGATGTGGCGCGGGCCATGACGACGCAGCACAAGAGGCCGACCGTGATGCCGAACCAGCCGACCGACGTCAGCACGTGCAGGGTCATCGCCCCCTTGCGGGCGTGCCCCGGCATCCGGAACAAGGGCCGGCCCGCCGTCTGCCCGGCCGAGGGCCCCTTGATCGCTGGTGCTCCGGTGACGGCTGGTGCTTCCGTGACGGCTGGCGTCGCGCGCCCGGTGCCCGCCGCGTTCGAAGCCTCGGACATCACGACCTCCACAGGTCATCGCCGGACGGAAGCACGGCCGTCAGCGGGCGGCGGGCGCGCCGAGCTTGACGTCGGCCAGCTCCCCGGCCGCCTCGTACCCGACGGCTCGCAGCGCGGCTCCGACGTGCGGGTTCGCCCGGTCGGTGATGGAGATGCACGCGTATCCCTGTTCCAGCAGGTGCTTAGTGACGGCGGCCAGGACCGCGGTCCCGTACCACGCGTCGCGGTGCTGGGGCGAGGCGTACCCGCCGTGCACGAGGACCACGTTCTCGGCCGGCGCGGCGTGCCCGATGACCGCCGCGAGCTGGCCGCCGACGGCCCACACGTAGAGCCGGTCGCCGGCGAGCTGCTCGTGGACCTGCTGGCGGGCGACGACCTCGGGCGACGGCAGGCCGCCGGCGGCCAGGACCGAGGTGATCCACCCGGCCAGGACTGGGGCCTCGTCCTGGGTCGCCCGGCGCAGCTCGCCGGGGGGCCACTCGGCCAGCCTGACCTCGCGCGCCCGCGACAGCAGGAGCGTCCGCCGCGGCCCGGCCGCGGCCCCGGTCAGCTCCACCCAGCGCTCGGCGAAGGCGGACGCGGCCTCGCTCGCGCCGTTGACGCCGGGTAGCGCGGCCGAGTCATCGGCCAGCGCCGCCGCCAGCGCCGCGGCCGCGGCCGGCGGCATCGCGGTGACCGTCGCGGGCAGCGGTGGCGGCCAGCGCACGGCGCCCAGGATGGAGTCCCTGTCCTCGGCCCAGGCGTACACGGCGGGCGCGGTGCCCTTGGCATGCCCCGCCCGCTGCGCCGCGATCGACATGAGCAGCACGTTGTTGGCGATCGGGGATTTCACAAGCCAGGGGCCGACGGCCGCGACGAACCGGTCGAGGTCCTGGGTGACGGTTATCCGCATGGGGCAAGCGTGGCCAGTGAGCGTTCCTACCGTCGTGAGTCGGGAGTCCCGTCCGGGCCGGGAAACGGCCGCGCGCGGCAGGGGCGCCGGGCTCACGACACCGGGCCCGGAGTGGCGAAGACTTGGCTTCATGGGTGGAACTCTGGATAGATCGCCAGATCAGCCGGGCCAGGGGCCCGGCCTCGACGTTCCCGTCGCGGTGATTGGCATGGCGGCCCGGGCAGCCGTGGCGCTCCCAGCCTCGACCAACTGTGGCGGCTCATCGAATCCGGCCAGCATGTCATCGGCGACATCCCGGCCGACCGGCTGCCCGGATACGACGCCGAGCGCCTGGCGGCTAACACGCCCCGGGCAGCGCTACTGGACCGCATCGACGCCTTCGACGCCAGCTTCTTCGGGCTGTCGCCGCGCCAGGCGGCCTACACCGACCCGCGCCAGCGGCTACTGCTGGAGGAGACCTGGCACGCGCTGGAGGACGCCGGCATCACCCCGGCCGCGGTGGCGGGCCCGGGGACCGGCGTGTACGTGGGCTCGATGGGCGCCGACTTCCGGCTGCGGTGCGATGGGCTGGGCACCCTCGACCAGTACACCGCATCCGGGACCATGGACGCCTTCCTGGCCAACCGGGTCTCCTACTACTTCGACGCCCGCGGGTGCAGCACCGAGGTCGGCACCGCCTGCTCGTCCGGCCTGGCCGCCGCCGTCCAGGCGGTCTGGGCGCTGGCCGCGGGCCACGTCGACGTGGCCATCGCGGGCGGGGTCAGCGTCATCTGCCACGGCTTCGACCAGGAGGCGCTGCTGCGGGCGGGCCTGCTGTCCCCCACCGGCCGGTCACGGCCGTTCAGCGAGGGGGCTGACGGCTACGTGCGCGGCGAGGGGGTCGCGGTCGTCGTGCTCAAGCGGCTGGCCGACGCCCAGCGCGACGGGGATCCGATCCGGGCGGTGATCCGGGGTGCGTCGCAGACCCACGACGGCCGGTCCGGCGGCCAGTTCAGCCCGTCCCCGCAAACGCAGGCGGAGATGATCCGCCAGACCGCGCGGCGGGCCGGGATCGCGCCCACCGACCTGGGTTACGTCGAGGCTCACGCGACCGGGACCAAGCTGGGCGACGAGGCGGAGGCCACCGGACTGGTCCAGGCGCTGGGGGGCGCGGCGCGGGCGGGCGGACCCGAGGGGCGCCTGTGGGTCGGCGCGATCAAGGCCACGATCGGGCACACCGAGGCCGCAGCCGGATTGTTCGGCCTGGTCAAGGCGATCCTGGTCCTGGAGAACGACAGCATCCCGGCGATATCGGGGCTGGTCGCGCCGTCGGCCAGCGTGGCCGGGCTGGGATCGCTGCTGGGACTGCCGACCGCGCCGGTCCCGTGGCCGCGCGCCGCCGGCCAGCCGCGGGCGGCGGGCGTGAGCTCATTCGGGCTGGGCGGGGCCAACGCGCACGTGGTGCTGACCGACCCGCCCGTCCCGGCCGCGGCCGGGACACGGCCCGGTGGCCGGGGAACGCGGCTCCTGCCGCTGTCGGCTGGCACCGCGACCGCCCTCAGCGCGCTGGCCGCCTCGCTGCGCGAGTGGCTGCGGGAGCACCCGGAGGCGGACATTCCCGCCGTGGCGGCGACGCTGCAGGCGGGCCGGGCGGCGCTCCCCTGCCGGACCGTCCTGGCGTCCGACGGCACGACAGCCGACGCCGCCGGTGATGGCGTGACAGGAGCGTTCCTCGCGGGCGAGGACGCGGACTGGGCCGCGCTGTGGGACGGTGAGCGGCCCCGGCGGGTCGGCGGGCTGCCGCTGTACCCGTTCGAGGCGCAGAGCCACTGGCCGCGCGCCGAGCGCCCGCCCGCGCCGCTGCTGCCCCGGCCGCCGCTGCCCCGGCGCCAGCCGGCCACGGCGACGCCCGCGACGCAGGGGCCGGCCACGCTCCTGCGCCCGGCGAGCCCCGGCCTGACGGGGCTGGTCCGCCTGGCCCCCCTGGCCCCCGCCCCGGACCTGCCGCCGACCGCGCCGACGCTATCGCCGGCCACCAGTCCGGCCCCGGCCACGCCGCTGCCTCCGGCCACGCCGCCTGCGCCTGCGGCACTGCCCGCACCAGCGGCCGCGCCGCTGCTTCCGGGGGCGGCCCCGGAAGCAGCGGAACTGGCCCGGGTCATCGCCACGCTCGCGGCCCAGGTGCTCTACCTGCCGTCGGAGCAGGTGACGCTGGACGGGGACCTGGTCGCGGCCGGCCTGGACTCGGTCGTGGCGGTCGAGTTCACCCAGCTCGTCGCAGGCAAGACCGGCCTCGACGTGCGCACCGAGCAGCTCTACGCCACCCGCACCAGCCGCGCGCTGGCGGCCGAGCTGGCCCGCGCGCCCGGCGGCGCCGACGCCGGGACGTCGCCCGGGTCGCCGGTCCCGGCCCTGGGCGACGGGGGCGGCCAGCCGGACGTGGCCCGGCTTACCCGGCAGCTGCGCAAGCTGGCGGGCGAGTGCCTTTACCTGCTCGAGGACGAGGTCGACACCGGCGCGGAGCTGTCCGCTCTCGGGCTGGACTCGGTCCTGGCGGTCGAGTTCCTGGCCAAGCTTAACGCCGAGCAGGGAACCGCCCTCACCCTGACCCAGATGTACGAGGGGCGGACGCTGAGCGGCCTGGCCGCCGTGCTCGCCCTGGGCGGCGGCGATGCGCGATGACCTGGGATGAAGTACTCAGCGTGGTCCAGGACGAGACCGCCACGGTGCTCCCGGACGTGACCGCTCAGCAGGTCACGCCGGACGTCAGCCTGTCCGAGCTGGGAGCCAACTCCCTGGACCGGATGGACATTGTTGTCGGCAGCCAGGACGCTCTCGGCCTCTCGGTCCCGGCGGCCGCCTTCGCCGACATCGGCAACGTGCGGCAGCTCGTCGACGTGCTGCACGGCCACTGCGGGACGAAATGACCGCACTCGATGCCGTCATCACCGCGATGGCCGTCCGCACCAGCGTGGGCGACACCGTTGAGGAGTTCGGGGCCGCGCTGCGCGACGGCCGCGGCGGCATCCGGGCGGTAGCGCTCCCGGATGCCGCCCGGGTGTCGGCGGCGGCGTACCTGCCCGGGCCGGCCGACGAGTCCGAGCTGTTGCTGAGTGGGCGGTTCACCCAGCCCACCCGGTCCGCCGTCCGGGTGGCGCGGGAGGCGGTCGCCGCGGCCGAGCTGGGTCCCGGTGCCCTCGCCCGAACCGCGATCGTGATCGGCGGCAACAACCTCGCGCTGGACTACCAGGCCCAGGTGGCGGTCCGCATGAGCTGCGGGGACGGGCGAGTGCGGCCCTCGCACGCGCTGGCCCACCTGGACGTGGACACGGTGGGGGCGGTGAGCGAGGCGACCGGCGCAACCGCCGAGGGCTGCCTGATCGGCGGGGCGTCGGCTAGCGGCACGCTGGCGCTGATCCACGCGTGCCGCCTGCTCGCGCTCGACGCGGCCGATCACTGCCTGGTCGTGGGGGCGCTGTCGGAGCTGTCGGTGGCCGAGTACCGGGCGCTGGCCGACAGCGGCGCGCTGGCGGCGGCCAGCGATGAGCCGCCCGAGGGCGTGTGCCGCCCGTTCGACTCAGGTCGCCGCGGGTTCGTGCACGGGCACGGAACCGCCGCGGTCGTGGTGGAGCGGGCCGGCACCGCCCGCGCGCGCGGCGCGCGGCCGCTGGCAGGGATCACCGGGCTGGCGCAGCGGCTGGACGGCAAGCGCGGCACCCGCCCGAGCGCCGATGGCCAGGCGGCGACGATCGCCGCCGCACTGGAGTCGGCTGGCCTCGGGCCGGGCGACGTGGACTACGTGAACGCGCACGCGACCGGGTCCCAGCTGGGCGACGCGACCGAGGCCGAGTCCCTGGCCCGCGTTTTCGGGGCCGGCCCGCTCGTCAACGCGACCAAGGAGCTGACCGGGCACTGCCTGTCAGGCTCGGGGGTCATCGAGGCGGTCGCCACCGTGATCCAGCTCCGCGACGGCTTCGCCCACCCCAACCCAAACCTGTGGTCGCCCGCGGACTCCCGGGTGAGCTACGTCGGCCGCAAGGCGGTGGACACGCCCCTGCGGGTGGCCCTCAGCACGAGTTTCGCCTTCAGCGGGATCAACTCCGCGATCATCATGACCAGGAGCGTGCAGGATGACTGACGACCGCCTGACCAGCATCGGCATTGAGTCTGTCGGAGCGTACTGCGGCGTGGCGTCGGTCGACGTGGCGGCCCTGTTCCGGGCGCGGGGACTCAACGACAAGCGCCGGCAGAACCTGATGATGTGCCGCAAGAGCGTCGCGCTGCCGTGCGAGGACGTGGTCACGTTCGCCGCGACGGCGGCCCGGCCCGTGGTCGACGCGCTGACGGAGCAAGAGCGGGCCTCGATCGAGCTCGTCGTCGTCGGCACCGAGTCGGCGGTGGACTGGGGCCGGTCGGCCAGCAGCTTCCTGCACGGCCTGCTCGGGCTGGGCCGTTCCTGCCGGCTGTTCGAGGTCAAGCAGGCTTGCTACGGCGGGATGGCCGCCTTGCGGACCGCGTGCGCGCTGATCGCGGTCAGCCCCCGACCGGGGGCGCGGGCGCTGGTGGTCGGGGTCGACGTGGCCAGCCCGATGCGCGAGACCTACATGGAGCCGAGCCAGGGCGCCGGGGCGGTGGCGCTGCTGGTCGGGCGGGCGCCACGGGTCGCCGTCCCCGACCCCGGCGCCTACGGCTGCTACAGCTACGACGCGGGCGACGGGATGCGGCCAGTGCGCGAGCGCGACGTCTTCGACGTGGACCTGTCCCTGCTCACCTACCTGGACTGCCTGCGGCACTCCTGGTCGGAGTACGCGACCGTGGTGGACGGGGCCGACATCGTAAGCACCTTCCACCGGCTGGCCCTGCACACCCCGTTCGCCGGGATGGTCAAGGGCGCGCACCGGTCGCTGCTGCGGTCCCTGCGGCGGCTGCCGGAGGCGGAGATCGAGGACGACTTCGTCGCGCGGGTGCAGCCCTCGCTCGTCTACCCGTCCGAGGTCGGCAACATCTACTCCGGGACCCTGCTCCTGGCGCTGGCCAGCAGCATCGAGCACACGCCGGACGAGGGGTACCGGACCGGGCTGTTCAGCTACGGGTCGGGCTGTGCGTCGGAGTTCGCCAGCGCGGTGATCCCGGCCGGGGCGAGGGCGGCGGTGGCGCGGGCCGGGATCGCGAGCCAGCTCAGCGCCCGCGCCGACCTCAGCGTGGCGGCCTACGACCAGGTCATCGAGCAGACGCCGACGGCCGGGACCGAGGACGCCAAGCTCGGCCCGCAGGCGGCCGACGAGCTCACCGAGGGCAGGCTCAGCGCGCGCAAGGCGGCGGTGCTCTGCTCGCTCCGGGGCTTTCGCCGGGAGTACACGTGGACGTAACCGCCGACGGCCCCGCGGTGCGGGCGTCGCGCCACGAGACCCACGTGGAGCTGACCCTATGCGCCGCCGAGCGCGGCAATCCGCTCGACGACGCGCTGATCACGCAGCTCCTCGCGGCCCTGGACGACGCCGCGGCCGACCCCCGGTGCCGGGCCGCCCTGATCGGCGCGGAGGGGCTGCACTTCTGCCGGGGGCTGGACCTCGGCCGCATCCCGCCGCAGTGGCTGGAGCAGGCCACGCTGCCCCCATGGCGCGCCTTCACCCGGCTGCGCGAGGCCCCGCTGGTCACCGTGGCCCTCGTGGACGGGCAGGCGACCGGCGGCGGGGTCGCCCTGGCGGCGGCGTGCGACCTGGTCGCGGCCGGGCGGGACGCCACCTTCCGCTTCACCGAGCTGCTGCTCGGGCTGGTGCCGGGCATGGCCTTCCCCTTCGTCGCCGACCGGGTCGGTCCGCACCAGGCGTGGGGCATGGCGCTGCGCGCGCACCCGGTCGGGCCGGACGAGGCGCTGCGGACCGGGCTGGCCGACCTGTGCTACCCGGCCGCGCGGGACGGGGCACGCGAGATCCTGGCGATGCTGCGGCGCGTCACCCCGGACACGGTGCGGGCGGCGAAGCGGCTGCGCGACGACCTCTACCCGCGCCCGGCCGGGATGGCCGAGGCGGCCTGCCAGGCCACGGCCGAGCGGCTGCGGGACCCCGACGTGCGCGCGCGGATCGCCGGGTTCCGCGCAGCCGGGGCACTGCCGTGACCTCGCCCGGGCTGGTCAAGGTCAGCCGGTCGGGGCGGGTGGTGACGGTCCGGCTGGCCGACCAGGACGGCCACAATGCCTTCACCCCGGGCCTGGTGGACCGCTTCGGGGCCACCCTGGCGGCGGCGGTGGCCGACCCCGAGGCCAGGGTGGTGGTGCTGGCTGGGCTGCCCGGCATCTTCAGCGCGGGCGGCTCGCGTGAGAGCCTGCTGGGCCCGCCGGGGAGCCGGGAGACGCTTGAGCACGACCTGATCATCCGGGCGCCACTGCGCTGCCCGCTGCCAGTGGTGGCGGCGATGCGAGGCCATGCTATCGGTGGCGGCTTCCTGCTCGGCCTCTACGCCGACATCCCGGTGCTCAGCGAGCGCTCGGTGTACACCGCCAACTTCCTCAGCTACGGGTTCATGCCCTGCATGGGAGCCACCTGGGTACTGCCGCACCGGCTGGGGGGCGCCCTGGCCGCCGAGGCGCTGCTCGGGGCGGCCCGGTTCCGGGGCCGGGAGCTGCGCGAGCGGGGCGCGGCGGTCACGGTGGTGGCCCACGACGCGGTCGAGGACACGGCGGCCGAGCTCGCCGGGCGGATCGCGGCCGCCCCCCGCCGGGCCCTTGAGCTCGCCAAGGCGGCGCTGGTCGCCCCCTGGCTGGCCGAATCGGACCAGGCCTTCGAGCGCGAGGTACCCGGACACCTGGAGACTCTCCAGCACCCCATGGCCCGCCAAGCGGTGGCGGCCGGATACGGACAGCTATGACAACGGCAGTATTGTTTCCCGGGCAGGGCAGCCAGCGGAAGGGGATGGGCGAGGAGCTATTCGGGCGTTACCCCGACGCCGAGCGGCAGGCCGGGGAGATCCTCGGCTACTCGGTGCCCGAGCTGTGCCGCGACGACCCCGGCGGGCGGCTGGGCGACACCCGCTACACCCAGCCGGTCCGGTACGTGGTCAACGCGCTGGCCTGGCGCGCGGCGGCGGACGACGGCCTGGTCGCGGACGTCCTGCTCGGGCACAGCGTCGGCGAGTACGCCGCGCTGCTGGCCGCGGGCGTGTTCGACTTCGCCACCGGCCTGCGGCTGGTCGTCCGCCGGGCGACGGCGATGGCCAGCGTCGCCGGGACGATGAGCGTGGTCCTCGGGCTCGAGGCCGCAAAGATCGCCGCGGCCCTGCGCGCGGCCGGGCTGACCGGGATCGACCTGGCCAACCTGAACGCGGCCGACCAGGTGGTGATCGCCGGCCCGGCCGAGGAGCTGGACGCCGCGGTCGAGCCGCTGACCAGCGCAGGCGCCTTCCGGGTGCGCAAGCTAGAGGTCAGCGGACCGTTCCACTCCCGCTACATGCGCGGTGCCGCCCGGGCCTTCGCCCGGTCGGCCAGCGAGGTGCGGTTCGCCCCGCCCGCGATCCCCGTCATCGCCAACCGGACCGCGGCCGAGTACCCCGACTCCGGCATCGCCCGGCTGCTCATCGAGCAGATCGACCACCAGGTGCGGTGGGCTGACTCGCTCGCCTACGTCCTGGGCAAGTACCCGGACGCCACGTTCACCGAGCTGGGCGGGACGCCCACCCTCGGCAGCACCGTCCGCCGGGCGCTGCAGCTAGCCGGGCGGGCATCGTGAAGGCGGTCTACGCGACCGCCCCCCGGCCGCTGGACCCGCTGAGCGCGATCGAGGTCGGCGAGCGGCCCGAGCCCGAGCCGCCCGCTGGCTGGGTCACGGTGCGGGTCCGGGCGGCCAGCCTCAACGCCCATGACGTGGCCACGGCGCGCGGGGTCGGCATCGCCCGCGACTGCTTCCCCATGGTCCTGGGCTGCGACGGGGCGGGCCTAGACGCCGACGGCAACCGGGTGCTGGTGTACCCGGTGATCGAGCCGCCGGACTGGGACGGCGAGGACACCATGAGCCCGGGCCGCCACCTGCTCACCGAGGAGGTCGACGGCACGATGGCGGAGCTGGTCATGGTGCCCGCGCGCAACCTGCTGCCGCTGCCACCGTGGCTCACCTTCGCCGAGGGCGCCTGCCTGGGCGCGGCCTGGCTGACGGCCTACCGCATGCTGTTCACCCGGTCCGGCCTGCAGCCCGGCGACACCGTCCTCGTCCAGGGCAGCGGCGGCGGCCTGTCCCAGGCCCTGATCGCGCTGGGGCGACAGGGCGGGTTCCGGGTCTGGGCCACCGGCCGGGCCGAGGGCAGCCGCCGCACGGCTCTCGAGCTGGGCGCACACCAGGTCTTCGAGCCCGGGGCGCGGCTGCCGCACCCGGTCGACGCGGTCATGGACTCGGTCGGGCGGGTGACCTGGCAGCACTCCCTGGAGGCGCTGCGCCCCGGCGGCAGCCTCGTGCTGGCCGGGGTGACCACCGGGGCCAACCCGCAGGCCCGGCTGGCCCGCACTTTCTTCCTGCAACTGTCGGTTGTCGGCGTGTTCTGCGGCACCCGGCAGGAGCTTCGCCGCCTGATCAGCCTGCTTGAGGTATCCGGCATCCGGCCGCATATCGAACGGGAGTACAGCCTAGACGAGGCGCCGAAGGCGCTGGCAAAGATGGCAGCCGGGGAAATAAACGGCAAGCTGATCGTCCTACCAGGAGAGGGATAAACTGCCGGAGAAGTATCAGGCAATCCCGGTCCATCCCGTCGCGAAAACCGTGGAGATAGTCAATGCTGGTTAGAAAAAAATCATGGCTAGCCCTTATCCTGGGCGGATTGGGCGCCATTCTGCTCGGAACACTGTCTATGACCGCGCAGGCGGCAGTGCCTCAACACGATAGGGCGATCACCGCCGACTGGGCGTCATGGCAGGGCGAGCTATCGGGCGACCGGTTCGCCCCCAGCACGCCGATCACCCCGCAGAACGTCAGTCACCTCACCGAGTCGTGGGCGTTCACGTTCCCCCGGATCACCGGCACCTTCACCTCCAGCCAGCCGGCCGTGGTCGGCAACACGCTCTACGTCGGCAGCAATGACGCCAAGTTCTTCGCGCTGAACGCGACCACCGGCGCCACCTTGTGGAGCTTTGACCTGACCAGCGTGGTCGGGCCGGTCGGCTCGACCCCGAACCCGGTCCGGGACGGCGCTGCGGTCTCGAATGGCGTGGTCTACTTCGGCGACAACCGGGGCTACCTTTACGCGCTGAACGCGCTGACCGGCACTCTGCGCTGGGCGATCCGGCTGGACCCGGCCAACCCCGACGTCCAAGAGACCGGCTCCCCGACCGTGTATGACGGGCTGGTCTACATCGGGACCTCCAACGATGAGAACAACTTCCAGGAATCGAACCAGAACTACCCCTGCTGTACCGCGCGGGGCCAGGTGGTCGCGGTCAGCGCCGCGACTGGCGCGGTGGCCTGGCGGCACTACACGGTGCCGGCGGCCCAGGTGACCGGCACGTGGCCGAGCGGCGCGACCCAGTACGGGCCGTCCGGGGCCTCGGTCTGGAGCACGCCGGTCATCAACCCGGCGGCGGGCTTGCTGTACGTCGGCACCGGCAACAACTACACCGGCTCGACCAGCGAGGCCGACAGCGTGCTGGCCCTGAACCTGCGGACGGGCAAGGTGGCCTGGAGCTACCAGGCTCAGCCGGACACCTACACCACCACCTGCGACGACCCCACGCTGGCGCCGACCTACTGCCCGGCCAAGGCGGCGGGCAACGCCCATGACTGGGACATATCCTCCGGCAGCCTCTACCGGGTCGACGGCCGGACCATCCTCGGCATAGGGGACAAGGCAGGCGTCTACCGGGCGTTTGACGCGGTGACCGGCAAGCTGCTGTGGACCCAGCACCTCGTGGCCAACCCGAACACGCAGGGCGGCAACAGCGGCATCGTGTGGGGTGGCAGCACCGACGGGCACCGCATCTACGTCGCCACCTGGTTCGCCAACCCGGGGGTGATGTACGCGCTCAACCCGTCGACCGGCGCGATCGAGTGGCAAACGCCGTCCCCGGCCGACGGGTGCAGCCACCGGCGGCGCGGCAGGCATCCCGAGCTGCCAGCTCGCCTTCACCCCGGCCGTGACATCGGTCCCTGGCCTGGTCTTCGAGGGGAACGCGGACGGCAAGCTCTACGCGTTCTCGTCCGCCACCGGGCAGATCGTGTGGCAGTACGACACCGTCCGCGAGTTCCGGGGAGTCAACGGCGCACCCGGCTTCGGCGAGTCGCTATCTGGGATTGGTGGTGTAGTAGTGGCGAATGGCATGCTTTACGTCGAATCTGGCTATTACCCACTATTCGCGTCAACTGAGGGCACTGTGCTCCTCGCGTTCAAACTGTTCGGTTCGTAACCGCCAGCACGGGCCAATTGCACGTTCCGGGTCTCCGGCG